>CAVYPD010000045.1:0-48543 GCA_963770275.1 uncultured Alphaproteobacteria bacterium
ACCATTTCGCGGGTCGCGTCGGGGTCCGTGATCCACTTCTTGTAAAAGTCGAACGGACAAGCCGCCACACCACGATCACCCTCGCCGGAATTGATGAGGCCCGTGTAGCCGCGATGCACGAGCTTGAAGAGATGGTTCTCCGACTGCATGTTCTTGCGCGCGTCACGGATGAGGAATTTCGAGAGCGCCGCATATTGCACGCCCATGTCCTCCTCGCCGCACTCGCCGAGCGTGCGGCCATCAAAACCGATGATCGCCGAATGGCCAAAATAGCTGTAGACGCCGTCGAAGCCGGAGGCATTGGCGACTGCGACGTAGCAGTTGTTCGCCCAAGCCATCGACTTCGCCATGAGGATCTGCTGCTCTTTGGCCGGATACATGTAACCCTGGCACCGAACGATCAGCTCCGCGCCGCGCATGGCGCAGTCGCGCCAGATCTCCGGATAATTGCCGTCGTCGCAGATGATGAGGCTGATCTTGAGACCCTTCGGGCCATCGGACACATAGGTGCAGTTGCCAGGATACCAGCCTTCGATCGGCACCCACGGCATGATCTTGCGATACTTCTGAACGATCTCGCCCTTGTCGCTCATGAGGATGAGCGTGTTGTAGGGCGCCTTGTTGGGATGATCCTCATGGCGCTCGCCGGTCAGTGAGAACACTCCCCAGACCTTCGCCCTACGACAAGCCTCGGCGAAGATTTCGGTCTCCTCGCCCGGCACCGAGGCAGCCGTATCGTACATTTCCTTGGGATCATACATGATGCCGTGTGTCGAATATTCCGGGAAGATCACGAGATCCATGCCCGGTAGACCGATCTTCATACCCTCCAGCATTTTCGCGATGTTGCGCGCGTTCGCGAGCACTTCGGCCTTCGTGTGAAGGCGCGGCATCTTGTAATTGACGACGGCTACGCCGACCGTATCCTTGCTGCTTGAAATATCGCCGTGCAACATTTTTGAGCTCCTTCTGCTGAGTGACTTTCTAGACGGCCATATGACGATGAACGATGTCGTCGCTCAGCGCCGCAACGGGCCCTTCCGCCGCAACGCTTCCCTTCTCGAGGATCAGGAAGCGCGTCGAAGCCCTGCGGGCGAATGCGACATCCTGTTCGACGAGAACAATCGTGAGGCCGCGCTCGCGATTGAGGCGGGTCACGACGCCCTCGATCTCCTCGACGATGTTGGGCTGGATGCCCTCCATGGGTTCGTCGAGAAGAATCACCTTCGGCTCGCTGAGCAGCGCGCGGGCGATGGCGAGCTGCTGCTGCTGGCCGCCGGAAAGATTGCCGCCATAGCGGTTCTGAAAATCTTTCAGAATGGGAAACATCTGATAGACCCAGTCGGGCACGTCGCGCGCCGGCTGCCGCGCGGCGAAAGTGCCGAGGATGAGATTTTCTCTGACGGTGAAGCGGGGGAGTATGCCGCGTCCCTGCGGTACATATCCGATGCCCGCCTTTGCGCGCTGATCCGTGCGCAGCGCGGCGATGTCGCGGCCGTCCAGCTTGATCGAACCCATCACGCGATCCATCAGGCCGAGGATGGTGCGCATGAGCGTCGTCTTGCCGACTCCATTGCGGCCAAGCACCGCGAGGAATTCGCCCTTGCCAACCGAGAGGTTCACGTTCTGCAGCGCCCGGCTCGCGCCGTAGAAAGCGTCCACGTTGGCGAGATCAAGCATTGCTGATCCCTCCCGAGCCGAGATACGCTTTCTTTACCTCGGGATGAGTCTCAATCTCGCGCACACTGCCTTCCGCGAGCAGTCGCCCCTGATGCATGACCGAGATGACGTCGCCGATCGCTTTGACGAAACCCATGTCGTGCTCGACAACGATCAGCGTGTGCTTGCCCTTTAGGCGCAGGAACAGATCAGCGGTCTTGCGCGTCTCCTGCGCGGTCATGCCGGCGGTCGGCTCGTCCATCAGGATCAGCGCCGCATCTTGTGCAAGGAGCATGCCGATCTCCAGCCATTGTGTCTGGCCGTGCGAGAGATACGCCGCGGGTTTGGCGAGTTCTTCGCGCAGGCCGACGAGATCGGCGAGCATCTCAAGACCATTCGCTTCCGCCCCCCGGGCGCTGCGGCGTAGGGTTCTAAAGATGCCGGTCTCCCGAGCATAGGCGACCTCGAAATTCTCGCGCACTGTCAGCTCGCGGAATAAACTCGGGACTTGAAACTTGCGGCCAACTCCGGCTCGCGCGATCTGATAGTCCTCGAGCGTATGCAGCGGAACGCCGGCAAGGGTGATCGTCCCGGATTGCGGTTTGGTTTTGCCGCAGATGAGATCGAGCGCCGTCGTTTTGCCCGCGCCGTTGGGGCCGATGAGGCACCGCAGTTCGCCTTTCTCGACGGCCAGATCGAGCTGGTTGACCGCGAGGAATCCGCTAAAGCTGACGCTGACGCCGCGGAGCGCAAGATACCCGGTCACCACCGCGACTCCTGCCCCCGCGCCGATGACCCACCCGTCGCCAGCGCGCGGTTGCCCGGGGAGAGCCGTTCGACCACGGCCTGCGCGAGCCCGGCGATACCCTTGGGAAGGAACAGCACAACGAGGACAAAGATCGCCCCCATCACCAGGGTCCACGTTTCGAGAAACATGGGATCCTCCGAGAGCGCGCCTTGAACGCTGGTGACGAGAAGCGCGCCGAGGAAGGCTCCAACAAGGCTCTGCCGTCCGCCGACCGCGCACCACACGACTACGGACAGACTCAACGGAACGCCGAGGAAAGTCGGCGAGGCGAACTCCATGACAATCGTATAGAGCATGCCCGCTAGGCCCGCGATCGCAGCCGAAAACGCAAAGGCGAAGATCTTGTAGACGGCTACGTCGTAGCCGAAAAACCGGACTCGGCTCTCGTGATCGCGGATCGCTTGGATGATGAGGCCGGCCTTCGAGTGCGTGAAGGCGAAGGCCAGAAGCATTGAAAACGTCAGACAAACCGCAACGAGGTAATAAGTGGATCGTCCGTAAGCGTCGAAGGTGATGCCGAACAGTTGGAGCTGGGCGAGGTCGGTGATGCCGTTGAAGCCGCCGGTATAGGGCTGCTGGTCGATAATCACGAGATTGAGCACGACCATCGAGGCGAGCGTCATGATCGCCACATAGACACCGGTCACGCGGCCCCGGAACATGAACCAGCCGAGCGCCGCAGCCGCAAGCGCAGGCACAAGAAGTCCCGCCGCGATCGCGAAGGCGATCGAGTAGAAAGGCTCCCAGAACCACGGAAGATGGGTGACGTTGTTCCACGCCATGAAGTCGGGCAGACCGTCTGCGCCGGTCTGCACTGGAACAGTTTTCAGTTTGAGCGCCATCGCGAGGGCGTACGAGCCGAGGCCGAAGCCCATCGCGTTGCCGAGATTGAGAATGCCGGCGTAACCCCACGCGAGGGATAGCGACATCGTCAACATTGCAAGGACGAGGTAGCGGGCGACGCGATTGATCGCGAAGTCGCTGCTGAGGAACGAGGGCGCGATGAAGACAAGCGCGCAAACCGCCACGATCACCACGAGCTGGCGCGCGACAGGACGAGTATCGCGGGCCGCGCCGCGCAAGGACGTCGCTGTCATGCCGAGCGCACCCTGGCCGAAAACAATCCTTCGGGTCGGAAGCGGATGATGACGATTATCGCCAACAGAACGAGCGCCTTCGCAACCGTGTCGTTTTGGAGGAAGGCGATGACCCCCGACAAGGTACCGATGATAAAGGCGCTCGCAATCGTGCCGATCAGGCTCTGGACGCCGCCGAGCACGACCACCATGAAGGCGTCGACAACGTAGCTCGTCCCCATCTCGGGCGAGACGCTCTTGAGCGGTGAGACGAGCGCTCCGGCGAGCCCCGCCAGGCCCGCGCCGTAGGCGAAGGTCAAGGAATAGACATTTGTCGCATTGATGCCGAACGAAGAGGCGATCGAGCGATCCTGGATAATCGCCCGCAGTTTCATGCCGACAGTCGTGCGGTATATGACGAGATAGGTGACGAGCGACAGCAGGAGAGATGTCAGAAACAGGAAGACGCGGTACATCGACATCTGCACGCCAACGACTTCGACGCTCTGCGAAAGCGAGGGAGGCATCTTCACGTAACGAAGCTCACCGCCGGCGATCAGCCGCACAATCTGCTGCAGCACGACGCCGATGCCCCAAGTGGCCAGAATCGTGTCGAGCGGCCGTTTGTTGAGACGGCTGAGGATAATCCGCTCGATCACCCAGCCGAATGCTGCAACCGCGAGGAAAATTGGGATCAGTGAGGTGAGCAGCCCCAGCCCAAGGTGAATCTGCAGCCCCCATGCGAGATAAGCGCCGATCATCAGAAATTCGCCGTGGGCGAGATTGATGATGCCCATCGAGCCGTAGATAATGGCGAGGCCGAGCGCCACGAGCAGCAGAATCGAGCCGATGCTCAGGCCGGTCACAAGTTGCTGAAGGATTTCATTCACGCTCGCACTCTTCCGCTGTCGTCGTAACCGTCGCCCGGCGCGGATTTGCGCCAGGCGACGCAGACGTTCTTTCCGGAATTATTTCGTCACGAGCCCCTTCTCGGCGCACTCCTGACCAGGATAGGCGGCGTAGGGCACCGGCTCGACCCACTCCTTCGACTCGACCAGGACCTTGAACTGTCCGTCCGACTGCGCCTGGGCGATCTTCGGCCATAGGAAGGTGTGCTGGTTCTTCGGGTCTATCTTCACTTTGCCCTGCGGGGCGATCATCTCCTGCCCCATCGCAGCGTCGCGCACAGCAGGTGGCGTAATGTCGCCGGCCCCGATCTTCTCAATCGCTTGCTTGAACAGATAGACCTGGAAGTAGCAGGCCTCTGACACGAAGTGCGTCACCTTGTCGGCGCCCCAACGCTTCCGGTAGGCTTCGACGAACTTTTCATTCTCGGGGGATTTGTGAACCATGAAGTAGGGCGCCGAAGTGAAGTGGCCAGCAGCGGCGTCGCCGCCCATCGCGGCAATTTCGTTTTCAGATGTCGTGAGGCTGGCCATGGGCATCTTTGCCGGATCGAGACCGGCCGCGCGATACTGCCTGTGCAGCGCGACAACCGAGTCGCCGACGACGGTCGAAAAGATCACGTTCGGTTGCTTCGAGCGGAACTTGTTGATCACCGAGGAGAATTCGGAGTGTCCGAGCGGGACGTACTCCTCCTCGACCACCTCGCCGCCGTACTTCTGCAGAAGGTGGCGCAGATAGTTGTTCTCCTCCTTGGGGTAGATGTAGTTGGAACCAATGAGATAGAACTTCGTGCCGAAATTCTTGATCAGCCACGGGACAAAATCATCCTGCTGCTGGTTCGGAACGGCGCCGGTGTAGATGACGTTCTTAGAGCACTCGCGGCCTTCATAGAGCGTCGGATACCAATAGAGATTATTTTGGCGTTCGAAGACCGGCAACACCGCCTTGCGGCTTGCCGATGTGTACGAGCCGAAGACGCTGATCGCCTTATCGCCCATTACGAGCTTGCGTGCTTTCTCCGCAAAGGTCGCCGGATCCGACGCGGGATCCTCGACGACCGCCACAATCTTTTTGCCGCCGGCACCTCCAGCCGCGTTGATTTCCTCAATTGCGAGAATAGTCGCCTTGTTGAGCGATTCCTCGATAATGGCCGTCGTGCCGGTCAATGAAAATAAGACGCCCACTTTGATCTCCCCGCCCGCGGCCAGGGCGAAGTCCGCGTTCTTACTCCAGATGTGAGGAAAGCCTGCGCCGGCGATGCCTCCAAACGCCGCGGCTGATTTCAGGAATGTCCGCCGTGTGCTGCTCATATCGCTCCTCCCAGAGCCGAAAACGCAAAAGCCCTCCCGCTGCTCGAAGCAGGGGAGGGCTTTTTTGCCGATGTGATACGGCTTTGTCGCCGCGCCGAAACTACGTTCCCGTAGGTTCGGAGCCACATCCGTAACCGAGCAATTCGAAGGAGTCAACGATCGCCAGCGCGACTGCGGCCGCGGAAACGCGACGATCCATCGCTTGTCGACGAATGAGGCCATAGGCCTCGTCTTCCGGCATTCCGCGCTCGGCCATCACGATCGCTTTCGCGCGCTCTATGGTTCGCGTCGAGCGAAGATTCTCCTCGAGCTTGTCGATTTTCTCGCGCAGGCGCTTCTCGTATTGGAACTGCTTGAGCGCGAGGCCGAAGCTTGCAGCGACCGCGTTCGCGGAAAAAGGACGCGGAAGGATGCACTGGGGCGTCGCGTTGCAGAGAGCATCGAGATTGACCACGCCGTCGACCGGAAGGATCACGACGAGCGCGGCCGAGGCAGCGCCCGGAACCCACCGCAACCTCTTAGCGAGGTCTGGAATATATTCGCAGTAGATGACGTCCGCGTCGGACGGCAAGGTATCCTGCATCGGCCAAATAAGACGCACCTGGGCGCGCGTCCGCCGAAGCTCACGGACCAGAAATGCGATATGATCGTCGGGCGGCGCGACGACGATTGCTTCGACAATGTTGGCTCCTGACGCTGACCTCGGGCGGGCAAGCCGTTGGCCGTCAAGTTTGCGGGCCGCCGGCTCACGCATGAGACAAAGCCCGCCCATCACGCAAGCAACCCCGCCGCGACGCCGGTGCAGACCGTCAGGAAAGGATCGGGATGCACCGGCGATGCGGATTGGCCGACAATGTCGAACTGCCCGTTCTGGTTGGCGCGCCCGATCCGGCTCCACAGATTAGAATGACCGCAGCCCGGATCGATCGAGACACGGCCCTGCGGCGCATCGATGGCGCTGCCGAGCGCCATCGAGCGCAGGACGTCCGTGTCGATCGTTCCCGCCATTTCCAGCGCTCGGGCGAAGAGGAAGACCTGAAAGTAGGCGGCCTCAACGCACATATTGGTTGGCTCATTTTCCCCCCAACGCTTTTTGAAGCGCGATACGAACGAGGCGTTCGCCCCGCTGTTGACCCCCTGAAAGTAGGACGCGGCTGTAATGTGACCCTCGCCGACGTCAAAGCCCATGGCGCGCACTTCCGCTTCGGTCGTCGTGAGGCTTGCGATCGGCATCTCGCTAGGCTCGAGTCCAGAGTCCTTGTAGGCCTGGTAAAAATGGACCGTGCCGTCGCCGACAATTGTCGAGAAGATCACGTCCGGCCTCACCCGCTTCAGGTCTTCGATCAGCGGGAGGAAATCACGCTGGCGCGCGCGAAGGCTGAAATAGCGTTCGCCGACAACGCTGCCCCGCCCTCGCAGAAGTTCCCGCATGACGCGGTTGGATTCGCGCGGATAGATATAATCAGAACCCACGAAGTAAAAACGGGGGCCAAAATGTTCGATCAGATACTGGCATAACGCCACGCTGTTCTGGTTAGGCGCGGCGCCGGTGTAGATCACATTGGGCGACGCCTCAAAGCCTTCGTATAGCGTCGGATACCAAAGCAACCCGTTCAGCCTTTCGACGACGGGTAGAACCGCCTTGCGGCTGGACGAGGTGTAGCAGCCGAAGATCGTGCTCACCTCGTCCTCGATCATCAGCCGCTTGGCGAACTGTCCAAATGCCGCTGAGTCCGAGGCAGGATCGTAGATGACCGATTTGAGCTCGCGACCGCACACGCCGCCGGAGCTATTGATCTCGTCAATCGCGAGCAGCGTTCCCTGGAGCTGCGTTTCCTCGATGATCGACATGAAGCCGGTGTGGGAAAACAACACTCCTACGCGCCAGGGCGCGCCGCGATCCGCTTCGACCGCCATCACATTTTATGTCCCTAGACTCGGGGCGAAACGTTGCGTTCCACAACCTCGACGCCGTTCAGTGGCTCTCAAGCCGAAACGATTCTCTTACATGCGGCGCGATAGAAGGCAATGCGGATCGATGACGACGCAATCAACGAAGGCAACTCGGCTGCGTTACGGCCCATGCCTAAACTAAGTCAGCGAAAACCATTGGGACGTCGAGAGCGCTTAGCGCCGATAAATGATTGCTCGCACTTCCAGAATTGCCGTTTTGGCGGGTCATGGACTCCGGCAACGGATCGAAGACGGTGCCGAAACCTGTTTAACTTTTGATTTATTGGAGGTCTCGCCCAGAATCGAATCGGGGTGCAAGGATTTGCAGCCATTTATTTCGGCCTCCGTAACCTTCTGATACTGACGGGAAGCGGATTTCTGGGTCTGATTGACTCTTGCTGCAGATCGCTTTCTTACAACGGCATCATCCGAGCGCGGAGCAACTCAACACCGGCGCGGCCATACATGGCTCGCTTGGGGGTCTTTTGTCTGTTGATCTGTCCTTTGGTTTGCCCGTTGCTCCAAGGCTCCGACCTAGCGTTCCGCACCGTTTCCAGGTCTTGGCGTATCGTCTTTGCAAAACGCTGAATCGCGCAGATCCCAGACGCGCGCGCATCGATCAGCCAACCCCTCCGCCGTTCCACCGCGATGCAGGCCTCGGAACCGCATCGCCAGGTGCCGCATCGCTGTGAACTCGGCGGACGCGGCTTTCAGCGCATCGACGTTGGCGACCTGCCGGGCGGTCATCTGACCGCGGGGTTTGACGCAAAGCCTCGCCGCGGTCAGCGGCGAGATCACCCGATCGGTCATTGGATCCAGCGTTCGCACGCGGACCGGGGCTGGCTTCTCCAGCTCGTCACCCGGGAGAGAAGGCTCGCCGCTGCGCCAGGGCGCAAGAAAACGCGCCAGATGACTGAAGGACCCGGTATAGCCGCGATGGCGTATCTCAGCGAACGAGTGCCGGGCTTTGGTAATGCCTTCGGCCCACCGCCGTTCCAGCAGAACGCCGAAATACGCCGGGGGTGGAAGGGGTTGACATCATTGTGTTGCGGTCCGGCAAATCGATGCGACGGACCCACCTTTGCGACGCGCCTATTGGCTGGCAATGGCTACGCGATCATCGAGGCGGCCCGCGCTCAAGGGCTCAGCCCGCGCGAGATTGACGCCAAGTGCGTGAGCGCCGGCAAACAGTCCCGAGCCTTGATGATCGAACCGCACGCGACCGCCGGGCGGGTGAAGATCGGCCGATCGGCGCTCGAAAAGAGATCCATTTAGCGCGGTGTCATGGCCAACCATCTGACCCGGCAGGTGACGGGATTCCGCGCCTTCGACAAGGACGCTTATCGCCGTGAGGACGATCTCTTCGACGCAGCGATGGCTGGTGAGCCTCGGCGACGGGACCGAACTGTGTTGGTCGCGGCTCACGCGGACGGAGGGACGGAAAAAAGGCTGCGACGCGCTGACCTCGGGAATAAGGGCATTAGAGGGCCGCGAAGATGTCGCAGCTAACCGGCAAACGAAAAACCGCAGCTACCAGCACTCAAAGCCGCCGTCGACCAGAAGGTCTACACCAGTTACGAATGAGGCCGCACGACTCAAGAGGAAGACAGCAGGCCCGACCATTTCGTCGACGGTCGCCATGCGGCCCATCGGCGTTTCTCGCTCGAAGATTTTGCGCTGCTCCGCCACTTCAGGCCGAAGATTCATCGGAGTCGCCGTATAGCCGGGGCTGATGACGTTGACCCTGACGCCACGGTCCACCCATTCCATGGCGAGGCTCTTGGAGAGGTGGATAACGCCCGCTTTCGAGGTGTTGTAATGCGCCTGCAGCAATCCGCGATTAACGATCGTCCCCGACATCGAAGCGATGTTAACGATCGCGCCTCGTCCCCGCGGCAGCATGACACGCCCTTCAACCTGACATGACAGAAAGATGCCCGTGAGGTTCACGTCGATCATCCTTCGCCATTGCTCGAGCGGCATATCCTCCGCTGGCGTTGCGTTTGCGATTCCCGCACAATTGGCCGCAAGGGTAAGCGGTCCAAGGGCCGCTTCCGCGGCCTTTACAGCCGCCTCCAGCGCCGCGGCGTCCGAGACGTCGCCTGTCGTCTTCAACGCACGTCGGCCCTTGTCGGCGATCGCTTTGGCCGTGTCGTCAAGGCCTTTGCTCTCGGTAAGATCGAATAAAGCGACATGAGCGCCGGCTTCGGCGAGACCAATGGCGATCCCCTGTCCGATCCCGCTGCCCGCGCCGGTGACGAACGCGACTTCGTCGCTCAGACTGAACCTATTCACCAAGCATCCTCCTTGCATTCGTGCCTAAAGGGTCGCGAGCTCCATGACGGATACGCGTCCAGCCGTTTCATGGTCGAGCACGCCGCGGTTAATGCCGCGGCTAAGGACCATCACCCGATGCGAAAGGCCGAGCACCTCGTCGAGGTCGGAACTGACGATGATAACGGCCATGCCCTCGTGTGCGAGTTCAGCGATAATCTCGTAGATGGCCGCGCGCGCGCCAACGTCGATGCCCCGGGTCGGCTCGTCGAGAATGACAACCTTCGGCTCGCGCAAAATCGTCTTGGCGATCACCACTTTTTGTTGGTTGCCGCCTGAGAGCGTGCTTGCGGGTTGATCGGCCGATCCTTTGATCAGGAACCGCGTGATGCCGCGCTGGGCGAAGGCCCGAGTGCGCCCGCTCGTAATCCAGCCGGAAGGCGCTAGACGCTCATAGTTGCCGAGCGCAAGATTTTCACCGATCGTTTGCCCGAGAATAAGCCCCTGCGCCTTGCGGTCTTCGGGCACAAGCACGACGCCGTGCGCGAGGGCGTCGGCGGGGCCGTTGAGCCGCACGACTTCGCCGTTAACTTTGACGGAGCCTGAAGACACGAGGTCAGCTCCGGCAATCGCGCGCATAAGCTCGGTGCGCCCGGCGCCCACGATGCCGGCGACGCCGAAGACTTCGCCAGGCCTGACGGAAAAGCTGACGTCGGAGAAATCTCCCAGGGGACTGGTCAGCCCCACAACCTCGATCAGGGGCGAGGCGTCGGCGTCTGGCCGCGGGATCATCGGGAACATGCGGTCAAGCGGCCTGCCAACCATGTCTTCAACGAGGGCCTTGGTTGGCACCTGCGCGGTCTCGTACGTTCTCACAAGCCTACCGTCTCGAAGCACCGCAATGCGGTCAGCGATGCGCGCAATCTCGTCGAGGCGGTGGCTTATATAGACGAAGGCGACGCCCTCTTTCTTCAAGCGACCAATCTGTTCGAACAGCCGATCCGTCTCCTCGGCGCCGAGGGCAGCGGTTGGCTCGTCAAAAATAAGCAGGCGGGCGTTCTGAGTTAGCGCCTTGGCGATTTCGACCTGCTGTTGCGCAGCGACGCGCAGATTGCGGACGAGCGTAGTGGGCGACACATCAAGCCCAAGCCGATGCAATTGCTCGGCGGCCCGCTCGTTCATCATCTGCCGGTCAATTCGCCCATTCCTGACCGGCAATCGACCGACGAAGACGTTTTCGGCGATGGAGAGATCCAGGAGAAGGCGCATCTCCTGGTGGATAAGACCAATCCCAGACGAAAGGGCGTCGCCGGGCGATTGCGGTGCATAGGGCTCACCGCGCCATGTCATGGTTCCGGTCGTCGGTTTGACAACGCCGGCAACGATCGCAGACAGAGTAGATTTTCCGGCTCCGTTCTCACCGAGCAGCGCCAGCACCTCGCCAGTGCGTACGTCTAGGTTGATCTCGCTAAGAACGATATTCGGACCATATTGCTTACCGATATCGCGTATCGACAGCTCAGCTTCTGTCATTGGGTGCGGAGTCATGAGCGAACGGCCTTGAGAAGAGGGGCGGCGCATGAACGCGCCGCCCGCTTTTTCAGGGATTACGGGTGCTTCTCGACGAAGCCGCCAACGTTCTCCTTTGTGGTTAGCGTCGCGTCCTGCAGCTGCTCGGGCGGCAGCTTCTTGCCTGCAACCAGGTCGATCGCGGAATCGACCGCCATGCGGCCCATCTTCTGGGTCTGCTGGGTCGCGGTGACATCGAACACGCCGTCCCTTAGGGCCGTAAGCGCGGCCGTGTCGCCGTCAAATCCAGCGACCCAAATCTTGTGATCCGGACTGGCGACTTTGACGGCTTGCGCGGCTCCGAGAGCAAGTGCATCCGCCTGCCCCCAGATGATATCGACCTTTGGATGAGCTTGCAGCAGGTCCTGCGCGAGCTTGAAGCCCTCATCTTGATGCCACTGCTCGCTCCAGAGCTGACCGACGATCTTGATGTCAGGGAAATCCTTGAGCGCCTCTGCACATCCTTTGGTGCGGTCCACTTCTGGGGTCGTGCCTTTCTGACCGTGGATGACAAGCATCTCGCCCTTGCCGCCGGCCTGCTTGGCGATCCAGGCGCACACTTGCTTCGCCGACGTCACGCTGTCCGTCGCAATGAAGGTGTCGCCCGGCGATCCGTCTGCATTGCGATCGACATTGATGACGGGCACCCCAGCGGCCCGCGCGGCCTTGACCGGAACGGCGGCCGCGGTCGCGCCCGCTGGGATATAGATTAGCGCATCAATGTTCTGCGCGAGCAGATCCTGAATCTGGTTGACCTGCGTCGCCGCGTCGCCCTTGGCGTCGACGGTAATGATCTTGATTCCCTTCGCCGCGCCTTCCGCTTCGACGGATTCTTTGATCTGATTGAAGAAGTTAGCCTGAAGATTGGCGACGGCGAGACCAATCTTCTTGGCCTCCTTTGCTTCCGCGCTGAACGCAGTCCCTAGGGCCAACACGGCGACCGCCGTGAGTAGCGAAGCCTTCCTGAAACTCATACTTTCCTCCTGCTCTCTGTTTGACGTTCGACGACGTTATCGCCGGGATCGTCACTGTCGGTCCGTCCGGACCCCGAGCCGCCCCAGCTCCGGAGCAGCGTCGTCTCGATCGAAGACGCGTCGGACCGCGCCTTTCGAATCTTTCTCACTTGTGCTTCCGCCGTACGGTGTCGGCCGCCACTGCGATTGCGATGACCACCCCGATGATGACCTGTTGGACGAACGGTGAGACCTGCAAAAGGTTGAGGCCATTGCGCAGAAAGCCGATGATCAGCACGCCAACCACAGTTCCGCCAATTCCACCTATGCCGCCGGCGAGGCTCGCGCCTCCGATGACCACTGCGGCAATCGTGTCGAGCTCGTAGCCGATGCCCGAGCTTGGTTGCGCAGAATCGAGGCGGGCGGACAGAATGACTCCGGCAAGACCTGCAGCGAGAGCGCAAAGCATGTAAACGATCAAGCGTCGTCTCGCGGACATTGATGCCGGCAAGACGCGCGACTTCAGCGCTGCCGCCAATTGCATAGAGCGCCCGACCCGGTGGGCGGAAAGTCAAAACAATCCAGGCGACGGCTACGATCACAACCATGACTGCGACCGTGACGGTCAAAAAGCCAAAGTGACGGATAATCGCAAGATTGGAGAACCAGTCCGGGAAGCCTACGATCTGCTCGCCGTTCGTAATGATACTGGCTATGCCGCGGGCGATCGACATCATCGCAAGTGTCGCGATGAAGGCCGGCATGTTTAGACGCGTGATCATCAGCCCCGTGACCACTCCACATAAAGCAGATGCGATGAGCGCGATGGCGATCGCAATCCCGAACGGCCATCCGAGACTGTTGCCGAGATAGCCCATCACCATGCCCGACAACGCCAACACAGAGCCCACCGAGAGATCGATGCCGCCAATCAGGATGACCAAGGTCATGCCAACCGCCATGACGCCGAGGACGGTGACTTGGTCCATCACGTTGAGCAGGTTTCTCACCGTTAGGAATGTGTCGGTGCTCAGGGATAGAAAGACGCAAAGGAGTATGAGGCCAATAAGCGGACCTGTTGCGCCACGGACGAAGTTCAAAGCGTTGGCGCCTGTCCGCACCTCCGCGGTCATTCCTCCGGTCGTCATTCGGCGTTTCCTCCAGGTTCTGGTTGAGCGTCACTGCGCCGGGGGATCGGGTCTGATCGGAAGGCCTCGGGCTCGTGCGACGGCCCGCGCCCATGCAAGTCGTTCTTTTGTTCGAGCCTCGGCGGTCATCTTCGGCGCAAACCGCTCGGCCCCCCGATCGAATTGCTTCAGATGCTCCATTGTGAACACCCCGGCGCTGAGTCCGGCGAGATGAGCAACGCCCAATGCCGACAGTTCGGCGACCGACGTTCGTTCGACGGGGAGGCCGGCCATGTCAGCCTCGAACTGCATCAGCTGATCGTTTCGAGTCGGGCCGCCATCGACCAACAACCGTTCGACCGGCGCGCCGCTTGAGCGGAAGGCGTCCACGACATCGGCAATCTGGTGGGCAATCGAATCCAGAGCAGCCCGCGCAAAAGGCGCGCGCGTCGCGCCAAACGAGAAGCCGGTCGCCGTCGCGGAGGCGTTGGCGTCCCACCACGGAGCGCCAAGGCCTCCGAAGGCGGGCACGAGGCTGACGCCACGCGAGTCGGCTGCAGTGGCGGCGAGCTCGGCAAGCTCTTTCGTGGAGATTCCGAGCAGTTCCGCGGCCCAAATCAAGGTTGCGCCGGCGCTGCGGATGTTGCCTTCGTAAGCGAGCATCGACTGGTCCAGCCGCCACGCGAGAGTGAGACACACACCGGGCGCCCCGGCGTCACCGTCGCGGACCGCGGCACGGTCGACGAGGCCCATGATCGAGGAGCCCGTGCCCTGCGTCGCCTTGACGGGGCCCGGAGCAAAGGCGCCATGCGCAAAAAGGGCAGAATGGGAGTCGGCGAGCACCGCGCCAATAGGAGTTCCGTCCGCGAGCGGCGCAAGACCGCGAGCCTTCGGAAATGGCCCATTGGAAGCGACAACACGGGGCAGACCGGCGAGAGGCACATCGAAAATCGCAAGCAGATCGTCGTCCCACTTCCCCACGACGACATCGAAGAGCTGTGTACGCGAGGCGTTGCCGGCCTCGACCACTGCCTCGCCGCCAAAGCGCGACAGAAGAAAAGCGTCGATCGTCCCTATGCAGATCTCGCCGGCTTTCGCGCGCGCCTGACCCTGCGGAAGGCGGTCGAGCAGCCAGCGGGCCTTGGCTGCGGAGAACATCGGGTCGAGCGGCAGACCGCTGCGGCGGCGGATCATAGCGCCGTGTCCGGCAGCTCGCAGCGTGGCGCAGATCGCCTCGGTTCGCTGATCCTGCCACGAGAGGACGGGCGTTAGCGCCTCTCCGGTGCGGCGATCCCATATCACGCAGGATTCGCGCTGGGTGCTAAGACCCAAAGAGACGACGCGCTTCGCTGTTTCGAGATCGAGCGCGTCGCTCACGGCCCGCTGAACGCTCGCCCAGATCTCTTCGGCATCCTGTTGCACCCATCCCGGCTCCGGCGTCGCGAGCGACACCGGCGCCTGGGCGCGGCTGACTACGTCGCCGCGCGCGTCTACGACTAACGCTTTTGTCGAGCTCGTCCCCTGGTCGATCGCGAGGATGAGGGAAGACATTTTACGGCTTCTTCAGTTCGAGCGCGGCGGCGACGATGCTTTCGGAATTGAGGCCGAAATGATCAAAGAGGAATTCGGCGGTCCCGGTCGGGGCGAAGCTTGTAACGCCGAGGATGCGCATCGGAACCGGCGCGTTGCGCACGACCGTTTCGGCGACCGCGGCGCCAAGTCCGCCCTGAACCACCGCCTCCTCGACCGTCACGATTGCGCCTGTTTCGCGCGCCGCGGCGACGATCGCCGTCTCGTCGAGCGGTTTGATAGTCGAGACGTTGAGCACGCGCGCGTTCACGCCCCGCGCGGCAAGAGCGTCCGCGGCGGCGAGCGCCCGAGAGACCATCGCTCCCGTCGCGACCAAGGACAGATCTTTGCCTTCGCGCAACACATCCGCCCGGCCAAAGCCGAAGGCGTCCGCGCCATCAGGCGTTACCGCCGGAACCTTGGTGCGGCCCACGCGAATGTAGCAAGGGCTTCCCGCGGCGGCAGCCCAGCGTACGGCGGCGCTGGTCTGAGCAGGGTCAGCCGGGACCACGATTGCCAAGTCCATCAATGGCGCGCAGCCAGCTGAGATCCTCGATCGAATGATGGGTGGGGCCGAGCTCGCCATAAGCCATGCCAGGACTCATGCCGCAGAGAACGACCGGGAAATTGTTGTAGGCTACATCGACCTTAATCTGCTCAAGCGCGCGGCCCGTGAGGAAGGGGCCGGCGCCACAGACGAAGGGAATGAAGCCCGCGTTGGCGAGGCCCGCACCAACGCCAACCATGTTCTGCTCGGCGATGCCGACGTTGACCAGACGATCGGGGAACAGTTTCTGGAAGCCGATAAGGTTGCTCGAGCCGACGCTGTCGTTGCAGACCGCGACGATGCGTTCGTCGGCCTTCGCCAGCTCGATCAGCGTCTCCGCGAAGGCGACGCGGCAATCGAATGTTGGAAGAGGGTTTTGAACGGCTGCGTTCATCACGCGAGCTCCTTGAGCGCGAGTTCGACCTGTTCCGGAGTCGGCACCTTGTGGTGCCACTCGACGCGGTCCTCGATGAACGACACGCCCTTGCCCTTGATGGTGTTGGCGATCACGCAACGTGGTTTGCCCGGGTGCGGGGAAGATAAGGCTTCGTAAAGCGCGGCATGGTCGTGGCCATTTATGGTGACGACGTCCCATCCGAAAGCTCGCCATTTCTCGCCCAGCGGCTCAAGCTGGTTGGTGTCCTCGGTGCGCGCGCCCTGCTGCAGCCGATTGCGGTCGACGACCGCGACCAGATTGTCGAGCTTGCGATGACCGGCGCACATCGCCGCTTCCCAGTTAGAACCTTCCTGCAATTCGCCGTCGCCGAGCACGACAAAGGTTCGCCAATCGGCATTGGCGAGCTTGCCGCCGATTGCGACACCGACACCGATAGGCAAACCGTGACCGAGGGGCCCGGTGTTCGCTTCAACGCCCGGAACCTTCCGCCGGTTCGGATGACCGTTCAGCGGCGACAAGGGCTCGAGGAAGGTCTTCAGCTCCTCGACCGGAAAGAACCCGCGCAATGCGAGCGTCGAGTAAAGCGCTGCCGCGCAATGACCTTTGCTGAGGATGAAGCGGTCTCGCTGCGGTGAGCTGGGGTTTGTGGGGTCGACCCGCAGCACCGAGAAGAACAGGGTCGTCAATATATCGCTGACGGAGAAATCGCCGCCGATGTGACCAAGCCGGGCGCGCCCGATCATCTCGACAACGCTTCGGCGGATGCGCTGCGCTTGGCTCCGAAGCTTTTCCGCGCGCTCGTCCGAGCCGAGCGAGGGCGCAAGCGGCGTAGCTAATCCCGGTTGGATATCGGCGGGAGACGAAAGGCCCAAGGGGCGCTCCTTCCTTGCATATTTATGCACTACTGCATCTATTTGCAGAAATAACGATGGAGAAGCTTGCTTGTCAAGTCCATGAGGAAAACTGATGGTCTGTGCCCAGTCGGCGATGACGCAGTGCAGCATCAGGATATTGTGCGTTGCAGCGCAGCAGTTCGGGAGCGAAGGGCGATGGGGGAAAGATAGATTGCAGTATTGATTGTTGATGCAGTAGCGCATATTTATGCGGAGATCGCGCTGGCTGCCGAGAAACAATGAGCCGAACTGACGAATTGCGGATGATGCTCCGCGTCGCTCAACTCTACCACGAGGAAAAGATCAAGCAGGCCGACATCTCGAAGCGGCTGCATGTCTCGCAAGCGACTGTTTCGCGTTTGTTGAAGCGTGCCGAGGACGAGGGGGTTATCCGTGTTTCAATCGCGGCGCCGCGTGGCACCTACCCGCAGTTTGAGACCGCTTTGCGCGACCGCTATGGCTTAAACGAGGCAATCGTCGCCGAATGTTTCGAGGACCGAGAGGAAGCGATCCTTTCGGCTATTGGGGGCGCCGCGGCTCACTATTTGGAGGCGACGCTCAATGAAGGAGACGTGATCGGGATTTCGTCCTGGAGCGCGTCGCTGCTGCGGATGGTGGATGCGATTCATCCCGCGAAGCGGTTGCGCGCGGAACGCGTGGTTCAGACGCTGGGCGGTATCGGCAACCCTTCGGTCCAAAGCCACGCGACGCAACTCACCACGCGCCTCGCCGCGCTTACCGGAGCGGAGGCACAGCTTCTGCCCGCGCAAGCGGTAGTGAGCTCGTCGGCGGCACGACTCGTGATGCTTGGCGACGTCTACGTCCGCGCCGCGATGGATCAGTTTCGCCGCCTCACAGTCGCCCTCGTGGGCATCGGCGCGCTTCAGCCGTCGGTTATGCTCGCCAATTCCGGCAATGCATTCACCAGTGACGAATTGCGCGATCTCGCGAGGCGCGGCGCCGTCGGCGACATTGGGTTACGGTTCTTCGATCACGAGGGCTCTCCTGTGCATGGGCCGCTGGACGACCGAGTGATCAGCATCACGCTGGAAGAGCTGAAGGCAACGCCGCGGGCGATCGCCGTCGCCGGCGGCGATCGCAAGGTCGAGGCGATACGAGCCTGCCTGACTGGCAGGCTCGTCAACATGCTCATCACCGACAAATTCACCGCAGAAAAACTGCTGTGAGCGGTTCGCGATACAATCACGGGGAGAACGTCCATGTCTCGATTTGAAGGAAAAACCGTCGTCATCACGGGCGCGAGCCGTGGCATCGGCGCTGCACTCGCAAGGCGTTTCGCGCGCGAAGGCGCAGCTGTCGTTGTGTCAGCCAACGAGGCAGCCTGCGAGGGGATCGCGGCCGATATCGCGAACGCGGGTGGAAAAGCCATCGCGCATATTGCGGACGTCACAAAGAAGAAAGACGTAGCGGCGCTTTACGACGCCGCTGAGCAAGCATTCGGCGCCGTAGACGTGTCCATTCAGAACGCCGGCGTCATCACGATCGCAAAACTCGAGGACATGACTGAAGAGGAATGGAACACGGTGCTCGCCGTGAACACAACGGGCGTGTTTCTCTGCTGTCAGGAGGCCATCGCCCGAATTCGTAAACACGAACGTGGCGGCCGCATCATCAACACTGCCTCAGGACAAGCGCGACAGGGCTTCATCTACACGCCTCACTATGCCGCCTCGAAGTTCGGCGTGGTCGGAATCACCCAGAGCCTCGCAAAGGAGGTCGCGAAGGAGAAGATCACGGTCAACGCCTTCTGTCCGGGCATCATCGATACGGATATGTGGGCCTATAACGACAAGGCGTGGGGCCAGCTCCTTGGAGACTATAAGCCTGGGGAGCTCATGGCCGAGTGGGTGCGCGGCATCCCAATGGGTCGCGCGGGCAGCGGCGAGGACGTCGCGGGGCTCGTCACGTTCTTGGCGAGCGACGACGCCTCTTACATCACGGGGCAAACCATCAATGTTGACGGTGGCCTGATCATGTCGTGAAGGCTTACAGCGAAGGGGTGCTGCGAGGCTGCCGGCTGACTTGCTAACGGGCCGCGACCTCGCAGATGTCTATGACCGACTTGAGCACAGCCTCTGGGGCAAAAACGCGGTCGAGCCACCCATCGCGGAAGATGACTGGCTTCGCGGCATCGATCGCCTGAAGGGCGCCGTCCGAAAACTTGCCCTCCGGAAAAATTCCGAACGCGATCGCGAGTTCAATATTGAGGTGGCCGATGATGAAGTCGATCGCGGCCTGTTTCGGCACGCCGCGCCGGACGGCCTCATCTGTCGCCTCCCTGAGCGCCAGCGCGAACGTCGCACCGACTGTCTCCGACAGCGCCGGTTCGAGAATCGCGAGCTGCTCGACTGTGCA
Source organism: uncultured Alphaproteobacteria bacterium (assembly GCA_963770275.1). Classification (GTDB taxonomy): domain Bacteria; phylum Pseudomonadota; class Alphaproteobacteria; order Rhizobiales; family Beijerinckiaceae; genus Roseiarcus. Next base: position 19,418 of record CAVYPD010000045.1, read on the forward strand.
GCGGTGCGCGCGCATCACCGGCTTGTAAATCTCGCGCGCGATTGCCTCGCATTCGGCATAGTGCGAATCCGGCCCCTGCATCAGCGCGCATACGATATGCTGCTTAGCGTGGACACCGCCGAAATAGTCGGTTTTCGCCTTCGGCTCCGTCTCATCATTGAAGATGGGCGGGTGGCAGGGATGCGTGACGAAATAGGTGATGTCGTCGCGCTCAGGCAGTTCGCCCGCGTGCGGGGCCGCCGCGTCGAGCATGACGACCTTCGCGCCGGGGCGAAGCTCCTTGACGAAGGTCTTGAGGATCTTGCCGATCAGCCGGTCCGGCACCGCCATGACGACCGCATCGGCCGACGAAATCGCCTGACCCTGCTCCATGCACTCGATTCCCAGCGCCTGCTTGAGACGCGCGCGCCCTTCTTCAGACACCTCGACATGGTCCACGTCGAAGCGGGTGTCCTTGAGATTGGTCGACAGGCGCACGCCCATCTTCCCGCCGGCGCCCAGCAGTGCGATCTTCGTCACGTCGATTCCTCCACAAGCTTGTCGCGCGTCCCGCGCGAACCGATCCAAAAAAGTCCGCTTTGCCCATCTGCCCGCCTTTGAGCGCGATCTCGATCCCGTCCACTTTCGGATCGGTCGAGAAAACGCGGCAGAGTGGAGCGCCGGGCGCGATCGGTGCGATCGCCTCGAGCGCGTAGGCGCCGAGCGCGCGCATGGCGAAGCCGGACGTGTCGCCGCCAGAGACGGCCGCGCGCTGTCACGCGCGCTTCGCCGATGAGGCGCCGAACGATTTCGCCCAGGCCGCCGCCAATCCGCGCGTTGATCTCGACGGGATCGCAGCCCGAGGCGGCGAGCTTTGCTCGAAATCGAGTAACGGCTTCGTCATTGGGTCCACGCGCGGTTACGACAAGCGGGGAGCGCCCGCTCGAGATCGTAGCTCGCGCGCGCTCGACCGCCGTGCCGATCTCGGCCTGCCAGCGATCTCGTCGAGGCTAGCTTCGGCGGCGAGCCCAATGAGATCGAAGCCGTTCGCCTCCGCCCGGTCGATCTGCGAAGCGGTGATCGGCGAGACTGAACCCGAGACGGCGACAATCTGCGATTGCTCGGAGGCCGCAGTTTGTCCCACCGCGACCGGAAGCCAGCCCTTGGCACGCCAATGCGCAACGAGCGCATATTCGACTCCCTGCGAGCCAATGGCGAAAAGCGATCGGTCGCGCCGGCTCCACATCAGCTCGCCCACCCAACGCAGAGTCTCGTCGTCGACAACGTCGAGCGCAAGCAGCACACCGCCCTGCTTGAGCTCGGCGTCGAACCGCTCGAGACCTGCGCCACTCTTCATGGCGGCGAAATCAATGAGACCGATCGCGCGTGAGGTTTGCTTTCCGACATGCAGGCGCACGTCGGCCTCGTTCATCGGCGTGACCGGATGGTCGTTGCATGACCGGATGGCGATCGAGACGGTAAAAGCCGTCTCCAGACGCGGCGAAGAGATTGCCGAACGCCTGGTAGCGTCCAATCGCCGGCGCGGCGACGATGAACGGCTGCCAGCTCGCAGCCCCCGGCGTCTCGCCGAAAATGGGTGCGCCGATGTCGATCGCGCGGCCAATCGATCCGACGGTCGACGAGGAGTCGAGGGTCGAGCAGATCTTGTAATGTGTCACAGGCGCCTTAAGCGCTGCGAGGGCACGAAAGGCGGAAGGCAAATGCGCGTCCATCCAGCTCGGTGGTTGCGCTCGGGCGACGCCCGCGATGCCGATCGCTCGGTAGCTGCGGAAGCGTTCAAGCTGCTCGGGCGTCGGCGTCTCGACAAACATCACCGCCGGCAGGCCGGCAAAGGTCATGACCTCCATGACCGCGGAAGAGCCGGTGAAATCGTCGCCATAGAAAGCGACCAGAACCCCGGCGGGAAGACCGGCGGGCTCACTCATGCAGAGGCCATCTGCAGCGCTGCGGCAAGCGAAGGATGCGTCGCGGCGTAGCGTTCGGCGGGAACGCCGGCCATCGCCGCCTCGAAGGCTTCCCTTAGCGCGCGCACGCCTTCCGCGGGCCCACCGGGGTGCGCCATGATGCCGCCGCCCGCGGCGAAAATGAGATCGGTCGAGCCGAGCGCTGCGAGTGTCCCCGCCGCCTGTCGGGCCGATTGACCGGAGGAAAACACCGGCATGACGATGCAGGGTTTCGCGTCGAACATCGGGGTGAGACAGGCTCGGGCCGATGCTGTCACGCTCTCGTCGGATTCGCTGAACTTGTTGGCGAGCCCATTGACGTGCATGTGGTCGACGCCGGCGAGGCGCCAGATTTTCTGCCACGCGACGTAGGACCAGCCGAGCGCAGGGTGGCGCGACAAATAGCCCCAGCCGTTCCTGTGCGCATGGATCGGCGAGGCGCGCGTGGCGTCCGAGCGCGATCATTCCGACGACCCCGACCGAATTGAGGCTCGCCATCACGCACGTGCCGCCAAGGCTCTCCAGGAAATCGTGGCGGCGGCGCATCTCGTCGATCTCGCCCGTGAGGTTGAACGCAAACATGACCTTTCGGCCGTTGCGTTCGGCATGCCGGTTGATGACGCGCATCACGGCGCGCACGCGCGCCTCGAACGGACAGTGCGCGCCGTCCGACTGCAATTCGTCGTCCTTGATGAAATCGATGCCGCCCGCGCACAACACGTCCACAAGGTCGGCCGTCTCTTCGGGCGTGAACCCGATTGACGGTTTGACGATGGTGCCGATCAACGGCCTCCCCCGCACACCAGTCAGCTCGCGGGTGCCCTCGACGCCGAATTTGGGCCCGGGATAAGCACGCGCAAAGGCGTCCGGCAGCCGGATGTCGAGAACGCGGAGACCCGAGAATTGTTTGAGTTCGAACAGATTGCCGGCGACCGTCGCCATGAGGTTCGGCAACGAAGGGCCAATGTTGTCGAGCGGCCACGACAGCGTGGCCCGCGCAGTTTGCCGTTTCCCGCCGTCACGGGGAGCGCCCGATCCGGGGAGGCTCGGCTGGTCCGCCTCGCCCAGCATTTCCAGATTTTCGACGCGGGCGGCCGAGCGCGCCTTGAGCTCCGGGGTTTCGCCGGGAACGGGGACAAAAGTTCCGGAGGACTGTTCGCCCGCCATCACCTCGACAGCCGTTCGAACGTCATAGGCTGTTTCGACGATATAGTCGGCTTCGATGCGCTCGACGCTCACGGCGCATTCTCCCGCGCATTGAAAGAGCCGGCGCCTTCGATCGGACAGCGCCACTGATCGGCCGCTGCTTCGGCCTCGCCCGCGCTTCTCCCGGATTCGCTGGACATCATTTCGAACTGGTTTTCCATCGCGCTTTCTTGCATACTCAGTATACCAGCTTCGAGCCCCGAACCAACCCTTGCGGAGACAAGGGGTGCCAATCAGGCCCGAAAGTTCGCCTGGTTGTAGAGAGTGTTGGCGCGGTTCAAATGGTCGCCGGTCAGTCTCGCCGCCTCATCCGGCTCGCCGCGCTCGATCGCCTCCAGAATTTGGCTGTGCTCAGCAAGGGTCAGCTGTTCCAAGCCAGGCTTGCGAACAAGATCGAAATGAAACCGCGCGAGCCACGCGAACAAGGACTGGCTCAACTGGGCGAAGATCGGATTGCCGGTGATGACCGCGATGCGATGATGAAATCGGCCGTCGGCTTCGAGAAAGGCGTTTGAGTCGAGCCGCGCCCGTTCCTGCTCGCTAAGGATCCGGCGCAAATCCTCGACATCCTCTTTCGTGCGCTTTCGCGCGGCGATCTGCGCAATCGTCATCTCGAAGGAGGCGCGCGCCTCCTTCAAATGGTCAAGCGTGGCGGGCGAATTCATCAAGACATGGCGCATCGTCTCGCTCATGTCGGCGACCATCCGCTCGAACGACGGCGACGCGACGCGCGGCCTCTCCCCGTGGTTGATCTCGATCAGACCCATGCGCTTCAGATTTTGCATGGCCTCGCGGATCGAAGGGCGCCCGACGGCATAGCTCTGCATCAGCTCGCGCTCGGACGGGAGAGGATCGCCGGGCCGCAGGTTCTCCGCCTTGATCACCGCGAGCAGCCGGTTCTGGACGAGTTCGGCCAGCTTTGGCCGCGCGACGGGGTCCTGCTTTGTTGGGGACGCGCGCTGCGCCTGCCCTTGACCGTCCAACACGAGAAATCTCCGACATCAATCCGCGGGAATTCAGGAATCCCTCGGTGCCCATGCCTCCTGCGCCGGCAAAGCGGGCCAAGAGAGGCGTCCACCCAATCGAAGCTTGCCAACACGTCAACTGGTATACTATGTACACAAGCGGCGCTTCACGCAAGATGGGGCGCGGCGTGTCCATGGGAGGAACCAATGAAATCCGCACGAGTCGTATTCGCTGCCCTTTCGCTTTCCGCCGCGCCGGCGATGGCGACGCCTCAAGCGCCCGTCATTGCGCTGTCGAACGCCTATTACGGCAACACCTGGCGCCACCAGATGGTCGAGGCGTTCGAGGCGGCCGCCAAACAAGCCAAGAGCGAGGGCAAGATCGCCGATTACATCGCGATGAACGGCGACGGCTCGGTTGCGCAGCAGAACAGCCAGATTGGCGAACTGATCCTCAAGAAGGTCGACGTGCTCCTCGTCGACGCCGCTTCCGAGACTGCGGTCAATGGCGTGATCGAAAAGGCGTGCAAGGCGGGGATCATCGTGATCTCGTTCGACTCGATCGCCAACGCGCCCTGCAACTACCAGCTCAATTTCGATTTCAAAGGCTACAAGGCCCAGCAAGCCGAAGCGGTCTTCAAGATGCTGAACGGCAAGGGCAACGTCATCCAGGTGCGCGGCGTCAAGGGATCGGCGCCTGACAACGACATGTACAACGCGCAGGTGTCGGCCCTGCAGAAACATCCGGACATCAAGGTGGTCGCGACGGTCTACGGTCAGGCGACGGCCTCCGTGGCGCAGTCGGCCATCGCCAACGTTCTCCCCAGTCTGCCGCACGTCGACGCGGTGCTGGGACAGGGCGGCAGCGACGACGTCGGCATCGCGCAGGCGTTCACCCAGTATGGCGGCGCCTATGTGGGCCACATGCCGGTCATCGAGGGCGGCGGCGGAACGGATTTCGTCAAATGGTGGGCCGATGAGAACAAGAAAAACGGCTACCAGACGGTCTCGATGAACACGACGCCGGGAATCGGCGGCGCGGCTCTGTGGCTCGGCGTCTCGCTGCTCGAAGGCGCGAAGGCGCCCAAGATGATGATCATGCCGGTCGCGACGGTCGATGCGAGCAATCTCGAGGAATTCGCCAAGCTGCCTTCCGGCCAGATCGTCAGCCCCACCTACTCGCTCGATTGGGTGAAGCAGAACCTGCTTTCGAAATAAGCTGGGTCTTGTAGCGTAAAGGCTTCGGGCGCCTCTTGCGGGCGCCCGTGTCCTTCGCGTTGGAGGAGCCCTTGTCAGATCGAAGCGCGCTCGCCGAGGGAAGTCGTCGGAGCAGAACCCAATCGAGCCGCAAACTCATCTCGTTGAGCTGAAGGGGATCACCAAGGCGTACGGACCGACGCTCGCCGCGGCGGACATCGACTTTGCCGTCGCCGCCTCGGACGTGGTCGGCCTCGTCGGCGGCAACGGGGCTGGCAAGTCGACGCTCATGCGGATCCTCTGCGGGATCACCGCGCCAACGCTCGGGCGTCTCTCGTTCGACGGCGTCGACGACTTCTTTCACGCATTACGACGCCGGCGCAGCGCAGCGGCGCGGCATCCGGATGGTGCATCAGGAGCTGTCGCTGTGCGCGACGTTGACGGTCGCGGAAAACTTCTTCGTCGAAGACTCGCAATACGCCAGCGCGAAACCCGGCTGGCGTAACGTCTATCGCAGCACGGCCCGCGCCGCGCTCGACGCCGTCTTCCCGGGCAACGCCATCGACGTCAATGCGCGCATCGATCGCCTGTCGATCGGCGAACGACAGATGGTCGAAATCGCGCGCGCAACCGCGACCCCTGGCGTGCGCCTGATCGTGCTCGACGAGCCGACGTCGTCGCTGGACCTCGAACGCTCCCGGCAATTGCGCCAATACGTCCGCGAGCGCGCCCGCGCCGGCCTTGCTTTCATCTTCATCAGCCACAAACTGCACGAGATCATGGACGTCGCCTCGCGCGTCCTCGTGCTTCGCAATGGCCGCATCGCGTGGCAGGGCGAGGCGCAGCGGGCTTCAGTCGGCAAGGCTCGTCGAGTTGATGGGCGGCGACGCCTCGGTGATCCATCACAGAATCGAGCGTGAGGCGCGCTCTGAGCCCGAAATGGTCCGTGTCAGCGGCGACTTCGTCGGCGGCGGCGCGCCTCTCAGTCTGCGGCAAGGGGAGATTGTCGGCCTCGCCGGCCTCGAGGGGCATGGGCAGAAGGCCCTCCTGCGCGCCATCCACGAGGCGGGACGCGGATCGACGGGCGCCGTGACGCGCGCGGCGGCCGCAAGCTTCGTGTCCGGCGATCGGCAGAAGGAGGGCGTTTTCCCGCTGTGGAGCGTGCTCGCCAACATTTCGATCGGCCGCGTCGGTCCCCGCCCTGCCCTCGGGCTCGTTTCCGACAGCGCCGAACGCCTGGCCGCCACGCCGAGCGCAGAGCGGATCCGGCTCGACCTCGGCCGTTTCAATTCGCGCATCGGCGAGCTCAGCGGCGGCAACCAGCAGAAGGCGCTGGTGTCGCGGGCTGTGGCGGCGGAAACGCCGATCGTGCTGCTCGACGATCCGACCCGCGGCGTCGACATCGGCACGAAGCAGGACTTTTATCGCCTGTGCAGCGAGCTCGCCCGCGAGGGCCGAACCTTGATCTGGCACACGACGGAAGATGCGGAACTGCTGGCCTGCGACCGGGTGCTGGTCTTCGCCAACGGCCAGATCGTGCGCGAGCTGAGCGGCTCGGGTCTTACCGAGGAGGCGATCGTCGCGGCCTCCTTCTCGCACCTCGCCGCGACCGAGCCGGAGCGAAACGAGAGGAGCGCTCAAACGAGAGTTCGGCTGCTGGACAGGCTTGTCGATTTCGCGCCTCTTCTCGGCCTCGCTTTGGTTCTGGCCGTGATGATCGCCGCCAACCCGGCGGTGGCCTCCGTTTTTGGCCTCGACCTCCTGCTCTTGCCGGCGCTTTCGCTTGTCCTGGTGACGGAAGCGCAAATGTTCGTCGTCGGCGGCGGCGAGATCGATCTCGGGGTCGGGGCCTTCGCCGGGCTCGTCAGCGTCTTGGGCGCGACCCTGCTTTACGACCGGCCGGCTTTGGGGGTGCTGGCGATCGCCGCGGCTCTTAGCGCCTACGCGCTCCTCGGCGCGGTCATTCACAGCCGTAAGATCCCGGCGATCGTCGTGACGCTCGGCGCCTCGTTCATCTGGGCCGGGATCGGCTATTCGATTCAGCCGACGCCGGGCGGCGCAAGCCCCGACTGGCTGAGCGCGCTGACAAGCTGGTCGATCAGCGCCTATGTGCCGACCTCCATCCTTCTGATCGGCGCCGTCGCGGCGGTCGGCGCGCTCCTCGACTGGGCGCCGCTCGGGGTCGTGCTGCGCGGCTTCGGCGCCAATCCCGCGGCGATGATCGCGTCGGGCTGGCCGCCAATTCGCTACGGAATTGTGCGCTATCTCGTCGCCGGATTGTTTTCCGCCGCGGCCGGGCTGTCGCTGACGTCGATCAACGCGTCGAGCGACATCAACTCGGGCAATTCCTACACGCTGCTGAGCGTCGCCGCGGTGGTGATGGGAGGATGCGCGCTGACCGGCGGCGTCGTTGCACCCATCGGCGCCGTGGTCGGGGCGGTGACGCTGGCGCTGATCGGCGCATTGCTTGGCGCTCTCGGCGTCAGCAGCGATTTCAACGCCGCCGCTCAGGGAGCCGTGCTCATCGGGCTCCTTGGCGTGCGTTATCTGGCGGACCGGAGCGGCGAGGAATGATCCCGTTGCACAAATTCCTCGAGCTCACGCAGTCGCATCGCTGGATCTGGTCGGCGCTGGCTGTGCTGATCTTCTGGGGCGCGCTTTCCGTTGTGACCGACCGGTTCAGCGTCGCGAGCCTGTCGGGGATTGTCCTCTCGGCTTCATACCTTTCGATCGTCGGCGTCGGGCAGATGTTCGTCGTGACCACCGGACGGGGCAACATCGACCTGTCGATCGCCTCCGTCGTTACGCTCAGCGCCTATGTCGCCTTGCTGACGATCGGCGGACAGGACGCCAACCTCCTCCTGGGCTTGCTCGCCGCGCTCGGCCTCGGCCTCATCGTCGGTTGCTTCAACGCCGCGCTGGTGGTGCGCCTCAAGGTCCCCGCCATCATCGCGACGCTGGCCACCGGCTATGTGCTCGCGACCGCAACCCTGCTCTGCAATCGCTCGATCCACGGCTTCGCCGTCAGCCCCACCTTAAGAGCCGTCTCCGCCGGCCGGGTTCTCGACTTGCCGATCATGCTTCTTGTCTGTCTCGGGCTGATCGCGCTCACGGAATTCGTTCTGCGGCGCACCGTTTACGGGCGCACGTTGAGCGCGGTCGGGCAGAACCGCATGGCGGCGCGTCTGGCCGGAATTCCGGTCGATCGCGTCATTGCGATCGCCTTCGTGATCTCGAGCGTCCTTGCCTCTCTAATGGGATTGGTCCTCGGCGCCTATGTGGGCGGCGCCTTTCTCGAGATGGGCCAGCCATACCTCCTGCAATCGGTGGCGGCCGTGGTGATCGGCGGCACGCTCATTTTTGGCGGCTCAGCCTCGGCAGTCGGCGTGTTCTTCGCCAGCGTGCTTCTGATCCTGTTGGTGACGTTGATGCAGATCATGCAACTGCCGCCCGGCTCGCAGGATATGGTGCAAGGCGTCGTCGTCATCCTCGTGCTGGCGCTAGCCGGTCGCGACACCATCCGGACGCGAGTCCCTCGGAAGGTCGAGACTGTTGTCTAGGCCGACAGGCTCAGGCGAGAAGACGGCTGCCTGAAGTCGGTTCAAAAAAATGGGCCTGACTTGCGTCCAGCGACAGCCTTCACGGTTTCGCCCTCCTGGATCTCGACCCGCTCGCGAAGGACGGCAATGATCTCTGTCTGAGCCGGCGTGGGCGACGACATGCGTCTCGGATCCCGTCGGCTCGACGAGGGAGACGATGCAAGGCAGTCCCTGAATCGGATCGATCCGAACATGCTCGGGACGAATCCCGAAGATGATGTCTCGCCCGGCGAAAGCGCGTCCTGCGTCGCCGATCGTCACTGCCAAACCGTCTGGAAAGGCGAGCCGTGGAGCACTCGCTCGCCTTCCACCCGCCCCGAGAGAAGATTCATGGCCGGCGAACCGAGGAAGGTCGCAACGAATGTGTTGGCTGGTCGATCGTAAAGCTCAAGCGGAGCGCCCAACCTGCTCGACACGGCCGCCGTTCATGACCACGATCTTGTCGCCCATGGTCATCGCCTCGACCTGATCGTGGGTGACATAGATCGTCGTTGTTTTGAGCCGGTGCTGCAGCTCCTTGATCTCGCCGCGCACTTGCACGCGCAGCTTGGCGTCAAGGTTGGACAAAGGTTCGTCGAACAGGAAGACCTTGGGATCCCGGACAATCGCCCGGCCCATCGCGACCCGCTGCCGCTGGCCGCCGGACAGCTGCCGTGGGTAGCGTGCGAGCAGCGGCTCAAGCCCGAGCGAGGCGGCGGCGGCCGCGACCTTGGTCTGAATCGTTCGCTTGTCGAGGCGCGCAAGCTCCAGCGCGAAGCCGAGATTCTGAGCCACGGTCATCTGCGGATAGAGCGCATAGTTCTGGAACACCATCGCGATATCGCGTTCCTTGGGCTCAAGTTTATTGACGACGCGGCCGTCGATCGCGATTTCGCCGATCGGTAATCGACTCAAGCCCAGCGACCATCCGAAGCAGCGTCGACTTGCCGCAGCCGGACGGCCCGACGAGGACAACAAACTCGCCGTCGGCGATGTCGACCGAAACGCCCTGAATGACCTGCGTCGGGCCGAAGGCCTTTCGCACGTCACGAATTTGGACGGACGACACGCATGGTCCTTTCATTTGGCATCAGCGCGCGCCGTTTCGAGGAGGTCGGATGCGAAGGGCCTGGTAAGGTTTCGACGGCAGCTCGACGGCGAACGAAGCGAGCGGTTGAGGGTCGCGCAATTCGCCACCGCGCTGCCGAAGTTTTGGAAAGGATGGTCGCGGAACCCGCTTCGCGGGCGTAATCGTCATATCCCACGTGTCAATGACATCGACCTCGCAAGGCCGGTCGTCAGTCGGCAAGCCGGCGATCCAGAGCCCAGGCTGGTGCTCGCCAAGGTAGATGAACCGCACCTCACCGTCGCTCGCCATCGAGACGCGTTGCCACGGCCATTCCTCGGGCGCGGGCGTAAGCCCGTTAACCACGTCCTCCTCAATGATGGACCGCAGGAAGGCTATTCGTTTCCAGCTCTCCCCGTGAAGCGACTCCACCCTTTGCCCACCACAGAAGATCCTGCGGATGCGCATATGTCTCGCCGTGCCCCGCGTAGCCGCCGCGGATCACCGTCACCCAGAACCGATGGACCAGTTCCTGCGGCGAGATATTTCCCCAGGCGAGGCTGATGTCGCCCTCGTATTCGAGCTCGTCATTGACGATCGGCTTACCCCAGTCGTTGCGCCAGGCGGTGGTGCGCTTCACGTTCCAGTTCTGAATGCAGACGTGGTCGACCCAAGGCTTGCGATGATCGAAGTTCATCGTCTCCTCGCCGTTGTGGATCGACTTAAGATGCCGCGCCGGATCGTTTTCCTCGATGATGTGGAAGAAACGATCCCATCTGGCGACCGGTTTCACATCGATGAGGAAGTCATATTCGTTGGCGAGCGACCACCACACATTGCGATAGGCGCCGAGCCTCGCGACCAGATAGCGCACGTATCGGTCGTCTTGCTCGGCGGACATCGTGCAATAGCCCCATCGGTCGTAAGGATGGAAGATGATGACGTCCGCTTCGACCCCCATGACGCCAAGCGCGGCGACCTGCGTCTCGAAGTGCCGAAAGGCGATCACGTTCGGCCGATCGAAGTCCAGCGCGCCATCCTTCTTGCGCTCGTAAATGTCGTGAAGCGGCTCGTTCTCGTTGAAGGTGTAATGCTTCGGGAAAGACCGCCATGCGCAGTTTGTTGAAGCCCGGAGGCCCGCATCGTGTCGAGCGTCTGGCGCTGCATATCCAGCGGTTGGTGAGTCCACGCGTAGCAGGTCGTGCCGAAGGGGAAGTAGGGCGTTCCGTCCGCATAGGCGAAATGCCACCGGTTGCGCACCCGAACAGGGCCGTGAGTTGCCAGCGGACGGGGGTCCGCAGCGGAACGCGCCGGTCAAGTCGTTCAGCGCCGCGACGTTCGATCGGGTCCGGTATGTCCATTCGCCTTCCGCGTCCGGCATGAAGCGGGCGCGATAGAGGCCATCTCCGTCGTAGAAACCGGGCGCCACGACTGTCCGGTTCTCGCTGCGAGAACTCGACATCGAGCGCAACATCGACGAATGGATTCCCTTCGCTGGGACCTTGAAAGGCAGCTTCGAATACGTTCCATTTTTCGACAACGGGCGTCACTCGCTACTCCTTGATCGCGCCGCTCGTGAGACCGGAGACGAAGTAGCGCTGGAAGATGAGATAGACGATTGTCGCGGGCAGCACGGTCATCACGATCGCCGCGTTGAGCTGACCGTAGTCGCTTTGGAACTGGCTCTGAAACGACATGAGGCCGAGCGGCAATGTCCAAGTGCTGTTGTCCTGCAGGATCACCAGCGCCATGGCGAACTCGTTCCAAGTCGCGACGAAATCGAGAATCAGCAGCGCCGCGAGGACCGGCAGCGACAGCGGCAGGAAGATGCGGCGGAACACGGTGAAGTGAGATGCGCCGTCGACAAGGGCGGCCTCACTCAGCTCCTTCGGAATCTCGCTGAAAAAGCCGTGCAGAATGAAGACCTGATAAGGCACGCCGAATGCCAGATAGGGCAGGATGATGCCGAGCTTGGTGTTGATAAGCCCGAACGAATTGACCAACGTAAAGAGCGGCGCGAGCATCACCTGGAATGGAAGCATCGTGCCAAACAGGATGAGAAGGAAAACCGCCCGCCCGGCGGGCAGCCGAATCCGGCTCAAGGCATAAGCCGCCATGGCGGAGATGAAGAGGCCGAGCGGCACCTTGATGATCGTAATGACGACGCTGTTGAAGACGGTTGTGCTGAAATTGGCCGCGAGCCCATGCGCCGAAATAATTGCCCCATTCGAGGCTCGTCGGAGGAGCGAAAGCGCTCGATCCCATCACCATCGAGTTCGCCTTGAGAGACGTGAAGACGATGAAGACGAAGGGAGCGATCCAGATCACCGCCACCACGACCAGGATGAGCCAGAGGATCACCAGGATCGGGTCGATGCGATCGAGACCCTGCGGACGAAAGGCTGCGGCGAAGCCGTTCATGCCGCCTGTTCCTGGTGGCCGCGCGTCCACCGCAGATAAGGAATAATGATCGCGGTCGTGATGAGGAGCAGGACGACCGAGATCGCGGCGCCGCGGCCGAAGTCGCCGAGCTGCATCGCCTGGGTGAAAGCCCACAGCGCGAGCATCTGCGTTGATTGCGCCGGACCCCCTCCGGTCATGCCGTAGACGATGTCGAAGGCCTTCAGCGAATTGATGATCGACAGGCAAAGGACGATGGCGATCGCCGGGCGCAGCGCCGGCAAGGTCACATAGCGAAACATCTGAAAGCGCCCTGCGCCGTCGATGCGCGAGGCCTCGATCAGCGTCTGGGAGACGCCCTGCAGACCGGCGAGGAAGAGAACGAGCGAAAAGCCGACGGTTTGCCAGACGTAGGCGATGAACATCGAGTAGAGCGCTACGTCACGATCGCCGAGCCAGTCCTGAATGAGGCCCTGCAGGCCGAGCCGCCGTCAGCGCGGCGTTGAACAGACCGAAGAACGGATCGTACATCCAGCGCCACATCGTCGCGACGGCGATCGGGGCGATGATGACCGGCATGTAGAAGAGTGCTCGCAGCGGATCGCGTCCGGGAATCTTCTGGTTGAGCGCAAGCGCCAGCGCAAAGCCCATCGCCGGCGGGAAAACGACCGACATCGACAGTCCACAGGACCGTGTTGCGCACCGCCTGCCAGAAGACCGGATCTTGAGTGAACACCTGAATATAGTTGTCGAGGCCGACGAACTGCTTGGTCGTGCGTCAGGCCGTTCCATTTCATGAAGCTCAAGCCAGACGACATCGAGCATCGGGTAGACGGCAAACAAACAATAGACGAGAAGCGCCGGGGCGAGCAGCGACGAGACCCTGCCGGGCCTGATAGACGAACCATCGTGGAGAGTCCGGTTGCGCCAGCCGGGAGCGGACGCTGAAAACGGGCCGGCCGAATTCGAGCCGGCCCCAGGGGGAGGAACCCTATTTACGGGCGGCGATGAACTTCTGCAGTTCACCCGCAGCCGCCTTCGGATCGAGGTGGTCGCTGCGCGACTTCGTTGATCACACGCCAATATTCCGTCGTCACGTCGAGCGGGAAGGCCTGATCGCCGTTGACGAAGACATCGTTGAATTGGCCAAAGATCTTGGCCCAGTCGAGATCAAGAGGCTCCTGGTGCTGTGCCGATTTGACGTTCTTGTTGACCGAATTGGCCGCCGAAGACGGCGAGGTTGGCCTGCTGCACCGGCGTCGACTCGAGATAGTCGAGGAATTTTGCCGCAAGGTCCGGATTCTTGCTCTTGGTGCTGATGTAGTTGTACTCACCAAATCCATAGAGACGGCTGGTTCCTGGGAACGGGAAGAGCGCCGTAGTCCGCCAGCTTGTTTGCGTTTCTGAGCTGCCCGACAAGCCAGTTACCCTCGAGCATCATGGCGGCGCGGCCAGCGAGGAAGAGGTTGAACGACTGTTGTTGATCGATGCCCATGAAGGGCTTCAGGAAGTATTTGGACGTCCACTTGTGGAACTCTTCAAACGACTTGGTGGCGCACGGCTCGTCGGCCCAGCTGACTTTCATCGACATCAGCGCGTCGTGCTTTTCAGGGCCGCACTGGACTTCCAGAATTTCGTCCATGAGCCGCATGACGTGCCAGTTCACGGTCCCGCCGAAGGTGATCGCGGGGATGCCGGCGGCGGCGAGCTTGTCGGCGTCAGCGACAAGCTCGTCGTAGGTCGTCGGCGGACTCGCGATGCCGGCCTTCTCGAACAGCGCCTTGTTGTAGTACAGCGCCTCGCCCGCGGAAGGTGTAAGGGCACGCCGTATCGTCCGCCCGGATATTGCTTCGAGAACGACGAGACGCAGGATCGATGAACTCATCGTCCCATTTGTATTCGCTGTAGTATTTGTCCATGGGCAGCGCGAGGCCGGACTTGACGAACTCTCCGCCAAGGCCGAGGCCGGCCCACATGAAGTAGATGTCGGGAGCCTGATCCGAGCCGCCGCGACGCGAAGCGCTGACTTGTGCTCGTCTGTCGCCGCGATTCTCCAGCTTGACGGTCACGCCGGGATTGGCGGCCTCGAAATCCGAGATGGATCTTGGAAGGTCTTGTGACAGTTCGGATTGTCGAAGGTACAGCGTCCAGAACTTGATCTCTTGAGCATGACCGGCGGCGCGGCGCCTAAAGTCACCGCCAGCGGAGACGATCGCCGTCCTAAACCACTTGCCAGGACGCATGTCTCGCTCCTCCCGCCGATCTTTCACACGGTTTCGTATATTTCCGTTTGTTATCGATTTTTATGGTTTTGAGATGCGTGAGTCAAGGATCAAAGAAAAACGAGACAATGTGTCTCGCTTGAGGTTGCGGAGGAGTCCGGCGACAAAGGCGCCGACTCATGAAAGGCTTGTGTGCTTTCCCAAATCGAAACTCGCCAAAGGAGCTGGTCCAGTCCGAGAGCGTATAGCGAGTTCGATCGATGCTGGTCGAACGATCGCGGGCGAGCCAAGCCTATTCAGCGATGATCACCTTGGATGCCACGACTTTCGAAAGCGCGAACGTCCTCTTCGCGAATGCCATCGTCGGTGACGAACGAGTTGATGACGTCGAGCGTTCCAAGGCGGGTGAATGACGAGCGATTGATCTTGGTCGAGTCGGCGACAAGGTACACATGCGAGGCCGCCTTGATCATCGCTTGCTTAAGCTGAAGGTCGGCGAAGCTGGGATAGGTCAGGCCGGAATCAAGCGCGACACCGGCTGTGGCAAGGAAGAGCTTTCCGGCAAGAACATCCTGGAAGTAATCCGCCGCCTTGTCGCCACTGAGGGAAAGCGTCGGGGCCTTAAACTGTCCTCCCGGCATGTGCACGGCATAGCCCGGTACAGCTCCGAGCATGAGGGCGATATTGAGCGCGTTGGTTATGACGGTGAGGGCGGATCGGCCGATCAGGTTGTGCGCGACTTCAGTCGTCGTCGAACCAGCGTCGAGGATGATTGTCTCGCCGTCGCTGACGAGGCTCGCGGCCTTGACGCCAATCTTTCGCTTTTTCTCGATATTCTCCATATGTTGCAAGGAGAGCGTCTCGACCTGCTTCGGCAGGGTGCGAAGAAATGCGCCGCCGTGCTGACGGTTGACATGCCCGTCGCTCTCGAGCCTTTCGAGGTCCTGCCGGATCGTCGCCTCCGACACTCCGAACGCAACTCTCAGGTCGCGAACACGCGCGCTGCCTTCTTCCTGGAGCCAGGCCAAAATCTTCATGCGGCGCGGCTCGGCAAGCAGCTTGTTGAGGTCGCCGTGCGTCTCGCTCGCGATTGCGGGCTCGGGACGCTCGGCCCGCGCGCGCGACCATCGACTGCGATCTCTTCGCCGACTTCTCCGTTCTTATGGCCGGATCGCCGCCCTTGGGCATTCTCAAGAAATCCACTCAGAGGTCACAAATATTTCAAGTTATGTCACGCTCCGCCAAGCTTGCGCAAAGAAGACCATCGGCTCGACGACTGCTCAAGCGAGTTGCGCCATCTGTTGCAGAGCGACCCGCTGTTGCAGCTTCCTTTGCGCCTGGTCGACCACCACGGCGGCGATGATCACGACGCCCTTGATCACCATCTGCCAGAAGGAGCTCACTCCCATCATCACGAGACCGTCGGATAGAATGCCAATCACGAAAGCGCCGATGATTGTGCCCCCGATCGTCCCGCGGCCGCCCGACATTGATGTGCCGCCAAGCACCGCCGCCGCGATGGCGTTGAGCTCGAAGGTCTCGCCGGTTGCCGGATGTGCGGCCATCAACTCCGAGGAGATGATGAGGCCAACGATCGCCGCGCAGAAGCCTGAAAACATGTAGACGAAGAACTTTCACGTGATTGACGCGGATGCCGGAAAGCGCCGCGGCGCGCTCATTGCCGCCGACCATGAAGATGTGCCTTCCAAGTGGCGTCGATTGAGCGACGTAGGCGGCGATCAGCGCCAGAACGATCAGAATCCAGATCGCAACCGGCAGGTAAAGGAGCTTGCCTGCGCCCAGAAACGCAAAGCCGGTGGTGCCAAACGCAGGATTTCCTTCGAGATTGGGAAAGGTCGCGCCATCGGAGATCAGGAGCGCGGCCCCACGCGCCACATAGAGCGTGCCGAGCGTCGCGATGAACGGCGCGACGTTCAGCCGGGTGATGAGAAAGCCGTTGACCATGCCAATGAGAACGCCGAGCGCCAACGTGATCAGGACGATCTCCGGAACGTTGAAAAACACCGTATAGCCGAAGCGCAAATCGATCCCATGCAGAATCAGACCACCTGCGACCATGCCGCACAGGCCGACGATCGAGCCAACAGAAAGGTCAATGCCCCCGGTGATGATGACAAACGTCATGCCGATCGCAAGAAAGGCGTTGAGCGCGACGTGCTTCGACATGAGAACGAGATTGGCGGTTGAGAGGAAATTCGGCGCGGCGAAGGCGAAGAAGATCAGTACGGCGAACAGCGCAATGAATGTGCGTAGCCGCATCAGACTGAGGGTGAGAGAGCCGCCGACGGGATGAGCGGACGTCGGTCCAGCAGCGGCTGTCATGAAAGCGTCCCCTCCCGCATCGACGCCGTTCCCCGAGAGTGACCGACGGAAGACGCAGCGACGATCTTCGCTTCGGCGGCGTCCGCGCGATCGAACAACGCTGTGAGCTTGCCCTGACTCATCACCGCGATGCGGTCCGAAAGCGCCAGCGCTTCGTCAAGATCGGAGGTCACGAAGATGATGCCAAGTCCCTCAGCCGCCAGTTTGCGCATCAGGCGGAAGACATCCGCCTTCGCTCCGATGTCGATACCTCGGCTTGGCTCGTCCATGAGTAGAACCTTCGGCTCCGTCAGCAGCGCCTTGCCGATCACGACTTTCTGCTGGTTTCCTCCGGAGAGCGAAGAGACGGGCAAGGCGGGATCGGCAACCTTGATCGTCAAGCTCTTGACCTCGCGCCGGACGACCTCGGCCTCGACGCGCGACTGGATGTGAAAGAAGCGCGTAAGTTTGCGCAAGCTCGCCATCGTCAGGTTTTCGGCGACCGACAGGATCGCAACGAGCCCGTCGCGTTGCCGGTCTTCGGGAATGAGGGCAAGGCCACGCGCGATCCGTCCCCCGACGTCGCGTTCGCGGACAAGCTCGCCTTCGATATAGAGTCGGCCTGACGCCAAAGGATGGCGGCCCATCACGCACTCGAGGAATTCGGTGCGTCCCGCGCCCATCAGTCCATAGACGCCGAGGATCTCTCCGCTCCGGACGGAAAGACTGACGTGATCGACCGCATAGCCGCCGACCGCGCGCGGCAAGCAGATCTCCTCGGCGCGCATGATCTCGCCGCCGAGTTCATGCTCGCCCGGTGTTGAGAAATCCTTGGCGTCCGAGCCAATCATCTGGCGGACGATCCAATGCACATCGACATCTTTCAGCACCTGGCGCCCGGTCACCCGGCCATCCCGAAGGACGGTGATGAAGTCGCCGATACGTATGAGTTCCTCTAGCCGGTGCGAGATATAGACGATAGCCACGCCCTTCGACTTCAGATCCGCGATCACGCGAAACAGAATCTCGACTTCGGGCGCGCTCAGTGCGGAGGTCGGCTCGTCCATGATCAGAATACGGACGTTCTGGGCCACGGCTTTTGCAATCTCGACGAGTTGCTGCTGGCCGATCATCAGATCCTCGACCCGGGCGCGTGGGTCGATCGGCGCGCCCAAGCGCTCCATGATGGCCGCGGTCTCACGGTCCTGAGCCGCATGGTCGATATGGCCACCACGCGTGATTTCGCGATTGGCGAAAACATTCTCAGCCACCGAGAGATTGCCGAACAGATTGAGTTCCTGGAACACCATGCCGATACCGTGGCTCATCGCGTCGGCGGTGTCCGAAAAGACGACAGGCTCGCCCTCGAGCACAATGCGGCCGGCTGTCGGCCGTTCGACGCCAGCGACAATCTTCATCAGCGTCGATTTTCCAGCGCCGTTCTCGCCGACAAGCACGTTGACGGCGCCCCGCCGCACTTCGAAATCCGCCTGCTTCACGGCGACCGTGCCGGAATAGACTTTCGACACGCCTTCAAGACGCAGGATGACGTCGGAGTCGCTCAAAGTCTGGCGCGCTTGCGTCACGGCTTGGGCCCCAAGATGATTTCTACGGGCGTGACCAGAGGCGGGTCGGCGGACGAGGACAACGGATAGGCCCCGACGACCGTCACCTTGCGACCGACGAGGGAATCCCTCGGAAGCTTCTCGAGGATCTCATGGTCGACGTAGAGATTGAACGCCTTGCCATAGCGGGCGAAATCGATCTGGTTGGTGAAATCGTTGAAAGATACGAAAGTCGAGCGCGTCGCGGATCGCGGTTCCTCGCAGCGCCGGACCGATCTGCACGATTGCGTCCGTCTTGCCTTTGCCGGTCGTGTCGACGCCGATCGTCGCGGCGCGCGACTCCGTATTCGCCTCGACGATGACGCCTTCGAGCTTCACCATAAGCGTCCACGGCACGTCGCCGACCTTCGGCCGATAGCCGAAGCGCGCGCCAGCCTCGTCTGGAGATTTCGCGGCAAGATCACGCACCTCGGCAAACGGCCCGGCTTTCTTTTCGAAATAGGGAACGACCTTGGCCGTCCAGATCTGACGCGACCATTTTATCCGGATCGAAGGCCGCCTTCGTCTGCGATGGCCCGGCGCAAGCGTCTGGACGTCGGCGGTGGGAATAAAGCGACAGGAACAGACCAGCGCGCCGGTCACCACGGTCGCGAGAACGCTGACCCAGCGCATGAGAAGCTCTTCTCCGCCAACGATAAGAGGGCGCGCGATCCAGACCGCGCGCCCTCAGAAATCCACTAGGGCTTGAGCGCGAAAGTCTCGAGCTTGCCCGCGTTCGACTCGTCGATCAGCACGCAGTCCATCAAGCTGCTTCTCGCTCTTGGGCGCCGTCTTCGTCTTGATGTAGGCGTCAGCCTGTTCGACCGCGAGCTGAGCGCCTTGATAGGCGGGTTGCAGCACGGTCGCCTTGATGCCGCCTTGCTTGATCGAATCGCGCACATCGTTGGAGCCGTCGAAACCCACGACGATCACGTCGTTACGGCCGGCCGCCTTCAGCGCCGCCTCGGCGCCCATGGCCATGGTGTCATTGCCAGAGATGACGCCCTTGATGTCGGGATTGCGCCTGGAGGATCGACTCCATCTTCGAGATAGGCCTCCGGCTGGCTCCAGTTGGCCGACTGGCGCGAGACCATCTTCAGGTCCGGATAGTCGTCGATCACGTCGTGATAGCCCTTCGAGCGGATGCCGGCGTTGGTGTCCGACTCCTTGCCGACGAGCTCGACGAAGTTGCCCTTCTCACCCATCAGCTTGACGAACTTCTGCGCGCCGAGCTGGGCGCCCTGATAGTTGTTCGAGACGATCTGGGCGAGGGCGACGCCGGTTGCATTGATCTCGCGGTCGATCAGGAAGGACGGGATGCCCGCGTCCTTGGCCTTCTTGACCGCCGCGACAGTGGCGTCCGCGCCGGCGTTGTCGAGGATGATCGCCTTCGCGCCGCGCGCAATCGCGGTGTCGATCAGCTCGGACTGCTTGTTCGCGTCGTCGTCGTGAACGAGTGAGATGACGTCGTAGCCGAGCTCCTTGGCCTTGGCCTCCGCGCCGTCCGCTTCCGCCTTGAAGAACGGATTGTCATGAGACGGCGTGATGACTGCGATAAGATCCGCCGCGTGGGCAGAACCGATGAAAATGGCCGCGCTTGCGAAAAGCGCGCCAGCCAACGTGCGCCTGAAGTTCACTGTTACCTCCCTTTCCTTCTGAGGCATCAAGATAGCTCCTCGGAGCGATGCTCGTCGGAGGCGTTCCGTTGGATGCCGACGCGGAACGCTGAAAATCTCGTTGGGCTCTACTCGTAGCGCCTGGCCTTCGACGACGTGCGGCGAGGTCGCTAAGCGCGTGCTCGACTCTGGAGGACTTCCTCCCCTTGGGTTTCGAGTGCTTGCGTTTATTATCGATATATGTGGTTTAGTTTCGGGCATGCTGTCAAGACGGAAGTGAAATCGACGGCGGAGAGCGCCAAAAGCCGGTGCTTTGCGCTGTCGAGAACGCCCGTAGCGGCTTTCGAGCGCTTTACAGCCCGCTTGAGAATGTTTCTAAATGCGAAAAAATCAGAGGCATTCGAAATAAATCGATGCCAAAGGAAACGCGCGAGGAAGCGGGGCACGGCCCCGGCGTCTCGCAGAACGCAGGGCTTTCCCGACAGTGAGCAAACGCAATCTTCGTCCCATCAAGCTTGGACTGGTCGTCGGCAGCCGAGAGTTCTTCAACGGCGCGCCCGCGCTCGAGACGCGCAAGGAACTCGTCGCTCAGCTCGATCGCCTCAACATCAGCTACCAGCATCCTGCCGCTCGAGGCGACGAAGAACGGCGCGGTGCAGTCACGCGAGGACGCGCGCCTCTATGCGAAGCATTTTCGCGAGCAACGCGACGCGATCGACGGGCTCGTCATTTGCCTGCCGAATTTCGGCGACGAGATCGCGATCTCCGAACTTATGAACTGAGGCGCGGCTCAACGTGTCCGATCCTGCTTCAGGCCAGCAATGACGAGATCGACAAGGTCGACGTTCACAGCCGCCGTGACGCCTTCTGCGGCAAGTTCTCGGTCACCAACAACTTCTACCAGTACGGCGTGCGCTTCACCGACACGACAAGCCATACCTGCGACATCGGCGGGGAGGAATTCGCACGCGATCTCGATCGATTTGCCCGAACGTGTCGCGTCGTACGCGGCCTCAGGCAGGCGCGGATCGGCTCGATCGGCGCGCGGACCGGCGCATTCCAGACGATGCGCTTCAGCGAGAAGCTCCTGCAGGCGTCCGGCCTCACGGTCGTAACGGTGGATCTTTCGGAGATCATCTTCAGCGCCCAGGCGCTCGGCGACGACGCGCCGGAAGTCGAAAGCGAAGCTCGAGGAGATTTCGGCCTACGGGCGCATTCCGGCCCACATCAAGCGGGAGAAGATCGTCCGTCAGGCGAAGTGGACCATCGCGGTCGATCGCTGGATCGAGGAGAACGAGTGCGACGCCAGCGCCATACAATGCTGGCGCAGCTTGCAGGACAATTTCGGCTGCGCCACCTGCGTGACCATGAGCATGATGGGCGAAAAGCTCAGCCCGAGCGCCTGCGAAGTCGACGTGATGGGCGCGATCTCAATGTACGCGCTCGCGCTCGCCGCCGAGGCGCCCTCCGCCATCCTCGACTGGAACAACAATTATGGCCGCGAAGCCGACAAATGCGTCTGCACCCATTGCGGCAACTTTCCCAAGAGCTTCATCGGCGCAGACGCCGGAGATTTCCGAGCTCGACGTGCTCGGCACCGTGCTCGGCAAGGAAAATTGCTTCGGCGCGGTGAAGGGTAAGGTCAAGGCGGGCCCTATGACCTTTTTCCGCGCCTCGACGGACGACCGCGCCGGCACGATCAAGGCCTATGTCGGCGAGGGCGAGTTCACCGACGATCCGTTTCCGATGGACGGGGGCATCGCCGTCAGCAAGGTCGCCCGGCTCCGGCCGCTCCTTGGCTTCATTGCGCGGAACGGCTTCGAGCACCACGTCGCGATGGTGCGCGGCCATCACGCAGAGGCGGTGCATGAGGCGATCGCTCGCTATCTCCAGTGGCCGATCTACCACCACGAGGACGAGTCGGCTCGAGAGCTCTCAATACCTGACCGTCTCCCATGACCTCGCCGGCGTCGTCAAAGTAACGGGATTGACCGACGCACTGGACGACACGCCTGCTCGCAAGCGACGCCCTACGCGGCAAGTGCGCGCCACTCCGCCAATGCAATCGAGCGTCTCTGCTTGTAAACCTGCCGGGTGACGAGATGCCGCTCCTGATTGAAATGATTCTGGACCTGAGCGTGAACTGAACTGAATTTCTGCAGCGTCTTCATATTTCGAAACCGCTGCATCGCCCGCTCTCGTCGGCGAAAGGGCTGATGAGAATTCTCCGCCCGATTGTTGAGCCGACCACCGACCTCGTGCCGATCGGCGGCGCCAATTTCTTTCATTGCCGCGGAATAAGAGCAAAGCCCGTCAGTGACGACGCTGCGAGGAGGCCCATATTTCTTCATGATCCTCTTGAGAAGCTTTAGCGCCGCAGCCTTATCGCGCCTCGCGGTGACCACCGCCTCCAGGACTTCGCCTTCATGGTCGACGGCGCGCCAAAGGTAGCAGAGCTTGCCGTTGATCTTCACAAACACCTCGTCCAAGTGCCAGCGCCAGTGCGGATAGCCGCGCATGTGCGCGACGCGTCGCTTGCGGATCTCGGCGGCGAACATCGGGCCAAACCGGTTCCACCAGAACCGGACGGTCTCGTGGCTGATGTCGATCCCGCGCTCGGTCAAGAGATCTTCGACGTTTCGAAGCGACAGCGGGTATCTCACGTACATCATCACGACCAGACGGATGACCTCCGGCGAGCTGTTGAAATATCGAAACGGATTGCTCATGGTCTGAAGCTACCACGGCGAGACGCACTGCGGGGTCTTTGTCTGACAACGCCGCTGGGACGTCCCAAGTGACAAACAGCGCATCGAGGTCAGGATTTTCTCCAGAGAGCCGCTTGAATGCAGGGCCGGCGTCCTCGACCGCGGCGAAGCGTCCCCGCACCAGCGTGAGGTCTGGGCGATTGGCTCCAATCCATTTGCGGAACGCGATCTCGCGCTCGTTGGCCGCGAAGAAATCCGCGCTATAGGTCAGTATGCCGGCAACGCCCTCGTTCGCGACATGGGGCGAGAGCAGCGCCGCCGCGATTTCGCCCAGGTTGAAATTATCGGTCGAAACGACGGCCACATATTCTGCGCCCGGCAGCATGCCGGCCGGCGCGTTGTCGATGAGGATCAGTTTCTTGCCCGCCTTTGAGACTTCGCGATAGGCGTGCGAAAGCCCCGACACGCCTACGGGAACGCTAATGACCGCGTCGATGCGCGATTGGGCAAGCCGCGAAAGTTCACGATTTTGAATGGTCTTGTCGAAGGAGCAATCGACAATCTCAACGACAGCGCCCGAATGCGCCGCAAACGTTTCGCCGATGCCGGCCGCGACCAGCCGAGCCCAATCGCTGGTGACAGTATGAAGTATAATCGCTGTGGTGAAGCGACCAGCGCGCGCCGCGGTGACCTCATCCGTCGTCAACGCCAACTTGTCGGCCGGGGCGGCTCGTTCTCCGTGCGGACCGAGGCCTCGCATCGTCAATGGCGCCTCCCGGTGCAAGTCTCGCATAGCGCTTTTTGCCGAATAGGCCTTGGATCTTCTCGCAAGGCAAGGCAGGGGTCCCGAGAAGCTACTGGCTTCCGCCCGGTAGGGCTGGCGCCGCACGGATTCGCGCCTGACCACAGGAGGCTGCGCGCTCGCGCGCTTTTTCCCCATGAAGAAAGGCCAGAAATGCGGGAGAGCGGCGCGGCGAACCAAGCGCGATCCATTCTCGCATCATGGCCGTCGCGAACAGTTCATCGCAAACCATCTGTGCCGCGCCTACGAGGCCTGCGGAGTCGCCCATCTGGGAGCGCACGATGCGCAGATCGCGCGTCACCAGAGGATGCGACTGCCTATAGACCGCCTCGCGGACCGCGGCGAGCAATATGTCGCCTGATTGTGCGACAGCGCCGCCGAGCACAACAACTGCCGGGTTCAGAAGATTGACCAGCGGCGCGAGGCTTTGCCCGACCAAGCGTCCACACCGCGCGAGGAGTTCCGCGCAAAAGGCTTCGCCGAGCTGGGCGCCGTGGCTCACGTCGGCTGCGCCAATCTCGCCATTGCGTTCGATCATCTCGGCGAGATACCGGCTGCGCCCATCCTGTGCAGCCCTACCCGCCTGACGCGCGATGGCGTCTCCGCTCGCCACCGCGTCGAGGCAGCCCCTCGCGCCGCAATGACAAGCAACGTCGCCTTCTTCGCCTGTCGGCGCGTGGCCGATCATGCCGGCAAATCCTTGCGCACCCTGTTGGACGCGCCCGCCGGCCGCTACTCCGGCGCCGATCGAACGATCCAGTTTGAGGAACAGCAAATCGGCCACGCCCTGGCCGGCTCCCGCTTTCAGTTCGCCGACGGTCATCATTTGCGCGGCGCCACGCACCCAGCTCGGCGCGCCGAAGCGCAGAGACAGCCGGGCGGCGAAATCGAACCGGCGCCACGAGAGGAGCATATCGAGTTCGCCCATGACGAGGGCATCGCTATCGCTAGCCTCGACCAGCACGGCTTCGGTCAGGGACACGCCCATCCCCCAAAGCCAATCCTTGCCGCCGCGCTCATCGAGCAGCCAGATAAAGAGGCTGGTCAAGCGCTCAAGAACCGCTTCCGGCCCCGCCGCAAGATCGACCGCTTCATGATGCTCAACGAGCAACTGGCCGGACAGGTCAGCCAGCGCGACCGCGAGCGAGGAGCGGTCGACGAGCGCGACCGCAATGGCGCCGGCCTCCGCGGCGAAGCGCATATGCCGCGGAGCCCGACCGCCAATCGCCGCACCCAATTCCCCGCCCGCGATGAGGCCGAGATGTTCCAGAGTCGCCAGACGGTCGGTCACGGCGGCGCGTCCAAGCTCCGCACGCCTTTCAATATCGATCCGAGCTGTGGCCTCGCCAAGGCGAATGAGGTTCAAAACGAGCGCGAGGCTCGATCCACCGGCGTCAAGCGTTCGCGGACGTCCGACCGGCCGCGCCTTGGGACTGGCTTGGCCCCGCGATAGCTCTCCGTCACTAGACATATGACTTCCTTGCCGAGCTTTAGACATCACGGACGAGGCAAATCAAAATCTCCCGCACCCTTCATAACAATTTTCCAACAAAAGTCTCCCGACTTATGTGCCATTTTATGTTGACCGGCGTCGCGAGCCGTCTATACGCTCCGCCGTATTCGACGCTTTCGGTTACAGAGCGGCCGTCGGCAAGGGAGGAGTGGGGTCAATGCATACATCGGGGGGAGTCGCGAAACTCGCCTACCACGCCAATTGCTGGGGTCCGCTTGGCGGCAACGCGGTAGGTGTCACCTCGATCGCCGAACTGACCTATCGCACCTTCGGCGATATCGAGCGGGCCATCGCCGAGATCGGCTTGCTCGGCTATGCGGGCGTGGAACTCTTCGACGGCAACCTGCTCGACTATGATGGGCGCCGCGGCGCACTCCGCTCGGCCTTGTCCGCCGCAGGCGTCAAACTGCTGGCCGCCTATTCCGGCGCAAATTTCATCTTCCCCGACATTCTCGACCAGGAGCTTGCGCGCATCATGCGCGTCGCGGACGCCGCAGCGGATTTCGGCGCGGAGCATCTCGTCGTGGGCGGCGGCGCGAAGCGCTTTGACGGTCTGCGCGGCGACGACCACAAGCGACTGGCCGGCGGCCTTGAAAAGGTTGCGGCCATCGCGGCAGCGCGTGGCCTGCGCGCTCACTACCATCCTCATCTGACGACTATCGTCGAAGGGCCGTCCGAGGTGGACCAGATATTCAGTCAGACCTCGATCGACTTTTGTCCCGATACCGCGCACCTCGCCGCGGCGGGCGGCGATGTCCCCGCGATGATCCGCAAACATCGGACACGCATTTCCTACGTGCATCTGAAAGGATGGCGTAAGCAACCCTTTGCCTTCACGCCGCTCGACGAAGGCGATCTCGCCATGCACGCCATCATGCAAGCGCTGGCTGAAATCAATTTCGACGGCTGGATCACTGCGGAACTCGATTCTTGGCCCGATCCGAAGGACGGCGCGGCGAGGAGTTCCGCGTTTCTTCGCAAGGAATTGGCGAAAGCCTGAGACGCATACCGATTTCACCCACTGACGAGGTTAGCACCAAGGCAGGGCGCCAAGGCGGAGTGGCAAGACGCAAGTTCAACCAACGGAGGAAACGATGAAGAAGCATATTCTGATGGCCGGCTGCGCGAGCCTCGCGCTGCTTGGCGCGCTGGCGGTGAGCCCAGCTTACGCCGTCGACCCTGACGCTGCGCTTGCAGCAATGAAGACGCAAGTTTTCAGCGTCGGCCCCAACGGCGAAAAGGCGGCTCGGCGTCGAGCGTGACGCTAACGCCAGACGAGCTGGCGCAAGTGAAGGCCAAGCACGCCAAGGCGGCGCTGGTGTTTCACTACAGCGGCAATGACTGGTCGAACGCGCAGGAAGCGGCGCTGAAGGCGCAATTCGCCGCCGAAGGCATCGAGGTCATCGCGACCACCGACGCTGGCTTCAAGCCGGAGAAACAGGTCGCCGACCTCGAGACGGTGATGGCCAAGAAGCCGGACATCATCGTCTCCATTCCGATCGATGCGGTCGCTACCGCCGCCGCCTACGAAGGCGGCCGACAGGGGGCGTCAAGCTGGTGTTCATGGACAATGTTCCGAACGGTTTCACCGCCGGCAAGGAATATGTGACTCGGTGTCGGCCGACAATTACGGCAACGGCATTGCCGCGCCCACCTGATGGCCAGGGCGCTCGGCGGCAAAGGCGAGATCGGACTTGTTTTCCATGCCGCTGACTTCTTTGTCACCAAGCAGCGCTATGACGGCTTTAAGAAGACGATCGCCGAGAACTATCCGGACATCAAGATCCTCGGCGAGCAGGGTATCGGCGGCCCTGACTTCTCCGGCGACGCGGAGAAGGCGGCAGGCGCGCTGCTCACCGAACACCCCAAACTGAACGCGATCTGGGCGGTCTGGGACGTGCCGGCTGAAGGAGTGATGTCGGCGGCGCGCGCGGCGGGCCGCGAATCTCATCGTCGTCAACGAGGACCTCGGCGAGAACGTCGCGATCACTATGGCCAAGGGCGAGTTCATCAAGGGTCTGGCCTCGGCAGCGCCCCTACGATCAGGGCACCACGGAGGCGATCCTTGCCGCTTATGCGCTGATCGGCAAGCCCGCGCCGGCCTATGTCGCACTACCGGCCGCGCCGGTCACCAAGGAGACGTTGCTGGCGAGTTGGCAGGAGATCTACCACCAGCCGGCGACCGACAAGATCAAGAAAAGCATGAAGTAAACCGAAGCTTTCCACGCCAGCCCGATGATCCGGCGGTCATCGCCGTCGGATCGCGGCGGTCTCCAGGGGATTAGCATGCAGCCCACCGACGCTGAAGCGCCGCAACGCCCGATCGCAGTGCGGCTCACGGGGGTCTCGAAGCATTTTGGCGGCGTGCGAGCGCTCGATGACGTCCATCTCGAAGTGCTCGGCGGCGAGATTCATGCGCTGCTCGGCGAGAATGGCGCGGGCAAGTCGACGATCCTGAAAATTCTCAACGGAGTGCATGCCCCCACGGCGGGGACGATCGAGGTCAACGGCGCGCCCCTAACCGAGCACACGCCCGATGCCGCAAAACGCGTCGGCATCGGCATGATCTTTCAGGAGATGAGCTTGGTGCCCACGCTAAACGTCGCGCAAAACATTTTCCTCAACAACGAGATGAAAGACTCGCTCGGCCTCATCGACGATGCGAGCGCCGCAAAGCGCGCGCGCGCACTCTTCGCTACGCTCGGCGTCGACATCGATCCATTGGCGCTCGTCGGCGATCTGTCGGCGGGCCAGCGCCAACTGACGGAAATCGTCAAAGCAATTTCGCGCAATGTGAGAATCCTCATTCTCGACGAGCCGACCACCGCGCTATCGGGCGGCGAGGTCGAGAAGCTTTTCACCTTTTTGCGCCGACTGAAATCCGAAGGCGTGGCGATCCTTTACGTCTCGCATCGCATGGATGAGATCACCCGCATCGCGGATCGCGCCACCATTCTGCGCGACGGACGCCATGTGATCACCGCTCCAATGAGCGCGCTGACCCTCGACAAGATCATCGAATATATTGTCGGCCGGCGCTCCCGAGGATTCTCTGATGTAGCGCGCATTAACGCGACTCGCGGCGCACCCTTGCTGGAGCTCAGGGGAGTAAGCGGGCCGCGTAGACCCCGCAGTGTCGATCTGACTGTTTATGCGGGAGAAGTGGTGGGCGTAGCAGGATTGCTGGGCAGCGGACGCAGTGCACTCGCGCGCGTGCTGTTCGGCATCGACCCAAAAACGTCCGGCGAGATCTCTCATCAAGGGAGTCCCCGTCGAGATCGCCAACCCGCGGGACGCCATCGCGCATGGCCTCGCGCTGGTGCCGGAGGACCGCCTGCGGCAGGGGCTCGTGCTGGAGCACAGCGTCGAGGTGAATTCCAGCATCTCCATTCTCGATCGGCTCAGCAACTGGATTTTTGTCTCCTCCGCGCGCGCCGAGGCCGCGGCGGATCGGCAGATCGAGGCTTTGCGCATCAAGACCTCATCGCGCGACGCCGCTGTGCGCACGCTATCTGGCGGCAATCAGCAAAAGGTCGTGATCGCAAAATGGCTCAATGCCGAGCCGGATGTGTTTATCCTCGATGAACCCACCGGCGGCGTCGACATTGGCTCGAAGGCGGAAATCATCACGCTGGTGCGCGATCTGGCGGCTCGCGGCAAGGCTATTCTCGTCATCTCCTCGGAATTGTCGGAGCTGCTGACTGCCGCCGATCGCATCATCGTCATGGCGGATGGGCACATCGCTAGCGAGACCGCGCGCAGCGCGTTCGACGATCCGGTTCCCGGCGACGATGTTGGCGCGCAACTTCAATATGCGGAACGCCAGCTTTCCACCCTCCTGCAGAAGGCGCATGCCCATGTCTAACGCCGCGGTGACCGTGACTCCGAACGCCTCATTTTTCGCCAACTGGCG
This sequence comes from uncultured Alphaproteobacteria bacterium, assembly GCA_963770275.1. Classification (GTDB taxonomy): domain Bacteria; phylum Pseudomonadota; class Alphaproteobacteria; order Rhizobiales; family Beijerinckiaceae; genus Roseiarcus. The sequence goes on from CAVYPD010000045.1 coordinate 48,473, forward strand.
CCAATACATCCCTTATCTCGGTTTCGTGCTGATCTTCGTCTTCTTCTCGGCCACGCTGTTCAACAAGGGCT
>CAVYPD010000046.1:0-106718 GCA_963770275.1 uncultured Alphaproteobacteria bacterium
AGGTGGAACCCGCGATCGCCTTGCTCCGTCGGGCGATTCTGCTCGTCCTCCTCGCGCGTGCCCTGTATGCCGGCTTCCATCTTGTCGAAGTCACCACTCATGGCGTGCTTGGCGGCCATGCCGGCCACTTCCGGCTCCACGATCATCCTGACGCGAAGAATCTCGAACGGCGCGAAGCCGGGCTCCTCGTTTCGTCGCGTATTGGCTTTCCCGATGACGTAGATTCCGCTGTTCATGCGGACTTCCACGAGGCCGGCGATCTCGAGGCTGACGACAGCCTCACGCACCGTCGGCCGGCTGGCGTGAAAACGCTTCGCCAGATCTCGTTCGCCGGGAATGCGGTCGCCTTCCTCGTATTTGGACTGGATCAGTTCTTCGATCCGATCCGCCACGGCCTTGTAGCTACGTCCTCGCTTCAGCATTCTCCAACATTCTTGACTCTCGTTTTGAAGCGGGTAGCTTCAACTGGATAACCAGTTTGGATAGCCAGTTTCGAACTTAGCCTCCTGTTGCAAGGGGCAACTGGATCGGAAAAAATACGGGCTGCATGATGGGTCCGTATCCAACGGATGATGATATCCGACGAGGCGTCATGATAAATGAGCCGTCAAACGTCGCCTCTTCTGCATCGCCCCGATCGACGCTTCTGTATCTCGAGAATATCACCAAGTCCTATGGTGCGCTGCAGGTACTCCACGACGTAACAATCGACGTGCAGAAAGGCCAGGTCGTCTGCCTGATCGGGCCGTCGGGAGCCGGAAAATCCACGCTTCTGCGCTGTGTGAACCATCTGGAAACGATAAACGGTGGGACGATCTATTTCGAGGGCGACCCCGTCTACCGTTATATGAAAGACGGCAAGCTCGTCATCGATCCGGATCGCCGGATCGAAGCGACGCGGGCGAGCATCGGAATGGTGTTCTAGTCGTTCAACCTCTTCCCGCATCTCACGGTACTGGGAAACATCGTCGAGGCGCCCATTCATGTCCTGCGCCAGAGCCTCGCCGAAGCGCGCGAGCGGGCGATGGCGCTCCTGAACAAGGTTGGCCTCACGGACAAGGCCGACAATTATCCGCACCAGTTGAGCGGTGGCCAGCAGCAGCGCGTCGCCATCGCGCGCGCATTGGCGATGAGCCCCAAGCTGATGCTGTTCGACGAGGCGACCAGCGCCCTCGACCCGGAACTCGTCGGCGAAGTCCTGAAGGTTATGCGTGACCTGGCGTCCGAGGGCATGACGATGCTGGTGGTGACGCATGAGATGGGATTTGCACGCGACGTATCGGATTCGGTCGTCTTCATGGCGGAAGGGGAAGTGATCGAAAAGGGGGCGCCACGCGACATCTTTTCGTCACCCAGCAATCCGCGCACCCGTCAATTCCTCCAGACGATCCTCCAGGGCGAAAGCGTTGCCGCCGCAAACTGATCGATCAAACCGAGCTGCCGGCTGCTTGTAACGAAACTTCAAGGCCGGGAAAGAGAATGTCATAAAAAGGGGAATATCCATGTCCAAAATAACAGATACTCTGATATCGGCGCGCCTCTCGCGTCGCACGATGCTGGCTTCGGGCGGCGCCATGGGCGCCGGCATGGCGCTTGGCGTTCCCGCCATTGCGGCGGCCGCCGCGCCGGCGCTCGACACGTCCTTCAAGGACTTCACGATTGCCTAAATTCGAGGCCGACGAATTCCCTCGTAAAGATCCAGAAAAAGGGCGAAATCCAGCTCTGCACGTCGAACGACTGGCCTTATTCCTACCTCGATACCAAGACCAACGAGTTCAGCGGCATCGACGCGGATATTTTGAACTTCGCTACCAAGATGGTGAAGATCAACAAGATCGTCGTCAACACGGTGCCGTTCGACGGCATGATTCCCGGCTTGCTGGACGGGCGCTTCGATATCGTCGGCGATTCGATCCACTACACCATCGCCCGAGCCAAGGTCGTCGATTTCACCTTTCCCACCTATTATTATTCCGAATGGCTGGCGAACAAGAGCGGCGCCGGCGAGTATGCGGCCATCTCGGACCTGAAGGGAAAGACCTGCGGCGCCCTGCTCGGCACCAACTATGCCGAATGGATCCAGCAGACGCTGGGCGTCACCTACCAGGGTTACAAGACCTGGATCGAGATGGCGCAGGACCTTCAGAACGGCCGCCTCGATGCAGCCGTCCACGACCAGCCGATCATCGCCGCATCGATCAAGGATCACCCGGAGTGGGGATTGCAGCTTTCCGCCGACTATAGCCGCGCCAGCTCAAGAATCCGGCCGGCTACAGCCGCTACGCCGTGCGCCAGGGTGACGTGCAATTGCGCACCGGTCTCGATTCAGCTCTACAGTGGATGGAGGACCAGGGGGAGATGAACAAGATTCTGTCGAAATGGGGCCTTGGCGCCTACAACAACTGAACTGTCCGAACTTTCGGCAAATTTGTTTGAAACGGCTTCGCACATCCCGGCAGGCGACGTTCTGCATGGGTTCTGCGGCTTGCTCGGCTATGGGCCTCGAGCGCAGCCTGCCGCGGGGTGGCAATGATTGTTCTGCAAGAAATGCTTTCGTTCTTGCCGCAACTTCTCGAAGGAGCGGTGATCACCATCACGGTTTCGCTCGCGGCCTATGTCTTCGCCCTCATCGGAGGGCTGGTCTTCGGGCTGGCGAGGCTTTCGCGCTTCATCGTCATTCGTGCGATCGCGACCGTCTATGTCCAGTTCATACGCGGCACGCCGCTGCTTCTTCAATTGTTCTCCATCTATTACGTCCTGCCCTATGCCGGCATCGTGCTGTCGCCCTTCGCCTCCGGCGTGCTGGGTTTGGCAATCAACTACAGCGCCTATACGGCGGAAGTCTTCCGTTCCGGCATTCAGGCGGTTCCCGCCGGCCAGCGGGAAGCCGGGCAATCGCTCGGCATGTCGCGCCGGCTGCTCATGCGCCGCATCGTCCTGCCCCAGGCATTTCGCATCGTCATCCCGCCGATCGGCAATTTCTTCGTCTCGATCTTCAAGGATTCCACGCTGGTTTCCGTCATCACCATGCGGGACCTGATGTTCGCCGGCGAACTTCTCGCATCGGCGACTTTCAAGCATTTCGAAATATTCGGAATGGTGGCGATCATCTACTTCTGCATCAGCTATCCCGTCGCGAAATTCGTGGAATATGTCGAAGGCCACTTCGACGTGCAGCGCAGAGGCGTCGCCGCATCGCGCCGGATCGCCGGAAAACCGTCCGTGCCGGCCGCAGCCAACGGAAGCGGCTGAAGCTCAGGCGCCCACCCGAAAGGCTTTTTCGGAACGCACGCGTAACCTAATCGCTCGCCTCTTTTCCAAGGAACATGCTGTGCCCACCCTTCGCAATTCGCTCGCGGCCGCCGATATCTCGCATCATTTGCATCCGCGCACGAACTGGCGAACGCATGAGGCGATTGGGCCCCAGATAATAACGCGTGGCGACGGTGCCGAAATCGAGGACGATGCTGGCCGGCGTTACATCGAGGGAATGGCCGGCCTGTGGTGCGCGTCGCTGGGGTTCAACCATCCGCGCCTCGCGAAGGCGGGAGCGGCCCAGCTCGAGAAGCTGGCTTTCTATCATACCTTCGCCCACCGCACGACCGACATCGCCAGCGATCTGGCGGCGCGCCTCGGCGAGATGGCGCCGAACGGCCTGCGTCGCGTCTGCCTTAACACCTCCGGGTCGGAAGCGACCGAGACGATGGTCAAGTTCGCCTGGTCGTACCACGCCGCACGCGGACAGCCGGAAAGGCGCAAGGTCATCAGCCGCAATCGCGGCTTCCACGGCAGCACCATCGTGGCGGCCAGCATGTCGGGCCTTCCGGACATGCACCTGGAATACGGCCTGCCCCTGCCGGGCTTCATCTATGTCCGGTGTCCGGACCTCTATCGCGAGGGCCAGCCTGGCGAAAGCGAAAAGGCCTTCGCTCAGCGCCTGGCCACCGAACTCGAGGAAATGATCGAGCGGGAAGGGGCCGGCTCGATCGCGGCCTTCATAGCCGAACCGATCCTGGCGGGCGGCGGCGTCGTGGTTCCCCCGGCGGATTATTTTCCGAACATCCAGGCGGTGCTCGACAAGCATGGCATCCTCATGCTCGACGACGAGGTCGTATGCGGATTTGGGCGGACCGGAAATTGGTTCGGTTGCGAGACGGTGGGGATGCGCCCGGACATGATGGCCGTTGCCAAGGCCCTGTCCTCCTCCTATTTCCCAATCTCGGCGACGCTGATCAGCGACGAGATGTATGAGGTGCTCGCAGACAATCACAAGGGCGCGGTGTTCGGCCACGGCTTCACGAATTCCGGGCACCCGGTCGGGGCGGCGATCGCGCTGGAGGCGCTAGACGTCTACAACGAACTCGATCTCATCACGCTGGTCCGGCAGAAGGGCCGGCGCCTCAGGGAAGGACTGGAAAGACGGATCGGAAGCCATCCCTTCGTCGGCCAGATCAGGGGATGCGGCCTCATCATGGGCGTGGAACTCGCTGCGGATCCGGCCGCGCGCCGGGGCTTTCCCCCGGCGTTCAACTCGGCGGCCCTAGTTAATGCGGCGGCGTTCGAGCGCGGGCTCGCGCTGCGCAGCATGATGGGCGACATCCTCGGCATCTGCCCTCCCTACGTCATCACTGACGAACAGATCGACCAACTGGTCGACCGGCTGGCCCGGGCGCTCGACGATGTCACACCGGTCCTGAGGGAGGCAGCCGGATCATGACCGGTCCTTTCGATCTTACCGGCCGCGTCGCGGTCGTTACCGGCGCCAATAGCGGCATCGGCCTGGGCATGGCCCTCGGGCTCGCGGCCGCCGGGGCGAAGATTGCCGTCGTCGGGCGTAGTGCCGACAAGAACCAGGCCGCTATGGCGAAGATCGCCGAGGCAGGCGGCGAGGCGATGGCGATCGAAGCCGACGTAATGCAGGAGGACGATTGCCGCAGGCTGGTTCGCGAGGCCGACGCCTGCTTCGGCCGGCTCGACATCCTGGTCAACAATGCCGGCACCAATCAGCGCAAGCCGCCCGAGACGTACACGCTTGCCGAGTGGAACGGGCTGCTGACGCTGAACCTCACCAGCGCGTTTCTGTGCGCCCAGGCCGCCTATCCTGAGATGTGTGCGGCGGGCCGCGGCAAGATCATCAATATCGGATCGATGCTCTCGCTTTTCGGCGCTTCCTTCGCGGCCCCCTACGCCGCCTCCAAGGGAGGAATGGTGCAGTTGAGCAAGTCCCTCGCTTCGGCCTGGGCCAAGGATAACATTCAGGTCAACGCCATTCTACCCGGATGGATCGACACCGACCTGACGGTCGAGGCCAAGAAGCAGGTTGCCGGCCTGCATGATCGGGTGCTGGCGCGGACACCGGCGCGGCGATGGGGCTTGCCCTCGGATTTAGGCGGCATCGCCGTCTTCCTGGCCTCCTCCGCCTCCGATTTCATCACCGGCACCGCGATTCCCGTCGACGGGGGATATTCGTCGGAAGTCTGAAAATTGGCCTGCCGGCACCCCTGCGGCCGTAGTCCACAAGCTCACGCGAAGGAAAGGGTTCCTCATGCGTATCGATATGACTGCACTCAAGGACGTTCTGTATTCGGCGGTGCTCTCCGACCTGCTCGACGAGTTCGGGCACAAGGACCAGGCGATGAGGCCCTTCGTCCGCCCCCTCGACGAGAACGTGCCGCTGTTCGGGCGTGCCCGCACGGGCATCTATCTGAATACCTATTCCGTCCATGAAGGCGAGAATCCCTATGAGACGGAGATTGCGCTCGTCGACGACCTGAAGCCAGGCGACGTCGCGGTGCTCGGATGCGACGGACCGACCTTGCGCATCGCACCCTGGGGCGGATTGCTGAGCACGGCGGCGCGCTGCCGCGGCGCCCTGGACTGTGTGACCGACGGCCTGGTTCGCGACATCCGCGCCATCCGGAAAATGAATTTCCCCGTCTTCCACGGCGGCATCGGGCCCCTCGACTCGAAGGGCCGGGGAAAGATGATGGCGCGGGACGTGCCGGTGAACTGCGGCGGCGTCCTCGTCCATCCCGGCGACCTGATCTTCGGCGACGCCGACGGCGTCGTCGTCATTCCGCAGGGCATAACGGAAGAGGTGGTCCACGCTGCCACGGCCAAGATCAGCAGCGAGAACAAGACACGCGCGGAACTCGAGGAAGGCAAGCTTCTCCTCGACGTGTACAACAAGTACGGCGTGTTATGATCGCCGCCCATCCGGCTGCGGGGGAAGCCGCCGTTCCTCCGTCGACGCTGCCGAATACCGCACCGTTCCGCGGCATCATCGGCTTTTCGCGGCTGAACAGCGAAGCACATCGTCATCCGATGGTCATCGTGCGCGGCGAGGGCATTCGCCTCTTCGACACCTACGGACGCGAATATGTCGACGGCGTCGCCACTTTCTACAGCGCCTCGCTCGGCTTTTCCGATCCGGAACTCATCGAGGCTGCAAAGGACCAGTTGGGGCGCATCGCCAATTTCTCGATGCTCAGCCATAGGCTGTCCGAACCGACTGAGGCGCTTGCCGAGCGGCTTGCCGACCTGGTCCCGCTGGAAAAGGCCCATATCGGTTTCGCCACCAGCGGTTCGGAGGCTAACGAGGCCATTCTGAAATTCCTGGCCCTGCGTGATGCCCATCAGGGCAGGGCCGGGCAGGGTATCGCGATCTCGCGCTGGAACAGCTATCACGGCAGCACCCAGGCGACGGCCAGCCTCGGCGGCGGCAGCAACGTCCATCGTGCGTTCAATCTGGAGATGGCCGACAGGCGCTTCCTGACGCAGCCCGATTTCGACGAGCATGCCCGCCCCGGCGAGACCGAAGGCGCGTTCGTCGAGCGGCTCGTCGACGAATTGCGCTCGCTGGTGGAGATGGAAGGACCGAGCCGGATCTCGTCTTTCTTCGCCGAACCGATCTCGGTTAGCGCCGGCGTGGCAGTGCCGCCCGAGGGCTACTTTGCCGGGGGTGCAGGAGGTACTGCGCGCCCACGGCATTCCGTTCGTCGACGACGAGGTGATCACTGGTTTCTGGAGGCTGGGCACGCGGTTCGGCGCGGGACGCTTTGGCCTGGCGCCTGACGCCGTGACCCTGGCGAAAGGCATCAATTCCGGCTATTGCCCGCTCGGTGTCTTCGCCCTGTCGGGCGCGCTCTACGAGGAGATTTCTGAAGCCGCGGATGCCGGCGGTTTCCTGATGCATGGCGGTACCTATCACGGACACCCGCTAGCCTGGGCGATCGCGCTGAAATGTCTTGAAATCTACGAGACGCGCGATATTCCCGGGCATGTCGCGCGAGTATCCCAGGTCTTCGCCAGGCGCCTCGACGAACTGCATGCCCATCCGCTGGTGATATCGGTCCGCTACTCCGGCCTGCTCGGCGGCATCAAGGTGGATCGCGGCATCATGGGCATGAGGAGCGAGGGACTTGCCCCACGGTTGGTGGCGGCGGCCCTGGAAGACGGGCTGATCCTTCGCTCGAGTGCGGGATGCGTCGTCGTCGCACCGCCGCTCATCATCCGCGAGAACGAAATCGACGAATTGTTCGACCGCTTCCAGCGCGCTCTGCAGCGGGTGGCGGCCGAAGCCGGACCTAGCTTTCAGAGTTTTGGCATTGAACCCTCGACCGCCTAAAGGCGGTGGCTTCGGATTACGGCTGGAAACCAGGTTTATCGGCCCAAGGGGCCGATTGGCCTACACGGCCTGAAAGTGGTCATCCGGCTCCTCCGGCTTCTGGTCCTCAATGTATTTCATCCAGACTTCGTCCGTCACATGGGCGCTCGATGCTACCCAGTAGCCGCGCGCCTATAGATGCTGGCCCCAATATCGCTTGCAAAGCGTGATATTACGAAAGCAGTTTGTGCCAAGTCTTCCCCTTGAGATACTGAACCGCTCGCGACACAGACAGTTGGGGCGGGAGATCAGCATATGCACGTGGTCTCGATTGATCGCGCCCGCGTGAATCGTCATTTCGTTCGACCGCGCAATCTCACGCAAAAGCTCCCGCGTGGACGTTGTCAAAGTAACGGTGGTTCGTCAACTCGTAGGGCACATGCGTCCGTATCATCGTAGCTCGTCGTGAGCGATTCGATTGAGGGTGTCTACTTACGCAATCAGGCGCGACGGATGAACGAAGGGCGGATACGCAAGATCATTCACGTCGACATGGACGCTTTCTATGCGTCGGTCGAGCAGCGCGACGATGCGACCCTCAAGGGTAAGCCAGTGGCAGTCGGCCATCCGGCCAAACGCGGCGTCGTTGCCGCGGCGAGCTATGAGGCGCGAGCTTTCGGGGTTCGCTCGGCGATGCCGTCAATCGTCGCTGCTCGGAAGTGCGCCGAACTCGTGTTCGTCCCCCCAAGGTTCGACGTTTACCGCGAAGTGTCCAGGCAAGTTCAAGCGATCTTCAGGGATTACACCCCATTGGTCGAACCGCTTTCTCTTGATGAAGCCTATCTCGACGTCACCGACAATCTGAAGGGTATCCCGACTGCGTGGGAGACCGCCAAGCAAATCAGGGCGCGCATTTACGAGGAGACCAAGCTTACGGCTTCCGCCGGAATCTCCGGCAACAAGTTCCTCGCCAAGATCGCATCGGACACTCGCAAGCCAAATGGTCAGTTCGCGATCATGCCCGACCAAGCGGCGGCCTTTGTTGCGAGCTTGCCGGTCGCGAAGTTCCACGGGGTAGGACCAAAGACCACCGCCAGAATGCACGCCCTTGGCATTGAGACGGGAGCGGATTTGCGGCGGCAAACCCTCGATTTCCTGCAGCGCAACTTCGGCAAGGCGGGGAGCTGGTATTACGAGATCGCGCGCGGTCAAGACGACCGGCCCGTCCAAGCTGACCGCGAACGAAAGTCATCGGGATCGGAAACGACCTTCTCTGAGGACCTGATTGATCCCGTTCAAATCGAGGCCGGCGTGATCGCGATGGCTGACGATGTCTGGGCTTGGTGCGAGAAAGCGGACGCTCGTGGCCGAACGGTCACCGTGAAGATCAAATGGGCCGACTTTCAGATTTCCACCCGCAGCCGGTCGATGGAGATGACGATCCAAACGAGGGAGAAACTACATCAGCTCGCCCTTGGCCTGATCCGGTCGGTCTTCCCGCCGCTCAAAGGCATTCAACTCGTTGGCGTAACGCTTTCGAACTTTCAATCGCAATCAAGCAGCGAAGGGGCAGAGCTTCCGCTTTCGTGAGCCATAATCGCCGCCTATCGACCTTCGGCCCGCTTAGCTCCAGATTGAGTAAGATCTCGGGATGCCACGCAGACACCGCCGATAAATCCGTAGGGGCTGGTCCGCCCATCAACCAGTTCGATGGGTGGACCGTCGCCCTGTGCGCGGAGTATGCCTTAAATGCCGCAATTATCTTGAGCGGCCCGGTGAAGGGTAGCGCCGCAGCGCCTCGCGCGCTTCGGCGCCATGACGCGCCCAAGGCGAGTTCCACACAGGGCTGCATATACTGGACACAGTCCGGGGTGACCGCGACCGCCTCAGGCCCTCTTTCTTCTCCCGACGGGTTGATGGATCGAAAGTTGAGGAGCGTTGCTGAAAGGCTATGAAAGAAGTTTGCACCGATCTAAGCATCTCGATAGACGCGTACGCTCATTGGGGCGCTCACTATTTCTGTGGTGCGGATTGGCATGACATTTCTCGGGGTTGATATCTTCGCCCAGAACATCGTCTTCAGCGTCGTGCTGATTGCGGCGGTCGCCATCACGATCGATCGAACGAAGATTGCGATTGTTGAATGAGCGCGTTCGGTGGCGCCACCGCTCTGGTCCTGGCGGCGCTCTAGGCACCGTTTCGGCATAGAGGCACTGCATGCTGTTACAAGTCGCGCTGGACAAGCCGGAGCATCTCAGCGTGCTGCCCCGCTTGCGCGGGATTGCCGACATCATCGAGATCGGCACGCCGCTCCTCAAGCGCTTCGGCGTCGGCGCGATCGCGACCGCGCGCGAGCTCTGCCCGGGAGTTCCGGTGCTTGCGGACACCAAGACTGTGGACGGCGGCGACCTCGAGGCGGAAATGGTTTTCGGCGCCGGCGCCCGGCTGATGACGGTCCTTTCGTCATGCGCCGGCGCCACGCACGCGGCGGTCGACCGCGTCGCGTCACGGCTCGGCGGTCTTGTCGTCGTCGACACGATCACCGAGTCCGGCAAACCGGAAATCCTGCCCGCGAACGCGTCCTTTCCGCCGAGCTTCGCGTATGTCGGCGTCCATTCACCGACCGACGTGCGCGTCGCGGGTGATCGCTCGACCGGCCATATCGACGCTGTCGCAGGAAATGCATCGCCGGGGCTTCCGCGTCGCCCTTGCGGGCGGCCTCGGGCCTCAGACGCTCGACGCCGTTCTCGCGGTCGAGCCCGAGATCATCATTGTGGGCGGCGCCATCACGGGCGCTCAAAATCCTGAAGAGGTCGCCAAATGGATCAAGGACCGGTTGCGTCATCCCGGCCGTGGTTGGCCATCGGACGCGAAATAGCCGGCGTCCTTGAGCGCGTCGACCCGCTGGCTTTCGAGCGTCTGGTTGATCGCTTTCGGAAGCCGTCGCGCCAATGGTTCTTCTCGGGTCAGGGGCGATCGGGGCTCGCGGCGCAGATGGCGGCGATGCGGTTCATGCACATGGGCAGTTCCGCGCATTTCGTCGGCGAGCCGACGGCCCCTTCGATCCGGGCGGGCGACGGACTTGCGCTAGTCTCCGGCTCCGGCGAGACGCCGGTCAGCATCCATTTCGCCCGCCTCGCTAAAAACGAGGGAGCGGAAATCGTGCTCATCACGCGTCACCCGAGCAGCACGCTCGCCACGCTCGCGGATGTGGTCCTTCCGGTGCCGATTTATGCGTCTGAACAGTTTGGCGGCAGCCTCTTCGAGCAGGTGGCCCTGATCCTACTCGATGCAATCGTACTCGAAATCGCCGCGTCCGCGCCCGACGCGCATCAACGCATGCTTCATCGTCATACGAATTTGCAGTGAGGCCGCCGGTCGAAGCATCAGCGCTCAACGCGGCGCACTAGGAAGGCGTCGCGGTCGGCCGCTGTCGGCAGAGAGTCCATCGCGCCGGCGGTCGTGGCGGCGAGCGCGCCCGCTGCGCAAGCTCTGCGGCCAAGCCAGGCGAGACCTTCCTGCGCTTGAAGATCAGCGTGGCCTCTGCCAAGATCGACGAGCAGGCTCGCCGTGAACGCATCGCCACAGGCGACGGTGTCGGCGACCTGGACCGCGAAGCCGGGTATGCGTGCGCGTAGGTCTCCCGCTGCGAGCAAGGCGCCATCCGGGCCGAAAGTGACCGCCGTCAGCCGCCGTCCGCCGCGTTCGAGCCGGGCGAGGGCGTTCTCAAGGTCCGCCGTTTGCGCCATCAGGGCGAGTTCCTCCTCGCTCACCTTAAGAATATCTGCCTCTTCCGCCGCTTCCAGCGCCACCGTGCGCATAGCCTCGACACTGCGCCATACCGAGGGTCGAAGATTGACGTCGACCGAAACCGCCACGCCGATTTCGCGCGCGAGGCGCACCGCCCGGCGCTGCGTGGCCGCGCAGACTGGCTCGGCGAGAAGAAGGCTGCCGACATGCAGGATGCGCGAATCGGCGATGATGTCTGCGGCAATCTCCTCGGGGGCGTAGGTCGATTCCGCGCAACCTTCGCGATAGAGTAGGAAGTCACGATCTCCCTCCGCATCGACCGTCACGACCGCGAGCGAGGTCTTGCCCTCGCGCGTGCTCAAGAACTCCTGCCGCGCCCACGCCGGCGTCTCTTAGCGTTTCGATGAGGAGCCGTCCGAACGCGTCGTCGCCGACTTTGCTTAGCATCGCGGCGCGGCCGCCGAGCCGGGCGACGCCGACTGCGACATTGCCTGGCGCCCCGCCGGGCTTTGGGGCGAAGGCCATCCGGCCGTCGGGCCCGTGTTCGGGCACCAGGTCAATGACGAGCTCGCCGAGCGCAACGACATCAAAGCGCTGGCCCAACGCCATGCTCAAAGCTCTTCTCGCTCGGGACTGCTCTGGCCTCATAAGGCGTCGAGCCCACGTTGTCGAACAGGCCGTCCGTCCTTTCGAGCGCGACGGATTGTCGCCGACCCTCAGGCGTGCGAACGTCTCATTTTGAGGCTGGGCGAACCGGCCCATACGTTTGACGTCAATGGCGATCCAAGGAGGAAACCCATGTACACAAAGCAGGCTCTGCATGAGCTGGGCGTCGCGACCGACCTGACCGCGAAGTCAAAAACAGAAGCTCGACGATGACGGCTTCTTCATCGTTGAAGGGATGTTGTCCCGCGATGACTGCACGTCCATGTCGAGAGAGTTTGAGAAGATATACGCGTCCGAGCGCGACAAAGGCGGCCACGAGGTGCATGTCGAACCCGGCGCGCGGCGCGTGTCCAACATTTTCAACAAGACGCAGGCGTACGACAAATGCCTCGAGCTTGGGCCCGTGCTAGCTGCCGCTCATTATCTCCTTGGCGAAATCAAGGTGCATGGAGCGAACATGCGGGACCCGGTCAAGGGATACGGGGCTCAGGACCTTCACGCCGACGTACCCAAACATTTCGACGATGACTGGTGGGTGCTGAACGCCATGGTCCTGTTCGACGACATGACGCTCGATAACGGCCCCACGCGCATCGTTCCCGGGTCTCATCGTTGGGCGCCGATCAACGTGCCGTTCGTCAACCAGGGGGATTGGGAGCCTCAACCGCCTTCGCCCGAGGACCAGACCCGGGCCCCTGCCGATCTTGGCGCGCCTTATCCAAACGAGGTGTTGGTCGAGGCGCCCGCCGGTTCGGCGATCATTCTCAACTCCTCCATGTGGCATGCAGGAACGCGGAAGAATAGCGACGCTCCTCGACGGCTCCTCCATCTAACTTATACACGACGAGATCTGCCGCAGCAGCTGGTTCAGCTCGACTATGTCACTCCTGAACTCTATGGGCGGATGAACTCCGCTCATCGTTATCTCCTGGAGATTGACAGAACCCAGACCGACGAGGTTCTCCGCCAGCCGAAGCGAGCGCACGCCACCTGGTGGCGATAGAGGGAGTTGATTTTCTACGTTGTTAAGCCGAACCTGGATGCGATCTCGGACTGACAATCTCGGAGATCGCCCACGTGGGCGATCGTCGCATTGAGAGACTGCGAGCCCGCAAACGTACAGGCCGCAGAGACGACAAGCAGCGCGCCAGCCGGCGAGCAGGGAGGAAATTATGTTGAAGTTCTGGAGTTGGACCAGCGCAATTGCGGGAGCGGCGTTCGCCCTCGCGACTACGCATGGCGCCCAAGCGGGCGAATTTGACGGCGTCACAGTCAATATCATGACGCAGACGGGGGCGATCCAGGAGCCGCTCGCACGCCGCGCGCCTGAATTCGAGAAAATGACCGGCGCGAAGATCAACGTCATCGCCGTTCCATTTTCCGATCTCTACCAGAAGGTCCTCACCGACTGGGCGAGCGGCACCAACTCGGTCGACGCGGCGGTGTTCGCGCCGCAATGGATGGTCGACTACGTGTCCGGCGGATACCTTGAGGAACTCGGGCCACGCATCGCCAAGGATCCGAAGATCAAGTGGGACGAGATTGGCCCGTTCTTCCGCAACTTCTCGGCGACCTACGGCGGCAAGACCTACCTCGTGCCGCTCGATGGCGATTTCCACATGCTCTACTACCGCACAGACGTGCTGGACAAAGCAGGCCTCAAGCCCCCGAAGACCTGGGATGAATATCTCGAAGTCGCCAAGGCGTTGAACGGCAAGGACTTCAACGGCGACGGCACGAAGGGCTACGGCTCCTGCATCGCCAAGAAGCGCAACGCCCAGAGCTACTGGTTCGTCACCGACATCACTTCCTCGATGGTCCAGTCCAATGGAACGAGCCAGGGCACATTCTTCGACACCAAGGATATGAAGCCGCTGATCGACAACGAAGGCTTCCGCAAGGCGCTCGATTTCCTCAAGGAGTCGGGCAAGTACGGCCCGCCGGACGAGCTCAATATGGACGTCAGCGACACGCGCCCGCTGTTCGTCTCCGGCAAGTGCGCCTTGAACCTCGATTGGGGCGACGTCGGCGTGCTGGCGATCGACCCGAAGACCTCGAAGGTGATCGACAAGACCGGATCCGCGCTCACACCCGGCTCGAAGGAAGTGGTGAACTGGTCGACCGGCAAGCTCGAGGCCTGCACCAAGGATAGCTGCCCGAACGCGATCGACGGGGTGAACCATGCTCCCTACGCGGCGTTCGGCGGCTGGAGCGGCGGCATCAACGTGAAGGCCAAGGACAAGGTCAAGGACGCGGCCTACGCGTTCCTCTCCTACCTATCGCAGCCGGAGCAATCGGACGTCGACGTGACGATCGGCGCCTCCGGATTCAATCCCTATCGCTCTACCCAGTTCGCCTACAACGACACCTGGAAAAAAGCGGGCATGAGCAAGGTCGCTGGAGATTCCTATCTCGGCGCGATCAAGGACAGCCTGAACAGCCCGAACATGGTCCTCGACCTGCGCATTCCGCAGAACCAGAAGTACCAACAGGTCGTGCTCGATGAGGCGATCGCGCGCTACCTCGCCGGCGAGCTCGACAAAGAGCAGACCGTCAAGACGGTCCTCGACGGCTGGAACGATCTCAACGAGCAGATCGGCGTCGACAGCCAGCTGAAGTTCTACAAGGGAACGCTCGGCGTGCAGCGCTGATCTATCGCTCCCTGACAATTCCTGGCGTGTCAACTGGCGCGCCAGGATTCGTTTCTCCGCATTCTTCGCCGCCGGGCGGGCGGAGCCCGCGACCGACGACGGATACATGATCCTCGCTCAAACAGCGAACGCCGACACACGATCGGGCGAGAGCCGCGACGAATGGATCGACCGCAATTCCGGCCGGCTTATGGTGCTGCCGGCGGTCATCGTCCTTCTGTGCTTTGCGATCTTTCCGCTGATCATTTCCATCTACCTGTCGCTCAGCCGGTTCGCGCTGGCCGGCGGCAGCTTCACGCTGACTTTCGTCGGCTTGTACAACTATAAACGCCTGCTCTTTGGTGTGCAGCAATATCACCTCATCGGCACGCTGAAGCCGATCGAGACATCGGGTTGGATTCTGTTCGCCGTCTTCGCCGCAGCGATCCTCTATTGGCTTATCCGTTACGTCAGATCGGGTCTCACCGTGCTCGGTCTGATCGGGCGCCTCGTGTCGGCCGCTCTTGCCCTCGGCCTTGCGCTGGCTGCGGTCGCGACGCTTCCCGCGGGCGGCTATCAAGGCACGATGCTGACCACCTGTCTCTACGTTCTGCTGGGCGTTGCGGCGCAATTCCTTATCGGCCTCGGGCTCGCGCTCCTCTGCGCCCAGCCGATCCGCGCCCGCAACTTCTTTCGCGTTGTCTTCTTCATTCCGCTGATGGTGACGCCGGTCGGCGTCGCTTACATTTTCCGTATGCTGGCCGACATGCAGAAAGGGCCCTTCGCGCCGGTCAGCGCGGGGCTCGGACTCACGGCCTGGGCTTGGGCAACGCAGGCTTGGTCGGCGCGCCTCATGGTGCTGATCGGCGACACTTGGCAATGGACGCCGTTCATGTTCATCGTCCTGCTTGCCGCGATTGAGAACCAGCCTCGCGATCAGCTTGAGGCCGCGCGGCTCGACGGGGCCGGCAGCTTCCAGACGTTCCGAGATATCACTTGGCCCGCGATCGCGCCCGTCGCAGCGACCGTCGTTCTGATCCGGCTCATCGAGGCGTTCAAGATCATCGACCTTCCGAATGTTCTCACCGCCGGCGGTCCCGGCCTCGCGACGGAATTGATGACGCTCCACTCCTTCATCGCCTGGCGGACCCAGGATCTCGGTGCGCTCCGCGGCGGTCGGCTATCTTCTCTTGTTCGTTTCGACGATCACGTGCGTCTCGTTCTTCAACTACGTGGTCCGGCGGACACGGAGGTATCAGTGAGCGGCGCTTGGGAGTCGCGCGGCCTCATGCGTCGCCTGTTCGAAGCGACGAGCCTCGATGAGATGGCGACGGCGCCGAAGATCGCCGTCTACATTATCCTCACCTTCTGGACGCTCGTCGTCCTGTTTCCGCTCTATTGGGTGCTGGTCACGTCGTTCAAGATCGAGGTCCAAGTCGACAGCGGCCCGTACTTCATTCCCTTCGTCGACTTCAAACCGACGCTCGAGGCCTGGGACTTCATGTTGGTGAAGAACAACACGATCGGCCCCTACCTCAACTCGCTTGTTGTGGCGCTGTCGAGCACGGTGTTGGCGATTCTTATCGGCACGCTTGCTGCCTATGCGCTGGTGCGCATCAAGTTTGAGGTCAAGATCGCGGCGATCCTGACCTTCGTCGTGCTTCTGATCGCCGTCATCGTCGCCGTTGCGACGCTCGGGGTCCCATGGCAGGCGGCGCTGGCGATCGCGGCAGCGCTTTTCGTTCTTTCGCTCGGCACGTTCGTACGCCGCTTCAAGGCGGCGGTCGGAAACAACGACATCGAGTTCTGGATGATCTCGAACCGGATCATGCCGCCGATCGTCGCCGTCCTGCCAATCTATGTTATGTTCCAGAGCCTGAGATTGCTCGATACGCAGTTCGCCCTGATCGCGACTTATACCGGCGTTAATTTGCCGATCGTCGTATGGCTCACGCGCGACTTCTTCGCCAGCGTGCCGATCGATCTTGAGGAGAGCGCCGAGATCGATGGCGCGTCGAAATTCCGCGTCTTTTTCACCATCGCATTGCCGCTCGTGCGTTCAGGTCTCGCCGCGACTTTCATGCTCGTGCTGATTCTGTCGTGGAACGAGTTTTTGCTGGCGCTTTTCCTGACCAACGCGAACGCTCAGACGATGCCGGTGCTGGTGGCGGCGCAAAACACTACACGCGGCCCGCAGTGGTGGTACATGTCGGTTCTGATCGTCATAATGATCGCGCCCGTCATCGTGATCGCTGCGTTCCTCCAGAAGCATATAGCGCGCGGCCTTTTGGTCGGCGCCGTCAAGGGGTAGGCGTCGGCCGATGCAGGTCAGGCTCGAGAAGATCCACAAATCGTTTGGTTCGGTCGACGTCGTCAAGGGCCTCGACCTCGAAGTCCAAAACGGCGAATTTCTCGTCCTTCTTGGCGCTTCCGGCTCCGGCAAGACGACTGCGCTGCGTATGATCGCAGGTTTGGAGAAGGTGAGCTCCGGCCGCATCTTGATCGGCGAACGCGACGTCACCCAAGTGCTGCCGAAGTACCGTGACGTCGCGATGGTCTTCCAATCCTACGCTCTCTATCCGCATATGACGGTGTTCTCCAATATCGCCTACCCGCTGACAGTTCGGCGCCGACCGAAGGCGGAGGTCGACGCGGCGGTCAAGGACGTCGCGCGGCAGGTGCAACTGGAGTTGCTTCTCGAGCGCTTTCCCCGCCAGCTGTCCGGCGGACAGCGCCAGCGGGTCGCGCTTGCCCGCGCCATGATCCGCCGCCCGGCCGCATTCCTGATGGATGAGCCGCTCTCCAACCTCGACGCCAAGCTGCGCGGCTATATGCGCGCCGAGCTGAAACACATGCAGCACCAGCTCGGGATCACGACGATCTACGTTACACACGACCAAGTGGAGGCTATGACGCTGGCGCATCGCGTTGCGGTCCTGGAAAAAGGTGTGCTGCAACAGCTGGACACGCCGGCTAATATTTACAACGCGCCGGCCAACCTTTTCGTCGCCGGATTCATCGGCTCGCCGCCAATGAACTTTCTCGACGGAGACCTCGCTGAGGGCCGTTTTTCCGGTCCCGGCGGAAGTTTCAATACAGGAAGGCGCGCCTCCATTTTGGGCGTTATCGCAGGCGTGCGGCCGGAAGACTGCAGGGTGACAAGTCCCACCTCGGGCAAGATCGTGGGTCAAATCTACGCGACCGAGCTCATGGGCGATCACACACTCATCACTTGTCGAGGCGATGGAGGAACGATCACTGTGAAGGCGGACAAGACGTTCGACCGGCCAGACGGCGAACCCATTGGGGTCGACTTTGCCGATTCGGCTCTACACCTGTTCGACAAGGCCTCGGGCGACAAGATTGCTTGAGGTGCCAATTGTAGAACGAATGGGAACAAGTGCACGGATCCGAACGGTCTACGTTGCTCTTGATAACATAGCGAATGTCGTAGAAGGCGGCTATTCATCGCTTCATATTGTTCTCAACGCATCGACTCTGCCCGGAACATTGCGCGCTATTACTTCTTCCGATCAAACCGACGCTGTTCGCGAAGCATAAGCTGATGAGGCGACCTTCCGCCTTTCCGCCCGGGGGGAGCCCAAAGCGGCCGGTAGGTGTCGGCAAACCACTCTGCTGCTCGTAGAGATCGGTTGCGACCAGACCCGAATGACCATGCGGCTGCAAAGTTCAGCGCGCCACTTTTACCAACACGTATATCCGCCGTCAGCTAGGACGATCGAGCCGGTCATTAAGCTCGCCGCATCCGAGGCCAAGAATAGTACAACTGCAGCGATTTCATCGACTTCTCCCATTCGTCCCATCGGCGTGCTGCTCATCCAGGTGTCGAACATGGCCTCGTTCTGTTTCGCATATGCGGTCATCGGCGTGTTGATATAGGTTGGCGCAACGGCGTTGACGCGGACCCCGCGGGCCCCCCATTCGGCAGCCAGCGACTTTGTCAAATGATGCACGCCGGCCTTGGATGCGTTGTATTGCGCCTGCGGCTGCGGTTTGTTGACGATGTAGCCGGACATGGACCCGATATTCACGATCGAACCGCGTCCCGCCGCGAGCATCTGTCGCCCGAAAGCGCGACAGCACCAGAAGAGGCCATTCAGATTGACGTCGATGACGTTGCGCCAATGCTCGTCGGTCAGTTGCTCCGCCGGCGTCTCGGAACGGGCGATACCCGCGTTGCACACGAGAATGTCGATGCGATGCTTCTCGTTGAGGACTTGCACCGCGGCCGCGTTGACGGCCGCCGGATCGGTCACGTCCATCTCGATGAAATCGACGTGAACGCCCTTTGCGTCGAGGGCGGCTTGCGCTTCCTTCCCCGCCCTGGGGTTCTGATCCGCGATATAGACATGGGCGCCGGCCTCAGCGAGTGCTTCGACACACGCGAGCCCAATGGCTTGAGCACCCCCGGTGACAACTGCCACCCGGCCGTCGAGTTTGAACCGTTCGAGATACATGTCGTCGTCTCTCCAGAGAAATCGCCCTCTATTCCCCGTAGGGCGTCCAGATGTTCTTGACTTGGGTCGCCCGGCGCAGGAAGTCGCGGCCTTCCGCTTTGGCCCAGTCCGATCGCCGCAGCCGAAGTCCAAGTCGCCTTGAGATTGCCGGCGGAAAGGGCCTCGACCTGAGCCGCGCCCTGCCGGGTCGCCGACATACCAAACCGCATCGACGCCGTCGTGCTCGGCCAGCGTCTTGGCCAGCACGTTCGCTTCGCCGGTGACGATGTTGACGACGCCGGCGGGAACGTCCGACGTGTCGAGCACCGAATAGAAGTCGGTTGCGATCAACGGATGGCCGGCCGACGGGACAGCGACGACACAATTGCCCATGGCGATCGCCGGCATGACGAGCGAGACAAACGCGAGCAGCGGCGCTTCGTCAGGGCAGACGATGCCCATCACGCCCCATGGCTCGTTCATCGCCAGCGTGATGAAGCGGGAGCGCGTCGCGTGCACCGCGCCGTCGAACTTGTCGGCATAACCGGCATAGACAAACGCGCGGCGGATCGAGGCGTCGACTTCGGCCTTGGCCGCGCGGGCCGAGGCGCCGGTCATGGCGCTCAAGCGCCGCGCGAACTCGTCTTCGCGCGCGGCGAGATTCTCGGCCACGTAGTAGAGCACCTGGGCGCGATTGTGCGCTGTCGCCGCTCCCCAGTGATGACGCTTTTGTAGCGGCTTCCACGGCGTTACGGATGTCCTTGCGATTGCCGAGCCCAGCCAGTCCGACCTCGCGTCCTGCGGGATCGAGAACCGCGTAGCTGTAGCCGGAATCGGGGCGCGCCTGCTTGCCGCCGACATAGAGCTTGGCGGTGCGATCCGGGCCCTCGTCGATGTTTCGAACCGGCCTCACGCCGGGCGAGGCGTTGAGGGGCAGCGGACGGGAAGCGTTGGGCTTGGCTTTCGGCTCGTCGGCGATGCGGTACTCGGACAAGCCTTCCCGGCCGCCCTCGCGGCCGAAGCCGCTCTCGCGATAGCCGCCAAAGCCTGCGGCCGCGTCGAACATGTTGGTCGAATTGATCCAGATGACGCTGCTTCAAGGGCGTGAGGCCGGCTGGAAAGCCGGTCGCGACAGAGGCGACCGGGATCCCCGAGCCCTCGAGCGCCCGCACCGCGGGGCCGACCATCGTCGGATAGACGCAGACCGCGCCCACGGTCGGCGGCAAGTCGGCAAGACCGAGCGCTACGAGGAGGTCGTCGCCGAGCGGCTGACTGCGCCTTGGCGCACAGCCGGCGCACGCGCCCGGCGTGTCGTCCGCCGGCAGCGTCGTGAGGTCGATGCAGGTCATCGCCTTCACGAGCCATGCCGCCTGCCATTCCTTCTTGACCGAGCGGCGCGTCGTCAGGGTCGCGGCGCGGCGCTCGACCGCGCTCGCGTTGACGCCGACGCTCTCGAACGCACTCGCATGCCAGCGGGAGCGCCAGGGTTGCGCGGCCGTTGTGGCCTTTGGCGGGAAGAGCCGTCTCAGCGACGTTCATCGTAGACTCGCTTCTCGTCGAACGCCTTGCGATCCTTACTCTTCGAGAAGGAACCGGGCCGTGGGCTCGTCGGTGACGAGCACGTTGAAATAGCGCGCGCGGATACAGGCGCGGACCACCGGGTGCTTGTTCGCCCCGGCCGCGACGCCGATCGAGAATTCGCGATCGGCGCAATAGCGCAGGTCGAGTCCGATTGTCCGCGCGTCGAGCTCCGCATCGACGATCTGCCCGTGAGGCGTCGATGAACCGACTGAGGATGTCGCCGACCGCGCCCTTGGCCTTGAGCGCCGCCTGTTCTTCTGTCGTGATGAAGCCGGACTGCACGAGCACGGAATCGCGACGCCATCGCGCCCATGCCGAAGCAGATCGACCGGCGCGCGCCGTCCGAGCGCCAAGCACGCTCGCGATCGTCGGGTCCTGCTCCAGCGCGACGCGCGTCGCCGCATGGCCGAGGATCGCCGGCACCGGCAGGAGCGTCGCGGCGCCGTTCGCCGAGCGGGCGAACAGCTCGGCGGTGTTGTTGGTGCGCGCCGAGGGCGCAGCGGATGTTCATGGCGCCGTTGAGGAGCACGACCTCGACGCCCTCGTTCCAGAGCGGCGGAAGGCGGCGCGCGACGGCGCTCATCGTCCGGCCCCAGGAGACGCCGATCAGCGGCATGGGGCCGAGCGAGGCGATGAACTGCGCCGCCGCCTGTGCGACGCCGTCGAGCGCCAGCGCCTCGTCGTCGTCCGTCGGCTCGCGCACCACCACGGCTTCCCGCAGGCCGAAGCGCCGCTGCAGGCGGCTCTCGAGGATCGGGACTGCGCGCCGTGCGCGGCACGATCTCGATGCGCACGATGCCGGATTCGCGCGCGTCGTTGAGCAGACGGCGCGCCTGCCAGCGGGTGAGCCCGAGTTCTTCAGCGAGCTCGCCGATCGTCATGTTGAGATCGTAGTAGCGCTTCGCCGCCTGGATCATCAGCAGCTCGCGCTGCTCGATGGAGAGGCTGCGGAAATGCGACGTCGCGATCGAGACTTTCAGACCGCATGAGGCGTCGCTCCCGAGCTGGCGCGCCGCCAGCCGGCGCATCAAGCGGCGTGAGCAGCTCGGTCGCTTCGCGATAGTTCGACGAGCAATTCGAGGTAGCGCTCATGCGCCGCGCGGATCCGGATCGATCACCGATCGACGGCTGCGCGACCGCTTTGGCCGCCTCGAAGAGATCAGGCGCGAGTCCCGCGGCCGTCGCGGCGCAAGCCGCCGCGCCGAGGATCGTCAGATTGACCTCGGGCAGAATCTGCAATCGGCAGACCCATCGCGTCCACCGTCGCCCTCAGCCAGAGCGGGTTCTTGGCGTAGCCGCCGGACGAGACGACGCGCCGGCAGGCGACGCCAAGCTCGCCCATGCGCTTCAGCACATTGGCGCTCGCCAGCGCGACGCCCTCGACCGCCGCGCGATAAAGCGCGGCCCGGTCGTGGCCGAGCGACAGGCCAAGGAAGGCGCCCCTCAGCAGCGGATCGCGATATGGCGTGCGATTGCCCATGAAATAGTCGAGCGCGAGCACCCCGGCGCCGCCAACCGGGCAGCGCCTCCGCCTCGTGCACGAGCCGGTCGAGCGCCGGAATCGTCCAGCCCGAACATGTCGCGAGACAGCCAGGACAGCACCGAGCCGGCCGAGACCTGTCCGGCCTCGACGAGCCAATGATCGTCGACGAGCGCGTGAGGATAGGGCCCCCAGAAACCGTCGACCGGCGATCCCTCCAGGCAGCTGGAACAATTGCACGGTCGAGGTGCCGCCGATCAGCAGCAATTCTCCCGGCGCCATCGTGTCGGCGCCAGCCATGCCGATATGGGCGTCGATGCCGCCCTGCGCGAGCACCGGACGGTTCGACAGACCGAGATGCGCGGCCGCCGCGGCGGAAAGCCGCTCGATCGGCGCGCCGACCGGGAAAGATCGGCTTGCGGGAGCTTGGCGGCCAGATCGGGCACGCCGAACTCCGCATAGAGATCGTCGACGAAGCGTGCCTGCGACGGAATCATAGTTCCATTTGCAGGTCGCGTTCATGCGCGAGCCGACCCAGCGGCCGGTCAGCATGAAATTGATGTAGTCGATGCATTCGCAGATCACCTCGGCGCCGGCATAGATCTGCGGCTCATGGCGCGCGAGCCACATGGCTTTCGGCACCAGCCACTCGGCCGCGTCGCCGCCGCCGGAATAGGCCATGACCGGATGGCGCGAAGCGGCCGTCCGATCCGCTTCCTCAGCGGCGCGGCAATCCATCCAGAGCAGGGCGGGGCGCAGCGGCGTCCCGTCGCGCTTGCAGACGACGACGGTCGAAGCCGTCGTTGCGACGCAGACGCCGTCGATCTCCGGGCGCGCCGAGATCGGCCATCAGCCCGCGGGTCGCCTTGCCGAGCGCCTCCCACCAGTCGAGCGGCGACTGCTCGGCCCAGCCCGGACGCGGATGGCGCGTCGCGTAGCGCTCCTCGCGCTCGGCCAGCATCACGCGCGCGGTCGAGGTCGAACACCCCGACGCGAACGCCGCCCGTGCCGAAATCGAGACCGAGGAGCCGCGCCATCGATCAGGGCCGGAACATGACCTTGGAGAAATGCTCGTTGCGCCCGCGGATCGTCTCGAACATCCGCGGCAGATCGCGCAAGCGGGAGATCATGCGTGATCATGAATTCCCATTTCAAGCGTGCCGTCGGCGAGCGCGGCGAGGCTCACGGTCCATTCCTTGCCCGGGAACGGCGGCGCTGAAGGAATTCCAGGCGCCGTGCAGCGACACTTCCTGGCGCAGAAAATGCTGGAAGGTCTTGTTCTCGAGGGGCACGTCGCCGACCGGAATCCCGATGAAGACGACGTGACCGCCGGGCGCCGCCAGGCGCGCGGCGAGATTGATCGAGGCCGGAACGCCCGCCGCCTCGACGATGAGATCGCAGAGTGAGGTCCGCCGGCGCCTCGTGAGAGAGAAAAGTGTGCGTCGCCCCCGCTTCGCGCGCCTCCTCGAGCTTGGCGGAATGCGAGATCGACCGCCACGACTTCGGTGCAGCCCATGAGCTTCATCCACTGGATGGCGAAGAGGCCGATCGGCCCGCAGCCGACGACCGCGCCGCGTTGACCCATGGTCGGCGGCGCCTTCCACACGGCGTGCAGCGCGATCGAGGCCGGGTCGGTCATCGCGATCGCGCGCGGATCGGCGCCCTTCGGCGTCTTCAGGAGATTATCGACCGGCGCGGCGACGAATTCGGCATAGGCGCCGTCGCGCCGGCTGCCGAAATAATCGTAGTTGCGACAGCGCGAGAAATTGCCGGTCACGCATTGATCGCAGACCCGGCACGGAAGGAGCGGCGCGACGCCGACAAGCTCGCCGATGTCGAAACCGCTCACGCTCCTCGCCGACGTCGACGATATGGCCGGAGAATTCATGTCCGCAGATGATCGGCATGCGATGCGCGCCCTTGGTCAGCATGCGCGGAATGTCGGAGCCGCATACGCCGACCGCCGCGACGCGGAGCAGGGCTTCGCCCTTCTTCGCCGTCGGCTTTGGAACGTCCTCGAGCCGGATGTCTCCGGGCTTGTACATGACGGCGGCTTGCATCGAGGTTTCCTTTGAGTGCGAAAAGGGGCGGATTGCTCGGTCTTAGGCAGATGCGGCGAGCGAGGAGGTGAAGCGCGTCGAGCGCAATGATGGCGTCGCGAACGGTCGCGACCGAGAGCGGCGCGGCCGACCGCCAGGTCACGGAACCGGGAGCGAGCGCTGCTTCCGCGACGCGTTCGATGTCGGCGCGACTCGCCTTCGCGAGCTTCAGGTCGGCCAGCGTCGATCGGGAGGCCAAGCGAACGGCAGAACCGCGCCGTCGCCTCGATCTCCGCGAGCGGACGCCCTTCGAGCATCAGCAGGCAGAGCGTTCCGAAGGCGACCTTCTCGCCGTGATAGAAGCCGTGCGTCTCGTCGAGCGCAGTCAGGCCGTCGTGAATCCCGTGGGCGCCCGGAGACGCCGCAATTCTCGAACCCGAGGCCGCTGAGCAGCGTGTTCGCCTCGATGATGTTCTCGACAGCCTGGGTCAGCGCGCCACGCTCGGCGGCGTGTTTGGCCGCGAGCGCGTCGCGAAGCAGCACGTCATAACAAACTCTGGCAAGCGCAAGGCCGGCCGCGGGCGTCGGGAAGCCGCCAGCGATGAAGTTTTGCGAAGAGGTTTCGACATTGGAGCGGGCTTCGAACCATGTCGAAAGCGCGTCTCCGATTCCCGCGACGAGAAAGCGCGCCGGCGCCCTCACGATGACCGCGCTGTCGACCAGGACAATATCGGGATTGCGCGGCAAGGAGATCGCTTCTTGATAGACGCCGTCCGTCGAGTAACGCACCGCGACCGCGCTGCACGGCGCGTCGGTCGAGGCGATCGTCGGCACGATCACGATCCGCGCTCCTGTCCGACACGCCGCGACCTTGGCGGTGTCCGCCGTTTTTCCGCCGCCGATTCCGAGCGACAACCGCCGCCGAGTGAGAGCGCACGAGAGTCTCGACGCGCGCGATCTCCTCCGAACAACATTCGCCGTTGAAGCGCTCCATCGTATAGGGAAGGCCGCTCGCGGCGAGCGAGGCTCGCAACGCCGTCGCCCATGGAGTCCAGCACGAAGCCGTCGACAAGCAGGAACGCGCTGTCGCCGAGCGATTTCAGATGGTCGGGCAGACGGTCGATCTCGCCGGGACGCTGAATATATTTGCCCGGGCCGCCATAGGCCCGTCCGAAGCCGACCCGACCCTGTTGGCGCCTCATCCATGACGCGCTCCACCGATCACCGCGTCAGAAGCCGCTGACGACATAGCCGCCGTCGACCGGCAGCGTCGTCGCGGTCACGAAGAGCGCGGCCGGTGAGCACAAAAAGACAGCCGTTCCGACAAGATCCTCGACCGTTCCCCAGCGCTTCAACGCCGCCTTCGCCGCGATCTTCGCCGCGGGCTCCGGATCGCTCCAGAGCCCCTTTGTCATGTCGGTCTTATGATAGCCCGGCGCGATCGCGTTCACGCGAATGCCCTCGGGTCCGAAGCGATGCGCGAGCGTGCGGGTCAGACCCGAGAAGGCCGGTCTTGCTGGCCGAATAGGCCGGGACGGCGTCGTCGACGACATAGCTCAGCATCGAAGCGAAATTCACGATCGCGCCTTTGGACCGCGCCAGCAGTGGCCGCGCCGCCATCGAAAGGCGCATGACGCTGTTGAGGTTGACGTCCATCACGTCGAGGAAGCGGCCTCCTCATATTCCGTCTCTGGCTTGGCGACTCCGGCCGAGTTGATCAGCACGTCCAGGCTGGGCAGAGCGCCGACGAAAGCGTCGATCGCCTTGCGATCGCGCACGTCCAGCAACTCGAAGCGAATGCCTTTTGCTTCGCGTGTCGGCCCGCGCCGCGTCGAGCCGCGCCTGCGAGGCGCCGGTCGCGATCACCTCCGCGCCGAGTCGCAGCAAAGCCCTTCGCGACGGCAAGGCCGATGCCGCTGGTCCCGCCTGATATGAGCACGTGCTTGCCGGCGAAGAGGTCGGGGCGAAAGGTGGCGAGGATTTCGTCCATTGCGTTAAGGTCCTGGGTCAATGAGCCGCGACGAGGGCGTCAAGATCGTCGTAGAGCGCCTGCGAATGGGCGTAGAGCCGGTCGAACATCGGCTGCATCCGCGCATAGGTTTGCGCCCAATCGGGGTCGGGCTGCATCTCGTCGACATAGCGGACGTAGGAGGCGACCGCGTCCTCGATTCGAGCGAACCAGCCGGCCGCCGTCGCCGCCATCGCCGCGCAGCCGATCGACGCCGCATTCCGGCTCCTTCGGGACAGGATCGGCACGCCGTAGACGCTCGCCTTGATTTTCAGCCACAGGTTCGTCTTCGCGCCGCCGCCCGAGGCGATGACGCGTTCGATCCTTTCGGCCGGCGGCTTTCTCCATGATGCGCAGGTGGCGCGCGGCGGCGAAGGCGACGCCTTCGAGCACGGCGCGATGGAGATGCGCGAGCCCGTGGGCCGCGCCAAGGCCAAAGAATTGCGCCCGCGCGTTGCGATGCGCGCCGAGCCGCTCGCCCGTGAGATAGGGCATGAAGAAGAGGCCGTCCGAACCGGCCGGCGCGGCGGCGGCGCGCGCCGTGATGTCGTCGTAGCTCAGCGCCTTTTCGTGGAAGGCGCGCCGCGCCCAGCGCATCGCGTCGCCGCCGGTCTCGAGAAGGACGAACGGCCCCCAATGTCCTTCGACGGTCGCGACGTTGCAGACTCTCCGGGTCGAGCAGCGGCGCGTCGGCGATCAGCGTGAGAATGCAGGAAGTGCCGGTCACGTCGGAGGCGAGGCCCGGGCGACAGGCGCCGGAGCCGAGCAGCGCGACCGGATAGTCGGCGCCGCCGACCAGCACCGGCGTCCCTTCCCGCAGTCCCGTCTCGCTCGCCGCCGCGGCGGTGACCGCGCCGAGAATCTCCAGAGGCTCGCGGATCGGCGGCAGCTTGGCGGCGTCGAGTCCGAGAAGGTCGATCATCGTCCGCGACCAGCGGCGCTCGCGCGGGTCCATCAGGAAACTGCAGGAGGCGTCGCCGGAGTCCATGGCGATCTCGCCGGTCAGGCGAAGGTTGATGTAGTCCTTCGGCATGAGGACCGCGCGGGCGGCGGCGTAAGCCTGCGGGTCGTTGTCCGCAGCCACGCGAGCTTGAAGCCGGGCCACGCCGGGGTCGGCGGATTGCCGCTCTCGGCCAGATAGGCGGACGCGCCGTGCTCACGTTCGAAGTCGGCGACGATGCGGCGGTGCGCTTGTCGTTCCACAACGGCGCGGCGTCGCGCGTCGGCCGTCCGGCCTCGTCGATCAGCACCGTCCCGTGCATCTGTCCGCAGGCGCAGATCGCCGCGATGCGCTCGGCTGCGCCCTCGACCGCGCCGAGCGCGTCGCGGATCGAGCGCGGAGACGCCGGCCCACCAGTCGAGCGGCCGCTGCTCAGCCCAGCCGAATTGCGGCACGATCTGATCGTGCTCGCGCGCCGCGATATGGAGGATCGCGCCGGACCGATCGACGAGCGCGGCGCGGACGCTGCCGGTGCCGACATCGATGGAAAGGGTCAGGTCGCGGGCCATTCGCTCAGCGCTTGAGCGAGCCGGCGCCGTACTGGATCAGCATGGCGACGACGATGATGAGGCCCATATAGACCTGCTGATCGTAGCCGGGCACGCCGGCGAGATTCATGATGTTGGCGATGATGCCCATCACCAGCGCGCCGAGCAGCGTGTTGATGACGCCGCCCCGCCCGCCCATCAGGCTCGCGCCGCCGATCACCACGGCCGCGATGACGTTCGAGCTCCGCGCCGACGCCGACCTGCGCCGAGCCGACGCCGGTGCGGCTCGTCGAGATGATGCCGGCGACCGCGGCAAGCGCGCCCGAGATGACATAGACCGAGAGGATGTAGCGCGGCACCGCGATGCCGGAGAGACGCACGGCCTCCTCGTTCGAGCCGATCGCGGTGATGATGCGGCCAAAGCTCGTGAAGTTGAGCACGATCGCCGCCGACGATGAAGATCGCGAACATCACGATCACCGGCTGCGGGCATGCCGAACAGGATAGCCGGATCCGAAATCGGCCAGCGCCTCGCCGCCGTCGCCGATCGGGATCGGCCGTCCCGCCGAGAAGATCAGCGAAAGGCCGCGCGCGATCGCCATCATCGCCAGCGACATCACGAAGGACGGCAGCTTCAGATAGGCGACGAACCCGCCGGTGACGAGCGCCGCAGGCCGCGCCGGACAAGCATGACGAGCAGGATGGTCGTCCGGCACGCTGTAGCCGGAAAAGGCGATGAAATAGGCGGTGAGCACGCAGCCGAGCGCAGCGACCGAACCGACGGAAAGATCGATGCCGCGCGTCAGGATGACGAACAGCATTCCGACCGCCATGATGCCCGCGCTGGAGGCCACCTGGCGCAGCACGTTGAGAATGTTCGGCTTGGTGAGGAAGCTCGGCGACCAGAGCGAGGCGACCACCACCAGCACGACGAAAATGCCGAGCGTGCCGAAGCGGTGCAGCAAGGTCGCCGAAATCGAACCTGCGTCCGCTCTGCGGCTGCGCGTTCGCTGATCGTCGTCATCGGTCACGCCGCCTTCATGGTGAACGTGCTTCGCGAAATCGCGAGCGAAAGAAGCTTTTCCTCGCTGTAGTCCGGAGGCTTCAGTTCGCCGCGCAACCTGCCCTTCGCCCATGACGAGGATGCGGTCGCAAAGGCCGAACAGCTCCTGATGCTCGGAGGAAATCACCAGCACCGCCTTGCCTGCTTCCGCGAGCTTGAGGACGATGCCGTAGATCTCGCTCTTCGCGCCGACGTCCACGCCGCGCGTCGGCTCGTCGAGGATGATGACGTCGCCGCCAGCGTGAAACCACTTGGCGAGCACGACCTTCTGCTGGTTGCCGCCGGACAGGCTCGAGACCGGCGCGTCGATCCGCGAGGCCTTGAGCCTGAGGCTGCCGGCCGAGATCGTCGACGAGTCTTGCGCTCGAGCGCCTGCCGGACGAAGCCGAGCCGGTTCACCACCGCGGAAAGCCGCGCCATCGTGGCGTTGATCGCGGATCGGAGCGTCCAGCACGACGCCCTGGCCTTTGCGGTCTTCGGGCACCAGGCAGACGCCGGCTTTCACGGCGTCCTTTGGCGAGCGTATCTTCGCTTCCTTCGCCGTCGAGGAGGATCGCCCCGCTTTCGAGCCGGTCGGCGCCGAAGATCACCCGCGCGACTTCGGTGCGGCCCGATCCGACGAGCCCGCCAAGGCCGACGATCTCGCCGGCGCGCACGGAGAAGCTGACGTCGCGCACGAGGCGCCCGGCCTGGAGATCGCGGACCGCCAGTCGCTCCTCGCCGATCGTCCGCGGCGCCCTTCTCGGGAAACAAAGCCGCCATCGGACGGCCGACCATCATGCGGATCATCTCGTCGATTGTGAGCTCCTGCGGCGGCCGTGGTCGCGACGACCTGACCGTCCTTCATCACCGTCACGCGATCGGAGATGCTCAGGACCTCTTCGAGGCGGTGCGAGATATAGACGATGCCGACGCCTTCGGCGCGCAGCCGACCGATGATTTCGTGCAGCCGTTCGGCGTCCTGCGCCGACAAGCACGGCGGTCGGCTCGTCGAAGACGATGATCTTGACCTTGCGCGACAGCGCCTTGGCGATCTCGACCACCTGCTGATGGGCGACGGCGAGACGTGCCGACGCGCCGAGCCGGATCGATGTCGAAGCCGAGCGAGGCGATGAGTTCGGCAGCGCGCCGGCGCAAGCGCGCTCCAGGAGATGACCCCGACAGTTCGCCGAGAAAAATGTTCTCCGCCACCGACAGATCCGGCGCCAGCGCCAGCTCCTGATGGATGATGGCGATGCCATGGGCGCGCGCTGCCCGCGGGCCCCGGAAACTCGATCGTGCTGCCGTCGATCCGGATCTCGCCGCTGCTCGGCGGCATTTCGCCGCCGAGCACACGCATCAGGGTCGACTTGCCGGCGCCGTTCTCGCCGATCAGCGCGTGGACCTCGCCGGTCTGCACGTCGAAGTCGACGCCGCGCAAGGCGCGAACGCCGCCGAAGGATCTTCGTGATGGCCGTGAGCCTCGCGAGTTCGGTCATGACGCCCTTCGTGCGTCATGAAAGGCGGCCAGCCGCGGATGCTCGCTCCGCCGCCGGCTTCTGTCAGATGCGAAGTCCGCTCGAGGACTGCTCAGAACACCGCGTCCTTGCGATAGTACTTGTCGACGTTCTCCTTGGTGATCACGTCGGGCTTGGTCAGGACGAGCTTGGGGTAGTCGGCCGGAAGGTCGCCCTTGAGCGCCTTGAGGCCGATGTCGACGGCGGTGCGCGCGACGAGGTCGGGATCGTTGAGGCCGGTCGCGCCGTACTTGCCTTCCTTGATCAGGGCGAGCGCCTCCTTCTGGCCGTCGGCGGCGGCGAGCACCAGCACGTCCTTCTTGCCGGACGCTTCGAGCGCCTTCATCGCGCCGAGCACCATCGAGTCGTTCTCGCCGAGCACGACATTGGCGTCGGGATGCGCCTGCAGCTGGTCCTCGGCGGCCTTCAGGCCTTCTTCCTGCGCCCACGAGCCCCAGCCCTGGCCGAGCACCTGGAAGCTCGGCCTTGCCCTCGTTGACGAGCTGGCCTTCGAGCAGGCCCTTGAACACGCCGAGGCGACGGTCGCGACCGACTTCGTTGCCCTGCGAACCAGAGAGCAGGATCATCTTGATCGGCTTGCCCTGCATCTGTCTTGGCGAGCCACTGGCCGACGAGATAGCCGTTCTGGTCGTTGGACGAGCGCACCTGGGTGATCGACATGCGCCTTGGGGTTGATGCTCGAATCCATCACCACGACCTTGACGCCGGCCTTGGTGGCGGCGTCGGCGGCGGCGACGAGGCCTTCGGGATCGCGCGGATTGAGGATCAGAAGGTTGACGCCCTTCGCGACCATGTCCTCGACGTCGGAAATCTGCTTGTTCATGTCGTTCTGGCCGTCGGACTGCGAGACGTCGCATCCGGCCTTCTTGGCCTGGTCGACGGCGGCGGCGACCTGAGCGGCGAAATAGGGGGCGCTGAGCGTGTACATGGCGACGCCGACTTTGCAGTCGGCGGCCTTGAGCGGCGCCGCTAGCGCCGGCAGCAAGCGCGCGGCGAGCGCGAAACGCCGAAAGGGCTGCTTTCATCGAGTTTCCTCCGCGAGTCTGTTTCTTGAGGGCCTGTGCGGCCCCGATTTGTAGCCTAGATACAAGCCAGAACGTTCGTCAAGGCTGGGATTCTGTGATAAATTTGACTCTCGTCGCCCATTTGAGCAATTGTGCAGCGCACAATACGCTAATTATGGCGTGAATTAGCCATAAATATGGCCTAAAGATGCGCCTACTTTTTAGCGAGCCTTGACACAGATGTAGCAAAAGATACAGAAATTCCGATCGTGCACGTCCGCTAGATGATCAGAAGGAGGAGTCACTGTGCAGCTTAGGGAGCCCGGAATCTGCCGCGTCGACGTCGCTCGGGGCGAGCTCATCGGGGCGACCAATCGCTACGTCAAAACGCTCGCCGATCTCGACGGCCTCTATGAGGACGCGGCCGCCTTCGACGCGCTGAAGCGCGAAGCTCGGCGATGAGGTCGTCTACGAAGTCACGGACTTCAAGCCGTCCGCGAACCCGGGCGACATGATCATCGGCGTCACCCGGATGCGTCCCGGCAAGGTGGGCCGCGAATATTTCCTCACCCGCGGCCACATCCACGCCAACGCCAATCGACCGGAGATGTACTATGGCGAGAGCGGGCGCGGGCTCATGCTGCTCGAATCGCCGGAGGGCGAGATCCGCACGGTCGAGATCGAGCCGCGGGCGCTTTGCTACGTCCCGCCCTACTGGATCCATCGCTCGGTCAACATCGGCGCCGGACGAATTGGTGATGACCTTCGCCTATCCGGCCGATTCCGGCCAGGACTATGCGATCATCGAGGAGGCGGGCGGCATGCGGAGCCGGGTCGTCGATGACGGCAAAGGCGGCTGGCTGCTGGTCGACAACGCGAGCTATCGCGGTCGTCCCGCCGAACGCATCGCCCGCGTCTTCGCCTCCGCATCGTGAGCGTCTCCGCCGATGACCACGCTCGAACCGGCGACGGCGCCGACCCTCTACTTCTTCGGCGTGACGACGACGAAGAGCTCGATCATGAGGGTGTTTCCAGCCTGGGCCAAGCGCCTCGGGCTCGATGGACGCCGTCATCAAGGGCGTCGATTTTCCGCTCCATGCACCGCCCGAATCCTATCGGGCGGCGGTCGCGTTTCTGAAAGACGATCCGCAGTCGCTCGGCGCGCTGGTCACCACGCACAAGATCGATCTTTATCGCGCCTGCCGCGACCTTTTCGACGTCGTCGATCCTCATGCGCTGCTCATGGGCGGAGACGAGCTGCCTGTCGAAGCAGCAGGGCAAGTTCGTCTGCCACGCCAAGGACCCGATCTCCTCCGGTGTCGCGATCGACGGCTTTCTGCCTGAGCGCCATTTCGAGCGGACGGCTGGGGAGATGTTTTCAATGGGCGCTGGCGGCTCGACCATCGCACTGACCTGGCATCTGATGCAAAAGATGCGCGGCGCAGATCGGCCCTCGCGCATCGTCGTCTCCGACCGCAATCCGGCGCGCCTCGAGGAGATCCGGCGCGTCCATGGCGAGCTCGGCTCCGGCGTGCCGACCGATTATGTCCTTGCGGCGGACGCGCGCGACAACGACGCCGTCCTCGCGGACCTCCGCCCCGGCTCGCTGATCGTCAACGCGACCGGGCTCGGCAAGGACGCGCCAGGCTCGCCGCTGACCGATGCGGCCGTGTTTCCCGAGCGCGCAATCGCCTGGGACCTCAATTATCGCGGCGATCTCGTTTTCCTCGATCAGGCGCGCGCCCAGGCGTCGCGCCGCGCGCTGCAGATCGAGGACGGCTGGACCTATTTCCTGCATGGCTGGATGCAGGTGATCGCCGAAGTCTTCCACATCCCCATTCCGGTGCGGGGCCGGAGTTCGAGGCTTTGTCGGAGATCGCAGAGATCGTCCGGAAGGGGTGAGTGACGGACAAAGCGCTCAAAGATCGAAGATGCGCCCTCGGCTCAGTCTATTTTGCGGATCCAGGGCGCTTTTCAAAGCCGAAACAGATCAAGTGTCACCGGGTCGACCCGCTTGAGGAAGGCACCCTTCTTGGAGCGACCGACGCCGTGCTCGGCGCTGAAGCTTCCACCGAAGCGGTCGACCGTTTCGAAGATGAAAGTCTCGGCCTGTTGGAATAAGGCGTAGCGCTGGTCCTTCGACCAGTCCGGCGGAGGCACGACATTGAGATGGATGTTGCCGTCACCGATATGGCCATAGGCGATGGGCCTTCCTTCTGGCAGCGACTTCGCGAGCGCGTCGAGCGCGGCTTCGAGGAAGGCCGGGATCGAGGAGAGCGGCACAGAAACGTCCGTTCGGTAATACGCGCCTGTCCGGCTTTGCGCTTCGACCATCGCCTCGCGATAGAGCCACAGCCGTTCGGCCTGCGCCTTGCTCGCCGCGATCGTGCCGTCGACGATCAGTTCGCCGGCGTCCTCGAGGCTGGTTTCCAGCACTTGCCGGAGATCAACCGTGCCCCCGGGCAGAGAGCTCCATGAGCACGTAGACCGAGCACGGTTCGCCGAGCGGATCAGCGAGGTCTGGCCGACTGGCAAGCCCCAGCACAAGCCCATCGCGCAGGATGAGCTCGAAGGCGGACAGGAGGTCGCTACAGCTCCGTCGGACCTTCGCGTAGAAAGCCATCACATCGTCGATCGAGCGCAGACCGAGCCAGGCCGTCTCGACCTGCGTTGGCTTCGGGAACAGCTTAAGCGCGGCAGCCGTCACGACGCCGAGCGTCCCTTCAGCGCCGATGAAAAGCTGCTTGAGATCGTAGCCGCGATTATCTTTGCGCAAGGTCCGCAGGCCGTTCCAGATTCGTCCGTCCGGCAAAACGACTTCAAGGCCGAGTACGAGGTCACGGGTCATGCCGTAGCGCAGCACGTTGAAGCCGCCCGCATTGGTGGAGACATTGCCGCCGATCCGCGCCGAACCTTGCGAGCCAAACGTGATCGGCAGAAGGCAGTTCTCGGCTTCGGCGGCCTGCTTTGCGACTTCAAGAATACACCCGGCTTCCACGACCATTGTGTATCCGGTTGGATCGATCGAGCGCACCGCATTCATGCGGTCGAGCAGTACGACCACCTCCGGCTCGTTTGCATCCGACACCGCCGCACCGACGAGACCCGTCAGGCCGCCCTGCGGCACGATGCCCAAGTTGAGATCAACGCAGCGCCGGACGACGGCCGCGACCTCGTCGACCGTGCGCGGGCGCGCCACGGCAAAAGGAAGCCCGTAATAGTAACCAGTTCTATCGTGCGCGTACGATTCCATCCGCTCGGAATCGGTCGTGAAGAGGTCTGCGGCAAAACCCTTGATAAGATCGTCGATGGAAGCCGCAGGCGCGGACCCGTTCAATTTTTGTTTCCTTTCGATGTGACCTCCGCTCGTTCCGGCCGACGGTCAGGCGGACGTATCCGGCTCTGTCTCGCCGGAGCGAAAAGCGTTGAGCCGCTGTTTCATCCGGCTGAGGCGATCCAGATGCCCGCTGTCGCGCCTGAGCGCAACGGCCGTTGAAAGAATGTCGACCAGGACCAGGGCGGCGATGCGCGACGTGGTCGGCGTATAGACATTCGTGTTGTCGAGCGTCTCCACGAGCAGGCTGACGTCACACAGCGCGCTGATCGGTCCTTCCGCGCCGACGATTCCGATCAAGACTGCGCCGGCGCTCTTTGCGATCTCGGCCGCCTCGACGATCTGCCGCGTGCGGCCGGTATTGGAGATGACGACGAGCACGTCACCCTCGCGCATCATGGACGCCGCCATGATTTGCTGATGCGCGTCCGCTTCCGCCCTACTCGGAACGTCGAAGAGCGGAAACTTCTGCTGGGCGTCCATGGCCACCAACGACGAGGCGCCGAAGCCAAAGAAGGCAATCGAACCGGCCCCCGCAAGAAGGTCCACCGCACGGTCCAGGGCCACTCTATCGAGATGTTGACGAGCCCAGTCGAGGCTCGTCAACGTGTATTCGAAGATCTTGTCCGTCACCGCGCCGAGTCCATCGCGGTCGGAAATCACGGAGTGAGTTGCGGACCGGCCGAGCGCGAGACTCTGGGCAAGCCGAAGTTTGAATTCTTGATAGCCCGAGTACCCGATGGCGACGCAAAAACGCATCACAGTCGGCTGGCTAACGCCGGCGAGCGTTGCGAGCTCAGCCAAGCTCGACTCCAGGATGCGGGCCGGATCCGCGAGCACCAGATCGGCTACTTTGGCCTCCGATTTGCGCAGGCTAAGCCGCGTCGCGCGCACTCTTTCGAGAGCGCCGCTCAGCGGACGCCGTACTGGGGGTTCCAGCGTATTCTCCCATGTTTCACCGAAGGCCCAAGGCACCTTAGGATGAACTAACCACGACCTCCAAGCCTAGACGCGCCTGGGATGAGTTGGATCGGAAGTCCAGGCTCCACTGCCTTCCGCT
The DNA here is from genome assembly GCA_963770275.1 of uncultured Alphaproteobacteria bacterium. GTDB lineage: Bacteria > Pseudomonadota > Alphaproteobacteria > Rhizobiales > Beijerinckiaceae > Roseiarcus. Next base: position 35,684 of record CAVYPD010000046.1, read on the forward strand.
CGATGTCGGCGACGGGCAGAGTATTGAAGGCGAAAAGTCCGTGGTGATGGGCGATCGTCGCCGGCGCTCCGCTCTCGACGGTCAGCGCCACGGCCTCGTCGAGCGTCAGATTGCCGGCGATGCCCCGAGCCGCGAGCGCTTCCGAACGTCCATTGACGGGCAAGAGGAGCAAATCCGGCTGCATACGGCGATATTCTTCACGTTGCCCTGCGAAAGGAATTGTGTCTCCGGAATGAATGATTGAAACGTAGTTGCCCTCCACCCCAAATATGAGCGCATAGCCCAGAAAGCGGTGATTGCCCTCGACATCTGTCTCAAGAAACTCGTGAGCGGCGCGAAGAGCAACGATAGACAGGCCCGGCCAGGGCTCGATCCGTTCGCCAGCGTCCATTGGAATGAGACGGTCGTTTGTCGCGCCAATGCGCTTGAGCGCCTCTGATTGACTTGCGCGCGGGACCACAAAGAGCAAGTCGAGGCGCAACTGGGCAAGCGGCGCCAGAGTCCCGAAATCCATGTGGTCAGTATGATGATGCGTTGCGAGTGCGAGGTCGATACGTCCCAATTCCGCCGGCTGGATGGGGGGGCGCTCTATCCTCTCATGCGGAGTGGTCGTTCCCGTGTATTTCGCCGCAAGCGTGTCCGAGAGATAGGGGTCGATAATGAGCCGTCTGGCGCCAGCTTGAATGACAAATCCCGCCTGACCAAGCCAATAAAGCGTTATGCCCATGCTCGACGCAGCCGCGGTGAGCCGGCGCGCAAGCGGTCCCTCAAATCGCCGTTCCAACACGTTCAGACGCGTCGCCATCCCACCCCATCTTATCTTAGCTCCGGGTCGCGGGTTGCGGGCTTTTTGCGGCACAAAGATCGCCCCCGCAACAATGCGCTCCCGAGGCATCGGACTGGCTCTATTCCGGAAAGCGCCGAAGGAAAGGAACGCTGGTTCATGAATTGCTATAAACGCGTGCCGCTTCCGGCTTGGGACTTTTCCTATGCGAGAAGTCGCCCCACGCTCGGCGGTGGTGGGTTCTATGGGCGAGGACACTGCCGGTAACACCCGTCGAACCAGCGATTCGAAGCTGTCGCGCTACCGCGTTCGGTAAATTCCGCGTTCGGGTGAGAGATCATTTTCCTACGGGCGAGAGGCCAACTTCGGCCGAAGCGTGCCGTCGCTCAACAACCGCCTTCCTTCTGGTTGGTGAAACTGCGCCGACAAGACTAGCGCTCCGACCCGATTGTGTCGGCCATCACCGCGCCGCGCTCGCCTAGCGGCTTTTCGGAGCCCACCGTTAAATCCTCCGCGGTTTGATGCTCGATCTCGGCGTTGAGCTCGCCGCCGAGCGAGATCACGATGGCAAGATCCACATCCACATCATCATGCCGACTGCGGCTCCGAGCGACCCATGGGTGGGGTTGTAGGCGCCGAAATGGGCGATATACCAGGAGAAGAGAGCCGAGTGATCAGCCATCCGATGGCTGCCGCCCCGCTCCCGACCGAAAGCCATTGCCAGCGGGCTGCGGCGCGGTTTGGCCCAGCGATAGATCGCGGCCAGGGCGATTGCCGCCATGGCCAGCAGCAACGGCCACTGGAATGCAATGGCTAGGCTCCAAAGAGACGAGAGGCCGAAGGCCGAGAAGACCATCGGAGCGATGACTACCCAGCAAGGGCGATCATACCGGCGCCGCCGAATAGAAGTGGTCGGCTATGGCAGCGACTAGCGGATAGCCTTGGGCGTAGGCCGCAGGGCGGCGAGCCGCTTCGGAGGCCGGACCCCTGGGGAAGGCTGCCCTCCGCGCAGCGATACGGGCTTGAAAGTCGACGGGGGACGTCAAGGCCGGAAGAGAATTTGACCGCATCCATGGGTCAGCCCTTCCTTTTTGTCGATGATTCGCGTTGGTTGTCGTGCGAGCCGCTAACCAAGTTTGCCAGTCGCAAGCTTAGATGGCGAATATCTTCAGGTCCGGACTCGAAAACGCAGCTAACCGAACTCTCGGGTTGTCGCGTTTCCCGACGCTATCTTGCTACACGTTTGCGCGCACACAAACCGTCAGCTATCGTCGGCGCGTAAAGCCGGCAGGTAAAGCTCGGCCGTCCGCGGATTAAGACAACCAACCTTGAGGGAGGAAACATGAAGCGATCGCTTCTCCTTTGCGTTTTAACGTTAGCAGGTTCCTTGTTGTGTCAAGCGGCTGCGTCCGCTGACGACGTGCTGCTTTTGCCGCCGAGCCTGATGGTCCCGTCCTCGAAGGACACCGTTCCGGCAGGAACATTCAAGAAGGATCCGCCATGGACCATCGGCATGTCCTGGCCGGGCGTCGGCAACACCTGGATTGTACAAACCATTCAAGAGATAAAATACGCAGGCGCCCAAAACCCCAGCGTTAAGGAATTTCGCTTCGTCGAGGCGAACTGGCAGCCCGCGAAACAGGTCGCGGACATCGAGGATCTGCTGGCGCATAAAGTCGACGCCCTGATCATCGTGCCTATTTCTCCTGAAGTGGTGAAGGCGCAGGTCGACGCGGCAGTCAAGGCGGGCATACCGGTCATCGTCTACGGCCCTAGCGCCGCGTTTCCAGACGCTACGGTTACCGTCTTCGGCGGCGGAGAGGCGTTCGGCAAGTCGGGCGGCGAATGGTTGAAGGACAAGCTGCACGGCAAGGGCGTCGTCTGGGCGTTCCGCGGCATTCCCGCCAGCGGCGAGGACGTTTTACGTTACAATGGCTTCCGAGACGCCCTGAAGGGAACCGACATCAAGATCGGCGCCGAAGTCTATGGCGATTGGAACTATGCCAAGGGCAAGCAGCTCTGCGAAAATCTCGTCGCCTCCGGCCAACCCGTCGATGGGATCTGGTTCTCGGGCGCCGACATGACGCGCGCCTGTTTCGATGTCTTCAAGGAGATCGGCAAACCGCTGGTGCCGATGACCGGCGAGGCAAACAACGGCTTTCTTCGCGCCTGGAAAGCCGCCGGCGCGGATAGCATGGGACCGATCTACACGCCCGGTCTCGGAACGGCGACGGTCAAGGCCGCCATGGCTCTGCTGGAGGGCAAACCGCTCTACAAGGCCTATTATTCAGATCCGGAGCCGATTACCGCCGCCAACTTCGACAAATACTACCGGCCGGACCTCAACGACGCCTACTGGTTCCCTTCGACGCTGCCTGAAAACGTCATCGTGGATACGTTCAAGAAATAGACAAAGGGCCGTGAGAAGCCCGTCGATAGGCGAGGGCGCGAGTTTCGACGCGCGAGCGCCACTGATCGAGTTCAGAAACGTCAGCAAGCGTTTCGGCTCGACGGAGGCGCTGGGCTCCGTGTCCTTCTCGAGCCGCGCCGGGTCGGTTCATGCGATCACAGGCGAGAACGGCGCCGGCAAGTCTACTCTGATGAAGTTGCTCGCCGGCGTTCATCGAGCGGACGCCGGCGAAATTCATCTCGCCGGCCGCGTCCTTGATTTCGACGGTCCTCGCGATGCGGTGTCTGCCGGAATCGCCACGATATTCCAGGAGCTCACGCTCGTCCCGAACCTCACAATCGCCGAGAACCTGTTCCTAGGACGCGAACCGGTTCGCGGCGGCTTTCTCCATCGACGCGGCATGCGCGAGGCGGCCCGGAAGGTCCTCGAAAGCGTCGAGGTGGACCTCAGATTCCGACCTGTTCTGCGGCGACCTCACCATTGCCGAGCAACATCTGATAGAGATCGCCAAGGCGCTGACAATTAATGCGCGCGTCGTCATATACGACGAGCCCACAGCCGCGCTCGATGCGCCGGGGGTGCAAAAGCTCGAGCGTCTGATTCACCGTCAAAAGCAAGCGGGCGCGCTCATTTTCTACATCAGCCACAGGCTGCACGAAATCTTTCGTCTATGCGACACCACGACGGTGCTGAAGGACGGCCGCCATGTCGCGACGCAGCCGACCGCGGCTCTGTCGCACGACGGCCTCGTGACTTCTCATGGTGGGACGCGAACTCGGTAGCCTGTTCCCGGCGCGCGCTGTCGCGCCGCGCGAGATCCGGCCTGCCCTCGACGTCGCGGATTTCACCCCGGCGGCGGGACAACCCGCCGTCTCGTTCCAACTGCGCAGAGGCGAGATCGTCGGCCTCGCTGGCCTGGAGGGGCAGGGACAGCGCGATATCGTTCGCGCCCTGGTAGGATTGCAGACCCCCTCTGGCGGCCGCGTCCAGAAACATGATGGCGAGGCGACCCCACGGACGGTTGGCGCCTCCATCGTCGCCTCGACCCTCGCGGGCCTCGGTTTCATCCCAGAGGACCGAAAGACCGAGGGTCTCTATCCCTCGCTTTCGATCGAGCAGAACATCGGGCTGGGAATCCTGCGCGGCGCTTCGATGTTTTCACTCGCCCAGGTCGACCGTCGACGCATTGTGTCGCTGATGCGATCGATGAGCATGCGGGCGCGCGACGAGCACCAGACCGTCTCCTCGCTGTCAGGAGGCAACCAACAGAAGGTGATGATCGGGCGCTGGCTGGCTTCAAATGTCGACACGCTGGTGATCGAGGAGCCGACCCGCGGCGTTGACGTGGGCGCCAAGGCCGAAATCTATGCGCTGCTGCGCGACTTTGCGAACAAGGGCGGCGCCGTGCTGATCACCTCGAGCGAGCTGACCGAACATCTTGGACTTTGCGATCGAATTCTCGTCGTGCGCGAGGGCCACATTGTCTCGGAACTGACCGCAGCGGATGCTAGCGAGGAATTGATCATGACTTACGCCTTAACGGCCGCCGCGCCTTTGGGCGAAGGGGCGCCTGCGTGAGCAACTCTCGGATTCGCCGTTTTGGACGAACAGGACTCGGGCTGATCCCGCTTGGCCTTCCCGTTCTGATGTTCATTCTGCTCGCGGTGCAGTCGCCCGATTTCTTCGAGCCGCAGAACATCGCGAACGTCACCAGTCAGGTCGCCGCCTTGTTGATCGTCGCGCTTGGACAGTTGCTGGTGGCGCTGATTGGCGGCATCGATATTTCCGTCGGTTCGGTTTTGAGTCTCCACCAGCGCGCTAATCGTGTCGATCGCCAATCCGTGGCTCGCGATTGGATCGGCCCTCGCCGCAAGCCTGCTGGTCGGCGCGGCGAACGGGGTCGGCGTGACAATCTTCGGCGTCCATCCGCTCATCATGACGCTCGCCTCGATGACATTCGTGCAGGGGTTCACGTTGCTCGTTCTGCCGGCCGCGGGAGGAAACGTCCCCGACCCTCTGATAATGTTGGCGAAGGCGAGCGTCGGCGGATTTCCCGCGGCGTTCTTCTGGTGCGTGGCCGTGAGCCTTATCGCCTCTGTCCTGCTCTACAAGAGCCGGTTCGGCCTACGCGTCTTCGCGATCGGCGCGAGCAGCGAAAATGCAGCGCTCAACGGCGTCGATGTCATCACGCCGAGGGTTGTTTGTTACGTTCTCTGTTCCGTAAGCAGCGCGGTCGCTGGAATTTATCTCACAGGTCGCATCTCCACAGGCGATCCGACGATGGGGCAGCCGTTCAGCCTCGATTCCGTCACGGCGATCGCCCTCGGGGGCGTACAACTCGCGGGTGGCGTCGGCAGCGTGATCGGCGCCATGCTGGGAACGGTAACGCTGGGGCTTATCGCCAATGGCATGAACCTGCTGGGCGTGTCGCCCTTCTTGCGAGCAGCGCTCACGGGCGTCTTGCTTTTGGGCGCGATCAGCCTTCAACGTCGCCGGACAATCGGCGTTTGAGCCCCGGTGTCGACGAGCCCTCGCGCACGCTTGCGGGCTCGCTGAAGAGCGCGGGCGGCCGTTTGTTGTCGCTCCCGATTTCCTACATCGGCACCATCCTTCTGGTGGTCTGTGCCGGCCTGGCGCGCCCCGTGCTGCTGCAGCCCTTTCTTTTGATGCTGATCCTCAGGCAGGCCGCGCCGCTCGGCCTCGCGGTCATCGGACAATCCCTGTGCATCCGGGTGCTTTCATTGGACTTGTCGTTCGGCGGCGTCGCGATGGTGGTCAGCTACGTCCTCACCAGCGGCTACCTCAAATGGCCTGAGCCGGCGCTGATCGCGATTTGCCTTGTCTTTGGCGTCGCCGTCGGCGCTTTGAACGCGTTCTTTATCGCCCGCCTCCGGGCGTCATCGGTCATCGTCACGCTCGCGATGGTTCTGGTGCTGAGCGGCGTGGTGACGGCGTTCAGTCAATATCGAGCCCCGGGCAATTCTCCAGATTTCATCAAATATCTCGGCCAGACCCGAATTGGGATCGTACCACTGGCGCCCTTGGTCTGGTTGGGCGTGCTCATTCCGATCGCCATTTTCCTTCGGGCTTCGGTGTTCGGCCGCTACATCGACGCCATCGGGGCCAATCCCCGCGCCGCTTGGGCGTCCGGCCTTCCCTACGTGCGCGTGGTGTTCGCGGCGCACATCCTGTCCAGCCTGTTCGCGGTTCTTAGCGCGTTCCTTCTTGTCGGATTCGTCGGATTCGGCAGCCTCAGCATTGGCGCGGATCTCGCGCTCAACTCGCTCGCGGCCGTCATCCTCGGCGGCGTCACTTTCGGATCGGGCAAGGGCGGCATGCTGGGTCCCGCCGTGGCCGCCTTCATGCTGGTCTTCTGCTTCAATCTTCTCACCAGTTTCGGGCTCGGTGAACCGGGCAAGGAAATGACGCAAGGCGCGATCATCGCGCTGGCGGCGATCGCCTATGCCAGCCGGACTCTACGCCAGTGAGGTATGTGCACTATCGCTCGCATCGGCATCAATTGATGGAGCATGAAGCGGAGGAAACCGAATGAGCAACGAAACGACAATTATGCCGGGAGCGGAGGCCTATTCGGCGCAGGGCGACCGCAGAGGCGCCTTGATTATTCACGGGTTTACCGGAAGCCCGCAATCCATGCGGCTTCTTGCCGAGGCGTTTGCGGCTGCCGGTTTCTCTGTGGAATTACCCCGGCTGCCTGGCCACGGAACGACTCCTGAGGACATGGCCAAGTATCAATGGCGCGATTGGACCGCCGCGGTCGACGCCGCCTATCGGAATCTCGGTTCGCGCACGGACAAAATTATCGTCGCTGGCCTCTCGATGGGCGGCACGCTCACGCTTTGGACGGCCGAACAACATCCGGAGGTCGCGGCGATCGTCGTCATCAACGGGGCGTGCGAGGATGAAGATATCAAAGGGCTGGTCGAAGCGGCGGAGCAAGCTCTAGCGAGCAGCCAGACCTTTTTGCAAGGGGTGGCTGGCGACGTCGCCGATCCAAACTCGAAGGAGCTCGGTTACGACCGCGTTCCCGCCGCCACGGTCAGGCCACTCATGGAAGGTGTGGCGGAAGTGAAGTCGAGGCTTGGCGAAATCAAATGTCCGGTGCTGATCCTGCACAGTCCGCAAGACCATGTCGTCGGCCCCGGTTCGGTCAAGGCCATGCGAGAAGGGATCAAAGCGCCGATCGAATACTTGGCCCTAGAAAAGAGCTATCACGTGGCAACGATCGACTTTGATCGAGAGGAGATCAACCACCGAGCGGTTGCGTTCGCGGCAGCGGTCATAGGTTAGCTTGCTGACGCGCGCGCCAATAGCCCGTTTGAGAATTGGAGCGTTCTAGCTTAGGTTATCGTTCGAGAACCGGCCGGCGCCCGATGAACTCGAAGGATCGCGCGAAAGTCTTCGCAGGGGCGCGGGTCCGAGCGATGTTGCCGAGATTAGACCGTTTGCTGCAGAAGCAGCGTCAAAAGTCGACGTCTCGTGTCTCCGACCCGATCGTCTCTCCGATCGTGGCAATAACGGCTCCGACGAAGACCAACGCCGCCGGTGCCGCACGCGGTGGACGGCGGCTATACGGTAAGCGATCCCCTGGCAATGGAATATTCCGAGAAAAACAGCGCGGCTTCGTTGAATTCAGCAAGCTCTGATCCTTCTGGAAGACACGAGAATCTTGCGATCTGCATGCCCTCGGCGCTTCTGGCGCAGACGCCTCCGAAAAGGTGGCCCACGCGCTGATGACGCGGCCAAAAACTGCACCTCACGGCCAAGGAGTACCAAATTTTCGCACTCCTGGCCCTCCGCATAGGCTCAACTTTGACCAAGGAAATGTTCCTCAATCCTCTTTACGGCGGATTAGACGACGAACCGGACGCCAAGATCATCGACGTCTTCATATGCAAGCTCAGAAAGAAGCTCGCTAACGCCAGCGGCGGTCAAGATTACATCGAGACCGTTTGGGGGCGCGGCTACGCCTTGCGAGAGCCAACCAAGCAAGCGATCGCAAGCTGAGGCCGCGAGGCCATGAACCGAGGGTCATAGCGGCTGACCGAGGCGAGCCCAGTCGCGCGTTCCGATGGACGTGAGCGTTTCGGGTTGAGCGATGAGCTTTCGCCAAGCGGCGGAGGTATTGCTTCAGGATCACGCGCGCGACCATGCATTCGGTTCGATCACGGAATGGACGTCGTCGATCGCCCAGCGTCCACACTCCAGACAAGGTCCCCGCGAATTATTCCCGGTCGAAAGAACTTTGTCACGACGACCTGACATGACCCGAAAGTCAGAAGCGCGCCTGAAGCGTGGGTACCGCGAAATGCCGAAGCGCGACAACATCGCGGCGGTTATCCTGGATCGCGCAAGCGAAACGATTCTCTTCACGACCAACGACATGCTGGTCAATCAGCTTCAGCGCGACGGGCCACGCGTTGCGCGTTCCTTCGACCGACTCGCGAATGACCACATTACGGCGTGCAGCGGTGTTTTCGGTCGAGTGTGCGGCATGCTTTTGAATCAGCTACAGCTCCCGCCTGACAATAGTTTCAAGGCAACCACAGCGCGGCTTCTCTCCAACGCTTGCAACTCCTACGTCGCCAGCATCGAAGTCGCACGGCACGGCTTCCCTCGCCAATATGGTGCAATCGCTCGCATGGTGATTGAGACCGTAGCCACCGTCATAGTCATTGCGGTCAAACAGGGCGCGCTCGAACAGTTTCATGCGGGAAAGCTTGAATCGCAGCAAATGCGTCGCCTGGGCAAAGAATGTGCTGCCGATGCTTGGGCCGCTCTGGGGTTCGCTCAGCACCGATTTCGTTCATATCGGTAGACGTCACGCGCTGGTCGAACTGCCCTCTCCTTACACGGAAGGCCATGAGGCGATCGGATTTCTGGCCACGTCGATCCGCGGCAACGCTCTGTTGCTCTACATTATAGCCGATCTGATATTTTCAGATGAACGCGCGAGACACCTTTTCTGGCAACGGGCAGGCCAGGAGGCCCGTTTTGACCCCTCGCCTGACGTGGGCGCTTGGATGGAAGAATTTCTCTGTCACGCGAAGCCAATTAAAGGTGAAGCTGACGCCACTGTCGATTCCGGTTGAACTTCGCGAGAAGCGTAGGCGCGCCTCGGGTTTGCCTACGTTGACCCCGTCCACTCACCGCGGCATCTGGGTCAGTACAACGTTAACCGCCGGGCCTCCGCGTCAAGCTGTCGCGAAGGATGACTTCGCCAACCCTCTGAGTTTGTTTAGCAGCAATCGAACGTCCCCATCTGCCAGCACCGAATGTCCGTGGGTGGCACATCGTCCACCTGACGCGTACGCCTGCTTCTGCCGTCACCGCCCGCACTCGCAGCGGATCGGGAGTCGCCAATGGGTCGATTTGACCCACTCGCCTTTCCGTTGGGGAAACGTCCGCCGTATGCGCGAAGGAGACAGCGACTCGGCGGCATGGACGAAGATATTTCGCGAGACTCCCAAAGCGCGGGCTCCAAAGCGGCGCGGGGGGGAACTTGTAGAACAATTGTTGCGACAGCGTTGCGACACGGGCCGGCAAAGGTTATTATTTGGAGGCTAACACTTTGAAGTTGCATTCAGAAGAATAACCTTTGACAGGGCGCCGCAAGCCCTTGCCGGGAATGCGGCCGCTAGGGTTTGAAACGAGTTCGCCAGAGGCGATGGGCCTCCTACGCAGGTTCCAGTCAAGCGGCACGGAGGCAAAGCGCATCCGCCCCTCAGTGAAGGCGTCCTCCGGTTCATCCGTCATGGCAAGGCAAGCCGAAGTGCACCCACGCTGCACATACGGGCGGGGCGGCTGCGCCATGACGGGGAGTAGCGGAACGCTTTCAAGAAGACGTGGGCAACATCCGAACGTCACGTGAACATTTTCCCCCAGTTTTCCCCCAAGTCGTGGGGGAGGTTCGGGCTCCGTTCAGGGTCGAGGGCTGGGGGAGACGGGAGTGGCCTCGATCTAAGCTTTGAAAGTGTTGAGAAAACTGGTGGGCGATGCAGGGATCGAACCTGCGACCCCTCCCGTGTGAAGGGAGTGCTCTACCGCTGAGCTAATCGCCCCGCCTCAAGTTGGGCCATGCTTTATGGCCCCCGCGAGAGCCAAGTCAAGAAGCGCTCGGCGAGGCGAACAGGCGCGGGCCTCCTGTTGCGGCAGCCAGCGCGGCGGGAGATAAAGGCGCGATGGGCGAAAAGGACAGGGCAGCCGCGATGTTCACGCTGGATGAACTTGCTCAGACGATCGACCAGCGCGCCGGGACGAGCGCGGAGACCTCCTATACCCGCAGCCTCATTGATAAGGGGGCAGCCCATTGCGCCCGCAAATTCGGCGAGGAAGCGATCGAATTCGCAATCGCCGCCGCGGCGCTCGATGAGAGCGCCGTTCGCGCCGAGGCGGCCGATGTTCTCTACCACCTGCTCGTCGTGCTCCGCGTGCGGGGAGTCGCGTTGTCGTCGGTGATGGACGAATTGGGCAAAAGGTCAAAACAAAGCGGGCACCAGGAAAAAGCGTCGCGAACAAAGTGAGAGCGCCGTCCCGTCGCGCGTGGGCCGACCGGCTCGAGTGAGAGAGTTCTGATAAATCGCGTTGGGCTTCAATCGCTCGAGTCTCCGTTTCGCCGCTTCACCCGTGACGAATGGGCGCAGCTGCGCGCCGACACCCAGCTAACGCTGACGATCGACGATCTTGCGCAAGCTGCAGTCGACACACGATCCGATCTCGCTCGACGAGGTCGTCGCCATCTATCTGCCACTGTCGCGATTGCTCGCGCTCTACGTTGCAGCGACGCAAGGATTGTTCAAGGCGACGCAGCGCTTTCTCGGCGCGACCGATGGAAAGGTCCCTTACATAATCGGGATCGCCGGATCGGTTGCGGCCGGCAAATCGACAACGGCGCGGGTGCTGCAAGCCTTGCTGACCCGCTGGCCGAATACGCCCCAGGTGCAGCTCGTCACCACCGACGGCTTCCTGCGTCCGAATGCGGAGCTGATCCAGCTGGGCATCATGGATCGCAAGGGTTTTCCCGAGAGCTACGACGGGACGGCGGTGCTGCGCTTTCTGTCCGCGGTGAAGGCTGGACAACACAATGTCGCGGCGCCGGTCTATTCGCATATCACCTACGATATCGTGAAAGACGAATCGATCGTCGTCGACCGGCCAGACATTCTCATCTTCGAGGGCATCAATGTCTTGCTGCCGAACCGACTGCCCCGCGACGGCAAAGAGATTCCGTTTGTCTCCGACTTTTTCGATTTCTCGATCTTCCTGGACGCCGAAACCGCGTTGCTGGAGCAATGGTATATCGAGCGCTTCATGAGCTTGCGGACGACGGCGTTCCGCGATCCGCGCAGTTATTTCCGCCAATACGCCGACCTCAACGATGCGGAAGCCGAGGCGACGGCGCGCTCCATCTGGCGGCGCATCAATCTCGTCAACCTGCACGAAAACATTCTGCCGACCCGGCCGCGCGCCGACTTGCTCCTGACAAAGGGAGCGAGCCACAGAATTGAAGAAGTCGCGCTGAGAAAGCTGTGAGCGTCATGTGTCGATTGGCGCTGAGCGCCTCTGCATTCCTGATCGGCGCGCTCACGCTTTCCCTGGCGCACGCCGAGCCGCCTAAGCCCTGTCAAGGTTCGGATCTCACCCAGGTTCAGGGGCTCGCCGCGGCCGAGGCCGCGCGCGCGGACGACCTCGTCAATGGCGACGGGTTGCTGTGGCGCATCGAGAAGGCGGGCCTTGCGCCCTCCACTCTCTTCGGCACCATTCATTCGACCGACGAATCCGTCCTCGAGATCGCGCGTCGCGCCGCGCAATCGATCAACGGCTCCAAGATCGTGGCGACTGAGCTTGGCGGCCCGATCGACGCCATCGAAAAAGCCAACATCACCGCGGCCACGCTGGCGAGCGCGCTCGATCGCGACCATGACACATTCGAGGGCGCCATCGCCCCCGAGGACCGTGAGAAAATCGAGAAATTCATCACAAGGCTAGGCTACCCCGCCGCATTCGCGCACCACTTGAAGCTCTGGTTTCTGGCCGTCCTGACCGGGCTCCCCAAGTGCGAAGCGGAGCGCGAAGGTCTCAATCTGCCTGAGGTCGATCAATTTCTGGCAGAAACGGCGAGAGATTTAGGGGTGAAGGTCATTGGACTTGAAACGACGGAGGAACAGCTCGCCGCAATCGCCAATTTGCGCCCTCAAGTCGCCGCGACCCTGTTGACGCTCACTGCCCGAGACCCAGGCCTGAACGACGATCTGTACGCAACGACGCTCAGGCTCTATCGGGAAAGCCGTCCAGCCGAAATCGTACCGATTGCTGACGCCCTGGGGGGATTGAGTGAGGCCGAGCGCGCGGCGCAGGATGAATTCATGCGCGCTTTGCTTCAGAACCGTAACGCCATCATGGCCGAGCGGGCCGCGCCGCTTTTGGCCTCCGGTGGCGCGTTCATCGCCGTTGGCGCGCTGCATCTCGCGGGCAAGACCGGCCTTATCGAGCAGTTCCGCGCTGACGGCTACACAGTGACGAAAGTCTGGTAGGCGGCAACTCAAACCACCTCGTCCTGAGGCGCCGCGAAGCGGCCTCGAAGGACGCTCGAGGGGCGCCAACGAGAGTGCAAGCGGGACCATCCTTCGAGACGCGATGCGGCGCATCGCTCCTTGAGGCATGAGGTTACTTGAGGCGACGCCGCTCTCTTTCGAGGTTACCGCAGAGCCGCTACTCTCCGTAGGGCGTCCAGATGTTCTTGACCTGGGTCGCCCGGCGCAAGAACTCGCGACCCTCGGCTTTGGTCCAGTCGATCGTTGCGGCCGAGGCCCAAGTCGCCTTGAGATTGCCGGCGGAAAGCGCCTCGACTTGAGCCGCGCCCGTCCGTGTCGCCGACATACCAAACCGCATCGACGCCATCGTGCTCGGCCAGCGTCTTGGCCAGAACATTCGCCTCGCCCGGTGACGATGTTGACGACGCCGGCGGGAACGTCCGACGTGTCGAGCACCGAATAGAAGTCGGTGGCGCTCAAGGGATGGCTGGCCGACGGGACAGCGACGACGCAATTGCCCATGGCGATCGCCGGCATGACGAGCGAGACAAAGGCAAGCAGCGGCGCCTCGTCAGGGCAGACAACGCCCATCACGCCCCATGGCTCGTTCATCGCCAGGGTGACGAAGCGCGAGCGCGTCGCGTGCACCGCGCCGTCGAACTTGTCGGCATAGCCGGCATAGACAAACGCACGACGGATCGAGGCGTCGACTTCGGCCTTGGCGGCGCGGGCGGAGGCCCCGGTCATGGCGCTGAGGCGCCGCGTGAACTCGTCTTCGCGCGCGGCCAGGTTCTCGGCCACGTAATAGAGCACCTGGGCGCGATTGTGCGCCGTCGCCGCTCCCCAGGATGAAGCCTTCGCGGCGGCTTCGACCGCGTTGCGGATGTCCTTGCGATTGCCGAGCCCGGCCAGTCCGACCTCGCGTCCTGCGGGATCGAGAACCGCGTAGCTATAGCCGGAGTCAGGCCGCGCCTGCTTGCCGCCGATATAGAGCTTGGCGGTGCGATCCGGGCCCTCGTCGATGTTTCGAACCGGACTCACGCCGGGCGAGGCGTTGAGGGGCAGCGGACGGGAAGCGTTGGGCTTGGCTTTCGGCTCGTCGGCGATGCGGTACTCGGACAAGCCTTCGCGCCCGCCCTCGCGGCCGAAGCCGCTTTCGCGATAGCCGCCGAAGCCCGCGGCGGCGTCGAACATGTTGGTCGAATTGATCCAGACGACGCCAGCCTTGATGCGAGCGGCGACCTCAAACGCGCGATTGACGTTCTCCGTCCAGACGGACGCCGCGAGGCCGTAGCGGGTGTTGTTGGCGAGCGCGACCGCTTCATCCGGCGTGCGAAAGGTCGAGGCGACAAGCACGGGGCCGAAGATCTCCTCGCGCGCCAGCACCGAGGCGGGGTCCACGCCGGTGACCAGGGTCGGCGGGTAGAAGCAGCCGCGATCGGGCAGCGAATCGTTGGCGCGAAAGAATTCGAGCCCTTCCTCCTCGCCCTGGCGCATGAGCCGGCGGATTCGCTCGAGCTGGACCGGCGCGACGATCGCGCCGACGTCGGTCGACTTGTCGAGCGGATCGCCGATTCTCAAATTCGCCATGCGCGCGCGCAGCTTGGCGTACAGGGCGTCGGCGGCGCCTTCGGCGACCAAGAGCCGCGAGCCCGCGCAGCACACCTGCCCTTGATTGAACCAGATCGCGTCGACCACGCCCTCAACGGCGCTGTCCAGATCCGCATCCTCGAACACAATGAACGGCGACTTGCCGCCGAGCTCGAGCGACAGCTTCTTGCCCGTGCCGGCCGTCGCCTTGCGAATCGCCCGACCGACCTCAGTCGAGCCGGTGAAGGCGATCTTGTCCACGCCCCCATGCGCGACCAGCGCGGCCCCGGTCGCGCCATCGCCGGTGACGATGTTGACGACGCCCGGAGGCAGTCCTGTCTCGACGCAGATCGCTGCGAAGGCGAGCGCCGTCAGGGGTGTGAATTCCGCCGGCTTCAGCACAATCGTATTGCCCGCCGCGAGCGCCGGCGCGATCTTCCAGGCGAGCATCAGCAGCGGAAAATTCCACGGAATGATCTGCCCGCAGACCCCGACCGGCTTGGTCCCCGGGAACTCGCTGTCGATCAGCGAAGCCCATCCGGCGTGATGATAGAAATGGCGGGCGACCAGCGGAATGTCGATGTCGCGCGACTCGCGAATCGGCTTGCCGTTGTCGATCGTTTCCAGGACGGACAGAAAGCGCTCACGCTTCTGCACATGGCGCGCCAGCGCATAAATATGCTTCGACCGCTCGAAGCCGGAAAGCGCCGTCCATTTTGGTTGGGCCTTCCGCGCGGCGGCGACCGCGTCGTCGATGTCTTTCGGAGAGCCCTGCGAAACGCGCGCGATGCGCTCGCCGCGCGCCGGGTTGAAGACATCGAACAGTTCGCCCGGTTTGGTGAAAACGCCGTTGATGAAATGCCCGAACCCGCCTTCATGCTCCTTGAGCCAAACGCCGACATGCTCGCTGCTTTCAGGAGAGGGACCGTAGTCCATCGTGCGCAGGATGTCCTTGATGACGCCCATGGGTTTGCCTCACGCCATTGCGTGGCGATGGGCGGCGGAATAACGCCCGGTCGCGTAATGGTCGAGCTGACGCTCGATGTCGGTCAGAAGGCCGCTCGCGCCGATACGGAAGAGGTCAGGCTGCATCCACGGCACGCCCAGTTCCTCCTTCATGAGGATGAGCCATGCGAGCGCATCCTTGGCCGTACGCAGGCCGCCCGCCGGCTTGAACCCGATGTCGACGCCTGAGCGTTCGCGATAGTCGCGCAAAGCCCGGAGCATCACGAGACTCACCGGCAGCGTGGCGTTGACGTCCTCCTTGCCAGTGGAGGTCTTGATGAAGTCGGCGCCCGCCTGCATCGCCACCATGCTGGCCGCATAGACGTTGCGCAGGGTCTTCAAGTCTCCCGTGCCGAGGATCGTCTTCAAATGCGCTTGCCCGCAGGCCTCGCGCATCGCCGCGACCTCGTCGTAGAGCGCGTTCCAGTCGCGGCTGAGCACATGGGCGCGGGTGATGACGATGTCGATCTCGCGCGCGCCTTCCCCGACCGCATAGCGGATCTCGTCAAGGCGCTGCTTCAGGGGGGTAAGCCCAGCTGGAAAGCCGGTCGCGACGGAGGCGACCGGAATCCCCGAGCCCTCGAGCGCCTTGACGGCCGGTCCGACCATCGTCGGATAGACGCAGACCGCGGCCACTGTCAGACCCAAGTCGGCGAGATCGAGCGCGGTGAGCAACTCTTCGCCAAGCGGATGGCGAGCCTTGGCGCAGAGCCGACGCACACGGCCCGGCGTGTCGTCCCCCGACAGCGTCGTAAGGTCGATGCACGTCATCGCCTTCACGAGCCACGCCGCCTGGTATTCCTTTTTGACGGACCGCCGTGTGGTCAGAGTCGCGGCGCGACGCTCGACCGCGCTCGCGTTGACGCCCACGCTCTCGAACCAATCCGGCGCCAGCGGCGCCCCCGGATTGCGGGGCCGGTTATGTCCAGCCTGGGTTGGACGGGTGACCGCCTGGTCCATGAGCGCCTCCGCTTTCTGGCGTTTGGCCTTGATAAGAATGTCACGATTGGGCGGCGAAGTCCAAGATCGCGGAGGTCCCGCGCCTAGGGCGTAATTATACGGAGCCCAGAAGCAATTCGATTGTGACAGGCGTCACAGCGGGCGATTAACGGTTAGGTAACATTTAATAACGGGGGAGTGCCTGACCCAACCTTCCGCACTCGGACCCCTGACAAGCGGGTAGCCGTAAAGGAGAAGGATCATGCTCCCGATTGCGATCGAACCCAGCTACGTGATCGCGCTCCTGCTTGTCGCGTTCCATGCCAGCAACAGGTTCAACACGCCGCGGATTGTCCGCTCACAAACGAGCCGGGTGCAGTTCTGGTTAAGCGGCGGCGCGTATGTCGTCTCCTCGATTGGCGTTTTCATGTTGCTGTCCTGGGCTGTGCGACATAACGCGTCTCTGGTGGGCGTGCTACAGATGGGCAGTGCGACGCAAGGCGGGGCGGACGTCTCCAATCTGGACGCTGCGCTGGTCGCGGCGCTGATGTTGACGACGCTTTTGCCGAGCTTCCCCGTGCTACGCGATATCGACGCTGGCATCCTACGCTTCTTCTACCGGATGGGTTCGATTCCGTTCTGCGCCCAGCTCTGGGCCCGGCAGATGGAGAGCGCGTTTTCGTTTCCGGCGGACGCGACCACCTCGATGCACGATTTCATCTTGAACGCCGCCCATCTGCCAGATGCATTGGCGCTTGAATTGCGCACGGATCCGAAGTCGGATCAGATGCGCTTTCGCTTCACACGCAACCTCGCAGTCTATGCGGCGATCAGCAACCTTAGGGGCCGAGCGCGCTTCGCCGATGACTATCCCGAGGATGTCGCCGCGTTCGAGAAAGACATGGCGACTTACTTCACTCAAAGCGTTGGGTTTCTGGCGCTGACTGGCAAATTGTCGCAGCAGGAGCTCGACGACGTGTCCGAGTTGGTGCAGAAGTTTCGCACGCTGAACCTCGAGGCTTATGAAGAGCTGCGACTTATGCTCGCACGCATGTTGCTCTACACTTCAAGCGGCGAGAGGGAGATCATTGACCGCTTAAACCGCACCGGATTTGCGCTCGAGCGCGCAACACCGATCGCCGTGCCCTTCAATCTGCTGGCGGCGGACATGATCGGCGTCATGTTTCTCTTCCTTTCCGGCGCGCTGATCTCGTCAGCTTTCTTGTCGTCGCCGCAGATGCCGCTGAGCAAGGCGATCGCAATCGGCTTGCTCGTCGCGGTCAATGATTGCATCGCGGCGGTGCTGGCGCTGTTGCCGAAGGAATTCTGGAGTTTCGCCGACATCCGCTCAACTCGCGAACGGCCCTATCTCAGCTACGTGCTCTCGGCAGTCATTGCCGCCACGCTTTCGGTTCCGATCTCTTATGCATTCTATCTCTATCGGACACATTTCATGCTCGACAGCTTCCCCGTCCTGCAGTTTGCATCGCAATGCAAGTGGCTGCTGCCCTCCTCGGTCCTCTGCTTCGCGATCGCTTTCGCTTGCGACAATTGTTTTGGCGCGACGGAAGAACCGCGGTGGCAGCGGTGGGCGGAAGGTGCGGGCATTGCGGCGCTCATGGGATTCGCCGGATATCTTGTCGTGCTGTGGCTCGCGATCGACCGCGCCGCGCTCTACGCCGGGGGCCCTGCTCCTTCACTCTGGATGCCGATCGTCCTGAATGCCGGGATTGGTGCAGTGTTCGGATCGACCATCCCAAACTGGTACCGCGCAGTGGCGCGCCCAACGTGCGTCGCGGTCCCCCGGTCAGAAAGCGACGCTCAGAGGATCCCCGAACCGCGGGCCGCGACGATTTGAATCGCCCTCAGCGAGCGACCTTCCTGAATCTAACACCCTTTCAGAGATGTGCGGGGCGACGAGGCGGGTCGGAAGCAAGTTCCGGCCCGCCTCGTGTCGCGTTTAGGCCTTGCCGGCTAACTGCCCTCCGAGCGGCAGGGAGCGGATGCGTTTGCCGCTCGCCGCAAAGATCGCGTTCATAAGCGCAGGCGCGACCGGCGGCACGCCGGGTTCGCCCACCCCGCCCATGTGCATGTCGTAGCCGCGCGGCACGATGTAGACATGCGTCTCGCGCGGCGCGTCGGTGATCCTGATCACCTGGTAGTCGTCGAGATTGCTCTGCTGGACTCGTCCTTCCTTGAACGAGATTTCGTTCAGCAAGCCAACGCCCAAGCCCCATGACCACGGCGCCCTCAAACTGAGACCGGACGCGATCAGGGTTCACGATCGGGCCGCAATCAACGCAGATGTCGACCCGCGGCACGGTGATGTTGCCCTTCTCGTCGACCGCAGCCTCGATCACCGCCGCCACATAGCTCACGAAGCTGCGATGAACAGCTAAGCCGAGCCCATGGCCTTTCGGCAGTTCGCGCTTGCCCCAACCAGCCTTCTCGGTGACCATTTCGACGACGTTGCGCAGGCGCCCGGTGTCGATCGGGTAGACCTCCGGATTCTCGCCGTAGTCCCAGAAGTTCTTCACCTTCTGCGGCACGTCGAGGATGCGTGCGGGTCCGATCAGATCGAGCAGGAACTCTTTCTGATCCTTGCCCGCCGCATGCGCGAGTTCGGCGACGAAGGATTAAATCGCGAATCCGTGCGGCACGTTCGAAACGGAACGCCACCAGCCAACCTTGGTATGCGCTTCGGCTTCACCATTCTCGATGCTCACGTTCTTGATGTCGAAGGGCATGTCGACAAGGCCCATGCCCTGCTCGAGCGGCGCTTCGTGCTTCGGATCGGCCATGAAGAGCGCCAAAAGCGTCGGCGCGACGCTGTTGTGTCGCCAAGCGACGACGTGGCCATCCTTGTCGAGCCCGGCCTCGAGACGTTCGACCGACACGGTGTGATAGAAGTCGTTGTGGATGTCGTCCTCGCGAGTCCACACCACCTTGACCGGTGCGCCCCCCATCGCCTTCGAGCACAGAGCCGCCTCGACCGCGAAGTCCGGCTTTGACTTGCGGCCAAAACCGCCACCCAAAAGGGTGACATTGACGGTAACGTTCTCACTCGGAAGCGCCAGATATGCGGCGACCATGTCATGGGCAGCCTGCGGGCTTTGCACGCTGGTCCAGACTTCAGCCTTGCCGTCGACGATCCGGCAGGTCGCGGAAGGCGGCTCCATCGTCGCATGCGCGTTGTGAGGGATGTAGTATTCGGC
Organism: uncultured Alphaproteobacteria bacterium; assembly: GCA_963770275.1. Lineage (GTDB taxonomy): Bacteria > Pseudomonadota > Alphaproteobacteria > Rhizobiales > Beijerinckiaceae > Roseiarcus. The sequence goes on from CAVYPD010000046.1 coordinate 55,181, forward strand.
CTCGACTTTCTTGTCCGCGCTTGCGTAAGCCGCAGCGAAGTCGCCGTCGCTGCGCAGGATCATGCCGGGCTTCCTGGCGGTCGCCTCCATTTCCGCGCGGTACGCCTGGGAATCATAAGTCCCGTGCGGACCGTCATCCCATTTGATCTTCAGCGCATTGCGGCCTTGGATCGCGGCCCAGGTGTTGTCGGCGATGATTGCGATTCCCCCCGACGGCTGGAATTTCATCGGGTACGACGGCGTAGGGATCTCGACGATTTGCAGGACGCCCGGAATTTTTTTCGCGTCCGTCGCGTCGTAAGAGGCGACCTTGCCGCCCATTACCGCCGGGCGGGCAATGACGGCATATTTCTGTCCGGGCAAGCGGACGTCCTGGCCATAAATGGCGCGACCGGTCGTGATGTTGAAGCCATCGACAATATTGGTCCCTTCCTTGCCGATGTAGCGGAACTCGGACGGGTCTTTGAGAGGCAGACTGACAGGCGTTGCTGCGCCCGTCTTTTCGAGGCTGACATTCGATGGCACGCCCATCGTGCTCGCGTCAGCGGCAAGATCTCCATAGCCGAGTTTCTTCCCGGTCGACTTCTGAATGACCTCGTGATTCTTCGCCTCGACGTCAGTGACGTCTACGCCCCAACGTTTCGCGGCAGCCGCCTCGAGCATCATGCGGGCCGCTGCGCCAACCTGGCGCATCGGCATGAAGAAATGCCGGGTCGAACGGGAGCCGTCGGTGTCTTGGTTGCCGTATTTGGCCTCGTCCCCAGTCGCCTGGGCGACTTTCACGCGAGACCAATCCGCTCCCATCTCGTCTGCCACGATTAGCGGCATGCCGGTGCGTATGCCCTGGCCCATCTCGGAGCGGTGGCAAACGATGGTGACGATTCCGTCGGGCGCGATGGAGACGAAAGCCAGCGGGCTGTTGACCGTGCCGTGCGGCATGCCGTCTGCGCCCCACTTGGGGGCGTTGTCGGCCAGCGCCGGACCAGACGGCATTACGTGCACCGCGAGCACGAAGCTGCCCGTTGCAAGAATCCCCTTCAGGACGCCGCGCCGGCTGACATTCTCGATGCCGGAGGCCGACACCATTTCGCGAATGTGCTTGGTCATGGGTTACGCTCCCGCAGCTTGCTTGATGGCGGCGCGAATGCGCTGATAGGTCCCGCAGCGGCAGATGTTGCCGTACATCGTGCTGTCGATGTCGGAGTCGGTCGGATGAGGCGTCTGCTTCAGCAGCGCGACGGCCTGCATGATCTGGCCAGCCTGGCAATAGCCGCACTGGGGCACATTGACTTCGCGCCAAGCCTTTTGGACGGGGTGATTGCCTTCCGGATCCAGGCCTTCGATGGTGACGACCGATTTGCCATTCGCGTCGGCCATCTGCGTCTGGCAGGACCGGGTGGCGTCGCCGTCGAGATGGATCGTGCAGGCGCCGCATGCGGCCACACCGCAGCCAAACTTGGTGCCGGTGAGCCCGAGAACATCGCGTAGGTACCAGAGCACAGGCATCGACGGATCGCCGTCGAATGTTTGCGCTTGGCCGTTGACATGCAGAGTGATCATGCTTCCCTCCCAGTCGATAGCGACTGCGGTAAATCTCGCGCCGGTTGGTTCAGAAGCGTCCCTGCTGCTCTGGCGGCAGACTTGAAACCATTCCCGACATTGAAATGACTCTAAGTCACGAGCGGAGAAGTGGCAATTGTAATTACGATGTATTCATATGAATACATCGTATAACGAGGGCGTTACTTAAGACTTTCATCACGGATCTGCGTAATATCCATTTGGATATTACGATGGAACGCAGCAAGACTTGCCCTCGAGCAAATCGCCAGGCCGGACTTTGCGGGTTGGCTTTTCGACTTCTGACGGCGAGATGCTCCGCGCCACGTGGCGTCAGAAGTGTGCTGCTTTTGGCGGAGTCGGCGGAAGAGTAACGGCTCGGGCGACATTTGATTTCAGAAAATCAGAAAACCGATTAAACTTGCGCCCATGGCCCACCCAGCCCTCGCGCCGACGAAGATTGTGAGCCGCCGCTGCCGCGCCGCCGAGCCCAATAGAGCGCGAGAAAAACTTTTGGCGACTTAATCCGCGTAACCCATTGATAAGTCTGGATTCTCAGAACCAGAGAAATCCAAGGAAATCCAACCCCCATAATCGGGGTTTTTCGGAGCGAAACGGCCCGACGCCAAGAAAACCCAAACGGATCGATCGTACCGCCGTCGGCGGCTGCCGCGGTAGCCGTCTTCGTCCAAAAGCGAAGCGCGTTCGTATTTGACATACGCGCCTCGCGCGCCTAGTAAGCGCGCCTTCGTCAGGTTTTAGCCTCGTCGATCAAGCCGACTGTCCTTTGAGGCCAGCGGTCCCCGTCCGGCAGCGCTTAGCGCCCCCGGGCGCGATCGGCGTTGGGCTCAAACGCGGATGCGGTTCAGCGGATTGGATGACGGGCGTCTCGCTCTATCTATCCGCTCAGCGCCTTCGCCGCCTGATCAAAGGAGCGTGACCCATGTTCGAGAGCCTGTCCGAAAAGCTCTCCGGCATCCTGGATAAACTCACCGGCCGCGGCGCCCTCTCCGAGGAGGACGTCAACGCCGCGATGCGCGAGGTGCGTCGCGCGTTGCTCGAGGCCGACGTTGCGCTCGAGGTCGTGCGCTCGTTCGTCGACCGGACTCGCACCAAGGCCGTCGGCGCTTCTGTCGTCAAGTCGGTCAAGCCCGGCCAGATGGTGGTCAAGATCGTCCACGATTCGCTGGTCGAGACGCTGGGCACGGAATCGCAGGCGATCGATCTTAACGCCCCGGCTCCCGTGGCGATCATGCTTGTCGGCCTGCAGGGCGCGGGCAAGACGACGACCGCGGCCAAGATCGCCAAACGCCTGACCGAGCGCGACAAGCGCAAGGTTCTGATGGCCTCACTCGACGTGAAGCGGCCCGCCGCTCAGGAGCAGCTCGCGGTGCTGGGCCAACAGGTCGGCGTCGCGACGTTGCCGATCGTTTTCGGCGAGGAGCCGGTCGCCATCGCCAGGCGCGCCGAATCCGCGGCGCGCCTGCAAGGCTATGATGTCGTGCTGCTCGACACCGCCGGGCGCACCCATATCGACGAACTGCTGATGCAGGAGATGGTGGACATCCGCGACGCCGCGCGGCCCCACGAAATCCTGCTGGTTGCGGACGCGCTGACCGGCCAGGACGCGGTCAATCTGGCCAAGAACTTCGACGAGCAGGTGGGCATAACCGGCATCGTGCTGACCCGCATGGACGGCGACGGCCGCGGCGGCGCGGCGCTGTCGATGCGCTCGGTCACCGGCAAGCCGATCAAGCTGCTTGGCGTCGGCGAGAAGATGGACGCGATCGAGGATTTCCATCCCGCGCGTCTCGCCGATCGCATCCTCGGCATGGGCGACATCGTCAGCCTGGTCGAGAAAGCGGCGCAAAATATCGACATGGCGCAGGCGGCCAAGATGGCCGAGAAGATGCGCAAGGGCGTCTTCGATCTCAACGACCTCTCCGAGCAATTGAGCCAGATCGAGAAGCTCGGCGGCATGGGCGGCATCATGGGGATGCTGCCGGGCGTCGCCAAGATCAAGGACCAGCTCAATTCCGCCAATCTCGACGACAAGTTCGTCAAGCGCCAGCGGGCGATCATCTCGTCAATGACGCCGCAAGAGCGTCGCAACCCCGACCTTCTCAAGGCCTCGCGCAAGAAGCGCATCGCGGCAGGTTCGGGCGTCACGGTCGAGTACGTCAACCGGCTTCTGAAGCAGCATCGCCAAATGGCCGACATGATGAAGGCGATGGGCGGCGGGGGCGCGAAGCGCGGCATGATGGGCAAGCTCGGCCAGATGATGGGGCTCGGTGGAGGCATGCCAATGCCATCGGCCGAACAGATCGAAGCGATGCAGAAGCAGCTGGGCGGCGCGGGGCTCCCTGGAGCGCCTTCGGGACCGCCCGGCATTCCAGCCGCCCCGCCGCCCGGCGCATTCAATTTACCCCCTCAGTTCCCTGGTCTCGGCGGCGGACCGAAGCTGCCAGGCCTCGGCGGCGGCTTCAACCCATTCGGGGGCAAGAAGAAGTGACCGCTCTTCCATCGCCTTCGAGGCGAAAGAGCAAATCGTCAAGGTAAAGAACAACCCATTAGATCTGAAAGGAAAACACCAATGTCAGTGAAAATCCGCCTCTCCCGCGGCGGCACCAAGAAGCGCCCGTTCTATCGCATCGTGGTCGCCGATGCGCGCATGCCGCGCGACGGCCGCTTTGTCGAAAAGATCGGCACCTTCGATCCTTTGAAAGCCAAGGACGATGCCAGCCGCGTCGTGCTCGATCAGGAGAAGGCCAAGGCATGGCTCGCCAAGGGCGCGCAGCCGACCGACCGCGTGCTGCGTCTGCTCGACGGCCTCGGCCTCGCCAAGCGCGAAGCGCACAACAACCCGCAGAAGGCGCTGCCGAAGAAGAAAGCGCAGGAGCGCGCCGCCGCTGCTACGGCCGCAGCCGAAAAAGCCGCGGCGGCTCCCGCGGCCTGAACGCGGTAACCCAACTTGCGCGCGCCCGATCGCCTCATTCTGATGGGCGTATTCGGCGCGCCGCAGGGGGTGCGCGGAGAAATTCGCGTTAAGTCGCTGACTGGCGAACCGAGCGCCATCGGCGCCTATGGGCCTCTGACCAACAAGAGCCGGACGCGGGCGTTCGCGTTCGAATCCCTCCGTTCGCTCAAGGACGACATGCTGGTGGCGCGGGTCACTGGCATTTCGACTCGTGAGGCGGCCGAGGCATTGAAGGGCGTGGAAATCTTCGCCCGCCGTGACCAGTTGCCGGCGCCCGACGAGGACGAATTCTACTACGAGGACCTGGTCGGGCTAGAGGCGGTCGACGCGGCAGGAGGGCCCATCGGCCGCGTCGTGTCGCTCACGAACCATGGCGCCGGGGACGTTCTCGAGATCGCGCCTGGCTCAAGGCGGCGAAACTCTGCTTCTGCCGTTCACCAAGCGTGTCGCGCCGCGCATCGATTTCGACGCCGGGCGGATCGTCATCGAACCCCCGAGCGAAGTCGAGGACGACTAGCGTCTGAAGCGAACGGGGTGTTGCTAAGGGCGAAGGGGGCGGATACACAAAGGCGCTCGCGCCGTTGAGTTCATCCGGCGCCGTGGTTGGGATCCCGGGCCCGCTTGTTCGTTTGGAGACGCGCTGCATGACGATGAGTTCCGAGACGGCTTCAACAGGCCATGGGGGCCACTCGGTAACGAAGCGGGACTTCTTGTTTCTGGCGACCGGATCGCTGGCGACGGTCGGCGTGGCGACAACCCTCTGGCCGTTCATCGACCAGATGAATCCCGACGCCGCAACGATCGCGGCGGCCGGCCCGGTCGACATCGACATCGGCGCACTCCAGCCGGGACAGCGGGTCGTCACGCTGTGGGCGTCACGACCGGTGTTCGTAGTCAAACGTGCTCAGCCGGCGCTTGATGAACTAAAAAATCCAAAGCTGCTTTCTCAGTTGCGCGACCCGGACTCTGCGCAGAACCAGCAGCCCGCTTACGCAGCCAACTGGAGCCGGTCGGTTAAACCCGAGATTCTCGTGCTGGTCGGGGTCTGCACGCACCTTGGCTGCATTCCGCTGTTCGATCCGGATCCCAGCAAGACGGATCCAGCGCCCGATTGGCCAGGCGGCTTCTTCTGCCCGTGCCATGGCTCCAAATATGACTTGGCCGGACGGGTGTTCCAGGGCGTGCCCGCGCCCTATAACCTGCCAGTGCCGCCCTATCATTTCCCCGACGACAAGACGGTTCGGGTCGGCCAGAACCCGCCCGGCGCGAATTTCGATTTCAACTCGATCCAGCAGGTTTAACCCCGAAGATCGATCGGTGACAGCAACCGGGTGAGCGCGTAAGCCTCGCCCGATGTTCGCCTGCACAATCCTAACCCTGTTTCCGGCCATGTTCCCCGGCCCGCTTGGTCAGTCGCTGGCCGGCGACGCGCTGGCGCGGGGGTTGTGGTCGCTGGAGGCGCGCGACATCCGCGAGCATGGGCTCGGGCGCCATCGGGCGGTCGACGACACGCCGGCCAGCGGCGGCCCGGGAATGGTGATGCGAGCGGACGTTGTCGCCGCGAGCCTCGACGCGGCGCTCACGCCTGATGATGCGAGGCCGCGCGTGATCATGAGCCCGCGCGGCGAGCCCTTCCGCCAAGCGCGAGCTCGCGAATGGGCGGCGGGCCCTGGCCTTGTCATCCTCTGCCCGCGCTTCGAGGGCGTCGATGAGCGAGTCATCGAGGCGCGCGGGCTGATCGAAGTGTCGGTCGGGGATTATGTGCTGTCGGGCGGCGAAATTGCCGCGCTCGCCATTCTCGACGCCTGCGTGCGCCTCATTCCCGGCGTGATGGGCAAGGAAAAGTCGGGCGCCGAGGAGAGCTTCGAGCGCGGGCTGCTGGAATATCCGCACTATACCCGCCCACGCGAATGGGAGGGACGCGCAATTCCCGACGTGCTGCTCTCGGGCGACCACGCCAAGATAGCGGCCTGGCGACGCGCGGAGGCCGAGCGGATCACGCGAGAGAGGCGCCCGGACTTGACGGAGCGTTAGGGGCCGCCAGGTTTCTTGTTTTTGTTCTCGCCGATCGCCCTATCCTGCGAGCAACGACCAGCCTACGGTTAAAAATAGACATGTGGAGGCCGGAATGCCGGCGTGGGTAGAAGACGCACAACAGCTGACCGAGCTCAGAGACTTAAGCAGCTCGCAGAGCTCAGTCTTGCTTCGCACGACGGAAGTCGAAGAGTTCCTGTCCAACCTCAATTTGTCTTCTCACGCCCTCGTGGCGCCGAAGGGATTTGGGAAGACGCTCGTTCTCAAACTCAAGCGCATTTCATTGCAGGAAAATGACTATCGCTGCTTCCCATTCTCGCCAATTGTCGATCGCCCGAGCAACAAGCCGCCGATCCTTCCGAACGAAATCATAAATGTTCTGGAGAACAGCGACAATTGGGAGACGTTGTGGAACCTCGCGTTCTCGATATGCCTGATCAAGGGCTTCCAGGACGATCGCGACGTTCATCAGCAGCTTCAAGAATTGCTGGAATCGAAAGATCTTCCGCCGACACTGCTGAACATCCTGACCCATCCACACATCACCAGGCCGTTCGATATCCTGCATGATTGCCTGGCGGCGCAGCGCAACGAGATCTTCGCGATCATGCGGGCGGCGCAACAGGTGACGCGGATATTCGCGACAATTCACAAGCAGGCGGGAATATTCGTCGACAACATCGACGAATATCTCATCCACTACATCAACTTCTCTTATCTGCGCCGCAACGAGGTCCACGAACGGTTTGTCCGCATCTGGCACGCGGGGCAGATCGGCGCATGGCTCGCTTTACGCCGGCTGCATGGGATCAATCCCCATGTGCGAATATTCGTCTCGATCAGAAAGGAGGCGTATCAGCACGCCGCGCAGAACGAGCCGCAATTCTCCAATCTGAGGTCGTTCCGTAGGGAGTTGCGCTACAGAATCGAGGACATCAAACAGATCATCGAAAACAACATCGCGATCGCTTCAAAGAGTGATCTGGTCGACAGGAGCAGTGAAGATCCTCTGCTGCGTTTTCTTGGACCGAAAAATGAATATGTTTCAAACGCGGGAACAGCGCGACAAGAGCGAGCGATAGACTATTGGACGCGCCACTGCTCGCTGAGGCCGCGCGACGCGATCGTCATCGGCAAGGAGATCAGCCTGATTGGCGCCAAGAGACGAAGTCAGCAGGAAATTCGGAACGCGATCAATTCCGCAGCCGCGGAGAGGGTAGAAACGCTCTTCAATGAGGTCGCGCCCTTCTTCAGCGGATTGTATCCGGAGATCTTCCCCCAGATCATCAAATCCAACGTGCTGACCTACGACGAGGTCGTCGAGGCGTCCCAAGCCTATGCGGACATCGCTGCGAGACAATACGAGATCGAAACCGAGGCGGCGCGACATCCGTTCTGCGCCCTCTATGCATTGGGGCTGGTCGGAATCGTCCAACAGAGCCGGGACGATCCCGCACGGCTCGTGCAGAAGTTCGCTCCCGTCGGGGACATCGCCTTTGGCAAGATCCATGTCTTGCCGCAGGCCGAGACCTATGTGATCCACCCGTCGCTCAGCGACTTCATCACTCGGCGAAACGTCGGCTTTCTCAAAGAGCTGAACAAGCACAACGTCATCGGCGACGAGCTCGAATGGAGGCCCGAGGAAAGCATCCGGTTTGTCGCCGTTGGCGATATTCGCGGCTACCGGGAAAACGTCGTCCAGATTGCCGGGAGGTCGCAAACCTTCGATAAATACTGGCGCGATTTGTTCCGGCAATTCACCGGCGATCTGGACTACGCAAATACGTCGGCCGGCGACCATCTGGTTTTGGCGGATCGAACGCCGGGCAGGCTGTTGCGCGCGGCGCGCGGGCTCAGCGCCCAACTCCTGGCCTCCGGATACAATTTGCAGATCAGAATCGGCGCGCATAGCGGGTTCTGGAAACTCAATCCCGCTCTGGAAGGCGCGCAGCACCCCGAAATCTCCGACATCGTTGTCGTCGCCGCGCGCATCGAACCCCTCGCCAAACCAGGGGACATTCTCCTCTCTCAACAATTCGTCGACGACGCGCAACGGTACGGATATCGCTTCGAGGAGGAAGGTTTTTCGCTCCTCGACGATCAATATGTCGGCGCTCAACGGTACCAGGCTGGAGCCGGCGTCTTGATCTCGAAAGACAGCGAGACCGCGCAGCACATCCCGATCTATCTGTTCGGCAGCGCCGGCGACGTGAAATCCAGCTCGAGCCTTTAGCGGATCGGCGGAAGGACACTTCCGTCCTTCCTGCCGAGCACGCAACAACACATCAAGGCGCGGGGCAGAACACCCGAAGGCGATGTCCGTCTGGGTCGGCGGCAAGGAAGGTCCGGCCGAAGTCCATGGTCACGGGTTCCTGCAAAATCGTGACGCCTTTGCGCCTCTGATCGGCGCAGAAGCGCTTCGACTTCCTCGTTGCTCCCAACCGCCATCGCCAGTTCGCCGGTGTCGCCCGCGCCGAGCGGCGCGGGCTCGACGTCGCGGCGCGCCCAGAGCCCAAGCCTCAGATCGGGCGCGAGTGCAAACATGACGAAGTTCGGCGAGGAATCCAGCGGCTGGCGGTCAAGCAAACGCGCGTAGAAATCAGCGCTCTTCTGAGGCTCGTCGACATAGAGCAGGACGAAATGCGGCAGGCCCATTGGGATCGCTCCTTTTCTTGAAGTGAGCGCGACCCTCGCGCGCCGGCGCGTCAGATTCTGTCAGCAGTGTTGTACGGGATTCGGTTCGTGAGATCGCTCGGCGCTCCACGAACGATCGAGCGCCGTGCTTGATTTAAGAAAATCGACAATTCGTTGCCAGAAGGGGCGTCATATGATATTGTTTTTCAGAAATCCCGATGAGGGTGGCTGACAGTTCTTATCGGGCGCGCGGGCGGGATTGGGCGCGAAGCAAGCCGATGACTCGCAGCCCTTACAGACCTTGTTCCAAGGCGCCAGCTTGGCGGTTGCGCAGCGAAACGTGAATGGAGCGTAAGTCATTGAGAACAAACAAACCACGAAAACCGGCGAAACGAAAACGAGGCTAATCCCTTGAAAAGAAACGATCCCGCGAAATCACTGATTCGTTGCCTGCAATGATTTCAACGGTTTATGACTCGGCGTGCGAAACGGTTCGTTGCGCCTGGCGAAACGAGCGTTTCGTTTTGGGCGATTTTTCGGGCCGGAAGCGCCACGGCGCGGCCGACCCGGCCGTCCCTGTTCGATCTGCGCCTTGCGGCGCCAGGACGGTGGAAGCTCGCTTCCTGCATCGAAGGCCGGATTTGCGGTTACAAAGTTGCATAAAAGCGCACTTAAGATCATGAAATCATTGCGTCGCGTAACATTGTGCGCTTCGCGGAAACCGAGCCGCCGACCCGCGGATGTCGAGGCGGGCGAGCGGTCCGGCGAGTTCCATTTATTCGGGTGGCCCGACGCGTTCGCTGGTGCGCCAATCCCTCAGCAACCGTTGGCGGCTCGTCGGATAGCGCGCTTCGAGCGTCTGGCACGAGGCGATTCGATCGGCGCGAAAATGGCGGAAGCCTTGCCTGAGTTCGCACCAGGCCATGACGACGCGCGCCTCGTCGAAATATCCGACGCCGAACGGCCAGATCGTGCGTTCTGTGCTCCCGCCATGCGCGTCATGATAGGCAAGCGCGAGCTTGCGCTCGGCGCGGATCGCGGCGCGGATCGGGGCGAGGTCCGGCGCAGCGCCGCCTGAAGTCTTGCCCGGGACGAGAAGCGTCGACAACTCCACGTCGTCGCGCAGACTCGGCGGCAGGACGGCGGTGATCTTGGCGATCGCGTCGCGCGCCGCGATGCGCCAACGCTTTCGTCGGTCCTCGCTCCGACCCAGCGCGCGCCAAGAACAAGCGCCTCGATCTCCTCGCCGCTGAACATGAGCGGGGGAAGCCAGAAGCCCGGCTTAAGGACATAGCCCAAGCCCGCCTCGCCCTCGATTTCCGCCCCTTGCCCCTGCAAGCTGGCGATGTCGCGATAGAGCGTTCTTAAGGAGACGCCGAGTTCGTCGGCAAGGACACGCCCGGTGACCGGTCGGCGCCGACGGCGGAGCGCCTGCAGAAGCGCGAGAAGCCTTTCCGAGCGCGACAATCGCTGTCGAGGCTCCCGCTTGTCAGCGCGTCGGCACCGGGTGCTCGCCGCGATAGTCGTAGAAGCCGCGCTGGGTCTTCCTGCCGAGCCACCCGGCCTCGACATATTTCACCAGCAGCGGGCAGGGGCGGTATTTGGAATCGGCCAGCCCCTCGTGCAGCACCTGCATGACGGCGAGACAGGTGTCGAGGCCGATGAAGTCGGCGAGTTGCAGCGGCCCCATCGGATGATTGGCGCCAAGCCGCATCGCGGTGTCGATCGCGTCGACCGAGCCCACGCCTTCGTAGAGCGTGTAGACCGCCTCGTTGATCATCGGCAGCAGGATGCGGTTGACGATGAAGGCGGGAAAATCCTCGGACATCGTCGCCGTCTTGCCGAGCCGAATGACGAAGGCCTTGGCGGCGTCGAACGTCTCATCCTTGGTGGCGATGCCGCGGATCAATTCGACCAGCTGCATGCGCGGCACCGGGTTCATGAAATGGATGCCGATGAAACGCTCGGGATTGGAGGTCACCGAGGCGAGGCGCGTGATCGAGATCGAGGACGTATTCGACGCGACGATCGCGTCCGGCTTGAGAAAGGAGCGCAGCGCGATGAAAATCTTGCGCTTGACCTCTTCGTTCTCGGAGGCGGCCTCGACCACGAGATCGCAGTCGCCGAGCTTGTCGAAGGTCGGAGCCACCTGAATGCGATCGAGGATCGCCTTACGCTCCGCTTCGTCGATCTGCCCCTTTGCGACTTGGCGCGAGAGGTGACCGTTGATGGTCGCGAGAGCCGCGTTGATCCGCTCCTCGGCGACGTCGGTGAGCGAGACGATCATTCCTGCCTGAGCGGCGACCTCGGCGATGCCGGCGCCCATCTGGCCGGCGCCGATGACGCCGACCGTTTCGATGTTGAATGTCATTTTTTCTTCCAGCGAACAGCCTGCGCCGCGTCGCGATCATAGACGAGCGGCCACAAGCGTCCAGTCGAACGCTGGGATTTTCGCATGAGCCGGAGCTTAGCGCCCGATCTTCGCGAGCTCCGCGGCAAGTTCGGGCAACGCCGTATAGAGATCGGCGACCAGGCCGTAGTCGGCGACCTGGAAGATCGGCGCCTCCTCGTCCTTGTTGATGGCGACGATGACCTTCGAATCCTTCATCCCCGCCAGATGCTGGATCGCGCCCGAGATGCCGACCGCGATATAGAGATCCGGCGCCACCACCTTGCCGGTCTGGCCGACCTGCCAGTCGTTGGGCGCGTAGCCGGCGTCGACCGCGGCGCGCGAGGCGCCCATCGCCGCGCCGAGCTTGTCGGCGACCGGCTCGATATAGGTCTTGAAATTTTCCGCCTTCTGCATCGCCCGGCCGCCCGAGATGATGATCTTGGCCGAGGCCAGTTCCGGCCGGTCGGACTTGGCGAGCGCCTCGCCGACGAAGGACGACACCGCCGGATCGGCGGCGGGCGCGACGGTCTCGATCGGCGCCGAGCCGCCCTCGCCGGTCGCGGCGAAAGAGGCGGTGCGCACGGTCACGACGATCTTCGGATCGGTCGACTCGACCGTCTGGATCGCGTTGCCGGCATAGATCGGCCGCTCGAAGGTCTTGGGGCCGATGACCTTGATGATGTCGGAAATCTGCATCACGTCGATAAGCGCCGCTGCGCGCGGCGCGACATTCTTGGCGCTGGCGGTCGAGGCCGCGACGATGGCGTCATAGCCGGGGGCGAGCGCGACAATCAGCGCCGCCAGCGGCTCCGCCAGGCCATGCTCGTAACGAGGATCGTCGGCGACCAACACTTTCGCCACGCCTTGAAGTTTGGCCGCCGCCTCCGCGGCTCCGCCGACATCGGAGCCTGCGACGAGAACATCGACGGGGGCCTTGAGCTCGAGCGCCGCGGTCAGCGCGCGCGCGGTCGCATCGTTCAATTTGCCGCCCGCGACTTCCGCCAGAAGAAGGGTGGCCATCGTCAGATCACCCCGACTTCGTCGTGCAGCTTGGCGACCAGCTCCGCCACCGATTTGACCTTGACGCCGGACTTGCGACCAGGGGGCTCAACGGTCTTCAGCACCTTGAGCCGGGGCGAGACGTCGACCCCATAGTCGGCCGGCGTCTTCTCCTCGATCGGCTTCTTCTTCGCCTTCATGATGTTGGGGAGCGAGGCGTAGCGCGGCTCGTTCAGGCGCAAATCGGTGGTGACGATCGCCGGCAGCTTCAGCGACACGGTCTGCATGCCGCCGTCGACCTCGCGCGTGACTTCGACCGAGCCGTCGCCGATGACGACCTTGGAGGCGAACGTGCCCTGGCCCCAGCCGGTGAGCGCCGCCAGCATCTGCCCGGTCTGGTTCGAATCGTCGTCGATCGCCTGCTTGCCCATGATGACAAGGCCCGGCTGTTCGGCGGCGACGACGCCCTTGAGCAGTTTGGCGACCGTCAGCGGTTCGACGAGCCCGTCGGTCTTGATCGAGAATGCCGCGATCGGCGCCCATGGCGAGCGCGGTGCGAATGGTTTCGCTAGCCTGCTGCGGGCCAATCGAGACAATGACCACTTCGGTCGCCTTGCCAGCTTCCTTCTGCCGCAGCGCTTCCTCGACGGCGATCTCGTCGAACGGATTCATCGACATCTTGACGTTGGCGAGTTCGACTCCCGAGCCGTCGGACCTGAGCCGGATCTTGATGTTGTAGTCGACCACCCGTTTGACGGGCACGAGGATCTTCATACGCCCCAGAACTCCTGCCGAACTGGGCGCTCGCCCAAGCAATTCGAGGCCGAACCCCTAATCTTGGCTCCGGCGCAAGTCAACGCAAGCGAGGCGGCCCTCGATAAGTGGATCCAGACCGATGAGATTGTGTCCGCTTGCGCCGTTAACATGCAGAAATTGTCGCGAAAAACACGCAGTCGATCGCTTTCGCGAACACTTGGTTCACGCCGCGCGGCGCCCCCTACAGGGAAATCCTTCGGCCGCTCGGCGCGCAATTGACAGAACCGAAATTCTAACGCCAAGTCGAGGAAAGAACACAAAGGAGTAACTGCCAGTCGGGATTGGGGAAGAGGGCGCACTGTAGAGAGGATCCAAGCCAATGAGCGAACTGGATTATTGGAGCGGGCGCCTGATCAAGGGCGCCATTTCGCGCCGCGAGTTTATCGGGCCGCGCCGCAGCGCTCGGCGCTTCGAGCGTTGCGATTTCAACCCTGCTGGCAAGCGCCGCGACCGCAGCCGATGCGCCAAAAAGTGGCGGAGTGCTGAAGCTCGGCCTCGCCGGCGGCAGCACCACAGACAGCCTCGATTTCCGCACGACCACCAATTCCGTGATGATCGACTGCAATCACGGCATCTGGAACTGCCTTGCGAAGTGGGACCAGGACGGAAGACCGCATCCGGAACTGGCCGAGAGCTGGGAGCCGACCAACGGCGCAAAGGATTGGATCTTCAAGCTGCGCAAGGGCGTGACCTTCTCGAACGGCAAGGAGTTCAAGGCCGACGACGCGATCTACTCGCTCAACCTTCACCGAGGCGATACGAAATCGGGCGGCGCCACTTCGGTGAAGGCCGTCACCGACATCAAGAAGCTCGACGATCACCAGATCCAGATCTCGCTTTCCGCCGCCGATGCCGATTTCCCTTATGGTCTCACCGACTACCATCTCATGATGGTTCCGGACGGTTTTAAGGACTGGGCGAAGCCGGTCGGCACAGGTCCTTTCGTGCTCGAGAGGTTCGACCCCGGCGTCCGGATCCGGCTCAAGAAAGCCCGGCCCTACTGGAAGGAAGGCAAAGGCCTTCTCGATGGCGTGGACGTGACCGTCATCAACGACGGCTCCGCGCGTCTCAACGCGCTGATCTCGGGCCAGATCGACGCAATCAACCGGGTCGATCACAAGGCCGTCGCCCTCCTGTCCAAGACTCCAAGGATCGAGGTTGTGCGCGCGCCCGGCGGCTGGTTCTCGGTTCTCGCGATGGAGGTCGACAAGCCGCCATTCGACAATCCCGATCTTCGCATGGCGGTGATGCTCGCCGCCGATCGCGAGCAGATGCTCAAGGCTTTGTTCAGCGGCTACGGCACTGCCGGCAACGACCATCCGATTCCGCCGACCGACCCCTACTTCAACAAGGATCTGCCGCAGCGCAAATACGATCCCGACAAAGCCGCCTTCCATTTCAAGAAGGCGGGCGTCTCCGATCCGAAGATCATCCTGCAGGCGTCGGACGCCGCCTTCAACGGCGCGGTCGATCAGGCGACGCTCTTGCAGGCGAGCGCGTCGAAAGCCGGAATCAAGGTCGATGTGAAGAAGGAGCCGGCCGACGGCTACTTCGACAACGTCTGGCTCAAAGCGCCCTTCGTCAGCAGCTATTGGGGCGGACGGCCGGCGGCGACGCAGATGCTCGCCGTCGCTTTCCAGGCGAGCGCCCCGTGGAACGAGACGCACTGGAACGACGCGCAATTCGAGAAGCTGCTCGGGGATGCGCGGGCGGAGACCGACGAGGCCAAGCGCAAGCCCTACATCTGGGAGATGCAAGCCATTCTCAATGAGCGCGGCGGCGCGCTCATTCCCGTGTTCCGCGACTGGCTCGACGCCCATAACCAGAAGGTTGGCGGCCACACGCCCCATGGCGGCTATGACATGAACAACGGCTGGATCATGGAGGACGCCTGGCTGAAGTCGTGATCGACGGCGCGATGAGGAAAGTGCGCGGGCGCTTGCGTGCTTCGCCGCGCGGCGCCCTTGAGATCGTAGTCCGGATCGAGATGGAGAAGGGGCGTCGATGCTGAAGCTCGTCCTCAACCGTTTCGGCCTTGGCGTCCTCACCTTGTTCGCCGCGTCGGTGCTGATCTTCGTCGGGACGGAGATCCTGCCTGGCGACCTCGCCTCCGCCATTCTGCAGAACACCGCCACGCCCGAGACGCTCGCCAAAATGCGACTCGATCTCGGGCTCGATCAGCCCGCCTATATTCGCTTCTTCCAATGGCTGTTTGGGGCGCTGCACGGCGATTTCGGCAAGTCGCTCGCCAATGGACGCGATGTCCTGGAGGAGATCGCGCCGCGCTTCGCCAACACGATGTTCCTGGCGGCTTATGCGGCGATCGTCGCGGTCCCGTTGGCGATCGGCCTTGGCCTTTTGGCCGCGATCTGGCAGGGCGGAATCTTCGACCGGCTTGTGAACGTCGTGACGCTGATGACGATCTCCGTGCCGGAATATTTCCTCGCCTATCTCCTCATCAAATACGTGGCGGTCGAACTCGGCTGGTTTCCTTCGCTCGCGAGCGTCTCGTCCGACACGCCGTTCCTCGAGCGGCTTTACGACACCTTCCTGCCTATGCTGACGCTGGTCCTGGTGATTGTCGCCCACATGATGCGGATGACGCGCGCCTCGGTGCTCTCAGTCATGGCGAGCCCTTATATCGAGATGGCTATTCTCAAGGGATTGAGGAAATCGCGCATCGTCGTTCGACATGCGCTGCCGAACGCGCTGGCCCCGATCATTTCGGTCGTCGCCCTGAACCTGGCGTACCTTATCGTCGGCGTCGTCGTGGTCGAGACTGTGTTCGTCTATCCTGGCCTCGGCCAATTGATGGTCGACGAAGTGTCTAAGCATGACGTGCCTGTCGTCCAGGCCTGCGGGCTTATCTTCGCCGCGACCTTCATCCTTCTCAACATGATCGCCGACATCCTCGCCATTCTGTCCAATCCCCGGCTTCGCCAGCCGCGCTGATCAGGGTCTGTTAAGCGCGACAAAGAAGGACCGTTATGCGTATCCGCGGCTACAAAGTGAGCGTCACCGCGCAGATCGGCATCGTCATCGTCGTCATCAATTTGCTCGTCGCTTTGCTGGCGCCGCTTATTGCGCCCTTCGACCAGGCGACGCCGCTCGGGGACGCGTGGGCGGACCCCGACGCGCAGCACTGGCTTGGACTCGACAATCTTGGGCGCGATATCGTGAGCCGTCTGATCTATGGCGCGCGTATGTCGATCGGCCTTGCGCTGATCATCACCGCCCTTTCATTCGTCCTCGGCGTTATCACCGGCTTTGCCGCTGCGGTTGCGGGCGGATGGATCGATCAGGCGCTTTCACGCTTCGTCGACCTTTTGTTGTCCATGCCGACGCTCATCTTCGCTTTCGTTATCCTCTCGGTGCTCGGCACGGCGCTGCCTGTGCTCATCATCACGATCGCCATCCTCAATTCGACCAAGGTGTTTCGGCTGGCAAGATCGGTGGCGGTGAATATCGTCAGCCTGGAGTTTGTTGAGGCGGCTCGCCTGCGCGGCGAAGGGTGGTGGTGGATCGTCACGCGCGAAGTTCTGCCCAATGCGATCCCGCCGCTGACGGCTGAGTTCGGCCTGCGCTTTTGTTTTACGTTTCTCTTCATCGCGGCGCTAAGCTTTCTCGGACTCGGCGTTCAGCCTCCCGACGCCGACTGGGGCAGCATGGTGAGAGACTACCGCGACATGATCAATTTCGGTTCCGCGGCGCCGCTCTATCCTGCGGCCGCGATCGCGATTTTGACCATCGGCGTCAATTTCGTCGTCGATTGGATGCTGTCGATTCATTCCAGAGGCCAGGGGGAAGGCGCATGAGCGAACAGACTCGGGACGCTTCCCCGACAAGGGATGATCCTATCGTGCTCGATATTCGCGGCATGCGCGTTGCGGTGCGCACGGATGCCGGCGACGGGCCAGTTCTCGTCGATGACGTGTCGCTGCAATTGCGGCGCGGGGAGGTGATCGGCCTCATCGGCGAATCCGGCGCCGGCAAGTCGACCATCGGCCTCGCCTCAATGGGCTATACCCGTCGCGATTGCCATATCGTCGGCGGCAACATTATTTTCGGCGATACGGACATTCGCGCCATCAGCCCGAATGAGCGTCGCGAGCTGCGCGGCCCGAAGATCGCCTATATCGCCCAGAGCGCGGCGGCCTCATTCAATCCTGCGCATACGCTGATGGAGCAGGTCTGCGAAGCTGCGGTGCGGCATAGCGTGTTGTCGCCCGCGGAGGCGCGCGCGGAAGCGGTCAACCTGTTCAAACAGCTCGATCTGCCGAGCCCCGAGACGATCGGGTCGCGCTATCCGCATCAGGTTTCCGGCGGACAGCTGCAGCGCGTAATGGCGGCGATGGCGATGGTCGCCAAGCCTGACATTCTCATCTTCGACGAGCCGACCACTGCGCTCGACGTGACGACCCAGGTCGAATGCCTCGCCGCTTTCCGCAAGCTCATCCGCGAGCACGGCACAGCGGCGCTTTACATCACCCACGACCTCGCCGTTGTCGCCCAGATCGCCGACCGCATCATGGTGCTCAGACGCGGCAAAATGGTCGAATTCGGCGATTCAAGGCAAATCCTGCAACAGCCGAAAGAGGAATATACGCGTCGCCTGGTGAGCGAACGCGTCGCGGGCCGCCCCTTTCGTCGATGGCGCTGTCGCCGCCCCAGTCCCGATCCTCGCCATCGATCACGTGAGCGCCGACTATCCGGGCAAGCCAAAGGTCGTCGACGACGTCAGCCTCGAAGTGCGCAAGGGCGACACAGTGGCCGTGGTCGGCGAATCGGGTTCGGGCAAGTCGACTTTGGCGCGCGTGGTCACCGGCCTCCTGCCGCGGACCGCCGGCGATGTCCGCTTCAACGGGACCAGCCTCTCGCCGCGACTCAAGGACCGCACCAAGGACCAATTGCGCCGGGTGCAAATGATCTACCAGATGCCCGACGTCGCGCTCAATCCACAGCACACCTTGCTCGAGACGATCGGCAGGCCGGTGGCGTTCTATTTCAATCGATCGCGGCGGGAAGTGCGCGCGCGCACGGCGGAACTGTTGAGCCAGATGGATCTGCCGGAATCCTTCATCACCCGTAAGACCAGCGAATTGTCCGGCGGTCAGAAGCAGCGCGTGTCGATCGCCCGGGCGCTCGCGGCCGAACCTGATCTGATCATCTGCGACGAGGTGACCTCCGCGCTCGATCAGCTGGTGGGCGAAGAGATCCTGCGTTTGCTGAAGAAGCTGCAAGACGATCTGGGCGTCGCCTATCTGTTCATTACCCATGATCTCGGAACGGTGAAACGAATCGCCAACAAGGTTGCGGTGATGCTGAAGGGCAAGATGGTGGCCAGCGGCGATACAGCCACGGTGTTCTCGCCGCCCTATCATCCCTATACCGAATTGCTTCTGTCATCGGTGCCCGAGATGCGGCCGGAGTGGCTCGACGAGGTTTTAGCGGCGCGCGCGACCGGAGCTGCGAGGACTTCGGCGCTACTCCGGGCGCCCTGAACCGGCTCCCCAAAAGAGGCCGCCAGTCCGGCCTTGCCGCGCCCGCATTTCGTTTCTATACCGCCCAAAGCTAATTGAGGAAACGGGTAGGAAACGCATTCCGGGGAGCGGCTTTCCTCCGGCGTGATCATTGCATAACTCAATCGGCCGACCCATCGGCCGGCGACGAATAGGACGTTGTTGATGCGCGCGCCGGGCGGACCGCGTCTGTTGTTGCGGCGGCTCCGCGAGGTGATGGCGGAGCCCGTCATTGCCCAGGCGCGCCTAGACCGGATCGTCGTCCTCATCGCCTCCAACATGGTGGCCGAGGTGTGTTCGCTTTACGTCGTGCGCGCTGACGGAGCGATGGAGCTGTTCGCCACCGAGGGCCTCAACCGCGAGGCGGTCCATCTGACCACGATGCGGCCAGGCGAAGGCCTTGTCGGGCTTATTGTCTCCAGCGCCGAACCGCTGGCGCTGTCGGACGCGCAGCATCACCCGGCCTTTTCCTACAGACCAGAGACGGGCGAAGAAATCTACCAGTCATTCCTCGGCGTTCCAGTGTTGCGCGGCGGCGCCACGATCGGGGTGCTGGTGGTGCAAAACCGCGCGCGGCGCGCCTATTCGGAGGAAGAGCTCGAGGCGCTGCAGACGACCGCCATGCTGCTGGCCGAGATGATCGCATCCGGAGAACTGCAGGGGATATCCGCCCAGGGCGCGCCGATCGCCGTGCGCCGGCAAATGTCGCTCAAAGGCGTCGGCATCGCAGACGGGCTCGGGCTCGGGCATGTGGTGATGCACCAACCGCGCGTGACCGTGTCCACGATCGTCGCCGATGACGTAGAGTCGGAGCTCGTTCGGCTCGAGACGGCGATCAGCGCCATGCGCGCCTCGGTCGACGATCTGATCGACCGCAACGACGACGGGGTCGGGGGCGAGCACCGCGACGTGCTGGAAGCCTTCCGAATGATCGCGCACGATCGCGGCTGGCTGCGCCGGCTGCGTGAGGCGGTGAGTTCCGGCCTGACCGCTGAGGCCGCGGTCGAGCGCGTCCATAACGACGCCCGCGCCAAGCTGCAGCGCCAGACCGATCCTTATCTGCGCGATCGGCTCCACGACCTGACCGACATCGCCAATCGCCTCTTGCATCAGCTTGCCGGCCAGAGCCTGGTTCTATTGCCGGACGAGCTGCCGGAAAACGCCATTCTTGTCGCCCGCTCGATGAGCCCGGCGGCTCTGCTCGACTACGACCGCGCCCGGCTCCGCGGTCTGGTGTTGGAGGAGGCGGGCGCCTCGAGCCATATCGCCATCGTCGCCCGCGCGCTCGGCGTTCCCGCCGTGAGCGATATCGCCAATATCTCTGAAATCGTCGAGCACGGCGACGCAATCATCGTCGACGGCGACGCGGGCGAAATCCATCTGCGCCCCCCGGCGGACGTCGAGGCGGCTTACGCCGAAAAGGCGCGTATGCGCGCCCGACGCCAGGCCCAATATCGCGCTCTCCGCGATACGCCGACAGCCACTGTCGACGGGGTGTCGATCGGCCTGCATATGAACGCCGGGCTGCTTGTCGACATGCCGCATCTGGCGGAAACCGGGGCGCAGTCGATCGGCCTCTTCCGCACCGAATTGCAGTTCATGCTCGCAGCGCGCTTTCCCCGGCCAGGCGCACAACAGCAGCTTTATCGCGCCATCCTTGACGCCGCTGGGGGGCGGCCAGTCACCTTCCGCACGCTCGACATCGGCGGCGACAAGCTCCTGCCCTACATGAAGGGCGTGGATGAGCAAAACCCGGCGCTCGGATGGCGCGCCCTTCGCATTGGGCTCGACCGCCCGGCGCTGCTGCGGATGCAATTTCGCGCCTTGATTCGGGCCGCAGCGGGGCGCGATCTCAAGATCATGGCTCCGATGGTGTCGACGGTCGATGAATACAGAGTCGCGCGCTCGATGTTCGATCATGAACTCAACTGGAATCGAAGCCGCGGCCATGAACTGCCGCGGACGGCGAGTCTCGGGGTGATGGTCGAGGTGCCGTCGCTCTTATGGCAGCTCGACGAGATCGCTTCGGCCGCGGACTTTCTCTCGGTCGGCTCGAACGATCTCATGCAATATCTCTACGCGGTCGACCGCGACAACCGCCGGGTCGCCAACCGCTTCGATCCGTTGAGCGTGGGCTTCTTGCGCGCCTTGCGCTCGATCGCGCAGGCGGGCGAGCGACACGGAACGCCAGTGACCCTGTGCGGCGAGATGGGCGGACAGACCCTCGAAGCGATGGCGCTGATGGCGATTGGCTACCGCGAATTGTCGATGTCCGCGACTTCGATCGGGCCCATCAAGGCGATGACGCTGTCGCTTGATATCGGCAAGGCTGAGCACGAGGTCGATGCGATGCTTGTCAAAGGGCGCGAGGACGCATCGTTGCGGAAGCCGCTGGAGCAGGTGGCGGAACGCCTTCAGGTGCGCCTCTAGCGACGCGAGCGTCCTCGACCCCCGCCGCTTCCGCTTCTTGAGCTCACACATGGCCAACGACAACCTCGATCTCATCCTCCGTCGCCACCAGGAAATCTCCGCGCGCCTCGCCGAGGGGGCTTCCGGCGCGCAATATTCCGCACTGTCGCGCGAGCTCAACGAGCTTGACCCGGTGGTCGCGGCGATCGAGGCCTTCCGATCCAAGGAAAAGGAGCGGGCCGACCTCGAGGCGATGTTACGGGAACCCAATCTCGACCCCGATATGCGGGCACTGGCGAACGATGAGCTTGCTGCGGCCGAGATGGAAGCAGACGCGATGTCCAAAGCAATTCAGATCGCCCTCCTGCCCAAGGACGCAGCCGACGAGGGCAGCGCGATCCTCGAGGTCCGGGCGGGCACGGGCGGAGACGAAGCCGCCCTTTTCGCCGGCGATCTGTTCCGCATGTACGTCAAATACGCGGAACGCAAGCGCTGGAAGGTCGAAGTTTTGTCGACCAGCGAGGGGGCGGCGGGCGGGTTCAAGGAGATCGTCGCCGAAGTTTCTGGCCGCGGCGTTTTCGCCAGGTTCAAGTTCGAGAGCGGCGTCCATCGGGTTCAGCGCGTGCCGGCGACCGAGACCCAGGGGCGCATCCATACGTCGGCTGCGACAGTCGCCATAATGCCGATCGCCCAGGAATCGGACTTCGAGATCAACGAAGCCGATCTCAAGATCGACACCATGCGCTCGAGCGGCGCCGGCGGCCAGCATGTCAACAAAACGGAATCGGCGATTCGCATCACTCACCTTCCGACGGGAGTTGTGGTCGCGATGCAGGAGGAGCGTTCGCAACATCGCAACCGCGCCAAGGCGATGGCGCTTCTACGCTCGCGCATCCTCGACGCCAAAAACCAGCAGCTCGACGCCGAACGGGCGCAGGAGCGGCGCTCCCAGGTCGGTTCGGGCGACCGGTCGCAGCGCATCCGCACCTATAATTTCCCGCAAGGGCGGGTGACCGATCATCGCATCAACATGACCCTCTACTCGCTTGAGCGGATCATGGAAGGAGAGGGTCTCGACGAGATCATCGACGGCCTGACGACCGAGCGCCAAGCGGAGCTGTTGGCCGCGCAGGCGGCGTTATGACTTCCGGTTCCGCGCCTGCCGCCGTTCGCGCCGGGAATGCGCATTGGCCTGCTCGGCGGGTCGTTCAATCCGCCGCACGAGGGACATGCGCTCATCACCCGGCTTGCGCTGCGCAGACTTTCCCTCGACCGCGTCTGGTGGCTGGTGACACCCGGCAATCCCTTAAAGCCGCTCACGGGGCTGGCCGCACTCAACGCCCGCATCGAGGCCGCGCGCAGGCTCGACGTCGGGCCGCGCGTCGTGGTCACCGACATCGAGGCGCAGATCGACTCGCGCTTCACCTATGACACGCTACGCTGGCTCAAGCGCCGAGCGCCGGGCGTCCATTTCGTCTGGATCATGGGCGCCGACAACCTTCGCCAGTTCCATCTCTGGAGTCATTGGCGAGCGATCGCTGATCTCGCGCCGATCGTCGTTGTCGATCGGCCGGGGTCGACCTTGAAGGCGATCTCGAGCCCGGCCGGAGCGACGCTTGCGCGCTGGCGTGTTCCCGAGCGGGACGCTTCGGGCTTCGCAAGCATGAAGCCGCCGGCCCTTCTCTTTCTGCACGGGCCGCGCTCCGGGCTCTCTTCCACAGCGCTCAGAAGCGTGCGCGAACCGCACGACGCGACGCCGGCGCGTTCTGACTTTGTGTAACCGTCCTCGTCGAGCGACCGCTCGACGCGGGCCAGCTGCGTCCCGCACGCGTTTTCATGGCTCGACGGCTCCGATCAATGGCCTGACGCCACAGGATTTTTGGCACGGAGATGAAGTCGCGCGGATTGCGTGCGAGGCGGGCCAACGCCGCAGCCGCCTTCTCGCGAACCGTCTCGGTCGCTTTGCTTGGATGGCCGGAGTTGAATGGGGGACGCGGATCGTATTCGATCATCAACTGCGCGACCTCAGCAGCTTCCCGGCCTGCAATTTCAGCGAACAGAGAGCCAGATCGAGCCCCGCCGAGACGCCCGCAGCAGTCCAGATCTTCCCAGACCTGACGATCCGACGATCGGGGACGGCCATTGCGCCAAAGCGACTAAGCGACGCTTGCGCCCACCAATGGGTTGTTGCGAGTTGTCCCTCGAGGAGACCTGCGGCGGCCAGAATAAGCGCGCCGGAGCATCATACCGACGCAGTCATCGTGCTCGTCTCATGCGCGCTCTTCAACCATTCTACCAATCGTCCGTCGCCCATCGCCGTCGCTGTGTTGGCCTCCGAGCCTGGCGCGAGGATGAGAAACAGGTGCGGCGTTTCTTCGAAAGAATGCGTAGCGCCGATGATCAGAGCGTGCGATCGGTAACGACGGGACCGGGCTCATGCGCCACGAATCTTAATTCCAATCCGGCAGCAGCTTCAGAATTTCATAAGGCCCGAGCGCGTCTAGCGCGGTCACGCCAGGATAAAGAAGAATAGCGATTTGGCGCTCATCGGCCATAAGTACGTCCGCGCTCAGCTCAGCTTCTTAACCGACCGAGCCCGGCAAGAGTTCCCCCCATTAGGGCAAATGCTGATTGAAATCTCTTGTTGAGCACCCTGCGGCGACCCGATTACAAACACGCACCGCCGAGGAGACCAGGAGAACGCTATTGAACACCACCGTATTAATCGTCGGCGCGGGCCCGGTGGGGCTGACGCTGGCGTGCGAACTCACCCGTTACCGAGTTCCGGTGCGCATCGTTGACAAGGCCCCGCAGCGCACGGACAAATCGAAAGCCATCGTGATTTGGAGCCGCACGCTCGAACTGCTCG
Source organism: uncultured Alphaproteobacteria bacterium (assembly GCA_963770275.1). Taxonomy (GTDB): domain Bacteria; phylum Pseudomonadota; class Alphaproteobacteria; order Rhizobiales; family Beijerinckiaceae; genus Roseiarcus. Next base: position 79,390 of record CAVYPD010000046.1, read on the forward strand.
ACCGCGAGGATCAAGGGTCCGCGCCTTTCGTCGAGGCGGGATTCAAGGTCGATGGCGTCAATATCGTGACGGCGGGAGGCACCGTCGTCGGCCACGTCAAAATGGATTCGGTGGCGAGCCCGTATCCTTACGCGCTGATGCTGCCGCAATCGGACACCGAGCGGCTGCTCGAAGAGAGGCTTCAGCGCCTGGGCGTCTCGGTCGAGCGCAGCACGGAGGCCATAGCGCTCACGATTGGGGCCGACGACGTGCAGGCGACGCTTCGTCACGGGGATGGCCGCGAGGAGACGGTCCGTGCGGATTGGCTCGCCGGATGCGACGGCGCGCACAGCATTGTGCGCCATACGCTCGCTGCCCCTTTCTCCGGGGAAACGATGGGCAGCGACTGGATTTTGGCGGACACCCACATGGAGGGGTACCCTTTTCCCGATACCGAGGTCTCCGTCTACTGGGCGCGCGAGGGCGTCCTCCCGATCTTTCCGATCGCGCCGGGACGCTATCGCATCATCGCCAACATCCCGCCGAGCGGCGGAGACCACCCTCGCGATCCGACGCTTGAAGAGGTTCAGGCGATTGTCGAGCAGCGGGCTCCCAAGGGCATGAGCCTGTTCGATCCGATCTGGTTGTCGGGCTTCAGAATCAATGCGCGCAAGGTCGCAAGCTATCGCTCGGGGCGCGCTTTTCTCTCCGGGGACGCAGCGCATGTTCACAGCCCCGCCGGCGGCGAGGGCATGAACACGGGGATGCAGGACGGCTTCAATCTCGCCTGGAAGTTGGCGTTGGCGATCCATGGAACGTGCGGCGAAGCGCTGCTCAACACCTATAGCCCCGAGCGAAGCGGCGTGGGCGATGAGGTTCTGAGGAACACATCGCGCTTGACCACAATTGGCACCCTGCACAACCCGATCGCGGAGGAGCTTCGCAACATCGTCGGGCGTGTCGCCCTCGGTTTGGCGCCGGTGCAGCACGCTGTTGTCGACAATATGTCGCAGGTGTCAGTGGGCTACCCGGAAAGCCCAATGAACGGGCCAAGGCACGGCTCGTTTCACCCGGCGCCAGGCCAACGCATGGCGCCAATTGCTGACGCGCCCCCCTTCGGCGCGGGAAGTGAGCCGCGGTTCACTATCTTGGCCCTGCCATCGCGTGCCGTCGCCGGCGTATTGTCTTCGTTTCCCAGGCTCCTGAATGGAGCGCTTGGACCGCCGCCTGACGCGGACGGGGTTTGGCTCATCCGGCCCGACGGCTATGTCGCAGCCACGGCGCCCGCGGCGAACTTGTCATCGATTTCGGGCGTGTTGGGACGCATAAGCGCCTGAACCTGGCGAAACTCTATGCGGCGATCTTCGCGCGGCCGAATACGACGTCCGGGAGAAAAAACTCGTGAAAATTGCGATCATCGATGATTGGCAAGGCGTGGCGCGAAGCAGCGCCGATTGGTCCCGACTCGCCGCTCGTGCGGAGCTTGCGTTTTTTGCTGACGCTTTCGGTTCCGAGGACGACGCAGCTCAGGCGCTCGCGGATTTCGACATCGTCCTGACAATGCGTGAGCGCACGGCTTTTCCCGAAAGCCTCATCCGCCGTCTTCCCAAGCTGCGCATGATCGGCATCACTGGGCCTTCGAACCCAACGGTGGACGTCGAGGCTTGCACGCGTCAGGGCGTGACGGTCTGCAACACGCCGCGCAGCGAGGCGCTTTACGCGACAGCGGAACTGGCGCTTGGATTAATGATCGCCGCCGCCCGCTCGATTCCCGCCAGCGACAGGTCAATGCGAGCTGGCGGCTTCCAATTTGGCGTGCCCGTCGGCATGGGCCTTGCCGGCAAAACCTTAGGTATCGTGGGTCTCGGTCGCCTCGGAGCGCGTCTCGCCCGCTCTGCACTCGCGCTAGATATGAAGGTCATCGCCTGGAGCCCGAACCTGACCGGAGCCAAGGCTCAGGAGGCCGGCGCCGTCCTCGCCAGCAAACCGGATCTCATGCGCGGCGCCGACGTCATCTCCGTGCACATGGTCCTGTCGCCACGCACGCGTGGCCTCGTTGGCGCCGAGGATATTGCCCGCATGAAACAGGGCGTGATCCTGATCAATACGTCGCGCGGCCCGCTCATCGACGAAGCGGCTCTCGTCGCCGCCGTTCAGGCCGGAAAAATCATCGCGGCGCTCGACGTCTACGACAGAGAACCGCTGCCGAAGGACCATCCATTGCGGACGTCGGACCACACTGTGCTCACGCCCCATCTCGGCTATGGGGTCGATGAGACGTGGCGCCAGTTTTACCCGCAGAGCGTTGAGAACGCCGAGGCCTTTTTGGATGGCAAACCCATTCGGGTCATGAACGCGCAAAAAATGTAGGGCGGCCAAAGTCGGAGCCGCCGTGCCGGCTCGGCCCCTAGCCGGTCTGCTCCAAAGGCCAGACTTCCACGACGCCGTGTGCAACCGCGCATGGCGTTTGCGAAACGATTCTGATCGCCTCCGCGAGATCGGAGGCCTCGATCACTGCGAAGCCGGCGACCGGCAACGCAGACGACATGAAGGCGGAGTTCTCCGTTTTGACTCCAGCCGCCAGCGGATTGCGCACTTGTACCGGCGCGCCCGCGGCGCCGATGAACGCTCCGCGTTCCTTTATCTCGGCGTCATGGGCGTGAGCTGCATCGCGGACGTCTTTGGGCGTGCGTTCATATCCCGCGCGGTCGCCATATCCAATCGTCACGAATTTTGGCATCTCGAGTTTCCTTGATCGATACAGCGTTCCTTCGCTTCGCGACCAACAACGCCCGAGCACGCGGTTTGGGCCGGCGCCAACGCGCTGATGTTATGGAGAAGGTCGTTGCTGTATGATCGCGATGTTGCCTTGGCTCCAATCTGGAGGAACGCGATGACGACGCGATCTCAGATAGGTCTTGCTTTGCTGGCGGGTTTTGCGATCGGCGCCGCCGCCATTCAGGGTCTCCACGCCGCGGGCGGCCCGCCTGTCTACGTCGTGACCGAGATCGGCATTAGCGACTTGGATGCATATCAAAAGGAGTATCTTCCGCTCGCCCAAGCCTCGATCAAGACGTCTGGCGGGCGCCTCGTCGCCGCCGGGCAAAATATCGTTGTGTACGAGGGGCCGTCGTCAGGCACGCGCGTCGCCATCAATGCGTTCGACAGCTTCAATACGGCGCAGGCGTGGCGCAGCTCAGATCAGTTCAAGGAAGCGCGCAAGGTCGGCGACAAGTATGCGAAGTTCCGTTCTTTCGCGATCGCGGGGCTCCTTCAATAGCGGCTTGCACGAGGAAACACGCCCAGAAGCAAGGCCGCTCCTGGCGCGACCGGCGCATAAGCCGCAATTGTCATTGATAGGCGTTTGCGTCCTCCATGCACTTCTTCCATTCGGCCTTCATGGGGTCGCCGGTTAAGCGTTTGGCTGCGACTTTATCGTGGCAAATCGCCTTTTGGCCTGCGACGCCCGAGTGTCTGCTGTTTGTTGCGTTGGCGTTATCAACGAAGGCGAACGTGGCGATAATGATCACTGTGGCGACAAGTTTGCGAGACACCTTTCCCTCCATGGCTAAAAGCATTTCTGTTTAACAACGCTGTGATGATAAAATTGGCCCCGTCTTATTGTCAAGCCAGCGATGGACTATCCTGAAATACCAGCTAGATGACGAGTTGGCGCGACCGGGCAGCCTGGAGCAAGGTTTAGGGCGGACCCTCGAAAAACGCCGTTTCCGTCCGCTCCCGGGGCTCTAATGCCGCGCTTGTCTTCCCGCCCCGCCCTCTTGCGCGCCTTGTTCGCAGCGGCGCTCGCGACTATCGCCGCGCCGCTCGCCGGTTGCCACGACTTCGGCGACGTCACCGGCTCTATTCCGGCGTCAGCGACGCAGCCCACGGACGACGCCAAGCTCAGGGCTTACGCGGACGAATTGGGCAAGCGTTACGACCGCAACCCCGGCGATAAGACAGCTTCGATCGAATATGCGCGGGCCTTGCGGGCGCTGACCCGATACAATGAGGCTGTCGCGGTCATCCAGACCGCGGCCATCAAGACGCCGAAGGACTTCGACGTGCTCGGCGAATATGGCAAGGCGCTCGCCGACGCCGGCCAACTCACGCAAGCCAAAGACGTGCTGAGCCACGCCTACACGCCCGACGATCCGCGATGGGACGTCATGTCGGTGCAGGGGACGGTCGCCGACCGGCTCGGCGACCATGCCGGAGCGATGCAATTCTACCACGAGGCGCTCAAGATCGCGCCGGGAGAACCCAGCGTGCTGACCAACATGGGGCTCTCACTTGCGCTGGCGAAGCAATTGCCTGCGGCGGAGGATGCCCTAAGACAGGCGGTCGCAAGTCCGAAAGCCGACGCTCGAATGCGCGGCGACCTCGCTCTGGTGCTGGCGCTAGAAGGCAAATTCAGCGATGCGGAGACCGTCGGCCGGACCGACCTTTCTCCCGACGCCGCGCGCGCCAATGTCGAGGCGATCCGCCTGATAATCGCGCAGAACGGTTCGTTGCGCGACCTCGGCAAGCCGGCGAAGGACGGTAAGCAGAAAGCGGCCAAGACGGAAGACGCCGGCTGAGGCTCTCCTAGGAACAGCGCGCCTTCAGACGGAATCGCAGCCAGTCATCGTCTCATTCCCGCTTGCGAGCGTGTGAAGGAATCGGAGTTTGGACTTAGCGCCCACGTTTCGAGTCCGCCGTTACCACGTTAGCACTCTCTTGTAATGAGTGCTAACACCCGCTATGTAGGGTTCGTCGTCAGACTGCCGTCAGGAGCTAGGGCATGATCCCGGGCCGGGCGAAGCAGCTCGACTGAAAGGGAACGCTCCATGAAATTTCGACCGTTACACGACCGCGTCGTCGTCCGCCGCATCGAGGCTGACGCCAAGACGAAGGGCGGCATCATCATTCCCGACACCGTCAAGGAGAAGCCGCAAGAGGGCGAGGTCGTGGCTGTCGGGCCCGGCGGCCGCGACGAGAATGGCAAGATCACGCCGACCGAGCTTAAGCCCGGCGAGCGCATCCTGTTCGGCAAGTGGTCGGGCACGGAAGTGAAGATCGACGGCGAGGAACTCCTGATCATGAAGGAGACCGACGTCATGGGCGTGATTGAAGGCGCGACCGCGCCCAAGACAGCCTCCAAGAAGGCCGCCTAAACAAAATCCATTTTCAAGAATTGAAGGATCCAAACCAATGGCAGCCAAAGATGTACGTTTCTCTTCTGACGCGCGCGACCGAATGCTGCGCGGCGTCGATACCCTCAACAACGCCGTCAAGGTGACGCTGGGCCCGAAGGGCCGCAATGTCATTCTGGACAAGTCCTACGGGGCGCCGCGCATCACCAAGGATGGCGTGACCGTCGCCAAGGAGATCGAGCTTTCCGACAAGTTCGAGAACATGGGCGCGCAGATGGTGCGCGAAGTCGCCTCGAAGACCAACGATCTTGCCGGCGACGGCACCACCACCGCCACCGTGCTCGCCGCCTCGATCATGAAGGAAGGCCTCAAGCTCGTCGCCGCCGGCATGAACCCGATGGATCTCAAGCGCGGCATCGACATCGCGGTCAGTGCGGTCGTCAAGGACATCGAAAAGCGCGCCAAGAAGGTGCAGTCGTCGGATGAGATCGCGCAGATCGGGACCATCGCCGCGAACGGCGACAAGACGATCGGCAAGATGATTTCCGACGCCATGAAGAAGGTCGGCAATGAGGGCGTGATCACGGTCGAAGAGGCCAAGACCGCCGAGACCGAGCTCGACGTCGTCGAGGGCATGCAGTTCGACCGCGGCTATCTCTCGCCCTATTTCGTCACCAACGCCGAGAAGATGCTGGCCGAGCTCGAGGACCCCTACATCCTCATCCACGAGAAGAAGCTCTCCTCGCTGCAGCCGATGCTGCCCGTCCTCGAGGCGGTCGTGCAGGCTGGCAAGCCTCTCCTCATCATCGCCGAGGACATCGAGGGCGAAGCGCTGGCGACGCTCGTCGTCAACAAGCTGCGCGGCGGCCTCAAGGTCGCAGCGGTCAAGGCGCCTGGCTTCGGCGATCGCCGCAAGGCGATGCTTGAGGACATCGCGGTCCTCACCGCGGGCACGATGATCGCCGAGGACCTCGGCATCAAGCTCGAGAACGTGACGCTCCAGATGCTGGGCAGGGCCAAGCGCGTCCGGATCGAGAAGGAGAACACCACGATCATCGACGGCGGCGGCAAGAAATCCGACATCGAGGGCCGGATCTCCCAGATCAAGGCGCAGATCGAGGAGACGACGTCCGACTATGACAAGGAGAAGCTGCAGGAGCGGCTGGCGAAGCTCGCGGGCGGGGTGGCCATCATCCGCGTCGGCGGCTCGACCGAGGTCGAGGTGAAGGAAAAGAAGGATCGCGTTGACGACGCCATGCATGCGACCAAGGCTGCGGTCGAAGAGGGCATCGTTTCCGGCGGCGGCGTCGCGCTGTTGCGCGCCAAGGCGGCGATCGGCAAGCTCACCAACGAGAACGAAGACGTCCAGTCCGGCATCAACATTGTGCTCCGGGCGCTCGAGGCCCCGATCCGGCAGATCGCCGAGAATTCGGGCGTCGAGGGTTCGATCGTCGTCGGCAAGATCCTCGAGAACAAGTCGCAGACCTATCGGCTTCGACGCGCAGACCGAGCAATATGTCGACATGCTGAACGCCGGCATCGTCGATCCTGCGAAGGTGGTGCGGGTCGCGCTCCAGGACGCGGCTTCGATCGCCGGGCTCATGATCACGACCGAAGCGATGATCGCAGACCGGCCGAAGGCCGACGCTCCGGCGATGCCGGGCGGCGGCGGCGGAATGGGCGGCATGGGCGGGATGGACTACTGATCCCCCTCTAAAGCGAAGACCGGGTCTCGGCGACGGCTCCAATTGGAATGTGTCGCCCAATACTCAGAAAGGGGCGGAATTTTTCCGCCCCGATCGGGAGGAGAGGCTCATGCAAAACGTAGCTTGGTATCAGGGAGACTCGCTGAAGCGGCTCCTGCAAGGCGTCGCCGTCGGCGTCGTCGCGACACTCGCCGTCGGCTTTGGCTGGGGCGGGTGGATGCTCGGAAGCTCGGCGAAGACCTTGGCGGACAATACGGCCAGCTAGCGCGGTGGTCGCGGCGGTCGCGCCGATCTGCGTCGACCAGTTCCAACGCAGCGCTGACGCCGCCGCGAACATGACGGCGCTGAAAAAGACGGACTCATGGCAACAGGCGGCCTATGTCGAAAAGGGCGGTTGGGCCGTGATGCCTGGCAGCAAGGCGGCTGATTCCGGTGTGTCCCAGGCATGCGCTGCTCTGCTCAGCAGCGTGAAATAGTTCAGCCGGCAAAGCTGAACGCGAAGATCGACGGTCGGCGCGACACTCGCGCCGACCGCTCTTTATCGAGTAATCATTCGTTTCGGGGCTGACGTCGAGGAGTTCCTGCTCATTCATCGCGTCTCGAGAGACGCCTTAGGAGCCGCGACCCATGCTGATCCGTTACGGTTATGAAATCACGATCAATTCCCAGCAGCCGACCCCACTCGTTTGCCTGCTGTCGGTGAGCGAAGAGCGAAAGGCCGACATACGCGTCGCCGAGAAGGTCTTCACGACGCCGATCATCCCGACCACCACCTATCTCGACACGTTTGGCAATCGTTGCCGCAGACTGGTCGCGCCTGCCGGCGACTTCGCAATTTGGGGCGACGCGACGATCGAAGACGATGGCAAGATCGACCCGGCCAACTTTGCCGCAGGTGAAGTGCCCGTCGCGGACCTGCCCGACGACTGCCTGCTTTTTCTTATGGGCAGCCGGTACTGTGAGACCGACAAGCTGAGCCAGACGGCTTGGGACCTGTTCGGCGCCATCCCGCCCGGCTGGGGGCGCGTGCAGGCCGTGTGCGATTTCGTCCATCAGCACATCAAGTTCGACTATCAGCAGGCGCGATCGACGAGAAGCGCGTTCGACGCCTACGAAGAGCGGATCGGCGTCTGCCGCGATTTCGCGCATCTCGCCGTTGCGTTTTGCCGATGCCTCAACATTCCCGCGCGATACATCAACGGCCATCTCGGCGACATCGGCGTGCCGGTCGTCGATCCGATGGATTTCAGCGCCTGGATCGAGGTCTACCTCGCAGGCTCGTGGTGGACTTTCGATCCCCGCAACAACATTCCCCGGATCGGCAGGATCGTGGTCGCGCGAGGTCGGGATGCGGCGGATATTCCGCTCATCAATTCGTTCGGCCCCCACGTCCTGAAGTCGTTTCGGGTCTGGACCTACGAGGTGACGGAGCAACAGATAACGTCTGACGTTGGACCGTCTTCCGACACCCAACGCATCTAAAGGGTCAGCGCGCGCAGATCTTGACCGCGCCGGGCGCGCCCCACATCGCACAGGGCGAGAAGCTGAAGCGATAGGTTCCGGTTGCGGGGGCGATGAAGGTCATGACCCCCGGCGCATCCGGAACGGCGAAGAAGTAGCCGCCGGGCCCCTCGACATTCGGATCGCGTGGCCGCGAAACCGTCGCCACGCTCCCGCTGCGCGGATCGTAGTCGGCCGCCTCGCCCGTCATCTGAGCCGAGACGGTCTGCCCGCTCGAGAATTTGCCGATAAACAAGGTCGCCGCGCCATGGTAGGTCCAGCAGGCCTTGCCCGGCGGAAACCGAATTTGCGCCGCGACCTCACGGCTGCATGACGTCGCCAAGGCCGACGTCGATAACGCTGGGGTAAGGGTCAAGGCTGCGGCGAGAGCAATCGACGTCTGGATTGGCGTAACCCTCATTCCGAGGCGCCCGCGCGAGCGCGCCTAGAAGACCGTTCCAGTTGGCCCCGGGTCCCGCGCTGGAGCGTCCTTCGAGACGCGCCTTCGGCTCTCCTCAGGACGAGGCGATGTGCGCGCCCGGGGCGCCTCATAAACTCACCCATTGCTTGCATCGCCGTTGGTCAGCGCCGCGAGCCGCGCTTCCTCTTCTTCGCTCAGGCGTGGCGTCGCGCTGGGCGCGCGCCGGCGGGCGTAAAGCGCCGCCGCTACGCCAAGGCCGAGCGTGAGCACGGGGCTCAGCCACAGCAGCAGCGTCGCCGGCTTGAACGGGGGTTTCAGGAGAATGAAATCGCCGTAGCGCGAGACGAGATAGGCGCGCACGGCGTCGTTGCTTTCGCCCTTGCCGATGCGCTCACGAATAAGAACGCGGATGTCGCGCGCCAGCGGCGCCTCGGAATCGTCGATCGACTCGTTCTGACAGACGAGGCAGCGCAGTTCACCCGAGAGCGCGCGGGCGCGCGTTTCCAGCGCCGGGTCCTTCATGACTTCGTCCGGCTGCACGGCAAGCGCGGGGCCGGCGAGGGAGGCGAGGAGGGGAAGAAGGAGGAGAAGTTTTGCTCTTGATACTGGAGCAACATGCGATTGAGTGGTGGACGTTGAGTCCCCCTCTCCTACGGGAGAGGGGTTGGGGTGACGGTTCGCGCGCGAAGCGCGCTTCGCGCTTCGGGGAGCCCTCATCCGGCGGGCTTCGCCCGCCACCTTCTCCCCGAGGGAGAAGGGGAGCGCGCGCTTCAACCTGATGGCCAAGCGAAGCATGGGTCTATTGCGCCGGTTGCGCCAGTGCGCGCGCGCCGGCTTTCGCCCGCACGGCCGCGCCGAAGCGAAGGCGGCGGTCCGTCAGCGACAGCACGCCGCCGAGCGCCATGGCGGCGCCGCCCAGCCAGATCAGCGTCACCAGCGGCTTCCAGTAGAGGCGCGCGGGTACGGCGCCGTCGGGCGCGGGGTCCCCGATCGAGACATAGACCTGGCCGAAATGGAGCGTCGCCAGGCCCGCCTGGGTCGTGCTCATCTCCCGCGCAGCGAATTGGCGACGCGCCGGCTGAAGCTCAGCGACCATTGCGTCGCCATCGCGCACGGTCACCGACGCGAGCGTTTCCTTGTAGTTCGGCCCGACCCGTTCGCCGACCGAATTGAGGGTGATCGAATAGGGGCCCACAATTGCCGGCACGCCCTTGTGCAGGGTGGCGATCGTCTCTGCGCCAAAGCCGAGGCCCGAGAGTCCCAGCAAAGTCACGCCCAAGCCGAGATGCGCGAGCGCCCCGCCGAAGAAAGACAGAGGCAGGCCGAACGTTCGCTTCAGCGCCACGCCTGCGCTAAGCCCCGGCCGCCATGCGCGCGTGGCGACCTCGATCAGCGTGCCGATGATGACAAAGATCGCAAGGCCCATCGCGAGCGGAGCAAAGATCGGAGCGCCACTGAGCCAGCGCCGCGCCGACGATCGCGGTCACCGCGCCGATGATGATGGCGAAGGCAAGCCGTTGCACAACGCCCAGGAGATCGCCGCGCTTCCACGCGAGCGAGAAGCCGAACGGCGCGACAAAGCAGGCCGTCAGCAGAAGCACGCCGCAGGTGAGATTGAAGAAGGGCGCGCCGACGGTGATCTTCTCGCCCGTCAATTGCTCGAGCGCGAGCGGGTAGAGGGTGCCGAACAACACGGTCGCGCATGCCGTCGTCAGCAAGCAGATTGTTGACGACGAGCGCCCCCTCGCGCGACACGGGCGCGAACAGTCCGCCCTGCTTGAGCATCGGCGCACGCCAAGCAAAGAGGGCGAACGAACCGCAAATGAACATCGCCAGAATCGCGAGGATGAAAACGCCGCGACGCGGATCGTTGGCGAAGGCGTGCACGGAAGTGAGCACGCCCGAGCGCACGAGAAAGGTGCCGAGCAGCGAAAAGGAAAAGGCGAGGATGGCGAGAAAGATCGTCCAGACTTTCAGCGCGTCGCGCTTCTCCATCACCGCAACCGAATGGACGAAGGCGGTGCCCGCGAGCCACGGCATGAGCGAGGCGTTCTCGACCGGATCCCAGAACCAGAAGCCGCCCCAGCCGAGCGTGTAATAGGCCCAGAACGAGCCGGCGGCGATGCCGAGCGTCAAGAAGCTCCACGCCACTAGCGTGAAGGGCCGCACGAAGCGCGCCCAAGCCGCGTCGATGCGGCCCTCGATCAGCGCCGCGGCGGCGAACGAATAGACGATCGAGAAGCCGACATAGCCGAGATAGAGCAAGGGGGGATGGATCGCGAGGCCGGGGTCCTGCAGAATCGGATTGAGGTCGCGTCCCTCGAATGGCGCCGGCGAGAGCCGCTCGAACGGGTTTGAGGTCAAGAGAATGAAGGCGAGGAACGCAACGCTGATCAGGCCCTGAACGGCGAGCGCGTCAGCGCGTAAGGCTCGTCGGCAGCGCGCGGCCAAACAGGGCGACCAGCGCGCCGAAGATCGCCAGGATGAAGACCCACAGCAGCATCGAGCCTTCGTGGTTTCCCCACACGCCGGAGATCTTGTAGATCGCGGGCATCGCCACGTTCGAATTCTCGGCGACGTTGAGAACGGAAAAATCCGAGGTCAGGTGCGCGTTGACGAGGGCTGCGAAAGCAAGCGCGATCAGCGCGAGCTGGATCAGCGCCGCGTTGCGCCCGACCGTCATCAGTCCGATGTCGCCTACTCGAGCGCCCCAGAACGGGATGACCGTCTGGGCGAGGGCGGCTGCGAGCGCGAGCACAAGGGCGAAATGGCCGATTTCGACAATCATTGCGAGGCCGCCGTTGTTCCTTCCTGCCAACGCCCCTGTTTCTTGAGCGCGTCGACGACCTCGCGGGGCATATAGCGCTCGTCGTGCTTGGCAAGGATCGTATCGGCGCGGATCTGACCGGGCGCGGCCAAGCACGCCTTCGGCGACGACGCCCTGACCCTCGCGGAACAGGTCCGGCAAGAGACCCTGATAGGCCACTTTGAGATCATGCGCGCCATCGGTGAGAACGAAGGCGACGTTCTGGTCGGCTGACTTCACGACCGAGCCCGTCTTCACCATGCCGCCGATGCGCATCCGCGCGCCCGGCGCGACGGCTTTCTGGGCGACTTCGGACGGGCTGTAGAAGAACACGATGCTGTCGCTCAGCGCATAGAGCGAAAGCCCAGCCGCCGCGCCGACGACGGCGAGGGCTGCGGCGATCAGCGAAAGACGGCGGCCGCGGCGAGTCAATTGGCGTCTCCGAGGCCGAGGTTGCGGGCCAGCGCGTCGAGGCTCGCGACCGCGCCGGCGTCCGACGCCAGCGCCTTATGCGCGTCGACCAGCGCCGCCTTGGCCTTGTCGGCCTCATGCAGCACCGTATAGGCGCGAATAAGGCGCGACCATTCGTCGACGCCGCCGCCAGTACTGGCGAGCCGTGTGGCGAGTTTCGACACCATGCCCTCGATCATCGGCCGCTGCGCCTCGGGAATGGCGGCGGCATCCGTCGCGGGGGCCGGCTCCCCCTTGAGCGCCGCGAGCCGCGCGTTCACCATGCTTAGCCAGGGCGCGTCGGGCGGCGAATCGGCGGCCAGAGACTTGTAATCGCGGATTGCGTCCGCCTTCTTGCCGTCCTGTTCGGCGGCGAGGGCGACATAGTAGCGCGCCTGCGGCTGGCCGGGCTTCTCGGCGAGCGCCCGGTCAAACGCCTGACGGGCCTCGTCGGTGACCACGCCTCCGGCTGCGGCGACCAGAGCCTCGCCGTAAGCGGCGCGCCGCAAGGGGTCTTCGCCGAGAATACGCAGCGCCTCGGTATAAGCATGGGCCGCTTCCGCGTAGCGCTCGAGGCGCATGTAGACCGGCGCGATCACCGCCCAGCCTTTGCCGTCGTCGGGCTTGGCGGTGAGCCGCGCTTCGACCGCCGCCACCGCCGCCTCGATCTCGCCGTTCGATTGGGGCGCGACTTTGCGGCTCGCCAGCGGCTCGTCCGGCAGCATGGGTTGGCCGAGGCGCCCATAAAGGGAAAAGGCGATCGCCGGCAGGCCGACGGCGATCAGCACAGCCGCTGCGAGACGCGTGCGCCGCGCCGGCGGGGGCGCTTGCGCGGGCTCGGACGCCGAGGCGATGAGGCGGCGCGCGGCCTCGGCGCGGGCGCTCTCCGCCTCCCCTTGCGGCAGGAGCCCGCGCTCGACGTCGCGCCTGATTTCCTCGAGTTGCGCCTTATAGAACGCGGCTTCGTTCGCCGCCGGGTCTGCTTTCGCGGCCGGCGGCGGGCGAAGCAACGGCCATAGGGCGGCCAGGACCACGCAAGCCGCCATTCCCGCTAGGACGAACCACACCATTCATGAGCCCCAACGCGGCCCCTTCAGGCGGCCGTGGAGAAAAGTCCGGGCTCTGTTATCGCAAAGCGAAGTTTAGGTCTCGTCAAAATGGAACAAGCGAGACAAATCTACGACTTAGCGCTTGCCAAGGTGGTCGCCCGTAGAGGCGAATCCGCATTTCCGTCGCGCGGGGACCCGCGGGGCTGTCCTCCCGTTCCGCCGGTTACGACAGCCACGCGGCTCGCGAGAGGTTGAGAGGACATGACTCGCCGCTATTCAGAGGGTTGCGAGCGGCGGTGCGCGACGAGGGCCATCAGTCGCCGGTCCCGCCACGCCGACCGCTCGGGAAGCTTCTCCTGCGCCAGCGCCGCGCGGCGCTCCGATCTCGCCCGCTCGATCAGTTCCGGCGACCACGGACGCGGATTGGATCGTGATTGCGCGATCGAATGGTAGAGCGGCCCGAGCCGGCGGGCGTAGTCGTCCACGCCGCCCGGCGCGTTCAAATCGATCGTCTCGAACGGCCCCATGAACGACCAGCGCAAGCCGAGCCCCTGCGAGACACAGAGGTCGATGTCGGCGGCGCTCGCATAGCCCTCCTCGAACAAAGCCCAGGCTTCCTTGAGAAGCACGCCCTGCAGGCGATTGAGGATGAACCCTTCGATCTCCCGATTGACCACGATCGGCGCCTGGCCGACCGCCTGCATCACGCCGCGAAGCCAGGGCAGGATCGCCGGATCGGTCCACGGCGCCGGAACGAGTTCGACCAGCGGCACGAGATGGGGCGGGTTGACCGGATGGGCGATGAGAAAGCGCTCCCGGCGCGGCGCATGCTCGGTGAAGGCCGAAGCCGGAATGCCGGAGCTCGAACTTCCGACGACCGCGTCATCCCGGATCAAGGCGCCGATGGCCTGGGAGACTTCGGTCTTCTCGGGGATGCGCTCGAACACCGATTCTTGAACGTAGTCGACGTCGGCGACCGCGGCGCTGCAGGTCGTCAACGACGGTCACGCGCGAGCAAATGGCGTCGACGCCATCGACCAGACCCGCTTTCGCCATGTCCTCGAGGCTCGCGCGAATCCGCGCCGCCGTCGTCCGCCGGATGTCCACGCTCGCGTCGAACGCGCGGACATTGACGCCCGCGCGCGCGAAGACAATGGCCCAGGCTGAGCCGACAAGGCCCGCGCCGACAATGCCGACCGTTTTTACCGAAGAACCAGCCATCAACGCACCCGCGATTTTTCGCCGTCCGCGAGGCAGATCTCGCTGATGCGCAGGCCATCCGCCGTGATCCGGGACGGGAACCGGTCCTTGAGCCGCTCTTCGTGGACGGGAATGACTCGTCGCGCCTCATAGCCCACGGATTTCATCATCGCTTCAGTCGCCAAGACTAGATTCTCCTGACTTCCGACGGCGAGGCCGACGGGCACGTACATCTGGTCGACGTCCACGACCGCGCCGGGGCCCTCGATGTTCTCGAACACGTAAACAAGATCGCCGGCGAGCGCCCAGGCGTCGCTCGATTGCGACTTGCCATCGTTGCGGACGTGAACCCACATCGAGCCGTAGGTGTGGCTGTCATAGGCGACGTGCAGGTCGATGTTAGGAAGAACATTCTCGCGCGTGCCGTCGATGCAGACGAGACGCTTCTGGCGGGCGAGATCGACGCCACGGATGATATCGCCTGGGTCGACGGCGACCATCATCCAGCGCATCCGGTCGGGCAGCGACATGGCCCAGACCCATTTCGCGATCTCGCGTTCCTGGATGTAGAAAGTCGCCTTCGGGAAGTCCTCGACATTGCCGAAATGATCGAAATGCGCGTGGCTGATGAACACGGTGTCGACATCCGCAGGCGTCAGTCCGACGCCGGCTAGGACTTCCTTCGGTGAATGCCAGTTCTCGACCCCGAACTTGTCGCCCAGCGCCTTACCGTATTCCTTGTTGTTGTAGCCCACGTCGACCATCGCGACGTGGTTCTTGCCCTTGATCAGCGCATAGCAATACGGGAGCTTGACGTAGCCCTGATTGTGCGCGCCGTAGAGAACGCCGCTTTTGTGGTACTTGGTGACGTAGGAGTACTCTAGGACCCAAATCGAGTAGTCGGCCATGCGTTCCCTCTTTCGTTATTGTTAGGCGCGCGCCGTCATGGGCGCGCAATTGCAGCAGGATTGGCGGAAGTCGACCATCGTCATGCCGAGTTTGTCGATCGAGCAGAGCTGAACAAGTCGATAGGCCGCGGCGACACGCTCAAGAGCGAGCGACACGTCTACCTTTTCCTTCGTCGCCGAGGCTTCCAGCGCGTCGAGGCACTCGCCAACAAGACGAGCGGCGCGAATGAGATTTTCCACCTGACGCTCGCAGCCGCGCGGCGCGCTCAGGTCAGCAAGCGTGCTGGACACTTCGCGCCACTGCTCGCGCGCAATTGCGACGGCGGGCAGGTCGACGATCTCACGACGTTGGCTTGCTTGCGCCAGAACGAGCAGTCCTGCCGCCTGTCCGATCAGGCGGCGCAACGCGTCGTAAGGTCGTCTCAGTGCGGCGGCCGCGGCCGCGTCGACCTCCGCGACGTCAGGCTCGGGAAGCGCTGGCTCGGCGACAGCCGGACAATCCCAGCGATGGACCAAGGCCGCGCGATCGAGCATGTCCCTGCCGCTACTCGGCATGGCTGACCTGCCGCGTGGAAGCGCGTTCGACGAGTTCGCCCGGAAAGCATTCGATTCGCGGTTCCAGGTGCGCGGAGCCGAACAGCATTCCGATCAGCTCCATGGTCACGTCGATCATCTTACCCACCGGCTGGCGCACGGTGGTCAGCGCATGGGACGGCCAGTGCGCCATGGCGATGTCGTCGAAGCCGACGACCGACAGATCGCCCGGAATGTCGAGTCCGAACTCGCGGCGCGCCGCGTCCATGAAGCCGATGGCGAGAATATCGTTGGCGCAGAACACCCCATCCGGGCGGCTCGTCCCGCCAAGCAGGCGGGAGGCGGCCTCGTATCCGCGCTCATAAGCAAAAGCGCCGGCCTCGACGCAGATTGGTTCTTTAAGTCCGTGGTCGAGGCATCCGCGCCGATAGCCTTCCCACCGGTCGACGGTCGTGGAGGCGTCCGGCCGGCCCGCTACGAACGCGAGCCGCCGATGACCAAGCTTGATCAGATGATCGGCGACAAGACGCCCGCCGCCAACATTGTCGCAGGTCACGCCGAAGGCGTCGACGTTCAACGGGCGCCGGTTGAAGAAGATGACCGGCGTGCCTGCCTCCCCGCACGCTTCCGCGGCTTCGGACGACAGGGTCGCTGCGAGAACGATGACCACGTCGGGCTGATAGGACAGAAGAAGCTTCACCGCGTCATCGAGCGAATCGCTCGAGCCGGCCGCCGTCAGCATCACGTTGAGGTCGATTTCGCGCAGCCTCTCGGTGAGTCGCGTCAGGACCTCGGGATAGAAGGGATTATTGATATCGGACGTCACCACGCCCGCGATTCGGGTGCGCTTGGTGATCAGGCTTCGCGCCAGCGGATTGGGCGCGTACCCGATTTCGGCCGCGCGGGTGAGCACGGCTGACCGGGTGCTCGGCGCGATCACCGCGTCGTCATAGAACGCGCGCGAAATCGTCGAGGTCGACAGGCTCAGGTCGCGTGCGAGGTCCTTCACCGTCACGCGGGCCTTGCGAACGCGAATCCTGTCGTCCCCACTCATCTGAGGCGAGCCCCTTAAAGCGCCCGCTCAGGCATTGCGTCCGCCATACCGGCGCACGCGGATGTTGGCCTGCTCGGCGTGACCGTAGAAGCCTTCGAGCATGCAGAGGCGCGAGCAATATTCGCCGACCATCGCGCTTGCTTCGTCGGTGAGCACTTTCTGGTAGGTGCAGGTCTTCAGGAACTTGCCGACCCAAAGCCCGCCCGTGTAGCGCGCGGCCTTCTTGGTGGGCAGCGTGTGGTTGGTGCCGATGACCTTGTCCCCATAGGCGACGTTCGTGCGGGGCCCGAGGAAGAGCGCGCCGTAGTTCGTCATGCCTTTCAGGAACACATCGGGATCCCGCGTCATCACCTGAACGTGCTCGGAGGCGATCCGGTCAGCCTCGCGGATCATCTCAGCCTCATCATCGCAGACTATGACCTCGCCGTACGATTCCCATGCTTGTCCCGCGGTCTCGCCCGTCGGCAGGATCGCCAACTGACGCTTCACTTCGTTCATCGTGTCCCGCGCGAGCTTCTCCGAAGTGGTCAGGAGAATCGCAGGCGAGGTCGGACCGTGCTCGGCCTGACCGAGAAGATCGGTGGCGCAGATCTCGCCGTCGACCGTGTCATCGGCAATGATGAGCGTTTCGGTTGGGCCGGCGAAAAGGTCGATGCCGACGCGGCCGTAGAGCTGACGCTTCGCCTCGGCCACAAAGGCGTTGCCGGGCCCGACCAGCATGTCGACCGGCGCGATCGTTTCGGTTCCGAGCGCCATGGCGGCGACGGCCTGCACGCCGCCCAGCACATAGATCTCGTCGGCGCCGCCCATATGCATCGCCGCGACGATGGCGGGATGCGGTCCGCCCTGGAACGGCGGCGCGCAGGCCATCACGCGCTCAACGCCGGCGACCTTCGCGGTCACCACGCTCATGTGCGCCGACGCGACCATCGGATATTTGCCGCCGGGGACGTAGCAGCCGATCGACGTTCACGGGAATGTTCTTGTGACCCAGAATGACGCCGGGCAAGGTCTCGACTTCGAGGTCCTTGATGCACTCGCGCTGCTTCTGCGCAAAGTTGCGGATCTGCGCCTGCGCGAATTGGATGTCCTCGATGTCCCGCGGCGCGACTTTCGCGATCGTCGCTTCAATGTCGGCCGGAGACAGGCGAAACGTTGCGGGCGACCATTTGTCGAATTTTTCCGACAATTCGCGAACGGCCGTGTCGCCGCGCGTCTCGACGTCGGTCAGGATGCCTTCGACTGTGGCGCGCACTTTGGCGTCGTTGGCGGCCACTTCTTTGGCGTCGCGACCGCGCTTCAGGTGTCTGGCCATTGTCTTGGTCCTTGGTTCGAGAAGAGCGTCCCGAGCGCCAAGCGCGCCCGGGACGATAGTGATTACGGCTTTACCGTCGGCTCAACTTTGGTCAGCTTGTACAAGTCGGCTGGCGGCTCGCACTTCTGGCAGTTGATGCCCGGTTCGTTGGGGGCTTTCACGACTTCCGCCGGCAGCGGCTGGATCGTCTTGCCCGGGGTTGGCGCGCCATCGAGAGCGGACTTGAGGCTGAGTTCCGGCAGGAACTCAGGACTGAAGACCTCGGTCACGAAGGAGCTCGGGACCTTGCCGTCGGGGAAGGTGTTGCACCCGTCTTCAAAGGTGTCGCCCTTGCAGAGCATGACCTTGTCGGCCGGAACCCAGGGCAGTGGATACTGGATGTTCATCGCCTTCAGGTCCCGCTTCTTCGTCAGGATCTCCATCATCAACTTGAACGCATAGCCGGCCGTGGCCGGGGGAGAGCCGGCGGAGACACCCTTGAGGCCGTTCTTCTGGGCCTCGGGATCGGCAAGCGCCAGGCGGAAGCCGTTCGAGTTTTCGCCGGTCATCGGGACGAGGCGGGTTCCTTTGTCGCGAAGAGCCTGGATGGCGCCGAATTCGCCGGCCTGCGCCCAGATGCCGTCGACATCGGGATGCGCGGCAAGCGCCTTGGCGGTCTCCTGCTGCGTCGTGCGGTCATCCCAGAAGGAATAGTATTCCGCGACGACCTGGATGCCGGGATATTTCTTGAAGATGTGCATCGCGCCGTCGGTGTGGCGCTTGTCGACGGAATTTCCGGGCACGCCGCGGCTTAGGAAGATCTTCCCCTTGCCGTCGAGCGCGTTCACCAGCGCCTGCGCCGTGTTCTCTCCAAAGCCGGCGGTGATGTAGCTCACGTTATAAGCGCAGGGCTCGGTTACGGTGGCGTCATACATGAAGAACAGGACGCCCTTCTCGCAGCCCTTCTTGACGGTCCGATTGAGGGCGCTCGACGAGATGGGGAAGCTGATGACGCCGTCAGCGTTTGCGTCGATCATGCTCTCGTAGGCGGCGATCTGAGCCTGCGGATCAGTGCCGGAGATGACCTCCTTGAGCTCGACCAACTTATCGTAGGGAGGCGTCTGCGCGAGAGCCTTCACGATATTGGCGGCCTCGGACTGCCAAGCGTTGCCGCTGTAGCTTAGGCTCAAGAAGATCTTGAGTTTTTTCGCTTCGTCGGCCGACGCCGAACTTGTCGCAAGCGCGAACGCGGATGCGAGCGCGCCGGCGGCGACGCAGGTCGTCATAAGCAGCTTTCTCAACGTCGTCATTCGGTAACCTCCCTAGTCACGCCACTGTTTTGCCCGTGAGAACGTTCCCACACCGAGTGGTGCGCCGCCTCCAGCCGACTGGCTCGTGGCTTAGCCAGCCGACCTGTTTCTGAGTCTCGCGATGAGATCCTCTCGAAGAAGAAGCAGCGCGCCGACAATGATTGCGCCCTCGATCACCGTGCGCCACCCCTGATCGATGCCGAGCGCGGCGATGACCGTGCCCAGCGTAGTGAGGAGGATGGCGCCGCCGACCGTTCCCGCGAAACTGCCGCGGCCGCCAAGAATCGACGATCCGCCGATGACGACGGACGCGATGCTCGGCAAAAGGTAGGAATCGCCCATGCGCAAAGTCGCGCCGTTTGCATAACCGACCAGCATCATTCCCGCGAAGCCTGCGCAAACGGCGCTGATCGCGTAGGCGGCCATGATGGGGCGCCACGTCGCAACGCCCGCGATGCGCGCGGCCTCGCGGTTGGCGCCGACCGCATAGAGCCGCCGTCCAAATGCGGTCGCGCTCTGCAAGGCCCAGGCGATGAGAACGAAGATGACAACGAAGATGAGGACGGCGGACAGACGCCCGACCGACCCCTTCATAAGCGAAAGGAAGGCGTCAGGCGCGGCGCCGCGAGGCGTTCCGCTTGTGTAACCGAGCGCTGCGGACGCGACGATGATGCCGCTCGCCATCGTCATGATGAAGGGGGGAATATTCAGCCAAATTACTCCGACCGCGTTGAGCGCGCCGATGCAGGCGCAGAGGATGAGAACCGCGGGAATCACGACCCATTCCGATCCTAGCGAGCCGTTCCAGGTGGTCGAGAGGACCCCGCCCAGCGTGATCATCGAGGCGATCGAAAGGTCGAGGCCGCCAACCAGGATGACGAGGCCCTGACCGAAAGCGACAACGATAAGGAACGAAGCGAGCGTGATGATCGTATCGACCTGATCCCACGACCCGAGCGCCGGGCTCACGAACCGAGACGCGAGGATGAGAAGGATCGTGAGGGCGAAAATCGCCGCGGTGCTGATCGTCTCCGAGCGAATGCGTCCAATCCGCCGCGTATCCGCGGGCGGCTGCAAAGCGGCGGAGGGTCGCGCGCTGGTCACGCGCGGGCCCCCGTCGAGGCGAGGCGGGAGATCAAGGACCCGAACACGATGGCGAGCACCATGACGGCGCCCTGGAAAATGCCGGTGTAGAACGACGACACCCCGCCTGAAAAGAGCACCTTCTGCAAAAGCATCAGCGTCGCCGCGCCGATCACCGCGCCCACGAGGCTGCCTCTGCCGCCTGTCAGCGAGACGCCTCCGAGCGCCACGGCGGCGAACGTCAGCATGAGAAACGGAGTTCCTGCGCTGGGATTGCCGGTCGCCGTCTGCACGCTCAGCATGAAGCCGGCGAGTCCATAGAGCAGGCCTGCGCCGACGAAAGCCGTGAAGCGTGCGCGTACCACCGAAATCCCCGACAGCGAAGCCGCCGTTTCGTCCGCGCCGACCGCAAAAAGGCCAATGCAGCTGTCGGTGCGGCGGAAAACAAGCCACAGGGCCACGACCGCCAGCACGATGAGCCCGGAAATCGGTATGATGCCGAAGAGCACATCGGTGAGCGTGTAGCTGACCCAATCCGCGATCGTACCGCCCGGCGCATCCATGATGACGAGTGCGAGACCCTGACCGATGATCATGGTGCCGAGGGTCGCGGCGATCGACTGCAAACGCAGGATCGCAACGAGGATTCCGTTGAGCACGCCGATGGCGCCCCCAACGCCAAGGCAGATCAGCAGGCTTACGAGAGCCCCGCCTGGCCCCTCGACCGGATAGGTCGCCATCAGCACGTTCGAGAGGGACACGACGCCGGAAACCGAGAGGTCGAAGCCTTTCGAAATCACGACGAGGCTTTCGCCGGCGGCGGCGATGGCGAGCGGCGCCGCATTGTTGGAGAGATTGGTCACGCCCGAGACCGTAAGGGCGCTGCGATCCCATAAGGCGTAGAGCGTGAAGAGGATGACATAGAGGATGGCGACGACGCCCGCGCCGTCGGTCAGGCCGCGCCGGATCGCAACGCCTAAGTTCGAGCCTGGCGCGCTCGCCGCCGCGGAGTCAGCACTCGCGCTCATGCGGCGCTGTCTTGGATCGAGTGGCCGGTGAGTGCGGCGACCATCGTGCGCTCATTGATGTCGGCGCCGGTGAGTTGCGCAAAAATCCGTCCGCCGTAGACGACCAGGCAGCGATCGGCGAGATGAACGAGCTCAGGCAATTCCGAGGAATAGAGCAGGACCGCGCCGCCGGACTCCGCGAACCGTCGAATCGCCGCATAGATCGACTGCTTCGTTCCGACATCGACGCCTCGGGTCGGATCGTAAAGCAGGAGGATCTTGGCGCCGGTCTGCATCGCACGCGCCAGCATGGCCTTCTGCTGATTGCCGCCCGAAAGGTCGCCGACCCGGAAATCGAGATAGCGAGGACTGAGGTCGACCTCGGAGGAGGATCCGGCTGCGGCGTCGCGCTCCAGGCGCTCCGAGACGAAACCCGCTCGCCCGATCCGCCCAACGACAGGAAGAACAATGTTGGTCGCGGTCGCGAGAGCCGGAAAGATGCCCTCGGTCTTGCGCTCCTCCGGCAGAAAAGCGATTCCTCGGCCCGTCTTCAGGGCGACGTCGGGACCCGAGAGTCGAACTGCAGCGCCGTCAACTTTAACGGAACCGGAAGCGAGCGGAGCGAGGCCGACGAGAGCGCGGAAAAGCGCGCGCTGTCCCTGTCCCTCAAGCCCTGCGACGCCAAGAATTTCGCCTTCGCGCAGCGTAATCGAAATATTCTTGAGGCTCCCGCCCGCCAATCCTTCCGCTTCGAGAACAGCGGGGCGCGTCGACTGTCCAGTGGCCGCGCGGCGCTGCATTTCCTCCGCCTGGCTGCGGCCCACCATCATTTCGAAAATGTTGTGATCGGTCGCGTCCTCAAGCCCGACCGTGCCGATGCTCCGGCCATTGCGGAGAACGGTCGCGCGCTGACAGAGTTCGCGGACCTCATGAAGCCGATGCGAGATGTAAAGGACGGCCGCGCCCGCGGCGGTCGCCTGACGAACGAGACCGAAGAGCCAGTCGGTTTCGGCCAGGGCGGCGGTTGGCTCGTCGAGGATGAGCACCTTTGGATCGCAGGAGAAGGCTCGCGTGATCTCGAGCCGCTGGCGCTCGGCGAGCGTCAGGCCCGCGACGATGGCGCTGGGCGAAAGACGCAGGCCGAAGCGCTCGAGAATCGCTGCGCCGTGTTTCTGCGTCGCCGCGCCCGATACGAGCCCAAGCTTTCCCTTCGCTTGTCGAGGCAAGGATAAATTCTGTGCGACCGTAAGGTTGGGAACGAGGCTCAGTTCCTGGAAGGCTGTCGCCACGCCGCCGCGACGCGCGTCGACGATTGAGTGCGGCTCATAGGGCTCGCCGCCCATCCGCATGGCGCCGACATTCGGCTTGACGACCCCGCTTAAGATCTTGACGAGCGTCGACTTGCCCGCGCCATTCTCTCCCAGAAGGGCGTGCACTTCGCCGGCCTGAAGTTCGATCGAAACATCCTGAAGCGCGACAGTCGCGCCATAGGATTTCGATACGGAACGCACATCGAGCGCGCAGACCGCTCCGGACACGTCTCACTCCAAATCCGGCCATTATTCGACCGATGGGAACGTTTGCAGGGAACGATTGCATCGGCTGACTTTTCAGTCAACCGGCAATTAGCGGGTGTCAAAACAGGCGACCGTTAGCCATGGCGGCGCGAGGATCGCCCGTTCGTCTCGCAGATCCTCAGCTCGTCATCTTCCAGCTTCCGTCGGCCTGTTTGCAGCCGACACCCTTGCCGTGGTTGGGCCGGCCGGCGACGTAGATGGTTTGCGAATAAGCGCGGCAGCCGTCGCCCGCCGTGGCGCCGGGGTCGACAAAGCCGAATACGCCCTTAGCTCCGCGCCAGGAGCGCTTCTGACCCGAATCGAGCGCACCCACCTGCGCCTGCCACGCCGCTTGGCGGTCGTCGTCGGTCAACGAAGAGCCGAGCGAGCCGCCGAGGACACCGCCGAGCGCAGCGCCGGTCGGAACCGCCGGGGCAGGTATTCCGGCGGGCGCGGGCGCGACCGTCGACGTCGCGGCGCCGGCTGGCGTCGTCGAGCCGGTGGTCGGCGGCGCGTCGTTGGATCCCATGCTTTGACAGCCGGCAAGGGCAATCGATCCAATCGCAATCATGAAAAGGCTCAACCGCATCGGTTTCATTCTCCTGGGCTCGGTCATTTGAGGTTCGTCAAAGGCGGAATCACGAAGGCGCGGCTCACACGCATGGCAGCCTTAAGATCGCGCGCAAGCCGCCGAGCGGGCTTTCGTCGAGCTTGAGCGAGCCGCCGTAGATCGAGGCCAGTTCAACGACGATCGACAGGCCAAGGCCGGAGCCGGGCCGCGACTCGTCAAGCCGCTTTCCCCGCTCGACCGCCGCGGCGCGCGCGTTCTTGTCGAGGCCCGGCCCATCGTCGTCAATCTCCGCGACGAGGAATGGATCTGAATCCCTTTCGGCGCCGCGGGCCGTGCGAATCGATACCCGTTCGCGCGCCCACTTTCCCGCATTGTCGAGGAGGTTGCCGATCAGATCGGTCAGATCCTGCGCCTCGCCGCGAAATTTCAGACCCGGCTGCAATGTGACGTCAAAGGTCAGGACCTGGTCGCCATGCAGCTTTTCAAAGGTGCGGACGAGCCCCTCGACAACCGGCTTCACTTCCGTCGCAACGCCAAAAGTTCGCGCGCGCGCGGCGGCGCGGGCGCGGTCGAGATAGAATGTCACCTGCCGGCGCATGATCTCGGTCTGCTCGCGCACCTTTTCCGGCAAGGCGGGGCTCATCGAATCCGCTTCGTTCATCAAGACGCTGAGCGGCGTTTTGAGCGCATGGGCGAGATTGCCAACCTGGGTCCGCGCGCGCTCGACGATCTCGCGGTTGGCGTCGATCAGTTGATTGACTTCCGTCGCCAGCGGCGCGACGTCCTGCGGAAATTCGCCTGCGATATGCTCGGCCTCGCCGCGGCGAATCGCGGCCACGCCTTCCCGAAGCACTCTCAGCGGGCGCAGGCCGAATCGAACCGCAAGCGCAGTCGAGCCGATCAGCGCCAGCGCCAGCGCCGAGAACGTCGCCGCGAGCCCATACTCGAAACTGCGCTCCTGGGCCTGAATGACGTCGGCGTTGGCGGCGACCTGCACCAGGAATCGTCCGTCGTCGCCGGCGTCGATCTCGCGCTGGATCATCCTCAATTGATGCCCGCCCGGGCCGACCGCATAACCGCTAATAATCGCGCCGTGATCGTTCCCGACCGCAACCAGTTGCGGCAATTGTGTCGCGAACAGCGACTTCGATGCGCGGATCTCCGGCGGGTTTACGTCGGTCCGAGTGATCTGCCAGTACCAGCCTGAGAACGCGAGTTCGAATTGCGGCGCGATCGCCGCCGGCGCCGCACTCTTCCCCTCTTCAGTAGGGACCGCGACATTGGCGACCAGCGCTTTGAGATAGACGCCAAGCTGGTCGTCGAAATTGGCCTCGGTCCATTGCTTGTTGAGCGCGCTCAAGCCCAGCCCCGCGAGCGCGAGGATGAGGATGCTCCAGAACGCCGCAGAGAGAAAAAGGCGCGAAGCGATCGAACGTGCGCTCAGCGCCTTGAACATGAAGACGCTTTACGGCACTTCGCGAACTGCTCCGCGCGCCGCGCTGGTCGCGAAGGCGGCGTAGGCGCGCAAAGCTGTCGATACTGCCCGCTTGCGTGGGTGGGCCGGCTTCCAGGCGTTCGCACCTTTCGCTTCCATCGCCGCGCGACGATGGGCGAACTCGGCCTCGTCCACGAGGACCTCGATTGTGCGGGCGGGAATGTCGATGGCGATCATGTCGCCTTCCTCGACGAGGCCGATCGTTCCGCCCTCGGCCGCTTCCGGCGACACGTGGCCGATCGAGAGGCCTGACGTTCCGCCCGAGAAGCGTCCGTCAGTCACGAGGGCGCAAGCCTTGCCGAGGCCGCGCGATTTCAGATAGCTGGTCGGATAGAGCATCTCCTGCATGCCCGGGCCTCCGCGCGGTCCCTCGTAGCGGATGACGACGACGTCGCCCGCCGCAACCTTGCCGCCCAATATCCCCTGCACCGCGTCGTCCTGGCTTTCGAAGATGCGCGCGGGGCCCTTGAATTTGAGACTGCCGGCGTCGACCCCCGCCGTCTTCACGATCGAGCCGTCGAGCGCAATGTTGCCGTACAGAACCGCAAGGCCGCCATCCTTGGAGAAGGCATGCTCGGAATCGCGGATGACGCCCTTGGCGCGATCCTCGTCGAGCGAGGGATAGCGCGCGGACTGGCTGAACGCGACCTGGGTCGGCACGCCGCCGGGGCCGGCCATGAAGAACTCGCGCGTCGCGTTGCCGGTCGCCCGCATGATGTCATTGCGCGACAGTGCATGTTCGAGCGACTCGGCGTGGACCATCTGGACCTCGCGATTGAGGAGGCCCGCGCGGTCGAGCTCGCCCAGAATTCCCATGACCCCACCGGCGCGGTGAACGTCTTCGACATGCACGTCGGCCACGGACGGCGCGACTTTGCAAAGACATGGCACGCGGCGTGACAGGCGGTCGATGTCAGCCATGGTGAAGTCGATCTCGCCCTCGTGCGCGGCGGCCAGCAGGTGCAGGACGGTGTTGGTCGAGCCGCCCATGGCGATGTCGAGCGACATAGCGTTTTCGAACGCCTTGAAGCTGGCGATCCGGCGCGGCAGCACGCCTTCGTCGTCCTCTTCGTACCATCGGCGCGCGAGATCGACGACGAGGTGGCCGGCCTCGACGAACAGACGCCGCCGGTCGGCGTGCGTGGCCACCACCGTGCCGTTGCCGGGCAGGGACAGGCCGAGAGCCTCGGTGAGGCAGTTCATCGAATTGGCGGTGAACATGCCCGAGCACGAACCGCAAGTCGGGCAAGCGGAGCGCTCGATCACCGCGACGTCGGCGTCGGAGACCTTGTCGTCCGCCGCGGCGACCATCGCGTCGATGAGGTCGACGCTGCGCGTCCCGGTCGAGAGCTTGACCTTTCCCGCCTCCATCGGCCCGCCGGAGACGAACACCGCGGGAATATTGAGGCGCATCGCCGCCATCAGCATGCCGGGCGTGATCTTGTCGCAGTTCGAGATGCACACCAACGCGTCGGCGCAATGGGCGTTGGCCATATACTCGACGCTGTCGGCGATGAGCTCGCGCGAAGGCAGCGAATAGAGCATGCCATCGTGGCCCATGGCGATGCCGTCGTCGACGGCGATGGTGTCGAATTCCTTGGCGACGCCGCCCGCGGCCTCGACCTCGCGAGCCACCAATTGCCCCAGGTCCTTGAGATGCACGTGGCCGGGCACGAACTGGGTGAAGGAATTGGCGATGGCGATGATCGGCTTGCCGAAATCGCCGTCCTTCATGCCGGTCGCGCGCCAGAGGCCGCGCGCGCCGGCCATGTTGCGGCCGTGGGTCGAAGTGCGGGAGCGATACGGAGGCATGGGTCGCCTATGGAGTGGGAAAGGGGGCGCAGCAGCGCCAATTAACCGTCATATTCGCATTTTTCGCCTAGCCCTCAGCAAGGGCGGGCTTATGGCGCCCCGGAAAGGGACCGAGAGCAAGGCGAGGCGGCCAACGAATTGACTTCGCCGCCCCGGATTGCGAGAAACGGCGCGCTCAGCTGCCCCCGTGTTTGCTAACCCGTGGAGCGGCTGCGGCGCGGGTGTAGCTCAATGGTAGAGCAGCAGCCTTCCAAGCTGAATAGTTGCTTCTTCGCTGCGCTTCACGTCATCTCACTTTCCTAAAAACAGCTTGATTTTATGTGCTCTTTTGGCGCATATCGTTTCAGCGCGTCTCATCACAGCGCAGTCGAATTGCGTGCCAATTCCGTGCCAGGACTTACCGATCTCAGTATCAGGAACTTGCCCGAAGGGTTGCATCTTGATGCACGCCTGCCATCC
>CAVYPD010000047.1:0-77460 GCA_963770275.1 uncultured Alphaproteobacteria bacterium
CTCCATCAACGACAAGCCTCGCTGCTGGCGATGCTGTGACAAACTCAACATCAGGCATCGCGGTAAATGGGGCATGGGCCGCGAGGAGCGTCTGCGAGCTGCCGATCAGCAACTCGACGGGATCATCGCCAAGCTCGAAACGACCAAGCCACTCAGGCTCAACGGAGCGCCGACGAGCTGGGGCGGCAAGGCGCAGCTCGTTTACCGCAGCCGCCGCCTGACCCAACGCATGCGCCGCAGCATGATCACGCTCAGGCTAAGTCAGCTCGCAAGCCAGCACGCTCAGGCCGCCGGAGGCCTCAATCTCACCCGCGCCTTCACGCCCCGCAAGGACGCGCGAGCCATTCCAGAGCTGGAACAAGTCTGGCGCGCAAGGTCAACCGAATGCCTGCAACAGGCGCTCGACAACATTCAATGCGCCCTGCTTAGGGCATTGGAGAGCAATGACGCTCGCCAACGGTTAAGCGCTGCTCGCCTGATGCTGAAAACGAAACAGGGCAGAGAACGCGGGTTTCGCACATAACAGACGCCCGCATCGATCAAAGGCGCCGAAATTGGCGAGCGCTGAAACTGGCGACAAATACAACCGTGGGGCGTCGTGGGCGTGGCTGAAATAGCAAAGTCCCACTCAGTTGTGGCTTAATGCGACGGCATAGCATAATCTGTCATTAGGAAGGCTCGCAAAATGGACCTATTCGAGATAACGACCTACGGCGTCCTCGCCATCCTAGCTCTCTGCATCATCGTTCCGATTTTGGGAATGATGCGTGGGCCGGGAGCAGATCGGTGAGCTTGGCATCCCAACCGTATTGCTGCGCAGAGGACCCTATCAGGCATTCCGAAAGCCAAGGGGCCCCCCTCCCTACCCCCGTCGCGGGGAGCCCCCGCAGGGGGGACCCAAGTCATCTCGCGTCCCAAAACCAAACCACACTCAGAGATGTAATATCTTAGCAAGCGAGGGGCGGGCGCTCAGCCGATGCGCATCGCGCCGCCCGTTCCCTTCCATAGGGGGGATGGACGAGAACGGGCGGGCATTAGGATGCGTGTCGGACTTGCGGGGGAACCGCACGCGGCCTGCGTCGCGAACTGCGCAGCGACGCGCCATCAATATGCGGCCGGACCAGCGTCGGCGCCTGATTTTTCAGGCCAATCTTTTGCGATTTCGCGCCTTTTCCGAGGGCAACGCGCCGACACTGCACTTGCTTCAAGGCGGGTGAACAGGCTGGCTTGAAAAAGCACCAATTTGGCCGGGGAAAGCAAGACACGGCGTCGCGAAAATGCGCATTGAGACACGGTCGCACTTGGATTGGATCAAATAAAGGGGACATCAAGAAATGAGACTGGGATACGGCTTGGCGCTCGGCGCTATGGCGGCGGGGCTTTGCGTGGCGAGCGGCGCGCAAGCAAGCCTGCAGACGTTGACCGTCGATTTCAACCAATACGCAAGCGCGGTCGATACGACGCCGGGCGAGATTTTGGCGACCATGACCGTCAAGGATCTCGCGACTGGCGGCGTCAGCGTGGACGTGACGCTGGACAACGCGATCTATTTCGCCAGCACCGGCGGTCCTCACATCACCTTCGCGTTCAACCTCGGCAAAGTGATTTCCTTCAATGATTTCACTTTTTCGAACCCGTTGAAAAGCGACTTCAATTTCGTTCTGAACAAGAACGCCAAGGCTCCATTTGGCTCCTTTACCGATGGCATTGACGGCACGTGGAACGGGACTAGCAACCATTTCGCTGGCCCCATCGATTTCACCATCGCTGATTTGCACGTGTCAGATTTTACGAAAAACGCCAACGGCTATTGGGGGATCGTGGATGTTCTTGGCTCTCACGGCACCGGCGAGGCCGGGGCAACATGGGCGTGATCACGACCATAACCTCGGTCACCCCGTCCGTTCCTGAGCCCTCGACCTGGGCGATGATGCTTCTGGGCTTTGCTGGCCTTGGCTATGCGGGCTTTAAGCGGACGCGCAAAAGTCCGCGTTTCGCCATCTAGGCGCAGACTTTGAAGATATGAGGCCGCCTTCGGGCGGCCTTTCTTTTTGCGCGTTTCCAAGCCAACTCCACGGGGACGCTCGCAGTCGATGCGGACGACATCCAAGGGAAACTCGCCGAGCGAATGTGAGCCGACACGGCGAGGCAGGCGCGTCAAATCTGAGCCGTTCATGCCCTGACATCAGGCATCGCTACTTGTCCCTCTCGACCTAACCTCAGCGGTCCCGTTGGCGGCTTTTTCGCCCAACGGCCGCCTACGGCCTTCCTAGGAGGCCTTCAAAGCGGTGAAGGCCCGTTTCGACGGTCGCAAAGCTCCCTTCGCAAGCCAAAAATTGACCGCGCCAAAGAGAGTAAAAACCTTGGTTCGGTGTTCCAGACTGAAAATTGGCCTTAGAAGGCTCATCCTCGCTGCGAGACGCGCCGGGGTCCTGGAAATTGTAGGCGTTCGACGTTCGCAAGACCCGCCAGCGCCAGCCGTCGTCGCCTAGCAGGTCGGGCACCGCTCCCGCACCCGCTTGGGCGATGGACCCATGAGAGGATGCCGCAGCTCTCAGCGCCTTGAGCGCCCCTACGATGGAGCGCGGGGCGCACCCACGGGCTGGCCCGCGCTACCCGAAATCAGGTCAAACTCATCCCAAAAAAATAGGTGTCCCAGAAGATCTTGGCGTGTTCAGCCGTCGGCCCGCGATAATCAAGAAATTCCGGCGCGCCTCGACCGCACGCCGAATACAGCTCAACCACGATCTGCTCGGCGCTCTCGGCAAGTTTGTAGAGGTCCTCATACTCAACAGGCGTCTGGACATCCTTCCGAACCAAATTGTGCGCAACATCATCCCGCAGCCGCTTTACGCGCTCGAACAAAGAGCCCTTACGTAGACTTTGGTGGAACTCTCTCATCCCTTGAAGGGCCGCCACGTCCTCCAGAAGGCAGAAAATCTCTCCAACGCTCGCGCGATTGCCGCGCTTCTGGTCAGCCGGATCGAGGCACGCCATGACAATTCCGATCGCGGCGCGCAAAATCCCCGCGCGAACCATCCGTATCGCGTAGGCGTGCGGCTCCTCCACAAGAGGCTCATCATCAACCAGACGCGCGTTCAAGTCCTTCAGGAGAGCGCAAAAGGCACCCAAGTTTCTCATCGCAAGGTCGAGAGCGGTTAGGCGAACAAGCACCTTTTTCGCGACCAGTTTCGGCGGCTCCCAGCGCGCGCTCATTTGAAATCGACGAAGGGCCCGTCAGTGGCAAATCTTTCGACCCGCCGGTCACCCGTGGCAGGGAGAGGGCTGCATCCCGGCTTTTGCCAAGATAAGCTGTTCCTCACGGCGCGTCATGGTTCGAGGAGCTTCCGCTTCGCCACCAGGTCGGTGAATCGGGCCGCGCAGCGCGTGGCGAAGTTCTTCCCGCCGCAAAGCGTTGAGATCAAGTTGGCATGAGAAATTTTCTTATTCGATTTAATGCTCATTAATAATATAATTTAATTACGTAATGAGAGTCCTTTCCTGGCGCCATTCGGGTACAGTTTCCACAATAGAGCCAACGAGCTACAAGTGCGCCCGATGCGCCTCGGGCTCAGACTTGGTCCACATAGCGACAGGATTTGCGCCTTCCTCGATCCAAATCCGGGGCGCGTTCGCGCCGCCGCCGAGTGCATGTCATTCTGAACCGCATTCGCGAAAGCCTTGCCTGACCAGAAAGGGGAAAAGATTGTGACAGAGACCAAATTCCTTGAGGTATCGAACTTCATGCTCCAGTAGGGAGGTTTTCTTCCCTCCGTAAGGCTTGCTTACCGCACGATCGGGGCGCTGAACGCAGCCAAGGACAACGCCATCCTGATACTCTCCTGGTACACAGGCGCCGATGCCGACAGCGAAATGTTCCTTTCCGGGCCGAATCGGGCGCTCCGGAGAAATATTTCATCGTCCTGACGAATCTTTTGGACAACGGGATCTCGTCGTCGCCATCGAATATCCCACGCCTTTCGACCGCGGGCGCTCTCCCAAGATTACCCTTCACGACAATGTGCGGCTCCAGCATCAACTCGTTACCAAAGAACTCGGCCTCAAGTCGCTGCGGCTTGTGACGGGCTGGTCCATGGGCGCATGCTAGACCTTCAGTGGGCGGGGCAGTATCAGACATGGTGCGAACCGCCGCCCCAATTCTGCGCGAACGGCCTCGTTCAACAAGGTCTTCCTCTTGTCACTGCGTCGGGCGCTGGAGCTCGCTCGATCCCAGCTTTGAGGGTGGCTTCTACGAACGGCCGCCGATACGGGGGGCTGCGCGCTTTCGCAGCGATCTATGCAGGGTGGGGTGTGTCGGAAGCGTTTTACCGAACCGGCGCCTACAGCACCTTCGCGGCAAAGGACCATGAGCAGTTTGTCCAGTATTTCTGGGAGCCATTCTTCCAGCGCTGCGACGCCAACAACCTGCTTTCTCTGCTGTGGACATGAAAGCAGGGGAACATCAGCGATAATCCGCTCTAGAAGAGCGACTTTGAGTCGGCGCTCAAGGCCATAAAGGCGCGGACCATCATCCTGCCAGTCGATACTGATCGATACTCCCGCCTGTCGATGCCGAATACGAAGCCCAGCACATCCCGAACAGCGCCTGCCGAGTCGTGAAATCGGCGTGGGGCCACATGGCGCCGATCAATGCAGGTGACATCTCAAGGTTCGACACGGCCTTGGCCGAACTGCTCGATGGATGAAATGTCTACGGCGCAACCGCGCCTGACATGCCGTCGCAGGCGCGGCTCTTGATAAGTTCGAACGTCGCCTCGGCAGCCCTGCAATCGCGGTCGACCCTGCGCTCATGATGGGGTATGCGTTCAAACTTAGGGGCGGCCCTACCAGCGCCCCTTCTTCCTCACATTGCCCGAACCTCTTTCTAGCCCCTCCAGCACGAGAGTAACCCATGACCAAGACCTGGCTTATCACTGGCTGTTCGACCGGGTTCGGGCGTTTACTGGCCCAAGCGGCGCTCGATCGCGGGGATCAGGTCGTAGCCACAGCCCGCGACCCTTCGACGCTTTCGGACATAGCCAAAGCCTTTCCGAAGACGGCGCGAACAACTGCGCTCGACGTGACCAAGGCCGGCGCCGCCGAGAAGGCGGTGGCGGCGGCGATGGACGCGTTCGGCAGGCTCGACGTGCTGGTCAACAACGCCGGCTTCGGCTTCATCGGCGCGATCGAGGAGGCGACCCCAGACGAGTACAGGCCGATGTTTGAGACAAACATCATCGGCCTCCTGGAAACGACCCGCGCAGCCTTGCCGGCGCTGCGAAAGACCGGCGCGGGCGGCCGCATCGTCAACATGTCGTCAGGCGCGGGCATCAAGGGTCTGCAGGGCTCAGGACATTACAACGCGACCAAGTTTGCGGTCGAAGGCATTTCGGAAGCTCTTGCTCAGGAAGTCGCGCCATTCGGCATCGCGGTCATTATCGTGGAGCCGGGTCCGTTCCGAACCGACTTCCTCGGCCGCTCGATCTCGGCCGCCAAGAAGGAGATGCCGGAATATGCGGGAACCGCCGGCGTGTTCCGCACCTTCCGCGCCAACAACGACGGCAAGCAGGTGGGCGACCCGGAGAAGGCCGTCAAAGTCATCTTGAAGGCGGTCGACTCGGACAAAGCCGCCGCTGCACATGCCGCTCGGCGCGCGCGCCTACGCCTTGGCGCGCACGAAGATCGCGGAGTTCACCCAGGACATCGACTCGTGGGAGGCGGTGGCGAAGGCGACCGACTACGAGTGATAGCGCTGACCGGCGGCAAGCGGTCGCGAACGGTGGTTAATTCGTGTCGATTCGGTGATTGCTTGTCTTAAACCAGCTTGATATAGTGTTGTCGATACAACGGTCGATGCGGTGCGCGAGGCTGATTATGCGCTGGGAAATCCCTGCAGGTCGTAGACGAGGCCTGCCGCGCTATGACTGCGTGTTTACCGCGTCCGAGATTGGCGGAGCCTTGTTAGGCATTTCCGTCACGCCAGATAAACATCAGCGTCACGCGAGATAAATAAGGTCCAAGAGAATGACTTCACGACCTGAGCTTCGTCAGCAGTACGACATCATAGCGTCGTTCCAGCCTGCCCTTCATGTGCCGCAAAATTGGAACTACGAGAATACACATTCCCTGTTCGAAGCGCTTATGCATCCTCCCCACGATGTCGGAGGGCAGCCGGATGTCCCAATCTACTACGAGGAAAAAGAAGAAGAAGAGTGGGAACTCAATACTTATGTGACGTGCGAGGTGCTCGCCTGGAGGGGGGCGTGGACCGCTGAAGAAAGACGCCGCCGGGCCGATAACGATTTAGGCTATACGCTCTATCTTGGTATGCCCTACTACGGGCGCTGGATTTGGTCGGTGGCCAAGATGCTTGTCGACAAGAAGCACATTTCGCTGAACGAACTTCTAGAGAAAATTGCTGAGGTGAGGTCGCGTCATGGGAGCAAATGAGACGAAGACGTCCGATGCGGCCGCCCGTTTCAAGGTGGGCGACCGCGTGATCGTAAAAAAGATGCCGAACATGTTCTACACGCGCACTCAGAGCTACGTGCGCGGCGTGATCGGCACGATCGCGGCCCGCACATACAAAGACCTCATTCCGGAGGAGGACGCTTTCAACTACGACGGCAAGGTCGAACAATATTACATCGTCCGGTTCCGTCAGAAGGATCTTTGGGAAGAATATCCGTTCGACAACGATACGCTGCAGACCGAGTTGCCTGAACACTGGCTCGAGCCCGCTTAAACCCGGCAAGAAAAAAAATTAATAGAAAAACTGAGATAGGGAGGGCCGCTAAATGAGCACCGGACACACGCACGACGACCATGACCATGATCATGGTCACGAACATCCGGCGGCGCCGATGGTGGACGAAATAACGGACTATGAGGTTCTGGAGATTGCCGTGCGTGAGCTGGCGATCGAGCACGGTCTCTTCACCGCCGAGGACCATCGGAGGTTCACCGAATGGGCCGAGTCCGTCGGACCCATCAACGGCTCGCGATTGGTGGCAAAGGCTTGGACAGACCCGGCTTTCAAGGCGCTCGTCCTTGAGGACGGCGTCAGGGCCTGCAAAGAGGGGCTCGGTCTCGACTGGGCGGAGCCGACCGGTTTTGGCACGCCAAGCGACTACACGAATTTCGTTGTGCTCGAAAATACGCCGACGCTGCATCACGTGATCGTTTGCACGCTCTGCTCGTGCTACCCGCGCCCGATACTCGGCATGTCGCCCGAATGGTACCGCACGACCAACTACCGGCGCAGGTTGGTCCGCTGGCCGCGCGAAGTGCTCGCCGAATTCGGATTGATCGTTCCGCCCGAGGTGGAGGTAAGAGTCGAAGACTTCGAACCAGAAGTGCCGCTTCATGGTTCTTCCGGTCCGGCCTGAAGGCACTGAGAACTGGACGGAGGAGCAACTCGCGGCAATCGTGACACGGGACTGCATGATTGGCGTAGCCCTGCCGCGGCCCGGCAGAACAGCGGACGTTCACCCGATCCACAAAGCCCGCCGTCCCGTCCAAGCCTCGGCGCAGCATGGGAGCGCCGCCGAATGAGTGTCACGAGCAATGGAGGGCTGGGCCGGATCGGACTGCTTGAGGCCATCCGGCGCCAGGGGAAAGAATGGGATGTTCTGGCGCCTCGCTACGGCGTCACCAATCCGCACCCACCCTGGAAAACAAGTCTGATAGGAACGAACGAGGGTCTCGCGGCCGGCGGGGCGCTTCCCGCGCTTGAGCGGCGCAAAGCCGAGGATGAGCTTGGAGACGCGGTCTATCGCGATGTTCCCGCGCCTGAACGGGAACTCCTCGCGCTCGTCCATACGATGCTAAGCCGCGGGTTGCTGGCCGAGGGTGAACTGGCAGCCCGGATGCGCGCCGTTCGATCGCGACTTGAAGCAGTTTAGTCCGTCAAATCCCAGGAGCGTACGCAATGACCCCGACCACGTTTGCCCCGACGGCCCAACCAGTCGCAATACCGATCCGTGAGGCGCTTCCGTGGGTGATCTTTGCTGGCCTGATTTTGATGCTGGCAGTCTATTTCGTCGGCGCGGAGGAAGGCGCAACTTCGATCGTCAAAGGCATGTATGTCCACGAATTCGTGCATGACAGCCGGCATCTGCTCGGCTTCCCCTGCCACTGACGGGCGATTGCCCGACGAACTTCATCCAGTCGAAACTGCCGGCATCTGAGGTCTAAGGGCTTTGGCGAACCCGGTTCAGCGGCAGCGCTCGGCAAGCTAGGCATCGCCGTTCCGGCTCCCGCCGCACGCTTCGCCTGGGCCATGCGCCCCACACGGCGCCCCCTACCGCGACGAGCAGAGCCCGGCGAAAATGAGGGCGCTGACAGACTTGAAATCATGACTGCCTGCAAAGCGGGTGGGCGTCTGAAGCAACGTGGTTTCTGACGCGTTCTGCTCCGTGGTAAGGGGGTGGCGCCGCTTTCAGATCGTGCGGCGGGCTTGCCAAGGCAGAAGCGAGGGGACAATGGACCCCACAATATCGGCGCGCCTGCGCGACCTCCCCTCGGTATCCGCGGTCCTGAACACTTCCGCGGCGGCCACTCTTATTGAGCGCTATGGCCAAAAGGCCTCAACCAACGCGATCCGCGCGACGATCGAGGTCGCGCGGGCGGCGCTTCAGAAGGGCGAGCCCGCCGTTCCGAGCGCTGAGTGTCTCGCCCTCGAAAGTCGCGCCCGTCTCGAGAGAGAGGACCGCTCCAGTTCGCGACCGTTGTTCAACCTGACCGGCACGGTCCTACACACAAATCTTGGCCGGGCTGTGCTCGCCGAAGCGGCGGTCGAAGCCGCCGTCGCGGCCATGCAGAATCCGGTGGCGCTGGAGTTCGATCTTGAGACGGGCAAGCGGGGCGAACGGGACGACCATGTCAGAGGTCTCTTGTGCGATCTGACCGGCGCGGAGGACGCGACGGTCGTCAACAACAATGCCGCCGCAGTGCTGCTCGTGCTGAACACTCTTGCGGGCGGTCGAGAGGTGATCGTGTCGCGCGGCGAGCTGATCGAGATCGGCGGCGCGTTTCGCATGCCGGAAATCATGGCGAGCGCTGGCGCGCGACTGGTCGAAGTCGGGACGACCAATCGCACGCATAAGAAGGATTATCGCTCGGCGCTGAACGAAAAGACGGGATTGATACTCAAGGTCCATACGTCGAATTATCGCATTCAGGGCTTCACCGCCGAGGTCGGGGCGGCGGACCTTAGCGTCATCGCCAAGGAGGCCGGCGTTCCGCTGGCCCACGATCTCGGCTCCGGCACGTTGATCGACCTCGCGCAGTACGGGCTGCAGGCGGAGCCAACCGCACGGCAGGCGGCGGCCACCGCGGACGTCGTGACGTTTTCCGGCGATAAGTTGCTCGGCGGCCCGCAAGCGGGTTTCATTGTGGGCAAGCGCGATCTGATCCAGGCCATCAATCACAATCCGATGAAGCGCGCGCTTCGCGTCGACAAGATCAGGCTGGCCGCCATCGAAGCCACGCTTAAACTCTATCGGGATCCCGCCCGGCTCGCCGAACGTCTTCCGACTTTGCGGATGCTGATGCGGTCGCGACCTGAGATCGAGGCGCAAGCCCGGCGTCTGCTGCCACACGTGCTGGAAGCGCTCGGCGACGACTTCGCGGTCGAGATATGCGAATGCCAGAGCCAGATCGGCTCCGGCGCGCTGCCGCTCGAAACCATTGCGAGCGTCGGCCTCGCCATCGCCGCCAAGCGGAAAGGCCCCGAGCTGGAACGTCTGTCGGCGATGCTGCGCGAACTGCCGCGACCGGTCATCGGAAGAATCGAGAAGGAGCGCCTGGTGCTCGACCTGCGCTGCGCGAGCGAGGATGAGGCGTTCCTATCCAATCTGTCGCACTTCGCTGTCATTGCGCAGAATCACGCATGCGGCGCCGTGTCCGACGAGCGCCGAGCGAAGGGCGCGCCGCCATGATTGTCGGCCTCGCCGGTCACATCGATCACGGCAAGACGGCTCTGGTCAAAGCGTTGACGGGCGTCGCCGGCGACCGGCTGAAGGATGAGAAGGCCCGCGGCATCACGATTGACTTGGGCTTCGCTTATATGCCGACGCGATCGGGGCAGCCGATCGGATTCATCGATGTTCCGGGCCACGAGCGCTTCGTTCACACGATGCTCGCAGGAGCAAGCGGGGTCGATTTTGCGCTTCTGACAATCGCCGTCGATGACGGGATTATGCCGCAGACGCTTGAGCATCTGGCGATCCTCGACCTGCTCGGCATAGATCGCGGCGCAGTGGTCGTTACCAAGGCGGACCTCGCTCCCTCCGAGTCCATCGAGAACTTGGCGCGGCAGGCGAAAGCGATGATCGCGGCGACAACGCTTGCGCGCGCTGAGGTCCTGACAGTCTCGGCGCTGACCGGCGCGGGCGTGGACGCGCTGCGTGCGCATCTCGAAGAGGCGTCGGTCGCGGTGCGCGATCGCGCGGCCGGCAAGAGGTTTCGGCTCGCGGTCGATCGCGTCTTCACGTTGTCTGGCGTCGGCGTCGTGGCGACCGGAACGGTGCTGTCGGGCGCGGTCCACCTCGGCGATCGGATCCAGCTCAGCCCATCCGGCTTGTTCGCGCGCGTGCGGTCTCTTCATGCGCAGAACCGCCCGGCCGAGGCGGCGTATGCGGGCGAGCGCTGCGCGCTCAATCTCACTGGCCCAGGCATAACAAAAGACGCGATCCGACGCGGCGACGTGGCGCTCGATCCCGAGCTGCACGCGCCAACTGATCGCATCGACGCCCGCATCCGTGTTCTGCCGACCGAGAAAAAGCCGATCGGTCAATGGTTCCCTGTCCGACTTCATCATGCCGCGGCGGAAGTCGGCGCGCGCATCGTCCTGTTCGACGACGAGCCGATTGCTCCCGGCGAAGAGGCCAACGTCCAGCTCGTCCTTGATCGGTCGATCGCCGCAGCATCCCATGACCGCTTCGTCGTTCGGGACGTGTCGGCCCAGCGAACGCTGGGCGGCGGCCTGTTTCTTGATCTGCGTGCGAAAGCGAGAGGGAGGCGGACGCTGGAGAAGCGCGAGCAGCGCGCGGCGCTCGCACTGGCCGACCCTGCGGCCTCTTTCGCTGCGCTTCTGGAAACGCCGCCGTTCGCTTTTGACCTTGCTGCGTTCGCACGAGATCGAGCGCTCTCCGCAGAGCGGAAGGATCAGGTCGCGTCCGCGCTTGGGTTTGTCATTTTGGAAGCGGGAGTTTTAAAAATCGCAATGACCCGCGAGCGTTGGGCCCTCTTCACATCGACCATGATCGAGCGGATCTGCGCCTATCACGCCGAGAATCCGGATCTTCAAGGATTGGGACGAGAGCAGCTGCGGGTCACATCGCAGCCAAAACTTCCAAAGCCGGCATTCGACGTCGCCTTGAAAAAGCTTGCCGGCTCAAGCTGTCTCGTTCTGGACGGCGCTTTCGTCAGACTTCCGTCGCACGAGGTGCAGCTTGCGCCCGAGGACCGAGTCGCCTGGGAGATGATCGCGCCGCTTCTCGGAGGGGCGCAGCGGTTCCGTCCGCCAAGAGTGCGCGACCTCGCGGCGACGACCGGACGCGCCGAAAAAGATCTGCGCCGCGTCCTCAAACGCGTAGGCCGCATGGGTCGGGTCGACGAAGTGGCCCACGACCATTTCTTTTTGCGGTCGACGGTCAGCGAGATGACCACGATCATTGCAGATCTATCAGCTTCAGCGAAGGACGGCTCCTTTTCCGCAGCGCAATTCCGCGACCAAGTCGACAACGGCCGCAAGGTGGCGATCCAAATTCTCGACTTCTTCGATCGGCACGGCGTCACCTTGCGCAAAGGCGATGAGCGGCGGATCAACCGGCATCGCTTGGATTTGTTCGGTGCAGCGTGCCAATCCGGTGACGAGCGTGGAGGAGAATTGTCCCCGGTGGGGCGCCCGGACTTCAAATCCGTGTGGGGCAGCGAGCCTGTCTCAGGTGGGTTCGACCCCCACTCTCTTCCGCCAACACCGCCCGGAGCTTCTGGCCTCAAACCGCCCTAGCCGTTGATATGCGCCAGCGTCCCCTGTCCGCCGAAGCGTGATCCCTGACACACTTCCCCACGCGAAATCGTGTTAATGAAGTTTTCGATAAGAAGGGAGAAAAACGCGATGACTAGGCTAAGTGCCAAAATTCTTGGAGTGACAGTGTTTGTGCTCGTCCCCGGCCTGGCCTTTGGACAATACGGCCGAGAGAGTCTGGCCAAACTGGATGTATCGGGTGCTCAAGCCAGCATGCATGGGCCGTGGCTCGGGAGCGGCGCCAATGGCTCAGACGGCAATGGATCCATCACGCCGTCCGGTGGCGAATTCGATGCACACCATACGACCGCGCCCTCGTCTAAGCCGCCTATCGCTTTTCGCGGCGACGTCCCGATGTAGGACGGCGCTCAAGATTTCGACGACTACGATCGGATCGCCGATCTCGACCGAACCGATGATCGAAGCGTGCGGATCGCCCTTCCGAATGCGGTTGAGGATTGCAGCCGCCGCTTGAGCGTCGCAGGCGACGAGCAGACCGCCCGAGGTCTGCGGGTCGGTCAACAGCAGGCGCCACCAGTCTTCGAATCCGGTCGGCAGGGAGACGGCCTCGCCGTAGCTCGCCCAGTTGCGGTGCGAGGCGCCCGTAACGAAGCCGGCGCGGACGAGGCTCTCCGCCTGGACAAGCAGCGGGACGTCGTCGAGGCGGAGACGGATGGTGACGCCTGCGCCTCGCGCCATTTCGAGTGAGTGGCCAAGGAGGCCGAAACCCGTGACATCGGTCATCGCGTGGATCGCCTCTTCGCGCGCGAGCTCCGCTCCGACGACATTGAGGCGCGTCATGAAGCCAAGCATCTCGCGATAGCCCTCGTCGGAGAGCGCGCTCTTTTTGATCGCCGCCGAATAGACCCCGACGCCGAGCGGCTTCGTCAGGATCAGCGCGTCGCCTGGGCGAGCTTCCGAATTGCGTCTAAGCGCCTTGGTCGAGACGAGGCCGACGACGGCGAGGCCGTAGATCGGTTCGGGCGAATCGATAGAATGGCCGCCAGCGACGGGGATTCCCGCTTCCGCCGCCATCGCCGCGCCGCCGCGCAGGATTTCGCGGATCATGGCTGTCGGCATGCTGTTGATCGGCATGCCGAGGACCGCGAGCGCGAAGATGGGTTTGCCGCCCATCGCGTAGACGTCGGAGAGCGCGTTGGTCGCGGCGATCCGGCCGAAGTCGAAGGGGTCGTCGACCATCGGCATGAAGAAGTCGGTGGTCGCGACGATGCAGGTCTCGTCGTCAAGCCGCCATACCGCCGCGTCGTCGCCCGTTTCCGTGCCGACGAGAAGATTGGCGAAGGGCGCCGCCGTCGGCTGCTCGGCGAGCAGCTCGCGCAACACGCCGGGCGACAGCTTGCAGCCGCAGCCGCCGCCATGGGCGAGAGCGGTCAGGCGAAGGATGGGAGCGTTCATGGCGGCCAATCTCCGCGGTCGTAGACCGGTTCGTTCAGAGTGCCCCCAGCTTTAAGACACGCTCAGGTCGTGGCCTTTCGCGACCCGCGCCAGCCCATAAAGCCAAGCCCAGCAAAGCCGATCGCCATCATCGCCCAAGTCGAGGGTTCGGGCACAGGGCTTCCGGTGATCGCCTCTATGACGACCGAACCATTACCAAGTCCCTGGCCGTCGACGCCCGCGCCAACGGCCAGGACGAGTCCACCGAGGAAACAAGCCGGGCCCTGATTGCCTGGGCCGCATCCAGGGGGGTTGTTCTCTACCAATGAAGTGCCGCCTTGCGACACAACGAGGGTTGGCTCGCCGTCAACAAAATCGACATAGCCCGCGTCTCCGCCATTATACCCGCCGCCACCCCCGCCGCCGAAGATACTCTCGTTGATGCCGGTGGCGCCCCCACCGCCGCCCCCAAATCCACCTGGTGATTCCTGTTGACCAGGCGCCCCGCCACTCGAAAGGCTCGCGCCGCCGTCACCGCCATCGCCAGCCACCACATATGACTGACCATTCGTAGTAAATCCGCCACCGCCACCGCCGCCTTGGGCCGTCCCACTATTCTGCGGATCGGTTTGCGTTGTTTTACCGTCGCCTCCGGCGGAGCCGAATCGGGGGTCATGGAAACCGCCCCCACCGCCGCCGCCAACCAGGAGTAAGACGTCCAAACCAGGATCGCCGACGAGGAAATCGACAAAGCTGGCCCCCCCGCCGCCAGCGGCGATAGCATTCGCTGGAGCCGTGCCGCCCACGCCGATCCGCAGATCTAGAGTTTGCCCAATCCGATAGATTGCAGAAGCCTCGACGCCGCGACCTCCCTCGCAATTTGCAGGCGCGCAATCTGCGGCGTTCCCGCCTTGCGCCCCGTACACCGTAATTCTGTAGGTGCCCGGATCGATCGTGTACGAGACATCGGCGCCCGTGTAATTGAACGTCACTGCCGCTGCTTGGGAGGCGCTCGTTAAGGCGACGCTTCCCATCCAAGCGAGAGCAGCGCTTGCAACGAATTGAGTCAATGCAGGGTGGAAACGGCGAGCACACAGCATATCACGAACCCCCTCTGAAACAGACGCGCGGGACCTCAGGCCAAGGCAAATTTGACCTGCGGTGCTGAACCTGGACTTGCCCCGTTTACGGAGCGCTCGGCGTGACCCGCGATGGCCGGCGACCTCAAATCGCACTCCATAACACTTAATGGATTTATGCAACTCCTCGCCGGCATTTCATCTAGGCAGAACTCGCATTTCCGCTCGGCGCCCGGCCACAGATTGCGCCATGGTGAGAGCGGTTAGCGAAGGGTGAGAGCTTTTAAATGAAGATCTCGCACGCTTCGATGCGGTAGCGGAACGCCGCCGGATCAAGGCAATCGAGCCGACTGCCGCCGACCTCGCCTTCAGAATACATGAGAAAGCCGACCGGCCCGCTCGAGGCGCCTGGCAATGCGACGTCGTGCGCGCAGTTGAACACGACCCAATTGCCTTCGCAGGATCCAATCAGCGCT
Organism: uncultured Alphaproteobacteria bacterium; assembly: GCA_963770275.1. Taxonomy (GTDB): domain Bacteria; phylum Pseudomonadota; class Alphaproteobacteria; order Rhizobiales; family Beijerinckiaceae; genus Roseiarcus. The sequence continues at coordinate 14,985 of CAVYPD010000047.1, forward strand.
TCGCGCGCGGCGACGACTTTGGGCTCGTCCGCGCTCAGATGAGTCGGCGGCTCCTCCAGCATGACCTTGCGGACGTCCGCTGCGTCCATGGGCGTCCAGCCGATCCCCTCGAGCCAAACGTCGGCCCGGCAATGCTGGGCCTTGGTGACGGCGGTCGAAGCCACCCCGAGGCTCTTGTAGCCGAAGCGCGAAGAGGCGACGCGGAATGCCGTAGAGGTCGCGCGCCGGAAGACCCGCCGCGCGGGCGAGGCCAACAAACAGGCCATTGATGTCGGCGCATTTGCCGCCAAGCTTTTCTGCCGCCAGCATCGTCTTGATGTCGCCCGAGCCGCAGCCGCACGTCGCGGCGATGCGCTCCGTGTTCGCGACGAGCAATTGTAGATTGCGCGCGCCTTCTCAACATCTTGCGGCGCCGACCACGATTCTGTCGGAGGTCTCTTTGACGATCCCGTCGGTGGGGATGAGAGCGGTCGGCTCGGTGAACAGCGCGCGTTCCTCGGGGGACAACGGAGCGGCGTCGCCTTTCCCTGCGCGGATTTCGACCGCACGGTCGCGCGTCGCCACTCGGCTGACGATCTCGGCGCGGCGTCCGCCCGAGCCCGCCCTCCAGTCGAGGCGGACGAACTCAGCGCCCTAGGCGGGATCGCGGACGATTTCGACGGTATCCGTGTTGCCCGTCCAGTTTGTCCCTAAGGGGCGGCTCCAACCGGGAGCGTCGAAGGCGGCGGCCGGCGCCCAAACTCGGACGGCCTCGGTCGAGTTGATCTCCACGACAGTGCGAATTTCGTATGTCCGCGAGTCGCCGTGATCAGACAGTGCGAACGGATCGGCCGTGGCGGGGATCGCGCTCACCCCAAGCGCGCCTACCGAAGCTGCAGATTTCAGGAAGTTGCGGCGGTCGAGCATGGCTTGGCTCCACCAGAGGGCGTCGAGCTCATGGCGAACGGATTGAAGGATAGGCCTGCACACTCTCCAGCGCCAGAGCAAAATAAGCCAAGCCGACCGAGCGACCTACCCGACCAACAGCAGCGGGTTTGGGGCGTGGCGCGCCCAGCCGGCTTCACCAATCATCACATCGAGCCCGAGCGTGGCGAGGTCGTCAGCGTAGGGGTCGGCCTGCATGTCTTTGGCCTGATACGCCATCTTCGAATAGGTCCCGCACTCATCGCAGGTCTCGGCCTTCATGAACCCGGAATCGCCTTCGACTCCCCGGATCGCGAGTGTCCTCGAGCCGCCGCACGCGACGCAGACTGCGCGTGAATAGTTCCACGCCGTCGAGCAGAGCGAGCAATAGAGGTAACGCGCCCCGGGGTTTTGCCCGGCGCCGGTTACGAGGCTCGCCGAAGAGGTCGAGCCGCAGCAGGGGCATAGCGACCGCTGCTCGAGCAGGCGCAATGCTTGCGTGGGGAGCTGCCCTGCAAGACGGGTGAAGTGGATCTGCAAGGCCGCAGCGATCCAGAAGCTTGAGCCTGCGTCCTTCTCATCAACAACGCCGCGCAAGAATGCGTCGGCCAGCGCCTCCGTGGAGGCGGGGCTGCGGGCGCGCAGCTCCATTGCGACGGCCGCCGCCTGAGTGGGCAGCCCTTCGCCGGCGGCGCTATCGATGAGCAGGGCAAGACCGTCACGCCAAGCCGCGTCGCGGCGATGGCCGTCGGCGGCGATCGGCGGAATGCGTGCGGCGACCGCCTGCTCCACCGTCGCTTCGTCAGGCGCGATCAAAGGCGCGAGCGTCGTCGCGACACGGTGCTGGGCGCGTGCAAGCTTCGCCATGAAGTCGAGCCATCCTTCCATCGGGTGGCCCTTCGATAAAAGCGCGAGTCGCTCCGCCGTGCGAGCAAAGCGGATTACGGGGTCGGGAAGCACGATGGGCTCCGGCGGTTTGACGCCGCCCGTCGCATTGCCGATCCAGCCGCCTTTCGGCGCGGTCTCGCCTTGCCTCATGATCCCTCGGCCGCACGCCGCGGACGAGGCCCACGCGAGCCTGTCGCCACAAGGCTCTTGAGCCATTTGCGATGATGACGCCACGCCCAGCCAGGGGTCACATAGCCTTGCGTCATCCCTCGCATCGAGCCGCGCACCCAGATCGCCGCGTAGACGTGGGTGATCCAGACGATGATCGCCGCAATCGCCGCGTAGCTGTGAATGAGCGCCGCGGCCCTCTGAGTCTCGATGGTCGTCGCCTCGCCGAAGTAATATTCCCAGATGACGAGGCCGGTGAGGAAGAGCGCGGGCACAAACAGCGCCATCGACCAGAACACGAACTTCTGCCCCGCGTTGAACCGCCCTACTTCAGGAACGCCCTCCTCCTCGTTACGCAACACGCGCACGATCGCGCCCATCCACGCGACGTCGTCCCAGTTCCAGAAATTGTCGCGCCAGAATTGAACGATGAGCCCGGCGTAGCTCACAAGCAGCACGCATCCGATCCAAGGATGGATCGCGCGCGCCCATTGTCCGCTACCGAATAGCAAAGAGAGAAAGGACAGCAGCGGGTGGAACATCGACAGGCCCGACAGCGTCAGCAGCACGAAGCAGGCCGCGGTGATCCAGTGATTGATCCGCGCCGCAGTCGTATTGCGAATGATGGTCCCGGGCGGATAGCTCATGCGGCGTCACTCGTGACTTTGCGGTCCGATTCCCGAATGAGCTTCGCCGCGGCGATGTCATCTTCAGGCTGGACTTCGTTCGGCCCGGCGGTGATCCAGTGAAAAAATCCGCTCACCGCAGCGAGCGCGACGCCGGCTACCGCGAGCGGCTTCAATATCGCCCTTCCACACTTCAACGAGTACGCTGATCTTGGGATTGTCGGGCAGTCCGGCATAGATTGATGGCCGATCGGCGTGGTGAAGCACATACATCACATGGGTGCCGCCAACGCCCTGGGGATCGTACAGACCCTGCGTTCTCAAACCCGCGCGATTTGAGATCGATGACGCGCTCGCCCGCCCAGGCGGTCATGTCTGTCTTCGAGCCGAACATGATCGCGCCGGTCGGACAGGCCTTCACGCAGGCCGGCTCCTTGCCAACCGTGACGCGGTCGGAGCAGAGCGTGCATTTGTACGATTTGTGGTCGATTTTGCTGACGCGGGGAATGTTGAACGGGCAGCCCTTGATGCAATAGCCGCAGCCGATGCAGTTCTCGCTGATGAAGTCGACGATCCCATTGGCGTATTGCACGATCGCGCCAGGCGCGGGGCAGGCCTTGAGGCAGCCTGGATCCTCGCAATGCATGCAGCCGTCCTTGCGGATCAGCCATTCGAGGTTGCCCTGATCGTTGTCCCATTCGGTGAAACGCATCAGCGTCCAGGTGTTGGGATCGAGGTCGAGGGGATTGTCATAAGTTCCCTCGAAATGCCCGACCTCGCCACGCAGGTCGTTCCATTCCATGCAGGCCGCCTGGCACGCCTTGCAGCCAATGCAGCGCGTGACGTCGATGAGCTTGGCGACCTCCTGCTCATGCCGGCGGACTGACGGCGGCGTGATCGTCGTGGCCGAGATGCGGATAAAGTTCTGCGACTGCAGATCGGACATGCTTCAGTTTCCTACGCCACAGGCGCCGCGACTTTCTCGACATTGACGAGGAACGCCTTGAACTCAGGCGTCTGCGTATTGGCGTCGCCCACCGAAGGCGTGAGCGTGTTCGCGCCATAGCCTTTGCGCGCCTGGCCCGTGAAGCCCCAGTGCAACGGTACGCCCACGACATGCGTCGGCTTGCCGTCGACGGTCATCGGCTTGATCCGCTTCGTCACATAAGCCTTGCAGATCATCGCGCCGCGCTTGCATGAGACGCGCACCCAGCCGGCCTGCTCGATGCCCTTCTCCTTCGCCAGAGCCTCGCCGATCTCGACGAATTCCTCCGGCTGGAGGATCGCATTGATCAGCGCGTGCTTGGTCCAGAAATGGAATTGCTCGGTCAGGCGATAGGTCGTTCCGACATAGGGGAAATCGGCGGAGGTTCCGAAATTGGCGCGGTCGTCGGCATAGACGCGGGCGGCGGGATTGTTGCGCACCTTCGGATGCAGCACGTTCTCCGAGGGCGATTCAAACGGCTCGTAATGCTCGGGGAACGGCCCTTCGACCATCTGGTCCAAAGCGAAAAGGCGCCCCATCCCCTCGTTGTTCATGATGAAGGGGCCGACGTTCTCGGAGGGCGCGGCGGCCGTGTAGTCCGGCACGTCAAGCCCGACCCATTTGCTGCCGTTCCACTCGATGATCGATTTCGCCGGGTTCCACGGCTTGCCCGACGGATCGGCGCTGGCGCGATTATAGAGGATGCGGCGGTTGGCCGGCCACGCCCAAGCCCAGTTCGGCGCGATGCCCGCCTCACGCGGATCGCTCGCATCGCGCCGCGCCATCTGGTTGCCCTTCTCGGTGTAGCTCCCAGAAAAGATCCAGCAGCCCGACATAGTCGTGCCGTCATCGCGCAATTGCGCGAAACCATCGAGCTGCTGCCCGGCTTTGACAAGGGTCTGGCCGTTGGCGTCCTTGAGGTCGACAAGCGCGCGGCCATTCATTTCCTTGGCCATGTCCTCGGGATCGGGGTCGACCGGATTGATGTAATCCCACGTGAGATTGAGGAGCGGGTCGGGGAAGGCGCCGCCGTCTTTGCGATACATCTCGCGCAGGCGATGGAAGAGGCCGGCCATGATGAAAATGTCGCTCTGGGCCTCGCCCGGCGGGGGCGCGGCCTTCCAGTGCCACTGCAGCCAGCGCGCCGAATTGACGAGTGCGCCGTTCTCCTCGGCGAAGCACGTGGTCGGAAGCTGGAAGACTTCCGTCTGGATGCTCGCCGGGTCGGAGGGATTTTGCGGCCCGAAATTTTCCCAGAAGCGTGAGGTCTCGGTGTCGAGCGGATCCATCACGACGAGATATTTTAGCTTGCCCAGCGAGCGACGGATCTTGCCCTTGTCCGGGAAGGCCTGAAGCGGGTTGAAGCCCTGGCAGATATAGCCGTTGATCTCGCCCTTATCCATCATCTCGAACGCGGCGATGATGTCGTAGAGCGGGATGTCGAGTTTCGGCAGCCAGTCGTAGGCCCAGTTGTTGTCGGCGGTCGCGGCGTTCCCGTAGATCGCCTTCTGGAAGCTCACGAAGAACTTCCTGTAGTTCTGCCAGTAGCTGACTTGTCCTGGCCGCAACGGCCTGAAAAGCCGCGTCTTCATGTAATCGTCGAAGGTTTCGTCACCGTCTCGCGGCAAAGTCATATAGCCAGGCATGGCGTTCGACAGGAGTCCGACATCGGTGAGACCCTGGATGTTGGAGTGACCGCGCAGCGCGTTCATGCCGCCGCCCGCGACCCCGATATTGCCCAGAAGCAGCTGCACCATCGCCATGGTGCGGATGTTCTGCGAACCCACGGAGTGCTGCGTCCAGCCGAGCGCAAACAGGCTCGTCAGCGCCTTGTCCGGCGCTGAGCGTCGAAGCGAAGAGCTCGCAGATCTGCAGGAATTTCTCCTGCGGCGTGCCGCAGATGCGCGACACCATTTCCGGCGTATAGCGATCGACGTGCTTGCGCAAAAGATTGATGACGCAGTGGGGGTTTTGCCACGTGTCGTCAATCTTGGCGAAGCCCTGATCGTCCCTGTCGTAGTCCCAGCTCGATTTGTCGTACGCGCGCTTCTCTGCATCGTATCCGGTGAAGAGCCCGTCCTCGAAACCGAAGCCCTCCTTCACGATCAGGCTGGCATTGGTGTAGGCGCGCACGTACTCGTGCTGAATCTGGTCCTTTTCGAGCAGATAGCGGATGAGCCCGCTTAAGAAAGCGATGTCCGTGCCTGGACGAATCGGCGCGTAGACGTCGGCGACCGACGCGGTGCGGGTGAAGCGCGGGTCAATGACGACGAGCTTGGCGCCGTTCTCGATCTTCGCCTCGATCACCCATTTGAAACCGCACGGATGCGCTTCGGCGGCGTTGCCGCCCATGACCACAACGACGTTGGCGTTCTTGATATCCTGCCAGGTGTTGGTCATCGCGCCACGACCAAATGATGGGGCCAAACTGGCCACCGTCGGTCCGTGTCAGACGCGCGCCTGGTTGTCGAAGACCACCATGCCCAGGGATCGCGCCACCTTCCAGGTCAGGTAGGATGTCTCGTTGGACGACGCGGAGGCAGCCAGCATGCCGGTCGACAGCCAGCGGTTGACCGTCGTCCCGTCGCTGTTCCTGGCGATGAAATTTTTGTCGCGGTCTTCCTTCATCAGCTTCGCGATGCGGTCGAGCGCGAAGTCCCAGGAGACCTCCTTGAATTCGTTCGCGCCGGGACCGCGGTATTTCGGAACCTTGAGGCGCGTTGGCGCGTGGACAATGTCCAAGAGCGCCGATCCCTTCGGACAGAGCGTACCGCGATTGACGGGATGGTCCGGATCGCCCTCGATGTGGATGATGTCGGACACCGCGTTCTTGGCTCTGTCGCCGAGGCTGTAGATGAGGATGCCGCAGGCGACCGAGCAATAGGTGCAGGTGTTGCGTGTCTCGGTCGCCGCTGTCAGCTTGAACGGCCGCACCGATGCAGCCAGAGCTTCCCCCTCGCCGCCAAAACCAAGAGCGCCCAAGCTCGATGCAGCAAGTCCCGCTGCGGTGATCTTGATGAATCCGCGACGACTGAGTTGCATGGCGACTCTCCCGACATTGCGGTGCGCTATTCGCGCAACCCGCAAGCCCCGGCGAACGACAATCGTTGCTCAGGCTAGCGAGAAAGGTTCAACCTGTGAAGATAGACGAAAGCGTTGTATCCGTTGAAATATGTCGTAAGACATCAATCGCCTCGCAACGCATTTTGCTTGTTGTCGAGAAGCCCGAAACTTCGTTCAAACCGGCACAATCGGCGCCTTGGTCTTTCTGAGCGCGTCCATGAACTCTTGGTTCGGATCGAGGTGGACTTTGACAAGATCGGGCGGCGTCAACGCCAGCCATTGATTGAGCGATACGTCAGCATAGTAAGAGCTCTTGAAGATCTCCAGAAATCGCAAGGGCGCCGAGCCGGTGTTCTCGATGTAGTGGCCCATCGCGAAGGGGACATACCCGACGTCTCCGCCGCGGAAATCAAACGTCCGAGCCTGGCCGTTGGCCGCAAACACCCCCATGCGCCCTTGGCCTTCGATGTAATATTGCCATTCGTCGGTGTTGGGATGCCAGTGCAACTCCCTCATGCCGCCGGGCTCGACTTCGACAAGGGCGGCCGCGATGTTCTTGGAGGCGGGGAATACGCTCGAGTCCGTGATCCGCACCGTTCCGCTTTTTGTCTTGATCGGCTCCTGCGAGAGCATGTGGTGACTGAAGGTTTGCGGGACCGGCTCGGCGCCCATGAGCTTGTCGGGCCCGAGCGGACCTGGAACGGGCGCCTTGAAGATATAAAGCTCGCGCGGATCGGGCGTATGTCCGAACAGCGTCGCCGGCACGCCGAAATTCTTACCCAGAACCTCGGGCGGGAGATGCTTGAACCAGTCGCTCAACAAAAACGTGCTGTCCTCGTCGAAGTCGCCATCATCGAAGACGAGGAGGAATTCGCAGCCGTCGGGACCGAGACCTTGGATCGAATGGGGAATGCCGCCGGCGAAATACCAGAGATCGCCGACGCCGACGTCGTCGACAAAGTTACGGCCCTTCGGGTCGATCGCCGTGATACGGGCCGTTCCGGAGAGCATGTATGACCATTCCGCCTGCTTGTGCCAGTGAAGCTCGCGCACCCCGCCCGCATTCAACCGCATGTTCACGCCGGCGATTGTTTTCGAAACGCCCAGCTCCCGCGCGGTGACCTGCCGAGTCCAGCCGCCGCTCGACTGCCGCACATGGGCGTCGGCGAAGGAAAACCTGAGATTGGGCAGAGTTCCCGAATCGGTTGCCGGCGGATTGAGGAGATCCGGATTCTGAGCTTCCCGGGCAACATCGCCCGGGACAGGATCGGAGCCGCCGACGCCCGGCGCTCGGCTCGGCTCGGGAACCTGGTCGGCGGCTCTGACGGCGGTTGCGCCGAGAAGCGCGCTTGCGCCGACAGCTGCGCCGGCCAAAAGATCGCGTCGAGTTGCGGCGTTCATCATGTGCCTCCGCTTTGATTGGTCGCGTGGCGTCACTGATTATTTTGTTATGAGAGCGGCGACCAGCCTGCGATTTTTTCATAAGGACAGGCGGCCAGCGATCCCTGCGGATGTCACTATTCCGTGACATGCATGAACGATCGGCGCATCCGCGCGATCTTGGCGTCAAACGAATCCGCGCTGCTATTCGCAGGGAAAGGCCGGCTTGGAGCCGTTCGTGCTGGGTTATCTCGGGTCTTTTCCGAAGGTTTCGTCGAAGGCGTAGCCGGTTCCGCGCACGGTTCGGATGGGATCGCGCTCGCGGCCGCGCGACAGAGCCTTGCGCAGGCGCCCGACATGGACGTCGACCGTGCGCTCGTCGATCTCGGCCGCCTGGCCCCACACGCCGTCCAGGAGTTGCGCGCGCGAGAACACCCGGCCGGGCTTCTCCAGTAAATATTCGAGCAGCCGGAACTCGGTGGGCCCAAGATGGATGTCGCGCACGCCCCGCCTCACCCGCCGCGTCTCCCGGTCGAGATCGAGATCGCCCGCATAGAGACGCTCGGCGATCCGCTCCGGCCGGCTGCGGCGCAACAGCGCGCGCACCCGCGCCATGAGTTCGGGCACCGAAAAGGGCTTGACCACATAATCGTCGGCGCCGACCGAAAGCCCGCGCACCCGTTCAGCCTCTTCCCCTCGCGCGGTGACCATGATCACCGGAAGCGTGCGGGTCGATTCGCGCGCTCGAAGCCTGCGGCAGATTTCGAGACCCGAGACGCCAGGCAGCATCCAGTCGAGGATCACGAGGTCGGGCGCATTCTCCGCCAGCCGCAACTCGGCCTCGTCGCCGCGCTCGACGTTCTCGACCACATAGCCTTCCGCCTCGAGATTGTAGCCCAGCAGCAACGACAGATCCGCTTCGTCCTCGACGATCAGAATGCGCGGCGCGGACGCGGCTCCCGGACGGACGATGTCCTTGCGCGCCTGGTTCACTTGATCGCTCCTGTCGCGTCGGCTTCGATGTCGGCGTCTTTCCGCCCGCGCGGCCGCTCGGTCGGCAGCGTCGAACCCGTCACCAGATAGACCACGGTCTCGGCGATGTTGGTCGCATGATCGCCGATCCGCTCGATGTTCTTCGAGCAAAACAGAAGATGGGCGCAGAACGTGATGTTGCGCGGATCCTCCATCATATGCGTCAGGAGATCGCGGAACACCGAGTCTTCGAGCGCGTCCAGATCGACGTCCCGCTCCCAGACGTCGAGCGCCCGCTCGACGTCGCGCTGGGCGTAGGCGTCGAGCACGTCCTTCATCAGCTCGGTCGCGAACTCGTTCATGTGCTTGATGCCGACGATGGCGTGGGGCGCGCGGCCTTCCATGCCGATCTTGACCGAGCGCTTGGCGATGTTCTTGGCCAGATCGCCGACCCGCTCGAGATCGCCCGCAACCCGAATGGCGCCGATGATCTCGCGCAAGTCGTTCGCCACCGGCTGCCGGCGCGCGATCGTCAGCGTCGCCTGCTCCTCGATCTCGCGCTGAAGCAGGTCGAGGCGGGGATCGGTCTCCACCACCTGTTGCGCAAGCGCGGAGTCGCCGGTGCTCAGCGCGTCCACCGCGTCGATCACCATTTTCTCGGCCAGGCCGCCCATCTCGGCGATCCGCCGCTCGAGCAGGTCGAGATCCTTGTCGTAGGCTCTGACAGTGTGCTGATCCGCCACGAGCTAATCCTCCCTCAGCCGAAGCGGCCAGTGACGTAATCCTGCGTGCGCTTGTCGCGCGGCGAGGTGAAGACCCTGGTCGTCTCATCGAACTCGACCATCTCGCCCAGATACATGAAGGCGGTGTATTGCGAGACGCGCGCCGCCTGCTGCATGTTGTGGGTGACGATCGCGATCGTGTAATCGCCGGACAATTCGTCGATCAATTCCTCGATCTTGGCGGTCGAGATCGGATCGAAAGCCGACGCCGGCTCGTCGAACAGGATCACTTCCGGGCTGATCGCCACCGTCCGCGCAATGCACAAGCGCTGCTGCTGGCCCCCCGACAGGCTCAAGCCGCTCGCGTTCAGCTTGTCCTTCACTTCGTTCCACAAAGCCGCGCGGCTCAAAGCCTGCTCGACCCGCGCGTCCATCTCCGACTTCGGCAGCCGCTCATAAAGGCGGATGCCAAAGGCGATGTTGTCATAGATCGTCATCGGAAACGGCGTCGGCTTCTGAAACACCATGCCGACGCGCGAACGCAAAAGATTGAGGTCGAGGCCGGACGAAAGAATGTTCTCCCCATCGAGCATCACCTCGCCCTCGGCCCGCTGCCCAGGATAAAGGTCATACATGCGGTTCAAAACCCGCAGAAGCGTCGACTTGCCGCACCCCGATGGGCCGATGAACGCCGTCACCTGACCCTTGTACAAATTGAAGGAAACATCCTTGAGCGCGCGCGTCTGCCCGTAATAGAAATTGAGGTCGCGCACCTGAACCTTTGCCGTCTCCACAACCGGAGCCTGGATCGGCATCGAGGCCTGCACGTGACTGCTCATGCTCGAAGCCCCTCAAACCCTACTTCTGCCGAACCGACGCCGACAAAACCCGCGCCAATATGCTCAGCGCCAACACCGCAAACGTCAGGATCAGCGCACCGGTCCACGCGAGCTTTTGTTGTTCGGCGTAGGGGCTGCGAGCGAATTCGTAGATGATGAGCGGCAGCGCAGACATCGGCCCGCGAGGATCGGCGGTGAACAGCGAATTGCCAAGCGCCGTGAAGATGAGCGGCGCGGTCTCGCCGGTCATGCGCGCGATCGCGAGGAGCACGCCGGTGATCAAGCCGGACATGACGGCCCGATAGGCGACGTGCCGGATGACGAGCGAACGCGGCATGCCGAGCGCCGACGCCGCCTCGCGCAGCGTGTTCGGCACGAGGTTCAGCATGTCTTCGGTCGTGCGGACCATGATCGGCGCGCCGAGCACTGCGAGCGCGACGGCGCCCGCGAGAGCCGAGAAATGCCCGACCGGCACCACCAACAGCTCGTAGACGAATAGGCCGACGATGATCGAGGGCGCGCTCAACAAGATGTCGTTGATGAAGCGCACGGCCGAGGCGAGCTTCGAGTTTGCGCCATATTCGGCCAGATACGTGCCCGCGAGGATGCCGATCGGCGCACCGAGGGCCAAACCGATCCCCGTCATGATCACGCTGCCAACGATCGAGTTGAGCAAGCCGCCGACGACCCCGGGCGGCGCGGTATTCTTGGTGAAAACGTCGAGCGACAATCCCCCAAGACCGTTCCACAGCAGCGTGCCCAAAATGATCGCGAGCATGGCCAGGCCCAGAGCCGTCGCCGCGTAAGCGAGAACTGTCCAGATGCCGTTGCGCGCCTTGCGCCTGGAATAGGAAGCCGCAGTCATCGACCTACGCCTTCAACGCCATGCGGGCCAACATCAAGCGCGCGGCCGCGAGAACCAGGAAGGTGATGACGAACAGTATGAAGCCGAGCGCCAGCAGCGAGGAGGTGAACAGTCCCGGATCGGCGTCGGCGAACTGATTTGCGATCATCGCCGAGATGGTCGTGCCCTGGGCAAGAATCGAGGACTGAATCTTGGTGGCGTTGCCGATGACGAAGGTCACCGCCATCGTCTCGCCAAGCGCGCGGCCGAGCGCCAGCATCACGCCGCCAATCACGCCGACCCGGGTGTAGGGAATGACAATGTTGCCGACGACCTCGAAGGTGGTCGATCCAATGCCATAGGCGGCCTCCTTGAGCACGGGCGGAACCGTTTCGAAGACGTCCCGCGACACCGCGGTGATAAAGGGCAGGATCATCAGCGCGAGCACGAGCCCCGCAGTCAGCACGCCATAACCGAACGGCGGCCCCTGAAAGAGAAAGCCAATGCCGGGAACGTTGCCGAGCGTACTGATGAGGAACGGCTGGATGTAGCTCTGCATCACCGGGCGGAAATAATAGACGCCCCAGATGCCGTAGATGATGGAGGGAATCCCCGCGAGGAGCTCGATTGCGACCCCGATGGGTCGGCGCAGGGGCAGCCAGCAGAGTTCCGTTAGAAAAACCGCAATGCCGAGTCCGACCGGAACGGCAATCAGCATCGCAATCACCGACGTGACGAGCGTGCCATAGATCGCGGTCGCAGCGCCGAATTGTTCCTTCGGCGGACTCCAGGCGTCCGAGAACAGGAAGCCGACGCCGAATTCGCGGAACGCCGGCCAGGCGCCAATGAACAACGAGACAACAACGCCGAGGAGGAGCACCAGAACCAAAACCGCCGCGCCGAGCGTCAGCAGGCGAAAGCTGTTGTCCCCGAATTTGAGCCGACCGAGCGCGCGAGAACGGTCCATCGGCGAGCTGTGAGCGGCGCTCGAGCTTTGCAGTGCGGTTGCGGTCATCGCTGGTCTTCAGCCTTGCCTTGGTTCGGAAGCTCGGGGCGCGCCCTCGCGGACGCGTCCCCGCCGCCAGTCGACTGACGCTTATTGCTTGATGTCGGACGCCCACATCTTCTGGACCAGCGCCACGACGCTGTCAGGCATTGGGATGTAGTCGAGGTCCTCGGCCATCTTGTCGCCCTTCTCGTAAGCCCACTTGAAGAAGTCGAGCGCGTCCTTCGCGGCGGCCTTATTCGGCGGATCCTTGGGCAAGAGAATGAACGTGGCGGCGGTCATCGGCCACGACTTGTCTCCCGGCTGATTGGCCAGGATATTGTAGAAGCCCGGGGAGTTCGCCCAGTCGGCGTTGGCGGCCGCGGCCTGGAAGGCGTCCATGGTCGGGGCGACCATCTTGCCCGCCTTGTTGGCCATGCTGGCGTAGGTCAGCTTGTTCTGGTCTGCATAGGCGAATTCGACATAGCCGATCGCGCCCTTGGTGGTGGCGACATTGTTGGCGACGCCGTCATTGCCCTTGGCGCCGATGCCGCCCGGCCAGTCGACCGTCGTCGCCACTCCGACCCCCGATTTCCAATCCGGCGAGACTTCGCCGAGATAGTACGTGAAGTTGAAGGTGGTGCCCGAGCCATCGGCGCGATGGATCGGCACAATCGGCAGATTCGGCAGGTCGAGCTTGGGATTGGTCGCCTTGAGCGCCGGATCGTTCCAGTTGGTGATCTTGCCGAGATAGATCTGTGCGAGGGTCGGGCCATCGATGACGATGTCGCCGGGCTTGACGCCCGGGAGATTGACGACCGCGACGATGCCGCCCATCACCATCGGCCATTGCGCGAGGCCAGCCTTCTCCAGCTCCTTCGGCTCCAATGGCGCGTCGGTCGCGCCGAAGGTCACGGTTCTCGCCTTGATTTGCTTGATGCCGGCGCCCGATCCAATCGACTGATAGTTCAGTCCGTTTCCGGTGTCTTTCTTATAGGAATCCGCCCATTTGGCGTAGATCGGAAATGGAAAGGTCGCTCCGGCTCCGGAAATATCGGCAGCTTGGGCGATTGTGGCCGTCGCGGCGCCGGCGGCGAACGCAACGACACGAATGAAATTGGTGAGTCTCATTGTACGCCTCTCAAGCGCTAGCAGTGATCGAGTTCGGCCGCGGCGATGGCGCGCGACGACCGCGTTTGTAGGCTCGCTCGATATGTCTATTGCGACAGAGAGACGACAGTTTTACGACAGCGAGATTGGCGTTGCTGCTCGGCCTCGCTACGCTCGCGTGGAGGGTTGCTAGCTTGCGATCTGTCGGGTCAATGACAACGCGATTTCTTAGCTTTGCGCACCCGCACGGTGCGGCCGTTCAAGGCGAGCGTCTGCTTACGGCACTAACGCCAAAACACAAACCGGCGCGTAGCGCACCGGGCGTCACTTCTTCGCGCGCGCTCTTGTCCTAGAATTGGCCTCTCGCCCGCGCTGCTCCGCGGGCGGCGGCGCCACGCCGTGGCTGTAGTCCTCGACCTCCGTGGCGTAGGGCTGTCCCTGTTCTCGATCGCGGTCATGCGGCAGGCTCTGCTGGAGGCGCGCGCCCGGCGGAGGAGTCCGGTTGGGCATTATGATGCTCCTTCTTCCGTCGATCTGCTGTGGGATCGCGCCTCAAACATGTCCCGCATGCGGAACTGCCTTCAAGAATTGCGTCCGAACAGCTCGCGCAATTTTTCCTTCGCCGTTTCGAGAGTCCTCTTCCGCTCAGTGGGAAGGTTTCGGCCGGCTCGATTCATGTAAAAGGTCAACATCGACATCGCTGACCGGAACGGGCTCGATTTCCGCCGGTCGCTCAACTCAGCCGAGCGCTTGAGCGACTTGGCGATTTGCACGGCGCTTTTGTTTTCGAACACCTTCGGTTCGAGATCGAGCGCATCCGAATGCGCGGTCACATCCGCCGACCATCGGTTTTTCTGCTGGTGTTTTGGCACGGGCCCGCTCCTTTCTCGCGGCGCTGATCGTCCATAACTCAGATTGCGCGAGAGGGTTCCACGGCTCAGTCAGAACGGCGCCAAATCAACGCGTCCACAAGCAGGGAACTCGCCGACCGACCGCGTTCTTTGTCGCCATCCGATTCGCTTGCTTCTCTCAAACCGCTCAAGCGACGCGAAACTCTGCCAGAAGCGGCGGCGGCGTCACGCCGCCAGTTCGTGCACTCTCGCTTCCGGGCACACCGCTTGGCAAGCTCGGCCAAGTGCTGATGGTGGGTAAAATAGATGACCTGGCCTACGTGTCCCATGTCGGCGAACAGGCGCAGCGCCTCCTCGGCGCGAACTCAGCCGATTCGAATGATGTCCACGGCATCCCCGAGACGGGCACGCGCCTCTTCGATGACGTGCAGATGGTGCGTGAACACGATGGGTTGAATGCGGTCGCCGATCGCCGCGAGCGCTTCGAGGCCGTTGCCTGTGCGGGGTTCGTCAAAGCTGGCGAAAATATCGTCGCCAATGAAGGGCGGCGCCTCGGCGCGCGCGGCATAATCTTCGATATAGGCAAGGCGAAGCGCAAGATACAGCTGGTCGCGCGCGCCTTCGCTCAAATGCGCGACCGGAGCCCTCTCCCCGTTGGCTCGGCACGCTTCAAGCTTGGCCTCGTCATCGTCGTAGAAACTCTGATCGAGCCCGGCAAAGGCGCCGCCCGTCAACGTTGCGAACGCTTCGCCTGCGTGCGTCATCAAGGGGTCGCGCCGCGCAGCGCGATGGTGCTCCAACGCGCCGCCGAGCAGGACGGAGGCCGCCTTCAAGACCGCCCAACGCCGGGCTGCATCCACGAGTTCGGCCTCCGCATTGCGACGCTGCTGCACCGCCGCCTCGGCGCCAATGCCGCTTTCGAATTCCTCTCGCTTCCGTTGAAGCCGGTCGCGTTCCGCGTAGCGCTCCTTTTCCTGCTGCCCGAGGTCTTCGTCCCGGCGCTCCAGTTCCTTCAAACTTGCTGTGGCCGCGTCCGGATCGAACGCATTCATCTCCTCGACCAGCCGCGCTTCGTCGACGCCGTCAGCGAGATCGGCGAGACGGAGCCGCTGCCGCCCGAGCGCCTCGGCAAGGCGGGAACGCTCCGTCTCGCGCGCCAGCAAGGCGACAACATCGGAGCCAGGCGGCAGCCGCGCCGCGTGCGTCGTCATTGTCTCCTTGGCCTTGCCCAGGCGAGCCCCCGCCTCATCGCGCGCTCGCCGAGCCGTCTCCCTCAGCTCGGCCGCCGCGTGACGCTTTGTTTGAGCCGTCCGCGCCGCGACAAGACGCTCGTTCAACAGGCGCGCGGCCGCCTCCGCCGGCAGCTCCGCGGCGGCTCGGCGCGCAGCGCTGAATGAGCGCGTGGGCTTCGGTCTCGAAATCGTTCATGTTTCGCTGGATGCCAGCGACGCGGCGCATCCGGTTGCGGTGGTTTTCACTGTCGTTGGACGCCTTGTCCCAAACCTCCAGGGCCGTCTCGGCGCCTTCGATGGACGCGTCGGCTTCAAGACCGAGAGCGGCGACGGCGACGACCCAACGACGACGCCAATCCGCCAGGACGGCGGCGGCGTCGGCGGACTCGGCTTTCGCTTCCGCGAGACGCCGGCGCGTTTCGGCGAAGCGCGTCTCGAGGTCGCGCGATCTCGCCCAGGCGCGCGCGATCTCCTCCAGACGTCGCTCGAAGCGTTCGGCCATCCGGATGCAATCGAGACCCTCGATTTCACTCAATCCGGCCTCGAGGCCGAGGGCGCGCAGCGCTGGCTCGAGGCGCGCGAGCTCGGCTTCCTTCGCCTCGAGCTCGGTTCGCCGCGCGGCGAGCTTGTCGCGCGTTTTCATGACTTGCTCGATGCGGCCAGACCATTCCTGCATCCGTGCCGGCGAACGAGGACGGACGCAGACCTGTTTCCAAAGCTCCCGCCAACTCTGCTCTGTTTCGGCGAACGTCGCCGCCGCGCGCGCTTCGGCGGCCTGCGCCAAAGCATACCGGCGCGTCTGTTCGTCGAGCCGCTGGGTTTCCAGTCGATGCCCAGCCAGACGCGCGGCGTCTTCAATCGCGTCATCCGTCAGACGATCCGCCTCCCCCTTGAGGCGCTCGAATTCGGCGACGTGGGTGGCGAGCGAGGCTTGCGGCGGAGCCTCGGGCGCCCCGAATATCGCAGCGCGCAACGGCCGCCACGCCGTCTCGCGGCGCGCCCGCGCCTCCGCAATGCGGTCCGCCGTGGCGAGAGGACGGCCAGCCGCAAGCTGGGCGAGGCGCCCGGTCGTTTCGTCGATCTCCTTCTCCACCGCTTCCCGCGCTCTTGCGGTCTCACGCACCGCGCGCGAAGCCGCCTCGAATGCGTCGGCGAATTGAGCAAGATCCTCGGAGCGCGGCATGGGCAGCCTGGCGAGCGCTTCGAGGTCGACGACCGGCGGATCGAGCCTCGCGGCGGCGTCCGCGAGCTCAAGCGCGTCCTTTGTCAGCGCGATCCGATTGTCGGCGACCCTGCGCGCCAGCTCGGCGATCTTGCCGAGAGCGGCATATTTTTCTCGCAACGGCGTGGGATCAAGGTCCCCGCCCTGCGCCTCTCGCGCAATGCGCGCGTCGTCCTCGGACTTCTGCGCTTGCGAGAGTTGAGCGGCCGTCGCGTTTGCCGACGCTTCCGCGTCGCGCCCCTCCTTGATCAGCTTGCGCGCCTCCGACTTCCTGGCTTCCGTCGGCCGCGCTGTGTCGAGCGAGCCAATGTCGGGCAAACCCAGTGATCGGACATGATGCTCAAGCCCCGCAAGGAAGCCGTCGGCCTCGCGTTGGACGGCTGGGAGATCGCGCTTTGCGTCTTTGTAGCCGCCGCTCCTCTGAAATAGCTCTTCGATCGCCGCAGCATCGGAAAGCACGGCCTCGTCAACCTCGATGTTCGCGAGATCCCGCGTAAGGCGCTCTTCCTCGATCCGCGCGCGCTCCGCCGCCTCGCCCGCGACGCGCAAGTCATCGAGCGCCGCTTGCAAGTCCTGCATCATGCCGGGCGCGAAGACGGGCATGTCGCCGAAGGACGCCAGCGCCGCCTCCGTCTCCCGGATCGGGTTGAGAAGCGGCGCTATGCGCTTGAGCCGTCTGAGGCGCGCCTGCTCGATCTCGCCGGCCCGCCGCTCCGCGCGGAGCCGCTCCAGCTCTCGGCTGAGCTCTTCGATGTCGTTGTTGAGCTTTATCCATGAATCGCTGCGAAGCTCCTTTTCGCGAATTGCGGCGCGTGCAGCGTCGAAGCGCTCGAGCGCCTGATAGAAGCGGCGTTCTTTGCCCTTGCGCGGCGCGAACACGCCATCGGCTTCCTCATCGAGCGAGCGACGAAGTTCGGAGAGCCCGCGGAGCCCCGAGGCCGCCGCCAGAAGACTTGCCCCGACGTCGCCGTCCGCCTGCAACATCTCATCGCCCCCGGCGCGCAACTTGACTGCGTCCAGCCCGAACGATCTCTCGAACACGTCTTGGGTCAGGCCGCCGAGAAACGGCGCCAGCGCGTCGTCGGGCAGAGGATCGCCAGAGGCATCGAGGAGCGTCGTCCTGCGCCCCTTGCGCCGCCAGAATTTTAGGCGGCGACCGTCAGCCGCCGCGATCTCCGCGCCGACGCGCAACTGGCCGGGGAAGCGAGACGCATAGGGCGTCCGCTCCGGCACGCCGAACAGGAGGGCGCCAACGGCGGCGAGCGCGGTCGATTTGCCGGCTTCGTTCGGTCCGTAGACGACATGCAGCCGGGCGTCTGGCCGGAACGCGATCCGCAGGTCCGCGAAGGCGCCGAACTTCTCCAGCTCGAGGCTGAGAAGCCTCATGGCTCGTCAGATCTCCGCCGAGCGGCCCAGCGCCAGCGCGCGAGCTTCCGTGAGGATCGAGTCCAGATCCAGCGCTGCGCTCGCGTCCTCCGCCATTCCGCCGGGCAGCTTGTCCCTGACCGTCCTGATCAGATCGGCCAGACGCGCGCGCAACGCGACGTCCGCTTCGCATTTTTGGAGAGCGGCCGCCAAATCGATTTCCGCGAGCGCCGCGCCGCCCGCCGCCCGCTGCGGCTCCGTCGTGTCGATGCGCAGCCGTTCGAGCCATATGTCCTCGCCGCACCGCTGCGCCGCCGCCTCCACCTCGTCGCGCAGGCGGTCCCGATCCGCGATGAACCGCGGATGCAAGTTCGTCGCTCCCGTCAGGATAACTCGCACAGCGAGAAGGCGCCCTGCCGCCGTGGCCGCGTGCGGGCGCAGTTCTGTCTCGACGGCGCGAAGCAGACTGGTCTCGTCATCGTGCGGCGAGGCGTCGACGAACACCTCCGCCCAACGGGCGCAGTCCGTCACAACGCGCCGCACCTTGGCGACGGCCCCATCCGCGACCTCAACGATGACCGCGCCCCTCTCGCCGCATTCTCTGATGCTGCGGCCCTGCAGATTGCCGGGGTAGACGATCCAGGGATCCTGCGAGACGATTTCGAAGGCGTGGACGTGGCCGAGCGCCCAATAGTCATAACCGCGCGCCGCGAGGTCGGCGGCCGTGCAAGGCGCGTAGTTTTCATGGCCAGCGCGACCGCAAGCGGTGTGCAGCGCGCCGATGTTGAACCACCCGGCAACAGGTTCCGGATAGTCGACAGCGTAATTCTCAAGCACCTCGCGGTGCGGAAACCCGCGTCCGTGCAGCGCGACGCGCAAATCTTCGATGCGGTGGGTTTCCGGACGCCTTGTCGAAAACTCAAAAACGTTGTCCGACCAGGTCAGGGATTTGGTGACGAGGCTTTCGGCGTCATGATTGCCCCGCAAGAAAAATGTTGGAATGCCGCGATTTGAGAGACGAGCCAATTGCCGGTTCAGGAAAAGGGCGATCGAAGCGTCCTTCCACTCGCCATCAAAAACGTCACCGGCGATCACGACAAACGAAACGTCCTCCTCCAACGCCTTCGTGACGAGATCTTCGAACGCGGTTCGGCTCGCCCTGGCGAAGCGCGCGGCGACTTCGCTGTCCTTCTGCGCAAGACCGAGGAACGGGCTCCCAAGATGAAGGTCAGCCGCGTGCAGGAAGCGAAAATTCATTCGAGAGCCGCGACAAAGGCTTTTCGCGTCGCCCCGCCAATCAACTCGGCGAGCTCCGGATCGCGCAGCGCCAGCGTCGCCAGGGGCGAATCGAGGTGGATGTCGGCGGTATGAACGAATCGGATGGCCATAGCCTTACCGGAGCTAGACTCCGAAAAGGGCAAAGTCACGCGGACGGCCTCGATCGCGGTGGATAAGGCGCCCTTGTCGCTGCGGGCGCGTTCGGGCATAGACCCGCGACTGAGCAGGCAGGCGGTCAGCCTGCGTTATTGGAGTCGGATTGGACTTGTTGCAGACAGCCAGCGGAGCGGCGTGGCGCGCGACCGAATCGAAAACGAAAAGCTGGTTCGCCTCAGTCGATCGCTGCATGCAGCCTGGCGCGACGCCGTCCGCACGCCGTGGCGGAATTTGCGGCGCCGTCTGCGCGATGCGTTGCCAGTGTCCAGCGAGGGAGTTCCAGTCGCTCTCGACGAAGCGACAGATCTGACGGTCGTCCCCTATGAGGGAGGCTTGCCGCCCCCGCTCACGCGATGCGAGGTCATCGCGCCTTGCGCAATACCGGACCCGGACTGCATCCGCTCAGCGTCAATTCGACGAACGCCGAACGCGTCCATTACATCGATCACACCGTTCATGCGCCGGCGATGACGCTCGAGCATCTCGTCGATCAATACTGGTTTCCGGCCTTCGGCCTCTTGATTTCGCCGGAGGGTCGCGTCTGGCGCCATTCGTTCCTTGGCCCCTTTCAGGAGGGGTACTTGTCGTCGATCAAGGCGATCGTCGAGCGGCCGCTGGCGGACGGAACGCTCGAGCGGCGGCTCCATCTCGAGCGACTCGCGCGCGCGCCTCGCATCGCCGGCGAGCATTTGCTGATCGCCGGGTCGGACAAGCACAATTACGGCCATTATTTGCACGATATTGTGCCGCTGATCGAGCTCGGCGCGAGAATGGGCGCGCCGATGCTGACCTGGACGCTGCGACCCTGGCAGCGGGCGCTGATCGCCCGGCTCGAGGTCCCGGAGGGTCTCATCCGAGAGATTCGGCCAAGGCCGGTCTTTCTCGAACATGCGATCACCTCGAACAGGTTCACGGGCCTAAACAGCCAGAACGCGCATCCCCAAAGCCGCGAAGCGTTCGCGCGTATCCTGGCCAACGTGCGAAAGCGTGCGCCGGCGATGAGCACGCCGCCGCGCGTGCTCATTTGCCGCAGCCCGTCAAACAGCCGAAACGTCACCAATCGGGCGGCGATGATCGAGGCGCTCAAAGCCCTTGGTTTTGTCGCGATCCAGCCGGACAAGCTCGGGTTCGACGAACAGGCGCTTCTGTTCGCTCAGGCGGAGATCATCGTGTGCGAGTTCGGCGCCGCTTTGTCGAACGCCTATTTCTGCCCGCCGCATACAAAGATCGTCGAGATCATAGCCGAGGGCCAGCACGACCCGTGGTCCTCGCATTTCTGCGCCATGCTGGGGCTTGAACACGTGGTCCTGTTCCAGCGCCAGTCCGACGAGGTCTTGGCCAGCATGCCTCGGCATGTGAAGGACTCGACCTTCTCTTACGCGGTCGACATTTCGAAGCTGGTTGAGACGGTGAAGGCATTGATTTGAAGCAGCGGCGAATAGGGCGCCGTTTCTTGACGCCGGCTCCCAACCTCATTCGCCGGAACAAAGAGCCCGCCTCGATGCATTGAAATGCGGGACTGCGGCAGGATGGTTCGCCCATGCAAGTGAAGTATCGGTCGTTTACGCCGGCTCTCAATCCGCGGCGCACGAAGCTCGAAGTCCCCGGCTGGGGCGGCGAACGCCAGCCTCGAAAAGACGGGTCGATGGAGCAGGCCTGGCATTGCCTCCCGTTTTCGGAAGGCGCTCGTTACGGAATCGAGTTGTTCTACCCGTATGAAAACGAGCTGCGCGTGAGCACCAGCGGGGGGAAGCTTGCGCTTGACGGCGAATTCGGGCCGCCGCCCGAAGGGCATGGCGGCGAATGGCCGCCGTTCCGCGCCTTCGGCGATCTCTATTACACTTACCAGCTGTCGCTCGATCTCAAGGTCGAGGAAGGTTGGGCGATTCGAACGGAGCCGCACCCGCGCTTCTACACCGATCCCACGGATACGACCCCGATCGCCGTCCCGGCGCTCATCCGTCGGTGGTGGCCAATGATCTTTTTCCTGGTGTTCAAATCGCCGCCCGAGGGGAAAACGCATATTTTCCGATTCGGCGAGCCGTTCGCGCAGATCCTGATCGTGCCCGAGGAGGCGACGTTCGACCTCGTCCCGATGTCGGACGAGGAGGCCGCCGAGCGAGAACTGCAGTCGCGCCGCATTTTTCAAAGCCGGAGCACGCTATCCGCCGAGACGGAATGGACGTCAGCCACCAACACGGTTTTCGACGGCACCTATCGGCATATTCTAGGCGCTGCGAGCGAAAAGGCTAAGCAGCGGCGCTGATCGAGCGGCTCAAGCGCTCGCCGAAATACCGGCCGCAACGTCTGTAATGCAGCGCGCAGACCGGCGGCGACAAATCTGACTCTTATGGCGTAGCTGGGGATCGCCGCCTGGCTTTAGCTTGTCGCGGCGACCTGAAGCGACGCCGCATGACGCGCGCGCTCGCGACGACAAATCATTGCGGATAATCCGAAATCAGGCTAAGCTCGCCGTATGACCACCCTCGCCCTTTCGCATGCCAAGACCGCTGGCTCCCGTCGTTACGGCGCCAACACCAGCGGCAAAAGCGCCCGGAAAAATGTTTTCCGATTTATCTCGCGTAACCCATTGAAAAGTCTCGTTTCGGACGAGAAAATCCAAGGAAATCCAAACTAATTCAATAGCTCAAAATCGGGGTTTTCGCAGCGAAAGGGCTAGGCGCCAAGAAAACCCAAACCAGAGTGGCGGATTCGCTGCCGCGAAGGCAGGCAAATCCTCCTCACTCAAAAACGGAGCCGCCTCCGGCATCATCTCCCTAGTAATAATGATGATGGTGATGGTAGTGGTGATGATAATAATGGTGATGGTGATGATGATGGTAATGGTGATGGTGATGGTGATGGTAGTGATGATGGTGATGGTGGTGATGATAATATTCGGCTACGACCAGCGGCTTCTCTTCAGTCGCAGCAGTATTGCTGCTGCGCTCGTCCTCGGCGCGGAGAACCTTCTCGGCGTTCGGAATGGGATCCAACAACTCGGCGAATGACCGGGCCGGCTGCAAGACGTTGACCTCGTCGACCGGAGGCGCAGCGGATGCCTGAGATCCGCCGAGGAGAGCGAGCGCCGAGGCGCCACCCAAGCAGTCCCATGATGGTCTTGTCCAAGACGTATCCTTCCCTGCTTGAGGAACCGCGGACACATAACGAACATGTAGTGCAAAGAGTTCCAACTTGAAGCGCGATGAACGGCGCCTGCCCTCCTTACGCGGCGCCCGTCGTGTTTGGCCGGATTGATCCGAGTGTCGTAACGGCGAGCTTCTTGGGCCGCTCGGTCCCGGGTCTACTCGCGCGCCACTCGGGCCGACACCGGCGGCGGCGCCAGCTTCTCGTCGGCGAAACGCTGGCGATAGACGCCCAGGTTCTCGCTGACCCTCTCGACATAGTCGCGCGTCTCGTCGAACGGAATGCGCTCGATCCAGTCAACGAGATCGACCGCTCCGTCACGCGGATCGCCATGCGCCGCGATCCATTGCGCGACCCGACCTGGACCAGCGTTGTATGCGGCGAAGGCGAGTTCGCGTGAGCCGCGTTGGTCTTCGATCAATTGGCCCAGGAGCGCCGCGCCGAGCTGGGTGTTGAAAGCAGGGTCGACGATAAGGCGGGCATAGTCGAAGTCGACGCCAGCGCGCCGTGCAGTCACGACCGCGGTCGACGGCAGCATCTGCATGAGACCCTTCGCGCCAGCCCCCGACGACGCATGCCAGATGAATTCGCTTTCCTGCCGTGCGACCGCGTAGACGGTGGCCAGGTCTGCGGAGCGAGGCAGCGGAAGGAAGGCCGGCATGCCCACGGCCGGAAACGCCATTGCTTCAAGTGGGTGGCCTCGCATGACGGCGATCTTGGCGAATTGCACCTGGGTCCCAGCTTCCTCGTGGCGCTTCACAACTTCCGCCATGAGCGGCGAGCTGCGACTCATCGCGCCATTGCCGCGCGGCGTCGAAAGCGAGCGCCGCCGCCACATCGTCGAGTCCGTCGGCATAGAGCGCCTCGACGGCACGGACCGCCTCGTCCCGCCGCTCGCCTGCGGCCGCGGCTGCCGGAGCGCGGAAGGCGAGACGAGTCTCACCGAGACGCTGCGCGGCGAGCTGGCCGTAATAGGCAATCGGTACGGCGGCGGCTCGCGCGTAGAACGTCTTGGCCGTCTCGGAGTCGCCCATAGCCTCGGCGGCTCGCCCCTGCCAATACGCGGCGCGAGCAACGGACAGGGGATTTTCGGCTGCGTTGGCGGCGCGCGCGAAGCGCTTAGCGGCCGAAGGAGCGTCGTTCAGAAAACGCAAGGCGATCCAACCGGCGTGGAAGGCGGCGTCCACCTGAGCTTCAGACGAGTCGGGTCGGACCGTCTGGTCGCAGACTTCAAACGCAAGTCGCGGCTCGTCGAGGTCGAGCAGCGTGCGGGCGACCATCTTCCGCTCGCTCCACCACCGATCCGGACTAACGAGCGCGGCGCGATCGTGCGGCGCGAGGCTAAGCAGGACCGCCGCCTCGTAGACCCGCCCGGCGCGGCGAGCGTACTGGATCCTGGAAAACAGGAGGCCCGGATCGTTGCGCAACGCCGGGGGAACCGCCTTGACGAGCCCGGGGCTCATGGGCGCGCGGGCCGCCCCGATGCGGGCCTGGGCGAGGGCTAAGACGTCGGGGCCGGCAAGCGCCGCGGCGCGGGCGCCAGCGCTGAGGTAGCCTGCATAGAGCAGGCGGTCGGCCCGATAAACGTGGTCCGCCTTCGTGAGCGAAGAGCCGAATTCTCGCAAGACCACGCTCTCAGACAGCGCGTCGAGATTGCCGTCGCGCCATAAAGCGCGAATGGTTTGCGACGCCTCCTCAGGGCGGCCCATCGCCTGCGCCGCTCGCGCCGCGGCGATCTTGCCCGCGCTCGACTGCGGTCGGTCGTTGGCGAAAAATGCGGCGACCTGTTCCGGCGCCTGCGGATGCGCCGCCAGTTCGGCTTCCTCCAGCTCGCGAATCCACGCCCGGCTTGGCCAGCCGGGATGCGCCTTAAGGAAGGTGGCGAGCGAGTCGAAGGACGGGGTGCGCATCGGCGCGCAACGACGTCCATTCGAGCGCCGAACGCTCGTCCGCGTCGGTGGCCGCCGATGCGAGCGCCATGAGCCCCGCCGCGTCGCCCTTCCTGTAGAGGATTACGGCCTGAGGACTTCGCGGCGGCGGCAAGGCGGGGTCAGCCGCAGGCTCCGGCGGCGCGGGAGGCGGCGCGGAGGGTTCCAGAGCGGCCGTCTCCGCGGGCGGCGTGACCGCCGACGGCGCCCCAAGCGCGGGCGCCGCGCCTTCAAGGCTGGCGTAGGCGAATTGGACCTTGGCCTCCTTGTCGCTCCGCACAGCCTCGGTTGAGGGGGCGGTGACACGGCTTGTGGAAGGGAGATCACGCCCGGCCGCTTCAGGGCTGGTGGAGGGCGCGGAGGCGGTGTCCAGCGGCGGTGTTGGGTACAGGGACTTCGGGCCGCTGGTTATACTTGCGGTCTCGGGCGGCGCGCCGTCCACGCGGGAAACGAGCGCGCGATCGAGCGTCGCGACTTCGGGCTGCGGAGAATGCCCATGAGGCGTCCACGCAACCACGCAAGCGGCGCCCGCAACCACTAGAAGCGGGGCGAATCGCAAGATTCTCATGGGTTCAGTCCTCTCGAGGGAGGATGGCCCGATCTTGGTGACCAAGATGTAAACAATGGCGCTCGGCGCTGAACCCCTTTCGCCAACAGCCCGTCGGGGCTATGTGTCCGCCGGCGCGCAGACCACGGGGATTGAGCGGGCGCGAGACGAGCCAAGCGGGAGCCATGGAAAAGCGAGCGAAGTTTCACGGATCGATGACCGCGCTGGTCACCCCGTTCAAGGACGGCAAGATCGATGAGCCGGCCTATCGCGCCCTGATCGACTGGCAGATCACGTCGGGCGTGCACGGCCTCGTGCCGGTCGGAACGACCGGAGAGAGCCCGACGCTCACCCACGAGGAGCACCGCAGCGCTGTCGATATCTGCGTCGACGAAGCGCGCGGCCGGGTTCCGGTCATCGCCGGGGCAGGCTCCAACAACACCCGCGAGGCGGTTGAGCTTGCGCGTCACGCCGAGCAAAGCGGCGCGGACGCCGTTCTGGTCGTCACGCCCTATTACAACAAGCCGACGCAAGAAGGCCTCTACCAGCACTTCAAAGCCGTCAACGACGCGATTGGCATTCCGATCCTCATCTACAACATTCCCCCGCGAAGCGTCGTCGACATGTCGGTCGACACGATGAAGCGGCTGTCCGAACTGCCCAACATCGTCGGCGTCAAGGACGCGACCGGCGATGTCGGGCGCGTGTCGCGCCAGCGACACGCGATGGGATCGAGGACTTTATCCAACTTTCGGGCGAAGACATGACGGCGCTCGCGGCAATGGCCGCCGGCGGGCACGGCTGCATTTCGGTTTCGGCGAACGTCGCGCCGGGGCTCTGCGCGGAACTGATGGAGGCAACCTTCAAGGGTGACTGGGGCCATGCGCTCAAGATCCAGGACCGCCTGACGCCGCTCCACGCCGCAATCTTCGCCGAGCCGGGAGTCAACGGGGCGAAATACGCGCTGAGCGTGATCGGCCGGATTCAGGCTGAGACCCGCTTGCCGCTAGTTCCGGTCAGCCAGGCGACCGAGGCGCTGATCCGCCGCGCCATGGTCCATGCGGGCCTGCTGAACGCTTAAGAGCTGACATGGCGGCCGAAAAAGAAAAACCAAACTATAAGGTCGTCGCCGACAACCGGCGCGCGCGCTACGACTATGAGATCGGCGAAACGTTCGAAGCGGGCTTGATGCTGACCGGAACGGAGGTCAAATCGCTGAGGACCGGCAAGGCGACCGTCGCCGAGAGCTACGCCGCTGTCGACCGCAGCGGCGCAATCATCCTCTACAACGCCAACATCCCCGAATACCTGCAGGCGAACCGGTTCAATCACGAGCCGAAGCGCCCGCGCAAGCTGCTGCTGCACGCCAAGGAGATCGTTAAACTGGCGAAGGGCGTCGAGCGCGAAGGCATGACCATCGTTCCGCTCCGCATCTATTTCAACGCCAAGGGCAGAGCCAAAATCGCCATCGCGCTCGGGCGCGGCAAGAAACTGCACGACAAGCGCGACAGCGAAAAAGCGCGCGACTGGAACCGTGACAAGTCGAGGTTGATGCGCGATCGGGGATAGAGGCGAAAAGCGTCGCCGCACTCGGTCAGCTTTAGACCCCGCTGGGATGATCTGTGATCTCTGTCACAGCCCGTCCGCCAAATCCGTGCTTTGGGTCGATAGGTAGAATTCCCCTCTTGGCCGGGCCGTCCACCCCAGCCACAAGGCGCCCATTGAGCTTGACCGGAAACAAACTCAAGGGTTTAGTCGGATAATGGGCACTGCAAAGCGCGGCCTTTTCAGGGAGATGAGCGAGCTTCGATGAGCGACGACGTCGTCATCTTCATGTCCTATGCTCACGATGACGACCTCATCCTGTCGCCGGATCCGGACGAACCCGGCTTCGTCAGTTTCCTCGATCAGCAGCTGCGCCTGAAGCTGCGCGATCTCGGAGCGCGGCAGGCAAAAGTCTGGCGCGACCGTCGCCGGATCAGCCAGGGCGATCAGTTCGCCGACATCATCGACGATGGACTGAGCCAAGCCGAACTTCTCGTCGTCGTCATGTCGCCGAATTGGATGCAGCGCCCGTATTGCCGCAAGGAGTTCGAAACTTTCCTCAGCTTGCGCAAAGCCGCCGGGGTCACGAATCCAGCGACTCGAATGCTTGTCGTGGGCAAGGGCTATGTCGATCGCATCGCTCGCCCGCCTGAACTGCAAGGGCAGGAAGGATTCCTGTTCTACTCACGCGATGATGAGAACGACGTCAGCGCGATCACGCCCTTCTTCAATCGCGGCAAGTGCAACGACCGGTTCTACGCCGAACTCGACGATCTCGCGGGCGGATTGCAAAAGCGCGTAACACAGATTCTGAGCGGTGCGCCGACCCCGCCTCAGGCGATTCAGCAGACCGCGCCGATCGTCACGCCAAACGGCCGCACCGTCTTTCTCGCCAAGCCTGCAAGCGACATGAAGGCGGCTTATGTCCGCCTCGTCACGGAGCTTCAGGGCAAGGGCTTCAATGTTGCGCCAGATCCTTCGGCAGACGCGCCAAGCGACAAGAGCGCCGAATCCTTCCTGACCGATGCGCTATCGAAGGCCGAGGTGTTCGTCCATCTCGTCGGCGACAGCGGCGGATTTGCGCCAGAAGGTCTCGGCAACATTGTGACGCTGCAATTGGCGCTTGCCCGCGCTAAAGCCGCGCAGGCTGAAGGCGCGCCTGGGCAGAAGCTCACGCGCCGCATTGTCTGGGCGCCGAAAATTCTCGACGGCGGCGGCGCAGCTCCTACGGGTCCGGCGGTCGAGCGCGATCCGCTGAAGGCGCTGGAGCGCTTCGATCAGCAGATCGCAACAGACAAGATCGATGGCGACATCTTAAGCAAGTTCATCGAATTCCTGTTCCAGTATCTCACGGAGACGGCGCCAAAGCCGGTCGTGACCGCCGCGGCCGGCAACAAGCTCGACCTCTACCTTGCCTATCATGCGGCGGATGAGGACTATGCAGGGGTGGTCGCGCAGGCTTTGCTCGAAAGCTCGGTGAAGCCGCGCATCCCTGTGGCTGACTCCGATGCGGACGCGCGCCGCTACAACAGCGACCTGCTCGCCAAGTGCGACGCCGTGACGCTCTGCTGGGGCAACGCCTCCGAGGTTTGGGTTCGGTCGGAAGCGGACAGGCTGTCCGACTGGCAGGCGCTCGGCCGCAAGGGGCAATTCGCCTTTCGCGGCCTCATAGCCGGGCCGCCACCCGCATCGCATAAGAAGAAGAACACCCTCTCGCTCATCTTCCAGGATGGCGAGTTCGATAAAGTGATCGACCTCGTCGAGAAGGGGCCGCCGACGGCGCAATTGTTGGCGGATCTCACCTCGGCGCCAAGCCCCAAACCATGAGTGCGGTCGAAATCAGCGACGCTGCGGCTCACGAGGCGACGCGTGGCCAAACGGCGCCCGCAACGGCCGCCGCGCCGGCTCCGCCGGACGACGGGACGCGGCTTTCCAAAGAGCGGCCTTTTCCTGGTCTGCGTCCTTTCTTCTTCGCCGACCGCGACTTCTTCTTTGGGCGCGAACGTCAGGCCTTTGCGCTCTACCGGCTCGTGGAGAATGGCCGCTTCATCGCCGTGATCGGCGGTTCCGGCAGCGGCAAGTCGTCGCTGGTGCTTGCGGGACTTCAGGCGCTGCTCGCCGACGAGACCGCCGACTCGGGCGGCCCGACCTGGGCGTTTCTCGACATGCGGCCTGGCGGCGCTCCGATCACGCGCCTCGCGAGCGCCCTGTCGAAACTGTCGGCGAAGGACAGCCCGGATGAGACGGCGCGACGGCGTGACCGTATCGAATGGACGCTGCGACAGTCGAGCTTCAGCTTCGAGAGCGCGCTCGCCGAAGCGGGCGGCTTGGGTGGGCGGTCGCTCATCCTGGTCGTCGATCAGTTCGAGGAATTGTTCCGCTTCGGCCTTGCCGGCCTCGGGTACCGACGCGGCGGCGTCGAGGAAGCGCGACGGCGAGACGAAGCGACCCAGTTCGTGCAGATCCTGCTCGACGCCGACCGCCGCCGTATCCCAAACGTGCGCGTGCTCATCACTATGCGGTCGGACTTTATCGGCGACTGCGCCTATTTCCACGGCCTGTCGGAAGCGGTGAGCGCGACGCAATACCTCGTGCCGAATCTGACCCGGAGCCAGCTCGAGGAGGCGATCCGCAACCCGATCGAAAAGGCGGGCGGGACGATCGAACCGGAACTGGTCGAACGATTGCTCAACGATTGCGGCGACGAGCTCGATCAGCTTCCGGTGCTGCAGCATTGCCTGATGCGGCTGTGGGACCGGGCGGGGACGGAGACCCCAGCTGGAGACGCCCGCCATCTCACACGGCTGACCTATGACGCGATCGGGCGCATGACCGACGCGCTGTCGCGCCACGCCGACGAGATTTTCGCCCAATGCGCCGGCGAGGAGCTGGCGATCGAGCAGGCGTTCCGGGCGCTGTCGGAAGTCGACCGGGAAGGCCGAGCCATTCGCCGCGCGCTTCGGTTCGACAAACTGCTGGCCGAAACGGGTGTGGGCGAGTCCGACTTGCGCGCCGGGCTCGACCGGTTCCGCGCCCCGAATTGTTCGTTCCTGTTGCCCTCGCTCTCCGTTTCACCAACGCTGGCGGCAGACGAACGGATCGACATCGGGCACGAGGCGTTGCTTCGCCGCTGGAAGAAGATTGCGGGCAAGACGGAAGCGATTGACCCGAAAACCGGCCGGCCGCCGCCCGGCTGGCTCTCCGAGGAGCAGATCGACGGTCAGCGCTATCATACACTTGTGTCGCTGCTCGACGGGGCCGCCGGCGGCGAACGGGCGACCCTGGACGATCCTGAGCGCACGAAGGACTGGTGGACACATCTGCCGCGGACCGCGGCATGGGCGGATCGGTACGGCGGCAAATTTGAGCAGGTCAGGAAACTGATCGATGACGCCATTGACGCGAAGAGGCGATCCGAGACTCAATCGTCGGCTCGACCGCCGCGCTCGGCGTCGTAGCGGTCCTTGGAGCCGCCGGCTGGATGTGGATCGCCCATGAAAGAGCGCAGGAAAAGCTCGACACGAGCGCGATGAAGTCGGCGAAGTCGCTGCTTGAGGACGTGCTGAAGGCATACAACGACAAGAGCCTTGATCTCGCCGGCGCTCGAAGTCTCGCCGCCATATCGGGACAATTCCTGGATAACGTGCGCCAGTCGAGCAAGACGTCGGCGGCCGACCTCTTGTGGGGGCAGTCGCTCAACGACGAGGCCGACCTCTATGCGATCTTGGGAAACAATGTGCAGTCACTGGCGGTGGCGAAGCAGGCGAAAGACGTTGCGCAATCGCTGATGCAGTCGCGCTCGGAGGCCCAAGAGGGAATGCAACTCCTCTTCGATGCGTCGATCCGCGCCGGCAATGCTCTCTGGGCCTTTCCGGATCGGCGCAAGGAGGCAGTGCAGGAATATGACGACGCTGTGCAAATCGCCACGTCAATCGCCTCATCGAACGGCGACAAAGGGCGACAGCGACGTCATCGACGCGCATTTGAAAATTGGCGACGTGTACAAAGACGGCGACGCCAAGCAGCATCAGCAGGCATTGGCGGAATATCAATCCGGGCTCAGGACTTGCGAGGCCGCGCTCGGTGGGCGCCCGGACGACTTCGATCTCTTACGCAACAAGGGAAAGGCGTTCTACCGGATCGCCGAATTGCTCAGGGACGACAACGCGCTCGCCGATTCGAGAGCGTACTATCAGAAGGCGTTTGAAGTTCAGAACAGCCTGGTCTCGCGCAACGCGCGGGAGGCCGTCGCGGCGCAACAGGCGCCGGACTCGTCGCTGAAATCGAACCTGGCTGCGACTTACGCCCACTGGGGACTTCTCGAACAGGGAGCCGGGAATCTTGAGCTTGCGCTTGAGAAATTGCGGCAAGGCGTCGCCCTCGACGAGGAGTTGACCAAGAACGAGCCCGGCAATCCCCAGTGGCAAGAGTTTCTCACACCGAACTATCTCTATCTCGCTGAGACCCTGGAGGGGCTCAAGCGGCCGGACGAGGCGCTTACCTATTACCGGAAGCTCAACGACGCACGGAGGACGCTCGCCTATCGCGCGCCCGGGAGGTCGAAGCCGCAAAAGGATTTGGCCGAGGCGGCGAAGCTGCTCGGCGATCGCTCGACCGGCCTCGCCCAGATCGAAGCCTATCGGGAGGCCGTGCGAAGCTGGAACCGGCTGGTCGAGGACCCTCGGAACGCCAACGTCGCCGCCGACCAATACGACGTGGTCCTCGGCTTCGCTCGCGTGTTCGACGCCAAGAAAGATTGGCCGGACGCGCAGTCGGCCTATCGCGTGGCGATGAAAATCGCGGTTCTGAACTATGTCAAAGATCCCTCGGCCACGTCTTGGCGCGACAAGGCCGAGGAGGCCGAACGGGCCTCGGTCGTGGCCGGAAAGGCGGCCGAGACGACGGCGGCGGATACGCCCCATTAGACTAGAACGAGTTGCAATCGAATTGGTGCTTCCTTCCCTTCTCCCTGTGGGAGAAGGTGGCAGTGATAGGACGTTCGCGCCGCCCCAGTGCGACGCTATCGCGCTCCCACGATCGCGCCAACCGCGCCGGTCACGTTGCCGCCTTCAGCGCCTGGTCGAGGTCGGCGAGAATGTCATCGATATGCTCGATGCCGATCGACAGCCGGACATAATCGTCCGTCACGCCGGTCGCTTGCTGCTCTGCCGGCGTGAGCTGCGAGTGGGTGGTGGTCGCCGGATGGATGGCGAGCGAGCGCGCATCGCCGATGTTGGCGACGTGATAGAGGAGTTTCAGCGCGTCGATGAATTTGCGCCCCGCGTCCTTGCCGCCCTTGATCTCGAACCCGACGAGGCCGCCCAGTCCGCCCTTGAGATATTTTTCGGCCCGCCGCTTGGCTTCGCCCTTCTGAACCGAGGGATGGATCACGCTCGTGACCACAGGCTGCTTGGCGAGCCAGGCCGCAACCGCCGAGGCGTTGGCTGAGTGGCGCTCGATGCGCAGTGGCAGCGTCTCCACACCCTGAAGGGTGAGGAAGGCGTTGAACGGCGACATGGCCGAGCCGAGGTCACGCAACAGGGTCGTGCGCGCCTTGAGGATGTAGGCGATCGGCCCGAGCGGCTTGGCTGCTTCGGCCCACACCGCGCCGTGGTAGCTGGGATCCGGCGTGTTGAGCGCGGGCTGGCGCTCCTTATGCTCGTCCCACGGGAAATTTCCGCCATCGACGATGAGACCGCCGATCGAGGTGCCGTGACCGCCGAGATATTTGGTCGAAGAATAGACGACGATCGCCGCGCCGTGTTCGAACGGCCTGGTCAGGATCGGCGCCGCGGTGTTGTCCATGATCAGCGGAACGCCAAGCGGACGGCCGATCGCCGCCACTTCCGCGATCGGGAAGGCGATCAGCTTGGGATTGGGCAGCGTCTCAGCGTAATAGGCTCGGGTTCGCGCATCGGTCGCCTTGCGGAAGTTTTCAGGATCGGTCGGATCGACGAACCGGACCTCGACGCCCTGGTCCTTCATCGTATTGGCGAACAGGTTCCAGGTGCCACCGTAGAGGTCGGTCGACGCGACGAAGTTGTCGCCCACGCGCGCCAGGTTCTGGATCGAAAAGGCCGAAGCCGACTGACCGCTGGCCAGTGACAGCGCCGCCGCGCCGCCCTCGAGCGCCGCGACGCGCTTCTCGAGCACGTCGTTGGTCGGGTTCATGATCCGGGTGTAGATGTTGCCGAGTTCCTTGAGCGCGAACAGGTTGGCGGCGTGCTCGGCGCTCTGAAACTGATAGGAAGTGGTCTGGTAGATTGGCACCGCCACTGCGCCAGTCGCCGGGTCGGCGCGCCAACCAGCGTGAAGCGCCAAAGTTTCGACTTTATGAGACATGGTTTCTTCCCTGCTATTGCGCTTGCGTCGCCAGTTTACGAAGCTCGGTGCGACGGACGAGGGCGTTCATATTACTACTAAAGTAAGTCTATTGTATTTTAATCTATATGAATTGGGTAGAATGCACCCATAACGACTTCTCAGCCGGTTCGCAAGCCGACGCATGTCGGTCAACCCGCGGGGTCGGCGCCTATCGTCTTGCTGACGGCCTGCCCCTCGCGTCGAAATTCATCCCAACTTCTGTATGGTCGGAGCACGAATCGCAAGCCGCAGCATCGTGGCTGGAGGCGAAGGGAAGACCCAATGAGCGTGCGCCATGAACCTGAGGAGCGTCTGCGCAAATTTCATCTGCCACACGCCCATCTCGAATCGGCCTTCGGAAACGACTGGTTCGGGAAGAGAGCGGAGAATTTCGCCCGCTTCTTCGGCACGCCGACGTTCCTGATCGCGCAGACCTTAATCGTCGCGCTGTGGATCTGGGTCAACGCCGCCGGCTGGACTCAGTTCGACGTCTATCCGTTCATTCTGCTCAATCTCGCCTTCTCGACCCAGGCCGCCTATGCCGCGCCGTTGATTTTGCTGGCGCAGACCCGCCAGGCCGACCGCGACAAGGTGACGAGCCTTGCCGACGCCCAGCATCGCGAGGAACTCCACCAGATCAGCGAGCAGCGCCAGGCGCAAATGCGCGAGCAAGCCGGCATGATGGTCGAAATGCTGCAGCAGAACACGGCGCTTACCGAGCGGGTGGAAACCCTGCTCAAGCAGAATACTGAACTCACGGAAGCCATCAGGATCCTCGTGGAGCGGATCGACGCAGTGACCACCGAGGTCCACACATGCGTCACGCCGTCCCCGCGCAGCTGAACGGCCTCTAGCCCGCCCAAACCGGCTACTTGTCGATGAACTCGATCGTTTGCTCGAGTGCCGCGGGCGAGACCCTGAACAGGCCGGTGTAGGGCATGCCAAGTTCGAGGATGAGAAGGATCGCAAACGCGATCGACAGCGCGCCGAAAGTAAGGGCCGCGGTGACGAGGGCGTTGCTTGGCGCGTACAGGCCCATGGCGAAAAAGAGCGCCGCCGTCCAAAAGACCAGGATCGCGATCAGAATCCAGGACACCGGCCCGCTCGCGATCTGGAGGGAGATCAAGAGCCGCGATTGTTCGACCATGCTGGCGTATAAATTGGCGGTCGCCAGCGCGGTCTTCTGCGCCTCAGTTTTCGGCTGAAGCGTCGCAAGATACTCGGTGATCGCCTGCGCACCGGCAAGGGGCGGGCCGACCGTCAGCAAAGCGGGGTCGACCGCCCCGCCGCCCCAGATCGCCCCATAGGCTTTCTCCATTCCCGCTTTGAGCTGGTCGCGCATCGGCTTGGTCTCGGGCCCAAATTGCCCGAGCGCCTGATCGAGCCTCAGGATCTGGGCGGAGAAATTCTCGAGGTTCGTCCGCTGAGCCGAGAAATAGCCCCAGCTCACGCCAATGAGCGTCCCCAGGACCAGAGCGAGGAGAAGGCTGACCAGCCCCGAGATCTGGCCGACCACGGCTTTCGTCTCGCCTGTCTTGTGCTCATCGACAAGCCGCGTTTGCAGCGCGAGCCCGGCATAGCCGGCGACCATAAACAAGACAAAAATCAGTATGCAGATAAGAAGAATGCTCATCGAATGCGCCCGCCAGCCTTAGTTATGCCCCGCGGGGGCCCTAACTGACCCGTTGCGGAATATCAAGCGAGGTCGAGGACGCCGGGCCGGCCGCAAACGCGACTGTCGTAGCGGCGTCATCTCGGAACGACACTTGCAAGAGAAAGCGCGTGTCTTCCATTCACTGTATGAATACGCTATAATATCAATCTCCGCGTCACTCATTCGAAGCCTTTCTCTGGCGCAGCGACGATCACCGTGAACAGCCTTGTAAAACCGACGCTTAAGGAGCCGGCGCGATCATGGTACCCATGTTCGCCATGCACCCCGCTCACCAAAGTTCTTTAGACCCTAGCCGGTCGGAAGTGTGCAATGACAACGGTACGCAGCCAGGGTCACTTCGAGTCGCTCGACGGCCTTCGCGGAGCGGCTGCGCTCGCAGTTGTAATCCACCACTCGCTGAACGTTTATCTTGATACCGAAACTCGGAATTGGTGGCTTTTCACGCCAATGCTCCGGGCGTTGGCGGCCCGCCTCGGTCACCCATCTGTCCTTCTATTCTTTGTGCTTAGTGGATTTGTATTATATGTAAGCTTTTTACGAGGTCACGATAAGTCCTACGGTTCGTTTTTATCCCGGCGTGTATTTCGACTTTACCCGGCGATGATCGTCGCCGTCGCGGGGGCCGCGCTGTTGCATTGGCTTCAGTCTCCGCGGAACTGTTCTCAATTCGACCCATGGATAGCGTCGTGCTGGTGCCATGACCTCACCGTCGGCGGGACGTTCCGAATAATGTCGCTTCTGGGATTGCGCGCCGAAGATAATCTATTCAACCCTGTTCTCTGGAGTTTGTTCATCGAGTTGCGTTTCTCGATCGTCTTCGTGCTGCTCGCGGTGCTCTGTGGAAGGAGCTGGGTCGTCATATTTGGAGTTGGCGCTGCTGCCTACTTTGGTGGCGCCCATTTACTGGGGACGCTTGGTTACCGTGAACCTTTTCTAATGGGCGATTCGCTCGCCAGCACTGCCGGCGTGACTTTGTATTACCTCCCAAGCTTCATACTTGGCATGCTAGTCGCGGATATCCTCCACAAGCGTGTAGGATATAACTTTTGGCCGCGGTCGAACTGGATCAAAACTGGTATTGTGGCGCTTTTGTTCGCACTTGAGCTGGCCGTTAACTCAGACATCTTGCGGGAGTTTCTGTTTGCCGCAATTATTTTTTGTATTTGCCTTGGGGGCTGGTTTGACGCGCTGCTACGCCGGCGACCTTTTCTTTTTCTAGGGCGTGCTTCCTACAGTCTCTATCTGATTCACTTACCGATCTTGTTTGCGGCGACGTATTGGCTCCAGCCTACAATCGGGATAACTGCGGCGGTTTTGGTCGCCCCTGTATTGTCGCTGATCACCGCTCGCGCGATGTATTCTCTGATTGAGGTTCCGGGCATCAGCGTCGGTCGAAGGGTCGCGGCCCTGTTCACGCGGCGAGCGATCGGGTCCGACTTCGCTCTCCGCGAACCGACCGCGGTCGCTCCCAGCGGCGGGAGCCAGACTCCGCGTCCCGTGAGCCAGTAGCACCATCCCGCAGTAGCACCATCCCGAAGCACTTAAATAGTTATACGCTGAACTTTCATTTACTGTCAGAATATGGCATTCTGCCTCCAGCGTTAACTTGTGGCCTTTTTATTTGGCGCAGCGGAGGATGGTATCGTGAACCACCTCGTAAAATCGACGCTCAAGAACATGGCGCGGAATTACGGTGTCCATGTTCGCTACATGCCCCGGCTTCTGAGTAAGGGCCCAGACTACGAAGTTGTGCTGCCCAACGCGACATATAGCCCGTGGAACCTCGACCAAGGGTTCAAAGCAGCCTATTCAAAGGTGCAAGATGCAACGCTTGTCGACAAGTATCGATGCTTTGAGCTCTGGAGGCTCGTCGAACAGTCCGCCAAGCTTGAGACCGGCGCACTGATCGAGATTGGAGTATGGCGCGGGGGCACCGCCGCACTGATTGCGATCCGGGCGAGAGATCTGAGGCTGAACGGCAAGACCTACGCCTGCGATACATTCTCTGGCGTCGTGAAAGCTGGCGAAGAAGACCCCTGCTATAATGGTGGCGAGCATGCCGATACGAGTCGACGATCAGTCGAGGCGCTTTTCTACGATACGCTGCAACTCGACAATATCGAGATTTTAGGCGGTATTTTCCCCGAGGAAACTGGCGGTAAGGTCGAGAACCTTAAGTTTAGGTTCTGTCATATCGACGTCGACGTCTACCTGTCGGCAAAAGATGTGACCGAGTGGATCTGGGAGCGGTTGGTTCCGGGCGGCATAGTTGTTTACGATGACTATGGCGGTGATACGACTCCGGGCATCGCCCGCTATGTCGATACGCAACTGCCGCTCAAGGATCGGACCGTTTTGCACAACCTCAACGGCCACGCCATCGTCATCAAACGATAGCGCCCAAAGATCCGTCGCAAAGCCAGCCCGAGACAAAGGCTACCCGGAGACTTGGCCGGCGATCGAGCTCGTCTCGCCTGTCTCGTGTTCAGGCGTGAGCCGGGTTGACGATACTCGCGCAGCATACCCGGCGGCTTGAACTCAAGTAATATCTGCAAACGTATGTGTTTCATGGCTGCGAGCGCCTGCTCGTTCTGGCCCATATGGAGAATGCGCGGCGAAGCGCGATACGGATGACTTAGCGTGGGCAAAAGCTGGACGCTCGTTCGAGTTGCATAAAAGTGGTGTTAAGCAGCTGAAAGCATTGAGCCGTGCGCAAAAGTGCGCAGCGGCTTGGCCGCCCTGACCGCGGCCAGCTCTCACGTCCGACATCTCGGCTCAAGCGCGACGCCGACATTGCCAACAATTCATGCTGAGCGCCCCGCGTCGCCCTTCTAATACCCCGGTCGGTCTGCTAGTGCGCGTTCTCCTTTCCTGCTGCCCGTTCAAGGTTCTGCCCCATGCGCATGTTGAGCCTCGCGCTCTTCGCCGTCCTCGCCCTCGTCATTGGCGCCTACGAAGAAAACGGGATGACCCTCCTGATCGGCGTCGCCTCGGGACTGGCCGCCGTCGCCGCCCTGCCACGCTGGAACCTATCGACCTTCCTTACCCTCCTCTGCGACCTGTTCGCGATCGAAACGGTGCTGTTCGGCCTATGCGACCTGGTCGCGCTCTTGGGCTATTGGCCGCAGAGCCTCGAGGAGTATCAACTCCCCACCTATCTGCCGCTGGCGACAGCGCTTTTCATTCTCGCCATTTTCGCCGTTTCGCATTTTCGCCTGGTGCGTAGAATGATGACGATCGCCGATCCGTTCTTCGCTGCGCGGACCCCGATCTCGATCCGGCCCTTGCCCGCTGGGCCCCTCATCCTGCGGCAGGATCTCTACGCCCGCATCAACGTCTATTTCTTGATCCTGATCAATCAATTCCAGGTCGCGTTGGCGCTGCGCTTCAACTTCTTCCAGCGAGATTTCGGCAACGCGATTCAGGTCGCCGACGAAGCCCACCGGGTCGCGTTCTGGTATCAGCTCATGGTTGTCTTCGTACCGCTGGCGACGATCGCCATCGTCGCCGGCATCGTCGAGTTCTTCGTCGCCTCGAATTTCGTGCTGCAATGGCGCCGATGGATGACGGCCTCTTTCACCGCACGCTGGCTGACGCATTCGATGCATTATAAGATCGCGCTCTCAAACGCCGCAGACCATCCGACAGACGACGCCTCGGAGGAGTTCGCAGGCCAGCGCATCTCGGCCGACAACCCAGATCAACGTATCTCTCAGGACATCGGCGGCTTTATCAACGGCACCGGAACCGGCATCAATTCCGGCAACGCCGGCATCTACAACTACACCATCCTGGCGATCTCTTCGGCGACCAATCTGGTGTCGTTCTCGATCATTCTGTGGGGAATTTCCAATTCCCTCAATGCGCCGATTTTCGGCATGCGAATCCCTGGCTTTCTGTTCTGGGTCGCGGTCCTATACGCTTGCCTAGCAACAGGCGTCACCCAGCTCATCGGCCGGAGCCTGTCTAGGCTTTACTTCCGTCAGCAGTCGGTTGAGGCGAACTTCCGCTTCGATCTCGCGCGCATTCGCGAGTACAGCGAGCAGATCGCCCTTCTGAAGGGCGAAGATCGCGAGATCGACCGCGCCAGCAGCGTGTTTGGCGATGTGGTGCGAACGATACGCCGCATCATTCATGTGCGCACCTGGCTGACCGCCTTTACCCAGTTCTACGGCCAGATATCCGTCATCATTCCCTATGTGATCGTCGCGCCATTCTACTTCGCGAAAATTGTCGACTTCGGCCGCTTCAATCAGTCCGCCGACGCATTCGGTAACGTCAATGGCGCGATGAACTTCTTTGTCGATCGTTATGTCGGTCTCGCCGATTTTCGCGCCGCGGTCGAGCGACTGACCTCGTTCGAGGACGCCATCGCCCGGACACGCGCGGACGAGAAAAAGACGCCGCGCTTGAGGGCGGCGCCGTCGGAGGCGCCCACCCTTGCGCTGAACAGCGTCGAGCTCGCGTTGCCGGACGGCCGAAAACTTGCCCGTGTTGCCGACCTGGTGTTGGTCCCGCAGGAACCCACGATGCTCGTGGGACCCTCTGGGGTCGGCAAGTCGACGCTCTTTCGCGCCATCGCGGGTTTGTGGCCGTACGGCTCGGGCGAGATCCATCAGCCGGCCTACGCGAAGCTCATGCTCTTGCCGCAGCGGCCCTATATTCCGATCGGACCCTTGCGTGAGGCCCTCGCCTATCCGGCGGCAAGCGCCCATTTTTCCGACGAGAAACTGCGCGAGGCGCTAGTCAAGGTCGGCCTGCCGGCGCTCGCCGACCGTCTCGATGAGAATGAGAATTGGCAGATGCGCCTGTCCGGCGGCGAGCAGCAACGTCTCGCGGTTGCGCGCGCGCTATTGGCTGAGCCGGACTGGCTGTTCCTAGATGAATCGACCGCCTCGCTCGACGAGAAGAGCGAGGCCAATCTCTACCGCGCGATCGTCGAAACGCTACCGCGCACGACGCTCGTCTCGATTGGCCATCAGGCGACGATAAACCAATTTCACAAGCGGCGAATCACATTCGAAACCCAGGATGGAGGCCCCGCTACGGTCAGCGCCGAGCCAGAGCCGGCGACGTGACGGCCGATCAGACTCAAAGCGAGCGGGCGAGTCGCAGCGCGCCGCGCGGTCCCTTGATAACGAGATCGCCGTTGACCAAATCCCACACTGGGCTGCCGACCAGCGCTGACAGGAAGCCCAGTTCGACCTGCATAACGTCCTTGGCGCACTGCTTTTTGGTTAGCGCATAGGGACCGACGGCGAGATGCTGGTCCTTGACTGGGTACAGCGTCGCCGACCACGAATTGCAGCCCGTGAAGCCTGAACCGCGCAACGTCCCGTCGATTTTCAGGCTGATGTCCAACCCTGGTGGCACTGGCTTGCCGTTGAGCTCCTTGAGCGACCACGTCTGGTCGAGTGGAAAATTCTTCTGCAGCGGCGGCAAGGGCTTGGGCGTGTCGTCTTCTTCGCTTTGCGGACCCTTGTGCCCGGCAGCGTAAGCCGTGGTGGCGAAACAAAGGACCGCGGCGACGGCGGCAACAATCGCAACTGACTTTATCATGTGGTTGGACCTCGATATCCGGAGGCGACGGCCCCTCTTTAAAAAATCCCTTGGCGCTCGGCGGTGCGCCCGGACAGGGCTCCTCTGACCCCAGAGCTAGCATTTTTTGTGGCGAAAGCTACAGCCTGCCCCTTGAAATTGCGTCGTGGAACCAAAAATTATTGAGCGTGAGGTCAAGGGCTTCACAAGCGGCGGCGCAGCCAACGTCTGGGGCGCGAACCGTCATATCGCTCAACGCAGAGGATGTGATTCATGTCAAATTACGATCTTTCACCGTTCTACCGTTCCACGATCGGCTTCGATCGTCTCTTCTCGATGCTCGACAGGGTCGCTGGAGGCGAGCAGAACGCGCCCACCTACCCGCCTTACAACATCGAGCGCACTGGCGAGAACGCTTACCGCATCACGCTCGCGGTGGCTGGGTTCGCCGAGGATGAATTGTCGGTCGAGACCCGCGAAAACACGCTGACGGTGCGCGGATCCAAGGAAACCGGCCAGAAGGACGAGAAGAACGACATGCTCTATCAGGGCATTGCCGCTCGCGCCTTTGAGCGCCGCTTCCAGCTTGCCGACCATGTTGTCGTAACCGGTGCCGCGAGCGAAAACGGTCTGCTGCACGTCGACCTCGTTCGTGAGGTCCCCGAAGCGCAGAAGCCGCGCACGATTGCGATCAATAAGGGCGCCAAGATCATCGAAGCCGTCAAGGCGCCGGCCGCTAAAGCTGCTTAAACGCGAGCCGATCCAGGCACAGGAAAATTGGGGCGTCCCGGTCGGGGCGCCCTTTTTCGTCTATTGGAACAATGCCGGGGGAACGATGCTCACCTTCGGCTTGTCGCTCGCCTCGGTGGACGGGCCTTGAGTGGTGGGCACGGAGGGGAGGCCGTTGCCGATGTCCATCGAATGGGAGTCGATCCGCGGCTGCTCGGAATCATGGTTCTCGGTCGGCTGGGGCGCCGTCGAGCCCGATCCGTCCACTTTCGCCGTTTCACGCGGAGCGGG
Source organism: uncultured Alphaproteobacteria bacterium (assembly GCA_963770275.1). Classification (GTDB taxonomy): domain Bacteria; phylum Pseudomonadota; class Alphaproteobacteria; order Rhizobiales; family Beijerinckiaceae; genus Roseiarcus. The sequence goes on from CAVYPD010000047.1 coordinate 56,337, forward strand.
AGGCGGCAGAGGCGGGTCGAGAGTCGCTTTGCGTTCCGTCGGGGCGGACTTCAGCTTGGCCCTAGTTCCGGCCCGCGTTTCCCCGACGCCGTAAGGGCTGACGGATGCGGGAATATGGACGTTCGCTGGACCGCCGTAAGCCGATCCTGCGGCGGGCGGGCCGGGGAAGCCCGGGCCCAGCGGCGGTTCTACGCCGCCCGGTTGAGGCTCGCCAAACTCTTCGTCGCGGGCAGCGAGCGCGGCTCCCCAATTTCGACCAGCGGCGGTGAAGTGCTCAAGGATTTGTCCGCTTCTCGCGTCGATGATGAGACGCTGATGGCCCGCGCGACCGGCACTGACGTCCGCGAGATACACCCCCGGCCGGCGCATAAGTGGCGCTGTCAAAAAATATCCTTGCGCCTCGAGACTCCGTTCGATTTCGCTGGGGAACGGCGCTCCCCACGGCGGTCATCCATTGGGCCGCCGCGGTAGGAACGAAGGCGATGGCGATGAGCGCGCCGAGCGCTGAGCCCGCCAAGCATCGGCCCAGCGCTCCGTTCAATTTGATCGTCATGCTGATCGCTCCCAGGATCGCCTTAGGCGATCCTGGGGCGCCGAATGCGGCGCGGTTACGGCGTCGCCGCGGCCGAGTCCGTAACGTCAGCGCAAATGCTCATGAGCCGATCAATTTCTCTTGATTCGGTTTCGAACGAGGCCACCAACCTCACCAATGTTTCGCCCTTTCGAGGCGCGCGCTCCGGCGCAAGCGATCGGGTGCTCCAATCGTGGAACACTGCCCCAGCGGCGCGCCATCGCTCGACCATCGTTTTTGGCGCCACGACGAAGACTTCGTTGGCCTCCGCCGGCCATGCGAGGCGCACGCCCGACGTCCCCGCAAGGCCGCGAGCGAGCCGACGCGCCGAGGCGTTTGCTTGTTCGGCCAGCCGCAACCAGAGTCCATCCGTGATGTAAGCCTCCATTTGCGCACCAAGGAAGCGCCCCTTGGACAGGGTTTGACCGCCCCGTTTGCGCTGAAAGGCGAAATTCGTCGCGCGCGCGGAATCGAAAAACACGACGGCTTCGCAAGCAAGCGCGCCGTTCTTCGTCGCGCCAAGCGTCAGAATATCGACCCCGGCGCGCCAAGTCATGTCGGCCGGCGTCGCCTTGGCGGAAATGAGCGCGTTGGCGAAGCGCGCGCCATCCATATGTACACTGATCCCGTTGCGGTGAGCGATCGAACTCAGCTCCGAAACCTCGCTCACGCCGTAGATCGTCCCCGCTTCTGTAGCCTGGGAGAGCGACAGCGCCCCTGGTTGCGCAGACTTGACCAGCCCGCGCGGAAACCTCTCCAAGATCTCCCGCAGGCCTTCTGGAGTGATCTTGCCGCCTTCTCCCGCGATCCCAACCAGCTTAGCTCCGGCGGTGAACAGCTCCGGGGCGCCGCATTCATCGTCGTGGATATGCGCTTCCTCGTGGCAAAAAACCGCGTCCCAAGGGTTGACCAGCGCGGAAAGTGCCAGGGCGTTCGCCGCAGTGCCCGTCGCTACTAGAAAAGCTACGACTTTGGTCTCAAATACTTCGCTCAGAAGCAGTTGCGCTCGGGCGGTATAGTCATCGGCGCCGTAGGCCGGTGCGTTGACACGCGAGGACGCCACAATCGCATCCAGAATCTGGGGCGCCACGCCGGCGCCGTTATCACTGGCGAATTTCATGCTTGCTCCGTTTGATCCGAGCAGACAATCTGCGTCAGATTTCTCCGCCCTGGCAATTCGCCCTCGCGCTGGAGTAAAGCGCGAAAAATTTTTGGCAGGGTGCTTGTGTCGGCGGTCCATTTCTGTCATGTTCGGAAAATAGGACAGTTGTGCTGACCATTTTTGGCGCGGTGAGGCTGAGTCTTCGGCGCCAACAGAAGAGCAGGGCTCAAGCGTTGTCGGATCGAACGACAAAGACGGATCGAAAAAAATCCGACGCGTGACGCTCTTGAGCTGCGTGTTAGCAGCCGCCTTTGTCCACTATACGCCTGAAAATTCGCAATAACGGTCGCACAAGGTGCGCGACCGCTCCGGGAGCGGAAAGATGAACGCCACAACCCGAGCGACGTTCGATGAGTTGCGCGACAGGTTCGTCAAGGCCAACCCTGGCCGGGACCCGCTGACGCCGCCGGCGCAGGGGCTATACGACCCATCCAAAGAGCATGACTCGTGCGGCGTTGGCTTCGTGGCCGACATGACGAACCGCAAGTCGCACGATATCCTCGAAAAGGGCCTGCAGATTCTGATCAACCTCGACCACCGCGGCGCGGTGGGCGCGGATCCGTCACTCGGCGATGGCTGCGGCGTCTTGACCCAAATCCCGCATGCGTTCTTCGCTCCGGAATGCGCGAAGCTTGGCTTCGACTTGCCAGCGCAAGGCCACTACGCGATCGGTCAGTTCTTCATGCCGCGGCGAAGCGAGGCCCGCAAGCAGGTGCAAGCGATCGTCGAGGAGGTCGTGGCGGCCGAGGGCCTGAACCTGCTGGGCTGGCGCGAGGTGCCCGTCGACAATTCCGCGCTTGGCGAACGCGTCAAGGCGGTCGAGCCGGTGATGCAGCAGATTTTCATCGGACGCCCAGCCGGGCTCGATAGCGAAGACGATTTCGAGCGGCGCCTGTATGTCGTGCGCAAGGTCGTCTCCAATCGCGTGGTCGCGATCGGGACGCCGGAGATACTCGAATATTACCCGGTGTCGATGTCCGCCCGAACCATTGTCTACAAGGGCATGGTGCTGGTGCGCCAGCTCGCGCCTTACTACCGCGACCTCCTGGACCCGCGTTACGAGACCGCCCTGGCGCTGGTCCATCAACGCTTCGCGACCAACACGTTTCCATCCTGGCGTCTTGCGCACCCTTATCGGATGGTTGCACACAACGGCGAAATCAACACGTTGCGGGGCAACGTCAACTGGATGGCGGCGCGTCAGGCGAGCGTCAACTCGGAACTCTTCGGTACCGACATCTCGAGGCTGTGGCCGATCTCCTATGAAGGCCAGTCGGACACCGCCTGCTTCGACAATGCGCTCGAGTTCCTCGTTCAGGGGGGTTATTCGCTCAGCCACGCGATGATGACGCTCATTCCGGAGGCCTGGGCCGGAAATCCGCTGATGGACGAGGAGCGACGCGCTTTCTACGAATATCATGCCGCGCTGATGGAGCCGTGGGATGGTCCGGCGGCGATGGCGTTTACGGACGGACGCCAGATCGGCGCGACCCTCGATCGCAATGGCCTGAGGCCCGCCCGCTATTTCGTTACCGACAACGACCTTGTCGTTCTGGCGTCGGAAATGGGCGTGCTGCCGGTGCCGGAAGAAACGATCATCGCCAAGTGGCGCCTGCAGCCGGGAAAGATGCTGCTGGTGGATCTCGAGCAGCACCGCATCGTCTCGGATGGGGAAATCAAGCAGACGCTGTCGCGCGCCCAACCGTACAGCGCTTGGCTTCGCGAAGGCCAGATCGTTCTCGAGGACCTCAACCCTGTCGAGCCGCGCACGTTACGCACCGACGTGCCGCTGCTCGATCGCCAGCAGGCTTTTGGTTACACGCAAGAAGATCTGACGATTCTGCTCGCCCCGATGGCGACGACCGGCCAGGAAGCCGTCGGGTCGATGGGCACGGACACGCCAATCTCGGCGCTGTCGTCGAAGTCGAAGCTGCTTTACACCTACTTCAAGCAGAACTTCGCTCAGGTGACCAACCCGCCGATCGATCCGATCCGTGAAGAGCTGGTCATGAGCCTGGTCTCGTTCATCGGACCGCGGCCCAATCTGTTCGACCTTGACGGCGCCGCCAGACGCAAGCGGCTCGAGGTGCGCCAGCCGATCCTGACCAATGAAGATCTCGAGAAGATCCGCAGCATTGGTCATTTGGAAGATTCGTTCGACACCAGAACGCTCGACATCACCTATCCGGTGAAGAAGGGCGCAGCCGGTATGGGCGAAGCGCTCCGGCGGCTCTGCGAGCGTGCAGAATCGGCAGTGCATGGCCGCTACAACATCATCATCCTTTCCGATCGCATGGTCGGTCCGGATCGAATCCCGATTCCTGCCCTTCTGGCGACGGCCGCCGTCCATCATCACTTGATCCGCAAGGGACTTCGAACTTCCGTCGGCCTCGTCGTCGAAACGGGCGAAGCACGCGAGATCCATCACTTCGCATGTCTCGCGGGCTACGGCGCCGAAGCGATAAATCCCTATCTCGCGTTCGAGACTCTGACGGCGATGGCGAAGGATTTGCCGGAGCCGATCAGCGGCTATGAAGCGGTCAAGCGCTTCATCAAGTCGGTCGACAAGGGCCTTCTCAAGGTCATGTCGAAAATGGGCATCTCCACCTACCAGTCTTATTGCGGCGCGCAGATTGTCGACGCAGTCGGCCTCTCGCGCGCATTCATCGACGAATTCTTCTTCGGCACCGCGACCACGATCGAGGGCGCCGGCTTGGCCGAGATCGCGCAGGAGACCCAGCGCCGCCATGCGGATGCATTCGGCATATCTCCAGTCCTGAGCACTGCGCTCGAAGTCGGCGGCGAATACGCTTATCGGGTGCGTGGAGAGACCCACAGTTGGACCCCAGAGACGGTGTCTCTGCTGCAGCATGCCGTTCGCGGCAACGCGCGCGACCGTTACGACGCCTTCGCCAAACTGCTCAACGAGCAAAGCGCACAATTGCTGACGATTCGTGGCCTCTTCCGAATCAAGACTGCGGAGGAGGACACACGAACGTCCGTGCCAATCGACGAAGTTGAGCCAGCGGTTTCGATCGTCAAGCGCTTCTCGACTGGCGCGATGTCATACGGTTCGATTTCGCGCGAGGCGCACACCACGCTCGCCATCGCAATGAACCGGATCGGCGGCAAGTCAAACACCGGCGAAGGCGGTGAAGAGTCTGACCGCTACAAGCGGATGGCCAACGGCGATTCGATGCGCAGCGCCATCAAGCAGGTCGCCTCCGGTCGCTTCGGTGTGACGGCGGAATACCTCGTCAACTCCGACATGATGCAGATCAAGATGGCGCAAGGGGCAAAGCCCGGCGAAGGCGGACAGTTGCCCGGCCATAAGGTCGACGCGGTGATCGCCAAGGTGCGCCATTCCACGCAGGGCGTGGGCCTCATCTCGCCACCGCCGCACCACGACATCTACTCGATCGAAGACTTGAAGCAGCTCGTCTACGACCTGAAGAACGTCAATCCGGAGGCGCTTGTTTCAGTCAAGCTGGTGTCGGAAGTCGGCGTCGGCACGGTAGCAGCGGGCGTCGCGAAGTGCAGGGCTGACCACGTCACGATCTCTGGCTTCGAGGGCGGGACCGGGGCCTCTCCGCTGACCTCGATCAAACATGCCGGGAGCCCATGGGAGATCGGTCTCGCGGAGACACATCAGACCCTCGTGATGAACGGTCTCAGATCCCGCATCGCCGTCCAAGTCGATGGCGGCGTCCGCACCGGCCGCGACGTGGTGATCGGGGCGCTTCTGGGCGCGGACGAGTTCGGTTTCGCCACCGCGCCGCTGATCGCCGCGGGCTGCATCATGATGCGCAAATGCCATCTGAACACTTGCCCGGTCGGGGTCGCGACGCAGGACCCGGTGCTGCGCAAGCGCTTTGTCGGCAAGCCGGAGCACGTCATCAACTATTTCTTCTTCGTCGCCGAAGAGGTGCGCGCGCTGATGGCCGAACTTGGCTACCGCACGTTCGATGAGATGGTCGGCCAGCGGCAAATGCTGGACCAGAAGAAGCTCAACGAGCACGCCAAGTCGCACGGGCTCGACTTTTCGAACCTGTTCTTCAAGCCGACTCCCTGGCCGGAAGACACCATTCACCATAGCGTCGCTCAGGATCACGAGCTCGAGATTGTGCTCGACCGTCGTCTCATCGCCGATACGAAAGACGCTCTCGAACGCGGCAAGCACGTGCGTCTCGACCTTTCCATCCGCAACGCCGATCGGTCGACCGGAGCCATGTTGTCGGGCGTCATCGCAAGGCGATACGGGAACGCCGGCCTGCGTGATGAAGCGATCCACGTCAAATTCAAGGGCACCGCGGGGCAGAGCTTCGGGGCCTTCCTCGCCAAAGGCGTGACGCTCGAGCTCGAGGGACAGGCGAACGACTATGTCGGCAAGGGATTGTCGGGCGGGCGCATCGTCGTCTACCCGCCGCAGGAGGCGAGAAAGCTGACGCCGGAAGCCTCGATCATCGTCGGCAACACCGTTCTTTATGGCGCGACCGCCGGGGAATGCTATTTCCGCGGCGTGGCGGGCGAGCGCTTCGGGGTGCGCAATTCCGGCGCGATCGCGGTCGTCGAAGGCACCGGCGATCATGGCTGCGAATATATGACCGGGGGTGTCGTCGTGGTCATCGGTGAGACGGGGCGCAACTTCGCCGCGGGCATGTCAGGCGGCATCGCCTACGTCCTCGACGAGGGTGGCACGTTCGCCGAGCGATGTAATTTGGCAATGGTGGAGCTCAATCCGGTCGCTGCCGAGGAGGAGGTCATGCAGCGCCATCTGCATTCCGGAGGCGATCTCGAGCACCACGGCAGAGTCGACGTGATGCGCGACATGAGCCGATTCGATGCCGAGCGCCTGCATCAGTTGATCGTCAATCACGCGCGCTACACAGGTTCAACTCGCGCACGGAGCATTCTTGAGGACTGGGAGGCCTATTTGCCGAAATTCCGCAAGGTGATGCCGGTCGAATATCGGCGCGCGCTGGCTGAGCTCGCAGCGCAAAGCGGACCGCCGATGCTTGTCGCTGGGGAGTGAACCATCCCGGCGGCAAGCTTCGCCGATCGTCGTTGGAACTAGCCGACTGTAATTGTGGCCGACCGTCTGCCGGAACCGCCGCCCAAGATCGAACCGGCAAAGTTCTTGCAAGATAAAGTTGGCGCGTTATTGAAGCGGACCGGGGGCTCCGCGCGCGATATCGGGAGCGGCGACACGGCTCTAGGGTACCAAGATGGGCAAGGTCACGGGGTTTTTAGAGATCGATCGCGCGGACCGGCGTTATGCGCCGGCCTCCGACCGAATCCGCCACTATCGCGAGTTTATGCTGCCGTTGAGCGAGGAGGCGACGCGCAATCAGGCGTCGCGCTGCATGAATTGCGGTATCCCCTATTGTCACATCGGCTGCCCGGTCAACAACCAGATCCCCGACTGGAATGACCTCGCATACCGCGGCGACTGGGCCGAAGCCGCGCGCAATTTGCTATCGACCAACAACTTCCCAGAAGTCACCGGGCGTGTGTGTCCCGCGCCGTGCGAAGCGTCTTGCACCCTGAACATCCAGGACTCGCCGGTCACGATCAAGACCATCGAATGCGCGATTATCGACCGCGCATACTCTGAAGGCTGGATCAAACCAGAGCCCTCGGCCCGCAAGACGGATAAGAAGGTTGCCGTTGTGGGTTCCGGTCCCGCGGGTCTCGCTTGCGCCCAGCAACTCGCGCGTGCGGGCCACGACGTTCATGTCTATGAGAAGAACGGCAAAGCCGGCGGTCTATTGCGCTATGGGATCCCCGATTTCAAGCTTGAGAAGCGCCACATCGACCGGCGGGTCAAGCAGATGGAGGCCGAGGGCGTCACGTTCCACTACGACGCTCACATCGGCGTGACGGTGATGGGGCAAAGCCTCGTCGAAGAGTACGACGCGATCGCGCTTGCGGGTGGATCGGAGTCGTCCCGCGACCTGCCCGTTCCCGGCCGCGACCTCGACGGCGTTCATTTCGCCATGGAGTTCCTGCCGCAGCAGAACCGTCGCGTTTCCAACGAGCCGATCGGCACGAACGCGTCGATCGTCGCGGCCGGCAAGCGGGTCGTGGTTATCGGCGGCGGCGACACAGGCTCGGACTGCATCGGAACCTCGATCCGCCAGGGTGCTCTCAAGGTGACCCAGCTCGAGATCATGCCGATGCCGCCGAAGCAAGAGGACAAGATGCTGACGTGGCCGAATTGGCCGTTGAAGCTTCGCACCTCCTCAAGCCACGAAGAGGGCGCGGAGCGCGACTTTGCGGTGAACACGGTCGCCTTCGAGGGCGATAACGGCGCGGTCACCGGTCTTCAGTGCGTGCGCATCGACGAGAAGATGAAGCCGATCGCGGGTACAGAGTTCACTTTGCCGGCCGACCTCATTCTGCTCGCGATGGGCTTCGTGTCGCCGGTCAAGGACGGCCTTCTCGACGAACTTGGCGTGTCGCTGGACCCGCGCGGCAACGTGCTCGCCGACACGAAGAAATACGCCTCGTCAAAATCCAAGGTCTTTGCTTGCGGCGACATGCGCCGCGGCCAGTCGCTCGTCGTGTGGGCCATCCGAGAAGGCCGACAATGCGCGGCGTCGATTGACGAGGCCTTGATGGGCTCGACGGTCTTGCCTAGGTAGCTGCAGACCAGGACGCTTTGGTTTGAGATAGCGGTGACGTCACCGCATACTCGAGCGCATCGAGGCGTGGCGACCGAAGGATAAGCGCCGCGACGGCGACTCGTTCGACCCTCTATCAGATCGGGAAGCGACCCGAGCGCCTCACGCCGGAATGCGCTCCTCGTTTGGCGAGGGCTCGCGCAGCACGTAGCCGCGGCCCCAGACGGTCTCGATATAGTTTCGGCCGCTCGACGCCGTCGCCAGTTTCTTGCGCAATTTGCAGATGAAAACGTCGATGATCTTGAGTTCCGGCTCATCCATGCCGCCATAGAGGTGGTTGAGAAACATCTCCTTGGTCAGCGTTGTGCCCTTGCGCAGCGAGAGCAGTTCCAGCATTTGATACTCTTTGCCGGTCAGATGCACCCGCGCTCCGTCGACTTCGACCGTTTTCTGATCGAGGTTGACGGTGAGGTCGCCCGTGATGATGACCGACTGCGCGTGTCCTTTCGAACGGCGCACGATGGCGTGGATCCGGGCGACGAGTTCGTCCTTGTGGAACGGCTTGGTCAGATAGTCGTCGGCGCCGTGGCCAAGTCCTTTGACCTTGTCCTCGATGCCGGCCATCCCGGAGAGGATCAGAATGGGCGTCTTTATCTTGGTGACTCGGAGCGAGCGCAGCACCTCGTAGCCGGACATGTCTGGCAGGTTGAGATCGAGCAAGATGATGTCGTAATCATAAAGCTTGCCGAGGTCGATGCCCTCCTCGCCGAGATCGGTGACGTAGACGTTGAAGTTCTCCGACTTCAACATCAATTCAATGCTTTGCGCGGTCGCCGTATCGTCTTCGATCAAAAGTACCCGCATGTTAGGCTCCCCGCCTCGCCCGTCGCTTCATGACCGCGGTTATGTACGTCGCGCTCGTGCCCACACCTCGCTCGCGCGACCTTGGCCCGATTCGAATTGAACACTGACCGGTATTGGTTAACAAACCCTGATTCATTTGCGCAAGTCCCCTGACCCTATGCCGAATGATATTAGTAACAATTTGATAAGAAACAGTATTTGGCAAGAGTAAAAATTAATGCATCACATCAACAAACGCATCTAACAGATTCTTTGGACTCACGGTTCGGCGACACTGTTGAAAGGCTATGTCGCGCCGTGGAATACCGGCGGAAGATTGTCCGGTCCTTCCACTACGCGCCTCGACTCGATTGTTAATGAACCGCGTAAATGAATCCCTAACGTCCTCAAATCGCAGGCTGCCCTTCGCCGCTCGTCCAGAGGCGAATATCGGCTTTGCAGCCGAGCCGACAGAACCCCGCCGTCCCGTGACGTAAGAAAGCAGAAACCTTCGTCATGCATCGTCCCGCCGTCTCGTAGTCGTGACCAGAGGATCGTGACGTCCTCTCGCGTTGGAGTTGCTAAGGAGTGTGCCGGAATGAAGTCGCGGGACACGCTTATCCGTCTGAAGCGCTTTCAACTTGAGGAGAAGCGCCGTCGTGTTGGGCAGATCGAGATGATGCTGGCCGAGTTTACCCGCATGATCGGCGACCTCGATCGTGAGATCGCCAACGAAGAGAAGCGCGCCGGCATCGCCGACCCCACCCATTTCGCCTATCCGACCTACGCCCGAGCGACGTCGGTCAGGCGCGACAATCTCAAGAGCTCGATCGCAGAGCTTCTCGGTCAGATCGAGGAGGCCAAGGCCGCGCAGGAGGAAGCCGAGGCCGAGCTCCTCAAATTCGAGACGCTCGAGGTGCGCGACAAAACCAACGATCGCTTGGCCGAAGCCGTCGCGCGGGCCTGACGCGGCCGCGTCATCAACGAGCCTTGCGCGTCTGCCATTCTTGCTGGGCGAGCCCTTAGCTCCGTCGCGACTTTTCGCGCACTTTCTACCCTCCCATACGCGTTGCGGCTCGAAGGCCGATGATCTAAGTCTGTCGCGGCAGCAGCGATCTGCTGCCGCTGCGCGGGGGACACTCCGAGCAAACGCTCGTTGCGCCGCATGTCGACGGTGTCGGGGAAGTTTGATGCTGATCGGAGTTCCGGCCGAAACAGACCCCGCTGAAATGCGCGTTGCGGCGACCCCGGAGACGGTTAAGAAATTCGTGGGACTTGGGGCGGATGTCTCAGTCGAACACGGAGCGGGCGCGAAAGCCGGATTTCCAGACGCCGACTATCAGTCAGCAGGCGCGCGCCTCGTCTCTGCCGAGGAAGCGCTCAGCGCGGATCTGGTGTTGAAGGTTCGCCGGCCGAGCGGCGGCGAAATTTCCCGCCTCAAGTCTGATGCGGTCGTCGTCGCGACGATGGACCCCTACGAACATCGCGAGGCGATCGAGACGATGGCGAAGGCCGGGGTGGCGGCCTTCGCCATGGAGCTTCTCCCACGCATAACCCGCGCCCAGTCGATGGACGTGCTGTCGAGCCAAGCAAACCTCGCTGGCTATCGCGCGGTGATCGACGCCGCCGCCGAATACGGCCGGGCCTTGCCGATGATGATGACCCCCGCCGGCACGGTCACGGCCGCGAAGCTGTTCGTCATGGGCGTCGGCGTCGCCGGCCTGCAGGCGATCGCCACCGGCCGGCGCCTCGGCGCCGTGGTCACGGCGACCGACGTGCGTCCGGCGACCAAGGAGCAGGTCGAGTCGCTGGGAGCGAAATTCGTCGCGGTCGAAGACGAGGAATTCAAGCAGGCCGAAACCTCGGGCGGCTACGCCAAGGAAATGTCGGATGCCTACAAGGCGAAGCAGGCCGATCTCATCGCCTCGCATATCGCCAAACAGGACATCGTCGTCACCACCGCGCTGATCCCCGGCCGCCCGGCGCCGCGTCTCGTCAGCGCCGATATGGTCAAGTCGATGCGCGCCGGCTCGGTTATCGTCGATCTTGCCGTCGAGCGCGGGGGAAATTGCGAGCTCTCGCGCGCCCGGCGAATTGGCGTTCAGCGACAACGGCGTCAAGATCGTCGGCTATTCCAACGTCACGCGGATCCCATCCTCCGCCTCCGCGCTCTATGCGCGCAATCTTTACGCCTTCGCCGAGACGCTGATCGACAAGGCGAACAAGTCGCTCGCGGTCAACTGGGACGACGAACTGGTGAAGGCGACATGCCTCACCCGCGGCGGCGCGATTGTTCACCCAAACTTCATGCCGCAATAGACGCTTGCGCGCTGTCAGCGCCGGAGAGCCCGATGGACAACCTTGACGCCGCGATTGAAAAACTCCGAGCCGCCGCGGAGGCCGCGCGGCAGGCCGCGCAGGCCGCGCAAGCCTACAGCGACCAGCTTGCAGCGGCTGGCCACGCCGCCTCTGGCGGCGCGATTGATCCGTTCGTGTTCAGGCTCGCGATTTTCGCGCTCGCGGTCTTTGTCGGCTATTATGTCGTCTGGTCGGTGACGCCGGCGCTGCACACGCCGCTGATGTCCGAGACCAACGCCATTTCCTCGGTCATCGTTGTCGGCGCCCTCCTGTCGGTCGGGGTTGCGGCCGTCGACAGCGGATCGGGATTTGCCCGCTTCGTCGGCTTTATCGCGCTCATCCTCGCGTCGATAAACATCTTCGGCGGCTTTCTGGTCACCGAGCGCATGCTGGCGATGTACAAGAAGAAGGGCTGACGCCGGTGAACGCCAATTTCGCCGCCCTGCTCTATCTCGTCTCCGGCATTCTGTTCATTCTCGCGCTGCGCGGTCTCTCTTCGCCGGCGACCTCGCGCCAGGGCAACCGCTTTGGCATGATCGGCATGGGCGATCGCGGTCTGTGACGACGCTGGCGGTTCGTCCGCCGTCGAGTGCGTTCTCCTGGCTTCTCATCATTCTCGGCGTCGCCATCGGCGGCGGCATCGGCGCATGGCGCGCGCGCACCGTGCAGATGACGGCGATGCCCCAGCTGGTGGCGATGTTCCATTCGTTGGTCGGCCTGGCCGCAGTGCTGGTCGCCGCCGGAGCGTTTTATGCGCCCGAGGCCTTCGGCATCGAAGAGGGCGACATCATCCACCCCGGGCAGCATCATCGAGATGTCGCTCGGGCTCGCGATCGGCGCCGTGACGTTCACCGGCTCGATCATCGCGTTCCTGAAGCTCGACGGACGCATGTCCGGCGCGCCGATCCTTTTGCCGCAGCGCCACGTCATCAATGGCGGCCTCGGCGTCGCGCTCATCCTGTTGATCGCTCTCTTCTACGCGACGCAGTCGGCGGCGTTCTTCTGGCTCATCGCGCTCGTCTCGTTCGCGCTCGGCATTCTGCTCATCGTTCCGATCGGCGGGGCGGACATGCCGGTCGTGATCTCGATGCTCAATTCCTATTCCGGCTGGGCGGCCGCGGGTATCGGCTTCACGCTCGGCAATTTGGCGCTCATCATCACCGGCGCGCTGGTCGGCTCCTCGGGCGCGATCCTCTCCTACATCATGTGCAAGGGGATGAACCGGTCCTTCATTTCCGTCATCCTCGGCGGGTGGGGCGGCGAGGTCGCTAGCGCAGCGGGCGCAACGGAGACCCGTCCGGTCAAGCAGGGTTCGGCCGAGGACGCGGCCTTCATGATGAAGAACGCGTCCAAGGTCATCGTCGTTCCGGGCTATGGCATGGCGGTCGCGCAGGCGCAGCATTCGCTGCGCGAGATGGGGGAAATGCTCAAGAAGAACGGCGTCGAGGTCAAATACGCGATCCATCCCGTCGCTGGCCGCATGCCGGGCCACATGAATGTGCTGCTCGCCGAAGCCAACGTTCCCTACGACGAAGTGTTCGAACTCGAGGACATCAACAGCGAGTTCCCGCAAGCCGATGTCGCTTACGTCATCGGCGCGAATGACGTCACCAATCCCGCCGCCAAGACCGACCCGAAGTCGCCCATTTACGGCATGCCGATTCTCGACGTCGACAAAGCGAAGACGGTTTTGTTCGTCAAACGCGGCATGGGCTCGGGTTACGCCGGCGTCGAGAACGAATTGTTTTTTCGCGACAACACGCTGATGCTGTTTGGCGACGCGAAGAAGATGACCGACGCGATCGTGAAGGCGCTGGGCCACTAAGCGCCGCGCGCGGAGCGCAGCCGCCCGTGCTGATCGCCCTTGCGGCGTGCGTCGCGCTTTACCTCGCGTTGTTCGTCGGCCTTTTCTTCGGCCAACGGAAAACTCCTGTTTCGGTGCGACGCCGCTGAGGTCGATCCGGCGACACTCGGGCTCAAGGCGCAGACTCTTCGTCTGAAGACCGAGGATGGGGAAAGTCTGCTCGCGTGGAGCTTTCCACCCGCGCCGGGACGCCCTCTGATCCTCTATTTTCACGGCAATGCCGGCGGCCTCGACCTCCGCGTCGAACGCTTTCGCGCCATGGCAGATGCGGGCATGGGGCTGCTCGCGATCGAATATCGCGGCTATGCCAGCTCAACCGGCTCTCCGAGCGAGCGCGGGCTCAAGCTCGATGGCGAAGCAGCTTATGCGGCGGCGATCGCGAGCGGTGTCGCGCCGGAGCGCATCGTGGCTCTCGGGGAATCGCTTGGATCCGGGGTTGCTGTCGCGCTCGCTGCGCGCCACAAGGTTGGCGCGCTCGTGCTTGACTCGCCCTATTCCTCGATCGCCGATGTCGCGGCGGCCGCCTACTGGTTCGTCCCGGTTCGCGCGTTGCTTCGTGATCCGTTCCACAACGACTTGCTGATCGGCTCGGTCACGGCGCCGACGCTGATCGTGCACGGGACCAAGGATCTTGTTGTGCCCATCCGCTTCGGCGAGAAACTGTTCGCGCTCGCCAATCCGCCGAAGGAGTTTTGGCGTGTCGAGGGCGCCGCCCATCTGGCGTTGGGCGAGCGGCTCGCTGACGTTCTAAACTGGATCGCCCGAACGGTCGGATGATAGGCCGGCCGTACTTCGCCGGTCACTCCGAACGGGAGACTCAGGCGGCGACGGCGACCGGTACGGCGGCGAGTTCGATCTCCACGGGAACAGGGGCGCGAAGAATGTCCAAGACCGGGCAATGCGCGTCAACAACCTCTTTGAGCTTCGCCAACTCCTCTTTGCTCGCTGAGCTCCTCAGCGTCACGGTTCCCCGCACTCCGTGAAACCCGCACGCACCCGTTCATCGACGGCAAAAAATCCCCGGAGGTCGAGAATGCCCTCAAGCTTGACCGAGACGCTATCGAGCGGAACGCCAAGCGCCGTCGCGTAAGCGCGGTACGTGATCTCCTGGCATGTCGCCAATCCCGCCAGGATCTGACCGGGAAAAGATTACCAAAGGTCTCTTTTTGCCCGCCTTTTTGAATTCTCTCTTCCATCGGGCAGGCGGGAAAAGGAGGCTGGCCACGCGTACACGTACGCGGCAGAGCCACTCGCGTAGATTCAAGTCAGGATGAAACAGTACGCCCGCGCCTGAACAGAAATCCGATGCCGGAAAGCACGGCCTTCAATATCGCCACCAGGCGGCCAGAAAACAACTTCTTCGATTGTGCCGCACCATAAGCACGTTACGCTCGCGACACTTTGCGGTTTGCCACATGCCGAACAGACATTCACGTGTCGCATGGAAGGGTTCTTTCCTGGAGGCTCGCAGCTGAACGCGCCATCGGCCAAAATGTTGCCGTAAAAGCTGGCGGACTGCATGCGTCGGAGCCGGAGGGCCCAGCGCAGGAGTCCGACGCGAGGGGGGAGCGCGACTTGGCGCTTGCTGGTCGCCGAAACTGGCGATTTGGCGCACGGCGAGGTCGCGGAAAACGTTTAATACAGTCGCATTTTCACGCGATTTCATGCGTCCCGAAGCTACAGCGAAGCAACTCGGACGTGAATGCGGTTAGAGCCTCGAGGCCACTACTCGGTCACTGACGAGAATAGGCGCCGGCGTGCTCGGCGTCGAAGCGGCGCATCAGTTTTCCGCCCGGAGCGACGGTGAGCTCAAGCCGGTCGAACTTCATCGGGTCATCGGCGTTGGTCAGGAGTTTCTGCGCGTTGACCGTGACGACGCGGCCGTTTCGCGTCCAGCAGCCCGAAGCCAGTTCGTCCAGCGCGCCATAGGCGAGCATGTACTCGAAACGTCCGTCCGCCTTCAGCAGGAGTTCGGAGCCGCCCTCTGTGCACTTGAACCCGATCGCCGACTGCGCCAAACTCTCTTGTGCGCTGGCCTCGTCTCCATTGAACTGGAGGACGCGAATGCGGATCCCGATCATTCTGGCTTTTGTGGCGCTCGCGCTCTCAGGCTGCAACGCCAATCAGGCGATCAATCCCTCCGAACAGGCGGACCACTGCGCGAATGATCCCAGTTGCAATCCTTACAATCCCTCCAGTTACGCGCAGAACAATGTTGGGATCGGCCGCTAAGAGCAGCCGCCGCCGACGGGGCGGAGAAGCGATTGTCGGAAGGCATGACGAACCCAGCGGGGCGGTAAGAACACGATGAAGCTTCTGATCACCGGCGCGACCGGAAAGGTGGGATCGAACCTGATCCGGCGGCTGAGCTTGTCGCCTCGGCCTGATCTCATCATCCGCGCCCTCTGCCACAATCGCACGCTCCCGGCGGCGCCGGGGCTCGAGGTGGTGAAAGGCACGATTTCCGACCGCGACAGCGTCGAGCGCGCCATGGAGGGCGTCAGCCATGTCGTGCATCTCGCGACCTGCAAGGAGATTCCCGAACTCGTCATGGACGTGACGGTCAAGGGCCTGTTCTGGCTGACCGAGGCGTTCCGCTTAAGTCCGACGGCGAAGCAGTTCATCCTGATCGGCGGCGACGCCAGCGTCGGCCATTTCTTCTACGACCATGGGGGCCCGGTGACGGAGGCGACGCCGCACCGGGCCTATCCGGGCTGCTATGCGCTGTCGAAAGTGCTGGAGGAGACGCTGCTTCAGCAGACGCATATCCAGTACGGGCTCAATGTCTCATGCCTGCGCGCGCCCTGGATCATGGAGAAGGACGACTTTCGCTATTCGCTGTCGTTCGGCGATGACGTGTTCGGCGGCCCGGACTGGAAGACGCTCGTAGCCCCGGAGGTCGCCGAGCGCTGCCGCAAAGAGGGGACCATTCCCCTGCTTGCGCGACGCGCACGGGCGCCCGCTCAAGCGCAACTTCGTCCATGTCGACGACCTCGTCGACGCGATCCTCGCCGCGCTCGACAATCCGGCGACCAAGGGCAAGCTTTACAACATCGCGATGGACGAGCCCGTCGACTATGCCGCCGTCGCCGCTCATCTCAAGGCGACGCAGGGCCTGGGGTCGATCGACATCCCCAGCGCCTATCATTCCAACTGGCTCGACAATACGCGCGCCAAGCTCGACCTCAACTGGCGCCCGCGCTACCGATCTGGCCTCGCTCATCGACGCCGCCTGGACCTATCAAGCGCGCCCCCGACGATCCGCGGAAGGTCTGGTATCCGGGCTGAGGCGGCGGAATAAACGTCAATAAACGCCAGTAAGCGCTAATAAACGCTAGTAAAAATGCTAGCGTTTACTAGCGTTTATTTTTTGGAATCGGGACTTATCAATGGGTTACGGCCGTTTGGAGTAAAAAATTTCGCTGCCCTCAGACCCGATACTCACATCACCAGAGCGATATATCCTTCCTTGCTCTCGCAGCATCCGCACGCGATCCGTTTCTGGTTCGGCGACAGGAAGCAGTATAAGACTGATTTCGGTTTGATGGAAGAGATTGTTTGTATTTTCGGATTCGCGCCGCGCTTCAGGCGAATTCGACGAATCGGACGCCCAGGCCGCATGGAAGTTTTCTTTGAAGTGTTCTCGTCTCGACAGCATGGCGAACGCGATGGGGAAAACGTGACCGAGGCTCAGTTTGCGCCGTGGCGACGCTTGGACCCTTGCGGGCCGCCAAAGCCGCCAGTGGCGACGGCGCCAGCAGGCGACCGCCGATCGGCTGGCCAATCGCCTGCGCGAACCTCACGGGAACCTGATGGCCGAGCTCTCCTCCGCGTCGACCACGCGCTCGTGCGGCGGCCGGTCTCCCCTCCGTTGGAAAGCGGCCATGCGGTTTCCCGTCATTCTCGCGGTCGCGGCGTTCGCGCTTGCCGGCTGCAACGCCAATCAGGCGGTCAATCCCTCGTCGCAGCCGCCCTCCCAGGTCTTCGCCGGCCATTACGAGGACTACAATCCTTACAATCCCATCAGCTACGCGCAGAACAACACCGGACGCGGCGGCGGCCGCTAAAAGCCGGTCGCGAAGGCCGACGGCGCCGTCTGTCATTGAACTCAAGGTACGCGAAATGCGGATCCCGATCGTTCTCACTTTTGTGGCGCTCGCGCTCGCCGGCTGCAACGCCAATCAGGCGATCAATCCCTCCGGACAGGCGAACCTCTGCGCGAACGATCCCACCTGCAATCCCTACAATCCCTCGAGCTACGCCCAGAACAACGTCGGAATTGGCCGCTAAAAGCCGGACCATCGCGATGGACGAGCCCGTCGACACTGCCGCCGTCGCCGCTCATCTCAAGGCGACGCAGGGCCTGGGGTCGATCGACATCCCCAGCGCCTATCATTCCAATTGGCTCGACAATGCGCGCGCCAAGTTCGACCTCAACTGGCGCCCGCGCACCGATCTCGCCAAGCTCATCGACGCCGCCTGGACTTTTCAGCGCGCCCCCGACGATCCGCGGAAGGTTTGGTATCCGGGCTGACGGGCGACGTTGCCCGGCGAGAAGGCGATCCGTTTGGGTTTTCTCGGACGTCCCTGTTTCGGTAGAAGCCTAATAACTACACCGTTTTGGGGCAACATCCAGTCACTTTGTAGTGCAACGAAAGAGAACCAGGAGAATCGAACACTGTTTGCGGCGTCTTCTGTTTGCAGCAATACAGCTCGTATACCGTTATTCATATCGCGAATCAGCTGCTACAGTCAGATGATAATCTCTTCGTTGGCAACGCGAAGGACCACGTCACAGCGCTTGCTTTTCTCAACCTGTGCTTAACCTTTATAGCAATAACTAATCTATCGCAAATACTTAAGTCTTGTCTAGAACCATCAGTAAGCACACCCTTGAGAGATATTCCTGACTTAAGTTTTGGCAGCTCAACTAACGGCGACCCATCTGAGTTGTCACTTGTATTGGAACTCAAAGATAGTAGTTTCAAGTCTCTCCGTTGCCGGTAACCGAACCGTAATGCTCACTGAACTTCAAGGATTTGACCTCCATCAGGTCACCAAGATACGACAATTCTTGAATTCTTGCCTCCATTTTTCCTGCACGTAAATCGGATTGTCTCGTCGACTTTCCAAGGAAGATCTCCAAGAGTTTCTGTTAATCAATTATATCCCCAGTCGCGTCCTCTCTATAAGGACCGCCTATGTGCTGGTGAATATTGCTACTATAATAAGCAAAAATACTATCGTCTCGACGTTAATGGACAACTACTTGAACTGCGCCTGGAGTAACCTAACATGCAAATTAGATAAAGCTTTCGCGTCAAGTCCATCCAAGTAATTTTGTTGCAAGACGATATCTTTGAGCCGTTCCTCAAATAACGGCGCACATGCGCCCGTCTCGATGACCGCGTTAATGCCTCCAATTACGAAGCAGAGCACGACCGACTTAAGCAGTTCCACCACCACGTCGACTGCTGACTTATAAGCATTGAGCGGAGGGACATCAGAGTACTGTGCGATTATTATTGCGGCCAACATAATTACCGCACCGCCGAAAAGCCATACGGTCGGTATGCTTCTACTGGGAACTGTACTCATGTAATTATTTGCTCTGGACTTAAATTCGGCGCAGCTCGGATGTGCAACCGAGCGATCGAGGCGAAACACAATAGCTAGTACCAGACCTCTTCAACTGCACCCCGTCGTCCCCCCACACGTGTCGCACTTCAGGCGCGTGCCGTTGCGGACCATGGTGAAATTGCCGCATTCGGGGCAGGATTCGCCGACGTAGCCCTCATGCGCGCTTTCGACCCTTCACAGGCGCCGCAGGCGGATGTTCACCGTCTGGTCGCGTCGCCCGGCCAACAATCCCGCGATCGAAATATCCTCGTCGATCTCGTCCCAGTGCAGCCCAAACCGACCGATCTCGACCGCCTCGCGTTGCTTGCGTGTGGCGTTGAGGAGCCGTGGAAACCACGCATAGGGAACGCCGAGTCGTTTCGTGCCCGTCCGACAGGTCAAGCCACACCTCGAACTGTCGTCGAACCTAACTGCTGTCGCCGAAATGTCCATTCCAGGCTCTCTCAATCCGCGCCCTTTCCTCGATTCACCATTCGGAGGAGCGCGGTTGGAATTCCGCCGCATTAAACCCAAAGCTCTCGGCCACAGCAACATCCGCCGCAGCCAGAACTTCGCCTCGTCATCGCCCCGACGGACATGCACATGAGGCGGCTCGCGCGGGTCACCCTCGTTCGAGAAGAAATAGAACCGATAGCCCTCGCGTTTGAGGACCGTCGGCACTGAGCGTCAGACCTTCAACTGCACCCCGTCGTCCCGCCGCAAGTGTCGCACTTCAGGCACGTGCCGTTCCGCACCATGGTGAAGTTGCCGCATTCGGGGCAGGCTTCGCCGACGTAGCCTTTCATCCGCGCCTCGGCGCGCTTCTCGGCGACGGTTTCGGCCTGCGGCGCGAGGCTCGAGCCGACGGCGGGCGCGGCGCGCTCGGCGAGCTCGCCCTTCAGCGCGGTCGCGCCCTGGACGAAGCCGCCATGCGCGCCTGAGCCGCCGACGTGGACCGCCTCCCCTGCCCGGCTCGGCACCAGCATCAGCTTGTCGGTCTTCGAGCGCACGAGGCCCCTCGAGACGACGGAGGAGTGCGGCGCGCTGGCGCGCGCTTCGTGAACCCCGGCGCCTTGTCCTGATCGACGCCGCCGCCGAGCACCGTATTGCCGATCTCGTCGGGCGAGACATGGGCGAGGTCGTTGCGGCCGAGATAGGAGATCGCGAGTTCGCGGAAGATGTAGTCGAGGATCGAGGTCGCGTTCTTGATCGCGTCGTTGCCCTGCACGAAGCCGGCGGGCTCGAAGCGGGTGAAGGTGAAGGCCTCGACATATTCCTCGAGCGGCACGCCATATTGCAGGCCGAGCGAGATCGCGATGGCGAAATTGTTCATCAGCGCAGCGGAAGGCGGCGCCTTCCTTGTGCATGTCGATGAAGATTTCGCCGAGGCGCCCGTCCTCATATTCGCCGGTGTGCAGATAGACCTTGTGGCCGCCGACGACCGCCTTCTGGATGTAGCTCTTGCGGCGGTTGGGCAGCCGCTCGCGCTCGCGCAGGCGCTCGACGCGCTCGACCACGCGCTCGACGATCCGCTCGGCGACCGCGGCGGCGCGCGGCGGCGCGTTGAGCGCGACCAGCGCCTCGACCGCGTCGTCCTCCTCGTCGTCGCTCTCGATCAGCTGCGAGTTCAGCGGCTGCGACAGTTTCGAGCCGTCGCGATAGAGCGCGTTGGCCTTGAGGCCGAGGCGCCAGGACAGCATGTAGGCGTCCTTGCAGTCCTCGACGCGTGGCGTCGTTGGGCATGTTGATCGTCTTCGAGATCGCGCCGGTGATGAACGGCTGCGACGCCGCCATCATGCGGATGTGGCTCTCGACCGAGAGATAGCGCTTGCCGGTGCGCCCGCACGGATTGGCGCAATCGAACACCGAGTGATGCTCGGCCTTGAGATACGGCGCGCCTTCGAGCGTCATCGCGCCGCAAGCGTAAGAGTTGGCGGCCTCGATCTCGGACTTGGTGAAGCCGAGCGCGGCCAGCAGGTCGAAGCCCGGCGCGTCGTAGCGCTCGGGCGGGATCTTGAGCGCCTGGTTGAGCGTCTCGGCGCCGAGCGTCCATTTGTTGAAGACGAAGCGGATGTCGAAAGCCG
>CAVYPD010000048.1:0-139107 GCA_963770275.1 uncultured Alphaproteobacteria bacterium
GGCGACCTTCTGCTGGTTTCCACCGGACAGCGCCTGCGCCGGCCGCCGCCGATCGCCTCGAATATTGAGCCGTTGCGCGAGACGTTCGGTGATTGTGGTCTCCTGCGCACGCCGGCGACGCTCGGCGCTGCGGCTGGCGAATAATGGCAGGAGCAGATTGAAGTCGATCGAGTGCGGCAGAAGCAGGCCTTCCTTGCGCCGATCCGCCGGAACGTAGGCGACGCCGATAGCGTTGGCGTCGGCGACCTTCGCGAAGGGAACGCTGCGCACCACGGCTCCATTGGCGAATACGCGGAATTCATCGGCCTCAGCGCGAATGGCGCCGTACAGGCCCATCATGAAGTCTTCCTGCCCATGCCCGACGAGGCCGCCGATCCCGAAGATCTCTCCGCGATAAAGCTCGAAGTCGATGTCAACCGCTCCCCGCGGCGCGAAAACCCTTCGTCTGCAGGACGAGAGCGTCCGATGCGCGCGAGACGTATGGCGGGAACAGGTTCCGGGGGTCGCGGCCAACCATCAGGCGGATGAGGCCTTCGGGATCAAGCCCAGCCAAGGGGCGATCGGCGGTGACCGATCCGTCTTTCAGAACGGTGACATGTTCGCAGAAATAGAAAATCTCATTGAGCCGGTGCGAGATATAGAGAATGGCTACGCCACGGTCGCGCAGGCGACCGACAAGCTTCATCAGTATGGCGACGTCCGGCGCAGAGAGCGATGACGTCGGTTCGTCCAGGATGAGGACCCGTGGCTTGATGGAGAGCGCCTTGGCGATCTCGACGATCTGCCGGCGGCCGAGAGGCAGTCGCCCCACTGGCGTGTCCGGCAATTCGACGAGGTCGAGCTCCTTGCTGATCTCCGTGACTGCGGCGGCGAGGCGCCCGTAATCGACGACGCCTCCTCGGCGAGGGTAAGCGCCGAGGCCGATGTTTTCCGCAATGGAAAGATGGGGCGCGAGACTCAGTTCCTGCTGCACCACGGCGATGCCGACCTGATGCGCCTCCTGTGGCGTCAAAGAAGGCATCCGTCGTCGACCAGGATCTGCCCACTGTCGGGCCGAAGCGTACCCGACAGGAGGTTGATCAGCGTGCTTTTGCCCGCTCCATTCTCGCCAAGAAGGGCGTGAATGCGGCCCGCGACGAGCTCGATCGAGACTTCGCGAAGAACGGGATTGCCGAAGAAAGCCTTCGAGATGCTCCGCGCTTCAAGGATCGTCTGAAGCACACCCATTTCGCCGCGCTGTTGTATGGCGCGAAGCTACTTCTTCAGGCTCTTCGCGATCAACTCGTCGAACAGCTTCGTATCATAGGGCGAGTAGATGTAGCCATCTGCTGCGAAGTCCTTTGCTCGGGCGAGGTAGCTGTCGAGGCTGGCTTCGTCGATGATCGGCAAGGGCACGTCGATGTAGGCGGGGATGTCATCGCCCTGCAAACCCTTGACCGCCGCATAGACTGCGAAGGCCGCGAGCCAATTCGGTTGCTGCGTCGCCCAGGCGGTGAGCTTCTTTTGCTTCCACATCTCGAGGAATGGCCGATAGTTCTCGCCGGTGATCGGAACGAGTTTGCGCCCCTGTTTTCTCGAACGCGGTCACCGCTCCCGCCGAGAGTGCGCCGCCCTGGCTCCAGACCCCATCAATTTGGGGATTGCTGAAGAGCAGATTGGTGACGGCCTCCTGCGCAGGCGCGGCGTTGTAGGGCGTGTTGGTCTCCGCGAGAATGTTGATGCCCAGATCGCCTTGAACACCGGCTCGGCGCCTTTGCGCCGATCGTCGCTGACCGAGACGCCAGCCGGGCCATTCAGGACGAATGTTGCCTTTGCCGTTGAGCTGCTTCACCAGCCATTCCGCCGCGAGCTTGCCCCACTGGGCCTGATCGGTGTCAATCTTCGTGGTCAGGTCCTTGGTGTCGACAAGGCTGTCGAAATTGGTGACCGCAATTCCCTTCGAGCAGGCGTCGGCGATGACGCGATCGAGCGCGGTGGCCGAACCGGCGTCGACGATGATCGCATCGAGTTTGCGTCGATCATCGACTGGATCTGCTGGATCTGCGTATTGGCGTTTCCTTGAGCGTCCGTGATCGTCAGGCTGTCGACCAGGCCCTGCTTTTTCAGCACATTCGCCATGTCCTCGATCGTGCCGGTGGTTTCCTTCATCCAGGTCGGGATGGAATAGATGTTGGCCCAGCCAATCTTGAAGGGCGCCTTGTGCTCACCCTTGATGCAATTGGCCGCCGCAAGCGCCCAGACCGGCGGCCTGCAAGCTGCAAGAGGGCGAGACCGGCTGGTGCAGGCACGGCCCAGGCGCGCAAAATTCAATTTATTCATGTCAGCGTTCTCCCCTTCGCGAATGTCACTTGCCGGATCCTAGCCGAAGTCGCCCGCCGTCCCCCAACCGCCGATTGGCGTATCGGCACGTTAGCGATCCGCGTTTCGATAAGTCAACGCGCCCATGCTTGCGCGACGGCATCGGACGATTGTAGGCGAAGTCAGACATGTCATGCGATTACCGATGCGGCAGTCGTAGAAAATCACAACCGACCAGTGGAGCATAAGCATGGCCGGACTGTCTGGCGGACCGATTATAGACGCGCACATTCATCTATGGGATCTGGGCATGGACCGGCATCCCTGGCTCCGTCCCGTCGGAGGCGCCATTCAGGCGCTTGGGGATCTTACGCCAATCCGACGAAATTATCTCGTCGATGACTACCGGCGCGACGCGGGCAACCAGCATGTTGTCGCCGCGGTGCACGTAGAGGCCGCCTGGGACCGCGCCGACGATCCTCTCGCCGAGATTGAGTGGCTGGAGACGCTCGACAAGTCGTCAGGCGTCGCTGCGCGTTATATAGGCTTCGCTGACCTCACGGCTCCGGACGTGGGCGCTGCACTTGACCGCCTGTCCGAGGTCAAGCGCTGTGTTGGCATTCGGCAGATGCTGAGCTGGCATCCGGCGAAGACCGCTTCGAGATCATTCGCCCCGCAGCAGGGTATCGCGAACGAGGAGCACTTCCGCCGCGGCGTCGTGCTGCTCGCCCGCCACGACCAGCTTCTCGAACTGATGCTCTATCCTTACCAAGCCGAGGAGGTAGTCCGGCTGGCCCGTGATCTCCCGACCAGATATTCATCGTCAATCACTGCGGCAGCCCGATCGATCGCGACCCCGACGGTATGCTGCGATGGAAGGAAGGCCTGGAGCAACTCGGCTCTGGCGCCCAACATCCTGATCAAGATTTCGGCGCTGACCGCGTACGATCCGAACCCGACGCCTGAAAGCCTGCGCGAGATCGCGCTGCATTGCATCGAGTGCTTCGGCGTCAAGCGATCGATGTTCGGCAGCGACTTCCCAGTCGGTCGTCTATGGACAAGCTACGATGCAATCTTCGATGGCTTCAAAGCCATCGTCCGGGATATCTCTGAAGGCGAGCAGGCCGCGCTTTTCCATGACAATGCGCAACGCGTCTATCGGATGGACCCGTTCTGACGTGAGCCGCTGATGGCTATTTTCCTGTATATTTCTTGGCCCACTCGACGCCCTCCCAGGTGAGCATCTTTGTGGGCGCGATCTTGATCAGGTAACGCGGCCGGTCGTAGGTCGGCACCAGATATTCCGGGCCGTGCTCCCGGCCCCGAGAAAACGCACCGCCATGCGGTTGGCGACGTCGAGGCACTGACCTTGCATCGGAGCCGGGCCGAAGACGATTTCTGCTTTCCCCTGCGCGGTAATCCGCTTGTAGGTCCCGCTGTCTTCCGCGCCGAAATGCCGACGTTTGGGGTTTTCTTGATGTGGCCAATCCAGGCCGCGCGCTCGCGCGGTCGATCCAGAAGGCCTGGCCGTCCCATTCCTGCCAGACCGGGGTCACGTAAGGCACGCCGCTCTCGTCGATGGTGGCGATCCGCGCTACCACCGGCTCGGCCAGAAATTCTTTGACCTCCGCCGGCGTGAGCTTGCGGTTCTTTCCCATCCATTCTGGGTGTTGTTTGTCCGTCATTGGGTTCCCGGCTGGCGCTCTGGATCTAGTGAACGGGGTCCAGCACGACTACCGGTATCTCGCGGTCGGTCTTGAGCGCATAGTCGGCGTAAGGCGGCCAAAACAGGAGCGCCTTCGTCCAAAATCGGCTGCGTTCTTCACCCCCGACCGTCCTCGCGCGCGCCTTCAGCTTCTGGTCCCGACTTGCACCTCGACATCCGGGTTGGCGAGGATATTGCGGTACCATCCGGGATGTTCCGGCGCGCCACCCTTTGAGGCGACGATGAAGTAGCTGTCGCCCTCCGTTCCGTAAAAGAGCGGGAAGATGAACTTGTTCGCCAGATTTGCGGCCGGTGGTTGTAAGCAGGAGCGCCGGCGCCGTGATCTCCCCTCGGTCAGGCACGTTGACCTTGTACATCTGCCCCTCTTTTCCGCCGCTGGCGAGATAGAGGTTCGCATGCTTGACCATCCATTCCGGCATGTTCGGAGCGAGCTTCGCTTCAGTCATCGTGTCCTCCTTGGAAAGGTGGGAGCATAGCGCCGCGAGGCGGATCGGCCAAGCGGCCAGCCGTCGTCATGTTGCAATGTGTGGCCCCGGGACTTACCCTGACGTTCACCTGCGGATGTCCGCCTCTGCGGACGTCACGCAAGCGAACGCAATGAGGGCAGTCATGGTGGAAGATTCCGGCGAAGTATCTAGATCTGGTGCAGGACAAAAAGAGCTTCGCTAACCTGGCGACAATTATGCCGGATGGGACGCCGCAGGTGACCCCGGTATGGTTCGACTACACGAACGGCAAGATCCGGGTGAATTCGGCGAAAGGTCGTGTGAAGACACGCAATATGTCGGAAGGCGCGCCTGTGGCGCTTTCGATCCTCGACCCCGACAATGCCTACCGGTACATCCAGATCCGTGGGCGGGTCGACCACGTGACCGAAAAGGGCGCAGACGCGCACATCAATTCCCTCGCCAAGAAATACTTGGGCAAGGACAAGTATCCATGGGCTCAACCTGACCAAATCAGGGTCATCTTTGAAATCGAGCCCGACAAGGTGCAGGTGATGGGCTGACCTCAGTCCTATCTGAGAAGGGCCGCTTCGTTCGGGGGCCGATTGGCTGTGAGGACCGCGACGGAGGCGTTCGTCGTATATCGCGCGACGGCGCGCTCCTTGTCTGCCGTCATCCGCCCCGGATTTGACTGACGACGAACTGTCTCACGAAGTCCCTTGTCTGCGCTATTGGTCCGTCGCGGGCCATGAGGCCTCATGACGTCGGAGCGGGATCATGCTCAAGCTAGGTTATAAGGCGTCGGCAGAGCAATTCGGGCCGACGGAATTGCTGCGGTTTTCTCAACTCGCAGAAGAGGCGGGCTTCAACTCGGTCTTCATCAGCGATCATTTCCAGCCATGGAAGCATCATGGCGGCCACGCTCCCTTTTCGCTCGCCTGGCTTGGCGCGCTCGGCGCGGTTACGTCGCGGATCACAATCGGCACAAGCGTGCTGACGCCTACGTTTCGCTACCAGCCCGCCGTCGTCGCGCAAGCCTTCGCCACGCTCGGGGTCATGTTTCCCAATCGGGTCATCCTCGGTGTCGGCACGGGAAAATCGTTGAACGATGTCCCCTCGACCGGCATGGAATGGCCCGAGTTCAAGGAACGGTTCGCCCGTTTCCGAGAGGCGATCAGCCTCATCCGTCAGCTCTGGACTGAGGAGCGGGTGACGTTCGAAGGCCAATTTTATCGCACCAAGGACGCGACCATCTATGATCGGCCAGCGACGCCCGTCCCGATCTATGTCGCGGCCGCCGGCGCATTGATCGCCAAATATGCGGGCCGAATGGGCGACGGCTTGATCTGCACCAGCGGCAAGGCGCGTGAGCTTTACACCGAAACGATCTTGCCGAAGGTTTTGGAGGGACGCGCCGAGGCTAGCTCGCGAGCGCCCGACTACGCAAGGATGATCGAGGTCAAGGTCTCGTTCGACACGGACATGAAACGCGCGACGGAGGACACCCGCCACTGGGCGGTTCTCGCGTTGACGCCGGAGGAAAAGACTTCCGTCCATAGCCCGGAAGAGATGGAGCGCCTCGCCGACGGGCTCTCTGCCGAGCGCGCCGCGAGCCGCTGGATTGTTTCGACCGATCCGGACGAGCATGTCGAGCGGATTGGCTACTACATCGACCTCGGCTTCGACCATCTGGTTTTTCACGCGCCGGGTCCTGACCAGGAGCGGTTCATCCGGCTCTATGCCGAGCAGGTCCTGCCGCGCCTTCGTCGCCGAGACGGCGCGCCGGACGGAACGCGCAAGAGCGCATGACCTCTCTTGAGGTCATTGCCTTGAAGGGCCTGCCCTTGATCAAGGCTGGCGACGACCTGGTCCAAATGATCGCCTCGATTCTCAAGCAGAACAGTGTCGAGCCGCGACCTCAAGACGTGCTTGTCGTCGCGCAGAAGATCGTCTCGAAGGCTGAGGGCCGCATGGTCGACCTTGCGACGATCATGCCCTCCGCGCAGGCGATCGCACTCGCGGCGGATGTCGACAAGGACGCGCGGCTTGTCGAGGTCATATTGTCGGAGATCTGTTCGCGTCGTGCGGGCGCGCCGCAATGTGCTGATCGTCGAGCATAGGCTTGGCTTCATCATGGCGAATGCTGGCGTGGACCAATCGAATGTGGGACCAGCGGACGACGCCCAGCGCGTGCTTCTGTTGCCGAAGCATCCGGACCGCAGCGCGGCGGTGCTGCGACATGGTCTGACGGCCCTGACCGGAATTGATCTCGCGGTGGTGATAAACGACAGCTTCGGACGTGCGTGGCGTCAGGGAACAGCGGGCGTGGCGATCGGCGCCGCCGGCCTTCCATCGCTAGTCGACCTGCGCGGGCGGCCCGACTTGTTTGGCCGAACGCTCGAGGTCAGTGTGATTGGTTTTGCCGATGAGATCGCGGCCGCCGCTTCGCTTGTGATGGGCCAGGCGGACGAGGCGTCGCCGGTTGTCCTCATCCGGGGCTTGCGCTGGTCTGCGCCTGCATCGACAGCGGCCAGCATCGTTCGCCCCGCAAACGAGGATCTGTTTCGATCAGTCGAGATCTTGTCGTCGCGCTATCGGGCGGCATCGGGGGAGCCAAGCTCGCGCTCGGCCTCAGCCGGATTTTGTCGGCGGGCGATCTGCTTGTCGTCGCCAATGTCGGCGATGATTTCGAGCATCTCGGCCTGCACATTTCGCCCGACGCCGACACGCTCATGTACACGCTCGCTGGCCTCGACAATGCGAAGCTTGGCTGGGGTCGGCAGGACGAGACGTGGGCGTTCATGGATACGCTCTCTGCGCTCGGCGGCGAGGACTGGTTCCGTCTTGGCGATCGCGACCTTGCAGTTCATGTCGAGCGTACCCGTCGGCTAGGGCAGGGCGAGAGCCTCTCCGCTATCACCGCCGATTTTTGCCGCCGCGTCGGCGTCGGCCCCCGCGTCCTGCCGGCGACCGACGACCGATTGCGGACCCGATTGCGGACGGACGAGGGCTGGCTTGATTTCCAGGACTATTTCGTGCGCCTTCAGTGCCGGCCAATTGTGCGCGAGCTTGCCTTCGACGGCGCGGCGGATGCCCGCCCTCATCCGGACCTTTTGGCGGCGTTGGGCGACGAGCGGCTGCGGGCGGTGATCATTTGCCCGTCCAATCCGTTCATTAGCGTCGAGCCGATCCTCGCTGTGCCAGGGATACGGCAGGCGCTTGGCGCCTGCGCCGCGCCTATCATCGCGGTTTCGCCAATCATTGGCGGACGCGCGGTCAAAGGTCCGACCGCCAAAATGATGACCGAATTAGGAATCGAATTCCAAGCGCCGCCGCAGTCGCCGAGCGATACGGCGATCTGCTCGATGGTTATGTGATGGATGACGGTGACGCGGGAGAGGCGACGGACGTCAGGCCGAAGGTGACGCTGGCCGCCACGCTCATGACGGAATCTCGCAGAGCGCGAGCAACTGGCTCGCATCGTCCTTGAGGGCGCGGACGCGCTCGGCTCTTCGAAGCACAGGCGGGACCTCGTCGCGTGAGTGGCGTCTGGGCCGTCGTGCCCGTCAAGGAACTCGAGGGCGCTAAGCAACGGCTTTCGTCAGCCTTGAGCCCGGATGAACGTCGACTGCTCGCAACGACCATGCTTGAGGATGTGCTCGAAGGCGTAACCGCGGTCGGGGAGCTTGCCGGCGTGCTTGTCGTCACGGTCGATCCGGTCGCGACATCCCTTGCCAGTCGCTATGGCGCGCGCATCGTCACGGAAGGCGCGCGGGAGGGCCATACCGGCGCCGTCACGGCCGCCGCGCGTCTGCTCGTCCGTGAGGGCAGGGCAGGCATGATGACAATGCCCGGTGACATTCCTCGACTGTCGCGAGCCGAGATCGCTGCAACCCTCGCGGCGCACAGGGCCGCGCCTTCTTTCACGATTGTTCCCGCGCATGACGATCTCGGATCGAATACCATCATCTGCTCGCCGCCGGACGCCGTTCCGCTGCGGTTCGGCGAAGACAGCTTCTATCCGCACCTCGACGCGGCGCGAGCCCGAGGGATCGAGCCGCTCATTGTCCGCCAACCGGGGATCGGGATGGACATCGACAATCCGGTCGACCTCGTCACGTTCCTCAAAATGTCGCCGCCCGTGCGCACGCGGACGCTGACGTTTCTCGAGCAATCGGGCGTAGCCGGCCGGCTCTTGGCGACAAGCTAGAGCACTGTCATCGGGAGCAGCGCGGGTGGCTCATGAGAGTAATTACATGTTATAAATGTTATGTGACGCCAGACACCGGGCGGCGCCGGAAGGAAATGGCGCCGCAACCCATTGAAATGACCCGAAACGGGGAAGAAAATGGCGCCCACTCGGCGCTACTCCGCCGCGACGAGTTTTCGCGGCGGCGTCAGGACGACAGGAGCCAGATCAACAGCGTTGAGCGACGCGGCTCGCCGCTCTGCGGGGACCGGCCCGTAGAGGGTCATCCGCTGCTCCGGCGTCCGGCCAATCGAGCGGATCAGTTCCTCCATCGCCTCCGGCGGAAGCTCCTGTCCGTGCTCAGTGCCCGCGGCGCGAGAGATGCTTTCGTTCATCAAAGTGCCGCCGAGATCATTGGCTCCGGCGTTCAGACACGCGGCCGCTCCCTGAGGTCCCATCTTCACCCAGGATGTCTGGATGTTGGTGATGTGGGGGTGGAGCGCGAGCCGCGCCACCGCATGCATCAACACCGCCTCCCGGAAGGTCGGTCCACGCCGGGCCGCGCCTTTGAGATACATCGGCGCTTCCATATGCACGAACGGCAACGGCACGAATTCGGTGAAGCCGCCAGTCTCCACCTGCAAATCCCGCAAGGCCAGAAGGTGCCGGGCCCAGGACACGGGGTGCTCGATATGGCCGTACATGATCGTGGAGGTCGTGCGGAGCCCAAGGCCATGGGCGGTCCTTGCGACATCGAGCCATTGCGCCGTGTTCACCTTGTCCGCGCAGATGATGGCGCGGACCTCGTCGTCCAGAATTTCGGCCGCGGTGCCCGGCAGCGTGCTTAAGCCCGAGTCCTTGAGCTTGGCGAGAAACGAACGGATCGGCAGGCCAAGCGTCGCCGCGCCCTGTGTGACCTCCAATGGCGAGAAGGCGTGGATATGCATATCCGGAACCGCAGCCTTGATGGCGCGGCAAATGGCGAGGTAGGTCTCGCCGCTGTAGTCGGGATGGATGCCGCCCTGAAGGCATACCTCGGTCGCGCCTCGCTCCCAGGCTTCGCTAGCGCGGCGGACAATCTCTTCGATCGCGAGGTCATAGGGCGCGCCGCGCAAAGCCTCGTGGGTCTTGCCCTTCGAGAAGGCGCAGAACGTGCAGCGGTAGGAGCATATGTTGGTGTAGTTGATGTTGCGGTTGACGACGTAGCGGATGGTGTCGCCGCTCGTCTCCCGGCGAAGCGCATCGGCTGCTGCGACCACGCGGCGATAATCAGCGTCGCGCGCCGCGAACAGCCTTACGATCTCGGCTACGTCCAAGCGGGCGCCGCCTTGAGCGCGCTCGAGGATGCACTCGATCGCTGGATCGACCGAGCGCGCATGAACCATGCCCAGGGGCGGCGCGACTTTCGTGCCCGGCGCCCAATTGTCGTCGCGCGCGAAACCCTCGGCGTCGCTGAGGCGGCGCGTCTGCGTGGCGATCGCGGGCGCCGTCCAGACGCCAAGCTCGCGCGCGTAGGCGGGGTAGATTGGCAAGCGGTGCACCAGCAGCTTGCCGGCGGCAGCCGTACGCTCGGCAAGCTCGGCGATCGCCGGCCATGGCGCCTCGGGATTGACGTGATCCGGCGTGACAGGAGAGACCCCACCCCAATCATTGATCCCCGCCGCAATCAGCCGCGGATAGACGCCCGGCGACAGGTTGGGGGGTGCTTGGATGTTCATCGTAGGTCCGAGGATTAGCCGGGCTGCGGCGAGGCTCCAAAGCAGGTCATCAAGATCGGGTTCCGCAGCCCCGGCGCGCTTTGTGCCGGGCTTGGCGCGGAAGTTCTGGACAATGACCTCCTGGATATGCTCGAACTGCCGATGCAGATCACGGATGGCGAAGAGCGCCTCAAGGCGCTCGGCGCGTGTCTCGCCGATGCCAATCAGAATGCCGGTTGTGAACGGCACGCGAAGCTCGCCCGCGAGCTTGATCGTCTCAAGACGGACTTCAGGCCGCTTGTCGGGCGAGCCGTAGTGAACACCACCTGGTTCGCAGAGGCGCGGACTAAGCGATTCGAGCATGATGCCTTGACTGGCCGATACCGTCCTTAAGCCCGCGATCTCGGAACGGCTCATGATTCCGGGATTGGCGTGCGGCAGAAGTCCGGTCTCGCGCAACACGAGCGTGCACATCGCCTGAAGATAGTCGATCGTGGTTGCGTGCCCGAGCGCGTCGAGCGCCGCCCGCGCCGCGCGGTAGCGAAGCTCCGGCTTGTCGCCAAGCGTGAAGAGGGCCTCCGTGCAGCCGGCGGCCGCTCCAGCGCGCGCGATCGCGAGCACTTCGTCCGCGGAAAGGTACGCTGACTGCCTCGCTCGTGGCCGCTCAGCGAAGGTACAATAATGGCAGACGTCCCGGCAGAGATGGGTGAGCGGAATAAACACCTTGCGCGAGTACGAAAGATTGCGGCCATGTCCCTCGTCGCGCAGACGTCCCGCCGCTTCGATCAACTCCGCGAGCGGCGCTTGTTCCAACCGGATGGAAAGCGCCTTGTCGCTCGAATCGCTCATTCAACTACCTTTGAAGCTGTTTGGCGTGCATCCGCCCTCAATTTGAAAGCGGACGACGAATGATGTGGTATCTCTACCGCAGATGCAATCGAGCGGCGAGCGGACGATAAGGCGCCGATCAAAATGGCGCAGTCCCCGCGACGACGTTTCACGCTCATTTGATGGTTGCTGCGTCGCCATCGTTATCGACGCCGCATACGCGACGCGGCGCATTCGGGAGTTCGAGCCATGAGGCAATTGGGCAGGCTGGGCGTCTGGTATCCGATCGACCGCCTGGACGCAGACGGGATCAGGCGCCTGCTGGGCACAATTGAAGACCTCGGCTTTTCGACGTTCTGGTATCCGGAAGCGGTTGGATATGAATCCCTCTCTATCGCGAGCTTCATGCTGGCGAACACGGAGCGGCTCATCATCGGCAGCTCCATCGCGAATATCTATGCGCGCGACCCGTACACGGCGAGGCGTGGCCTGCGCACCTTGTCCAGCCTCTACGACGATCGCTTCATCCTCGGCCTTGGCGTCAGCCATGCGCCTATGGTCGAGAAGTTGCGAGGTCACGTGTATGACAAACCGGTGCCGACCATGCGCCGCTATCTCGACGGGCTCTATGAAGATCCCTCAAACGCGGCCGATTGGCCACTTATGATCGCCGCGCTCGGGCCGTTAATGCTGAAGCTCGCTGCCGAGCGCACCGCCGGCGCCCTCCCGTACAACGTGACGCCCGAACATACGCGCGAAGCGAGAGCCGCACTGGGGCCTGACAAGCTGCTCGTGGTCGAACAGAAGGTTTGCCTCGAGACAGATGCCGCAGCGGCGCGCGGTCTCGCCCGGAAAGAACTACATCGCTATATGGCCATGACCAACTATCGCAACAACTGGCTGCGGATCGGCTTCACAGAAACCGATCTTGCCGAGGGCGGTTCAGACACGTTCATCGATGCGATGGTGCTCCGGGGCGATGCGGAGACGATCGCCCGCGGCCTCCAAGCTCATTTCGACGCCGGCGCCAATCAGGTCTGTATCCAGCCGGTCCACGCCGAAGGAGACAGCGAAGCGCGCGATCGAACCCTGAGCGCGCTCGCGAGAGTTGGCGCGCTCGACACGACTGCTCTCAGCCGGTGAAGGCGCAGTGGCGCGAGGTCCCAACGCGATACGCGGGGCTCGCAGGACTGCGGCTCACCATCGGTTGACGGGTAGGACGAAGAGTTGGGCGATTTGCATGTGCGCCGGTTGTTCGAGCGCGAACAGCACCATGCGCGCGATGTCTTCCGGGTCCAGGGTAATTCGGGCCTGGTCGAAATAGGCCTTTTCGAGCGTGCGGTCGCCGCGATGACGCTTAAGAATGATATTGGTCCGCGTAAGACCAGGAAGCACTTCAGTGACGCGAATGGCGGTCTCCGCGAGATCGGCCCGCAGTCCGTCGCTGAACGCCCTGACGCCTGCTTTACTGGTGGTGTAGGCCGCCGTTTCGGGCACAAGCCTGAGCGCGCTGATCGAACTCATGTTGACGATGTCGCCTGAGTTCCGCTCGATCATCTCTGGTACGACCGCCCGTGTCACGCGCACCATCCCGGTCAGATTTACATCGAGGATGCTCGTCCAGTCGTCGGCAGGCCCGCGGGCAAAGTTGGTGCGGCCGCCAACGTCGTGGCCGGCATTGTTGATGAGAATGTCGATCGGCCGGAAGTCGGGCGGCATCGATTTAAGAAGCCCATCGACGGCGGGATGGTCCGTCACATCGAGCTTGAGGGGGAACGCAAGTGGGCCAAGTGTCCCGGCCAGTTGGGTCACGGCCTCGTCATCGATGTCCGCGAGCGTGACATGCACGCCGCGCTCCACGAGCGCGGCCGCGATCGCCCTGCCTATTCCGCTTCCCGCGCCCGTCACCAGACCGTTGCGTCCGCCTAGCGCCGACATCGGAACGACCTCCCAAAGCAAATCTGATCGAGCCAGGCGCGACTTTTCCAGGCTCGTACGCCGATCCGCTTCCTGCAGGAAATCATAACTGTTATTTCATCTCCCCGTCTTTGCATTGGCGGCGTTGGGGTTGATCCTCAACCCCAAGATCGGTTGTCGAATCCGGGAAGGAACGCGCCATTCAGTGGCCTCAAAGGACGGCGCGGTGAGTAGATCATGCCGTCTCTAAATTTCCGCAAGCTGAGCATCACGCAGGAAAGCGTCGTCTTCGCCCTCGCGGCGGTCCTGTTCGTAGTTTTCTCGCTCACGCTGCACAATTTTCTCACGCCTGGCAATCTTATCGCGCTCGTTCGCAGCGTCTCGATCCTCGGGATTTTGGGGCTAGGCATGGGGCTGGTCGTGATCGGCCGCGGCATCGATCTGGCGATGGTCGCGACCATGGTCGTGGCCGTCTCCTGGGTCCTCTCGCTCGCGACCCATCAACACGTGCCGCTCGGTTGGGCCTTGCTCATCGGCGCCGCCTTCTCGGTCCTCGCGGGATTGGTCAGCGGCGTTCTCATCGCCTACGCCGTCGTTCCGGCCATCTTCACAACTCTCGCAATGGGCCTTGTCATTTACGGCGTCGGCCGGGCGTGGCTGTTCGAGGTCGACGTCCAGAACACTCCCAACGACTCTGCGTTCTTCCAGTTTCTTAGCGACGCGAAGTTATTAGGACTTCCCCTGCCCATCGTCCTCTTCGCATTGTTGGCTCTGGTCCTTTGGGCGCTCCTGCGGTGGACGCGCTTCGGACGATATATCTACGCAAGCGGGGACAATCCGGCCGCGGCGCGCAACGCCGGCGTTCCGCTTCGACCGCTCATCGTTTCTCAATACGTGATCACAGCGCTGGTCGCCTACGCGGCTGGTCTTGTCATGGCCGCTACATCAGCCGGCCTGAGCACTCGCGTCTACAATTCGACAATGATCTACGACGTTCTGCTCGTCGTCGTGCTCGGCGGAATTGGCTTAAGCGGCGGCCGGGGCGGGGTCCGCAACGTTCTCGTCGGCACACTTCTCATCGGCGTGCTTCTGGACGGGATGACCATACTCAACGTCCCGTATGTCGAGCAGAACCTGATCAAGAGCGTGATCCTGCTGGTCGCCATCGTCATCGACAGTTTCGTGAACCCTCGCGACGAGCAGACCGCTCAACAGGAGCAGGGGGACATTTAGTCTAAATACTGAAGTCGTTAGAAAGGGAGGATCCAATGAAACTGAGAATGGTGCTTGCTGTCGCGCTTGGGCTTGTGTTCGCCGGTGGCGCGCTGGCGGAAGACAAGGGTCTCGACAACCACGCGAAACGGGAACCCTATTACGAGAAGCTCAAGGGCAAGAAGGTTCTCTTCGTTCCCCTGGCGATGGGCTTTGACCTCACGGAAGGTTGGGCGGCGATCATGCGCCGGCAGGCCAAGGATCTTGGCTATACCTTTGAGATTCGCGATCCGAACTGGAGCACGGACGCCGGCACGCGCGCCATAACCGACGCGATCGCGCAGAAGCCGGATCTCCTCATCGTTCACAATCCGGACCTCCAGTCCTACGCAAAACTTGAGCAGCGCGCAGTCCAAGCGGGCATCAAGGTGCTGCAGGTGAACCTCGAAACGGTCAATCCGACGGACACTTACGTCGGCGCGGACTGGGTGAAGGTTGGCCTGATCGAGGCGCAGGCGCTCGTCGACCATTGCGGCAAGGAGTCTGGCAAATCCGGAAAGGTCGCCATCCTCGAAGGCCAGCCTACAGCAGCGTCCAACCTCTATGAACTCTACGCCTACTACCACGTCTTCGCCGACCATCCCGAGATCCAGGTCGTAGCCGATCAGGCCGCCACCTACGATCCCGCGAAGGCCCGGGCGATCACCGAAACTGTGCTGCAACAGCACCCTGACCTGTGCGGCATCGTCGGCAATTGGGACAACCAAGACGTGGGCGCCGGCGCGGCCGTCCAAGCCGCCGGCAAGTCCGGACAAGTGTTCATCGTGACCTCGGGCGGCGGAAGCAAGACCGGCTGCGACAACATCAGCAAGGGCTTGCTCAGCGAGATCGTCAGCTATGACGTGCCGCTGCAAGGCGACGCGCTCAATCAGGCGATCGTCGAGCTGCTGCTCTCTCCGGCGAAAGCAGGGGCGATCCAGACGACCTATTTCACGCCGCTTACGCTGCAGACAAAGGACACGATCTCCCCTCGCCAGTGCTGGAGCCTCGATGAACTCAAGTAAGGGATTGCTTTCTCGACCCGGATACCAGACACGGTCGATTTCGTGACGCAAGGCGCCGGGAACGTGCTGACCCAACTGCGTTATCGATATTTCCCCGATCACCTGATCGGGGAAATATTGACCAAGCGCTGGATCGACAACGCGATCCCTTTCCTCGTTCTTCTCGTCGCGATTGTCGTTTTCGGGATTTTGCTCCCGGGCTTCTTGACGATCAACGGCCTCAGCGATCTTGGGAGACAGTTCGCGGAGTTCGGCCTGATCGTGCTCGGGCTGACGATTGTCATGATCTCGGGCGGCATCGATCTGTCCGTCGCGTCGGTGTACACGCTCGCCGTCCTCCTTTCGCTTATCTGCGTGAATGTCGAGGGCTGGCCAGTCGGCCTGAGTTTCCTCGCCGTTATGGCGCTTGGCGTCGTCTGCGGTTCGATCAACGGCTATCTGATCGGCTATCTGCGACTTCGGGCTTTCCTGACGACGCTTGTCACCCTCATCATCTTCCGATCCATCTACGACATCGTTTTCTTGCGGACATCGACCGCAATCATTTCGAGCCTCTCCGATTCCGATCTCTGGACTTTCATCGGCGAGGGGACTGTCCTTGGCGTCCCCTTCACGCTCGTCGTAACGGCCGTGATCGCAATCGCCTGGCATATTGTCTTGTCGCGGACCCGGCCCGGATGGCGGCTGACGGCGGTCGGCGGCGCGAGGCGCTCGGCCTATAACGCGGGCATCAAGGTGCGCCGCACGGTTTGCGCGGCCTACATCTGGTCGTCGGTCTTGAGCGCGCTCGCGGGCTTCCTCTTCGCTGCGCGCATCGGCAGCACGGGCGCCGACACGGGCGTGGGTCTCGAGGTGTCTGCTCTCACCGCGGCGGTGCTCGGCGGCAATTCGCTTGGCGGGGGCCGAGGGTCCGTCGCCAAGGCGGTCATGGGCGCCCTGCTGGTCCTCATCGTGACCGACAGCCTCACAAGTTTCGGCGTATCCGGGCCGATCAACTCGACGGTTCTGGGTTGCGTGCTGATCGCCGCCGTCTTCGTCGACATGCGCTTCCTGCGCAATCGGCGACAGGTGGTTGTCGAAGGTCTATGTGTCGCCCGCCTATCTGTCGCTTCCTCCTCCTCCGTCCGCCCTCGATCCGACCTCGCCGTACGCGCTGAACGACAAGCTGAGGTCCGTCGAGATGATCGGACTCGGCCAGATCGAAGGGCCCGAGGACGTCATTCTGGACCGCGACGACAACCTCTATTGCGGCACCCGCCACGGCGACATCGTCCGCTTCTTCGGCCCCGATCACTCGCGCCACGAGGTCTTTGCTCATATCGGCGGTCATCCGCTTGGCATGGCCTTCGACCGCAAGGGCGATCTGCTCGTCTGCATCGGCGGCATGGGGCTCTATGCGGTCTCGCCCGACAAGACCGTGACGAAGCTGACGGACGAGACGAACAGAAGCTGGCTATCGGTCGTCGA
Organism: uncultured Alphaproteobacteria bacterium; assembly: GCA_963770275.1. Classification (GTDB taxonomy): domain Bacteria; phylum Pseudomonadota; class Alphaproteobacteria; order Rhizobiales; family Beijerinckiaceae; genus Roseiarcus. The sequence goes on from CAVYPD010000048.1 coordinate 16,845, forward strand.
CGATTCCCGCCTCCGACTGGCCGACGATGTCGACGTCGCGCCGGACGGGCGCGTCTATTTCAGCGAGGCGACCGTCCGCTACGAGCAGGAGGACTGGGCGACCGACGCTCTCGAGAGCCGAGGCAACGGCCGCATGGTCTGCTACGATCCTCGAACAAGCGTCACCCGAACAATCATCCACAAAATCGTGTTCGCGAATGGCGTCTGCATGTCGCGAGACAGGCAATCGTTCTTCTTCGCGGAAAGTTGGACGTGCGCCGATCAAGCGCTACTATTTCGACGGCCCGAAAACGGGTCGGCTCGAGACGCTGATCGACAACCTGCCCGGCTATCCTGACAACATCAACCGCGCTTCGGATGGCTGCTATTGGGCGGCGCTTCTGGGCATGCGGACCCCTGCGCTCGACCTTGCGCTCACCATGCCGGACTTTCGCCGACGCATGGCCAAGCGCGTAGCGCCGGAGCTATGGCTTTATCCCAACATCAATACGGGCTGCGTCATCAAGTTCGACGATCAGGGCCGGATCGTGGACAGCCTTTGGGATCTCGGCGGCGTCAACCATCCGATGATCACGTCGATGCGCGAGCACAAGGGCTATCTCTACCTCGGCGGCGTCTCCAACAACCGGATCGGCCGCTACAAGATCCCCGGCGCAGACCCAAACTGGACTGGCGCAGGATGACTATTGGGGTGAGGCGCAATGATCGCCGCCCTCAAGCGCGCCTATGCGGCCTTTCGCGGCTTCGATGACGAAACCGGATCGGCGCCGATGATGGACGGCCCGCTTCGGCCCAACGCTCTGCTTGACGCTGCGCCCGTCGCGTTGTCGCTCGCGGACGTCGACAACCTCACGCAGCATCGTGGCGCGCTTCTCTGTTCGAGCGGCTCTCAACTCCTCCGGCTCACACCGCAGGGAGCTTCCTCGACAGCGAGCGACGCACGCGGCTTCGAACAGCCTGTGACCTTTGTCGCGGCCGGTCCTTCCGACAGCCTCGCGATTGGCCTCGACGGGCGCGGCGTCCTGATCCTTGAAGGACCGCACGCGGGCAAAGCGATTGCTGAGGCGGGGGACAGCCGCTTTGCTCCCCGACCGCCGGCCTCTTCATCGACGCAGATACGCTCATCGTAGCCAACGGCGCCGAAGGCCGGACGGTTGCCGATTGGAAACGCGACCTCATGGAACGCGGCGCCACCGGAAGCCTTTGGCTCATCGATCTGTCCACGCCCGCGGCGACCGCGACGCAGCTTGTGCAAGAACCTCGCCTTTCCCACCGGTCTCGCCCACGCGGGCGACGGCCGGCTGTACGTTTCGGAGGCTTGGCGGCACCGCATCCTTGCGTTCGAGAAGGACGCGAAGAAGCCGCGCCGCAGCCGTCCTCTCGGACCTTCCAGCCTATCCGGGACGCATCGCGCCCGCGCGTGACGGCGGGTTCTGGCTTGCTCTTTTCGCGCCTCGCAATCAGCTCGTGGAATTCGTTCTGCGCGAAGACGATTATCGTCGGAGAATGATCGACACAGTGGATCCGAACTTCTGGATCGCGCCCGCGCTCTCGAGCGGCGCGAGCTTTCTCGAGCCGATCCAAGGCGGCGCCCGCAAGAAGCTCAACATGCTGAAGCCATGGTCGCCGAGTTGGTCCTACGGGCTCGTCGCGCAGATGCAGCCCGACAATGCAGCCTCTCCGGAGCTTCCACAGTCGAGCTGATGGCGCGAGTCCACGGCGTCACATCGTGCTGTGAGTTCAACGACACGCTTTACGTCGCCGCCAAGGGCTCCGGCCGCATTGTTGCCGTCGATCCTGCGGACGTGGAAGCGCGATCCATGAGCCCAATCCTCGAGTTTCGTCAGGCGACCAAAGAATTCCGCGGCATTCCCGCAATCAGGAACATCGACTTCACGCTGAACGCTGGCGAGATCCATGCGATCGTAGGAGAGAATGGCGCAGGCAAGTCCACGCTGATGAAGGTGCTGGCCGGTGTCTATCGAACTGACGTCCGGCGAACTCATCTTCGATGGTAAGCCGCTTCACCTCAAATCTCCCGCCGAAGCGCTCGCTCACGGGATCGCGATGGTGTTTCAGGAGACCAATCTCGTCCCGTCGATGAGTGTGGCGCAGAACATCTACCTCGGCGAGGAACAGCTCTTTAATCGGCTCAGGGGTCTCTACATCCAGGCGCAGCGCTTCCTGCTTTCGTTGAATTTCTACGTCGACCCGATGGCGCTCGTCTCCACGCTCGGCGCGGGCAAGAAGCAAATGGTGGAGATCGCCCGCGCGGTCCATCATCACGCGCGCGTCCTGATTTTCGACGAGCCGACCGCGAGCCTCACGCCCGAGGAGAAGTTTCACTTCTTCAATCTCGTCCGCCGGCTCCAGCGGGATGGCATGTCGGTCATTTTCATCAGCCACGCGCTTGAAGAGGCGCTCACCCTGTCAGACCGGATCACGGTGCTGCGCGACGGCGAGGTCGGTGGCGACGGATGCGACCAGCAATTTCGATCGCTCGCGGCTTGTTCACGCGATGGTCGGCCGGAATTTGTCGAGCGAGCTCTACGGGCCGCGCAGGAGCGCAAGACGCGTCCTTACGGCGAAGAAATCCTCAGCGTGCGCAATCTTTCGATGGGCAGCATTGTCCGCAACACCTCGTTCTCGGTCTTCTCGGGACAGATCACCGGCATGTTCGGTCTGGTCGGCGCAGGACGAACGGAGACGATGAAAATGATCGCCGGCGTGCTCAAGCGCGATTTCTTCCATGGCGGCGAGGTGCGCTTGAAGGGGCGGCGTGTTCGTTACCGAACCCCGAGGCCGGCGGTCGTAGACGGCATCGTCTATGTGACGGAAGACCGGAAAGTCGAAGGCTTCTTCGAGACCATGTCAATCGCCCAGAACATCCAGGTTGGCGAGTTGACCACGGGCGAGAACCCGTTGGAACTGGTCACCATGGGGCAGGCGCGCCAGATGGCGAATGAGTGGACGAAGCGGCTTGGCGTCCGCGCAATTGATCCGGCGCGCGGGTCATCGAACTTTCGGTGGAAACCAGCAGAAGTTGTGATCGCCAAATCGCTCGTACAGAAACCGAAGCTGGTGATCTTCGACGAGCCGACGCGAGGGGTCGACGTCGGCGCTATCGTCGAGATCCACCGGTTCATCAACGAACTTGCGACAGCGGCATCGCAGTGGTGGTGATCTCCTCCTCCTGCCTGAGGTTCTGGCGCTTTCCAGATGGGATCTTGTTGCTCGCCAAGGCCACATATTGAAGAAATCGGTATCAAGAGCATCGGGCGATGATGGTGGCGGCGGATGGCCTGGTGCACCTGGTGCTGGTGAATGGCGTCACGAGTTGCTGAGCACGATGCCTGTCTCGCTGCTGCTGGTCCACAAAGGTCGAGCACGCTGTCGGCTACCTGCAATTGACAATCCACGTGACGCTGATCAACGGTCAACGAAGCACCGAGGGCGCTGGCCTGGAGAAGCGGGTCGACGCGATCGCCGAAGGTGGTTCCACGGCGGCATCGACGTCTCCCGCAAAATCCAGGACTTTGATTTCTCTACCCGGCAGATGATCGAGATCATCAAGGCATTCGCCCTAGCGGAGCTGCTAGGCATTGAGACGCCGATCATGCTGCTCGATGAGCCGACCGCGGCGCTGACAGGCGACGAAGTGGAATCCTGAAGCGTTTAATCGCGAAAACTCGCGAGCGGGCCGCCATCATTTATGTTTCGCATCGCCTCTCGCGAAGTGCTCGAACTCAGCGATCGCCTTTATGTTCTTAAGGATGGCTCTGTGGTCGCCACGATGTCCGTCGCGGATGTCACCGAAGGCGATCTCCATGAGCGTATGGTTGGCCGGACGCGGCAGGAATTCTTCTATCGCGAGCATCTTCAAAGCGGACCTCGGCCGGAAACTGCGCTGGAGGTCCGCGATCTCTCACAGCCCGGCTGCTTCAAGACTGTCAGCTTCTCGCTACACATCCGGAGAAATTATTGGCATTGCCGGCCTTTTGGGGTCGGGAAAGTCGGACCTCGCTCGCGCTTTGGCCGGCGACTTCCCTGCGCTCGCGGGGCGGATTGCTGTTTCGGGAAGAGATTTGGTGGCCATCAATTGCCACAATGAATGAAGCGGGGGTCGGTTATCTGCCTCCGGATCGGCGCGAAGGCGTCATCCCAGTTCTATCCGTGGCTGCGAATATGACCTTAGCACGGCTCACACGCGCCGACGCCGGAATGCTGCTCGATCCAGCAGGAGAATTGAAAGACGTCGAGGAGCTTATCCGAGCGTTGGCCATCAAGACCCCCGGCGCAACCGTGCCTGCGAGCGCGCTCAGCGGAGGCAATCAGCAGAAGGTGCTTCTGGCGCGGTGGCTCATGCGCAACGCGAAGGTCCTGGTGCTCGACAATCCGACCAACGGAGTCGACGCCGGCGCGAAGGAGGAAATCTATGGCGTCCTTCGATCCATCGCCGCGCAAGGAATCGGCGTCCTGCTTGTGAGCGACGATCTGCCGGAGATCATCGGCCTCAGCAATCGCATTCTGGTCATGCGTGGCGGCGCAATTACACGTGAGATCGCCGCGCCGCGTGACGGCAAGCCTCGCGAAGCCGAAGTCGTATCGCACATGGTATGAATGATGACTGGCAAAGCTTACGCAATCCGAAAGTCACGTCGATGAGTCCGCCAGCGCTGAGCGTCGCCGCCGCAGATCGGAACGACGGCGATTTCCTGAGCGATCGACCTTCAGCGCTCAATGCCGACGCTCGGCCCTCTCGTCGCGCTCGTCATCCTGATCATTGTGTTCTCTCTGCTCAACGGCAACTTTTTCTCGATTCGCAACGCAACCAATGTTCTCCAGCAGGCGGCCGTGCTCACCGTGCTCGCCCTCGGCGAGACGTTCGTCATCACGATGGGCAGCATCGACTTGTCCATCGGCTCGACCGTCTCGATGGTCGGCATGCTCGCCGCGCTCTTTATTCGCGATCACGGCGAATGGGCGGTGCTGGCGGCGCCGTTCGCTGGAGCGGCGATCGGCGCGATCAACGGCGTGCTCGCCGCTTACGCCAGGCTGCCCTCGTTTCTCATCACGCTTGGCATGCTGTTCGCCGTTAACGGGATGACGCTTTATCTCACGCAAGGCGCCGCCGCGATCGGTGTTGAGCCGGACCTTCAAATTCAATCAGTCTTCAACGGTTTTTTGTTTGGGGCGCCGACGATCGCGGCCTGGGCGTTGGCGGCTTGGCTGCTATCGGTCTTCGCAGCTCGCCGAACACGGTTCGGACGCTACCTTTACGCAATCGACGGCGGCGAGACCGTGGCCAAACTCTGCGGCGTTCCGGTTGCGCGGTTCAAACTTTACGCCTTCATTGTTTGCGGGTTTCTCGCCGGATTCGCCGCGATCTTGCTTATGCTGCGTGTGAGCGGCAGTGATCCGACGATGGGCACGCCCCTCTTGTTGCCGGCCATCGCGGCGGTGGTCATGGGCGGCACGCCGCTGACGGGCGGAGTGCGGGTCCGCACCGCACCCTGCTCGGCGTGCTGGTTATCACCATCCTGCAAAACGGCATGAATGTCGCGGACGTCAACCCGCTTCTGCAGGACGTCGTTTTGGGAGCCGGCGTGATCGTCGCCGTGGCCGTCAATATGGATCGTAGGGGTGTGCTGCTCGTCAAATAGGCGCGGATCCGCGCCACATCGAGGGAATAACGTGATGCAAACGACTTACAATTTTTCAGGCAAGAGCGCCCTCGTCATCGGCGGCACGACCGGAATTGGTCGCGCAACCGCGTTGGCCTTCGCGGAAGCCGACGCGAATGTCTATGTCGGCGGGCTCGGCAAGGGAGACGGGGACAGCCTCGTCAAGGAAGTCAAAGCGAAGTTCCCCGAAGTGAGCATCGAATTCGAGGAGCTTGACGTCCGTAAGGACTGACGTCGTCGCCTTTCACAAGCGCGCCTTCGAGCGTTTCGACGCATCGATATCGCCTTCAGCAACGCGGGCATCCCAGGCAAGACAGCTCCCATTCAGGAACTGAGCGAGGCCGATTTCGACGCCATTGTTGGCGTCAATCCCAAAGGCGTCTTCCTGGGACCTCAAAATCAGGTGCCGCACATGATCGAGAACGGCGGAGGCGACATCGTCAACACCTCCTCCCTGTTTGGCGTCATGGGTACGCGACGACGGCGACGTATTGCGCGAGCAAGTGGGGCGTCCTCGGACTCACCAAGTCCGTCGCGCTCGAGGTTGCGCGCAAGAACATCCGCGTCAATGCGATCTGGCCGGGTTCGACGATGACACCTCTGCTGACAGGCATGTTCGGTGGCGAACAGGCGGCCAAAGACACGTTCTTGCCCTCGCTTCCCATGGGACGCATCGCCGACCCTATGGAGATTGCGCGTCTCGTGCTGTTTCTGGCGAGCGACGGCGCCTCGTTCATCACCGGAGAAGGCGTCGTTATCGACGGCGGCGGCTTTGTCGCCGGCGCAGGACATGGGGGTCAATGACCGCTCGGTCTTTGCTTTCGGCGAGATCCTGCAGAAGCGAGCGGCCTTCGGAAAAGAGCATTTATGCAGTCGGCGGGCAACCGCGAGGCCGCGAGGCTTGCGGGCATCGACGTCAATGCTGTTGCCTTTCTCGTCTATCTATCTGCTTGCGGGCGTGTGCGCTGGCATAGCCGCAGTCCTGACGGTTGGGCTGCGTCGGCGCAGCAACTCCGACTGGCGGCGGCGGCGTCGAACTGTGCATCGCATCGACATGCCCCATCACTGTCAGACGCTGATCTCAAGGAGTTCCTCCGGCATTCTCAGGAGCGGGCTTCTTGATGAATGGCTTCACAAAACGAGGAATGATCAGCAAGAAAGTGCCGGCCCCAATAGTGCGGATTGCACACGCCTCCATCGCAATGATCTGGGAGACATCCCATGAAGAGGTGGTCGACCCGATCTTCGTGGGCAAGGATTGGCAATACGACCGCCGGTCCCTGCACATGTGTTCGCGCCATTCTCGTCAACTCTATCGGCTGCATGCGGGCGTAAGGCCCACGCTCATCGCCTATCGCGGTCGCTTCGATGAGTTTCGTAGACAACAAGGCCTCGGCGTCGAGAACAGTGCCTGGTGCGGTTCGACAGCAACAAATACTCTGTAAGCGTCAGCGCGGTCGGTCGTCCAGTCGATGTCCACTCCTACGCCGGGGATTCGGATCGTTGTCCACTGGCATACCGCGGCAGATGCGGACGAAACAAGAACGGCCTAACTGCTTCTACATTCGAGCGGGTCCGTTTGTCTCGATAGCAATGTCGCGGCACTCCGGGGCGTGCTCGAGACAGTGACGGGCCACGAACGGTCAGCCTGAGGCGGTCTCGGACAGTTATGTGTTATCTGACAAGTTCGCGTGGACTATAGTGCAGATAGAGATCGAAGATGCTCCGATAAGCGAGGGGAAGTGACATGGGTAAACTGCAGCGTAAAGTGGCATTCGTATCGGGTGGCTCGCAAGGGATTGGCGAGCAGACTGCGTTGTTGTTTGGACGCGAAGGCGCCAGTGTCGCCGTCGTTGCGAGCTCAGAGTTCGCTGCCGAAGGCGTGGCTAAACGCATTCGCGCCGCCGGAGGTCAAGCTTCCGCGCACGTAGCGGACGTCCGCGATGCGAAGCAGGTCGCCAAGGCCGTCGCCGAAGTCGTGGTCGCTCATCGTCCGATCGATATTCTGATCAATTCGGCTGGCGTCTTTCCGCCGACGCCTGCCGCCGACACTCACGAGGACGTCTATGACAAGGTCATGGACGTCAACGTCAAAGGCACGTGGAACACGATCTGCGCAATCGCGCCGTCGATGCGCGCACGCAAGACAGGATGGATCGTCAATATTTCATCTGTCCTCGGGACGATGGCGCTCGGCAACTACGCTGTCTATTGTGCGAGCAAGGCGGCGGTCAACATGCTCACGCGTTCGCTCGCGATAGAGTTCGGCCGCGACGGCGTTCACGTCAATTGCATCGCACCCGGCAACACTGCGACGCCCATGAACGAAAACCTCCGCACCGAGGCGCAATACAAAGGCTTCGTCGACATGATGGGCGCGCGCACACCGAGCGGGAGAACCTATTCGCTGCCCGAAGAAATGGCGGGGATGGCGCTGTATCTCGCCTGCGAGGACAGCAAGCCGGTGCACGGCGCCATTATGGTGTTGGACGAGGGGTTCTCGCTGGGCGTGTGGGATTCTATTGAAGCACGGTTAAGTGGATACGCGCGGGCATACGGTCGCTCAATCGCCAGACGCGGGATCAATCGGTCGAGCGCAAGAGATTCTCGAGGCCGAATGCGACCGATTGGGTGGCGTCGTCCTCGAGGACGACGCCAGAGTGAGCTACGCCCGGCCCCACAGGCGCTTCGTGGCGATTGCTGCGCCCTCTGAGAGCGCCTTGAGTTTCGCCCATACGATATCCTCGGCGATAAACTCGTAGCTGGCGAAGGTGCCAAATCCGCAATCGGTTCCGCCAATCACGCGCTCGCGCGCGCCGACCGCGGAAACCGCTGCGCAGATCCGGTTCGCGACGACCTCGGGGTGCTCGAGATAGTTGGTGGTGACGTCGATCACGCCCGGAATCAGGAGCATCTCGCTCGGCAGCGGCAACTTGCGGAACAACTCCGTTTCGTGCTCGTGACGCGGATTCCCGACGGGAATGGATAGCGCGCCGACTTTGGCCTTGTAGAGGATCGGCAGCAGGTCGACCATGTCGACGTCGTCCTGATGGGGCCCGTTCCAGTTGCCCCAGCACACATGCAAACGCACCCGGTCGCGTGGAATATTGGCGATTGCGACATTGATCGCTTCGATATGCAACGCGACGCGGTCGAGGAACACGTTCAGCGGCTGATCGCCGAACATGATGACGCGCTCCATCGCAAGGTCGGGAGCATCAAGCTGAAGCACGTAGCCCTGACTGACGATGTACTCGTATTCCTTCTTCAATTCCTTCGCGATCCCCATGACATATTCCGCGTCGGTCTTGTACGCCGGATTGTTGGGGGACAGCAGCATTGTGCACGAGACGATGCCTGGCGATGCCGCGGACATGAAATTTTCCGTGAAGGAGACGCCAAGCCGCTTCAGCGAAGACTGAAATAGCGCGGCTTCTTCCTTTGCTTCCTTCAGCGTGGAATCGTATTCCAGCTTGCCCACGGCCTGCGGCGCGTTCCAGACTTTCGCCAAATCCTCGGCGACGCCGATTTGCCGCGACATGTATTCTGCAAAGCCAGGGAATTTGATGGCGTCGAGCGTCGGCTTGCGCCTCGATTCGCCCCCAAAGCCGGTCATGCGTTCGGTCGTATAGGTGGAAAAGCCTACCCTTGGGGTCTCGCCGTCGTTTCCGATATCAACACCGCTCTCAATCTGGCGCCTCACGTTGGCATCGAGATTGCGCTCGATCTCGGCCTGGAACGCAGCCGTATCATAGGGTTTACGCTGTTCGCGTTTGACGAGCATCGCCGAAAGCGCCTTGGAACGCGGTAGGCTGCCTGTATGCGTAGTCAGGATTCGATCGGTGCTTGACTTCATGACGTTGTCCTCCCGTGGAGATTAAGTACCAGACGGCGGCTGATTTCCTCAAGATTGAGCGCAGACGAGCCCCTCATCCGGCGCGTTCGAAGACATGACATTCGACTAGGCGAACGCCTATCGTGTTTGATTAGAGCAGCATGGTTGACACCATACCGTCGGGCGACAGGATGCGCACGCACTTTGGCGCGCGGACCATAATGCGGACACGAAATCTCCGACGACCAAGAGGCTTTCCGTGTAAGCGGGAGAAACGTCTTCTGCGAGCAACGTTCCACATCCTATTGGCGCTCAGCGCTTTCGCCAAATTGAAATGGCTCGGGCGCGCCGTTCGCGACTGGGACCTCAAAGGCGTTTATCGTCATGCAGATGAGCGTGTAATATCCGAGTATTCCGACCAACTCGACTGCACCCTCGGTTCCGACGAGCTTTACCACGTCCTCATAAGCGTCCTCAGAAATCCGCTTGGTTTCAAGAAGCTCGTGCGAGAACCTGTACACCGCCTGTTCGTCGCTGCGGATGATGGAGGGCCGCGCTCCTTCGCGGATCGCCTCCAACACCGCGGAATCGATGCCGGCTTTCGCTGCGATCGGCGCGTGGACCGACCATTCAAAGCCGGATTGCCAATGCGCGCCCACGATGACGATCGCCAATTCAGAAAGCCTCGCGGACAAGCGTGTTTCGTAACGACAGAAGGCTCCCAATTTCTGGGCGCGTTCCGCGAACACAGGACTTTGCAACCACACCCGTAAAGGCCCTTCAACCAGCCCGCGAGGACCAGAGCGTATATCGTCGAAGACGGCCTGCTGCTCGGCCGTTAAATGGGTTTCGTCGAGAACGGGCGGGCGTGACAACGCATTCTCCTGAATAGTGAAAAGCAAGAACTATGGTTCTAGGTGGAGGCCTTCCGCGCACCCTCAGCGAACGCGTCCAAGGATCCTTGCAAGACGTTTGCGGAATGGCCGCGCCCGAACACCACCAATGTGCCGTCAGCATCATCGAACGGTCCCGGGAGTATTTCAGGCGGCTGTACATGGCGACGCACAGCTTGGATGAGCAACCGGCCGGTTGGCGCGCGAACAACTCCTTTGATGCGCAAAAGCTCGTCGCCGTGCACGTGCAGCAGCGCCGATAGCCACACTGCAAACACGGGCCACGCGGTGTCGCCGAGGCGAATTTCCGAAGCAACGACCGGACCGGCGCATTGGTCGCTCGCGCGTGTGCGCTCCTCTCTGAAATCGCCGCCATCGACATCGGGGAGCGGCGTCTCGACGCCGCGCACTGCGCCGAAATAGGCGGCAGCGGGATTCAGGTTCTTCAAAGCGTTGAGAAGGCGCATGACATCGTGAGACTCGACGGCGTCCGTTTTGGCGACGATTAGGCAATCGGCGCATGCGATCTGCCGGCGAGCGAGCTCATCATCTCTTAAGAGTTCGAGACCATTGACGGCGTCGACAATCACGACGACCTCGGTCACCTCAATCCACCCCGCGAGCTCCTGATCGCACGCGATTGCGACCAGAATGGATTGTGGATCCGCCAGGCCGCTCGTCTCCAGAACGATCCGTTGGATCTCCGAAGTCTCGCCGATGCGTGTCGAGGTGCTGAGGTCGCGCAGAAGACGCAGCAGTTCGCTTTTGCCCTCGCAACATGCGCAACCCCCGGCCAGCACGTGGGTGCGATTCGCAGAGGTCAAAAGCACATGATCGATCGGGGCGCTCGCGGCTTCGTTGACGATCACAATTGCGCCGCGAAAAACGCCCGAGTGCAAATGGTGCCGCAGCCAGGTTGTTTTACCGGCGCCAAGAAATCCACCAAGCACGGTCAGCAAGAACCGTGGGCCAGACGCGCTCATGAGGCGACGGCGGCCCGGATTCGCGCGATGAAGTGCGGATTCAAAGGGTCCACCGCGTGACCCAGCACCTTTTCCGCCGCCACCCAGGCCTCTTCCAGATTTTGTGCGTTCTCAAATCGACCCGACGAGCTCGAGATCTGGAAACCTGACGACAGACCGGCGGCTCTTACGCGGAGGCCATCGGTGGCAAGCGCCGCGCCAAGCGTTGAAAGCATCGCCAAGCGATCTTTCGCCGCATCCGGCCCCCTAGCGGTTCCCGACTCCGTCCAATGGCCCTGCGAGGCAGGGAACTCACAGGCAATGCACATGGTGTGTCAACCGCCTCAATTCTCGCCCAATCATGTCAGCCTTCCACCTACGGAGCAACGCGCGACCCGAGGAGTTTCTCGGTCTATTCCTCAACGGCCAGATGCCTTAGCGGGATCAAAGTAACGCCTCCAAGCATCGTTTAGCCGCACCGATTCGGACCGGAGGATCTCGAGAAAAGCCTGGGCCGGCAGACTTAGCATATGGCGTGTTGGCTCAATCAGAACGAGATCGAGTGTGGCGGTCGGACCAATGATGGGACGGACTGAATATTGGCCGCTTTGAATGTCGCCGTTCATCATAAGCGCGGGGACAATGGTAACCCAATCCGAGGTCGCGACGAAATCGAGCGATCCCATCATCGTGTCAAGCTCAATGATGCGTTCGACCTGGACGTGATTGGTCTTGAAATAAATCTCAAGGTTCCGCCGCCGAGTATTGGCGGCGCCTGGCGCGACGACGTACAACGGGCCACATTCCCGCAATCGTACGGGATGCAGGTGCGAACCGCGCGCGTGACTGGCGACCATCGTCTCCCAGGTCTGAAGGAATGGCTGGAGACTCAGTCCCGGAGCGCCGACGAATGCCGGCACGATTGCGAAATCAAGCTCTCCGTTGACCACCTTTTCCGTTAACATGCCGCTGTACCCCTCGACGACATGGACCGTGACGTTCGGATGCTCCGCAACGAGGCGGCGAATCGACGGCGCAAGGGTCGCCCGCGTCATCGTGGGCATCAGTCCAGCATAGACATCCCCTGCAACGCCCGCGAAAGCTTTCACGGCGTTCTTTCCGGACGCCAAGGTGCGCAACACCTGAATGCAACGCTCGTAATACGCATCCGCGGCCAGCGTCGGAACGACTGCCCGCTTATTCCGAGTGAAAAGGCTAACGCCGAAGGCCTCCTCAAGCTTTCGGATGTGCTGCGACACGCCAGATTGGGTGGCATGCTCCCTTGAAGCCGCCGCCGTGAAGGAGCGTTCTTCGTAGGCGGCGACGAAAATGCGTATGTCCGTCAAACTCTCGGCCACGTCGTCTCACATGCCGTCCAGATCCGTCGCTGAGATAGAGCAATGTCGGGTGGCACCGCAAGCAAATCGCTTAAGATTAGGCGCTTTGATTTCAACGAAGTCATTGTTGCTCGGGCGCATGGGCAAAGGCATTACACTGCCTGATGCAACTCATCACCGCTTCTCATTTTACCTCGCCTCTTCTCCTCGATACTCTTTGAATTCCGAGAACGTAAAAAGAGTGAGGAAAAGGCGGAGAATGGCGGCAACGACTACGGCGGCATTTGCCTCGCTACGACGTTAGGCGAAAGTCGGCATAGATTTTCCAAATGGAGCTGGATCGCGTGATTAGTTCTGTTTTCTTTGCGCCTGCTCTGCGTTTTTCCGAGGCTTCGGGAGCTTAGAATGAAGGTTGGTTTCTTCACGATGCCGATTCACCCGCTGGGCAAGGACTGGCGGGTCACTCTCAAGGAAGACAGAGAGGCCTTCATCCTGGCGGATGAACTGGGTTTCACCGAAGCCTATTGCGGGGAACACGTCACCGACCAAGCGGAGAACATAACGTCCTGCGGGCTGTTTCTGTCCTGGATCGCGAAGGACATCAAGCAAATGAGGCTCGGCACAGGAACCATCAATCTGCCCAACAGCCATCCTGCGGCGGTTGCCGGGCAAATCGCGATGCTGGATCACATGCTCGATGGCCGATTCAATTTCGGCATCAGCCCTGGCGGACTCCTCTCTGACGCCGAAATTTTCGGCAATCTGGACGCAGACAGAAATGCGATGTTCGTCGAGGGGATCGACGCAGTGCTGAAGATCTGGGAAGGCCGCCCGCCGTACGCCATCGACGGACGTTTCTGGAAGATCACGACCGAACGGACGATGATGGAAGAGATCGGCCAGGGCATCATCGCCAAGCCCCTTCAAAAGCCCCATCCGCCGATCATGGTGACAGTGGTCGCGCCCCATTCGAAGGGCGTGACGGAAGCGGCGGCCCGTGGCTGGCTTCCGATCTCCGCCAATTTTCTTCTGCCCAAATGGGTTGCGACCCATTGGCCGAAATATGTCGAGGGTCGCGAGCGGGTCGGGGCGGTGGCCGATCCGAACGACTGGCGGGTCGCCAAGAGCGTCTTCGTCGCGAACGATCTGGCGACGGCGCGCGAATACGCGCTCGGCCCGAAGAGCCCGTATCGTTTTTACTACAATCAATTGCTGACCAAGATGAAGGCCAACCGCCGCGCCTCGCTGTTCAAAGCGGATCCGAACATGTCGGACGACGACCTGACTGTCGACGGCGTGCTCGACGATCTCGTCATATGGGGCACGCCGGACAAGGTCGCCGACGAACTCGTTCAGTTTCAGGACACCGTCGGCCAGTTCGGAACGCTTCTCTACGCTGGAAAGGACTGGCTCGATCCCGCGCTCGCCCGACGCTCCATGGTCCTCCTTGCCGAGAAGGTGATCCCCAAAATGCGGGCGATTGGGAACGACGCGGCTGCTTAAAACGGAAGGGCGCGCGAAAGATCGCGGGAGAGCGACGGTGGTGACGAGCCTTGCTGCGTCTTTTCGCACCTTCGACCCGCGCAGTCTTCGCAATGTGCTGGGATCATTCACGACTGGCGTCGTCATCGTCACTTCGGTCGGCGACGAAGGACGCCCGATCGGCCTCACGGTCAATTCCTTCAACTCCGTGTCGATGCAGCCGCCTCTGATCCTCTGGAGTCTGGCCCTGAAGTCGCCCAGCCTCAACGCCTTCCGCACACACAACTGGTTCGCGATCAACATTCTGGCCGAGGATCAAGAACATCTTTGCCGGCAATTCGCGACGCCCAGCAACGACAAGTTCGTCAACGTTAAGTTCGACGTCGGGGAAACCGGCGTGCCGGTGCTGCACGGCACAGCCGCTTATCTGGAATGCTCGACCTACGCGCGTTATCCGGGCGGCGACCATGAGATCTATTTGGGCGAGGTCAGAGCGATGCACGATCGCGGATTGTCGCCGCTTGTGTTCCATCGAGGCGCGATCCGACGACTCGGCGAACATTGAACTCAGCCGTCGTTCCCGCCGCCCAGCCTGCTGCAAATCATGATCGCGCCGACAAGGCGCACGCCGAACCAACGGCGACGCCGACCAGCTACCGTTTCACTCCGGCCATCTCTTCCATGACCGCGCAGACCGCCGCCGTGTCCTGCATCTCGCGTCCCTGCGCAGCGCCTGCGTAATAGGGCTGCGATGCGGCGGAAAAGAGGGGCGTCGGGCAGTTCAGTTCGGTCGCGAAGCCGCTGATCACCGATAGATCCTTCAGGTGAGTGCGGATCGTCGCGGTCGCGTTGTCGTAGTGATTGTCGCGCATCAGAGGACCGCGCACTTGGAACATGCGTGACGAACCTGCGCTGTCCGCCAACGTGTCGTAGATGACGGCGGGATCGAGGCCGGCCTTCATGCCCAGCACCATCGCCTCGGCAGCCGAAACGTTGTGGATCGTCACCAGGAGGTTCGCGATATATTTCATGATGCTGCCGTTGCCGAAGGCGCCGAGGTAACGCTGAACCCTCGACATGCCCTCGAAGACAGGCCGGGAGCGCTCGAAAGCCGCCTCATCGCCGCTGCCAAACACGACGAGATCCTTGACCGCGGCCTGGGCCCCCGTCCCGCTGAGGGGGCAATCGAGCAGGATCTTTCCGGCGCCGTCCAGAACGGCCGAGCGCGGCCTTCTTATCCGCGAGCGGCAACGTCGAGCATTCGATCGCGACTGTCCCGCGGGCCGAAGCCGCCGCCAGCCCGTTCTCGCCGCCGACGGCGTCGGCGAGCGCCTTCGCGGAAGGCAGCGACAGGATGATGGTCGGACAGGCCTCCGCCACCAGACGCGGCGCCTCGACGACGGTCCCACCGATTCCCGCGAGCCGCTCGCGCGCCCCAGGAGCCGGGTCGTAGCCGACGACATCGAAGCCCGCCTGTCGCAGGTTACGAGCCATGGCGAAGCCCATGACTCCGACGCCGATCATGCCGACTTTACCACTCATAAGATCGTCTCCCGCCGCGCCGCTGGCGCGCTTCAATGGGCTTCTGAACCCGTCCGCGTCCGCGAATAGAGGGCCGTCGCCACCAGGATCAGCAGGCCGGGCAGCCAGTATTGCCAGGCCGTGCCCAGTCCGAGGAAGCCCGTCGTCGCCGTGATCTCCTCGATCAGAAGCACGGCCGCCAGCGCGCCGAGGAACGAGCCGCGACCGCCAAAAATGCTCGCGCCGCCGAGCACCACTGCGGAAATGCTCTGAAGCGTGTAGTTCTGACCGACGGTCGGATCGCCAACGCCGACCTGAGCAGCGAGCAACACGCCGCCGGCGGCCGCGAACAGGGAACAGAGGACATAGGCCAGGATCGCTGTCCGATCGACCCGCGCTCCCAACCGATAAGCCGACACCTCGTTGGACCCGACAGCCCGAACGCCCATTCCGAAGCGCGTCTTGCGCAATATGATCTCGAGGCCGATCGCGACGATCACGACCACGATGAAGGCCGCGGGCAAGAATCCAAAACGCATATTCAGCGTTTGCGCGATTTCGCGGCGGAAGAACCCATCCGGCGTTGAGCGCAGCGAGAGCGAAACGCCTTGAAGCGCGATGAACATCGCCAGCGTCGTGATGAGCGGCGAAAGTTTCACAATGCGAACCAGAAAGCCGTTGATCAGTCCGATGAACGCCGCGACACCGAAGGCCAGGACCAAGCCGAGCATAAAATCAGCCGGTCCCGTGGTCCGCATCGGCGAAGAACGAGAGAATGACGACGACGAGACCCGTCAGGGGACCGACAGAGAGGTCAATGCCGCCGGTCATCAGGACAAAAAGCTGACCGAAGCTGATGAAGGCCAACGAACTCGCGAGCAGAAGCGTGCCGCTGAGACTGCGATCGCTGAGGAATTTCGGATTGACGCTGGTCGTGTAAAGCGCGAGCAAAACGATCAACGCCGCAAGGATCAATGTTGGCGCGAAGTCGCTGGTCGTGAAACGTCGAATCCAGCCGTACCCAGCTTCTCGCTTGAGAAGCTTCCCGATGGACTTCGGAGCCGATCGCCGCGCCGGTGATGTTCTCCTCGGTCAGTTCGTCACCGGTCAGCGAGCGCACCACTTTCCCGCGCGAGAACACCAGCACGCGGTCGCACAGGCCCTGCAGCTCGATCGCGTCTGACGATAACACGACGACCCCGGCCCCCTTCGCGGCGACCTCACGAATGATCTTGTAGAGTTCCATACGCGCGCCTGCATCGACGCCGCGGGTCGGCTCATCTGCGAGGAATACGGCCGGATTGGCGGCCATCGACCGCGCGAACAGAACTTTCTGCTGGTTGCCGCCGGACAGATGCGAAATGGTCGTCTCGTGCGACGGCGCCTTGATCGCAAGCGAGGAGCCATAGGAGCCCGCCAGCGCGAGTTCTCGTTCACGCGAGACCAGCCCGAAACGCGTCAGCGTATCGAGCACCAGCAGCGTCAGATTCTCGCGAACGGAGAGGGAGAGCAAAAGCCCTTCCGCGTGCCGGTCGCCAGGCAGAAAGATGATGCCCCCTTTCTGCGCCGCGACCGGATCCGAGGTCGCCACACCGGCGCCCTTGACTGCAATCTCTCCCGAGACCGCCGTCAGGCCGGCGAGGCCGCGGATAAAGTCACGCTGGCCATTGCCCTCAACTCCAGCAAGGCCGAGCACTTCGCCGGGCCACACTTCGACATCGACGCCCTGCAGCCTGTCGCCGCGGATATTCTCTGGCGACAAGCACGGGCTGATCCGTTTCCCGCCGCGTCATCTTGGCCGGATAGGCATGCTCAACCGACCGGCCGATGATCAGAGCAAGGATGTCCTCTTCCGAGACGCCCGCAGCTGAGAACGTGCCGCGGAACTGGCCATCCCGAAGAATGCTGATCCGGTCGGCGATGCGGCGCACCTCTGGCAGACGGTGAGAGATGTAGACGACTGCTGTGCCGATCGCCTTGATACGCGCAATCTGAAGAAAGAGGCGCTCAGTCTCGACCGCGGTCAGCGCCTCGGTCGGTTCATCAAGCACGAGAACCTTCGGCTTTAGCGCGAGCGCCTTGGCGATCTCGACGAGTTGTCTCTGGGCGACCGTGAGGTCGCTGACCCGCAGTGCGCGGGTCGAACTCGGCGCCGACCGTCGCGAGTTGTTCTTGAACCCACGCCTTGCTGCTCCGAGCGGCGGAGCGGCGAGCCGCGGGCACGCAGTATAGAAGGTTCTCGGCGACCGTCAGGTCGTCGAGAACCGAAGTATGCTGATAGACAACGCTGAGACCGAGAGCCTGCGCCCGCGCGGGCGTCGGCTCGTCAAGCAATTGTCCGCCGATTTCGATTGACCCCGAGTTCGGAGTCAATGCGCCGGCGGCGACCGCCATCAGAGTCGACTTGCCCGCGCCGTTCTCGCCCAGGAGGGCATGCACCTCGCCTTCGACGACCTCAAGGCTGACGCCGCCAAGCGCGACGACGCCCGGGAAGGTCTTCACGACGTCGGTAAGGCGCAGAACGGCGCGGGCTTCGCTTCCCATCTTCAGCCGTGACTCGCTTCACTCAGCCTTGCCGAATTTGGCCAGTTCGTCGGCGGTCAACTGCGACGAAGTGAAAATGTCGCCTGCCTGCGACGGGTCGCAGACCGGAGCGCGGCCGCCGAGCGAGTCTTCGTAAATCCCCAGCTGAAAGAGGGTGGGCTCGTCGTTCTTCAGCCCCTCGGCCGCCGCGATCGCTTTGCGCGCCGCCACTCGGCCGATCCAGTTGCGGCCGGAGATCGTGCCGATCTGGAAGTTGGGATTGCTGGCCTTCTGCTTCTCATACTCGCACGCGAGGCCATTGGCTTCGAGAGAGGCCAGCGGCACCAGAGGCTTGTTGGCGCTCTGATAGGCGCGGACCACGCCAAGACTCGCGAAGCCGTCGCTGTCGTTGATGACCGCATCGATCTTCGGATATTTGTTGAGAAGCGCCGTCATGTTCTGCTGGATGAGGGAGGAGTCCCAGTTGGTGACTGGCCAATCCTTGTCGCCGGTCAGCAAGGTGATCTTGGGATATTTCTTGAACGCCTCGACTACGCCCGCGAGTGTGTTGGCGCTCACCGGGTTGCCCGCCGGGCCGCCCATGAACACAACATTGCCTTCGCCATGAATGGCCTTGGCTATCCACTCGGCCCAGGTGACTCCGGCCGCATGATTGTCCCAGTCAAGATACTGGACATAGTCTTCGCCGTCTTTCCCGCCAGGATCGGCAGCCCAGGGCACGATCTTCACGCCGGCGTCCGTCGCGGCCCGCAACGACGGCAGCTGCGACTTGCCCCAATCCGGGATGATGGCGATCGCATCGACGCCTTGAGAGACCATGCCGTTGACGTCCGAGATCGACCTCTGGAGATCGCCCTGGCCGATGCGCGGGACCTGCTTCACGTTGGCGCACTTTGCAGCCTCGGACCGGACCGCCGCCATGGAGGCCCGCGACCAGCCATTGATTCCAAATCCGTCGTGAATGCCGAGGGTTATCGGTTTCGTGCCGCAAAACGACGTGTCCGTGGTCTTCGCTGCGGTGTCGATGAGTTTCGCTGCATCATCCGCCGCCAAGCTCGCCCCCGCGGCGAACATAGTCGCGGTCAGAAATGCGGCGGATACCGCCGATCTAGTCATTGCATGAACCATTGTCTTTCCTTCCTCCCTGAGGGCCGACGGCCCCTAGCCTTTTTGACCTGCTCTGCGGCCACGGATTGCCGCGACGTCGCGTTTCACTAACTCATTGGCCCCTGCGGAACGACCCTTGAGCACGTTGATCCCCTCGCGCCAGGGAACGACCTGAAGCGCCATACCAAGCAAGATGATGACAGCCTGAATAATGAATTGGGCCGAAGTCGGCGCGCCCATGCCAATTATGACCTGTTGCAGCTGCACAAGGAAGATTGCGCCGAGCGCAGTCGCGGCCACGCTGCCCGCGCCTCCGAGAAGGGAATTACCACCAAGCACGACAACAGTAATGGTCGGCAGCAGATAGTTGTGGCCGACGAGCAGGCTTGGAACCCGGAGATAGCCCGCCAGAAGGACGCCCGCGAGGGCGTAGAAAAATCCGGCGATCGCATATGTCGCGGTCTTGATACCGACGACGCGGATGCCGGCCGCGCGCGCGGCTCGGGCGCTGACGCCCACGGCCACGAAGCGCCGCCCCATTGCAGACCAGCGCACGCCAATCTCGACAAGCACGACTGCAGCGAGCGTGAAGAGCGCCAGTTGCGGAACGCCAAACAGCCGCCCCACGGCGAAGTTGCTCAGCGCGGAAGGGACCGATTCTGTGGAAGTGCCTTTGGTCACATATAACACCGTGCCGTACAGCAGCGCGTTGACGGCAAGCGTGGCGACCAGCGGAGTGACATAAAACCGCGTGATCGCAATTCCGCAGATCAATCCTGAGACAACGCCGGACGCCAACGCGGCGCCGATCCATAGAGCCAGCGCCGCGTTGTCGCCCGCTGGGAACTTCGTCACCAAGACCGCCGCCAAGGAAATGACTCCAGGCACGCTGAGGTCGAGCCCACCTTGCTGGACGACGAGTGTCTGGCCAATCGCCGCTGTCGCTAGAATCGAGGCGAAACAGAGGACCGTCAACATCGCGCCCACCGACACGCTGCCCGGCGCGACCACAAAACTCACCACGTACAGAAGCACAGTGGCCGGTACGATCAGCATGAACTGCGCGGGCAAGATTCTGGAGAGGCTGCCCATCATCAGCGGCGGCCGCCAATTCGCGCAATGGGTATCGCCTCTGAGGCTGTCATGTCAGCCGCGAGTCAAAAATGAGCCCGCAGGCGGCGCCGACCCATTCCTGGGAGCGCCGGCAGAAGCAGCTTCCGCCTTTAGGCCGGCCCGGGCGGCCGGGCCGCAACAGCCGCAGCCTAGGCGATGACGCTGCGACGGCGCCGTGGCGTTTCCCTTCGACGACCCCCGACCTGCGATCCCCGCGACTGCAAGTTCACGCGGCGCCATGGCGCCGCACTCCGGGCAGGCGCATGGCTCCGCATATGCCTCCAAGGGTCGCATTTCGTCGAACGCGCCGCAGCGAGCACAGGCGTATCGATACCGTGGCATTGGAGGCGCCTCCGGATCAGTTGGGTTTGTCTGCGTCAGTGCCCTTCACATAGGGCTTCGGAAGCCAGTTTCCGTCACGCGCCACGCCGGCCCGCGAAAACAGGCTGTCGACGGCCCGCTCCGTTTTTCGGCGCAAAGCCTTGACGTCGACGCCAACAAGCTTGCCGTGCTGCTTCACGATCTTGCCCCGCACGAAGACCGTATCGATATTTCCAATGTGAGCGTCTTCCACGACCGCGCCGACCGGATTGTTGATCGGGAACATGTTTAGAGAGTTAGTGTTCAGGATGAGGATGTCAGCATCCTTGCCTGGCGTCAGCGACCCGGTGCGATGGTCGAGATTGGCGGTCTTCGCGCCTTGCAAAGTCGCGAAGTCAAGCATGTCGCGTCCGGTGAGAGGCACCGGGTCGAGCAGCTTATGTTCCTTCAGCGCTTCGGCGTTCACGACACCGCGGCTGGCAGCCATCAGAATTCGCATCTGAGCGAACATGTCGCCGCCGACAGACGTACAGACGTCGATCGAGATGCTCGGCCGCAGGCCGTGTTTGAGGCATCCGAGGGTCGCAGGGTTGCCATGACCCATGTTCAGCTCAACCTCTGCAGCAATCGAGGCAGATCCTCCCGTGTCAGCCATAAGCTTGAACTCGTGATCGCTCAGCGTACAGCAGTGGACATACGTTGTGCGTGGCCCGAGGAGACCGCGCGAGTTGAGCTGATCGATAGGATTTTTGAGGCCCCACAGTCCGTCGCCGACATGCAGCGTGATCGGGAGGTCGAGTTCGCGAGCCTTGCGGAATTCAATCTCGGTGTGATCGAGCGTGGTGAACTGCGGCCCGCGGGCCGCGAACGCCATCGTGACCAGCCCATCGTCCGACGAAAAATGCTGTTTGCGAACGCGAGCGAGGTCCACGAAATTTGTGGGCAGTTCGCTGATCGGGAACCATTCGCGATTTGCATTGCCGTAGGCGAAGACGGCACGCAGGCCCGCATCCTTAAGGCCCTTCACCGCCATATCGGCATGGTCCGGTGTGTTGTTGTTGTGCGACCAATCGACCAGAGTCGTGATGCCCGCGTCGAGCGCCTCGAGCGCGCCTATGTGGTTCGCGACATACATGTCGTCCGGCGTATAGAGTTCTCCCATCACACCACGCACGCCGCCGAAATATTGAGCCAAGCTCCAGTCCGTGGCCGTGTTCCGCAAGAGGCTCTGCCAAGTATGCCGGTGCGTGTCGACGAAACCCGGCATGACGATCATGTCCTTGCCGTCGATCTCGCGTCCGTCGACAGGGCCGATATTCGGTCGGACCGCCGCGATCTTCTCGCCCTCGACAACCACATCGGCGTCGAGATGTTCGCCGATGGTTGGGTCCATCGACAGAACAATAGCGTTTCGGATAACCGTCCTCTCCATCTACGCTTCCTCTTTCGCCATTCATTCTTACGACGTTTGATTCGCAGCTAATTTGTTCGGCGGACTTCCCGATTTTGGCCGTCAACTCAACGGCATCAGAACGCTAACAGATGAAGATGCGCGCTTCAAATCAGCAAGCATAATGACCCCCATCTCTTCGCGTGATGGAGTGACGGATCGGCTCAAGGCAATACCAATCGTAATAATTCTCACCACGGACGGGTCGCTTTACCCGATCGTCGCGCGCGGCTATCCTTTTTGTCCGGCGCGCGTGGCGAGATCCTCGAGCTCCGTTGGTGGCGAATTGCATCGGAGAGATCCGGGGATGGGCTCGACCCAGACGGTGTCAGTCAGCGGAGTCAATATCGCGACTTATATCGACGGTGAGCAAGGCCGCCCCTGGATCGTCCTTTCGAACAGCCTCGCCGCGGACTATAGCAGCTGGGACGATCAGCTCTCGCTCCTGACCCAGAATTTTCGCGTCCTTCGCTATGACACGCGCGGGCACGGACGCAGCGCTGCGCCCGAAGGCCCCTACACGTTCGAGCATCTGACCGGAGACGTGCTGGGTCTGATGGATCACTATGGGATCGAGAAGGCGAACTTTCTCGGCTGTCGATGGGCGGCATGACTGGCCTCGGACTGGCGATCGAACACCCGAGCCGCATTGCGCGGCTAATTTGTTGTGACGCGCGCTCGGATGCGCCGCCCCCGTTCGTGGACAATTGGACGGCTCGCATCGCCTCTGTTGAGAGTGCCGGCAACCTGGAGCCCGTTGCGGCCTTTAACAAAGGCCGCTGGTTCACGCCGGCCTTTATCGCTTCTCATCCGTACGTGGTTGATAAGGTGATGAAGATGATCCTCGCGACCAGCACGCGAGGTTATATCGGCTGCGCCCGCGCGCTCCAGAAGCTCGACTACAAGCGCCATCTGGGCCGGATCGAATGCCCAACGCTCTTCGTTTGCGGCGCTCAGGACGGAGCGACGCCGCCCGCCGTCATGCGGGAGATGACCGGACTCGTCGCCGGCGCCGCCATCGAGCTGGTCGACCCTGGCGCGCACATCTGCAACATAGAGAACCCAGAGGGATTCAACACGATCGTCGGCGAGTGGCTGTCGCGCTGAAAGAGCCGAACGTTTGTTCTTGGAGAGACCTCCGGCCTCCGAGCGTTCGCGAACAAGCGGTGAAATCCTTGTAACGTTGCTTGAGAGATACGGACTGGGCAACGGACTGTTCCTTCCAGCTGGCGCATTAGCCAGCCCTGGCTGGGGCAAGAGCAGCTTGTCCCCGAAGCGCATGAAAGGAAAGTGATGGCGTTCTCTTCTATCGGCCAATCCGACAAGCCAGTCGACCGGGCCCGCCTCAATATCCGGGAGGTCGCGCGCGCGGGAAGATCTATTCCTTGGCGGTGGATCGCTTTCCGGGCATGCCACTCTTTCCGGGCCATCCGCCGTTTCAGGTCCTGACCTACCGGTCCCCCCAAGGGATAAGAGTGTCCGGCGCACAGCCCTGGGGACCCGGCAACGACGCCGGTCTCGGCTATATGTGCGAATATGTTCTGTCGACTTCGCATTCCGGCGCGCATATCGACGCGCTCGCCCATATGACGATCGGCGAGGATGACCATTGGTTCTGTGGCGCGGCGCGCACGCATTTGGGGGATTTTGGCCCGACCGCCGGCGACGCTACCGCCATCCCGCCGATCTGGACACGTGGGGTGCTGTTTGATGTGCCGCGCTATCGGGGCGTCGATTCTCTCGGACGTAGCGAGCCGATCTCGGCCGACGAACTGAAGGCCATAGCCAAGGGTAACAGCGTCGAGCTTGGGCAAGGCGATGTCGCCCTCGTGCGAACAGGCTACCTCTCGCACTGGCCCGACACAGCAGCTCCTCGGTCTCTGTCTCGTGGGTAGGTGGGTTTCAGGCCATACGAACTCAATTCCATCTCCCAGCATCGTGCGCGCGATGATCGCGTGGCGACGCGCCGGAGCGATCTGGGCCTTGCGCATCGTAGATCGCTTGGCGATCCTGAAGGCCCAGCCCTCGAGTTTGAGCCGGTCCGTGTTGCGGTCAGCACGACGTTCCGACCTCGTATAGAAGCGTCCGCATCTGCGGGTGCGGCACTTCGGGACGCCGCCGACGTAGTCGACCTGGCATTCTGGAACCAACCCAGATAGGCGCCGATATCTCGCGAGTCACCGATGCGTGACGGATCGTCGATTGTGGCGACAAAGGCGCGCGCGGTCAGTTGGCCGACGCCAGAGAAGGTCATAAGCCGGCGGCAGGCCGCCGGGCTCTCGCCATGCGCTGCATGTCTGAGTTGCTCGCGGCGACCGCCGTCATCACAGTGCTCCGTGTCGCAATCCCCGCATGGCGGCGAAGAGAGCCGCAACTCCTTCACTCGCTTGAGAGAGGTGTTCAAGGGGGTGTGAGGGCACTCGGCCACGAATTTGATTTTCTTAGGACACCAGCCGACTGACCAGCCTCTTGGGCCGCAATGATCAGCGGCGGAGGGTGTGGCGGACAACGATTTCACGTACACGGGCTTGAAGGATCCCGTGCGAACCCGATGCGCCAGTCCTCGCACATTGTTGCGATCAGCCTTGTGGGTTTCGAGCGACTTGAGCGCCTGATGGGCCTGCCGGCTGTCGATGCGCACCGCCGAGATGGCTCACGGGGACCGCCGCTACTCGTCGACGCCGTCTTGGTCTCGTGAACGGCCACACTCTCGCGGTCAAGAACGCACACGTGCGAAAGACGCTGCCGCCGTCCGCCAAAATCTGAGGAAACTGGCGAAGCTCATCCCGCTCCCGGCGCCCGTATTCGCCACGAGGCGCAGAGGTTCGGTTGTGCCCTCTGACAAATGTCGCCGTCGTCAGTCGCCTCCAGGCGGTCCGAGTTTTCCAACGTCGGGTAATGGGTGGTCTTCCGCGGAGGCCGGGAGGATCGGACTATTTCCTGGCCTCGATACCTCGATGGATCAGACGCTCACAGCCCTTGAAATCGAGCTGTTCTACGAATGATCCGACAATTCCGCGATCGACTTCGATGGTCCAGCCCGCGGGGAGATTTATTCATTTTGAATAAATCAGCGCGCAGCTGATCGCTCAATTTTGTTAGCTTTCAATTTAACGGTCGAGCAGCGCTGAAGTGTGGTCCTCGACCCCGCGGCCGCGAAGGGAGGATGGCGTCGAAATGAATCTCGTTCCTTTTCTGAATTCCCTATCTCAACCTCACGGTCGAGGGAATTCGGTTGCGTATATCGGTTGACTGCGAATGCTGGGGCCTCTCGCCTTCTTGTTTCCCTGACGAGGGCGAAAGCAGAAGGCCAAAGGCGGTAGCAGGGGTTCATTGATCTTGACGGTCGGCGAAGCCGCGGGGCAGCAAGGGGCGAATCACTCGCTCTCATATCGCCCCGGGCGTATGCCGCGCCGGTCGGGCGAGAGGTTTCGCGCTATCCTCAAAACCACTGTCCGTGGGACTGTCGGATGAAAGCTACCAGTGTTCCGGTAAGTAGCCGACCCGACGCACGACAGATCCTGCATGTCTCATTGACGAGAGAGTTTCTCACGGTCGTAATTTCGACCGTTGTGCTCATAGTTCTGTGCCGTTTGTTCGCGCCGTCCAGCATTGCCTACGGCACCCTGGCGGGCAGCCTGCCGTTCGCCGCCATCCTCGTCATTGTCGGGTTGGGACAAATGCTGGTAGTCCAGCAGGGAGGATTCGATCTCTCGGTCGCGGGCGGCATATCGCTTGCAGTTGTGATTTCAACTCACGTTCCGGCGGGCGATAGCGCCAATCTGCCGTACGCCGTGCTGCTGGCGGTGTGCTGCGCCCTCGCCGCGGGAATCGTGAATGGCGTGCTGGTCGGCTTCGTTCGGCTCAATGCGATCGTGGCCACGATCGGCATGAATGCGTTGATCTACGGCGGAGTGTTCGCCGTATCCGGAGGTATTCCGAGAACGACAACCGCTCTGCTCGCCGCGATCGCTGGCGGAGACACGTGGGGTGTCGGGAACTCCATCTATTTCGCCGTCGCGATCCTGCTCGTCGTGACATTCGTCTTGAAAAAGACGGTCGTCGGACGCCGGTTTGAAGCGATCGGCGCCAATCCACGTGCGGCGCGGGCCGTCGGGCTTCATGTGCGGTTTCATCAGATGATGGCCTACGTCTATGCCCAATTGCTCTACTGCATTGCCGGCCTTCTGCTTGCTGGGATCACCAGCCAACCGACGGCCTTTCAAGGCGACCCGCTCCTGCTCCCCTCAGTCGCCGTTGTGGTTCTTGGCGGCACTTCGTTGACCGGCGGTCGTGGATTCCCCATCTCCACGGCAATCGCTGGATTTTTTCTCAATCAACTGAGCCAGTTCGCGCTCGCTGTCGGCGTGCCCTATTCGGCACAGACGATCATTCAGGCCCTTGCGCTGGGATTTGGTATCGCCGTCTATTCGATTCGGTGAACCAAAAGGGACAGGAAACCTGTCAAAAAGAGGAGGAGGAAAAACATGAAATTTTCATCGATAAAAGGGTACACGGCCCTCACCGCCGCGGCCCTGATCCTGGGTGTCGCCGGGTCGACGGCTCATGCCGAGACGCCGTCATGGTGCGGGCCGAAGAAGGCAACGATTGCTTTTCTCGACGGCTTCGGCGGCAACAGCTGGCGGCTGATCACGACGGCTTCCGCCAAGGAGGAAGCGCAAAAGTGCCCCAGTATCACCGGCTATGAGTACGCCGACGGGCAGGGCAATACGCAGAAGGCGATCTCGGACATCAAGAGTATGGCCGCCAAGGGCGCCGACGCGCTGGTTGTTTTCGGCGACGCCGGTCCGGCGGTTTTGCCCGCTCTGACGAGCGTCTTCAAAGCCGGCAAAGTGGTTGTCCCATACCGTGTCGTCGTCGGCGGCGAAGCGGGCAAGAATTACTCCAAATATATCGGCGCGTCCCAGAAGGAGGACGGCGCGAGTTGGGGCAACTGGATCAAGAGTATCCTGCCGAGCGGCGGCAACGTGCTGTTCCTCAGCGGTCCCGCAGGCAACAGTCAGGGCACGAACGAACTCGAAGGTCTCAAGTCGGTTCTTGGACCCGAATACAAGTTTATTAACCCAGCGCCCTTCGACGTGACAAACTGGGATCCTGCGCTGACTCAGCAGGTCCTGACCGCGGAAATCGCTAAGAATCCTAAGATCGACGTCATCGTCTCCGATTTCGGTCCGTCGCTGGTCGGTGCGCTTCCCCTCTTCAAGAAGTCCGGCCGGTCCGTCCCACCGATTGCCACCTCGGACGGGAACATCCTCGGCTGCTTCTGGACCGACAACCACGCCGACAATCCGGACTTCAAGCTTTTCACTGTCGCGACCGGCAACGACAATGCACGCTTGGCGGTTCAGTGGGCTGTTGCGCTCGCGACCGGAGGGACACCCCCGAAAGAGGAAGTCTTCGTAGCTCCCCATTTCGAAGATTCGGTGTCGGGCAAGCCGAGCGCGGTGCAGTGCCGTAAAGACCTGCCCGGCGACATTTATCTCTCAGCTCAGATGAAAGCTGAGGAACAGGGTAAGCTGATCAACAAGTAGAAATTTCGCGGCCCCGGCGGCAGTTCGCCATCCGGGGCCGCGCAATTCGGAGCGACCGCAAGAGGTCGTCGTACAACGCGGATGAACGTCTTGCCCGTCGAACCCGGAAACGCGAAAGCTCTCGAATCTCGCGGAGCCGCCCACGGCGCTGTAACCATCGCGCTGTCCGAGATTTCGAAGCATTATGCTGGCGTCGCAGCGCTCACCGACGTGAGTGTCGAGTTCTATGCTGGTGAGGTTCACGCCGTTCTTGGAGAGAACGGGGCAGGCAAGTCGACTCTTATGGGCGTCATTTCGGGAGTGACGCAACCGGATGCCGGCGAAATCGAATTCGAGGGCCGCCGGACGCCTCCGATGTCTCCTGAAATGGCTGCTGCGCTCGGAATTTCGATTTCCTATCAGCACCCCGCCATCCTCGAGGATTTGTCGGTGGTCGAAAATCTCCAGGTCGCGCTGCCGCGATCGGTGTTCGAAGGCCGACCGGCTCGTGACGTCGCAAGTGAGATGCTGGGCGCCATTGGTCTTGAGGTCCCGCTCCGCGCGCGCGGCGACTCGCTGACGGTCGGGCAGAAGCAACTGCTCGAGATTGCAAAAGCCTTGGCGATGCGGCCCAAGGTGCTGATTCTCGACGAGCCGACAGCTTCGCTCGACCGGGAGTCGACCGAATTGCTGTTCGACCGCATTCGCGCGGTGGTCAAGGCTGGAACGTCGGTCATCTACATTACTCATCGTCTCGCGGAGGTCCGCCAAATCGCGCATCGCGTCACGGTGTTGAGAGACGGCCGCGTGCGCGGTGGGGCGCCGGTGACCGACGTGACGGATCAAGACCTGTTGAGAATGATCGTCGGTCGCGCGCTCGGATCGACGTTTCCGCCGAAGGCGGAGGGCGTTTCGAAAGAAGTCAATTTGTCCGTTCAGGCTCTGTGCGGAGGAAAATTCAAGGATGTGACCTTCGACGTTTCGCGCGGACAAATCATCGGCGTTGCGGGAGTCGCGGGCAACGGTCAGTCCGAGTTGATGCGAGCGCTCGCGGGGCTTCAGCCTTCTCACGGTGAAGTCCGCCTGGCCGGGCGCACGCTTAAGCGTCATGAACTCTTGCGCGAAGCAGCGTTCATGCCGTCCGACCGGCTGACGGAAGGATTGGCGAGCGGTCTTACGATTCGCGAGAACGCGTCCATGTCGGCGCTGGAGAAATTTGGCTCGCTCGGAATTGTCAGACGCAAGACGGAAGTCCGACACGTCACAAACACATTCCAGTCACTGGCCGTGAAGGCGGCGACCATTGAAGCGCGGGTCACATCGCTCTCGGGCGGCAATCAGCAGAAGGTTGTCCTGTCGCGCGCTCTCCTCGCCGAACCAAGACTGATTCTGGCCGACGAACCGACTCAAGGTGTGGATGTCGGTGCCCGAGCCGAGATCTACCGCATTCTGCGCGAGATCACCGAGTTCGGGCACACCGATCGTCGTCAATTCCTCCGATGCAGCTGAACTCGAGGGGCTATGCGACAGGGTGGTCGTGCTCTCAAGGGGCCGTGTGGTTCGGACGCTCACCGGTGGCGATGTGACCGAAGCCAATATCGTCTCGGCGGCCGTTAGCGCTGAGCATCATGTCGATGCAGGAGAGGGCGATCGAGGAAGTGGAGACGCCGGGGCCCTAAGTGGCTGGCGACACTTCCTGCAGACGGATAACGCTCCCGCCGTTCCTCTTGCGATCGTCACCGTTCTCCTTGCGCTTTACGGCTACAGTCAGAATCCGAATTTCCTCTCGTCTTTCAACGTCTACAACACCCTCACCCTGGCGACGGCGCTCGGCTTTATCGGCCTCGGACAAACGATCGCGCTTCTGTTGGGCGGCGTCGATTTGTCGGTGGGGCCGCTGGCGGGGTTTCTGGTCGTCGTTGCGTCGTTTTTTGTGAATGACGGTCAGCCGTGGACGATGATCGCGGCGGGATTCCTGTTGATACTCATAGGGGCGATCGCCGTCGGCGCGATCAACGGCTGTCTCATTCGCTTTGCGAGTTTCACACCCATCGCTGCGACTCTAGCCATGTACATTGGCTTGCAAGGGGTGAGTTTTCTTCTTCGAGACGTGCCGGATGGGTATATCAATGCGTCCGTCGTCGAAGTCATCACGGCGCAGATTGGGCCGATCCCGATGGCCTTCATTGTTTTGGTTCTATGCGTCGCAGCCGCCGAGTACGCACTGCGGAATACGCGAGCGGGTTGGCAGCTTCGGGCGACGGGTTCGGATGAGGAGTCGGCGCGGCGTCTTGGCTTACGGATCGACCGGATCACCATTCTTGGCTACGTTGCTTGTGCGCTCTTCGCCGCTTTGGGGGCAGTGATGCTGATGGCTCAGATCGGCGTCGGAGACCCCCGACAGGGTGGAAACTACACCCTTTCGAGCATTACGGCGGTAGTGCTCGGCGGCACCAGTCTGAGAGGGGGCCGCGGCACGTTCGTCGGGACCGCGATCGGCGCGCTGCTATTGACCGAAGTCCTGAGCGCTGTCGCATTTCTCGGGCTGTCGCAAACCTATCAATACGTCTTTCAAGGCGCGCTCATCCTTATCGCGGCCCTCATCTACTCGGCAGCGCGCGGGCGCGGACGCGCCTGAAAGCGGGCGGCGCGAGTGGGTAGCGGTGACGTCTGCCAAACGCCTTTCGCGATTTCACATGTCGATTTCGTTAGACTTGGTTTAATCCGTCTCTGCGGCGAGTCGCGACTCGGTCCGGTCGATCCGTTTGGGTTTTCTTGGCCCGTCGCCGTTTCGCTCTGAAAGCCCGCCCCATGAGGGTTGGATTGTCTTGGATTTCCTTGGATTCTCTCGTCCGGATCGAGACTTTTCAATGGGTTACGGGGCTTGAAGCGGCGAAAATTTTTTCTTGCGCTTTTTCCGTCGCGTTCGAAGCGCCGGGACGGGAGCTAGCATTTTGGCGTGCGGAACGGCCGGATTGTTCATGGGCAAGCTTAACGTTGTTTCTGATTTTCTGCAAGAGATTGTCGTCCAAGCCGTTCCCTTTCGGACGCCTCAATCCAAAAGCAGCTCGATCTAGCGCCAGCGCGAATTGAGCCTTCAACTGAAGTCGATACATAGAGAACGGCGCCGCCTGGGTGAGGGGATGCCATCGCCTCGCCCAGCGTGGCTGACGCAAGAATCCATAATGATAAAACTGCGTGTTTCAGTCGGCGCGGCAATCCGTTAAATTGCGGACGGTCTTGAGGAACGCCTCTGAATGCCGCGACCTTGGGCGCGAACGCGCTTCGCGCGACGCTTGTGTTCCTTTCGTCCAGTTTCCTCCCACCTGCGCCCTGCGTTCGACGCAGGGCGTTTTTTTCGCGGCCGGTCAGACAAGTCGCAAATTCCCATTTCGGTCAAAATCCTGGGTGCGCGGCGCCGTCGAAGGATGGTCTTGCTCACTCGAAGTTAGAAAAAGGAGGAAGCGCGATGAAGCGCCTGGCTGACAAGGTTGCGATCGTCACCGGAGGTTCCCGTGGAATTGGCGGCGCGACCGTCAAGCGTTTCGTCGAAGAGGGCGCGAAGGTCGCGATCTTCGACGTGCTTAAGGACGAGGGCGAAGCGCTTGCCAAGGAGCTCCAGGGCAAGAGCTACGACGTCGTCTACCGCAATGTGGACATCACCAACGAGCGTGAGGTCGCCGACGCGGTGAGCGCCGTCGTGTCGAAATGGGGCAAGCTCGACATTCTGGTCAACAACGCCGCCATTCCCGGCGCGAACAAGTTCGCACATGAAATGTCGGTCGAGGAGTGGGATCGCGTCTTCGCTGTGAACGTGAAGGGCAGCTTCCTCTGCACGAAATACGCTGTCGCGCCAATGATGAAGCAGAACGACGGCGCCATCGTGAATTTCTCCTCCATCTACGCGTTGATCGGCAACGACGACATCCCAGCCTATCACGCGACAAAGGGGGCGGTCCTCTCGATGACCCGGACGGACGCGATATGCTATGCGCGCAATGGGATTCGGGTGAACGCGGTCCATCCCGGCTCGACCATGACGGAGCTGTTCCTGAAGGCGGCGGAGACCTATCCGCGCGGGCGCCAGGCCTATCTCGACATGATGAAGGAGAAGCATCCGCTGCGGCTCGGCGAGCCTGTGGATGTGGCGAACTGCGTCCTCTTCCTCGCTTCAGACGAAGCCCGTTTCGTCACGGGCACCAGTCTCATCATGGACGGCGGCTACACCGCCCAATAGTCGGCGGGGACGCCACGCCGACCGACGGACTGCGGGAAGAAATAAGTGTCTCGCCCTCTGACATAGAGGGTCACCCAGGGAGGTATGACATGAGGCTTTGGAACTGGAAGACCGTGGCGACCTGCATCGCTTTTGCGGCGTCGTCGATTGGGGTTGCTGCGGCTCAAGACGCGGACAAACGGGACGGATACCACGGCGCGCCGCGCACGGAGCTGTGGTCGCCCGTGCCGCTGCAATATACGGATACGATCAAATTCAAGAAGGCGCCGCCTTACGTCATAGGCTTTTCGAACGCGTCGGTCGACAACACCTGGAGACTGGCGCAGCTTCATTCCATTGAGGCCGCGGCGGCCAAGCACAAGGACGTCATCAAACAGCTGATCGTCACGGATGCGAACAACAATCCGTCGAAACAGGTCTCTGACGTTGAAGACTTGCTTCAGCGCGGCGTTGATATCTTGTTGGTAAGCGCCTCGAAGGCGGATGCTCTCGATCCTGTCGTGACGCGGGCGATGAAGAGCGGCGTTCCGGTGATCATGGTCGACCGGCGTGTGACGTCCGACAATTTCGTGAGCTTCGTCACCGCCTCCGACCAGGTGACCGGCCGCCTGTTCGCCCAGTGGCTGGTGGAGAAGCTCCACGGCAAGGGCAACATCATCATGCTGCCCGGGCAAGCAGGCGCGAGCCCTGCGGAAATCCGGATCTCGGCGGCAAAATCGATCTTCTCCCAGTATCCGGACATCAAGATCTTGGACATGCAGTACACCGATTGGAACCCAGCAAAGGCCAAGTCGATCGTTTCCGCGATGATCCAGAAGTACGGCGACAAGATCAACGGCGTCTGGAACGAACTCGGGCGTTCAAGGTGGCGGCTCGATCGAGGCGTTCGTAGCCGCTGGTTACAAGCCTGGAACGATCCCGCCGGTGACCTGCGCGGACCTCAACGGCTGCCTCCGAATGGCGATCGAGAACAAGGCGCCGGTCCTCAACTTCGACTATCCGCCGGCTATGGGCGGGGCTGCGGTCGAACTCGCCTTGCAGGTGTTGTCAGGAGCCTCGGTGCCGAAGCTCTATTTCGTGAACTCGAACATCGTTGTTTCTAAAGGCGACGAAACGCCCTCCATCCGGGCGGACATGTGGGCGAGGATTATGTCCGCCTCGACAAGCCGATGGATCTGATCCTCTCGTCGGGCCTCGGGCCGGATTACGATCCCAAGACCTTCTCGGCCGACTATCCGAAGTAACGTTGGGCTTGCCGGGCGTATGTCGTCGCACCCGGCAAGCCGTCCCAGCGCCTTGAGGTTCCCAGAAGCCTCTTATGGTTGTCGAAGTTAAGGCCATTTCCAAGTCCTTCCCGGGCGTGCGATCGCTCGACCGGGTCGACTTTTCCGTTTCCACCGGCGAAGTGCGCGCGCTTGTGGGAGAGAACGGCGCCGGTAAGTCGACACTTATCAAGATCATTGCGGGGGCTTACACGCCCGACGAGGGTGAGCTTCTTTTCGACGGCGCGAATGTCAAGTGGTCGTCGCCGCATGAAGCGCAGGCGGCAGGCATCCACGTGATCTATCAGGAACTCGTGCTGTTCCCAGAAATGACGGTTGCGCAGAACATCTTTGTCAACAGACAACCGCGCAACAGCCTTCGTATGATCGACTATCGTGCGATGAAGGCGCGCGCGAAAGCGCTGCTCGGTGAGCTTGGCGCGCCAATCGACGTCGGCGAGAAGATCAAGCGACTGTCGGTGGCGGACCGCCAGATGGTCGAGATCGCACGCGCGCTCAATTCCGACGCCAAGCTGATCGTGTTCGACGAGCCGACGGCGGTGCTCGGCGGGCATGAGGTCGATCTACTGTTCGCTATCGTCCGCAGGCTCAAGCAGCGTGGCGTGGCGATCGTGTTCATCTCGCATCGTCTCGACGAGGTCTTCGAGATTGCCGACAGCGTCACGGTGCTCAAAGACGGCAAGCTGGTCGGCTCCGTGCCCATCGACGCGGTCGATCGCAACAAGCTCGTCGCCATGATGATCGGCCGCAATCTCGCCGACATTTATCCGCCGAAGGCTCAGAAGGACGAGGTCGGAGAAGTCGCCGTGAAGGCGAAGGACGTGGTCGTCGGCGACCGCGTCAAGGGGGTGAGCTTCGAGGTCCGCAAGGGTGAAGTCCTCGGCTTGGCGGGCATGGTGGGCGCGGGAAGGACGGAGCTGGCCCATGCCGTGTTCGGCAGCCTGCCCTTAGATAGCGGCTCCGTTCGCCTTGTAGGACAAGCCGTGGCTAAGCCGTCGCCCGCCCGCTCGATCGCGGCGGGGCTTGGCTTTCTCACCGAGGACCGCAAGGGCGAGGGGCTCTTCATGCTCCTCGATCTCGCCGCTAACGTGACGGCGCCGGTTCTCGACACGGTGGGCGAGTCAATTCGGCTCGACCGGGCCGTCGAGAAGGATATCGCCCGGAGACAGATCAGCGACTATTCCATTGCGGCGACCGGGCCGGAAGCGTCAGTCGCCAATCTTTCCGGAGGGAACCAGCAGAAGGTTCTTCTGGGCCGCTGGGTCGCTTCTTCGCGGACCGCCCTCATCCTCGACGAGCCGACCCGTGGAGTCGACGTCGGGGCAAAGGTCGAGATCTACCGGATCATTCGTCAGCTTGCGCGTCAGGGTCTTGCGATCATCATGATAAGCTCGGAACTGCCGGAAATCGTCGGCCTCTGCGATCGGGTCGTGGTTCTTTGTGAGGGACATAAAACCGGCGAACTCGCTGGCCTGGAGATTACCGAAACTGCCGTCCTTCAATTGGCGGTGGCCCGGCGGGATGCAGTGAGTGCAGGGAGGAGCGCATGAGCGCCGTGACGCGCGCCCTGCCGCGGACCGCGGCGGGGCAGGCGATACGTCAGATACCGGTATCCCTGCTGGTGGTGGTCGGGCTCATCGTACTTCTGCTAGTTATCGGCACGATCGCGAGTCCGCGCTTTGCGAGCCTGAACAACTTCCTCAATGTTTTCCAGCAGTCGGCGGCGCTTGGATTCGTGAGCCTCGGCCAGACGATCGTCGTGCTGACAGGCGGCATCGACCTTTCCGTCGGGGCTACGATCTCGCTGACCTCGAACTTCGCCTCGGGCTGGATCGACGGCGATCCGAACATGGTTGTTCCGGTGGTCGTCGGCGTCGTCGCTGCTCGGCGCCGCGATCGGTTGTGTGAACGGAGCGCTCTCGCACTATCTCAGGGTGCATCCGCTGATCGTCACGCTGGGCATGGCGTCGATCCTCCAAGGATGCACGTTGCTCTATTCGCTGGCGCCGGTCGGCAAGGTCACCGACGACTTCGAGGCTTTCGCCTATGGGCGGATTTTCGGCCTGTCCTACGGCGGCCTTGCGATGCTGGCGTTGTTCGCGTTGGTGGGGGTCTTCCTGCATCGGACGCGGACGGGCAATGCGATCTATGTCGTGGGCGGCGACCCGCGTGGCGCCCGGCTCCTCGGCGTGTCGGTCGCCCGCACCATGATGCTTGCTTACGCGCTGTCAGGCGCTTGCGCCGCGCTGACCGCCGTCTATCTCGTCAGCCGCATGGGCAGCGGCGACCCTTGGCGCGGCGATGGATTCGACCTCGCATCGATCACGCCTGTGGTCGTTGGCGGCACAGCGCTATCGGGCGGCCGCGGCGGACCGCTCGGGACGCTGCTCGGCGTCTATCTGATATCGCTGCTCAACAACATTCTGAATTTCATGGACGTCTCGACCTTCTATCAGTGGATCGTTCAGGGCCTCATCATCATCACGGCGGTGGCGATTCACGTCGAGAAGGGGAGGCGGACGTGAGCGAGCCAATCTCCGGCGAGCTGCCGACGAACCGCGTGGCCAGCGCGTTCCCGACCGGCCAGCTCCTGAGCAAATATGGGTTGCTCGGCTTTCTGGTTGCCAACGCCCTCGTTGTGTCCATCCTTTCGCCGGCGTTCCTGAAGCCGGAGAACATCGCCAATGTTCTCACCCAGGCGGCGCCCCTCGGCATCGTCGTGCTTGGGCAGACCTTCGTGTTGCTGGTCGGCGGCGTCGACCTGTCGGTCGCCTCGGTGATGGCGACCTCAGCCGTCATCGCGACCGGCTTCGCGGTTACCGACAACAGGATGGTCCCAGTCATATTCGCGACGGCAATCGCGCTCGGCGTGGTCGTCGGGCTGGTGAACGGCTTTCTGGTCGCCTGGCGCAACGTCTCGCCGTTCCTGGCGACGCTGGCGACGACCATCGTCCTGCAAGGCCTGCGCTTCCTCTATACGCAGGGCTCGACCGGAAGCACGCTCCCTCCCGCTTTCGCGCTGATGGGGGCAGGGCGATTTCTCGGTGTCCCGGTGAATCTCATTGCCCTTGTCGTGCTTGCCGCGATTCTCGGCTTCGTCCTTCTGGTCTCCAAGTTCGGCCGCAAGATCTATCTGGTCGGCGGCAATGTGCGCGGCGCGATGCTAGTCGGCCTGTCGACCGACTGGATCATCATTGGGTGCTATGTGCTCTGTTCGGTCATCGCCGCAATCGCCGGCCTCTTCCTGGTTGGCTATGTTGGCCAGGTCGATCAATGGACCGGCAAGGGTTACGAGCTGGACTCGATTGTGGCCGCTGTCATGGGCGGCGTCGCGATCACGGGAGGTCGCGGAAATGTCTTCGGCGCGCTGCTCGGGGTTCTGATCCTGGTCGTAATGTTCAACGCGGTAATTTTGCTCGGACTTCCCGTGCAGGTGCAGCTGATCCTGAAGGGCGTGATCGTGATCGCCGCTTCCGCGTTCTACTTGTCGGGAAGCTGGGAGCGGACCTGACGGGCGGATGGCGGCGTGCGACGACGGCGCGGCACAGGAGAAAACGAAGGAACGACATGGCAAAGAAGATCGCCGTTCTCGGAACGGGCGCCAACGGCGCCGCGATCGGCGCCGATCTGACCCGCGCGGGTCTCGACGTCGTCCTTATCGACCAGTGGCCGGAAAATGTCGCGGCTCTGCGCGAGCGCGGCGCGCGCATCGAAATGCCTGGCGAGGTTCTGACTGTACCGGTGCGGGCGTTCAACCTCTGCGACGTCTGCACCTTCACCGACCGCTTCGACATCGTTCTGATGCTCGTCAAAGCCTATGACTCCCGCTGGGCGGCCCAGCTGATCGAACCATACCTCAAGAGCGACGGCCTGCTGGTCGGCGTCCAGAACGGGATGACGACGAAAGTCATTGCCGACGTGGTCGGGCGCGAGCGCACGCTCGGCTGCGTGATTGAGATTTCCTCCTCGATGATGGTCCCCGGAATCAGCGTGCGCGACTCCAACCACGAGCGCTCATGGTTCGCGGTCGGGCCGAACGAGAACGAGTCGAGGGCGCGTGCGGAAGAGGTCGCCGGGCTTCTGCGCTATGCGGGCAAGGTTTCGGTCGTCGACAATGTGCAGGCGACCAAATGGATGAAGCTCGTCAGCAACGCGACGACGCTCGTCTCGACCGCGCTGTTTGGCGTCTCCATCCACGACGGCGCAGCAAACCCCGAGGCGCGCGATCTGATGCTGCGCTCCGGGCAGGAGGCGCTCGACGTTGGTCTTGCGGTCGGGCATCCCGTCTTGCCGATCTTCGGCCTGACCGACACGGATGTCGCGCATTCGAACCGCCTCGTCGACCTGTTGCTGGAGACCCTGCTCAAGGGCTTCACGCTGCCCTCGACCAAGACCACCGTCCTGCAGGACTGGATGAAGGGCCGCCACAGCGAGGTGAACGACCTCAACGGAACCGTGGTCACCGAGGCCCAGCGGCTCGGTCGCAAGGCGCCGGTGAACGCGGCGATCGTTGAAATGGCGCTCGAGATCGAAAGCGGGAGGCTGAAGCCGGACCCTGGGAATATCCGCGTGCTTGCGAATCGGGTCCGCGAGCTGAGCGGCGAACCGGCCTAGTTCCCATGCGGCGATGTCACAGGACGGTCAATGATGAAGGTCAAACGGTTCAGCGAAGCGACACGTTACGACGCGCCGAAACACCACCGTTTCATGGGCTTGCTACAAGGTTTCGAGTCAGATGGCCCCAAGAACCAGTGGGTTGAATCGCATTCACCCCGGAGGCGACGCGGGCCCCGATTTTTCGCCCTTCGAGAAAATTATGTCTGCCTGGCGGGCAGTGTGAGCGTCGTTGTCGACGGCGTCGAGTTCGTCCTCAATCCGATGGATTCCTGCACAGTCGCGCCGAACGAAGTGCGCGAGATCGTCAGATCAGAACCATGTCGCGACGACGTTGGTCGTCATGCCGTACCCACCCGCGTGAGAACGCGGCGACCAGATTGTGCAGGATAGGAGATGGCGGAATGGTTGGTGTTGCGTTGGTCGGACTCGGCTGGTGGGGTCGCAAGATGGGCGCCCTGATAAAGAAGACAGTCGCGCGAAATCGAACTCGTTCGCGCGGTGGAACCGAACGCCGCCGCCGCCAAGGAGGTCGGCGACGAACTCGGGATTCCGATCACCGCCGACTTGAAGACGGCGCTCGACGATCCGAAGGTCGACGCGGTGATCCTCGCAACCCCGCACGCCCTCCACAGCGAACAGATCAGGCAGACAGTTGTGGCGCGCAAGCACGTCTTCTGCGAGAAACCGCTTGCTCTCACTCGCAAGGAAGCGGTCGCTTCGGTCGACCTCTGCAAGGCGGCCGGCCTCGTGCTCGGTATGGGCCACGAACGACGCTTTGAGCCTCCGATCGCCGGAATCCTCGCCAACTCCGCCGCGGGCCGGCTCGGGACGCTCCTCCAGATCGAGGCCAACTTTAGCCATGACAAGTTCCTATCGCTCGATCCGTCGAACTGGCGGCTGCAAGCCGGTCACGCCCCGGCCGCGGGTATGACAGCGACCGGCATCCACCTGACCGATCTCTCGGTCGCGCTCATGGGGCCGGCGACGGGAGGTGCTCGTCACTTGCGAGCAACGCGGATCGAAGTTGCCGGGCGGCGATACGCTCAGCGCCTATATCCGCTTCGCTGGCGGTGGCACTTCTTATATTTCCGCGAGTCTTGCGATGCCTTTCGTATCGCGCTTCGCGGTCTATGGGACGCATGGCTGGGTCGAGGTGCGCGACAAGGCGCATGTCGAGGCGCCCGAGGGATGGGTCGTCATCAAAGGGAGCAAGGGCGCACGGATCACGACCGAAGAGATCGGCCCGGCCGAGCCCGTGCTTGATAATCTTGAGGCTTTCGCGAAAGCCGTCGAAGGCAAGTCGGCGTATCCGATTACCGGCGACCAGCTTGTCCAGAACATTTCGCTTCTGGAATCGATCGTTCGAAGCGCGTCGTCCGGACGCGTTGAGAGCGTAGCATAGGGAGAGAGCTATGAAGGCGCTGATTTTTCAAGAACCCAACCAGCCGATCGTCAAGGATATCGCCGAGCCCAAGCTCGAAGCGACGGAAGTGCTGGTCCGGATGCGGCAGGTCGGAATCTGTCACTCCGACTACGAACTGCTGTACGGCCGCTACATCATTCCGATTAGTTATCCTGTAACCCCGGGACACGAGTGGATCGGCGAGGTGGTTGAGGTCGGCAAGGGCGTCAAGGGCTTCAAGCGCTGGCGACCGTGTCGTTGGCGAATGCGTGGTGAAACTGCCCGACCGCATCCACCATTTCGGTTTCTCGATGGATGGCGCGTTCCGCGAATACTTCAAGGTTCGTCCGGAATGGATCCACAAATTGCCAGAAGTCGATGACCGACGCCATCGGCTCGATGATCGAGCCGTTCACCTGCGGCTATTACGCGATCCACAACATCGGCGGGACCGACGCGAGCCAAACCGTCGTCGTCTCGGGCGGCGGCACGATCGGACTCGTCTCGGCCGCTGCGGCGATCGGGATGCGCGCCAAGGTCATCGTGATCGACCCGATCGAAGCGCGCCGGACCGCGGCGATGAAGTTGGGCGCGGCGGCGACCATCGATCCGAGCTCGGAGGATACGGTTGCGCGCGTCATGGATCTCACGGACGGCGGCGCCGACCTTGTCGTCGAGGCGTCCGGGCATGACGCATCGCTTGGGATCGTGTTCGACCTTCCGAAGGAAAACGGACGCGTGGCAATGATCGGAATCAACATCGGCCGCATGATTCCGGCGAAGCTCGGCAACATCCAGATGCGCAATCTCACGCTGAAGGGCAGCATCGGCTCGCCCGGCGTCTGGCCGGCGGCGATCCGCTTCCTGGAGCGGGCCGGGGTTGACCTCACGCCGATCCAGACGCACCACTTCCCGCTGACGGACGCGGTCGAGGCTTTCGAACTCGGCAAGCAGGCGGACAAGTGCATCAAGATCACGCTTCACAACAAAGCGGC
Organism: uncultured Alphaproteobacteria bacterium; assembly: GCA_963770275.1. Lineage (GTDB taxonomy): Bacteria > Pseudomonadota > Alphaproteobacteria > Rhizobiales > Beijerinckiaceae > Roseiarcus. The sequence goes on from CAVYPD010000048.1 coordinate 57,159, forward strand.
GTAAGGCGCGCGCTTCTCGACATGCAAACCAAAGGAGCCGAGCGCCGGACGCTCTCCGCTCCCGGCTCTCAAGATGGCATAGGGAGGAAATCTGAATGAATCCGGGGCTGACTCTGATCGCCATTCTGCACGGCAAGCCGGAGAAGCGCGATGATCTGCTAGCCACGCTGCGTGAATTCGTGAAGCCGACGCGCGCGGAAGAGGGCTGCGTCGAGTACCATCTTCACGTCAGCGACGACGATCCGAACAAGTTCTTTTTTTATGAGAACTGGCGGTCGAAACCAGACCTCGACGTTCACCTCAAGACGCCCCTCTTGACGGCTTTTTTCAACCGCCGGATGGACCTTCTGGAGAAGGAAGTCGATATGAACTACATGACGATGGATAGCGCCTATGACAAGTAGAACGGGCGCACACAAGCGCGCGGCGCTGACCAAATGAGCGAAGGGCTTGCCCTTCAGCCTGCTTCCTGCAATCGTTTGCAGAGGCGGGCCCTTTGAAACCACAAATCAGGAGGAGAAAAAGGATCATGAGCAAGCTCGCAGGGAAGTCGATCATGATAACGGGCGGTGCTCAGGGCATCGGCGAAGGCATCGCCCGGCGCCTTGCGGCTGACGGCGCCTCGGTCGCCATCGCCGATCTCAAGATCGACCAGGCGAAAGCGGTCGCGGAGAGCCTCAAGGCCGAGGGCGCCAAGGCGATCGGCGTGCAGGTGGACGTCGCCGATCGCGGTCAGGTGCAGGCGGCGATCAAGACCGTCGTGGACAGTTTCGGCAAGCTCGACGTGTTGTTCAACAACGCCGGCTTCAACAAGCCGTTGCCGTTCCTCGATGTCGACGAGGACAACTATAACAGCATCATGCGCGTCAATGGCTGGGGCGTGATGATGGGCATTCAGGAGGGCGCCAAGCAGATGATCGCTCAGGGCGGCGGCGGCAAGATCATCAACACCGCCTCGATCGCCGGTCGACAGGGCTACGCGGACTTTGCCCCTTACTGCTGCAGCAAGGCCGCCGTCATCATGCTGACGCAAGCGGGCGCCCGCGAGTTCGCCAAGCACAAGATCACGGTCAACGCCTTCGCGCCCGGCGTTGTGGTGACGCCGCTCTGGGACGGGCTTGAGCAGGACATGATCGACACCGGCGTCATCAAGAAGAAGGGTGAGTACATCGAGAGCTTCTCGTCGAGCATCCTCCTCGGCTATCCCTCGAAGCCCAAGGACCTCGCCGGCATCGCCTCGTTCCTGGCGGGTCCAGATTCTGACTATATCACCGGGCAGGTCATCATGTGCGACGGTGGTATGATCCTGGTCTAACTCTGACCGCCGTCGTCTGAAACGGCGAGGGCTGCGGCCGCGCGAGCGGCCGGGGACCGCTTCGCCGCCATCCTCCGGGCGCGGAGCGCTCCATTTTTCGTCGCTGGGCCGCCGCCTGTCGATGCCGTCGCGCGGGACGGGTTGGGGCTGCACTGAAGTCTGTTCGACTTTGGCGATCGCCGTCCGGTCGATAAGCGGCCCGATCGTCGCGCCGGCTTCCGCGCCGTCGCCGACCTTGAGGGCCTTCACCCCTTTCGGCAAGCGGGGTGAATCCCCGCAGCCCATCCGCGTGCGTCCGGATTCCGCGTCTTCAGCTACTTGTAAATCGCTCGGCCATAGGCGTCCATCACGCTCTCGTGCATCATCTCCGAGAGCGTGGGATGCGGGAAGACGGTATGGATTAATTCATCCTCGGTCGTCTCCAGGTTCATCGCGATCGCGAAGCCCTGGATGAGTTCGGTGACCTCGGCGCCGACCATATGCGCGCCGAGGAGCTTTCCGGTCGTCGCGTCGAAGATCGTCTTGACGAGCCCACGGTCTTCCCCAAGCGCGACCGCCTTGCCGTTCGCAGCGAAGGGAAAGCGCCCGACACGCGGCTCGTACCCGGCCGCCTTCGCCTTGGCCTCGGTAAGGCCAACGCTGGCGATCTGCGGCCGGCTGTAGGTGCAGCCGGGGATGATCTCCTTGCGGACGGGATGGGTCGGCATCCCGAGAATGGCCTCGATGCAGACGACGCCTTCATGCTCGGCCTTGTGCGCCAGCATCGGCGGCCCCGCGACGTCGCCAATCGCGTAGAGGCCGGGCACGTTGGTGCGGCCATATCCGTCCGCAGCGATGCAGCCGCGATCGAGTTTCACGCCCAAAGCCTCGAGGCCGAGATTTTCAACGTTCCCCTGAACCCCGACGGCGACGATGATCGCGTCGGCGGCCATATCCTCCGACGCGCCTTCGCCTTCCACCGTCGCGACCATTCGTCCGTCGGCCGCGCGGTTTGCGCTCTTCACCGTCACGCCGCTCCGGATCGCAATCCCCTGCTTCTCAAACTGCGCCCGGGCGAACCTTGCGATCTCCTCGTCTTCCGCTGGCAGGATCTGCGGAAGCGCTTCGACCATAGTCACCTTCGAGCCAAGTCCGCTGTAGAAGGATGCGAACTCGACGCCGATCGCGCCGGAGCCAATGACCAGCAGGCGCTCGGGCATGCGCTTCGGCGTCATGGCCTCAAAATAGGTCCATATCCTTTCGCCGTCCGGCTCCAGGCCAGGCAGGATGCGCGGTCGGGCGCCGGTCGCGATGACGATATGGTCGGCCGTATAGTCGCCCGAGCCGAGCGCGCCGGTCGGCTTGTCGGGACGCGGCCTGCTGGATCGTACAGCGGGCTCAGCAACGCTCAAGCGTCCAGGCGCCGTCAATCGAGCCTCGCCCCAGATCGTCTGGACCTTGTTCTTCTTCAACAGGCCGATGACCCCCTGGCTCAGACGTCCGGAAACGGCCCGCGAACGTTGCACGATCGCGTCAGCGTCGATCCTGACGTTGTCAGCGGCGAGGCCATAATCCTTCGCGTTGCGCATAAGCTCGAAAACTTCGGCGGAGCGCAATAGGGCCTTCGTCGGAATGCAGCCCCAATTGAGGCAGATTCCCCCAAGGTGCTCACGCTCGACGATCGCCGTCTTCATTCCGAGCTGGGCAGCGCGAATCGCAGCGACATAGCCGCCGGGGCCAGCCCCAACGATAATGATGTCGAATTTCATTGAGTCTGCGTCGTCGCTTTCACGGCTTCTTGCGCCTGTCGTCCACGGACGCGCGCCTTGAAGGTCCGCGAGCTGACCCGATCGAGCAGGTCAATGATGTCTCTTAGACTTTCCCGCGCGATGCCCTGCGTGATGAAGACGACCCGCGTCCGGTGATCGTCGTCAGGCCAGCGGTCGAGCCAGGTCATCGTATGCAAGAGATGCTGCGCGCCCTAAATCACGGCGGGGCGGCCAGGTTCCTCTGCGATATTGATCAGTCCCTTGACCCGCAGAAGTCCAGCGCCGAGGTTCTGGGCGATCCCCTCCAACAAAAACTGCAACTCCGCGCGTGACAGCGGGCTCTCACGGGTCAGCACGAAATTCTCGATCCCTCGACCTTCCAAATGATTGTGGTTATGGCGCCCGTGGTGATGATGCTTGCCATGGTCGTGATCATCCTCGCAGGCGTCAACGTCCGTGCTCTTCTGATAGGCTTGGACGTCCAGCCAAGGACGGGGATCGGCGCGAGGATCGGACGAGTCGAAGCCCGGGGACGTCAACAGCTTCGCCACAGCAGCGGACGACCAATCGACTTCGGCAATCTCGGCCGATGGATTGATCTGCCGCAGTTCCAGCAGAAGCCGGGAGGCAGAAATGTCCTTGGCGTCGACCAGGTCGAGCTTGCTTATCCGGATTTGCTCGGCCAGCGCCACTTGGCGCACCGCCTCGTCGTGGGACTCGGCGGTTCCGCGCCAGTTGACCGCGTCCACCAGTGTCAGCACGCTCGCGACGCGAAAAAGCCCATCCAGCGTCGGTTCCGACAGGAAGGCCTGCAAAACCGCGCCGGGTTCCGCCAGGCCCGATGTCTCGATCACAATATTGTCGAACTCCGGGAGCTCTCCCGCTTGCCGCCCGTGATACAGGGAATTCAGCGTGCCCACGAGGTCGCTCCGGACGGTGCAGCACAGGCAGCCATTCTCAAGGACGACGACAGCGTCGGAGCTGCTTGCGAACAACTTGTGGTCGAGTCCGACCTCGCCGAATTCGTTGACGACCACCACCGTTTTCGCAAGCTCCGGAGAGCGCAGCGCAGCGTTGATGAATGTTGTCTTCCCGCTTCCGAGAAACCCGGTGACGAGCGTCACCGGGATTCTGCTCTTGGCTTCCGCCCGCAGGTTTTCGGTGGACATGCGGTTCTCCGGTCAGAACACTTCACAACCCGGAAGGCCACAGGAAATCAACCGGTCCGAAGGAAAGTTCGTGATGATCTCGCACCCATCCTTGGTGACGACAACCTCCTCCTCGATGCGGGCTGCGCCCGACCCATCGTCTGCGCCCTTCCATGTCTCCAAGGCGAACACCATACCCTCGACCAGCGGCCGGTTTTGGCCGCGGAAACGCTTGGAGAAAATGGGGCGTTCCCAGAGCGACAAGCCGACGCCGTGGCCATATTGCAGCAGGAACGCCTCCGCCTCGTCGCGATAGCCGAACTCGTGGGCGTCGGGCCACACCGAGGCCACCTCGTCCGGGGTGACGCCCGGACGGATCAGGTCGATCGAGGCGCTGATCCACTTGGAAGCGGTCTCATAGGCGTCAATCTGGTGTTTGTTGGGCTCTCCGCAGATGAAGGTTCGATAGTAGCAGGTGCGGTAACCGTTGAACGAATGCATGATGTCGAGGAAGATCATGTCGCCGGGCTGAAGCATGCGGTCGGAGAATGTGTGAGAGTGGGGTCGCCCGCGCCGACCGGAGACCGAGTTTACGCATTCCACCCGTTCCGCGCCCATGCGGAACAGACGATCGTTGGCGATAGCCACCAGCTCGTTTTCCTTGGTGCCGGGCCGGATGGCGCGCACTATGTCGACGTAGGTCGCATCCACCATTGACGCCGCAACCTTGAGAAGCTCGATCTCGTCGGGCGTCTTGATCTCGCGCGCGTCGAGCATCGCCTGCTGGCCGTCGACGACCTCGATGCCCTCCGCTTCGAGCGCCCGCAGCATGCCGATTTCCATCATGTCGATGCCGAGCGGCTCCTTGTCGATGCCATATTCCACCAACGCTTTTTTGATTTGCTTGGCGAAATCCTGCTGGATATGCATCGAGGGCGGAATCGCGCCGAGCATGGTCGTGAGCGGCGCGGCGACATTGTCGGACACCCAGGGCGAGGAAATGCGCTTGGCGGGCGGAGCCGGATCCCAGAGGAACGGCTTTCCTTCGGCGGGGCAAAGCGCGTAGCGGAAGAACTTGTCGCGCGCCCATTCGCCGATATGCGTCGCCGTGACATAGCGGATGTTGTCGAAGTTGAAACACAGGACGCCGCCGAGACCGGCGTACCGGATTGCCTCCTGGGCTCGCTTCAGGCGTTCGACCGACAGGCGATGATAGTCAACCCCCTGTTCCCAGTCCTTCGCCATCATGCCCCATGCGGCGGTGCCATGCGGCCTGTTATATTTCATCGATGCTCCCCTTCCGATTTCGATGATTGCGTTTGATCGGCGTGCAAGGTCATGGATTGCCGGCGAACTCGTCTTCCCAATTGCGAGTCTCGAGAAGTTGCTTCAGCCGTGACAGAAACGCGGCCGAATACGCGCCATCGAAGGCCCGATGGTCGAAGCTCTGTCCGACCATCCCCATCATGCGTGGAGCAACGAATGCGCCTTCCGGCGTCGACACCACAGCGGGCTTCAACTGGATGGCGTCGGTCGAAAGAATCGCGACCTGCGGCGCATTGATGATCGGCGCCGTGAACGTCGTTCCGAAGGCGCCGTTGTTGCTGATCGAATAGGTGCCTCCGGAAAGATCGTCAGGTCCGAGTTTGCCCGACCGGGCTTTGTCGATGAGGCGCCGCATCGCCTTAGCGAGCCCCGCCACGGTCAGATCCTCGGCGTTACGCACGACAGGCACGACGAGACCGTTATGCGAAAGGTCGACGGCGACGCCAAGGCTCACGCTTGGTGACAGCGACAGAGACTTCCCGTCGAAACGCGCATTGACTTGCGGAAAGGCTTGAATGGCGAGGCATGTCGCGCGAGCGATGAACGGCAGATACGTCAGCGAGAAGCCGAGCGCCTCCTGAAACGCCTGCTTGCGCTTGCCGCGGACACGGTCGATCGCGGTGAAGTCGACTTCAATCGCCTGGAAGACATGCGGGATCGTCCGCCAGTTTTCGGCCAGCCGGTCCGCCGTTTTCAGCCGCACGGCGTTCAACGTGATCGTCTGTCCGCTCAAGGGCGCCGGCGGAGGGGCGTATCGAGGTGCGTCAGGGGCGGCAGGCGCCGAAGTTAGAGGCGAGGCGGCCATGGCGGAGCGCACGAGCTGCTCGTCGATCCGGCTGCCGCCGCGCTGCTTGACCTCCGCGGCAAGCCGCACAATGTCGACGTTGTTCTGAGCGATCAGCCGGCGCGCGAGCGGGGTAATGCGTATGTCGCCGGGCCCCTTGGCGGGACCGTATCTTTCCTTCGGGGTCGAGACTTCCTCAAACGGATCGCGCCACGGGGCCGCCTTTGGCGCTGCCGCCTGCTCCGCCTCAGGCTGCAGCGCCGCCTTAGGTGGGGATTCGCCGCCGATCACCGCGACAATCGCGCCGACTTTCGCGACATCGCCCGCACTGACCCTGATCTCGTTCAACCGGCCCGAGACGACGGCCTGGATTTCGATCGTGACCTTGTCGGTCTCGACCTCGAACAGGTTGTCGCCCTCCTTGATCTCGTCGCCGACCGACTTGAACCAGGCTAAGATCTTTCCCTCCGCAACCGTTTCGCCGAGTTGCGGCATGAGGACAGTGTCGGACATCAGGCTAGGCTTTCAGAACCCGGCGGACCTTGTCGACGATGCGCGCCGCGCTTGGCAGGGCGAGATCCTCGAGGTGGTCCGCGGCAGGCAGAGGGATGTGCGGCGTTGTGATGCGGACGATCGGACCGTCGAGGTCCCAGAAGATCTCGTCGGCAACGATCGATACGATCTCCGCACCCCAGCCGCAGAGCCTCGGATTCTCTTCCACGGTGAAGAGCCGTCCGGTTTTGGAGACGGATCCCAGAATGGTCTGGGTATCGAGGGGAACGAGCGAGCGCACGTCGATGACTTCCGCGTCGATTCCGTGCTCGCTCGCCAGCGTCGCAGCCGCTTCGAGCGCGCGCGGCACCATGAGCGCGAGCGCGACGATTGTGCAGTCGCGGCCAGCCCGAAGAATCTTCGCGGTTCCGAGCTTGTCGACGATCTCGCCGTCCGGCACTTCGCCCTTCGTCGCGTAGAGGGACTTATGCTCATGGAAGATGACCGGGTCCGGGTCGCGCACGGCCGCGGCCATGAGGCCGATCACGTCCACGGGCGACGACGGGGCCACGACCTTGACACCGGGAATCATCATGGTCCAGTTCTCGACCGACTGGGAGTGCTGCGCGCCGAAGCGCGCGCCGCCGCCGTTGCCCGTCCGGATAACCACCGGGCAGGACAGCTGTCCGTTGGTCATGTAGTGCAGCTTCGACATTTCGTTGGCGACATAGTCGAAGCAGACTGCGAGAAAGTCAGAGAACATGATCTCGGCGATTGGCCGGAGGCCGGTCATGGCCGCCCCCATGGCGGCGCCAAGGATTGCCTGCTCGGAAATCGGAGTGTCGCGAACCCGCAACGGACCGAATTTCTCGTAAAGTCCAACCGTCGACTTGAAGACGCCGCCTGCCTTGCCGATGTCTTCGCCGAGGAAAACCACTCGGTTGTCGCGATCCATCTCTTGCGCGATGCCGCGGATGACAGCGTCGCGATAGCTCAGTTCCGCCACGCCCATCCTCCATCCGCATAGACATCCGTCGTTAGGATCTCGACGGGAGCCGGCGGCGACGCCTTCGCTGTCGCCGTCGCCGCGTCGACCTTGCGCTTGCTCTCAGTCTCGATCCCGCTGATCGTATCGTCCGGAACGCCGAAATCCTTCAGGCGCTGCCGGTAGATGATGATCGGGTCGCGCTTCAGCCATTCCTCCAATTCCCCGGGCGGGCGATACTTCGCTGGGTCTGCACGGGAATGGCCGGAATGGCGGTAGGTAAGGCACTCGATGAGCGATGGCCCTTCGCCGCGACGCGCCTTCTCGATCGCCGCCTGCGCGGTCCGGTAAACGACGTCGGCGTCGTTGCCATCGACAAGGATCCGCTCAAGCCCATAACTGGCTGCCCGGTCCGCCGCGGGGTGCTTGACCGCCGTGACGTCCCCAATCGGCGTGTACTCCATGTAGAGGTTGTTTTCGCACACGAAGATGACCGGCAGCTTCCAGACCGCGGCGAAGTTGAGCGCCTCATGGAAGGCGCCAATATTCGTCGTGCCGTCGCCGAAGAAGACGACCGACACGTCCTTCTCGCCAAGATATTGAGCCCGCCAGGCGGAGCCGCAGGCGATCGGCAGATGGGCGCCGATGATCGCATAGGAACCGTACACGTCATGTTCGACCGAGGTCAGATGCATCGAGCCGCCCTTGCCGCGCATGAGTCCGACGTCGCGAAGCATCAGTTCGCCCAGGAGTCCCTCCATGGAAGCGCCGCGCGCCAAAGTGTGGGCATGGCCTCGGTAAGTGCAGAAGGACTTATCGCCCTTTTGCATGGCGACTCCGAAACCTGCGGCAATTGCCTCCTGTCCGATCGACAGGTGACTGGTGCCTTTGATCAGGTTCTGAAAAAAAAGGTCGTGAGCCCGCTTCTCGCAGTCCCGAATCTCGACCTGAAGTCGGAAGAGCTCGAGCCGGTGTTCGAGGCCGATGTCGTCGTTCGATAGCGGCGCGTTTTGCACCGCCGGGTTCGATCCGGATGCCATGTGGTCGTTTCCCACCTTACTGACTTGAGTTTGTCGCAGATCGTTTCGTGACAGGCGTCCTAAAATTTCCAGAATGACTATTTTGGCGCGTTGCGCCTTTCGGCGGTAGGCGCCGAGCGAAGTTGAAATATTCACATTGAGTATTTCAACTTGGCCCAGGGCCGGCGGCGCGGTTATTCTCAAGGACAGAAGTCCCATTCCGCTTTCGGCGGCTATAAGCGGCTTACGACCGCTCGGAACGAGCTGCAAGGGAGGTATGTCATGAAGAAGGTGACGCAGTCCGCAACAGCGAGACGCATCCTTCTTTCCGCGTTCGGAACACTTTCGACCTTGGGAACGCAGAGGCTGGGGCCAGTTTGTGTTCGGTGGCTTGGCTGAAGCGTCGAAGGCGCGCCGGCGTCCGCATCATATGCAGGGCCCTCTTCTCTTTCCGCAACTCAGCGAATCCTTTCCGCCGCCGGACCGAGCGCGAGGCGCCCGATCGTTCAAGAGATCCGCGGAGGCTCCCCAATGGGCTGGCCAGATGAGCAGGGCCTATGTCGCGCCGTATCGTGGGCGCTCCGATCGAATCAATTGAAACACGGATGCTCGGCGGTCAGTGCGTTGTCGGCGACCTCTATCCGTAAACACATGAACTGAAGTGGAGGAGACGATGAAGGCGATCCGGTTTTACGGCAAAGAGGACGTTCGGGTGGAGAATGTCGCGGCGCCGACCGCGATGGGCGACACGCAAGTCATGGTCAAACCGCTCACCTGTGGAATTTGCGGCACCGACCTGCATGAATTCGCCGGCGGCCCAATCGTTACTCCGAGCACGCCGCACAAGTTCACCGGGGCGGTGCTGCCCCAAATTCTCGGGCACGAGTTCTCCGCCGAGGTACTCGATGTCGGGCGTGCGGTCACCCGGGTGCGCAAGGGAGAGCGAGTCTCGATCCAGCCGCTCATTATGCCGCTGGACGACTATTACAGCCGGCGCGGCCTCAATCATCTCAGCCCCAGCATGGGTTGCGTGGGCTTGAGCTGGGCCTGGGGTGGAATGGGTGAGTACGCGGTCATCAACGACTACAACGCGAATCCTATTCCGGACAATGTCACCGATGAACAGGGCGCGATGGTCGAACCGACCGCTGTCGCGCTCTATGGAGTCGACCGTGCGAAGGTCACGGGTGGAAGCACGGTTCTCGTGACAGGCGCTGGTCCGATCGGGGCGCTCGTCATATTGATCTGCAATGCGATGGGCGCATCGAAGATCTTCGTCAGCGAGCCGAACGCCAATCGTCGCCGTATGGTCGAAAGCCTTGGCGCTGCGACCGCTGTGCTCGATCCGAAGGCGGTCAACGTCGTCGACTTTATCCGCGACAATACGGAGGAGGGGGTTGGAGTGGATTCTGCGATCGAATGCTCCGGAATTGAAGCGGCCTTGAATACTTGCGTTGAGGCCGTGCGCAGTCGCGGCGTCGTTGTGCAGACTGGCCTGCATGTCAAGAAGGCGGTCGTCGACCCGGCGCTCTGGGCCTATAAGGACATCACGATCGAAGCGACCTGGTGCTACGAGATCACAATGTGGTCGCGCGTGATCCGGATGATTTCCAGTGGCAAATTGCCGGTTGAGAAGATCATCACAGGACGGATCGCGCCGGAGGTGATCGTCGACAAGGGTTTCCGTTCGCTGCTCGATCCGAAGGGCAATGAGATGAAGGTGATGGTCAAGATCGGCTGACGTTGCGCTGCCGTCGAATCTTGATCGGGGAGCAAGGAAACGCCGCCCCGGAGGCTCTGGTCGCGAGAGCGGGCCAGCGACATGAGGAGGAATCCATGAATATTGTCGCACTCGTCGTCGGCGCGACGGGCATCGCCGGCCGCGGCGCCTGCCAGGAATTGATCCGTTGCGGCGCCGAAGTCCACGGCTTATCGCGCAATCCGGCGGGCCTCGTGCCGAGCGTGCACCACGTGACCGCGGACCTGCTCGACGCCGAAAGCCTCAAGAAGGCGCTCGGGGGGCTGAAGCCGACGCATGTCTACATCACGACCTGGTCGCGGCGGGCTACCGAGGCGGAGAACATCGAGATCAATAGCGGCATGGTCCGCAACTTGCTCTCGGCTCTGGCGCCGGCCCGCAGCGTCAAGCACGTGGCGCTCGTTACCGGACTGAAGCACTATCTCGGACCGTTCGACGCCTATGTCCGTACCGGAACGCTTCCGCCTACGCCGCTCCGTGAAGAACAGCCCCGGCTCGAGACGCCCAATTTCTACTACGCCCAGGAGGACGAGGTTTACGCTGCCGCCAAGCGCGACGGTTTCACCTGGAGCGTTCATCGTCCCCATACGATTATCGGGAAGGCGATCGCCAATGCGATGAACATGGGCACGACGCTGGCCGCTTATGCGTCGATCTGCAGGGAGCTTGGCAGGCCTTTTACGTTCCCTGGCAGCGCCGCGCAGTGGAACGGACTCTCCGACATGACCGACACGCGGATTCTCGCGAAGCAACTCGTGTGGGCAAGCACACAGGACTTCGCTAAGAACGAAGCGTACAACATCGTCAACGGCGACACATTCCGCTGGAGCTGGATGTGGCCCCGCATCGCAAAGTGGTTTGGTGTCGAATGGGTCAGGGGGGACAAGATGGTCCCGTTGGAAACGCAGATGGCGAAGGACGCCCAGGTATGGAAGGGAATGGCGGACAAGTATGGTCTTGCCGAGCCCGACCTTTGGCGCGTGGCCTCGCCCTGGCACACGGATCTCGACTTGAGCCGGCCGATCGAAGTGATGACGGATATGGCGCTGAGCCGAAAGCTAGGCTTTCTTGCTTACCAGAACACGGAGGACGCATTCCTCGATCTGTTCTTGGCGTTGCGCGCAGACAGGATCATTCCCTGATGTCAGGCGCGCCCGCCGTGTCAAAGGAACGGGCGCGGATGGAAGTTCCGGGCAAACGCGCGGATTCGACAAGCGCGGCGGGGGGACATTACCGTCCGCCCACAGGATCGGGAGGATCCGGCCGAGAGTGGCCGAACACTATTCGGATGACCGAGCACGAACTCCTGCGAATCATCGCTTTCCTGGAGCGCGTTCGACAGCCTTTCCAGGAGCTGATTCCGATCGCCGACGAAGATGCGACCTGGAACATGCTTCTTTTCCTGATCAAGAGCCACCTGACGGGGACGCCGGTGACGCTTTCCGCGCTCGCCTCCGTCGCCAACGTTCCCCATGCCACCGCGATGCGCCGGATTCACGCGCTGATCGAGAGCGGCCATATCGAAACCGAAACCTTCAGTGATGCGGGTAAGAGGTTCAAGCTTCTTCCAAGCGACGCGCTGACGAACAGTTTTGTGCAATACGCGCGTCGAATCAAACTTCTCCTGGCCGAAACATTCGGTCTTCGGTCGAAGAGCGATAGCGATGAGGATTACTATTTCGGCGGATCCTATTTCGCGGCGCAGATCATTCCGCCGCCGCGCCTGATCGAGAGCCTGTTCCGCGGCAATCACGAGATCAGGTTCCTGCTCAACGACGATAATTACTTCATATCGATGCGCAATATGTGGGCCGATTTCCGCAACAATATCGCGTCGCGGAAAAGCTTCGACCTCAGGAAGCTCCCTCAGCTCCACGAGCGGCTGATCGAGAATGCGAAGCTCAAGGAATCCGAGTACGACATCGTCGCCATTAACGCCCCGTGGCTCGGCGAGGCGGTGAAGAAGACCCTCGTCATCCCACTCGACTGTTACATCAAGCCCGCAACGCTTTCGCCGCTCGATTTTCACCCCTCCGTCTGGTCAATGGGGTCTTGGCGCGGCGAGCAATTCGGCGTTCCGATCTACTGCACTATTGAGCTTCTCGCGGTCAGAAAGGACCTGTTCGAAAAGGATCGGATCGACTACCCCACGACTTTCGAACGGACGGTTGCCGCCGCCAAGCATTTTCACGAGCCTGCGAAGGAGCGGTACGGCATCGCGTGGAACGGCGGACGGGGGATGCCGATCGCCTCGACTTTCATGTTCCTGATGGGATGCTGCGGCGAATTGATCCTGCGCATTCCGAAAACCAATCTCACCATGGGCGTGGACGAGGCGCAGGGCGAGCAATTGCGACCGCAGATCCAGTCCGAGGCGGGCCTGCGTGTGCTCGACTACCTACACAAGCTGAAGGAGGTGTCTCCGCCGGACATCCTGGATATGGACTGGGATCGGCGGACGATTTCCTTCCTCTCGGGTCAGAGCGCGCTCGCGTATTGCTGGACCGTGCGGGCGGCGCGCTTCGAAAATGACATCAGCTCCGCTGTCAAACGTAAGGTCAGTTACCTGCCGCAGCCTCGTGGGCCCGGGGGCGCTTCGAACAATCCCATCGGCGGCTTCCTCCTCTGCATTCCGTCGAATCTTCCGGAGGACCGGATCGAGCGCGCCTTCGAGGCGATCGCTTGGATGACGTCGCCCGAAGCGATGAAGGCCAATGTGCAGAATGGCTTTCCAGTTGCGCCCCGCTTCAGCGTGTCCGCTGACCCGGAGGCAGCCGCGACTTCGCCGATCGTCAGCGTGGTCGATAGGCTCGCGAAGCGGAACTTGCTCAAGGGCTGGCCCCGGCCGCCCGTGCCCGAATATTTATCGCTTGAGGCGATCCTTGGCGAAGAGATTCACCGGGCGCTTCGTGGCGAGGTCTCGGATCGGACAGCGCTTAGCAATGCCCAAAGGGAAGCTGATAACGTCATGCGCGAAGCCGGGTATTATTAGCGTCCCGCCGCGATCCGAGGGCTGCTTCCTCGCCCTATGAAAGTGGGGCATGTTCATTTCGGCCATATTCCTGCGCGCCCGGTCGCCGCCCTTCTGTAACTCTGGGGCGCGCCCCGGTAGGACAAAGCGATCCGTTTCAGGCCCGCGGGGCGGGTCAAAAAGATCTAAGAGACGCGCATAGCGTTGCGATTCGGGAGGCCGCCATGAGGGACAAGGTCGAATTGTTAGCAGGCCACTGGACGCTCGCCGGCGACACGTATCCTAACGGACCGACCGAGGTCAGCTCCCTGCCTTTTCGTGATCGGGTCGAAGCGGCGGCCGGGGCCGGCTATACCGGGCTCGGTATCGTCCATCAGGATCTCGTCGCGGTGCGGGACAAAATCGGCTACGCCGAGATGCGCAGAATTTGCAGCGACAACGGCATCGTCCATTTTGAAATCGAGTTTCTTGTTGACTGGTTCGAGACCGGGGAGAAGCGGGCCGCGTCCGATCGGGTCCGCAAGGACCTTCTTGAAGCCGCAGCCGAGCTTAAGGCAAGGGACATCAAGATCGGCGGAAAGTTCGACGAGGAGCGCTGCGACGTTCCGCGCTACGCCCAGGCCTTTGCGAGTCTCTGCGAGGATGCGGAGAAGGTCGGCTCGACCATCGCGATCGAGGTGCTTCCCTTCACCAACATCCGCGATCTTAAAGTGTCGGACGCTATCATTGGCCAGGCAGGACACGAGAGCGGCGGCCTATGCATCGACATCTGGCACATGGCGCGGGGCGGCATCGCTTATGAGGAGGTTGCGACGCTGCCCAAGAGCTATGTTAAGTCCGTCGAACTCAATGACGCTTCGTCGGAGATCGTTGGGACGCTTTGGAACGACACATTGCACCATCGGCTTCTACCGGCAGAGGGGACGTTCAAGGCGTCGGACTTCGTCAAGGCGATCGAGGCGACCGGATTCGAAAGCTTTTGGTCGGTGGAAATCCTCAACAAGGATCACCGGATGCTACCTTTGAAGGAGCAGGCCAAGCGCTCCTTCGACTCGGCTATGGCGTTATTCCGCTAATGATATCGTTGGAGACAAAGAAGAATGCCGATGCGTGTCGCCGTTGTTGGTCTAGGGTGGTGGGGCAAGCAGATCATCAGCTGCCTCAAGAACAGTCCGCGCTTCGAGGTCATCCAAGGCGTTGATCCAGCGGCGTCCGACCAGGTGAAGGCGTTCCTCGCCGATCACGGTGTGCGCCACCTTGCCGATCTCGACGCTGCGTTGTCGAGCACTGATGTCGACGGCGTTATTCTCGCCACCCCGCATCAGATGCACGAGACACAATGCCTCCAGGTTCTGGCCGCGGGCAAGGAGCTCTTTTGCGAAAAGCCTCTGACGATGACGGCTGCCGGTGCGAAGCGCGTGCTGGACGCTTGCGCGAAAGCGAACAAGGTGCTCGGCGTCGGCCACGAGCGTCGATACGAGGAGTGCTTCGAACTGGTCGGGCGGCTCATCGCCGACGGAGCTTTGGGCAAACCTCTGATGTTCGACGCCAACATCAGTCACGACCTTTTCCGCAACATCGACCGCTCGAATTGGCGCCTCGACCCAAGACATGCGCCCGCTGGAATGATGACGGCGACGGGCATCCACCAGACCGATCTCTGCTGCGCCTATTTCGGGACGCCGGTCGAGGTCCGCGCCGAGACCTCCAGTCTTATCTTCGAGCCTCCCGCGACGGATTTCGTCACGGCGACCGTTCAGTTCGCCTCCGGCGTGCGGGGTGTCCTGACGCTGTTGTCCTGCGTGCCCTATTACGGTCGGGTCACGGTGTTCGGGGACAAGGGTTGGATCGAGGTGGTGACCGAAGGCAATGTTGATCAGGGCAAGCCGACCATCGTCACGGTCTGCAAGGGGACGAACGCCCCGCGCGAAGTCACGACACTCCAGCCCACCGATACGGTCACGAAGAATTTCGAGGCTTGGGCTGCGGCAGTCGCGGGCGAGAAACCCTATCGCTTCACGCCGCAGCAGCTTCTCGACAACGTCAAGATATTCGAATCGATCGTGACGTCGGCGCGTGAGGGCGGCAAAGCGATCCGACTTTAGGAAGTGGTTCGCCGAATCCGGGCGGCGGTTTGAGAGACGTCGATGACGGGTTAGACAGAGGCCCCTTCGCTGCCAGTACGAAAATCGAAGCTCGTCGTCAGGCCGCCGTCGGCGATCACTTCGGCGCCATTCAACGCTGCGGAAGCGTCCGACAGTAGGAACAAAGCCGCTTTCGCGACGTCGCCCGGATCGGTGATCCTTCCGGTCGGTTGGCGCGCTGCCCGCGTCGCCTGGAACTTCTCCGGATCTCTCGCCGATTTCATATGCCGCTCGAACAGCCCCGCGAGCATGGCGCCGGGACTGAGAACATTGGCGCGGATCCCCTGCCGGGCGTGATCCATTGCGACCGTTCGGGCGAGCTGGCGCACGGCGCCCTTGGAGGCGTTGTAGACCGAGAGCTGTTGCTCGGCGAGGGTCCCGTTCACACTGGCCACCGCGACGATCGAACCGCCGCCGCGCTCGATCATGTGCGGCAGCGCCGCGCGGATAGCGAGCGCCGTGCCGACGAAATTCACCGCCATCGTTTTCTCGAGCGCCGCCCTGTCGAACTCGAGGATCGTGCCCACCTCCAGCATGGCGGCCGAAGTGACCAGCCCGATGCTGGCGGGATTGATCTTCCGAATCTCGTCTCCGACCGCCGCCCAGACCTTGTCCTGGGACACGTCGCCCTGCATGTGGACATAAAGGCGATTGTTGAGGCCGTCCGGCTGGGGGGCGATATCGACGCCGATTGTCGTCACGCCACAATCAACGAGCTGTCTGGCGATACGTGTTCCAAGTCCGGAGGCCGTCCCCGAGACGACCACAAGCACCGGAAGTGTCATGCAGAGTTGCGGCTTCTCACTCATGGAGATCCTCCCCTTGTTGGCTCTCCTGACCCCACAGGCAGATATCCGACAAGGGTCGATTTGTTCAAATCGGCGATGTCGCCAGCGCCAATTTCCTCGACATCGGCGAAGGCGAACAGTTCTGCTCCGGGCGCTGAGAAGCATTTCGCGACGCAATCGGCCCTCGTTTGCGGATTATCCATTTCGAGCAATTTGGAGATCCTCGCGGACGCGCCGGAGCGGTAGTTTCTCGCAGGCGCCCCCGTGCGGAGCGCCGAACAAAGACGGGAGGAATTCAATGACAGTCAAACTTGGCGTCGCAGCCTTACTCTCCGCGACGATTCTGTCGCTTGGCGCCGCGAGTTTTGCTCGCGCAGAAGACGCTCCAGCCCAGCGGGTGTCGCGCTCGGAAATCTGGCACAACGGCCCGATCAAGTTCGTCGACACGACGCCCTTCAAAAAGGCGCCGCCCTACACGATCGGGTTCTCCAACGCCTCGATCTCGAACATCTGGGCGGTCGGATACCTGCATGCCCTGCAGCACGCGGCCGAACAGCACAAAGACCTTATCAAGCAGGTGATCATCACCGACGCCAACGACAACCCGACCAAGCAAGTGTCCGACATCCAGGATCTGCTTCAGCGCAATGTCGACATTCTGATCGTTCGGCCTTCGACCGAAGCCGTTGATGCGGCCGTCGTTCGTGCGGTCAAGAAGGGCGTTCCCGTCGTGCTGGGCGATCGTCGCACGCCGTCCGACAGTTATACCTCTTTCGTGACCGCGGATGACTGGGCCATGGGCCGGTCCATGGCGCTCTGGATGGCTGAAAAGCTGCACGGCAAGGGTAATGTCGTGTTGCTGTCCGGTATTGCGGGCGCGAGCCCTGCGGAATTGCGCGCCGCGGCCGCAATGGAAATCTTCAAGCAATATCCTGACATCAAGGTGCTCGATCGTCAGTTCACCGACTGGAGCCCGGCGAAGGGCAAGACGGTCATGGCCGCGCTTATCCAGAAATACGGCGACAAGATCGACGGCGTCTGGGCCGACTCCGGCCTGCAGGCTTCGGGTGCGGTCGAGGCCTATGTCGCGGCGGGGACGCCGGACGGCAAGATCCCACCAGTCACCTGCCAGGACCTGAATGCCTGCTGGGTCAACGCCATCAAGCACAAGGTCCCGATGATGAGCATCGACAATCCGCCTGCTGGCGGCGGCGTCGCACTCGAGACAGCGCTCAAGGTCCTGCAGGGCCAGCCGGTCGCGCATGATAATTTCATCGATACGACCGTGACGGTGACGAAAGGAGACGAGACGCCCTCGATCAAGGCCGACATGCCGGCTGAGGATTACGCCAAGATGGACTCTCCCGGCGACCTGATCCTGTCGACCGGCATCCCGAACTACGATCCTAAGACGTTCAAGGCGGACTATCCGCACTAGCGGGCGCGGGGGGCCGCTTCCAGACTTGTTTCTCGAGGCGGCTCCCGCCGAGCCAATTCGCCGGGCGAAGCTCGGCGGTGCTGCGGGAGAAGGGTTCGCGCGTGATCAAGGTGACCGGCATTTCCAAGAGCTTTCCCGGCGTGCGGGCGCTCGTCGATGTCTCCTTTGAAGTCCGGTCAGGCGAGGTTCACGCGCTCCTCGGCGAGAACGGCAGCGGAAAATCAACTCTTACGAAGATCATTGGGGGTCTTCACCACCCGGATGAGGGCGAAATCGTCTTCGACGGGCGGCAGGTGAAATGGACGAAGCCTCGCGACGCCCAGGAATCCGGCATCCACGTGATCTATCAGGAACTCGTCATGTTCCAGGACATGACCGTGGCCGAAAACGTATTCATCAGCAATCAGCCGACAACGAAATTCGGCCTCGTCGACTATAAGGCGATGGAAGCTCGCGCGGCGGAGGCTCTGCGTCAGCTCGGCTGCGACGTCGACGTGAGGCGCACCGTCAAGACGCTGTCGGTGGCAGAGCAGCAGATGGTCGAGATCGCCAAGGCGCTGGTCGGCACCGTCAAGGCGCTCATCCTCGACGAGCCGACCGCGGTGATCGCGGGCCGGGAAGTCGAATTCCTGTTCAACCGTATTCGGATGCTGAGAGAGCGCGGCGTCGCGATCGTCTACATCTCGCATCGGCTCGAAGAGATTTTCGAGATCGCGGATCGCGTCACCGTCCTCAAGGACGGTCAGCTCGTCGGCACGCGTGATATTGGCGATGTCGATCGTGAGCGCTTGGTGTCGATGATGGTCGGGCGCAACCTGTCGGACTATTTTCCGCCCAGGCGTCCCCTGCGCGAGGATTCGCCCATCGTTCTCGAGGCTTCGAACATCAATGTCGGCGACCGCGTGAAGGATGCGAGCCTCGTTCTACGCAAGTCGGAGATCGTAGGCCTCGCTGGAATGGTCGGCTCCGGCCGGACGGAACTCGCAATGGCGATATTCGGTGGCGTCCCGATGAGTTCCGGGTCTGTCACGGTCGGTGGCAAGTCTTATGACCGGATGTCAACCGCCCTTTCAATTCGTAGCGGGGTCGGTTTGCTTACCGAGAACCGCAAGAGCGAAGGTTTGATGACGCAGATGGACATCGCTGCCAACATCTGCGCCGCCTCGTTGGGGGAAATCACGAGTGGGCTCTTTCTCGACGCGCGCCGGGAGGTGGGGATCGCCCGCGAAGAGATGAACACGTTTCGGGTCGCCGCGCCCGGTCCGCAGACAAGAGTGATAGGACTTTCCGGCGGCAATCAGCAAAAGGTTCTGTTCGCGCGCTGGGTGCACGCGTGCAAAGAAGTGCTTCTGCTTGACGAGCCAACCCGCGGTGTCGACGTCGGCGCCAAGGCGGAAATCTACCGCCTGATCCGGAGGCTCGCAGACGAGGGCCTCGCCATCCTGATGATCAGCTCGGAACTGCTCGAAGTCATCGGCATGTCGGACCGAACGCTGGTGATGCGCGACGGCAGGATTCGTGGAGAGTTACGCGGCGACGAAATCAACGAGCAGGCTATCATGGCGCTCGCGACCCATGGCTAGCGGGTGCCGGCGATGATCGGCTACTTCCGCAGAAATCCGGCTCTATTGGGCGTCCTGAGCCTGATTGTCCTGCTCACCGTGATCGGTTGTTTGTTCAGCAAAGATTTTCGTTCGGCGCAGAATTTCCAGAATGTCTTCGAGCAGTCGGCCCCGCTCGCTTTCACGGCGCTTGGGCAGACGGTCGTGATCATCACGCGCGGAATCGACCTATCCATCGACGCCCAGATCGCGCTCCTGTCATCTCTTGCTTCTGGAATCGTCGACAGTGACCCTCAGCGGGCCATGCCCGTCGTTCTCGGCATCCTCGCCCTCGGCGCGATCATTGGGCTCATAACCGGCGGCCTCATCGTCGCCCTGCGCATTCATCCCCTGATTGTAACCCTTGGCATGGCGGCCATCCTGCAGGGTCTCGCGCTACTGTATACGCTGACGCCCGTCGGAGGCATTCCCGACGGATACGATTTTTTCGGTTATGGTCGCGTCGTCGGCGTGCCGGTCGGCACGGCTCTCGCTGTCGTACTGTTCGCCGTTGTTGGCTTCGTTCTCACCTATACGCGGCTCGGACGGCAGATCTACGCTTTTGGCGGCGATCAGCGCGCCGCTACGATGGCGGGGCTGCCGACCACGCGCGTGATCCTGTTCACTTACTGTCTGATGGGATTCCTGACCGCCATCACCGCAATCTTCCTGGTGAGTCGGCTTGGTGTCGGCAATCCCGTGGCGGACGGTGGATTCAACCTCGGGTCGATCACGGCTGTCGTCATCGGCGGCACCATGCTGACGGGCGGACGCGGCAGCGTGCTTGGGACACTGCTCGGCGTCTTCATGGTTCAGCTGCTCAACAACCTGCTCAATTTCCTTGACGTCTCCACGTTCTACCAATGGATGATTCAAGGCGCGATCGTCATCGTGGCGGTCTCGCTCTATGTCGAACGGAGGCGGACGCGGGCATGAACACAACGCCTTTTCCGACCGAGCGCTCGGGCAAGCAGATCGACGTCGTCGCCGTTATCGAGCGCTACGGTCTGCTCGCCTTCTGCGCTGTTCTCGTGCTTCTCACCGCCGCGGTGTCGCCGGCCTTCCGCTCCTCCACCAATCTGCAGAACGTGCTGACCAACGTCGCGCCGCTGGCCATCGTCGTGCTGGGCCAGTCCATGGTGATTTTGGTCAGGGGCTTCGACCTCTCGGTGTCTTCCGTGATGGCGACGGCGGCTGTCATCGCGACGCAGTTCGAGGGCGCCGGCGGCTCTCGCCTTTCCGCTCACGCTTTTGGCGACTCTGCTCATGTCGCTCGTCGTGGGGCTGGCCAACGGTTTCCTTGTGACGAAACGAGACATGTCGCCGTTTCTCGCGACGCTCGCGACGATGATCGTGCTTCAGGGCCTGCGTTTCGCCTGGACGCGCGGCGCCCCCTCGGGACGCGTTCCGCCGGAGCTTCAGTTGGTTGGCGCGGGTCAGTTTTTTGGGGTCCCTGTCAATTTGCTTGTGCTGGCCGTCCTCACCCTCATCGTCTGGGTCGCGCTCGCCAAGACGCCATTCGGGCGCAGGGTCTACATGGTCGGCGGCGGCCCGCGCGCTGCGGAGCTCGTGGGCGTAAACGTCGACCGCACCGTGATCGCCTGCTACGTCGCCAGCGCAGTGCTTGCGGGCATCGGAGGGCTGGTGCTCGTCGGCTATGTCAGCGGTGTCGACAACTGGGTGGGTCGCGGCTACGAGCTCGACTCGATCGTCGCCGCGGTGATGGGCGGGGTGGCGCTCTCTGGTGGGCGCGGCAGCGTGCTCGGCGGCATCCTCGGCGCCTTCCTGCTCACGGTGATCTTCAACATCGTGCTGCTCCTGGGATTCCCGGTGCAGCTGCAATTCGTCGTCAAGGGCCTCATCATCATTCTCGCGATGGCGATCTATCGCTTGGGCGGAGGCACCGCCGGTTGAAGCTCACGTCCGGTGTCCGGCACCGACAAGCGCGGCGATTTCCCGGAGGCGCACCTTGCAACTCTTGATTAATCGACGTCATCTCGGAGCGTTCGCGAGTTCGCTCATTGCGCGAGATATCCGCCGTCCACGATGAGTTCGCTGCCCGTGACGAAGGACGAATCATCGCTTGCGAGAAACAGGCAGACATTGGCGACTTCGCGCGGCGTTCCCATCCTGCCCATGGGGGTGGCGGCTATGATGCCCGCATTCATCTCGTCCGACTGGGCTTCGACCAACGGCGTGCGAATGAGCCCGGGATGGACCGAATTCACCCGGATGTTCTCGGGCGCGTAGCTGATCGCTGCGTTCTTGGTGAGGTTGCGGACCCCGCCCTTTCCGGCGCTGTAAGCGGCCGCGCCGCCGACGCCAACATTTCCCCAAATCGAGGAGAAGTTGACGATCGACCCCTTGCCTGCCTTGCGCATGGCAGGCAGCACCGCCTTCATTCCAAGGAACGTTCCCGTAAGATTGACTGAGACCACGGCATTGAAATCTTCAAGCTCGGTGTCCGCCACCTGACCGTAGGCGCGCACGATTCCAGCGTTGTTGACGAGGACGTCGATCCGGCCATGCTTCGCGACGATGGCGTCGACCACCTTTTTCCAATCGTCGGGCTTCGTCACGTCGAGCGTTGACCGGCTCGATCCCCTTACCGCTCGCGACATCCTTGATGTCGCCTGCGTAGACGAGCGCGCCCTCTTCCGCGAAAAGCTCCGCGACTGCGCGGCCGATTCCCTGCGCCGCGCCGCTGACCAGCGCCACCTTGGCTTCCAGCTTGCCCATCAAAGGTCCTCCCTCACGCATGCGCGCCCCTTACGCGCTTATATTCTGAAATCACGGATCCGCGCCCGTCGGCTAGCGTCGAAATACTCATAGTGAGCCGGAACGTCGCCGTCGCTTCGTGGAAGTCCCGCGTTTGTTCAAAGTGGCAATTTTGCCCTCCCCATGACCCACCGGCGTTGGTGTAGTCTTCGTATGCGTCGGGGTTGGAACGGGTCCGCCGGGGACCATACGGGTTTCGGCCAGGACAAGAACAGAGACAATGCGCGAGGAACACCATTCGCCTTCGGGCATTCGGGAGCAGCGCGGCGCCGGTGCGGGGCTCGCGGCGGACGTTCTTTGGGCATGACGGCGAGGACATTCGGGTCGGGTTGGACTTCCTCGAGGCGCTGTGCGGCGAACTCGGCTCCGGCTTCGAGCTCGAGGCGCCGAACCCTTACCTCTCCATGGCGATCGGTCTCGTCCGTGCCCATCTTGACGCGCGCCCTGTCACGCAGACCTCGCTGATCGCTGCCGCAGGCGTCCCCTATGCGACGGCGATGCGGCGCCTCAGGGAGATGGATTCCGCGGGACTGCTCGAACGCCGGGCGCGGAGCCGTTCGGGCCGCAGCTTTTCGATTCACCCGAGCCAGAAGCTTGTGGACGCGGTGGCGGCCATGGCGGCCCGGGTGCGCCTTCTCTCTTGCCGGCATTTCGGTGACGAGGCGCGGGTTTCCCACGAGCATTACTTCCTGGGGAGCTATCGCACGAGCGCGAACATCAATCCGCCTCGCATCCTTCCCCGCGCTCTGAGCTTGCCGGGCGGACTGCGGGTCCTGGCTCACGCCGATCCGACGTTCATGGTGATGGACAATCTGAAGCGGCAGTTCGAGCAAGTAATCGGCGCCAGGATCCAACTGCGCGCGCTTTCGATCGACAAGCTTCGCGAGGAGACGCTTCGCAATGCGGAGCGCAAGGTCAGCCGATACGACATTGTCGCGGCGGACCTTCCCTGGATCGGGGAATTCGCAGAGCGCGGCGTCCTCCTGCCGCTCGACTCGCTTATGGACATCGGACGGCTCGATACAACCGATTTTCACCCAATGGGCTGGCGGGCGGCTCACTGGGCGGGCCGTCCCTACGGCGCGCCGAGTCAGACGACGCCTGAACTCCTGTTCTACCGTCGCGACCTTTTCGCAGAAGCCGGGCTCGAGCCTCCGCGTACGACCGATGACGTGTTGGCTTCGGCGCGATACTTTCATCGGCCTACGCGCCGACGATACGGAATCGCTTGGAACGCTGCGCGCGGCACGCCGCTCGGTCATACGTTCATCATGGCGTGTGCAGATTTCGGCCAGCCGGTGATGAACCTGAGGCGCGTGAAATTCGGCTTCGACCCCGAACCGCCCGCCGTCGAAAGTCGGCGTGCGACCATCGACACCCCGCTGGGCCTCGAAGCGGCCGGGTACCTGCGGGCGCTTCTGGCCTATTCGCCGCCCGACATTCTGTCGATGGGATGGTATGAGCGCATTCGACCCTATGCGGCTGGGCGCGTCGCGATGGCCTACAGTTTCACTGCGCTTGCGCCCTTTGTCGAACTGGATCCGAGTTCGCCCGCCAATGGCCAGACGGGCTACCTGCCTCATCCCTCGATGCCGGGCGGAAGCCCGATCGCCACGGTCGGCGGATATGTTCTGGGCGTGCCCGCAAACCTGCCGCTGGAGCGGCGAGGTGACGCCGTCGAGGCCCTGGTCGCGTTTACGTCGCGCGAGGCGCAGAAGCTTTTCGTCCTCAACGGCTGCCGGACTTCCCCGCGCTATTCCGTCGGAGCCGATCCCGAGGTCCGGCGGCTATCACCGATCTTCGAAGCCGTCGACGCGATGTCCTGGCGCGAGGAGCTTCAGTTTTGGCCGCGCCCACCCGCGCCGCAGATTGCCGAGATCATTCAGATCTGCGGCGAAGAGTTGCACGCCATGTTGAGAGGCGTCTGCTCGCCCCGGGAAGCGCTACGCAAAGCGCAAGCGCGCGCCGATCTGCTGATGAGTTCACGCCAAACCGATCGTGGAGACATGCGTTGGATCGCTGACGCCGAAAGGGCAAGATCATGATGATTGCCGGAGCGACCGTCGGATGGACGCCCGTGTTTGTCTCTGCGACATCGACCCGACCGATGCCAACGCCGCCCGCCTTGTCTTGGGAGACGGGGAGGTGGAGGCGGCGGAGGAGGGTTCACGCAGGCGGTATCGGAAAATTCCTGAAGCCCGTGGCGAGGCGGCACGCAGGATCCGCGCTTCGTCACCTTCTCAGTTCTCGCAAACCTAAGATCGCGCAGAATGGCGCCAGAGCATAAGGAGGCTTAACCCGTGAATACGTCTGCTCTCTCTCCCCGCATCCTCAGGCCGGAAGACATGGATCCTCGCTGGCGCTGGGACAAGCACATCCCGGCGCTCGGCCATACCGCGGTCGATTTCGAGCGTCGGGTCGATCACGACCGGCTTCGGAAATACCGGCTCTCGCGGGCCAAGGCGGCGCTTAAGGAATCCGGCTGCGGCGCGCTTCTGCTCTTCGACGTGAACAACATCCGTTACGTGACCGGCACCAAGATCGGCGAATGGGAGCGCGACAAAATGTGTCGCTTCGCCCTGTTGGCGGGCGACGATGAGCCCTATGTCTGGGACTTCGGCTCCGCAGCAGTCCATCACAAGCTCTACTGCGACTGGCTAGACCCCGATCATTGTCGCGCCGGCGTGGTCGGCATGCGCGGCACCATTCCGCCATCCTTCGGCCTGATGAAGCGGTACGCTGAAGAGATTGCCGGCCTCGTGAAGAAGGCCGGCGTCGCCGACATGCCGATCGGACTCGACTACGCAGAGACTGCGATGTTCTTCGCGCTTCAGGACGCCGGCCTGAAGATCGTCGACGGCCAGCAGATCATGCTCGGCGCGCGCGAGATCAAGAACATCGATGAGATCCAGCTGCTCAACCAGGCGGCCAGCATGGTGGACGGCGTCTATCATATGATCTGGGAAGAGCTGAAGCCGGGCATTCGCGAGAACGATATTGTCGCGATGTCGAACAAGCTGCTCTACCAGATGGGATCCGACGACGTCGAAGCAATCAACGCGATCTCAGGCGAACGCTGCAATCCGCATCCGCACAATTTTACCGACCGCATCTTCCGGCCGGGCGACCAGGCGTTTTTCGACATCCTGCACGCCTATCAAGGCTATCGGACCTGCTACTATCGCACGTTCAATCTCGGTCGCGCGACGCCTGCGCAGCATGACGCCTACAAGCAGTGCCGCGAATGGCTCGATAAGGCGATCGCGCTGATCAAGCCGGGCGTCAGCACCGATGTCGTCGCCAAAGTCTGGCCGACAGCGGAGAGCCTCGGATTCCCGGATGAGCTTTCGGCGTTCGGCTTGCAGTTCGGGCATGGGCTGGGTCTCGCCCTGCACGAACGGCCGATCATCAGTCGTGTCGTCAGCCTCGAAAATCCCATGGAGATAAAGACGGGCATGGTGTTCGCGCTCGAAACCTATTGCCCGGCTACGGACGGCTACTCCGCGGCGAGAATCGAGGAGGAAGTGGTCGTGACGGACAAGGGATGCACGGTCATCACGCTGTTCCCGGCCGAAGACCTGCCGATCGCCAACCGGTACTGACGGCAGGCTTGTCATCCCGACTGGAACGTGGCGACATCTCAAGAACGTCGCTCGCACGGCATCCAACCGTGCGAACGCAACCGGCTCAGGGTGATATCCGTTTTGAACAACTGCCTCGTATCGAGCCGGCTTCGACGCCGGCAAGATCGGCATAACTAGACATCGCTTCGCGATCGCTCCCTTGTGTCGGACGCGAAGTGGCGGAAAGGGAGGAATTCCAGGTGTGGGTGGCGCGCAGCGTCACGAGTGCCGGTCACATCCTGTCTCCGCGGACGCGCGTCCGCCCGAGGATCTGCCGCCAAGCGCATTCAAATCCGTTAAGCCGGAAGCGCCTTTGAGGGTCGTTGTTAATGCCACGCAAGATTGAACTGCTCGCCGGATACTGGACGATCGCGGGCGATTGCTATGCCATGGGTCCATCCGAGGTCAGTCCGTTCCCATTGAAGGAACGGGTCGAGGCCGCATCGGCGGCCGGATATACAGGGCTTGGGCTGGTTCATCAGGACCTCGTTTTCAACGCCAAAGCGATGGGCTACGGGGCGATGAAGCGACTGTTTGACGATCACGGGATTGTTCATATCGAGGTGGAGTTCCTCGGAGACTGGTTCGAGTCGGGCGCAAAGCGCGAAACGTCCGACCGGATCCGGAAAGACCTGCTTGAGGCGGCGCATGCGCTCGGCGCACGGGACATCAAATGCGCCGGTGAGATGTGGACCGAGCAATGCGACACATCGAGGATGGGCGACGCCTTCGCGAGCGTGTGTGAAGACGCACAAAAGGTTGGCGCGACGATCGCCATGGAAATCTTGCCGATGAGCAACGTGCGGACGCTCGAGACGGCCAAGGCCATCGTCGAACGCGCGGGTCAGCCGAACGGAGGCCTATGCCTGGATATCTGGCACTTCGTGCGAGGGGGCATAGACTTCGCAAAGATCAATGGCCTTCCTACGACCATGATCAATTCGGTAGAGTTGGACGACGCCGCCGCGGAGCTCAAAGGCTCGCTGTGGGAGGATACTCTGTTCCATCGTCTCTACCCGGGCGAGGGAAGTTTTGATTGTCCAGCTTTCATCAAGGCCATCGAACATGCTGGATTTCACGGCGTCTACGGCGTGGAGGTTATCAACCGGGCGTATCGCATGTTGCCTTTGAGGGAGCAGGCCGAGCGCTCCTTTAAGGGCGCGATGGCGCAATTCGCGAATCTGGCCTGAGCAAAGGCTACAAGGGAGGAAAGCGTGGAAACCAATCTCAAGGACAAGGTGGTCCTCATCACTGGGGCCGCTTCTGGCATCGGGCGGGCGACGGCGCTTGCCTTCGCGAAGCAGGGTAGCAGGCTGGCGCTCGTGGACTTCGACAAGGCCGAACTCGAAACGCTGTGCGCGGAAATCAAAGGGGAGGGCGCAGAGGCGACTTTCGGCCTCGGCGACCTTAGCACCGCCGATGGCGTGAAGAGCGGGATTTCCGCTGCGCTCGGAGGCAAGTTCGACGGGGTCGATGTTCTGTTCAACAATGTCGGATCCGGTTTCGTCCGCACTTTCGATCAGCTGACGGACGAGGACTGGGAACAGACCCTTCAGCTCAACTTCATGAGCTATGTTCGCGCGACGCGACTGGTGCTGCCGGACATGCGCAAGCGCGGCGCTGGCGTCATCGTTAACAACGCTTCGGATCTCGCCCGCCAGCCTGAGCCCGTCCCGACCGACTATTCCGTGTCGAAGGCGGCTGTGCTCGCTTTGACGAAGGGGCTTGCGCGTTCCGAAGGCCCCAACATTCGCGTGAACGCCGTGGCGCCTGGGCCGATCTGGACGCCCTTTTGGTCCAAGCCGGGAGGCTTCGCGGACACGATGGCGGCATTCCATAAGATGCCGCCGAAGGAAGCGGTCGAGCATGAGATGTCGCTGCGCCAACTGCCGTTGAAGCGGCTTGGACAGCCGGAGGAAGTCGCTAACGTCGTTGTCTTCCTTGCCTCTGACCTCGCGTCATTCGTGACCTCATCGGTTTGGGGCGTGGATGGCGGCTCGATTCGCAGCCTCATCTGAGCGATATTTTCCACGCGCCGTCACCGGCCTCCGGTAAGCCGCGTAGAAATTGAAAAAGGTTGACGGGATGAAAGCGCTTCGTTTCCACAACGCTCGTGATCTGAGGCTGGACGATGTCTCGCCGCCGCTGGAACCGGTGGCAGACCAAGTGGTGTTGAAGGTCCTACAATGTGGAATCTGCGGCACCGATCTTCACGAGTATCTCGCCGGGCCGATTATGCTGCCCGTAAAACCTCATCCGGAGAACGGAGCCAAAATCCCAATCATCCTCGGGCACGAATTCTCGGCGATTGTAACGAGCGTCGGGCCTGCGGTGACCACAACGAAACCGGGGGATCGTGTTGCAATTCTTCCGCATCTGATGAAGTCCGGAGACTATTACGTTCGGCGCAACCTCGGCCAATTCAGCGCAACGACTGGCCTGGTGGGTCTTGCCTGGCATTGGGGCGGAATGGGCGAATTTGCAGCCGTGCCGGAACAGAATGTCGTGAAGCTCCCTGACTCTGTAAGCGACGAACAGGGCGCGCTGCTCGAACCCTCCGCTGTCGCGGTGAACGCCATTGACGCTGCCGGAGTTGTCGTGGGCGGCACGGTTCTCATTACGGGTGCCGGGCCGATTGGCGCGTTGGTCGCGCTTGCTGCGCGCGCCGCCGGGGCTTCAAAGATCTTTGTGTATGAGCCCAACGCAAGCCGACGAGCGCGCCTCGCAGAATTCGATGGAGTGTCGGTTTACGGAGGATCGTCCGGCTGATTTGGTGAAGACGATCCAGGACCAGACGGATTGCCGGGTTGGCGTTGACGCCTCTATAGAATGCGCAGGCCATCAAGGAGCGCTCGACCTTTGCGTCGAAGCAACGAGGCGCACCGGCACCATTGCTCAAGTCGGCCTATTCGTTGATCGTCCGAAGATCGATATGTTCAAGATGTGCGAGAAGGGATTGAACCTCGTCGGATGCTGGGGGAACGCCATTACGCTAGGCCCTCGTCTGGTCGCGATGATCGCAAGCGGACGATTTCCTGTCGAAAAGGTCATTACGGGACGCGTTTCGCTCAGGAACGCGGTGAGCGACGGGTTTGAGGCGCTCACTGGGAAAGACAACGATCATCTGAAGATCCTCATCAAGGTGGCCGCCTAGACGGCGGCTTCGCGTGTAAAGGGCAGGCTTTACTTTCATCACCGCCGCCAGTCCGTCTTCACGGCGACCGGTTGGCCTCAGCGGCGGGCATCCTCCAGAACGAGCGCCGCGCCCTTCTCGCCGATCATGATCGCGGCGGCGTTGGTGTTTCCCGTAACAATTCTCGGCATGATCGAGGCGTCGATCACCCTGAGGTCCTCAATGCCGATCACGCGCAGCCGAGGGTCGACCACCGCGTCGGCTCCAATCCCCATCTTGCACGTACCGACCGGATGCAGGAGCGAAAGCCCCGCTTCGCGGCAATAGGCCATCATCTGTTCGTCAGTGCAGACATCAGGGCCAGGCGCGATCTCGGTTTCGACGCAGTCTGACATAGGCGCGGTCTGCGAGATTTTCCGGGCAAATTTCAGGCCAGCGACAGCCGCCCGCCTATCGGCCTCCGAGGCAAAGAAGTTGAACAGAATCTCGGGAGGATCGTCGGGGTTCGCGCTTTTCACTCGAACGTGTCCCCGACAGTCCGGGCGCATGTGCTCGGCCAGGATCGTAAATCCGGAGAAGGGAAACGGCGTCAAATCTTCCTTTGTGCACCAGGCCATGAAGGTCACCATCATGTCGGGAGTCGGGATGTCGGGTGAGCTATGGATGAAAGTGTTCGAATAATTCCCGTTGTCGGCGAAGGGTCCGGTGCGGAACAAGAGATAGCGAAGAAGCTGCACGCCCCCCTTAAGGGGGTTGTTGTGCAGGTCGTTAACGGTGGTCTTGCAGCGCGACCGGCATTGCAGGCCGATCCCGAAATGATCCTGAAGGTTTTCCCCCACGCCGCTCAGTTCGTGCGCGACCTCGATCCCGTGCGCCTTGAGGACGCTCGCCGGCCCGATTCCGGAGAGCTGAAGCACTGCGGCGAATTGAACGTTCCACCGCACAGGATCACCTCGCCGCGCGCGTGCGCCTCCCGCCGGCCGGACCTGTCTCGCCAGACCACCCCGGCCGCCCGCTTTCCTTGGAGCACGATTCTCTCGACCATCGCACGCAAAACGACATTGACGTTCTGCTTCGCAGTTCCCTGGAGATATCCAGAGGCCGTCGTCCATCGGCGGCCCTTTCGCGTCGTGGTCTGGACGTAGCCGGTGCCGAGTTGTGTGGCGCCGTTGAAATCTGGATTGCGCGGCACTCCGAGTCTTTCGGACGCGCTATGAAACGCCTCGCCGAGCGCGTGCCCAGACGGAAGGTCCGAGACCGACACGGGCCCTCCGACGCCGTGATAGGCGTCCGGCCCGCGCTCCTGGTCTTCGCATGATTTGAAATAGGGCAGTACGCCGTCCCAACCCCAGCCGACACAACCCTGGGCCGCCCAATTGTCGAAGTCCTGCGCTTGGCCGCGCATGTAAATCATACCGTTGATCGCTGCTGTGCCCCCGAGGACTTTTCCCCGCGGCTGAAAGAGCCTTCGATTGTTGAGGTGTGGTTCGGGCTCGCTCGTGTAACACCAGTTGATGCTTGGATTGGCGTACAGCTTCGCGTAGCCGAGCGGGATGTGGATCCATGGGCTCCGCGCCGGTCCGCCCGCCTCCAGCAGCAAGACCGACTTCTTCGCCGCACCGAGCCGCCCCGCGACTGCGCAGCCGGCCGAGCCTGCGCCGATCACAATGTAATCATACGATTGGACGGGCTCCGCCACGATCCTTGCTCTGACCTGTTCGTCAATTTCCGCGCAGGCTTGCACGAACCGCGCGTCCGCCAAATTCCAGAGGTGTCAATTTTGGACAGTTCCCCTACAAGCGCCTCGCTCCGCCGAACTTCAGCGGCGCCGGACAGTCGAAACTCAATGAAATATCCGTTTTGAACATCATTTCGCGTGTCTTCGGCCCGGGTTTGCGGCCAGAGTTTATAACGGCGTCGACGATTTGCGGCGACCTGCTGACAGCAAAGCGCAGTCCAACAATCCAGGGCTGCCTTTCCGCTCAGAATAATTTGTGGACCTTCGCCCGGGAGGCGGAGGCGCGATGTGGAGGAAACAAATGACGGATTCACGGAACGGAAATCGTGCCGCTGCCCTTGCGGGCAAAGTCGCGACCATGGCTGCGGCTCTGGCGCTTACACTGGGCCTCACTGGCACCAGCGCGTTCGCTGAAAGCGCTGGAAAGATCGTGGTCTTCATGCCGCCAGGCACGGACAACTACCTTGCGCAATGGCAGGTCGGCGCCAAGGCCAAGGCCAAGGATCTCGGATACGACATCAAGATCATCGAATCGAGCCGCGACCAAGCCGAGCAGGATTCGCAGGTCCAACAGGAGCTGGCTTCCGGCGAGGACGTGGCTGGCTTCATCTGGTGGCCCTACGTCAATGCGGCGGGCACTGGATCGTTGCGCACGCTTTCGCAGACGGGCAAGCCGGTTATCTTCACCAACCAGTATCCAATCGAGGGCACCGAGAAGTTCTGGACGGCCTACGCCGGCGTTGATGACTTCCTGAATGCCAAAACAGCTGCGCAAATGTTGCTTGACGCTTGCGCCAAGTCGACGACCGTCAAATGCGGCAAGGGCATGATCTTCACCTTCCCCGCGGGCTATTCCGCCGGTGCCGACCGCGCAAAGGCCTTCACAGAGGCGGTTAAGGGGAAGCTTGAAGTTATCCAGCAAGAGCCTGCCGGCTTCATGTCGCAAGAGGGCTATAAAGTCGGCTCGCAGCTGATCCCGCCGAAAAAGGACGAGATCACCTGGGTCTACACGGAGAGCGACAGCGTCGGCGCCGGCGTGATCCAGGCGCTCAAGGAAGCCGGAAAGACTCCTGGCAAAGACGTTCTCGTCGTGGGCGGCACCTGCCATGGCGACACATCGGACCTCCTGTCGGGAAGTCTCGTTGGAACTGGGATTCAGGCCGCTTTTCTCGAAGGCTGGCAATCGGTCCAGACGCTGCACAAGTACTTGAAGACCGGCAAGGTGAACGACGGCAAGCTCTATCTCACTGCTGAAGCGGAAACGAAGCCCTCGGATGACGGCGCGCCATCGCGCTTCAACTTCATCCCGAATCCTGCGGTCGGCAACACCCAGGCGGATCTCGACAAGTTTAGGCTTTGGGGATGGACTTTCAAGGAGCTGTGCAACTACTGACCGACCGAGACTGGACGCCTTTCCCTGGCGCGCTTCGTTGCGCGGCAGGGAGAGGCCCGAGCTGCTCCTGAGGAGGCCATTGGGTGGACGACGATCCGCTGGTGCTACGGGTATCGGGTCTGACCAAAAGCTACGGGTCCGTTGCGGCGCTGAAGGGCGTCGAGTTTGCCCTCCGCCGAGGCGAAGTCATGGCGCTGCTCGGCGAGAATGGCGCGGGCAAGAGCACCCTCGTGAAGATTCTTGCCGGCCTCGAGCACGCCGACGCGGGCCAGATCGAGATCGGCGGCCGACCGGCGCGTCTGCGGAACCCGTCGCAATCTCTGCAAGCCGGCGTCGCCTACGTCACCCAGGAGCTCAGCATCATCTCCGCGCTGTCCGTCGCCGAGAATATCTGCCTGGGCGGCCGATCGCAGAATCCGATTTGGACCGCCTCAACCCTCGCGCAACGCGTCAAACCCTATCTGGAGCTCGTCGGATTGGGCGACGTCGATCCGGCGACAACCGCCGGGAAGCTGTCTGTCGCTCAGCGGCAGTTGGTGGAGATCGCGCGGCTGCTTTCCCGCAATGCACAGATTCTCGATTCTCGACGAACCCACTGCGGCATTGTCCGATGTCGAAATTGAGAAAGTCACGTCCGTTGTGACCAAGCTGGCGAAGGAAGGGCGTTCGATCATTTACGTCACGCATCGGCTGGGCGAGGTTTTCGAGATCGGAGACCGGGTGACGATCTTTCGTAACGGGGTCAGTTTCGAGCCGATCGCCGTAAAGGGCCTTAGCGTTGACACGCTGATTGAGCGGCTCCTAGGGCGGCGG
The DNA here is from genome assembly GCA_963770275.1 of uncultured Alphaproteobacteria bacterium. Lineage (GTDB taxonomy): Bacteria > Pseudomonadota > Alphaproteobacteria > Rhizobiales > Beijerinckiaceae > Roseiarcus. The sequence goes on from CAVYPD010000048.1 coordinate 90,155, forward strand.
CTTGAACAGATGTTCCCAGCGCGCGCGAGCAAGTTTGGCGAGGTGGTCTTGTCCACCCACGACCTTATCGCTCCAGGCCTGTCCCGTCCCGTCTCGCTGGAATTGCGAGCAGGGGAAATTCTTGGGCTTGCCGGACAACTCGGCAGCGGCGCCAACGCCATTGTTCGCGCAGTGGCTGGCGTCGCTCCGCCCACGGCCGGATCGATTCGCCTTCGCGGCCGGCAACTGAACCCTCGTGATATGCGGGACGCCATACGCAGCGGCATCGCCTATTGTTCGGACGACAGAAAACGCGACGGCATCTTTGCTGTCCGCAAGTTGACCGAGAATCTCACGGCGCCGTCGATCGACAAGATCACGGTTGGGGGGCTCATAAATAGGCGACGCGAAAGCGAGATGTCGCGGCGCCTCGCGGAGTTCTTCGAAATCAACCTTTCGCGGCTCGGCAGCCAGGCCGGTAAGCTCTCGGGCGGAAATCAGCAGAAAGTCGCTCTCGGCAAATGGTTAGGCATCGAACCGTCAATCCTGCTGGTCGAGGAACCGACGCGCGGCGTCGACGTGGGCGCTCGGGCGGAAATCTATCGCCATCTTCGCAAGCTCGCCGACCAGGGACTGGCGATCATCTTCGCTTCCTCTGACAACCAAGAGGTGCTTGGGCTCGCCGACACCGTGGCCACTTTCTTTCGCGGGCAAATCGTTCGCGTGTCGCCAGCGACCGAGATGGAGCATAGCAGTCTGTTGCGCGACGTCACTCATCCGGAAACCCTCGCCGCAGGGAGGGAGGCTGCGTGATCGCCGGTTTGCTTGGGCGCTTTGCGTCGGCCGGCGGAACGGCGACAGAGGCGGAGGCGTCCTCGCGCCGCCGCCTCGCACTCATGTTCATGGGTGTTGGGATTGTCGCGTTGCTGGTGATCGGAGGCCTCACCACGCCGAGCTTTCTGACGCTTGAGAATCTGCTGGTGGTGATCCGCGCTGCGTCGATCACCGGCATCATTGCGATCGGGATGTCCTACATCACGATTTCCGGCAATCTCTTTGCGCTTTCCGCCGAGGAACTTGCGATCCTTGCGGCGTGCGTTTTCGCGTTCCTGATGCGAGATGACTACGGACTGGCCGTCAGCCTGATCGTCACCCTCATTTTCGCCGCGGGGAGCGGCGCCATTCAGGGTGGCGTCATCTCGTTGGGCGGGGACCCGATCATCACGACGCTGGCGTTTGGCGCGTTGTTTCGCGGTATCGCCTCGCTGGTCAGCGACAACAAGAACATCCTGCTCGGCACCAAGGCGGCCGAGTGGCTCGGAACCGGGCGTCCGCTCGGCGTTCCGACGCAAAGCTGGGCCTTCGTCATTTTGACGCTGGTGGCGTGGTTCGTTCTGCAGAGAACTCGGTTCGGAAGGCAATTGCTTCTGATCGGCGCCAACCGAGCCGCCGCTAGAGCGTCTGGCCTTCGGGTCGGGCAGGCGTCCATCGTTGCGATGACCTTGTTCGGCGTCTGTTGCGGCATGGCGGGAATCTCGGCTGCCGCCCAGTTCGGTCTTGCGGTCGCAAACCTGTTCTCGGGTTTGACGATCGACGTCGTCGCCGCCGTCCTGGTGGGCGGCATTTCTCTGAAAGGAGGGCAGGGCTCGCCGGTCCAGGCCGCTCTTGGCGCGGTCTTCATCGCATTGCTCCAGAATTTCATGCTCCTGCATTCCTTCACGACGGGATGGCGCATGTTCGTGATTGGCTCGTTGGTGGCTATCGCCACGATCGGCTTTCATCTCTTGCAGAAGAGGCAGGCATGAACTCGCGGGAGACCTTCACCGATCTCGCGGTTCGTGCGGCCTTGATGGTTGCTGTTTACGTCGTCTTCGCCGCCATGTTGCCGTCCTACCACACGGTCAGAGGCGCGGCGGCGTTGCTGGACGGCGGAGTCCTCATTGGGCTCACGGCGCTCGGAATCGGCATTACGATGATCGCGGGAGAGTTCGACCTGTCCGTGGGGTCGCTTGCTGCGGTTATCGGCGTACTCACAGTCAACCTGATCATCGCCGGAATGAGCGTCATTCCCGCCATTGCGATCGCGGTCGCCGCGGCTTGCGTCTTTGGCGCGCTCCAGGGGTTTGTCATCGCGGTCACCGGGATCAACTCGCTGGTCTTCACGATCGGCACGCTGATCGGCCTGAGAGGGTTTGCGATGATCATCAGCAACGAAAACAGCGTGACCATCCCGATCCCGCGGTTGGGCGAGACGGACTTCCTCGCCCAGCGAGTGCTTGGGCTGCTGTCGCCGCTCAGCATCCTGATGTTCATTGTCTTCTTCATCGCGCACCTCTTTCTTCGCTACACCGTCTGGGGGCGCGAGATCTTCGCGACCGGCGGGGGCCGAGCGGAGGCTCGAGCGGCCGGTGTGTCCATCATCCGTCCCATGGTGATTTCATTCGCGCTTTCCGGGACGCTGGCCGGTCTTGCCGGAGCCGTTTCGTCGGTTCGACTCGGCAGCGCGACGCCGCTGGGATTTGACACGCTTCTGCTCTCGGCGGTCACCGCCTGTCTCATCGGCGGCATCGCGTTGGAGGGAGGAAAGGGCACCGTTCTCGGCATCCTCATCGGTCTCTTCACAATGCGGTTCCTCGTCGGCGGCGTTGCGAGCCTCGGCGCCCCCTATTGGCTGCAAAGCCTCGCGATCGGCGCGCTGTTGATCTTCGTCCTTATCGTTCAACTAAGCGCAACGCTCATTCGAGATCGCGCGAGGGGGCCGGCGTTGCTTGAGCTCTCTCCGCCATGAGGTCTCTGCCCCGCACCCGCCGGATAGTTTCCCGGAGGCTCGTGCGCGCCCGACATCGCGAGTTGGAGCGGAAATTCGTTTTGCCAAGCCTAGCGTCCAGCGATAGGTCTTTGCCGTCGGATTCGGTCACGGAGAAAAGATGATACGCGGCATTCACCACACGTCGATATCGACACAGGACTTCGAGCGCTTGGTTGCGTTCTACCGGGACGTCGTCGCGCTCGAACTCATCGCGTCTTATGGCTGGGATCGTACGTCGCCTGACGCGGACAAACCTCGACAAGATCGTGGGCCTCAAGGGATCATCCACTCAATCCGCCCTGTTTCGCGTCGGCAACACCCACCTCGAGATTTTCCGGTATGTAACGCCGGCAGGAAAAGATCCGATCGCCAATCGTCCCGCATGCGACGCGGGACTGACGCATGTCGCCTTCGACGTGATCGACATTTTTGCCGAGTACGAGCGGCTCAAGAAGGCGGGAGTTCCGTTTCACACGGAGCCTCAGACCGTCGGCCTCTTCCGCTCGACTTACGGCCGTGACCCGGATGGAAACATTTTCGAGCTTCAGGAGGTCCTGGACCCGCGCCATCCGGTCGCGCTGGAGAACCTTCTTCCGGACCTTGGAGAAATAGAGCACGCACAAGCGCGCCTGCGTGACGGTTCGGAGTTCAGCTGTCCAGCGCTCGAAGTGGGTTCGCCAGGTCTAGCCGGGTCTGCGAACGCAGACTTCTCGCTTGATCCACACGTCGAAACGCGCGGGTGATGGCTCGGGCGACATGAGCGCACGGATGGTGAGGCCCGCGTCGATAACAGCTCCGAATCGAAGGCATCGATGGAAAGGAATAGCGATGAAGATTGGATGGGTCGGAATTGGCCGCATGGGCCTGCCCATGGTGAATCGGCTGCTGGATGCAAACTATCAGCTGACGGTATGGAACCGCACGCGCGAGAAGGCTGCTCCGCTGGCTCAACGAGGCGTGACGATCGTCGACAAGATCGCCGACCTGCGGGACGCGGACGCGGTCTTTACCATGCTCTCCACCGGCAAGGACCTGCTCGCGGTCTGCTTCGACGAGAAGGGGCTCGCGCCGAAGAGCGCTTCGAAGCGGCCTCAGATCGTCGTCGACTGCTCGACCATTGGTCTCGAGGAGTCACGGGACATTCGGGCGAAGCTGGCTGAGGTTGGCGTCGACTATCTGGCGGCGCCCGTGAGTGGCAATCCGAAATGCGTCTTGACGGGACGGTTGTCCAGCGTGGTGTCCGGCTCCGCGGATGCTTTCGAGAAGGTGAGGCCGGTGATCGAGACCTATGCCGCGAGCGGCGTCTCCTACGTCGGAGAAGGCGAGCTCGCGCGGATCTGCAAAGTCGCTCATAACGTTCTGCTCGGCGCCACGCTCGCCAACCTGATCGAGGTGACCTTGATGGCGCAGAAGGCGGGCGTGCCGCGCCATGCCTTCCTCAAGTTCATCAACAGCAGCGTCATGGGTTCAGTGTTCTCGCGCTACAAGTCGCCCGCGCTCGTCAATCTAGACTGGACGACCACGCTCACTCCCGACCTGATGCTCAAGGACCTGGATCTCGGTCTCGAATCGGCCCGCAAGCTCGCGGTGGCGGCTCCAATCACTGCCGCCGTTCGGGAGGTCTTTCAGGCCCATATCAGCGCCGTGAGTGTGACGCCTGGCGCGGAGAAACTCGCAAGATCCGACTTCGCCGCCCTGTTCGAGACCTCCGCGCGGGCCGCCGGCGTCATTCCAGAGCCGGAGAACGTGGCGGTGCCAAGCGGGCTCGAAGATGCAGCGCAGGGGAAGGCCTGACGGGCGCGGTTCTCGGGAAAGAGACTCAAGGATCCGTGCAGCGAGGTGACGCTTTGCGCCGCGCCGGCGCCCTTTCGTCCACAAAGGGCGCCGGCGGCGCGAGGTCGTTAAAGCGTCTCCGAGAACCACCCCGTCGCGAGCTTGGCTGCGGTCTCCACCTTCGAGGCGTCCGAATACAGCGTCATGTGCGACGTGTGGGGCAGCACGTGCAGCTTTTTCCGTGCGCTCGGCACCGCGTTGAAGGCGTTGATTTCCAGATCCCACAGCGTCAGGTCGTCGCCTTCCGCCACGATCATGAATGTCGGCGTGTTGTAGATGCGCTTCACGAACGGGCCGACGTCGTAGTTCATCAATAGATCAACGGATTCGACTGTGCTCTTGTTTTCGTAGAGCGGCGCTTCCTTCGCCTTGATCGCCATGAAGGTGCGCACCGTCTCCGGGAAGGGCCAGGACGACACCTCGGCCTCGGAGTTCTCGGTCGCATGCGGGAGATAGAGTCGCTCGCCGGGGCGCTCGTATCGCAACTTGCGATCCTTGAGGACGAGGTCCCAGAGGCGCCTGAACTCCATGGTGCCGTGGGCGCGGCGCATGTTCTCGTAGCCGTCGATGACCGGAATCTGGCTGACGATCGACTTCACCCGCGGATCGATCGCCGCGAGGATCAGCGCGTGGCCACCCGAATAGGAGATGCCCCAGACGCCGATCCGGTGCGGGTCGACGTCGTCTCGCCGCTCGAGGAACGAGATCGCATTCTGATAGTCGCGGATCTGCGCCCAGGGATCGAGATGCTGCCGGTTGTCGCCGTCGCTGACGCCCAGGTTGCGGTAGTCGAAGATCATCGCGTTGATCCCCACCGCAGCGAAAGCCTTTGCGTAGGTCGGCATTACAATTTCGCGCACATAGCACCAGCCGCCGGCGAGCACGACTGTCGGCCGTCGCCCGCCCCCTTCCGCCTTGTAGAACCAGGCGCGTATGGTTGCGCCTTCCGACTGAAACTCGACGTCGAGTCTTTTCATGTGTGTTCTGCTCCTTTGAGGCGGCACTCGCGTTTGAACGGCCGCCTCTTTGCCAATATTCCGATTGCGAGCGCGTCAGCCACGCGTCGCGAACCGCTGATCAGGTGAAGAGGACACCGCCGTTCACGTCGATCGTCGTGCCGGTGAGGTAGGTTCCGTCGGCCGACGCCAGGAAGGCGATCGCCGCCACGACCTCCGCGGGGTCAGCCGCACGGCCGAGCGGAATTTTGTCCCACTCGATCTTCTTCATCTCCTCGAAGGTAATTCCACGCTTCTCCGCTTCTTCGCGGAGCGCGGTGAAGTGCATCGAGGTGGCGATATTTCCCGGCGCCACAGAATTGACGCGGATATTGTCGGCCGCCAATTCATCGGCCGCGCTGTGAGTGAGCGAGATGAGGGCCGCCTTGGAGGCGCAATAGGCGCTGAAAAAGCCGTGCCCGCTGCGGCCGAACCAGCTTGACACGGTCACGATCGATCCTCCTCCCGCGGCCTTCATCACCGGGGCGAAATGCTTGATGAGTATTACGTTGGCGCGGATATTGATGTTGAACACGCGGTCCCATTCCGCGAGCTCGAGCGTCTCGATCGGCCCGACTTTCTGAAGCACGGCCGCCACGAGGCCGAGGAACTTGAGCTGGCCGCCGACTTGGCGGAGCGCCGCGTCGATCGCCGTCAGGTTCGCCTCCTGGGTGATGTCCGTCTTGACGGCGACGGCCTTGCGTCCGGACGCCCTGGCGACCTCGGCGGCGACCTCATTGACCGAGTTCGACGACGTCGACCAGCACGAGGTCCCAGCCGTCCTTGGCAAAGCGCTCCGCCGTCACGCGGCCCACGCCGCCGGCGGCGCCTGTGATAATTCCAACATTGCTCATTGCAGCACCATCCTGTCGTTGATGAGCGGGAATTGCCCGGTCGCGTCGTCAGATCGCGATGCGGCGAAGCCGACAACCGTGTCGGCGCCGAGGTCGCCCGAGGCTGGCGTCTCGCGGCTCGCCGCGGAGAGCCAGCGCTCCGTAAAGTCGGACCGTGCGCAATCGACACGATCTCGATGAAGACCCCGCGACGCGATCAGCGATCGTCAGCTTTACGCAGGCTCTGGTATCGACGGGCGCGACGAATAGCGAGCGTCTCCTCCCTGTGTGGGGCTTTACGCTAAGCATGCGCCCGCGCCGCGTCAATCGATTGCATCGACAAACAACACCTGCAACAAGTTCGAGAGCCGCGGCGCGCGCGCGTGGAACGATGCGGACGGTGGACTCATGAACCGGTTGAGCATGCTGGAGCTTGGTCGACGGTTGGGGGTGGACCGCGCGACGGTCTCGCGGGCGCTGAGCGAGGATAAGGCGCATCTTGTGGCCGAGGCGACTCGCGAGCGAATCCGCACCGAGGCTTCGCGTCTCGGCTTCAGCCCTGACGCCGCCGCTGCGACGCTGCGTCGCGGACGCTCGCGAACGATCGGAATTCTGACGCCGGACCTGCTGAATGAAGTTTTCGTGCGCGTGATTCGCGAGACCGTAGCCTATCTGAACCGGAACACGGCCGAGGCGTCGCGCATCATTCCCCTTGTCGGCGAAACCAGCGACCGGCCGGACGAGTTCCGGCGCCTGCTCCGGGCTTTCCTCGCCAGGCGGGTGGACGCGATCATCTCGCTGGCTTCGACCGAGCAGGACGCCGCCTCGTTGTCCGAGGCCGCCAAACAGGTTCCCGTCGTCCTTGCCGTGCGCAGCCTCTCCGGCGCCCGCTTTCCTTCGGCGCTCTGCGACGACACGGGAGGGGGGGCGATGGTCGCAGCGCATCTTGCCGCTCTTGGCCATAGAATTGTCTGTCAAGTCCAGGGGCCGCGACGCGCGGCGACGTTCAAAAATCGCGCGCAAGGGTTCTCGCGCGTGTGCCGCAGCGCAAAGCTCGTCGAGTCGCCGCGCCGGATCGAAGTGAGCTAGGCGACGAGTCTGGAGGGGAAGCTCGCTCTCGCCCGAATTCTGGAGGCCAGTGAGCGGCCGACAGGCGTCTTTGCCCACAATGATCAACTCGCGCTCGGACTTATCGAGGCCATGCGAGAGAGTGGGATGCGGTGCCCGGACGATCTCGCCATTGTCGGGTTCAATAATACGGAGGCCTCGAAGGTGTTGGCGGTTCCCCTGACTACGGTTGACTATCCGGTTGCCGAGGTCGGCAGGCGCGCGGGTGAACTGGTCGAGGCGCTGATCCTCGATCGCGCGGCGAAATGCCACTCCAAGACCTTTCGTCCCGCTCTGGTGAAGCGCGCCTCAACCTGAATCAGCCGGGCGCTCATGCGGGTGTCGGCGCATCGTCGCGGAGCAGCCCTTCTCGCTTCAGCCTGGACCAGAAATCGACGGGGATCGGGGCGGAGATCTGCTTCAGATTGTCTTCGAGATGTGCGAGGCTGCGCGTGCCGGGAATGATCGTAGGCACGCAAGGGTGCGCAAGCACGAACTGTAGGGCCGCCGATCGCAGGGTGACGCCGAAATCCTTGCAGACCCCTTCGATGGCGCGGACGCGCGCAAGGATCGGTTCAGGCGCCAAACTGTAATTGTAGTGGGCGCCATTGACGGCGCCTGTCGCCAGGATACCGCTATTGTAGCCGCCTCCGAGCGTGATCGCGACATTCCGCGCCTCACAAAGCGGCAAGAAGGAATCGAGCGCGTCCTGTTCGAGCAGCGTGTAGCGCCCAGCGAGCAAGAAGCAATCGAAGTCCCTTTCGCGCAGGGCCTGGTCGCAGACCTGCCATTCGTTGCAGCCGACGCCGATCGATTTGACCAAGCCCTCCGACCGCAACTTGTCGAGCGCCTTGTAGGCGCCGTCCATGGCGGTGCGGAAATGCGCCTTCTGAACCTCCGGCGGATGGCTGAAATTGTCGATGTCGTGGATGAATGCGATGTCGATGCGCTCGAGCGCCATGCGCTGAAGGCTGTCCTCGAAGGAGCGCATGGCCCCATCGTAGCTGTAGTCGTGAATGACCTCGAACGGCGCCGGATCGACCCAGAATTTCGATTCGATACGGCTGCGGGGTTGGGGTTTGAGGAGCCGGCCGACCTTCGTCGAGAGAACATATTCGTCGCGCGGGCGCCATCTCAGCGCCTCTCCGAGGCGAAGCTCGGAGAGGCCGTTCCCGTAGAACGGGGCCGTGTCGAAATACCTGAGCCCCGCGTCCCATGCGCCGTCCGTCACCGCGCGAGCGTCGACATCGGGCACAAACCGGAACTGATTGCCGAGCGGCGCTGTTCCGAGGCCCATCGCCGTCACTTCGAGCCCCGAGCGGCCGAATCTCCTCTTTTGCGTTGGTTTCATCGCGCCCTTCTTCCCGCCCGTTGTCTGGGCGTCACTTGATGAACGAGTACTTCGAACGGTCAATCGTCAGCGACACGGCGAGGATAATGACCGCGCCCTTGACGATGTCCTGGGTGAAGCTGTTGACTTCAGTCACGTCCATACCGTTCGTCAGAATGGCGATCACTAGCACGCCGAGCAGCGTCCGATGCGGACCTCCGATGCCGCCTGAAAGCGCGGTGCCGCCCATCACCACCGCGGCGATCGAATTGAGCAGGAGTCCGCTGCCCGCCGTTGGCGTGCCGGCTCCGACCTGGCCAGTGAGCATGACGCCAGAAAAACCGCAGATTGCGCCGCTGAGCACGAAGGCAAGGATCTTGTAGAGGGTGACGGGAACGCCGGCATGAGCGGCGACGATTTCGCCTCCGCCGAGCGCGTAGAGGTAGCGGCCCAGCTTGGTCTTGAACGCGACGATCGTCAGGATCGCGGTCGCGCCCAACCCGAGCCAGATCACGTTCGGCACCCCAAGGATCGGCGCGTTGTTGACGAGCGAGGGCAGGAGGGTGTTGGCGAACAGGATCGATTGCCCCTGCGAGATCTGGTTCGTCACGCCCGAGAGAATCGAGAGCATGCCGAGCGTCACCAGGAAGGAGGGCACGCGCAGCATCGTCACCAAGAGCCCATTGGCCAGGCCGACCAATGCGCCCGCCGCGACGCCGACGAGTCCGCCCCCGAACGCGCCCAACGTATCGACGGTCAGCGCCGTCAGGATGCCGGTTAGCGTAACGAGCGCGCCGACCGAAAGATCGATCGAGCCGATCAGAATCACCACCGTCTCTGCAAGCGACACCAGCAGCAGCACGGACGACTGACGGCCGATGTTGAGCGCGTTGGACGCCGAGAAGAACAGCGGATTGACCGCGGTGAAGTAGATGACGAGCGCAACGATTGAGACGAACGGCAGGAGCGCGACCCTAAATCGCGACAGCCCGGCCAAGCGCCGCTGAGACCTGCGAGCCGCCGCTCGGCGGCGCTCCGAGCATTACTGGACATTCAGCCTCACACCATCGCCGCGACGACTTCGGCTTCGCGAGGCTTTGCGCCCTGCTCGGCGCCTATGAGCGCCGACATCGCGCCGTCACGGAGGACCAAGATTCGATTCGAAAGCCCGATGAGTTCGGGCAGATTATCCGACACCAGGAGGATCGAGCCGCTCATTGGCGACAATCTCGCGCATGAGCCGATAGATGTCCTCCTTCGCGCCGACGTCGAGCCCCCGGCCAGGGTCGTCCAGAACGAGGATATGCGTTCCCCGCGCCAGCCATTTGGCGAACACGACCTTCTGTTGGTTGCCGCCCGACAGATTGCGGCACGCCGTGTCGTGGCTCGGCGCGCGGACGCGCAGTTTCTCCATCCAGATCTTCGTTTGGTCACGGCTTCGTCGCGAAGACAGTAGCGGCAATCCGCGCAACGACAGCGCATCCAAACTGGGTAGAGTCAGATTCCATTCGACCGTATCACTGCCGATGACCCCGGCGATCAGTCGCTCTGCCGGCACGTAGCCGATCCCGCGGGCTATCGCGTCGCGTCGCGAGCCTGGCCGCAGCTGCGCGTCGCCAATCCGCACCTCGCCTTCCGCCTGCGCCTCCGCACCGGCGACGATCTTCGCGAGCGTCGACTTGCCGGAGCCCAGGACGCCGGCGACGCCGAGGATCTCGCCTTTCCGCAGATCGAACGAGACGTTCTCGAGTTCTCCGGGTTTCGAGATCCCGACCGCCTGTAACGCGACCTCGTCCTCCGGAAGGCGCTGGCTCGCCTCGCGGTAATATTCGGCGTTCCTCTGCCGACCGACAATGAGCTCGTGCAGCGCCGACTCGTCGATGCCGGTCGTCGAGCGCTGATCGACGACACGGCCATCCTTGAGGGCGACGAACTCGTCGCAGGTCGCGAAGATGTCGGCAAGTCGATGCGACACGAACACGAAGGACGCGCGCGTCCGCCACCGCGCTATGCCCTCGAACAGCTTCACGGTCTCTTGGTCGGAGAGCGCGCTCGTCGGCTCGTCGAGCAGGATGATCGGCTCGACCGGGTAAACCCTGCTCAGCGCGAAGGCCTTGGCGATCTCGACGAGCTGTCGCTGACCGAAGGACAGCGACCCCGTCAGAGCGCGTGGATCCACGTCAACGTGCAGGTCGTCCAGCACTGCTTTCGCCTCAGCGATCATCGCGCGCTGTCGCAAAAAACCCGCGCCTGCGAGGAACTTGCGTTCCCGGCCGAGAAAGATGTTCTCGTAGACCGGGATCGCCGCGATCAGCCCCTGTTCCTGGAAGACCGTCGCAACCCCGTGCTGCGCCGCCTCGGTCGGATGACCGAAGCGGACTGGATGTCCATCAATGGAGAGCGTCCCGGAATCGGGGCGGACCGAACCGTTGATAATGGAGAGGAGCGTCGATTTTCCCGCGCCGTTCTCGCCGACGAGGCCGAGTACTGAATGCCGCTTCAGACTGAAGCTGACCTCATCGAGCGCCCTGACGCCGGGATAGGCTTTCGAGACATCCTGAAGGACAATCGCCTTTCGTCCGTCCGGTCCGGCCGTATCGCTGCCGCCCTCCGCCGCCATCGAGGTCCTCAGAGGAACGGACCCGACTTGTACCGGTCGGCATAGAGCTTGGTCACCTCGTCGAGCTCACTCCGCCACGAACTGGCCGCATAGGCTGGGTTCAGCTTGTCCTTGCCGGGTTGTGTCCCCCAATGGGTCGAGGGGTCGATCGGAATGATCTTGTTCTGCGGATCCCAGTCGTCCGGATGCATCGTGCGGCTCATCTTGACCCAGTCGAAGGGCAACTCTTTCGCCTCGTAGATCTTCGACGCGATGGAGGCGGCGTTGGCCGCCGTCGCGGTCACCGAGCCGGTGTAGATCAGGCGCTCAGGCAGCTTCGGTTTATATCCGCGCAGACAATCAAACAGCAGGACCGCCGCGAAGCCTGCCTGATACGGCGGCAGCGAGGTGTTGGTGGCGACATACTGACCGCCCTTCGCGACTTCCTGCAGCGCCTCCGGAATGCCGTCGATGCCGGCCACCTTGACGTTCGAGAGGCCACGTTCCTTCAACACGCTAAGGACGCCCAGCGCCATAGAATCGTTCTGGGCGAAGACTGCCTTCATATCTGGATGCGCAGTGACCATGCTCAGCATCACCTCGCGCGCCTTCTCGCGAACCCAGTCGCCGCGCAGGTCGCCGACGATCTTGATCCCTGGAAACTCATTCGCCGCCTTGAGGACCCCGGCCGTGCGCGCGTCGTCCGTTGGCGTCGCGAGGCCCTTGATGTGCACGACGACGCCTTCGCCGCCGATCGACTTGAACAGCTCCTTCGCGACCTCGTAGCCCGCCTGAGTCGAGTTGGCGGTGTTGTAGGACACGAAAAAATCGCCAACGTCGGGCGGGGTGAACCAGGCCGGGATCTCCCACAGGGCGGCGTAGAAGATTTTGTTCTCCTGGCAAATCTTGGCGACCATCGGCACTTCGCCGGCGGCGACCACCGTATTGATGAGCATGTTCACGCCGCTCGTGGGAAGCGCGCGTACCTGCGCGAGCTCCCGGGCGGCGTCATTGTCGTGATAAAGGTCCTCAGTGTCGAACTTGAGCGACGCCGCGGTGGCTTTGAAACCCTTGATGAAAGCGGCCCAATAGTCGTTTGCCAAGGTTGCGACGATTGTTGCGGCCTTCGGCGTCGGGTCTGCGGCCCTCGCGGACCCGCTGAGAAGCGGAAGCGTTGAGGCGGCGGGGATTGCAACGCCGGCGTGCGCAGCTAGTTGCATGAAGACGCGCCGGGTCAGCGGATTCCGGATGCGCAACGCCGTACGAGCGATAGCTTCTTCCGTCGACATTTTCGTTCCTCCCCAATTTCGTTCTCGCCGCTTGGCGCGACTGCACTCGATTGCATTTGTCGTCCCGCGTCAAGGGCACGGGTCGCCCGGATGCTCTCACGCCGTCGTTAGGGCGCGCACAACGAAAATTATCATTTTGGGATTCGATCGGTTTGCGAAGCGGCTCCGAGGATGGTCGGCGGTGCGGGCTGAAATCTCGCGCGAGAAGGGCCGATGTCCAAACTGAGAATCTTTTGGGTATGGGCAGCGTCGAACCGGTGGGATGGTTCGACAGCTTCTGCGCTCACTCAATTGGTGGGCCGCAAGCAGAGCACAAACATTCAGGAGGAGCGACAAGGTGACAGATGCGCAAAAGAGCTATTCGCTCGAAGGGAAAACCGCTTTCGTGACCGGCGCCGCCGGAGGAATCGGAAGCGCGATCACCGAGCGGCTCTGCGGTCTGGGCGCCCGGGTCATCCTGGCGGACATGGTCGATCGCGTGGAAAGCGCTGCGAAGGAATGGGCGAGCAAGGGCTATAAGACGTCCGCCCTGAAGCTCGATGTCACCAATAGCGCCGCCGTGGAGAAGGCCGCCGCCGACCTCAACAAGCAATTCGGCCATGTCGACATTCTCGTCGCCAACGCCGGCGTGGCCTATGAGAGCCCGACCGCGACGCATTCCGACGATGACTGGCATCGCTGCTTGAAGATCAATCTGGACGGCGTGTTCTACTGCGTCCGCTCGTTCGGCAAGCGGATGGTCGAGCGCAAGTCCGGCAGCATTGTCTGCATCTCCTCGATCGCTGGCGTGAAGGCTGTAAGGCCGGAACTGCACGCAGGCTATGACGTCTCCAAGGCCGGTGTGGCTCACCTCTGTCGTGTCGTTGGCGTCGAATGGGCGAGCCATAATGTGCGCGTTAATGCTGTTGGGCCCGGCTACACGGAGACCGACATGCTGAAGAAGGTCGGCCTTGAGCAGCCCGCGGTGATGAAGGCGTGGATCGACGACATTCCGATGAAGCGACTTCTTCAGCCCGCCGAAATAGCATCAACAATCGGCTTCCTCGTATCCGACGCGGCGAGCGGCATCACGGGGCAGCTCATTATGACGGATGCCGGCTATTCCGCGGCGTAGCGCGGCCGGCGGGAGTGGACGCGGTGAAGGCGGCCAGCTTAAGCGGGGGCGCCGCAGGAAGGCAAGCTTCGGTCCTCGCGCCAGGCGACCCGAACGCGGCGCCCGACGGAAAGACAGCGACGGCCCGGTCAAGCGGGCGACCTCGAGGTGAGGTCATGAAGTCGACCGAAGTTCCGATCGCGGCCGCCAGAACGCCGCTCGCGCCGCGTCTGGTCGAGCTTCTGTCGGGAGACTGGCGGTACGTTCCAATCTTGACGGCGATTGTTCTCATCTGGATCCTGTTCGGGGTCTGGGACCCCAAGTTCCTTTCGCCAAGGAACCTGTCGAATCTTAGCCTCCAGAGCGTAGTCACGGGAATTCTGGCGCTCGGTCTCGTGCCCGTCCTGATCATCCGCCAGATCGATATGTCGGTGGCTGCGGTCAGCGCGGTCGCCGGGACGATTACAGGCCAGATGCTGATCGTTTTCGACGCGCCGGTTTGGCTCGCAATCGCGGCCGGAGTGGCCTTCGGCGCAGCGGTTGGCTTCGTCCAGGGCCGGTGGATCACATGGACCAAGACACCCGGTTTTCTGGTTACTTTCGGCGTCTCCCTGATCCTGGCCGCCGTTCAGTTGCGGCTGCTTCCGGCGACTGGCCAGATCAACCTGTTCGGCACGGATCTGACATTTCTCGCGGGATCCTATGTCGACAAGTCGTTGAGTTGGGGACTCGTCCTTCTCGCAGTCGCAGGCTTCGCCGTCTTTCGCTATCTTTATATTTCCGACGCCATCAAGGCGGGGCTCGCCGTCACGGTCGCCAAGAACGTCGTGGCGCCGACGGCGATCGTTCTTCTCGTGATCGCGATCGCTGTCGGCGCGCTCAATCGGCATAACGGCGTCCCGGTCGCCGTTCTGATCTTCCTGCTGGCGATCATCGTCCTGTCTTATATCGGCTCGCACACTCGGTTTGGCGTCTATCTCTATGCGACGGGCGCGAATCCCAGCGCCGTGGCCCGAGCGGGAATCAAGGTCGACGGGATCCGAATTGCGGCCTTCATGATCTGCGGGGCGTTTGCAGCCTTTGGCGGAATTTTGGCGGCCTCCCGCCTTCTCGGGGTTTCGGCGCAATCATCGGGTATGGGAACACTCCTCCTCGAGGCGATCACCGCTGCGGTCGTGGGCGGAACCAGCCTGTTTGGAGGGCGCGGATCGCCGTGGTCGGCGCTGTTCGGAGCGCTGGCGATCACGAGCATCTCGAACGGCATCGACCTTCTGGGTCTGGGCACCGAGGTCAAGCTGGCGACCCAGGGCATCGTGCTGATCCTCGCGACCTCCCTCGATTCCGTCATTCACAATCTTTCGCGGGGCCCTTCCGCCGAACTCTGACCACGCAACAAAACGGCCCATTCAACAATATGCAGGAGGAAACGAAATGAACTCGGTTACCAAGGCTATGACGATCGTTGCGGGACTTGGCTGCGCCGCTTCGTGCGTAAGTCCCGCGGCGGCCCTCGACCCGGACCCGTCACTGACGGGAAGCGTCTATATGATGCTGCCGAACTTCACGACCGTTCGGTTCGTGCAGAAAGATGGGCCTGCGTTTGTCGCCGCAATGAAGAAATATGCGCCGAATATCAAGGTCGAAGTCATCAACGGGGAGAGCAACCCGCAGCTCCAGCAATCGCAGGTCGATGCCGCGATCACCGGCGGCGCGAAGGCGATCGTCCTCGTCGCGGCGGATCCATCGCTCGCCAGCGGCAGTCTCAATGCTGCAAAAAAGGCGGGCGTCCCCTTAATCGCCTACGAGCACGAGGCGAGTGGCGGCCCCGTCACCTATTACACGCAGTTTGGCGCGCTGAAGGTCGGCGAGGCGCAAGGAAAGAACGCGGCTGCGGCGCTCTCTGAGGGCGGCCCATACAAGATCGCCCGACTCTACGGCAACAAGGGTGATTTCTATACGCGCGCGACAAAAGAGGGCCAGGACGAATTTCTGAAGCCGCTGCTCGACGCAAAAAAGATCGAGGTCGTCTGTGAGGATTACGTGCCGAACTGGAATCCGTCGGACGCCCAGCACATCATGGAGCAGTGCCTGACGAAGACCAACGGCGACTTCTCGGCGATCGTTGCGTCCAACGACGGCACAGCGGAGGGCGCGCTGGCGGCGCTTGTCTCGCAAGGGCTCGCGGGTAAGATCAAGATCCTGGGCGGTCAGGACGCGAATGTCACGACCCTGCAGAATATTCTGCTCGGCCTGCAGCACGGCACGGTGCTGAAGACCTATCCGCTTCTCGCCGACAGCGCGGCGCGACTGGCCGTCGACGCGATCAAGGGACAGAAGCCCGAAGACGGGCATATCAATGGCGAGTTCGACAACGGCTTCGCCAAGATCCCCACGGCCTACATCGACGTCGAGATGATCGACAAGTCGAATGTCGGCGACGTGGTCAAGGCTGGTGTCTGGACCTGGAAGGACATTTGCACCGGGCCAGTCGCCAAGACGGACACCTGCAAGCAGCACGCGGGCGAGTGATCCAGGCGGGGGTTGGCGCTGAGGTTCGTTTGGCGCCAATTCTCTGAATTGCGGATGGATGGATGTCTCAAAAGGGAAACGCGGCGCCGGGCCCACTCGACACGGAGACTCGCCTTCCGGTCTTCGAAATCCGGAGCGCGAGCAAGTATTTTGGCGGCGTGACAGCGCTACAAGCCGTCTCTCTCGATGTCCATGCGGCGGAGATCGTCGCCATCGTCGGCGATAACGGCGCAGGCAAGTCGACATTAATCAAAGCGATCTCGGGAACACAGCCGCCGGACGAAGGGACGTTTTTCTTCAGAGGCCAGCCGGTCGAGATCAAGAACCCGCAGGACGCGAGCCGGCTAGGCATCGAGACCGTGTACCAGGATCTCGCGCTCTGCGACAATCTCGACACCGTCCAGAATCTGTTTCTCGGCAACGAAATCATCTCTTCGACTTCGACCGGTCGCCGGCTGAAGCACGCGGCCATGGAGCAGCTCTCCGCTGAAGTGCTGCGCAATCTCGGCGTTACGACGATCCGTTCGCTGCGAGCCCCGGTGGGGCGGCTCTCCGGCGGGCAGCGGCAAGGCATCGCAATCTGCCGGTGCATCATGAGGGATCCGACCGTTGTGCTGCTCGACGAGCCGACCGCCGCGTTAGGCGTCGAGCAGCGCGGCGGCGTGGTGCGGCTGATCCGGAAACTGAAGGAGGACAATCACTCGGTGATTGTGATCTCGCATGACCTCCATGACGTCGTGCTTGAGGTCGCGGATCGCATCGTCGTTCTTCGGCTCGGACGTAAGGTTGCGGAGTTCCGCCGCGAGGAGGTCAACGCTTCCGATCTGGTGGCCGCGATTACGGGGATACGGTCGCGCTCCGGTTTTCAAACCGGCGCAACGGCGGCCTAAGTATGGAGCGCCTAGAGGTCGCCGATCGGGACGAAGGGTTGGCGGGGGGTGCAGAGGATGCCGTCCGGTCGAGCCGGAGCGTACCGCATCCGCGTTGATCTGGAGATCTCGGCGCGTGGCGGCCCAAAATATGCCAAGGTTGAGAAAATGAACGCTGGACCGATCTAGCTCCGAGCGCCAAGGAGCAGGTGTGAGCAAACTGTCACGGGGCAATGTGAAATGGCTTGGAATTCGAAGGCAGGACCGCGGATTGCGTTCCTAGGGACAGGCGCGCAAGGCGCCTCGATCGGAGCCGACTTTGCTTTGGCCGGTCTTGATGTGACCTTCATCGAGCAATGGCCAGACCATGTCATCGCCATTCGTGAACACGGTATCACCGTAAACTTGCCCACGCGCACCCTCAACGCCAGAGTTCCGGCGCTGCATCTCTGCCAGGTTGCTGAAATCCGCCAACCGTTCGACGTCGTCTTTCTTGTGATGAAGGCCTATGACACGCGGTGGGCCTGCCAGCTCATTGAGCCCTGCCTGGCTCCAGACGGAGTGGTGGCTGGTCTGCAAAACGGGATGACACACGACGTCATTGCGTCGGTCGTGGGCGCGAGGCGGACCATTGGCGCCGTCATCGAGATTGCGTCCAACATGTTCACGCCAGGCGTTACGACCCGCCAGAATGATCACGATACAAGCTGGTTTGCACTGGGCGCGTTGGAAACAGAAACGCAGGACAAGGCGGAAGACGTTGCCTGTCTGCTGCGGCATAGCGGAACGGTTGAGGTGACCACGGACATCCGGTCCTGCTAAATGGATGAAGCTTGTCGTCAACGCCGCGGAACTCATCCCCTCGGCCATTCTTGATCTACCGCTTTACGAGGCTGTCAATACGCCAGGCATGCTAGAAACCATGCGCGCCGCCGGCTATGAAGCCATGGATGCAGCGCTTGCCGACGGCGCAACCATCACGCCGATCATCGGAATGCCTCCGGTGATGTCTAATCACCCTGAGCGATATGTGGATCAGATCTTCGACGAGGTTCTGAAGACTTTCTCAAAGCCTGACACGCTTACCACTTCCCTGCAGGACTGGCGCAAAGGCCGGCGCGCCGAAATCCTTGAGGTTAATGGTCATGTCACAGACGTGCTTAAGAGCCACGGCAAAGCGGCGCCCGTAAACGACCGAATCATCAAATTGGCGCTAGCCATTGAGAATGGCGATTTGATCGCTCAGCCCTCGAACGCGGGGTTGCTGGTGCAATCGTCCAGCTGACTGTTGAGACGCGGCTGCGTTAGGGGCTTCTCGGAGTCTGCCGCAATTTCAGGCGCGGTACCCGCCCGACTTGGAGTGATCGGCCACTCTAGCAAGAGTGGCATGCTATCCCTGTGTTGTCTTTCGCGACGTGCACGATGCTGAGGCGCCGACGCGCCGGATATAGCGCCTGCTGGCGGCAAGCAAACTGCAATCCTTCTTTGCGGGCATTCCTCGGCACGCTGCGCGAACGCTATCCGGATCTCTCTGCTGCGACGGCGTCGGGCTAAAGGCCGCCAGCGCACTGGCCGGTCGAAGGCCTCAGCTTCCGATTGATACTGATCGACAAGGAACACCAGCGAACCGATCTCAGTCTATCCGTGAAGGGCCCGAAGCTTTTCAGCAAGGCGTAAGTCACAAAGTCCTCCGTCCAAAGATGGGTGCTGCCGATTGTCGCCGCGATGTTTTTCATGATCGGCTCTGCTATAAGTTTTCGCGGTCGTAAAGACCGTCGCCCCTTCACAAGGAGGGTCCCACCGCCGAGTTCCGGATTCGTCGAACCGTCAGGATCGTATGAGCTCGCAGGACGGTGACAAGGGTGTCGCTATCGCGCCTCCGCAGCGCTTCGTTGATCGCGTTGTGTTCATCGACCGCTCGAGCCCAGACCGAAGGCTGATCGTTTCCGAGGAACCGGATCCGCTTGAGCTTTGCCTGAAGATCGCCGTGGATCGCCTTGCACGTCGCGTTGCGGGCAAAGCCGACAATCATCGCATGCAGATCCTGATTGATCTGAAAATAACGCAACCGGTCGCGAGCCCGATAAGTCTCAAGGAGGGCCTTCTGCCGCTCATCAAACAGTCCAAGTTCGGCGCTCGTCGCTCGCTCGCAGGTCAAGACTGCGCAGCCCTGTTCAATAACACCCAGGGCTTCCATCATATCAAGCACGTCGTCCAAGGAGTATGATCGAACGATCGCGCCGCGGTTTGGGACGAGATCGAGCAGGCCCTCGCTCCCGAGCGTCCGTATCGCTTCACGAAGCGGGGTGCGCGATACGCCCAGATCCACCCCGAGACGCACCTCGTTGATCTTCTCGCCGGGTTGGAAGTGCCCCTGAACGATAAGGTCGCGGAGTTGAGATGTGATTTCGGAATGCAGGGTTTGCCGGGAAACTTTTCGCGGAACGGCTGCGGCTACAGTCATGCGATTGCTCAGTCCGGCGTATCAACCGCAATCAGTGTATGGCGAAATCATCAGTTCACAAAGTGTATGCATTATTCTCTGTACACTCTAGGTCGCCCGCATTAAGATTGGTGCGGGAGGACGGCAGATGGATGGGCAATCGCCAAAGCCGCTCGTCAGCGTTGTGCTGGGGGATCCGGCCGGCATTGGACCGGAACTAGCGGCGGGATTGGCGGCGGATTCCGTCGTGGCCAACGCTGTTCGGCTACTGATTATTGGCGATCGCCGGATTTTCGACCGTGGCGCCGAGATTGCCGGAACGCATACTGTCGTTACGCCCATCCGCGAGGACGAACTTCCTCACCTTCCTCCGGGACAACATCGCTTTCTTGATGTTCGAAGCATCGATCCTTCGGCCGTCGTGACGGGTCGCGCGGGGGAGCCTGGCGGTGCCTCCGCCTTGGCCAATTTCCGCAAGGCCTTAGATCTCGGGCGCGGCACATCTCGTTGATGCAGTCTGCTACACACCGTTCAACAAGAGCGCGATGCGCAAATCCTATTCCGACTATGAGGACGAGGTGTCGTTTTCAGCCGAGCATCTCGGCTTGCCGGTCACGGACATCGCCGAGTTCAACATCCAACCCCGGCTATGGAGCGCCCGCGTCACCTCGCATGTGCCGCTCTCGCGAGTCGCCTCCCTTTTGACGGTCGATTCCATTCTCAATCGAATCGCTTTGACGGATCGCGCGATGCGCACAGCGGGCCACGATTCGCGCCGGATCGCGGTCGCCGGTCTGAACCCTCACGCGGGTGATGAAGGGAATTTTGGCCGCGAAGAGATCGACGTGATCGGCCCCGCGGTCGAGGCGGCGCGGGCCCGGGGATTCGACTGCAACGGACCCTACTCGCCCGACACAGTTTATGTGAGAGCGCGGGCGGGCGAATTCGACGCCGTTCTGACGATGTATCACGACCAGGGTCAGATCGCGATGAAGCTCATGGGCTTCTTCGAAGGCGTGGTCTATTTCTCCGGCTTGCCTTTCCCAATGACGACTCCTGCGCACGGCACGGCCTACGAAATCTCGGGGCAGGGCAGGGCGGATATCGGCGCCAACCGCGCCGCAGTCCTGCTCGCCGGACGGATGGCTGGTCGGACTGTCGGCGAGTCTCTCGCGGTCGGCTAGCTGGGACGGGAGGAAGGGAGCGCATGACCAACATGCCGATGGTTGACGCCCACGTCCACTTCTGGGATCCGACAAAGAATTACTATCCCTGGCTCAACGATCGTCCGCTGATCCCCTTTCGCTACGGCGACTATTCCGCGATCTGCCGTCCCTATCTGCCCGACGATTACAAGCGTGACGCCACGACGCAGCACAACGTCGTGAAGACCGTCTATATCGAAGCGGAGTGGGACCCCGAGGACCCCATCGGCGAGATGGAATACATCGCCCGTCTTCGACGTGAGACGGGCTGGCCCAACGTCGCCGTCGGTCAGGCTTGGCTCGACCGCGCCGACCGCGCCGAAGTGTTGGAGCGTCTGGCCGCGTTCGATTTTGTTCGCGGCGTTCGTCACAAGCCGCGCTCCAACCCCAAGCCGAACATGACTGCGACGGGCAGCATGGTCGATCCGCACTGGGTTGAAGGCTATGCGCTGCTCGCCCGGCACGGGCTCCGCTTCGATCTGCAGACGCCGTGGTGGCATCTCCGGGAGGCCGCCCAACTGGCTGACCAATATCCCGACATCCCGATGATTCTTCTGCATTCAGGCCTGCCGGCCGACCGCAGTCCGGAAGGGATCGCAGGGTGGAAGAGCGCAATGGCGGTTCTCGCCAAGCGCCCCAACGTGTCGGCCAAGATCTCGGGCATCGGGCTGCCGGGACAGCCCTGGCTCGTTTCGAACAACCGCGACATTGTGCTGACCATCATCGAACTTTATGGCGTGGACCGTTGCATGTTCGGGAGCAACTTTCCGGTCGACAGCGTCTGCGGCGATCTCGAGACGATCTTTTCCGGCTACAAGGCGATCACGGCCGATCTCGGAGCCGAGGCCCAGGCCAAGCTGTTCCACGACAACGCGATCCGGATCTACGATGTCCGCTAAGCCCTCTGTCGGCTATGTCGGCGTGGGGCTCATGGGCGGCTCGATGGTCGAGCGGCTGGTCACGCTCGGCTATCGCGTTCAGGCCTTTGACATCGATGCGGCTCGGCTTGCCGCGGCGCAGCGAGCGGGCGCGCGTCCCGTCGCGAGCGCTGCGGACGCGGCGCGCGGCGCGGATTTCGTCATGCTCAACCTGCCGTCCGCTCAGGCGGTCGAGGAGGCCGTGTTCGGAACGACGGGCTTGGCGACCGCCTTGCGGCCCCCGCAGCTCGTAATCGACTTCTCGACCATCCCGGCGGCCGAGTGCCGGGACTTTTCCCGCCGGCTGCATGAGAAGACCGGCTGTACCTGGGTCGATGCGCCGGTCTCGGGCGGTCCGCCGGCCGCGGCCGCGGGATCGCTCACGATCATGGCGGGCGGCGCCGAAACGGATATCGCACGGCTGCGGCCGCTGATGGACGACATTGGGCGGCAGTTCACTCATGTTGGTCCGGTCGGCTCGGGGTCCCTCGCCAAGACGATCGCGCAGCTCGTCGTGTGTTCGACCTATGTGGTTCTGGCGGAGGCGGCCCGCCTCGCCGAGGCGGCGGGGATCGACGCCGCCATCCTGCCAAGCTGCGTACGTGGGGGACATGCCGACGGCGAGTTGATGCGCCAAATCTATCCGCGCATCGCGGCCCATGATTTTGCCCCGCGCGCCTACGCGCGGCAGCTGCTGAAAGACCTGGAGGCAGTTCAGGAGCTCGCACGCGACGCGCATGTGCCGACGCCCATGTCAGCTCAGGCCACGCAGCTCTATCGCCTGATGGTCGCGGCAGGCCACGCCGAAATCGACGGTTGCGGGATCTATAAGCTGTTTGAATCACAGGCCGCGGCCCCGATGGCGGCTGCAACGTCGACCCTTGGAGGACGCCCGTGAGCACTGAACCCTTCGGTTTCGTTGGTCTGGGCGCGATGGGCGGCCCCATGATCGAAAAGGCGATCGAGGCGGGTCTCACGCTGCACGTATTCGACACCAACCAGGCGGCCCTGGACAGCGCCGCGAAGCTCGGCGCGAAGATCGAGAAGAGCGCCGCAGGAGTCGCGAGCGCCGTCGAAGTTGTGTTCGTGAGCTTGCCGAATGCACCGATCGTGGAAGCGGTCGCGCTCGGCTCGGATGGAATCATCGAAGGCACTCGCGTCAAACACTACATCGATCTCTCGACGACCGGCCCAACGGTCGCCATCAAGGTGGGCCGCGCCTTTCAGGATCGCGGGATTTCTGCGCTCGACTGCCCGGTCAGCGGCGGCATCGTCGGCGTCAAGAACAAGACGCTTGCGATCATGGCGAGCGGCCCGAAGGAGACTCTGGACCGGGCCAATCCCTTGCTGCGAAGCTTCACCAAGACCTTCGTGCATATCGGTCCGGAAGTCGGCAAGGCGCAGATCGTCAAGCTCGCCAACAACATCCTCATGGCTACCAACATGCTGATCGTGGCCGAGGCGATGGCCTTTGCGGAGAAAGGCGGCGTTGACCCCAAGGACCTGTTCGAGGTGGTCAATAATGGTTCCGGCCGGTCCTGGGTTTCGGAGATCGCCTATCCCAAACACGTGTTGACGCGACGCTATGACCAGAACTTCCGTATTGAACTCATGAACAAAGACGTATCGCTCTGCTTGCAGGAGGCCGAGAAGCTTGGCGTGCCCATGTGGCTTGGCGCAGCCGTCCGACAATATTGGCAGTTCACCATGACCCAGGGCATGGCGAGCCAGGACAGTTCGCGGATCGCGGCCCTCGTTGAGCAATGGGCTGGAATCGAACCGGCCAGCAACGCCGCCGTAACACCATGACGACGCAAGACGAGTCGGCGGTGCTCGACATCTCGCTCCCCGCGCCCCCATCCTTCCGCCTGGACGGCAAGCGCGCGCTCGTCACCGGCGCCGGACGCGGCATCGGGCTTGCCGGCGCGGCCGCAATGGCGAAGGCGGGAGCGCATGTCACCCTCGTGGCCCGGTCGTCCGCGGAGATCGAAAGCCTCGCGCGTGCGATCGAGCGGGACGGCGGCCGGGCCGAAGCGGCGCCGCTCGACGTGACGGACACCGGACGCGTGGAGCGAGTCCTCTCCAGCTTGGAGCCGTTCGACATCCTGGTTAACAGCGCCGGCACCAATCACCCAGCGCCCTTCCTCGACGTGACGGCCGAGCAATACGACACAATCATGGGGCTCAACGTCCGGTCGTTGTTCTTCGTCAGCCAGGTCGTTGCGCGCCGCATGCGCGAAGCGGGTCGGCCCGGTTCGATTATCAATATCTCCTCGCAAATGGGACATGTGGGCGCCGCGAGCCGCACTGTCTATTGCGGCTCGAAATGGGCCATCGAGGGCATGACAAAAGCGATGGCGGTCGACCTCGCACCATACGGCATTCGGGTGAACACAATCGGCCCGACCTTCATCGAGACGCCACTGTCGACGCGCTTCCTCAACGATGAGGCCTTCAAGAGCCAGGTTCTGACCAAGATCAAGCTCGGTCGCATCGGTCGGGTCGAGGACGTCACGGGCGCCATTGTGTTCCTCGCGTCGGAGGCCTCCTCGCTCATGACCGGATCAGCGGTGGTGATCGACGGCGGCTGGACGGCGGACTGAACGGAGAGGGACGGCATGCTGCTCAAGGACAGGACCGCGATCATCACGGGAGCCGCGTCGGCTCGAGGCATCGGCAAGGCGACGGCGCGTCGCTTCGTGGAAGAAGGCGCCCGGGTGGCAATCTTCGATCTCGACGCCGAAGCGGCTTCAGGCGCGGCGACTAGCCTGGGGACCGGGAACATAGGCCTCGCCTGCGACGTGCGTGATCCCGCTCGTTGCAAGGCTGCCGTTGCTGAGGTCATCAAGCATTTCGGCGCCGTCGACATCCTCGTGAACAACGCGGGCGTCAGTCAGCCCGACAAGCTGATGGAGATATCGCAGGAAAACTTCGATCTCGTCATCGACGTGAGTCTGCGCGGCAGCCTCAACATGGTTCAGGCGGTGGCGCCGGGTATGCAGTCGCGGCGCCGCGGCAGCATCATCTCGATCGGCTCGGTGGCCGCTCAGATCGGCGGAGGCATATTCGGCGGCCCGCACTATTCAGCTGCAAAGGGCGGCGTCCACAGCCTCACGAAGTCGATGGCTCGGGAACTCGCAGCGTTCAATATTCGCGCGAATGCGATCGCGCCCGGAACCATCGACACGGACATCTTCGCGGGCAAGCTTGAGGACAAGAAAGCCGGCATCGTGGCCAACATTCCGCTCGGCCGGCTCGGGACGCCAGAGGATATTGCCAATGGATGCCTCTACCTCGCCTCAGACCTCTCGTCTTATGTGACGGGCCTCATTTTGGACATCAACGGTGGCCGGTTCATGCACTAGTTGGGGCCGCAGCCTCAAGGTCGCCAGTACGGCGCAGTGGGTGTCGACAAGGACTAAGGCGGGAGGACGTGATGTTGGATCAGCCGGAAGCCAAATCCAAGGCTGGATCACCAGACGGATTGGCCGCCCAACGCACCGCCGAGGCGCGGGCGGAGGCGCGACGCCTCGCCGGAAAGATCGTGGCGGATGGCCAACTTCGCAGAGCATTGACCAACCAGACCATCGAAGTCGAAAACCCGGCGAGAGCGGAAATGATCGCTGCCGTGCCGCGTTGCGGCCGCGAGGATGTCGACGCCGTCGTGACGTCCGCGCATTCGGCGTGGCGGGATTGGTCGAGGCGGCCAGCTCGCGACCGGGGCGCGCTTCTGGCGAAAGCAGCGGACCGACTCGCCGAGGAGGCTGAGAACCTGGCTTGTCTGTCGGCGCTTGAGACCGGCAACGCGCTTCCCTCCCAGACGCGCGGCGAGGCGGCAACGATGGTGGATATCCTGCGCTTCTTCGCAGGCCTCGCAGGTGAACTGAAAGGACAGACCGTTCCGTCTGCGCCGGGCGTCTTCCAGTACAGCCGGCGAGAATCCATGGGCGTTGTGGGCGCCATCATCCCGTGGAACGCTCCCTTGATGCAGACGGCCTCGAAGATCGGCCCCGCGCTGGCGGCCGGCAACACCGTCGTGCTCAAGCCCGCCGAGCAGGCTCCGCTTGCGGTGCTCCGCGTGTTCGAGCTTCTCCAGGAGGTGCTGCCGCCGGGCGTCGCCAATTGCGTGACGGGGATTGGGGAAGAGACGGGCAAGCTGCTCGTCGAGCATCCCTTCGTGCGAAAGGTTACGTTTACCGGCTCCACGAGCACCGGCGCCGAAATTCTCCGCGCCGCGGGCAGCAAGATCATGCCCGTCACGGCCGAACTTGGCGGCAAGAACCCCATCATCGTCATGCCCGACGCGGATGTCAGGCGCGCGGCAGACGGCATCCTTCGCGGGCTTCGGCTCCAGCGTCAGGGGCAGTCGTGCAGCGCCGGGACCCGAATCTATATTCACGACGACATCTATCAACAGGTGATCCAGCGCGTCATCGACGTGATTCCAACTTTCAGGATCGGCGATCCGCTCGATGACGCCACCCAGGTTGGATCGATCATCTCGAAGGAGCAGCTCGCGCGGGTCGAGCGCTACGTTGCGCTCGCGCGCTCAACCGCCGGCGGCAAAGTCCTGACCGGCGGGGCGCGCCCAAGCGTTGCCGGATTCGAGAACGGCTACTTCTACAGCACGACGCTGATCGAGGGCCTGCCCGCGGAATCCGACGTTTGTCGCGACGAGATTTTCGGACCCGTCGCGACCGTGTCGCGCTGGAATGATTTCGACGAAGTGTTAGGGGAAGCCAACAACACGAATTACGGTCTTGCGGCCGTGATCTGGACGCAGAACCTCGCGCGGGCGCTCGAATTCGTCGACCGGATCGAGGCCGGCTTCGTCCAAGTCAATCAATTCTCGGTCGCCGAAGCCAATATCGAATATGGCGGCGCGAAGATGAGCGGCATGGGTCGAGAACTGTCGCTCGAGAGCATGATCCAACATTTCACCTGGTCAAAGACAGTGTTGATCAACGGAAACGGGGCCGAAGCGTGAGCGCCATCTCGACAATCGCGTTCGTAGGTCTGGGCAACATGGGTCTTCCCATGGTGCGAAATCTGCTTAAGGCCGGGTTCACGGTCCGCACCTTCGACCTCTCGTCCGACGCCATGGCGGCCACGGAACGCGATGGCGCAAAGCCCGCGCTCACCCTGCGCGAGGCGGTCGCGGACGTCGACTGCGTCTTCACGATGCTGCCAATGGGCCATGACGTCGAGGGCGTGTTCCGCGGCGATGAAGGACTCATGGCCGTGACGCGGCCTGGCGCGCTCCTGGTCGAACTCGAGCACCATTTCGAGCGCCATTTCGCGGGCTTTGTCGGTCGAGGCGAAAGCTCGCGGGCGCCGCATGCTCGATGCGCCGGTCTCAGGCGGAACTCCCGGCGCGCATGCCGGAACTCTCACGTTCATGGTGGGAGGCGACGCAGCCGATGTCGAGCTTATCCATCCCGTGCTCGAGGCCATGGGGAAGCGCATCGTCCACGTCGGCCTGCATGGGGCGGGCCATACGGCAAAGCTTTGCAACAACATGTTGTCCGGCGCCTGCATGATCGCGACCACGGAGGCGCTGGCTCTCGGCGAGGCGAATGGCATCGACCCGACAGTGCTCTCGGAGGTGTTGCGCACGAGTTCCGGCGGCAACTACGCATTGGAGAAATACAGCCCCTATCCCGGCATCATGCCCAACGTACCGTCCTCCAAGGGTTACCAGGGCGGATTTCGCTCGGACTTCCAGCTCAAGGATATGCGGCTCGCCAAACAGCTCGCGGCTGAGATGAAGATCCGCACCTCCATCGGCGATCTCGCGTGCGATCTGTTCGAGCTGCATTGCCGACTTGGCTATTCCAAGCTCGACTATTCGAGCGTCATCACGATGCTGATGAATGTGGCGGGCGATCCCGGGCCCGATCGGCGATGACGGCTGCCCTCGCCATCCACGATCCGAACTGCTCGACGTGGGACACGCCTGCGGAATCGGGGGCGGATCATCTCGTAGCCATCGGCTACCACGACGAACGCATCGCCGCCTATCTGTCGACGCTACGCCCGGTCTACGACGCGATGAAACGCTGTCTCGGACAGATGGCCGGTCTTCTGCTCCTGCTGCAGACCCGCTGCCTCGACCCTCATCGCGCCGGCGTTACGCATGATGCAATGCGCGAGATTCTCGCCGAGCTCTCGGATCGGCTGCGCGCATTGAAGGCGCCGGAAGGCGCGCAACGTCATTTCCGCGGTCTCGAAGCTTTGGTGCGTCAGCTTGAGGCCGGCGCCGAGCAGCTAAACCGTCAGAAAGACCTTATCGATCCCGCATCCGCAGACCTCGATGCGCTCGTACGAAGGCTGTTCACGATCCAGCAAGGATTGCTCGCCGCCGCGGAGCCGCGCGCGGGTCTCTCGCACTGTCGACTTCACGGCCGCCTGCTGTACCTGCCGTCCAAGATCAACAAGACAAGAAAACTAACTCACGATTGGGGAGGAAAACATGTCGCTCTATTCGATCTATGTCCTCGAATACGGTTATGTTCCCGAATATGACAAGAGCGGCGTGATTTACGGGGCTCACAACGAAGGTTATGTCAAGCTTCCCTATTGCTATGCTGTGATTAAAGGCAAGGATTGGGCCGCCATGGTCGATGTCGGCTACAACGACAAGGACTATGGGAAGTATCTCGGCGATCTGTTCAATGTAAAGGACTGGAGTCCGCCGAAGGACGTCCTCGCAGAGATTGGCCTGACGCCCGAAGACATCAAGGCCGTGTTTCATTACGCACGCCCATTTCGACCATTTCGGCAACGTTGAGGCGTTTCCCAACGCGACCTTTTATATCCAGAAGAAGGAGCTGCAGGATTGGGTATGGGCGATGTCCCTGCCCGATCGCTTGCGATGGATCCTGTCGGGCATTGATACCGGAGATATCTTGCGTGGCGTTCAGCTCGCGCGGGACAAGCGGCTCGTCGTCCTCGACGGCCCAATGGAGAACGTCTTCCCCGGGATCGACCTCAAGGTCGCTTACGACAGCCACACCTGGGCTTGCATGTGGGTCTCGGTCCGCAATGACGGTCAGGCGCCGTCGAGCGACACCTGGGTGCTTGCAGGGGATCTTGTCTATCAATTCGAGAATCTGCATGGCGCATCCAAGCAGCTGAAAATCGACGATCTCTACCTTCCTGTTGGACTGGCGACTGGAAGCCAGTTCAATCTGATCATGGCCACTGAGGCCATGATGAAAGAGGTGGGCTACGAAGCGCGCCGGGTCATTCCCGTGCACGAAGCTAGACTTGGGCAAACCTTCCCGTCCCGGACCACGAAGCGCAACCTGCGCGTCAGCGAGATCTGCCTCGCGGACCAGGCTTCCTCGGCGGTCGGCTGACATGGAGCTCAATCCCGACGTCGGACAAGCCAGCACGCGCGCCGCGCGCGGACCGTATGCGTTTCGCATCGTTGCGTTCGACGGGCGGCATTCTGCTCGCCACGATTCTCCTGTTTGTCTTCGGCGGCGTGGTCGCGCCCCAAAGCCTCGACCCCGCCGCGCTGAGCGGGATGTTTCCCTTCGCGGCCGTTCTGGCGATCGTGGCTTTGGGCCAGACGCTGGTCATTCAGCAGGGCGGAATCGATCTGTCGGTTCCCGGCGCCATATCCCTGAGCGGGGTCATGGTCTCGTATTTCGGCAACGGGAGCGTCCCCGGGAATTCGACGCTCGGGTTCGCGCTTATTCTCGCCTTCTTAGCGGCAGTGGCGTCCGGGCTGATCAACGGTCTCCTGGTGAGCCGCGTTCGCGTCGCGCCCATCGTGGCGACGATTGGCATGAATGCGCTTCTGTATGGCTTTGTGTTGAAAATCTCAGGCGGCACTCCGGTGGCGGTGCCGGCCAGTCTGGCGGGCTTCGCCAATGGCAAACTGTTTGGATTGTCGAATCTGGTTTACCTGGCTTTCGTTGTCGCCGCGGCGGCTGTGATTGTCGTGAAGAGGACGGTGTTCGGCCGCACCTTCGAAGCCGTGGGCGCCAACGCGCGGGCAGCGCGGGCCGCCGGCGTCGTCGCCAATCGCTACACGCTCTTGGCTTATGCGACCGCGAGCTGCCTCTATTGCCTGGGCGGCGTCTTGCTGGCCGGTCTGATGACGCTGCCGAGTCCCTTCCAGGGCGACACCTATCTCATGCCGTCAATCGCTTCGGTGGTTATCGGCGGGACGTCGCTGTTTGGCGGCGTCGGCAATCTCGCGGCGAGCGCCATCGCGGCGCTGTTCCTCACCCAATTGCAGCAGCTCGTGCTGACCACGGGATCAAGCATCGGCGTCCAATACCTGTTTCAAGGAGCCGTCATCGTGGTCGGGGTCGGCGTCTACAGCGTCAATTGGAAGATGATCGCAGCCTTCTTCGAGATTTTCACCGCGAAAACTCAATCCGTTCCCGCGGGTCCATCCTGACCCGGCAAGCCATTCTGGGGGAAAAATCCTCCTGAATAACAGCGAAACGTCAATCAAGGAGGAGAAGACGACATGAGGGCAACACAAAGTTTAAGCCTGGGCATTGCCGGCGCTGCCGCGATGCTGGCGGGTCTGGCGCCGGCTCAGGCCGCGTCGGACTGGTGCAAGCAAATCGCCAACGGCATCTATTGCGCGGAGCCTGAAAACCCGCCGCCGAATTTCTGCGGAACGAAGCCCGTTTCGCTCGCCCTCGCCGACGGTTTCGCGGCCAATCCCTGGCGCCAGATGACCGCAGCGTCGGCCATCAACGAGGCCAGCCGGTGTCCGAACGTGACGAGCTGGACCCATACGGACGGACAGGGCAACACCCAAAAGTCGATTTCCGACGTCGAGGGTCTCGCCGCAAAGGGCGTGAACGCGATTATCGTGTTCCCCGACGCTGGCCCCGCCATGTTGCCGGCCATCCGCGACGCACACAAGCAGGGGGCCGCGGTGATCCCGTTCCGCGCCGAAGTCGGCGGCAAGGAAGGGACAGACTATAACGCCTTCGTCGGGACCGACTTCTACACTCAGGGCAAGACCTGGGGCGACTGGCTGGTCGGGGCGCTGAAGGACGGCGGCAATGTCGCCTATCTCGGTGGACCGCCGGGCACCAGCGAGAGCACGGACAAATCCAAAGGCCTGCACGACGCATTCAAGGCCAATCCTAAAATCAAGTGGATCGGCCAGGAGCCGTTCGAGGTCACGAACTGGGATCCAAGCTTGATCTCGAAGGCGCTGACGGCGTTGATCGCGCGATATCCAAAGGTCGACGCGGTCGTCGGCGACCTATCGATCCCAATTCTAACGTCGAACGCGTTCCCGCGCGCCGGCAAGGAATTGCCCGTGATTGCGGGCGAGGACGCCAACGGATTCGGCTGCGAGTGGGAGAAGCAGCACGCGAACGGAAAGCAGTCGAACTACCAGTTCATGTCCACGAGCGCCGAGCAATGGAACAGCCGTCTCGCTGTGCGCTGGGCTCTTGCTGAAGCGGCGGGCGGCAAAGTCGACGAGCCATTGATTATCGTCGACAGCAAGGGCGGCAAGCATCAAGTCGCAGGACCGGGCGACAAGATCGTCAAGACCTTTGTCATGGACGACTCCCTCAAGGGCGTCGTCTTCTGCGATCCGTCTCTGCCGGAATCGGCCGGCAATGGAACTGGGCTCACCAACGCGCAATTGCTGTCCGCGCTCAAGGGCGGTCTCTGAGCGTTCCTTTAGCGTACAACAAATAGGAGGCGGCCCGTCGGCCGCCTCCTGCACGGCGTCAGAAACGTCGGCCTAACTTCTGCAATCGAGGACGATTCTCGTGGCGGTCATCGAGCAAAAGATCGCATCGACGAGTGTTGTGGAGGATGCCGACGCGGCGCTGCGCCTGACCCATGTGTCGAAGAGATACGGCGGCGTCGTCGCGGTGAAAGACATTTCCTTTGGCGCAAAACGTGGCGAAGTCCACGCGCTCTTGGGCGAGAACGGCGCAGGAAAGTCGACCTTGATGGGCATCGCATCGGGCGTGGTGCGTCCGGATGCCGGCTCTGTCGAGATCTGCGGCGCGACGATCGAAAGGCTCGCCCCCGCGCAGGCGCAGAACCTCGGTCTCGCCATCGTCCATCAGCACCCTGCCGTGCTGCCCGAATTGACGGTCGCCGAAAATATGCTCCTCGCCATCCCGGCCGGTTTGAGGCGCGGCGGCGGCGCCGACTGGGTCGCGGCCCAACTTCGGCAAGTCGGATCGACGGTCGATCCGCGCAGGCGGATGAGCGAGGTCGATATCGCGCAGCGCCAGCTATACGAACTCGCAAAGGCGCTCGCCATCGAGCCTAAGGTGCTGATCCTCGACGAGCCCACCGCAGCGCTCACGGCTGATCTCGTGGAAATCCTTTTCGAGAAGGTCAGGGCGGCGGCGGCCCGAGGCGCGGCCGTCATTTATATCTCGCACCGCCTTCAGGAAATTCGTCAGATCGCTGATCGGGTCACGGTGATGCGGGACGGCGAGATCAAGGGCGCAGCGCGCGTCGACGAGATCTCGGACGATGAGATCCTCCGCCTCATCGTAGGGCGCACCTTTAGCCACGCCTTTCCGCCGAAGGGCGACGACGCCGAAGACGGACGCGGTCGGCCTGTCGGTGACAGGGCTTACGGGCGAGAATTTCTACGACGTCTCGATGACCGCCCGCGGCGGTGAGATCGTCGGGATCGCGGGCATCACGGGCAACGGCCAGAGCGAGTTCCTGCGGGCTCTAGCCGGACTCGCGGCGGCGACGGGAACCGTGACGCTTGGCGGGAGGCCTATCGCCCTCGGCCGCCCTGATAGCGCCCGAAAGGCAGGGGTTAGCTACCTATCGTCCGATCGGCAGAAGGAAGCGCTCTTCATGAGCCTGTCGGTTCGGGAGAACGCGGCGCTCTCCGCTCTTCCGCTGCTGTCGCGGTTCGGTTTCGTCAGGCGACGTGAGGAATATGCCTCAGTCGAAGAGCAGCGGTCGAATCTTGCCATCAAGACCGCCGGCGTCGATTCCAACATCGGGTCGCTCTCGGGCGGCAACCAGCAGAAGGTCGTGCTTGCCCGTGCGCTCCTTTCTCAATCGTCGCTGGTCCTCGCCGAGGAGCCGACCGCCGGCGTGGACGTCGGCGCGCGCATGGAGATCTACCGGATTCTCCGTGACGTCTCGAATCAAGGAACGCCGGTCGTCATCGTGTCATCCGACGGACTCGAGCTCGAAGGATTGTGCGACCGCGTGCTCGTCTTCTCGCGCGGGCATGTCGTGGGCGAACTCGCCGGCGCCGATGTCACTGAGGAGAAGGTCGGCCGCCTGATGGTCACGGCCACCGCGCATCGCCGCGCCGGAGACGACGCGAATGCGCGGACTTCGTCCTCGGGCGCCGGCTGGCGCGAGAAGGTGACCTCCTTCATGGCCGGAGACTACGTGTCGAGCGTTGTGCTGGCGGCGCTCATCCTGGCGATCGCGACCTATGTCACCGCCAGCAACCCGCGCTTCATTTCGCCCTTCAACATCCAGAAAATGCTGTTGTTGTGCTCCGCTCTGGCTTTTGTCGGGTATGGTCAGATGTGCGCAGTGTTCACAGGCGGAATCGACCTGTCAGTCGGTCCACTCGTTGGACTTTGCGTGGTGATCGGGTCCTTCTTCTTCGGCGACATCGGCGCTGTTCGCGACCATGGCCCTCGGCGGCCTGAGCATGCTTGGGCGCCTGCGCGCTCGTGGGACTTCTGAATGGCTCGCTTGTCCGTTTTGGAAACTTTACCGCGGTGGCGGCGACGCTCAGCGTCTACATCATGATCCAGGGTGTCTCCGTGCTGCTGAGACCTTTCCCTGCGGGGAGCATCGACGTCGATGTCATCGCCGCCATTCAGACCAACATCTTCGGCATCCCCGCGTCGTTCGTCGTGGCGGCAGTCCTCGCAGTGCTGCTGGAACTGGCGTTGCGCTACACACGGTGGGGTTTGAGCATCCGAGCGGTCGGCTCCAACGAGGCGTCAGCCGCCAAGATCGGCATCCGAACCTCTTGGGTGATCGTAGGCGCCTTTCTGGCCTCATCTCTGTTGACGGTGCTGGGCGGCGTAATGGTGATGTCGCAACTCGGTATCGGCGATCCGAACCAGGGCGTTGAATACACGCTAGGCAGTGTGGCCGCCGTGGTGCTCGGCGGCGCAAGCCTGTTCGGCGGCCGCGGCTCGTTTCTGGGCGTGTTGTTCGGCGCCTTGTTGATCCAGGAAGTGAACTCGGCGACGACCTTCCTCGGACTGTCCCAGGCTTGGCAATATTGGTTCATTGGCCTGCTGACGCTTTGCGCAGTCGCGGTCTATTCGCAGGCCCGCCATCTCTCAAAGCAAGTCGCTAGCTGAGATAGACGGCAGGAATTACGGTTACGCAGGGACTGACGACACGACCGACGCCTGCGGCACAGGAAACCGTCATGCCGGGCTCGCCACCGCTACGTTCGGCAAGATCTCAATCTTGCCGCGACCGAAATAGACGTCGCGCTACAGTCGGCGCGTTGGCCGCCATTACCGCGCGCTGTCGGCGCTCCTCGCGAAGGCGCGCTCCGCGTGGACCCTCGCGGACTAGAATCTCATAGAGCGCAATCTGACCCAGTTGCGACCACACGTCGTTTCTGAGCTGATTGAAGGGACGGTCGTCGAGAGCGCGGCCTGCGATGCTTATGCCAGCCGCCGCTCGACCTCCTCTTTTCATTTACTAAGCCTCGGTCGCGGCTGCACCTCGCGCTCATAGGAAAAGATGTCTGGTCCGCCGGGGTTGCCCGACCGCTTCTCGACGATCAGGACACTAGAAGCGATTGATTTTGTGGTAATTTCGTAGCCTAGAGTGGAAAGGGCGTGGTGCCCAGGGGCGGCACCTGATTGCTATTTTAGTCTAGCTCACTTCGTCTCAAAAAATGACGGTTTTCTGTAGACTTGCCCTATTTTGTGTCTCTTCCTATCTCACGTTATATGCCCAAAGCGCAAGCGCTGTGTGGGGCTGAGTGTGGGGCTGATGTGAGCGAACTGACTGAACTTAGCGTCAAACGAGCAAAGGAAGGGCGACATGTGGATGGCGACGGCCTTATGCTCGTCGTCCGACCAACCGGAAAGAAATCCTGGCTTCTGCGCTACCAGATGAATGGCGTTCGGCGGGATATGGGCCTCGGCTCTTATCCTCAAATCGGCCTCAAGGAGGCCCGCCAGAGGACCGCCGACGCCCGGCGCATGATCGAGGCGGGGAAGGACCCCATCGACGGCCGACAGGCAGCCCAAACGGCCGCCAAGCCCATTCCCACGTTCGGCGAGATCGCCGCACTCGTCATCGCCGACGCACAGGCGAAGACGACCAATGACAAGGTGAAATACCAGTGGGAGCGCCATCTTGGTCCGGCGTATTCCGGTCCGCTACTCGACCGGCCAGTGCATGAGATCACGACCGGCGAGGTCGCCGCTGTTCTTGCGCCGATATGGCGCTCGAAACCGGAAGTCGCTCGGAAGACTTATCCTGCAATCCGCCGCGTTTTTGACCGCGCTCGCGTGATCCTTCGCGACGACCACGGCATCACCGTGAACAGGAACCCGGCCGACTGGAGTGACTTGAAGGCATACGGCTTTGAGGCTCCGCGCCAACTCAGCCGAGGCCGTCACCCGTCGTTGCCCTACACCCAGTTGCCGGACTTCATCGCTGACCTTCGCGCGAGAGACGCCGTGAGCGCGAAGGCGCTCGAATTTCTCATTCTGACGAACGTGCGCACCGATGCTGTCCTGAAAGCAAGGTGGGACCAGTTCGATCTGGAAGCCGCCGTATGGACGATCCCGCTGTCGAGCCTGAAGGATCGCGAACATCGGACCGAACCGTTCCGCGTTCCGCTGTCGCCGCGCGCCGTCGAGATTGTCCGTGAAATGGAAAAGGGGCGCCGTTCGGATTTCGTCTTTCCTAGCTTCGGCGGCCCGCGACCGCTCTCGAATATGGCCATGCTGACGCTCCTGAAGCGCATGAACTTAGGTGCGCGGAAATGGGCGGACAAGGATGGCCGAAGCATCACGGCGCACGGCTTCAGAGCATCGTTTCGAACGTGGGCGGAGGAGGTCGCGACCGTCCCGCACGCCGTCGTCGAGCAGGCGATGGGGCATCAGGTGGGAGGCAAGGTGGAGCGGGCCTACAGGCGAACGGACCTGCTCGACAAACGCCGTCGAACTCATGAACGCCTGGGCAAACTTCTGCGAACGCGGCGCGTGCGACAACGTACTGATGCTCAAGCGACCGGCTTGAGCTTTCCCTGTCGCTCTCACTGCAACGTTGAGCCGTGACCGGCTTACATTTGGCATGAACGCCGCGACGTTTACGATCAGACCGAGCCACCCACTTTCCGCCATTGCCCTCGGCGCATTTGTCAGTGTGTTCGGTCCTAAGAAAAACTTTTGCTTCCGCCCGTCGCTTAAATCCAGAACCGAAACAATCGCTTATGCCAATACAGGACCACGCCGAGTTGGCCCCGGCAAATCTTGAACCGAGAATAGGCATAGTTAGCTGGAGACCGACTGTGACGCCCGGCAGATCGACGGGCCTTTCGGAGACAGCCGTCAATGCCCAACAACATCCACATGTCGGAGCGTCGCGCGTTGAGCGTTATGGAGACGGCGAGAGCGGTTGGCCTCAGCAGAGCGACAGTTTATCGGCTGATCGAACAAAATCGACTTGTGACCGTGAAAATCGGCTCGCGCCGTCTCGTTCTCGTCGCTTCGCTCGACAACCTGCTTGAGAAGGCCGCTGCGAAATGAGCCAGTCCCCGCACGTCGGCGGGGACGAGGCTCAAACGCAGTCAGCGCCTTCCCCGAATAGGCCAACGTCCGCGCACGCGCAAGATGTTCGAGCTGAACGCGCAGCCCTCTTGCGTGACTTCATTAGGGAGACGCTCGCGGCCGTCGAAAGGGACGTCCGTGCGGCTCGTCTCTGTCTTCGAAACGATGACGACGCTGGCGCTCGATACCACCTCAAGCGGGTAGTCGCAGGCGTTAAGGCGGCAGCCTCCACGTTCGGCGAACTCCAAGAGCTTGTCGAGGGTCGCCAATGAGCGGCGACTACCCCGAAGGCTTTACCGATTGGCCGCTCGAACGGCGAAATGCCCATTTCGCGGATGAGGCGCGGAAGTACGACAAGCGAAGGGCGGGGGAGCGCGCAACAGGGGAGGCGCGACCTGATGATCCTCTTGCTTCGGCGCTGCGACCCGCAGAGGCCGTTCCAACAATAGTCGAGCTGCCGGTAATCTCGGCCTCGATCTTCGCCGACGAGCCGGTCCCGGAACGGCTCTGGATCGTGCTGAACATGATCCCAGACCGCGCAGTCACCATCATCGGCGGCGACGGAGCAGTCGGTAAAAGCACGCTGATGCTGCAACTCGCCGTCGCCATGGTCAGCGGCGCTCCGTGGATAGGGACGAACCCTGAGGAGGGCCCTGTCGCGGTCGTTTCGGCTGAGGACGACATCGACGAACTCCATCGCCGCATTGTTGCCGTTGCGCGAGGGCTCGGCGTCAAA
This sequence comes from uncultured Alphaproteobacteria bacterium, assembly GCA_963770275.1. Lineage (GTDB taxonomy): Bacteria > Pseudomonadota > Alphaproteobacteria > Rhizobiales > Beijerinckiaceae > Roseiarcus. The sequence goes on from CAVYPD010000048.1 coordinate 127,477, forward strand.
CTGGCCGACCTCACCGACCTGCACCTTATCCCGCTCGCGGGCAAAGACGCCGTAATGGCGGCGCCGGAGGGCAGGACAAACGTTGTTCGCGAAACGCCGGTTTGGCGAGGCCTCGTCGCCGTGGTCGAGCGGTTCAAGCCTCGGCTCGTCATCATCGACACCCGCGCCGACGTGTTCGCGGGGAACGAAAACGACCGGTCCCAAGCCAGGCAGTTCATCGGGCTATTGCGCGGTCTGGCAATCACCAAGAACCTCGCCATCGTCTTGATCGAGCACCCCTCGCTGACCGGCCTAACATCCAGAACCGGGACGAGCGGCTCGACCGGCTGGAACAACGCCGTCCGCTCGCGCCTCTATCTTGAGAACATCCGAGACGATGCGGGCCAGGAAATCGGGCGAGGCCTTCGCGTCCTGCGCGTGATGAAGGCGAACTACGGTCCGAGCGGCCAGGAACTTCAGCTCCGCTGGGGGGACGGCTGCTTCATCCTGGACGGGCCAACCGGCGGGTTCGAAAACCTGATCGTGGAGGCCAAGGCGGACCGCGTTTTCCTGGAATTGCTGGCAAGCCACAATGCACAAGGGCGCGATGTCTCGGACAGTCCCGGCAGCAACTATGCACCGGCTGTATTCGCCGAAGCGGGCCCCGAACGCCTGACAAAGGACGTCCTCCGACGGGCGATGAACCGTCTCTTCGTCGCCGGGCGCGTCCGCGTCGAACCATTTGGCCCACCCTCGCGACGACGTAAGCGCCTCATCGTCGAGCCTCCGAAGGACGACGGAGTAGTGGCCCTTCCAACGGTTACCAGCGCCTCTGCCAACGGCCTTCCCACGCCTTCCGGCGGCCTAGCCACACACCCCCTAATACCCCATGGCGTTGGAAGCCCCGCCGCGTTGAAAGGGCGGGGGCCCAACGCCTACGAGGAAGGAGCGGATGAGGCCAACGACTTCAAAGTGGCGTTGACGATGAGAGAGAGAAGGCAACGCGTAGGGCGCGCGTAGCAGCAGCCCCAAACCTGCGTGGCGAGCGTCTTCTCGCAGTGGGAACGCACGGGGTGCTTTTTCATGCCATGCGCCGGCCGCTGGGACGACGGTGCTGACAGATGCCAGTTGCCCGGCGCCTTTGGCGGCGCAGAACTATGTCGAGGATCAGGCGCAGATGACGCAGCATCAGACCATCATGGCCAACCAGCATAACCAGGGCTTGGCCAGCACGCGCTGAACCTCTCGCGGTGCAAGAGGATACCGACCCTCAGGGCAGGCCTGGGAGACGTTCGACCGCATTCGCGTTCCCGACCCATGCCGGCATGCTTCGCTGACCCAGTTCAACGGCCGCCGGGCTCGGCCGGACGGATGTAGAGACCGCAAGCGGCCAGCCCGATGAAGCCGACGAAAAACCCGACCACCGCGATTTGGGGCGGATAGCCGTGAGGCGCGTTGGCGAAGCTGATAAGACTGGCCACCAACAGGAAGAGAAACGCCGCAACCCACCCTTGCGCCTTGCGCCATCGTCCGGCCTTGTCGAACTTCACCGCCGGCATGACCCAACCTCGCGCGGCCTTCAACCGCGCGGCGAGTTCTGCCTCCTCCCGTTCGGCCCGCAGTCGAGCCGGGTCGGTTGGCGATGTCGGCGACACGCGCCACTTAGCCGGCTCCTCGACCGCGTTGGCGCGCATGAAGGCACGTTCCGCGTCGCGCTGCGGCGGCGGCGGGACGTAGCTCTTGCGCACCCGTTCGGCCTCATGAGCGTCACGCTCGACCTTCTGGCGCCTGCTCCGCTCGGCTGCCGCCTGCCGCTCGGCTGCCGCTTGCCGCTCGACCGCCGCTTGCCGCTTGGCCTCCTGGAGCCTGCTCCGCTCCGCTGCCGTCTGCCGGTCGGCTGCCGCTTGCCGCTCGGCCTGATTGGCGATCTGCCGCGCGGTGTCGGCTCGAGCCTGCTCGGCCCGTTGCCGGCGCGCAATCGGATGATCGGCCCACCGGCTCCCGAACTCTCCATCGCGCTCTCGTCGGTTGTCTTTGGACGGCAGTTCGCCCCTAACGATCCATTCGTCATCAATCGTTTTGCGAAGCCGCGCTTGTTCGCGGCGAATTTCTTGCGCTTCGCGGGCGATGCGCTGGTCGTCCGTTTCGGCCCTGCCGTGCATCGTCGATTGCGTGCCTTCGACAAAGTCGCGCAGGCCGGCGAGCGTCGATTGCAGCATCGAGACGCCGCATTGAAACAGCTCGGTCTTTGCCCCGCCGATTTGCACCCGGAACATATTCAGACTTTGGTGCAACGCGCTTTCAAGCTCCCGTGCCTTAGGGGTGGAGATGAAGCTCACCATTTCCCAACCGTCGGGAGCGCGTGCTTACGCGTATAATGCTCGATGCGGCCCCAACAATGCTCAGGACTGTTCTTTTCGGTCATGCCGATTTTGATCCAGCCTCGAGCCTTGTGCTCGAAAGCGTAGACGTAGCCGTGATCCAAGGTCAGGTTTCCTTAAGTTTGGACATCATCAGGCGACGCATCACATGGCGATGCAGAGAAATCGCAACGGATAGCTTCTTCGGTTGGCAACGACATGGCGGAGAAGCCGTCTCTGAGCTTGCTGTTGCGCGCCAATCCTCTGCTTTTTCCTGCCAATCAGCTGCCATAGCGGCTTGCAAGTTTTCCAGCTTGATGGCGGCCAAAATCGAAAAATGGCAGCTTTGAGCAAGCGCGCGCGGCACCGCCGCGCTACATGGCTATTCGCCTCGCAGACGCGCGGCTCGATCTTTAATGGCTTGCGGACCGGTGATTACCCCGTATTTCAACGCGATGAGCGCGCCGTCGGGGTCGGCAATTCTAATGCCACCAAACAGCGATACCTCCCAGACCGAAATCTGCGGGTTGTCGCCGCCTTGGACCCCTTCATAAATCAGAGCGCCGTTGCCGAAGTCGCCCTGCACCCCGTTCGTGCCGCGCGTCGTCCGATACTGGGCAAAGTAAGCCTCTTGGAGCGGCAGGCTATGCACATCCACGAAGCAGCCAAGTCCGAGCGCGACCTTCCAATGATGGAACGTCAAGCCCCTGACAATGTATTCAACCAGCCTTTCGACTTTCTCGTCGTCAATCGGGAACGTGAGCGCGCGGACTACTAGCCCTGAAGGTTCTCGCGTCCAAATGCGTTCGCTGCCTCGGGCAAGCTCGCGCCTCAGTCTCTGATTTTTGGCAAGACGCCTCGGTCCGTCATTTTGCAGATTGGCAATTGCGTCGGCGTGACGACCACCGAAGAGTAGTACAGTTGCCAGATAGTGTTCGAGCTTCGATGGTTGCATTTCTTGCAAGCTGGAACGTGCGGAATATGCGCGCGATAAGCCACCGGGACAAATTCGCCCGCAAAGACGTGATCGTCGGTTTCCGACGCTCTCGCTGCGGCGCAGTAAGCACAAGTCTTGTCTTTGTATTTTTTGCTCATCCGAATGCGAAAGGAAGTGCGGCCTCACGCACGTCTGTACAGACCGCGCATGCCCTGCGCGACCGCTCTATCGTCGGACATCCACAAGTGGCCGCTTCGGACAAGTGCGCTTGCCTGGCGAAAAGGGCGGACAAGCGCCGCCTGGCCCCTTACCGGCTTGCCCTCGTTTAGCCTCTGAATAGCGGCAAAATGCCGTCGCGCGCCTTGCAAGGTGTCTCGCATCCTGCCTAAATTAAATTCGGTGACAAGAGATCGCATCGATTGTCAGCGTCAATCATTTTTCGAGCCGAGGTGCCATGACCCGCTACAATTTTAAACGCTTGCACGAGGCTGCGAAAATTGGCGACCGGGTGCTCGTCAGCCACAAAACCGGTCTCATACTCGGTCCCGCGACCGTGCTGGAAAAAGGGCCGGACGTTTTCCTACTTGAGTTTGACTAGGGCAACAAACAACATCCGAAATACCGGACTTGGGGCATCAAAAGTTTCTTCGACCTTTCCGAACATAAGTTCGCCATCCTAGGAACCGGTGAGCTTGCCGTCGGCTCCGCCTGACAAGCGCCGCTATCGCGCCACCCATACCCAGGGCCAGCGGCGAAGAGCCGCCAAGAGCTGGTCGTTGTCAGACTTGCTCCTGCCCACTAATCCTCTGCCTTATCCTGCCAATCGGCGGCCTAACGGCGCGAAGCCTCTACCCGACTGGATATAATTACTACTTTTCAGTGTGGGTTTGCTTTGGGATGGAGGATGGCGCGGGTCCCCCCTCTGGGGTCCCCCCGCGACCGGGGCATGGAGGGGGGGTCTGTGGCTACCGGAAATGGCCGACGGGGTCACTCACGGTTGCCGCTGATTTCGGCGCCGACGACCGGGGCATGGAGGGGGGTCTTTTTGGCCGTCAGAAATACCCTGACGGGTCCCAGCACACTTGTATTTGTCGCTCCGCCAAATCCTGGGCGCTATCGCGGAACGCAAAAGAAAGGCCGCCCAGAGGCGGCCCTTCGTCTTATCAAATTCGTGGTGCGGTCAGGCGAGGGCCGAGATCGGTCCCTTGCTTCGCCGAAAGCCCGCGTATCCGAGACCCGCGAAGCCGACCAGCAGCATGGCCCAGGTCGACGGCTCCGGGACCCCGGCGGTGAACTGCGTCGTCCCTACGCCAGCCAGGACATTGTCGAACTCGAAGGAGTTCGCGGACGAACTCACGACCACGCTATCGAAGAAAGGCAGCGCCCCAATCACGACGTAGCCGTTCGAGGCATAGTCCGTCTGGCCGCCATTCGCGAGCATAGGCGGCTGGACGTCGATACCGCTGATCGTCGCCACGGAGGTGTTCCCGTTGAAGAACTCCAGCAAGTTGTACGTGTCGACCGAACCCCAATAGAGGCCGAAGGCTGTTCTTGAGGCTGGAAAAGGCGATCTTTTCCGATCCGCCGCCGAGCACCGCCATGTAATTCGTCGTGTCGCCGAAAGGTGTGGCGTAGAGGCCAAGAGAGGGCTGGCCGCCGTTGTTCATAACGACCCCCGACCCGGAGAAGTTGGCTCCTCCGTCGGAGAACGGGCCAGACGGGGTGGTCTGACTGTAGGTCGTAGCCGTGATGCTATTGAAAGTCGCGCCAGAAGTTGGCCCAAGGTTTCCCGGCGACAGGATCGTGATCGACGCGGCGTTTCCCGCGGCGACCGACAATCCAAAGCTAACAGCTGCTGCAAGCAGCGTGGAAATGCGCATAGGTGAAAATCCCCGGAACTCAGCCGCGCCTGATTGCGCGTGAGAAGCGGAAGCCTATGAGGCGCCGCGCGCGACGGGTCTTGCTTCTTCCGGCCAATTTACTACTTTCTCAGGCCAATCGCTATTCGAGAGCCCGTCCCGTTCAGGGACGCGCGCCGTCCTCCTTCTCGCCCCTCGACACGATCTGCAGCGCGGCGTCCGGCAACGGCCGCTGCAGCCTGAGCGCCACGCTGGTCTTGCCTTCCAGCCACAGGTCGGCCTCCTCATCATCGGATTGAACGGCTTGCGTTGAAGTGGCCTTGCTCGGTGTGTGGTTTAGTTTTGGGCGCGAGCATGGCGCGGGTCCCCCCTTCGGGGTCCTCCCCGCGACCGGGGTATGGAGGGGGGTCTTTTGGCTCTCAGAATGCCTGATAGGGTCCCGGCGCGGATTTATTTGTCGCTGAATTTTCGCGCGCCTTTGATCGATGCGGGCGTCTGTTATGTGCGAAACCCGCGTTCTCTGGCCTGTTTCGTTTTCAGCATGAGGCGGGCGGCGGTTAATCGTTGGCGAGGGTCATTGCTCTCCAATGCCTTGAGCAAGGCGGATTGAGCATTGTCGAGGGCCTGCTCCAGGCGTTCGGTTGACCTTGCGCGCCAGACCTGTCCCAGCTCAGGGATGGCGGCCGAGCGTCCTCTGCGCGGGCGTGAAGGATCGCGGTGAGCTTGAGGCCGCCATCGTTTGGCCTGCTGGCTTGCGAGCTGACTGAGCCTGAGCGTGATCATGCGGCGGCGCATGCGTTGGGTCAGGCGACGGCTGCGGTAGACGAGCTGCGCCTTGCCGCTCCCAGCTCGTCGGCGCTCCGTTGAGCCTGAGCGGCTTGGTCGTTTCGAGCTTGGCTGATGATCCGGTCGAGTTGCTGATCGGCGGCTCGCAGACGCTCCTCGCGGCCCATGCCCCATTTGCCGCGATGCCTGATGTTGAGCTTGTCGCAGCATCGCCAGCAGAGCGGCCTGTCGTCGATGGAGTAGAGCGTCTGGGCGAGCTTGGCGCAGCCGGGGCAGATGAAGTAGCTCCAGCCGCCGCCGTACTTGAGATGCGTGTGGCGCGACGCGCGATGAGCTTGTCCTTGCCGTTCGGGAACGGGATGACGGCGGTTCGCCTCGATGGATCGATGATCCCCATCGCTCTGAAGCGCGAGACGCGCACGCTGTCGGGAACTCGTCGGTGAAACGGCGACCCGTGGCGTCCGCGCGGCGCTTGCCCATAAGACGTGAGCCTAGCAAGGGCGCGCTGTTCGCGCGAGAGGCAACCCGCAGGTTCGAATACAGGACCAACGCTGACGTCGGGCCCCGGGCCAACCTCTGAGGGTTCGGCCCTGCCCCCTGCTCACCGGTCCAGGGACCAGCAGGAATGGGCGGGCGCATAGAGCGTATTATCAGGGCACCCGTATCGTGGGCGAGACGCTCACCGGTCGGCTTTCGCCGAAACTACCGTATGAAAGCCCTGTTTGCTCCCGTCGTTAGCGCCATAGACTGGGAGGGTCGGGGGACCCCCGCTCTCCGTCACGACAACTGGATGGTTCGGGCTTACGGCTCAGTCGGCTTGAAAGCCGGGCTTTTGGCCTATATTGCTGTTTCGCAAGGATTAGACGCACGGTTGTCGTAGGTCGAGCGTCCAATGAGCCGGGAGGCGTGGTAACGCTGTCCCGGCATTTCTTTCATAACGCGCTTCCGCGCTCCTGCCAAACCGATAACATGGGCAACAAACTTGCCATGCTTAGGGCAACAACTGTTGCCATTGGTGCAACAAGGTTGGCCCATGGACATCTCCATTTCGGTTTAACTGCTACCGTCGTTTGTCTAAGCCGTAGATCAGGTGCGAATACATGTGGGAAAGGGGCGACCCCAGTGGCGCTGTCGTTCCCGTCCAGCTCGCTACTGCGCTCGCCCCGCGAGCATGACCGCGACCAACTTCGGATTGAACGGCTTGCCGCGCTCGTTGAGGTGGCCTTGCTCGGCCAGCGATGCTGAGATCGCCCGCAGGCTCAGATCGTGTCTAAGCCGAAACCCGATGTTCGTGACGACATGAGCCCCGCGCCTTCGGAGGGAGGCGCGGGGCTAGCGCGCTTGCCAACTATCGCGCCACGGCATCATGACGCTAAGCAGGCACAAATGGGGGAGGTGGATCTGGGAACGCAAAAGAAAGGCCGCCCGACGGCGGCCTCTCCAAATCACAAGTTGTCAGTAAGATCAGGCCATCACACGCGGCGTGTTATCCTTTCGACGATGGAACGCCGCGTAGCCAAGCCCCGCAAATCCGATGAGCATCATCGCCCAAGTCGAAGGCTCCGGCACACCGCTGGTTTGCCTCACCGATGGCCCCGCCATGTCGAACTCGAATGCGTTCGTGGTGGAGCTTGCGGTAAATGACGTGAACGGGTTGGTGTCCGAGATGCGGAACCACTGATTGTCGAAGGCGCCAAATTGGTCGCCCGCCCCTGCGGCTAGTCCCATCGAGACGAGGTCATTACCCGTGATCGTATCCGAGCCCACATTCAATACAAGGGAATTGTTGTTGTTGCCGTTGCCGTCGATTGAGCCCCAGTAGATATCGAAGCTGGTGACGGCGTTCGCAAAAGTAATCGTTGCGCCCCCCACACCCCACAAATAGTGGCTCGCATCCCCTGCTGGCGCTGCGTTAACGTTTACATTCGTTCCCACCGCAACGTTTCCGTCGGTCGTGAATGTAATCAAGCCCGAACTGGTTGCCGTGGAGCCGCTGGACAAGCCAACCCCAACGTTGTCGAAGGCCGACCAATTTCCCGGTGAAGCAATCTGGACGATTGAGACGGTCGCGTGCGCGGCGGTCACCGCACCCATAGCGGCGATGGATAGACCTAATAGAAGCGATTTCATTATGTACGGTTCTCCCTGCAACCACTGAGTTGCTACGAGTTCACGGTGGCTAACATTCCACCTGTTATCAATGGGTGATTTTACCTAGAGGCCAGTTCAGACCGGAGGAAGTGCCGACCAGCGCCCGGCCTTGTGGAGGCCGGGCCGTTCGTCGCGGACAAGGCGCGAAATCGCAGAAGATTGTCCTAAAAAAGCAGGCGCCGACGCTGGGTCCGGCCGCATAATGATGGCCCTGCCGAAGGGCGGAGAAGCCCAACGCCCTCCACTTAATCTCACGAATAATTTGTTACTTGCCATCCGACGCCTAAGGCCGTACGTACCATGTAAAAAGTAGGAGGAGGCTGTGGTCTCTGTCATGCTTTTCTGGGGCGTCGGTGTCGCCATCCTCGGCTGGCTCGCCTTCAAAATCGCCGAGCGGATGTGAGGGAACGGGCGGCGATGGCCGCTCGTCGGGCGGTGAAGTCCGCTACGTAGGATTTTTGATGACCAGGACAGACGCCGACCAATGCCGCGCCACGGGGATTTGGCCAGTCCGGCCGATGACCCCGTTCGAGCCCCTGCCGCCACCGCGCGCTGCTCGGCCATCGCGTGCTCGCCGCGCCCTTGAGATCGCATGGGGCCTCATCGTCGCGCTCGTCTTGCTCAGCGCCGCAGGCGGCGTTGCTTACGTGCTAGCCACGGGACAAACGTGAGCGGCACAGGCCGAGCTGCGCCGCCTTCTGCTTAGGGCGTGGCGCGGATGCTGCGCGGTTAATTGCGAACGCCCAGCCAAGTGCCTCGGCGCGGAAAGTCGGCCTGGGATCGAGTAGACGGGCTCTGCGTTTTCGCCACGGGAACCTGGATCGCATATCTCTCGCGGACCGTATTGGCGAAGGCGATAGCGAACATTCCAAGGGAAAGCGCGAGCAGAAGCTCGCCGATCACGAACGCCGGACTATGATCCAACACAAGGTTCAACATCGGCGCGTCTCACACCTCAAGTAGCCCTCATGGATGGGGAACAGCGGCCGCCGCCAGGGGATAGCGGGCGGCCGCAGCATGAGCCGACACGCTGGCAAGTGGGGGGCAATCGCCAGTCAGCCTCGACTGAGAGGTGCAATAACCCAAACCTCGCGCTGAGCCTTGCTCAGGAAGGCCAATGTTCTGTTTTTGCGGGCCAGGAGCGGCGGACGCCGACCCTGCGCGAGATTGCGGACAGGCTCGCTCAAGCCGATCACCTCGCCACGACGGGCAAGCCTTATGCGCCTTCCGTCGTGGCGCGGATGTTGCGCACTTGACCGGCCGCAGCGACAGAGGGCCGCGCGCGCCCTCAACCCCTTTGTCACACGCGCCTGACCATCAACGTCTCAGCTCTCCGCATCACAAGCTCGTCAAACCGCGCCTCGCCTCTGTGAGGTCCGCCCTGTGGAGGTTTGCAGAGCGTGGTGCGCTTCTCGGCCCGCGCACCAAGGCTTGACGCGCGGGGCTAGAGCCTTCAGCAACCCAAACATCGGCCGCCCGGCACAGCCCTCGATGCAGTAAGGGCGGTACGCCCAGGTTCCATCAGTTAGGCGGCCCCGTCGGTCGTTCGATCAATTTGCACAAGACCGACATCAAGAGCCTAAGTTCACGCGATGCGGCCCGGCGTTCCGAGGTCGTTCGGGTTGTATCCCCGACAATCTCAATCAAATGCCCCACGCGCTGGACAAAAGCCTCGCCAATTACTCGATGATCCAGATTGTCCAGTACGATGTTCAAAACTGACCTTCCGCGCCTGCGCAACCGCCGGGTTGTAAACCCAAAATAGGAGCGAAGGGACGGCTCGACCTGATCACGTAGGCCAATCTTCTGCCTTTTGAGGCCTACGCGGCAGGTTTGCGCCGGACAAGGCTTTATCCCGGCGCGGGAAGCTGCTTCTGATTGCGGGCAGCAGAAGGCGACAGCCCTGTCCAACGTTTGAAGGCGTGGTTAAAGGAGGTCGATCCTTCGTAGCCGAGCAGCCACGCGATTTGGGAAAGCGATAGGCTCGGCTCCTTGACGTATTGAAGCGCGAGGCTTCGCCGCAATTGATCTACGATCTCCTCGTAGGTCGTGTTTTCGTCAGCCAATCTCCGCGTGAGGGTTCGCTCGCTATGGCCCAATGTCTTGGCGACCCTGTGTCGGTGAGCCTTGCCGTGGGGCAGCAGCTTTTGCGCCTCGTTCTCCACTGCGGCTCGTAGCGACCCGGTCGCCGTTCCGCGCTCTTTTGCAGCCTCTTCGCAAATGGGCCGAAGCGTCTCAAGCAAGTGCGGATCTTCGGTGACCAGCGGGAGAGCCAGCGTCTCGTTCGAGAATGCGACTTGATCGCCTGATGCGCCAAACTCAACGGGGCAACCAAAGAACGCCTCGAACTCCTTCAGATCAGAGTTGCGTGCATGAAGAAAGCTTAAGTGCGTGGGACGGATCTTCCGACCCGCGACCTCTCGCAAAGCCTTAATCGTGACGCCGACGCCAAATTCGGTAACCTGCTTCGCGGCGTGCCTGGAAAGGCCAATGAAACTGATCTCGGCAATGAGCCCCTCCCGCGTGGGCGCACGTTTGATGCGCACCGCTTCGTTGACGATCCGGCTATAGCGCCCAAAGAGCGCCAGCGCCTCGCCTACGTTGCTGGCGGCTGACGTGACATAAAACAACAACCCCGCCTCGCGCGGATTTGCTTCATTGGCCAAGTGAAGTCCGAAAGCGCTGTCATCCAGCGCTTCCGCTGCATACTCAAGAAACTTGCCCTGAGATGCAGCTGAGATGCGCTGCTGCCCGACATCAAAGTCGTGCGCCGAAAAACCGGCGCGTTGCAGCAATGGCGCTATAGCCACATTGTGCGTCCTTAATGCGGTAATCGCGAGCCTCGCGGCTATACCGGTTACGGTTGGCAGCGGCCGCCGAACCTGCTCGTCGATCACGTCCACGGTCCCTTTGCGAAAGCTTGGTGCGATCTAGCAACCGATTGGCACGCAAAGACAAGACCCCAGGAATGATGAGCCGGGAAGCTGGCGCTGTCGGCGACCAACCGCCGAGGCGTTCAAAATAACGAAGGTCGCAAGTTGCGCGCTGCCGTTTGTACGAACGCGCCGTTCGTCCGCCAGCCGCTTCAGTAAGCGCCACTTTGGCGCGCAAAAGCAGAAGAATGGCCCATAAACACAAACGCTCGGCGTGCTTTGTTGGCTAAATGACAGCCTCCAAGTTGAGGCGAATGGCGAATTACGCCGCGTGTCGTCTCAGGCCAGCGGCCGCCGTCTGTCCTCCTACCGGCGGCCGCTGTTCCCATCCATGAGGGCCAACGAGGCAAGCCCAGCAGCTTCTTGGGGCGCCACGCCGCCGCTCATGGCTAGCCGTCGCCGCCAGAGGAGAGCGGCGGCGGCGCCCATCTTGACTTAGCCCCACCAGCCGGTCGCTACTACGGCATGACTTGCTCTTCCAGTTCGGCCCCCAATTAAGATGCTGGCGGACGCTGTTGTCCCCCTCAAAGGCGACCGCTGAGCGCGCCTTCGGCACTTCTGCCCGGCTGCTGGGCGTGATCTCCAGGCGCGGTCTTGCTCACGCGCGCCAAATTGTTGCTAGCGCG
>CAVYPD010000049.1:0-16044 GCA_963770275.1 uncultured Alphaproteobacteria bacterium
CGTGTCAAAACGCTCTCGCGCAGTCAGGCCTTCCCATCCGGAATTTTCGAGTTCGACGTCGCGCCTTTGCGCGTAAACGTGGGCGAGCCCGCTGCCCTCGGCGGGGTACAGCAGGGATTACCTGCTCAGCTTGCCCAAGCCCTGGCGGGTCGGATGACTGCGCAAGGCGGCACGCTGGTCGTGCGGATAGACTATGTCACTCTCGGGCCAATCAAGGATAGCTCTGCCTGGGACAACATTAGCGGCATCGCGATGATTGGGAGCGTACAGTGGCCCGTGAGGGCGGCCGGAACAGATCAGCTTTCGGCAGAGACCAGGTAATGTTCGAGGAAATCCAATCACCGACGCGTGACGCAAGTCATGCAAGCGCTCACATATTGGCTGGCCAGAGACCTCTGATATCCCTCGCAGCGACCTGATGCAGCTTCTCCCTCGTTTCGATCATCATTTGCATCGACCGGCTGCGAGTGGATATTTGAAAGTCAGCCCATTGATCTTCACCGTGACGGTCCGGCCACGAGAGTCCGGTTTTCTCGCACCAAGCCCAGACATCATCGGCCCATCGCGATCACGCCGGCCTCGATTTGAATCGGGATCGGTCCGGTCCTCGCGGGAATGTCGTCTCCGATCCCGACGACTTTCGTTCTCGGTCACGCTGGACCAGCCGTTCGTCCCGACCTCGCGCGATGTCGCAGTACCAACTCCCTGACTTGCCGAAGCGGTCCTGTAGGAAATCGAGGGTTTGCCGTCGCAAGTCCGCGCCGCTCTCAATGCCGAGGCGCGCATCTGGCCATCGTCTTTGGACCTACGCCGTGGAACTTCGCCACTGGGAGGGCTGCAACAAAGGCTTCCGCTTGGTCGGGCATGATCGCGAACTGGCCGTTTGGTTTGCGATAGTCCGACGCAAGCTTGGCGAGGAACTTGTTGCAGGAAATTCCGGCTGAGGCTGTGAGCTTCGTCTCATCGTAGATACGCGCCCTGATTTCCTTGGCGGTCTCCCACGCGGTCGGGATGCCTTTGAGATTGGCAGGTTACGTCTAGATAGGCTTCATCGAGGGAGAGCGGTTCAACCAACGGAGTGTAGTTCTTGAAGATCGCCTGAATCTGTTTGGAGACTTCGCGGTACACGTCGAACCTTGGCGGGACAAACACGAGTTCGGCGCACTTCCGAATCGCGACGGTTGACGGCATTGCCGAGCGAACTCCAAAACTTCGCGCCTCGTAGCTCGCCGCAGCAACAACGCCACGTTTGGCCGGATAGCCGACCGCCACCGGCTTGCCCTTGAGAGCCGGCTCGTCGCGCTGTTCAACGGACGCATAAAACGCGTCCATGTCGATGTGGACGATCTTGCGAATCCGGTCTTCGTCCATCGGAGGATGTGGTACCTGACTACGAAGTCGACAATCTCAGTCGAATTGGCTCAATACAGACTGCGACGATACAACATCGATCCGTCAGATGAGCAGTGGAGGGCCATGCCGGAAAAGAAGACTCCCTGTCCGCAAACCGCGGACTAAAGAGGATCTGTGGCAACTGTAATCAGCTTGCTGCTTCTGGGCGGTAGTCGGTGCCGGTAGCGAGCATGGCATTGAGGGTGACGACAAGCTTCCTGGCAGTGGCGATGATGGCGGCCTTAACGGATTTCCCAGCTGCCTGAAGGCGCTCCCGGAAGTGGATGAAGCCCGGCGACCGGCGCGACGCCTGAAGGGCTGCGAGATATAAGATGGTCCTGACGATCGGTCGGCCGCCGCCGATGGATCGAGGACCGGAGCGACGTCCGCTGTCGCGTGCGATGGGGGCAAGACCGGCAAGTGCGGCGATACTGCGCCTGTCGATCTGGCCGAGCTCGGGCAACTCGGTAATGAGAGTAGCGGCAACGACTGGGCCCACGCCTGGTGCGGTCCGCAGCCGCCGATCAATGGCCGCCAACTCGGGGTCGGCCGACACAAGATCGGCAATCCGTGTTTCGATCTTTGCGATCCTACGATCGAGCAGAGCGATGACACCGCGGATGTCGGCGCGCGCCACTGGGTCCGCAGTCTGCTGGAGGCGGGTGGCTTCCTGCTTGCGCATCTCGACGAGCTGGCGGCGGCGCGTCGCCTGCGCCTGGAGCGTGCGGCGTTCTGGGGGCAAGGGCTGGGTTGGAGCGGGTGTCAGACGTGCGCCCAGTTCGGCGAGCATTCGTGCATCAACACGGTCGGTCTTGCCGATGACGCCCATCGCCTTCGCGAAGTCGCGCGCCTGCCGCGGATTGATGCGACTGAAGCGAACTTGCGCGGATTCGAGGGCGTCACGCAGCTGGTGATCGTAGCCGCCACTGGCCTCGAACACGACCCAGGCGGCCTCCTTGGCGCAACGGGCGGCGAAGGAACATGCCGCCGCCGGCGAATTGTTGATCCGTGTTGCCCCGTGGCTGGCATGGTGGATGTCGAGCCAATCCTTCGCAACGTCGACGCCGATAAAGATCTGGTGTGTCACGATACCTGCTCCTGTCCTGCGGGGTATGCGTGAGCATCCCCAGTCAACTGTTCAGGCTGACGATCAGTGGCGCGAACGGCTCCCAATCCGACAAGCGGGCACGGAGACCCAGGAGGCTCACGGGATGCCGTCCGCATGCGAAGCCTAAGCGATCCGCGACAGACAGGAGGCTCCGAACCTTGAGAAGGTGGAGCGATGGCAAGCAAGACGACGAACCGGTTTTCCGCCGAAGTGCGGACGCGCGCGGTTCGGCTGGTTTTCGAGCACGAGAAGGATCATCGCTCGCGATGGGCGACGGTGACTTCGATAGCCGCGAAGATCGGCTGCACGGCGCAGTCGCTCAATGAGTGGGTCAAGAAGGCGGAGATCGACAGCGGCGTGCGTGGCGGCGTTCCGGCGGAAATCGCCGAACGTCTGAAGGCGCTGGAGCGGGAGAACCGAGAACTTCGGCAGGCCAATGAAATCCTGCGCAAGGCGTCGGCTTATTTTGCCCAGGCGGAGCTCGACCGCCGATTCAAGCCATGATCGCCTTCATCGACGATCATCGCCAGGCCTACGGGGTCGAGCCGATCTGCAAGGTTCTGCCGATCGCCCCGTCGACCTATCATGCCCATGCTGCCAGGCGCGCCGATCCCTCCCGGCTGCCCGACAGGGTCCGCCGCGACGCGGATCTGAAGGTCGAGATCCGGCGCGTGTTCGAGGAGAACTTCCGCGTCTATGGCGTGCGCAAGGTCTGGCGTCAGTTGCGGCGGGAGGGCTTCAGCGCCGCGCGCTGCACGGTCGCCCGGTTGATGCGGGACATGGGCCTTCAGGGGGCGATCCGGGGCAAGCCTGTGCGGACAACGATCAGCGACAAGGCGGCCCCCTGTCCGCTGGATCACGTGAACCGACAGTTCCACGCTTCCGCGCCGGACCGTCTGTGGCTCGCCGATTTTACCTATGTCGCGACTTGGGCAGGCTTCGTCTATGTCGCCTTCGTCATCGACGCCTACGCCCGGCGGATCGTCGGCTGGCGAGCCAGCCGGACAGCGCACGCCGACTTCGTCCTGGACGCCCTCGAACAGGCGCTCCATGACCGAAGGCCTGCCAGCCGCGGCGGCCTCGTTCATCACAGCGATCGCGGCAGCCCAATATGTTTCGATCAAGTACACCGAGCGTCTCGCCGAAGCCGGGATCGAGCCTTCGGTCGGCAGCGTCGGCGACTCCTACGACAACGCGCTGGCCGAGACGATCAACGGCCTCTACAAGGCCGAGGTCATCCATCGACGTGGACCGTGGCGCAACTTCGAGGCTGTCGAGTTCGCAACCCTCGAGTGGGTCGACTGGTTCAACAATCGCCGGCTTCTGGAGCCCATCGGCTTCATCCCGCCGGCCGAAGCCGAGGAACGCTACTTCGCCATGCTGAGCAACTCAGCCATGGCCGCGTGACTCAAACAAAATGGCCTCCGGCAAAGCCGGAGCGGTTCACTAGGCCCTTCTTGAAGTCTCTTGAGGCTCCGATCTCGATTCGCAGCGAAGCCTCGCTTTCCAGCTTCTTGATTCGTCCTCGCAGAGCGGATGTTTCCTCCTCGGCCGCCTTCAACTTATTCGTTAGAATGTTGCACCAGTCATGCAGGCCCTCGAGCTTCTCCTCCAGCGTGGCTTCCTCCCATCCAAAGACATGCGACGGCTTGATTATTGGCACAGGCCGCTCCTTGATTCGACCCTTCGCACGATATCTAAAAGCAACGTGGAAGTCCCTCTCTCTCGCTGACCTTATCTAGCAAAGTGATGGGATCTGAGCAAAAGCATCCGGAAGGCTGAAATGACAAAATTAACTCGGATTACGTGAGTGTTTGAGCAGGCCTTCACGTTCACAGCCGTCGCGCCACCTTCCGAAGAACAACGTATCTTCCTAGAAGTTTCGCGAACGAGCGTTTAGAAACAACCGCGGTCCTTGCTTAAGAAAATCTCCAAGTCCACGTCTGTTAACATTCGGTGGCGACCTGCACTCCCGTTAATATCGTGGCGGTCGTCTTGGCTGCTGCCTCTCCTCAGTTGCGCGAGTAGGAGGTCCGCGAGAAAGTTCATGTACGCGGCGAGCCTGCGAGATACCAAGCTCCCTCAGCAGCAGGTCCGCATCTCCGACGAAGCAAGGCAGCGTCGCTATGCCAATGCCTGCCACAGAAGGCTTTCGCCAAAAAATCCCGCTCGACGACAAGTTGTCCGATCTTGGCGTGCAGCTTCGTCACTTCCGCGTCCCGGAGGGCGGCGGGTTCGACAGCCTTGTCGTCGAACACCTTGGCCAGCTTCTCGATCGCCTGACGCTTCCATTGCGCGATCAAATTGGGATGCAACTCATGTCGCTTCCCCAGTTCCGCCACGGTTCGATGGCCCTATATGGCTTCAAGCGCGACCTAGGCCTTGAACTCGGCCGTAAAACGCCTCCGGCTCTTCATGCGCGATGGTCCTTCTCGTCGATGGACCCACTTTAGCTCCCTGTCTCAGGAACTGGCGCCAGCTCTGAGAGAGCGGGCAGCGCGCTCGGCCTCCGACAAGGCAATGACCAGCGGGACAAACCGAGATCCAATTAGGGCAATAATGTTGTGGGCGGATGGCAAGCTCGCGGCATTGCATAAAAGTTAGCCACAAGTTAGCGTCGTAGCCGAACGGAGCTAGGCGCTCCGTGCCAAGCTTGCGCAACCCAAAACTCGGGTAAGCGCATCATCGCGAGGGAGGAAGCAATGGATCTCATTACTGCATTGGCGGTCAGCATCGGCGTGCTCGGCGGCATCGCGACCTTTGTCCTCTTGTCGCCGTTCGCGATGGGCATTCAAATCTGGGTTGCGTTCATCGCCTGGGCGACATTTTATCACTGCGGCGGCAAGGAGGACGGGCTCACCAAGGCGCTCACGAACAATATATTCGGTGCCATCATGGCCTTGATCGCGCTGCTGCTGGTCACCCAGATCCCGCTTGGAGGCGCGCTCGGCGTTCCACTCTGGGCCGCCATATGCGTCTTCATAACAGTTTTCATTCTCGTTTACGCCGCCAAGGTTCCGATGGTAAGCGACATTCCTGCAGGCGTACTCGGATACGCCGCTGTCGCCGGTCTCGCCTTGACAGGCAACAAGCTTGGCGCGGTCACCTCGCCCTCGCTCGAGAACCCCTTTGTCGTCGGCGTGATCTCCCTGATCATCGGCGCGGTGCTCGGATACATTTCCCAAAAGATCGCCCTGGCGCTGGTTAAGGAATAGCGGGGCGAATGGCGAAGGGCGGCAGCACTTCAACGATCACTTTAAAAAAGAAAAATGACGCGCCCAATAAAACAGAGAGAAGAAGAAGCAAAGCCCAGTCTTTTGCGCCCATCTCGGGCTGACTCTCGTTGCGCCTCGGCATTTATTCTACCCATCGCCACGAGAAATTAGGCTAGCGGCCGGTGGGCGCTGGGGACAACCCGTTTCCTGCTCTCAAATTGGCACACGCGACTCGGGCGTATGATCGCGCAATGGAAGCGAGCCCTAATATAATATCGGCGTCGTCGGTGAGTGACCGCTCCTTGCGCGGAGCTGACGGCCCCGGGCGACGCTGAGCGGTCGTTTGGGGCTACGAGGTGGTTTCGCAATCAGGTGGAGCCGACGTTCGGGCATGATCTTGCGCGTGATGATTGGCCGCAAGGCCGGGCAACTATGAGTCATCCGCGGGGGTCGACGGTTTGGCGAAAGGGACACCGAGCAACGCTCCAAAGGTCAAAATGGCGATCATAATCCAGGCCTCGTTGATCGCCTGAACGAGCGCAGCCTTCTCGACGAGCGATTGCGCCATCGCGAGCGCCGGGGCTTCGAGTGGGCCAGGCGGGCGGTTCATGAACATGTCGAGCGGTATGCCGACAAGCTTGGCTGTCTCGACGTCGCCCGCCTCCAGCTTCTTCGTGAATGCTGTCCCAAGCGCGGGCGAGCGCGTGTAGATGACGGTATCGATCATGGCGAGACCGATGGCGCCGCCAAGATTGCGCATCAGATTGAAAAGGCCGCTTGCGTCGGGCACGCGGCTTGGCGCCAAGTGGCCGAGCGCCAGGCGCGTCGGCGGAAGCAGACAAAACATGATCGCAAGTCCGCGAATGACCTGCGGCCAAAACATGGCGTTAAAATCCGTTTCCGCCGTCTGCAGTCCGCTCAAGCCCAGACCAACGCCAAACACTCCAAACCCAAGCGACGTAAGCAGCCGGGCCTCGACGCGCTGTTCGAGCGCAACGGCGATTGGCGCGGTCATGAGCTGCGTTACCCCCGTGACCAGCATGATCGCACCGATCTGCAGAGCGTTATGACCTCTGACGAAGGCCAGAAAGACGGGCATGAGGTAAACCGAGCCGAACAGGCCGATTCCTAAGACGAAACTCAGAGCGCAACCGATCGCGAAACTTCGATCGGCGAAGGTCGCGAGACTCGACGATCGGGCGCGATGCGTCAAGCGTTCGTCTGACAAAGCTGACGGAACTGGCGAAGCTGAGCGCCAAAAGACCCGCGACCAAACCGGAGGCCCAGCCGCGCGTCGGCGCTTCCTTGAGCGCGACCTCAAGCGCAGCAAGCCCAATCGCCAACAGCGCCAGCGACAGCACGTCGAGCCGGCGCGCTTCGCCAAGCTGCATCGGCGCCTTTGGCAATAGGATGCCAGCGACAATCGCCGAAATGATTCCGGGCGCGACATTGATCAGGAACAGCCAGTGCCAGGAATAGGTCTCGGTGATCCAGCCGCCGACGATCGGCCCGACGGTCGGCGCTAGCACCGCCAAGACGCCGGAGAATGTCGTCGCCAGACCCTGGCGCGCGACGGGGAACAGGAGGAACACCGCAGCAAACACAGCCGGGATCAGCGTGCCGCCCGAAAAGCCCTGCAGGACTCGCCATGCGATTAGCATGGAGAAATGGTCACTTGCGGCGCATCCAACCGAAGCCAGTGTGAAGATCGAAACGGACAGCACGAACAGCCAGCACATGCTGAGTAAGCGGGTGAGGAAGCCAGTCAACGGGATCGCCACGACCTCCGCGATCAGATACGCGGTTTGCACCCAGCTCATCTGGTCCGGCGGAATGTCGAGGGCGTTCTGAATCGTCGGCAACGACGTCGCCACGACTTGCACGTCCAGGATTGCCATGAACATGCCGACGCACATCATCGCGAAACCGACCGACGTCGAGGCTGACGCTACCATCGGCGCGTTGCGCTCAGGCGCGCTCGACACGACGTGATCCGGTCAACGCGATCGTCTCGGCACGGATTCGGATCGATAGCAGGATCGCATTGGCTGCGGAGAAGATAAGAGCAATCCAGGGCAGGCCAAGGCAAAGGGGGAGGGCGGCGATTTCGCCAACGACGACGAGATAGTTTGGATGCGAGACGAGGCGATAGGGGCCGTTCGACACGAGGGCCGAGCCCGGAAGGACGATGATGCGCGTGGTCCAACGGGGGCCAAGTGTCATGAGAATCCAAACCCGCAAAACCTGGAGCGACAAAAAGACTGCAAGCCAGATTGGATCGATCATACGCGTTGCACCGAAAATCCAAAGACTGGCCAACCAAAGGGCGTGCGTCAGCACGATCGCCGGATAGTGCCCGGGAGCAAACTCGAGCGCACCTTTTGCCATAAGCGCCGCTGCATTGCGGCGCGAGAGATAGAGTTCCGCAATCCGTGCTGCGGTGACCAATCCAAGAAGCAGGGCGGCGGCCATCACGCGGCTCTCTTCAGGGAAACACAACTCGAGGTGAAACCAGGCCCCATGGCGGTCAGTAGTGTCCGCGAAGGCAGGCCGGCGTGAAGGATTCGGTCCAATACGAATAGCACCGTCGGCGACGACATGTTGCCATAGTCCGCGAGGACCGCGCGTTCGTGATCGAGAGAACCCTGCTCAAGCGACAACGCGCGTTCGAGCGCCGTAATGACCTTCGAGCCGCCAGGATGACAGGCGAAGCGAGCGATGTCTTCGAGAGCCAATCCGCCGCGAGCCAAGATGCCAGCGATCGCCGGGGCAATGTGCTGTTGCGCGAACGGCGGGATCGCACGGTCGAATATGACGCCGAAGCCTTGCGGATCGATTCTCCACCCCATGATGTCGAGCGTGTCGGGCCAGGTGTGCTGACCGCTCATCTCAACCGCGGCGCCGCCGCCGTCGTAAGCCTTGAGAACGCATGCGGCGGCACCGTCCCCAAACAAGGCCGTAGCGACGATATTCGCCTTGGTCAATTCATCGAGGCGGAAGGCTAGCGTGCAAACCTCAACCGCAACCAACAACACGATGCTGCCCGGGCGAGAGCAGGCGAGGCGGGAGGCAATCGAGAAGCCGGATACACCGCCGGCGCAGCCAAGGCCGAAGACGGGAACGCGTTCGACGTCGGCGCGAAATCCCATGCGCCCGGCGACGCGCGCCTCGAGGCTGGGCGTCGCAACCCCGGTCGATGAGATCGTGACGATCGTATCGACTTCCGTGGCTTGAACTTCGGCGGCGTCCAGCGCGCGCGTCGCCGCGTCGACGAAGAGCTGGCATGCGCCCTCGAGATAAACGCTTGTGCGTACTGGCCAGCCCAGCGGCTTAAGGTACCAATCGATCGGGCGCACCGCATGGCGTTGGCGAATTCCAGAGGTCTTGAAAACTCGCGCCATGCGGCCGAAATCGTCATAGCGCCCAGCGAAGCCGCAAGTAGCGGCCGACGCGACGTCGGACTGATTTAGGACGTGCGGAGGGACCGCGGTAGCCAGCGAAACAAGCTTGGCGGATTGACCCATTGAAACTCCGATTGTAACCCCGACGTGCGGCGCTGACAAAGAAAACAACCGTGGCGCCGATTTATTCGGTAAGATGCGATTAGCTAGTATGTCGTCGGTCCGAGCGCTGCACTCTGGCCGAGGCGGGCGTGCGGGGTGATGTGCGCGAGTATGGCAAGGTCGCCAACACGCCGGCGGCTGTGAAGGCTCTGGCGACGAAGCTGTCACGTGTCGGGAACGCGCTTCGGTTCTGCTATGAGGCCGGACCTTGCGGCTATGGGATTCAGCGCCAGTTGACCCTCGCCGGGCATGATTGCGTCGTCGTGGCTCCGTCGTTGATCCCGCGCAAGCCGGGAGATCGGATCAAGACCGACCGGCGGGATGCGATCAACCTCGCCAAGCTGCATCGCGCCGGAGAACTGACCGCTGTCTGGGTTCCGGATCCAGCTCATGAGGCGATCCGCGATCTCGTACGCGCACGTCTTGTGGCCGTCCGCAGTCTGCGTCAGGCCCGTCAGCAGCTCTCTGGCTTTCTCCTGCGTCATGGCCGTCACTACAATCGGCCGGCGTGGACGTTGATGCATCGTCGCTGGATGGCCGGACTGAGATTCGAGCAAGCGGCGCATCACATCGTGCTGGAAGACTGCATCGCTGCCGTTGAGGCGGCGACGGCGCGACGAGATCGTCTGGAGGCCCATATCGCGGCGGCGCTGCCGGATTGGTCGCTGGCCCCGGTGGTGCGCGCCCTGCAAGCGATGCGCGGGATGGCCCTGGTCGCGGCGGCGACGGTGATTGCCGAACTCGGCGACATCACCCGCTTCGCCAATCCCCGCCAACTTATGGCGTATCTCGGTCTGGTTCCGTCCGAGCACTCCAGCGGAGCCACACGCCGCCAAGGCGGCATCACGAAAGCCGGAAATGGCGCGGCCCGACGAATGCTGATCGAGGCGGCCTGGAGTTATCGGTTCCCGGCGCGCATCAGCCGGGAGCAACTGCTGCGACAGGAGGGCCTGGCAAAGCCGATCCGCGACACCGCGTGGAAGGCGCAAGAGCGGCTGTGTCGGCGCTATCGCAAGCTCGCCCGGGCTGGAAAATCGCCCACAGTGGTCACGACCGCGATCGCTCGAGAACTGGCGGGCTTTGCCTGGGCGATCGCCAAACACGTTCAAACCGCTAACCCTTGATGCGCTGAGATCGATAGCGGACATCACAAAAAGGAGGTCATCGCCGGCAACGCTTCTATCCAAAACTGAGCAAGGCTGGAGGCACGGTCACGGCCAGGAGAACCCTCGCGTCCACTATCAGCCGGATATTTTCCGACGCTGGCGCCTAGACAGAGGAAGCTCCGCGACACATCACCGGTCCGGCGGTATCCAACCCGCGCATCAGAGCATGATCAACCGTCGTTTTGATGATCGTGCCTCCTGCCCTGCTCAGTCGTATTCCTCCGGGGGCGGCCGCCTTTTCAAGTTAGCTTCGGAAGCGATGCTGCGCAGCTAAGTCGGCTTTAAGGGCGAGGCTAGCTGCACAGCATGAGTCGGATGACATTGATCACGGGGAAGGAGGGTCGGCGGCGCTGGAGCGACGAGGAGCGTGCGCGGATTCTGGCGGAAATCGCGGAGCCAGGCGCGGTCGTGGCGGACGTTGCGCGGCGCGCGGATGTCTGCACGAGCCTTGTTTATCGCTGGCGGCGGGAAGCGCTGAAAGCAGCGGAGGTTTCTGGCTTCGCGCCCGTGCTGATCGAGGGGGCAGTTGCTGCGCCCTCTCTGACGGCGGCGCGCTGTTCGGAGCCCTGCCTGATCGTTGTCGAGGTGAAGGAGGCGCGAGTTCGGATCTGCGCTGGCGCGTCCTCGGCTCTGATTTCGGCGACCCTGAAGGCGCTGCGATCGTGATCCCCATCCCCTCGGGATGCCGGGTCTGGATCGCGACTGGCCACACGGACATGCGGCGCGGCATGCAAGGACTTGCGCTTCAGATCCAGGAGCAGTTGAAGCGTGATCCCCACGCTGGCGATCTCTACATTTTTCGGGGCCGCAGAGGCGATCTGGCGAAGGTCCTTTGGCACGACGGCCTTGGGCTTTCGCTGTATGCGAAGCGGCTCGACAGGGGCCAGTTCATCTGGCCCTCGGCGACGGAAGGCGTCGTTTCGATCTCGGCGGCTCAGATGGCCTATATGCTCGAAGGGATCGATTGGAGAAATCCGCAACTGACCTGGAGACCCAGGAGCGCGGGGTGAGAGCGCCATTCATCCGTGACATACGGAAAAACATGGGGTCACCTGCATTTTAGGGCGCCTCGAATCGCGGAAAATATGATTCCCTTCGCCTCATGGAACCGGCTCGCGAGGCTCTGCCCGACGACGTCGCCGCGCTGAAGGCGGCGCTCGCGGCCGAACGCGCGCAGAAACTCGCAATCGAGGCTGAGCTGGCGGTCGCTCGCGCGAAGGCTTCGGAAGACATGGCGCTGATCGCGCAGCAGAGGCTGCGGATCGCCAAGCTCGAGCGCCAGGTCTACGGACAAAGATCGGAACGCTCGGCGCGGCTGATCGAGCAACTGGCGCTCGAATTTGAAGAGTTCGGGGCCAGCGCGGCGGAAGACGAGCTGGCGGCGGAGAGAGCCGTCGCCCGGACGACGAACGTTCGCGGCTTCACCCGGCGGCCCGCGGAGCGCAATACTTTCCCGGAGCATCTTCCCCGAGAACGGGTGGTGATCGATCCTCCGAAGAGGTGCGAATGCTGCGGCGGTCTCCGCCTGCGCAAGCTCGGCGAGGATGTGACGCGGACGCTGGATACGGAGCCGCGCCGGTGGAAGGTGATCGAGACCGTGCGGGAGAAGTTTTCCTGCCGCGACTGCGAGGCGATCTGTCAGCCGCCGGCTCCTTATCATGTCGTCCCGAGGGGATGGGCCGGGCCGAGCCTGCTTGCGATGATCATGTTCGAGAAGTTCGGCCAGCATCAGCCGTTGAACCGGCAGTGCGAGCGCTATGCCCTGGAGGGCGCGCCGATCGCGCTCTCCACCATGGCTGATGCGGTCGGTGCGGTCGCGACCGCGCTCGATCCGCTGCGCCAGTTGATCGAAGCCCATGTGCTCGCCGCCGAGCGCCTGCATGGCGATGACACGACCGTGCCGGTCCTCGCCAAAGGCAAGACCGACACGGCGCGCTGCTGGATCTATGTCCGCGAAGACAGGCCGTTCGGGGGCGCCGGGCCTCCGGCCGCGATCTTCTATTATTCGCGGGACCGCAGGGGCGAGCATCCGCAAAGGCATCTGGCGGGGTATTCCGGCATTCTGCAGGCCGACGCCTACGACGGGTTCAACCCGCTCTACCTCGCGGAGCGGAAGCCTGCGCCCATCCGGGAAGCCGCATGCTGGTCCCACGCCCGGCGCAAATTCTATGTCCTGGCCGACGTCGAGGAGAATGCGCGGCGCAAAGCGGCGGGTAAAAAGGAAATCCCACTCTCGCCGATCGCCGTCGAGGTGGTGCGCCGTATGGACGCGCTGTTTGCGATCGAGCGCGCAATCAACGGCAAAAGCCCTGCGGAACGTGCGGCTGTTCGAAAAATATCGAGCCGCCCTCTGGTCGACGATCTTCAGCTCTACATGCGCGAAGAAGCGGCAAAACTGTCGCGCGGACACGATCTCGTCAAGGCGATCCAGTACATGCTCAAGCGCTGGCACGCCTTCACGCTGTTTCTCGACGACGGACGCGTTTGCCTCACCAACAATGCGGCAGAGCGCGGGCTGCGCGGCATCGCCCTTGGCCGGAAGTCCTGGCTCTTCTGCGGCTCCGATCGCGGAGGCGAGCGGGCGGCGGCCATGTACAGTCTGATCGTCACCGCAAAGATGAACGGCGTCGATCCGCTGGCCTGGCTCTCTGACGTGCTGGCGCGCATTGCCGCTCACCCGGCTCGCAGGCTTGAGGAACTCCTGCCGTGGAACTGGCGCCCGCCTATCGAGGCCATCTCCGCGAAGGCGGCTTGAGCCCATGCATGTCAACAAGGTCTCTCATATCAAGACCGTCGATCTTGTCGCAAAGGAACTCGGCGAGGACGCCGACACGCTCTATGACGTCGCTCTGGTAATGGAGCCCGAAGACGGCCTCATCTGGGTCCACGGTCTCGACGACGAAGGCGTCATCGCCTTCACCGACTTCGGTGTCGAAAGCCTCGTCGAACTGCTCCAAATCCATCGAGAACAAGCACCCGGCAAACGCTGATTCCCGCCCGCGAGCCCCATCTCAAGGGCCAACGCCGGAGGGATACGTTCGTCCGGTCGGCAAGGAGACTTATCCTCGGCTGCGGCGCTCCTCAATTGGCGCAACATCCTCAACGGCAGCCTGCTTCGTTTGTTGCGCTCCGTTCGCCAATCTCTCCGGCCGGCGCCGCTTGGATCTTCGCGGAACGACGGGAACAACGCAGCGCCTTTCCTTCAACCACGATCGGGTGTGGTTCTGCACAGATCGCGACGTCGCCGAACATTAGCACCGCATGCACGCGCCTGCGTCGCAGATAGCCTGATAGTACCGAGACCCATTCCGCGAGCGACTGGAATCACGAAAGGCGGCAGGAGGGCCGGCCATCGGTGCCGTACTGATAGATTGCGCGCGATGCGCGGAAAACTAAGGCGTACGACGCTGCCACTGGCGGGTTGATATGCCAGATCTGATTTTTCGTGAGGTTCGAGCTTGCCGCCCATGAGATCGGCGGGATCATGCATCCGGGATAGCCCGGAGTCGCCATTGGGCTCGTCCCGCTGCCGAGCAGCGCATAGGCGGGCGAGGCAATCGAGACGGCCGCGAGAGAAGCTCCGGCTAGGAGAAGGTTCCTCATCCGCTAACCTTCGCTCCCAAAAACTGGCCGAATGGCTTTACGGGGAGTCCGGGCTCGAAATATCCGCCCATTCCGTTCGTAAAGAACGAGTTCAGCGGATTTCCCGGAAATCCGGAGTTGTCATAGAGAAGATCGCCCATGAGTGTCGCGCCATTATTCAGCGTCGCGATTCCGTAGCCGCCATCATTCGGCCAAACCGGCGGGACCGCGATCGCCCCCCCGCTCCCGCCGCCCATGGCCGGGATCGTGGTCGTCGTCGGCGTCCCCGAGGTCGAGGCGCTAAGCGTCCAAGTCTGCGGAAAGCTCGTATTGCCGATACAACTCGCGCTCGTACAGCCGTTGAGCTTCGGCGACCCGGTCGTGTTCAAGGTCTGCCCGATCGCGAGCGCTCCGCTCGAGACCGCCGTAACGGTTAGGGTCGTTCCGGAGACGGATCCCGTAAGCGAGGCGCCGAGCGGGAAGGAACAATTATTCCCGACCGCGTAGCCGATCGCGGCCGCCGTCGTCGAGCCGTAGACGTTGATGATCGAGCCGTCCGAGACCGTGACGTCCGCCTTCGGGATCGCGGTTAGATATTGCGTCGGCGTTAGGCCCGTCGAGGTCGTGCAGCCGCCGGCGTTGAGGGTATAGGTCCCGTCGGTGTAGCCCGACCCGGCCGTAAAGCCGAACGGCTGGCCGCCGACGTTGCCCATAAGCGAGGCGGTCCGCCCGGTCGCGTTATTGACGTCGCCATAGTTGACGTACGTCGAGCCGCTCGACCATTGTCCGACGCCCGAGAAGACGCCGGAGGTATAGGCCGCGCCCTTGACGCATTGGACGACCTTCGCCGCAACGATGTTGCAAGTAAACGCCGCGCTTTGGTTGAACGTCCCGCCGAAGGGATCGACACCGTCCTCGAGCGGAGAGCCGGCCGTTCCCGACGTGTTCGGGGTCGCGCCGCCGTTCATGACTTGGACCGTTCCGATCCGGAAGCCATGGACGAGCGATCCGATTCCGTTGCTCACACAAGTCCCCGCCGGGACCGTGTACCAAGGCGCCGGACCGTTGAGGTTGTTCTCGCCGCAAGTCGCGAGAGCCGCCGCGGTCCCGTAAGTCCCCCCCGTGTTGATCGAGAACGCAAGATCGATGCAATTCGACCCTGTCCCCGCCGTCCCCGAGCATCCGGCCGTAACCGTCTCGGTCGTCGAGACGCCGAGCGTCGCGTTCGCGGTGATATGGAAGGTCTGTCCGACCTCTCCCAAGCCGGCCGCGGTCGATTGCGTCGGCGGGACGTCGATCGAGGTAACCACTCGCCCGGCGGTGCAGCCCGAGCAAGAGAGAACTTGACCGACGACGAACGGCCGAGCGTTGGCCGCAATTCCGCCCGTGATCGTAATCGTCGAGCCGGAGATCGTCCCGCTGTGCGATGCCGCGTACGTGCTCCCGAGATCGAAGCAAGGCGCAACGGTCGAGGCCGCGTCGCAGCCGATCGCGTCCGCCTTCGTCCGATCGAGCGTCGGCTCGGAGGCGTTCGAGGGCACCGTTAGGCCGCCGTAGATAAGCGCGGCCCAGCGAGAGGCGATCCGGCGTCCGCCGGTGAACCCCATGCTCGGATGAGCGCTGAGACCGTCCGTCCCGTTGAGGCCGCCCGGGGGTTGCAGGACGTCGTTATCGAGCATCGGGCCGGCGTAGATCGCGGGTCCCGGGCCGTAGTAATAGAGGGCGTTCTGCATCGCTGTAATCGACCCGACGTTCGCCGGCGAGCCTCCGAGGTTATAGGTCGAGCCACTCGCGCCCCAAGTCCCGCTCGCGATCGACGAGATATAGGTCCCGGCGGCCACAGGGCAGGTTAGGGAGAAGGTCGGGCAACCGATAACCTCGCCCTCCCACATATCGCCCGTCGCCGCGCCGGAGAGCGTGAGGACGTTGCTCGCGATCGTCCCCGAGAAGGTCGACGGCGTAGCGATGTCCCTCGACCAAGCCTCGCAAGCAATACGTAACGTCAAGCGTCAACATAG
>CAVYPD010000050.1:0-188496 GCA_963770275.1 uncultured Alphaproteobacteria bacterium
ACGCCCGACCGCCGAGGTGATGGAAAACCGGCACAAGCTCGGAAGCCGCGTCATTAGCCGCGCCGCCGCGCTGGTCGCCGACAGCTCATTATCCCGACCGTATCGCGGCTGCTGTCGCCGCCGCGCTCGGAAACAGCGGCTTGGCGGATTTCCGCGCCCGGCTTTCTCAGGCGCAGCCGTTCGTAGCCAAGGACGTCTTTAGCGAATTCAACCTGCCCCACATCCCGACCAAAGCAGAAATTGTGAGCCGCGCGCGTTCGCTGTTGGCGAATTCGCCCTCGATGGAGGATATCGCCACAAGGGCGCATGAGCTGCTTCTGGAGTTCGGTCGGCGCGCGGCTCGCGACGCTCGCCACGCAATCGGCTCACTGACCGCCGCCGTTCCCGGCCGAGGCTCCCCGCGGGTCCCCGCCGAGCCAGACAATTGTGTTTCTAGGATCGAAAATCACGTCGCCGAACAGGTCGAGAAACGAGGCGCCCAGTTGCGCCGCAGGCTCGGCCATGTCCGCGATCCCTCCGCAGGTATTGGCGGACTTCACGATCAGATGGAAATCGTTGGTTTCGACGATTTGCCGCCCCTGTTCGTTTTCAATGCTGGCAGGCGGTCTTTGACGCGGTAGACAGGCCAGTGCTCGCGTCCGTCGCATGTCCAGAGGTCGATGTCTTGGACGCGGTCGAGCTTGACGCCATTTCCGACGAGCCGGTCGAATAAAGCCTGGTTGATGTCGATCGAGTGGGAGTAGACGAAATCCTCGTAGCCGGTGTCGATTTGCGCCCAGACGCGAACATCCCCGAGCCGCAGAACGACCGGAACGTTGGGAAGGCGAGCGCCGCGCTTGGAGGAGAAGTCCGAAGAGAAAAAGCCGTTCTGAGCGACGGGGGTGAAACCCCGCGAGGAGAAGCGCCTCGGGTCGACACCTCTCGGCGCTCAGGAACGCAGTGCCGTCCGTCAGTTGGACGGTAAACTGGGACAGGAGGTCGTCGCCGATGACTCCGGTTGTCCTTTCCCCGGTTGAAGCAAAAGGTAATAGCGGGCGAGATGAAAATCGGCTTTTTCGATGCCTGGGAGCGAGATCGCCGCCGTTCTCATCGATCCGTCCGCCCCCGAGAACGCCGACGCAGACAGCGAACTTCGCGTTGCGCCATAATCGAGCAAGAACGGACCGCGCACGCCGTCGGCGGTCAGTTCGACATAGGGGGATGCGCCGTTGGGAACGCTCACCCTCGCATGGGGGCGCCCCGCAGAGCGCGCCCTGACCCGGTTCGATATTCCATGCCGAAGCCAAGAATAGGGACAGCAATCGCCGCGAGCGAGAGTAAGAGAATCCTGACGATCGTCATCGGCTTCGATAGGATCGGTTCTCGAGGTGCTGTCAACGGCGTCCACGCGCCGATCCGCAGCTGAAGCGAGAGCCGCAGGTACTGTCCGTTTGCAGGCTAAGGGGGCCGGGGCATGTCTCAAAATGCAACCTCGATCAATTACCGTCTTGGAAGCCTCTATTCGGTCATCACTGCCTTCCTATACGCGACGCAGGAGCCATTCTCCTTCCCGGCGGCCAAGCATCTCAACACTTTACAGTTTGTCGCGCTGACCCAGGTCTCCCTGCTCGTATCCCTTCCCTTGTTGATGAGCCGGGCAAAAAGCCGCCGAGATTTCGTCGCTTTGATCCGAAAGCCCATCAACTACGGCTACCTGGGAATTCATATTCGCCATCGGGCTGACCGGCCTCCTGCTCTATAATTTCGGCCTCAGCAACGCTCATCCGATCATTATCTCCGCAATCCTCAACCTTTCGCCCTTCTGGGCCGCGCTGGTGGCGCTGGTGCTCGCCGGCGTTCCGATCCCGATTTCGCGCGCGACTTTTTTTGGCTGTTTTGCCGGCGCGTTCATTGGCGCGATGGCGGTCGCTTGGAGCCAGCTCGGCGACAAGGACACCTCAAATCTCAGCCAACTGTCGGACAGTTTTCTTCACGGCAGCTGGATCTATGCGATTCCCGTGCCATTGGCCTCGGCCTTAGGGGGCACTCTGGTCGGCAAATGGTTCGGCGCTTATGACGAATTCCGCGGCGATCGCGGCCAACTTCCTCACCGCGAACGTCATCCTGATTCCGGGCTGCCTCGCACTTCTCTATTGGCGAAACGAGCTGAATTTCGATCAGCTGGGGCCGATCTTGCTGATGATCTTCGGGACGATCGTCGCGGCTTCGCTGGGCCGGGTCATGTATCAGATCGCGCTGACCGTCACCGGGGGCGACAACGGCTTTGTCACCATGTTCCTCAACCTTGTCCCGGCGCTGACGGCGTTCATTTCGCTCGCGCTGTCGCATTGGGTGCCGGACCTACACTTCGCGATCAATCTCACCTTTTCTCTCGGCTCAGGCTTGATCGCCGCGTCGCTGGTCTTGTTTTCGCTGAAATCGTGGCGGCAGCCGGCTAGAAAAGCTTGAACGCGCAACCTCCGGCCCGCTGAATAAAATGCAGCCCGGACTATTTTCCGGCAAATCGATAACGAGGCGCGCCATGCCATTCCTTTCCTCGCCGTCATCGCTGTTTCGTGGCCGCTCGCCCGTGCTCGGACGGTGTCTTGGAACGCTTGCCGGCGTCGGCCACCCAGAAACGCGGGACAAACGGAGCCTCGACAGCTCCGGGCCGAGCCTTCGCGGCTCCCTGGCTAAAACCCGATAGGCGGCCGCGCCGTCGTGGATCGGGTTTCGACGAGCCTCCGGCACGGATTGTCCAGACAGCAGGAGTTGCCGGTCGCCGTGTTTTACGGCGTCTTGCCGAAGAACATCATGATCATCATGGCGCCGACGCCGGCCACGAAGCAACCGTGGCAGATCACGCCGCCTCTGACGAGCGTTCGCATCCATGGCAATACCCCGGGAACGCCGGAACTCAGTCGGTGTGAAACACCTCCTCCGCCATCGCCCACCAGTCGTCTTCGTTGCGGGAGGCAAGCGGGGTCTGCATCGGGTTGTGAATCGCCCACCATTCCTGCGTCTTCGGGTCGGCCGCCATCTTGGCTGCGTCCGCCCCCCAATCCTCGCCGTGATACTCGAAATAGCCGAATAGGAGGTTCTCGGGCTCTCTGAGGAAAATCGTGTAGTTGCGCATGTTGCAGTCGGAAATCTTGGCCAGCACCTCAGGCCATACCGCGGCATGCGTCTTCTTATATTCGGCTATCCGCTCCGGCTTGATACCGATCACCATGCCCATGCGCTTCATCGCGGTTCCTCCCATTGTCTGTTTGCACTCGGCTCGCTGCTCGCTCCGCCGCCTGAGCGACAGCATGTGCGGCGTGTCCTGATGGAGCAGTCTTCTACCTATGTCATTCCTCTGTAAGTGGGAATCCAGCGACCGACGCCACGCGTGGAATCCCGAATAGCTTCATCTTTACGGCGCGCTCAATAGGGATGAGGATATCGCCACGACTTGTCTGGATCCCCGCTTTAGCGAGGCCTCTGCGAAACGCGGATCGGGGCGTGATTTTGACGCGTGGGCAGCTGATGCGCGAGGCTTTTTGGGGACCAAGGTTGGTTGACTTTGGTTTAGGCGTTCATCGGTTTAGGCGTTCATCGGCTCTTTGCTGCGATGGTTCGTAGGTTGAAGGCGATGGCGGTGAGATCGAGGTGGAATGCGTTTGCCTTGAGGCCTAGTTGTTTAGTCCCGGCATTTGCTGGAGCGGATTGAGTTTGAGTCTTTGCGGCTCTGAGGTCCAGGCTTTGCAGACGAACTCGTACGGAGTGAGGCCTTTGAGGGTCTTGAGTCTTCGCGCGAAATTATAGGCGTCGACGAAGTTTTGCAGGTTTGCTCGCAGTTGGTCGTGGGTCTCGTAGAAGTGGCGTTTGACGGTCGCGTCCTTGATGGTGCGGTTCATTCTTTCGACTTGCCCATTGGTCCACGGGTGCTTGGGCTTTGTCAGCCGATGATCGATGTCGTTCTGGGCGCAGGCGTATTCGAAGGCGTGCGCCCAAACGAGTTCTCCAGCCTCGAGGGCGCCCTTGATGTCGGGCGCGGCCGAACTCGTATGGCCTGGGGTGGTGAAATGAGTTCCGTTGTCGGTGAGGACGGTATGGACCTTGTAAGGGACGGCGGCGGTCAGGCGGCGCAGGAAGTCCCCTGCGGTGCGGCGCGCCACCTTCTCGTGCATCTCGACGAAGGCGAACTTCGACGTTCGGTCGATGGCGACGATGAGGGAGAGCTTGCCTTGCGCAGTTCGAACCTCGGCGATGTCGATATGGAAATAGCCGATCGGATAGGCCTTGAATTTGCGTTTGGCGGAGGCTTCGCCTTCGACCTGGGGCAACCGGGAGATCCCGTGGCGTTGCAGACACCGGTGAAGCGACGAGCGGGTCAGATGCGGGATGGTGGGCTGCAAGGCATAGAGGCAGTCGTCGAGCGGCAGCAAAGCATGCCTTCGGAAGGCAACGACGACGGCCTCTTCCTCTGCTGACAGGACTGTCGATCTGGGCTCCTTGGGTCCGGTCCGAAGATCAGAAACTGACTTCCGCGCCTTCCAGTTGGCGATGGTCTTCGGATTGACGCCGTGGCGCTTGGCCAGAGCCCTCAGGCTCTCTTGACTATGTTGTATCGCTCGACGGACCGCCTCTGTCGTTGTGGCGCTCCCATGAAGAACCTGTCCCATAGCGCATCCTTCGAATCCCTCGATAAGAATGCCCCATCAAAATCCGGGACGAAACACCTAGGCAGCATGTTCGATAATCCAACCGCCGTGTGCCTCACGCCCGCTAAGGTCGAGCGGGTGTTACGCGACGCCGGCTTCCGGATCGAAGGCACAGAGACCATGCTGCCTGGGATTACGATGCTGACCAGGGCGAGCAAACCCGTCTGAGGGAAAAATTTCCCGCTACTTCATCTGCTCCAGGAGATGCGTGGCGCTTGAAACGTCGGCTTCGCCCGGCTTCGGCTCGATGTTCAGCTGTTTGACCACCCCGTCCTCCACCAGCATCGCATAGCGCTTGGAGCGCACGCCCAAGCCCCCGGCGGACGCATCAAACTCGAGGCCAAGGGCCTTGGCGAAGTCGCCGCCGCCGTCGGCTAGAAAATCGATATGGCCCTTGGAGCCGGTCGCGTCCGACCAGGCCTGGAGCACGTAATGGTCGTTGACCGCGGTCATGGCGATTGCGTCGACGCCCTTGGCCTTGAACGCGGCCTCGCTGACGATGAAGCCGGGCAGGTGGTTCTTGTGGCAGGTCGGGGTGAAGGCGCCCGGGAGGCCGAACATCACGATCTTCTTGCCGGCGAAATAATCCTTCGTTTCCACCGGCTTCGGCCCATCGGGGGTCACGAGACGCACTGAGACGTTGGGCAGGCGATCGCCGACTTTGATGGTCATGAGGACGTCCTTGGTTGCAAGGGTGGGCCGCTCCGCGGACGCGGGCGCGTCCGGAGATTAGCCGACGGGCGCTTGACCCGTAAAGCGGACCTGAGGTCGCAAGAGGAAGGCGCCTAGGTTTTCGGGGCGGCTTGGATCGTCGTCTCCAACGCCCCCGCGCCGCCGGTGAGGGTGAGCCTCAGCGCAACCGGAAGGGCGGCGTCTTTCGGTTTGCCGCCGATTGTGAGCGTGAAGCAATCGCGGCCGCCGTCGGCATCCGCGGGCGCGACCTTCATCCACCAGCCTTCCGGCGCCTCGACGAACAGGTCGCGCGGGGGGCCGTCTTCATGCGCCGCGCAGAGGCGCCAGCTCTCGGCGCCGAGCGCCTCAAGCGCGCCGAAATCCTTTGGCGGAACGGCGCGGGGCACGGTCGCGAGAGCGGCCTCGATTGCGCCCGCGAGGGGCGAGCGTGGGGCGGATGGAAGCGTGAGCTCGAGATGCGCCTTGGCCGGCAGGCACACTTTTTCGCACACGGCGAAATCGGCGGTGAGCTTGAGCGTCGCGGGCTTCGTGGGGTCCCGAGGCTTGACCCGCAAGGGAAAGACAACGCTGCCGTCGTAGCCGAACGCCTCGCCGCCGTCGGCCTCTTTGATACGCTTCGGCGCAGGAAACTCGGGTTCGACGCTCGCGACATTGTCGGAACCGGAAAAGTCCAGCGTCGGCGGCAGGCCGGCGTCCCCGGGATCGCGCCAATAAGTGATCGCGCCGGGCGAAAGAGCAATCTCGAACCCGGCGAGATCGCCGCCGCCCGCGATGAGGCGCGCCTGAGACTTCGCGGCGAGCGCCCAATCGGTCGAGAACGCATCGGCGGCGAATGCGGACGCGCCGGGAAGGAGAAGCGAAAGCGCAGCAGCGAGCGCGCCTCCGATCGGCATGCCTCTTCCGGAAGCGCGAAGCCTCTTCGTTAACCGCTCTGTGCTCATCTTCTCTGCCTATACCCTGCCACGAATTTCAACTAGCATCGACGTTGCTTGCGGAAGCGCGACTTAAGAGGCGATTATGAGACAGGCGGATCCGCCGCCGCCGACCAGTCTGGAAGGACAGTTCCTGATTGCGATGCCGTCGCTCCGGGAAGGTCCGTTCGCGCGCTCCGTCGTATATATGTGCGCCCATCGCGACGACGGCGCCATGGGCATTGTCATCAACCACCGGGCGGCGGAGATCGATTTCGGCGAACTTCTCACGCAGCTCGACATCGTACCGGAAGCCGAGGCGATCCGCCTGCCGCCGCGCGCCCAAGCGGTGCGCGTATTGCGGGGCGGCCCGGTCGAGACGGGGCGCGGCTTCGTTCTGCATTCGAGCGACTACGGCGCCAACGATTCGACGGTCAAGATCGGCGACATCTGCCTGACCGCCACGCTCGATATCCTGCGCGCAATCGCCGAGGGGACAGGCCCGTCGCAAGCCGTGCTTGCGCTTGGCTACGCCGGCTGGGCTTCGGGGCAGCTCGAGAGCGAGATCCTTGCCAACGGCTGGCTCACCTGTCCCGCCGACGCCGGTCTCATCTTCGACCCCGATTTCGACCGCAAATACGATCGGGCGCTCGCGATCCTCGGCGTCGACGAAGGGATGCTGTCCTCCGACGCGGGCCACGCATAGGTTTTCCTCGGGCCATAGTGTTCGGACGAACGCTATGGAGCTCACGCCGGCCGCACCCCCGTCTCCGCCGAAACGTCGAACATCTCCGCCCGGCCCTTAAGCTCGCCAAACACGGCGGGATCGGCGCCGGTGAGGAACACCTGGCCGCCGAGGCGGGCGAGCGCGTCATAAAGCGCGGCGCGGCGGCGCGGATCGAAATGGGCCGCGACCTCGTCGAGAAGCGCGAGCGGCGCGATCCCCGACATCTCGCCGACCAGTCGCGCATGGGCGAGCGCCAGCCCGACGATCAGCGCCTTCTGCTCGCCGGTCGAGGAGGCGGCGGCCGGCGCCTGTTTCGGCCCGTGCCAGACCAGAAGATCGCGAAAGATGCGGCCCGATGAGCGTGCGGCCAGCGGCGGCGTCGCGGCCGCGATTGTCGCGCAGGCTCGCCCGGTAGCTGTCTTCCGCCGTCAGCGCCGGGCCGCTGCCGGTCATGGCTTCGATCTCGCCCTGAAGCGCGAGCTTCGCCCACGGAAAGGGCGACGAATCGTCGCGCTCGGCGTCGATGAGGGCCTCGAGCCGGCGCACGCAGTCGAGCCGCGCCGCGGCGACCGCGACGCCGAGCTCAGCCGCCTCGCGCTCGATCGCGTCGAGCCATGCGGCGTTGCGCCCGCCCTCTTCCAAAAGCCGATTGCGTCCGCGCAAAGCCCGTTCGAACTGCCCGACCCGCGCGCCGTGATTGGGGTCGATCGCCAGCACGAAGCGATCGAGAAAGCGGCGCCGCTCGCTCGCCGGCCCCGCGAACAGCGAATCCATCGCCGGCGTCAGCCAAACGACACGCACATGATCGCAAAACGCGCGCGAAGACGCGACCGCGCGCGGTCGATGCGGTTGCGGCGCTCTGCCGCCTCGCCGTTCGCGCCCGGTTTCCAGCCGGAGCCCAGCTGATGGGTCTCACCGTCCTCCTCGACTTCGATCGACAGCGCGAAGCCGCCGGCGCCGCCGACCCGCACGCATTCCGCGAGCTCCGCTCGTCGTAAGCCGCGTCCCGGCGCGAACAGCGACAACGCCTCAAGGAGATTCGTCTTGCCGGCGCCGTTCTCGCCGCATAGGACGACAAGACCGCCTCGAACAGCCGAGATCGAGCGTGGCATAAGAACGAAAATCATTGAGCATGATGCGCCGCACGCGCGGGCGCCGTCGTGCCGGGGGGGCGCCGTCAAGGCTGGTCATGAGCGCGGCGTGTGCCACGTCCGGCGGCGCCGCGAAAGTGGAAAGACAGGAGCCTTGCCGATGAAACCTCTCGATGTTTTGATGCCCGCTAAAGGCATGGACTTGATCGACGAGCAGATTAGCGCGCGGCTGCCGCTGCACCGTCTGTGGCTCGAGCCTAACCCTGACCTTTGGCTTGCCGAATGGGCGCCGCGGATCCGCGCGGTCGCGATGATCGGGCGGACACGCGCCGCTCGACGAAGCTTATATGCGCCAATATCCCAAGCTCGAGATCATCTCCAGTTTCGGCGTCGGCTACGACAATATCGACGCCAAGGCGGCGGCGCGGCTTGGAATCACCGTCACCAATACGCCCGGCGTGCTCGACGACGAAGTCGCCGACACGACGCTCGGCCTCATGATCATGACCGTGCGCCAGCTTGCCGCAGTCGGAACGATATCTGCGCGCCGGGCAATGGACGGCGAAGGGCGCTTTCCCGCTGAGTCCTTCGCTGAGGGGCCGCACCGTCGGCATTCTGGGACTTGGGCGCATCGGCAAGGCGATTGCGACCCGCGTGAAGGCCTTCGGGCTCGATGTCGTCTATCACGGACGCCACGCCCAGGCCGATGTCCCTTATCGCTACTATTCTTCGCTCATCGACATGGCCAAGGCTGTCAGACGTTCTGATCGTGGTCGCGCCCGGCGGACCCGGGACGCGGCATATCATCAACGCCGAAGTCTTGAAGGCGCTCGGTCCCGACGGCGTATTGATCAATGTTGCGCGCGGCTCCCTGGTCGACGAGAAGGCGCTGATCGAGGCGCTGCGGAACAAGACGATTTTGGCCGCCGGCCTCGACGTTTTCGAGAACGAGCCCAGCGTGCCGCAAGAGCTCATTGCGCTCGAGAACGCGGTGCTCCTGCCGCATGTCGGCTCGGCCTCGGTCAAGACGCGTCGGGCGATGGCCGAATGCGTGGTGTCGAACCTCTTCGCCTGGGCCGACGGCAAGCCGCCGCTCACTCCGGTGCCCGAGACGCCGTGGTCGGGGCAGTGGGGGAAGAGCGGATAACGCGGCGAAACCGTCGAGCCAGGATCGCTACGCCGTGTAATTGGCGCTGTCCCCGCCGGTCACGTCGTAGGTCGCACCGCTCACCATGTAGGCTTCGTCGGACGCGAGGAACACAACTGCGGGCGCAATCGCCTCGGGCTCGATCCACGGAACGCCGAGCGGCGACTTTGCGCTGAGTCTTGTTTTCGCTTCGGCTTCCAGAACAGCGGTCGGCTGCTTGGAATCGAGATCGTCAACGGCCTGTGCATACCGCTGCCGGTGTCGAGCGAGAGGCGTGTCAATGAGGCCGGGAATGACGGCGTTCACCGTGATCTTGTGGACGCCGAGCTCGAGCGCCGCCGATTTCATGAGCCCGATGATGCCCCATTTGGAGGCGGAATAGGCGGCGCCAAACTTCGTGCCATGCCGTCCTTGCGTGGATGAAGTGACGATGATGCGTCCGCCGCCGTTTCTGACCAGATGCGGCGCAACGGCGCGAATGGCGTTGCAGGTCCCGGTCAGGTTGACGTCGATCGTGTCCTGCCAGTCGGCGTCCTGCCAGTCGAGGATCGGTTTGAAGGTCTGGATGCCGGCGTTGGCGAACTGATCGAGCATCTCCGTTGGGCGGCGGTAGTGAGCTATCGCAGCGAGCGTGGGCCGATTCTCGGGCCGCGGGGTGTGATCTCCATCACAGCGCGATCCGCGGAAATGTGCCTATAGCAGAGTAAACGTCAAGGCGCGGAGCCTTTGCTCGGCAGAAGGAGGACACGATGTCTCCGCGACTAATGCTCTTCATGACAGTACTGCCGTTGGTGCCCATCACGGTCCTGGCGGGAGAGATGCCAAAAGAGGGGACCGACAGCTTCACGAATACATGGTTGGTAACAACCTCAAACACCATGAAGGTTGGGGATCGAACGATCGGAACCTATGAGGTCAGCGGCGTCCACCAAAACGTCCAGGGCGACGCCACGACCGACATGGGGATGCGTTGCCTCGGGATTTACGACGTCGCTGGTAAGGCCCCGCAACGCGAGGAGCACGGCGCTTGCACCTTCACCGACAACGACGGCGATGAGATCATGGCGACGTATGAACGCAAGACCGCCGAGGGCGGGATCGAGACGTTGGTGGCGGGGACTGGAAAGTTCGCGGGCATCTCTGGGACCGGCGAATGGACCGTTCTGAAGTTCCCGCTTAAGGCGGACGACAAGCTGTCCAGGGGGATCGTCAGCGAAAAAGTCCACTGGAAAATACGCCCGCAGGTCATGGGGACGGAGCTCACGTCCGAAAATTATTCCCCCCACCCCCTTCGGATCTCTCCCCACAATAGGGAGAAGTGGTCGGTCAGCGCAGCTTGAGACGAGCCAACCGCCGCATGATCTGCGTCGCTTGCCAATCGGCGCCAGGCGGATCGAAGTCGACCACCATTTCGAAGAGCTTAGCGAGCTTGACGCGCTGATCGAGCGCGGCCCCGGCTGGAGTACGATCATCCAGATCAGGCTCACCCGCGCCGCGCACCCAGACGACACTGTCGAGCGCGCGGCAGAGCGATGACCGTCACCAGCCCGACCTGCGCGGCTGCGAGCCAATCGCGCAGCGAAGGGTCGGCCTCTTGCAGCGCGCCGAGCCGCATGGTCGTCACATGTGGGAGCCAGATTTCAGGCGCGCGGGCGAACGGGGGCGCGAGGTCGAGGTCGGGCTGCTCGGCTTTGTGCGTCCAGTTCAAGGCGTACAGCAATCGATCTGACGCGATCCCGAACCGCTTGCCTTTTTCGGCGAGCCCGAGGCCGGATTGATCTCCTGCGCTTCGACGAAATAGACGTTGATGCAGCGCGGCGCGGTCTCGTCGGCGGGCTGATCGATCAACAGAAGATCGAGAACGCGCGCTTCCCCGGGCGGCGCCAGTCACGATCGCCGCCTTGCCGCGCACCGCCTGAGCTTTGGGTTTCTCGCGACGGTTGGGTGGCTGCGGGCATAAGCCTCTCTCCCTCGTTCTCAGCTTCCATCGAAAGCCAGGAAAGTCCGATGAAGTTCAGCCGCGTATCTGGTTTCGTGGCGCTATGCCTGATAACGAGTACAAATTGCCTGGGGAAGAAAATCCTATGAATCGACGTCAATTGCTCCTTTCGTCGACCAAATCGGCGTTGCTCGGCCTCTGCGCGGGCTTCGTCGCGCTTCTTGCGGCGCCGCTCGCCGCCTCGGCCCAGGACGCGATCGCTGCGCCTGCGCAGAAGACGATCGGTCAGCCGCAGTCGACCAAAGGGGACATGATTCCTTCGCTCGCGGTCATCAATTCACGGGGCGCGACGCTCCAGGGCAACATCCTGACGATGACCGACGTGGGATCGAATTCGATCGTCTTCGCCGATCGTCCGTACAGAGCGGCCGGGCACGTGCTGACCAAACACTTCCTCAAGGAATGGGATGAGGGAAGCGACAGTTTCGCCAAGGATCCTCCGAACGCCACGATATCGGTGCTGAGCGCGGAGGGCGATACGGTCGAGGACGCCGTTGTGATCCTGAAATCGCCAAAGCTCGAAGGCGACAAACTGACCTTCGAGGTGACCGTGCTCGAAGGGGGACTGTCGAAGGCGACGGGACCCGCTTCCCTGTTCATCGACTGGTTCGCCGCGCGCGGTTATGGCGGTCGAGGCTTCGTCGCCGGGGGCGGCGGATGGCATGGCGCCTGGTACGGTCATCCCAATTACGGCGCCGTGGCGGGAGCGGCGGCAATTGGCCTCGGCGCCGCAGCGGTCGGAGCGGCGGCGGCCGGCGCGTACTATCATCCCTACGCCTATCCGTACTACGCTCCGCCGCCGCCACCGGCCTGCGGCTATTATCCCTATCCGCCCTGCTACTGAGGCGAGGGACGGTGCAGGGCCGAGCGATGCGTCTGTGGAGTTTGAATAGCTAGAGTTGATAAAGGCATGCTGGTCGAGGGAGGTTTTATGCTGGGGAATCTTTTGACGCGCCGCGCCGCGCTGGTCGGCCTTGCCGCCTTTGCTGCTGGGGGCTTGAGCGGCTGCAACACGACGCCCTCCGCCGGAATCCAACCTGTCGCTGCCTCCGGCCTGGGCGGCGCCATCAGTGTCGATACGACGCCGCTGGTGGCTTATGTCGGCAATCCGACCGCGGGCTGGGTGCAGCAGTCCTTGCCTGGCCAGCTTGCCCAGGTTCTCGGATCGAGGGCGTCTGGCGGACTTCACGTGCGTATCGACACACTCTATCTGGGCAACGGCGGACCGGGCGATCCCGATCGGATGAGAGGCGTCGCGATCTTGGGCGGCCGGACGATCAACGTGCGGGCGATCTCGACCTATTGGCAAACCCCGACCGATCAGGCGCTGCCGGAACAGGCGCTGCAGGGCCGCGTGCAGGCGTTGTCGGTCGCCTTCGCTTACCGGTTGAGGCGAAAAATGGGGTCGTAACGGCGCTAGCGCTAGCCGCGCCGCGTTCCTTAGTTAGCGCTTGCGCGTTGCCGTGGCTTTGCCGGCGGCCTTTTTGACTGTTCCCCGCTCGCGCTTTGGTCTTGACGGCTTTGGCGGCGGCTTCCTTGCGATGAGCTTGCGGATGGACGCCGAGATCGCGCCATGACGTCTCGGTCAGCTCGACGTCATAATGTTCGGCCGCCTTCTTGATGTTGGCGAAGGCCAAGGCCCGATCGTCGTCGGAGACATCTTCGACTTGATCGAATCGCGCGACGGCGTTGCGAACATGCTTCGCGTCGGTCATCGGCTCTTTGCGTTGCTTCGGGAATGCGAACACGGCGTCGGGCAAGTCGCCTTTGGCCGTCAGTTCGCCGTGCTTCTCATGGGGCTTCCAAGTCGCTTGCATCGGGAACTCCTTGTCTCGCTGGCCTCGCCGCGGACCCCGCGCCACGAGCGCCTGTCGCGAAAACGCAAAACGAGCCCCTTTTGTTTCGTGAAGCGGGCGGACGAAGGCTAGCGGCCGCCGCGCGGCGCCGGGCGCGAGATACTGGACCCCGCCTTGCCGGCCGGCGATAGAGCGCAAGCGTCGCGATCAGGCCGCAGATTGCCGCGAAGCTCATCCAATAGCCGGGCGCGGCCTTGTCGCCGGTGTGGGCGATCAGCCAGGTCGAGATCAGAAGCGACGAGCCGCCAAGCGTGGTCGCGAGGCTATAGGCGAGCGAAAAGCCCGACGTGCGCACCGAAGCCGGGATGATTTCGGTCAGCGCCACGACCATCGCGCCATTGTAGCAGGCGTAAATGAACGACAACCACAGTTCGACCGCGAGCATCCGGTCGAAGGTCGGCTCCCTGCACCAGCCAGGCGAGCGCCGGATAGGCGGTCAGAAGAGCGAGGACGGCGAAGGCGAGGAGGATCGGCTTGCGGCCGATCCGATCCGAAAGAGCGCCCGACAACGGCAGCCAGACAAAATTCGACGCCGCAACCGCGATTGTCACCAGGAGCGCATCGGATTCGGTGAGCTTGAGCACGCTCCGGCCGAAAGTCGGCGTGTAGACCGTGATGAGATAGAACGACACCGTCGTCATCATCACCATCGCCACGCCGCCGAGCACGATTGGCCAGTTGGCGCCGAGCGTGGCGAAGATCTGCGCCGT
This sequence comes from uncultured Alphaproteobacteria bacterium, assembly GCA_963770275.1. GTDB lineage: Bacteria > Pseudomonadota > Alphaproteobacteria > Rhizobiales > Beijerinckiaceae > Roseiarcus. The sequence goes on from CAVYPD010000050.1 coordinate 13,820, forward strand.
TGTCGGGTGAACTTTTCGCGCCGCGAATTCGGGCGTTTCCTCGAGCCTGCGGCGGATCATGTACAGGAACGGCACGATGGCGCAGCCGATGAAGAACGGGATGCGCCACCCCCAGCTCGAGGCCGCTTCCGGCGCCATCCAATTGGCGATCGCATAGCCGAGCAGCGCGGCGAACACGACCGCGACCTGCTGGCTCGCCGATTGCCAGCTGACGTAGAAGCCCTTGTTCCCGGGCGTCGCCATCTCCGACAGATAAACCGAGACGCCGCCGAGTTCGACGCCGGCGGAAAACCCCTGCAGGAGCCGCCCCAGCACCACCAGTATCGGGGCCAGCACGCCGATGGTCGCGTAGCCCGGCACAAAGGCGATGAGGATGGTGCCGCAGGCCATGATCGAGAGCGTGAGAATAAGGCCTTTGCGCCGGCCGATGCGGTCGATGTACGGCCCGAGCGCCAGCGCGCCGATCGGGCGCATCGCAAAGCCCGCCGCGAAACTCAGGAAAGTCGCCATCAGCGAGGCGTAAGGGTCGTCGCTGGGGAAGAAGGTCTGCCCAATCTGCCGGGCGTAGATGCCGAACAGAAAGAAGTCATACATTTCGAGGAAATTGCCGCTGGTGACGCGCAGAACGGTCTTGATTCTGTCGAGCCTTGTTTCGCCCATCGCATTCCTCCCTCGGCGCGCCCGTTATGCCTGAAACTGAGGCTGCATCGAACCGTTGCGACTATTTGCTCGCCCAATGCGCCGCAGCGCGGCCAGCCGCCGCGCCGGTCGCGAATGCGGCCTGTAACAGATAGCCGCCGGTCGGCGCCTCCCAGTCGATCATCTCGCCGGCAACGAAGACGCCCGGGCGCTTCCTCAGCATGAAGTTCTCGTCGATCTCACTCCACGAGACGCCGCCGGCGGTCGAGATCGCCCTGGCGATCGAAGCGGTTCCGACGAGACGAAGGGCGCAGGTCTTGACATGGCTAGCGAGCGCCTCGCCTTCGGGAAGAGGTCCCGCTTCGCGCAGGATGTTGATCGCGGCCGGCGTAAGGCCGGCGCCTTTGCGCAGGAGCGTGGACATGGATTGGCCGGGCTTGCGCTTCAACCGCGTCGCAAGCGTGGCTTCACTGAGGTCGGGCTTGAAGTCGATCGTTATCGTCGCCGATCCATGGGTTGCGATCGCTTCCCGAAGTGAGGCGGAGAGCGCGTAGATCGCGCCGCCTTCGAGGCCCGCGCTCGTGACCATCGCCTCGCCGCGAACGCGCGATCTCGGCGTGAGAAAGCGCTATATTTTTGAGCGGCGCGCCGGCGAAGGTTTCCCGTATCTTCGGCGACCAGTCGACGAGGAAGCCGCAATTGGCGGGCTTCAGCGGCGTAACCGCGATTCCCTCAGCGCGAAAAGCCTCGACCCAACCGCCGTCCGCCCCGAGGCGCGGCCACGAGGCCCCGCCGAGCGCGAAAACGACCGATGCCGCTTGAACGCTCGTCTCGCCCGACGGCGTCATGAAACGAAGCGCTCCGTCCTCATCAAAGCCGAGAAAGCGGGAGCGTGGAACAAAGTTGACGCCAAGCTCGCCGAGGCGTCGCAGCCAGGCGCGAAGGAGCGGCGTCGCCTTGAAGCTCTTCGGAAAGACTCGCCCGCTTGAGCCGATAAACGTCTCTTCGCCGAGCTCCGCGGCCCAGCCGCGAAGCCTGTCCGGCGGAAAGGCTTCAATCGCCGGAAGAAGCCTGTCGGCAGCCGGCCCGTAATGGCTGAGAAAAGTCTGAAGCGGCTCCGAATGAGTGAGATTGAGGCCGCCTCGTCCCGCAAGCAGGAATTTGCGCGCCGGACTCGGACTCGCATCATGGACCACGACGCTTCGCCCCGCGAGCGCCATCGTCTCCGCCGCCATCAACCCCGCCGGCCCTGCGCCAATGACGATCGCACTGGTCTCCGCCTTCATACCCGCGCCTTCAAAAAAACCCGCGCCGGCTCATAGCATAGCGTTCGTCCGAGAAGCCGGAGCTCTCATGGCCAACGCTGATGACTTTCGCCGCATCGCGCTCTCGTTCGAGGGCGCTGGCGAATATCCGCATTTCGATCGCCGCGCCTTCAAGGCGCGCGTCACCTTCGCGACGCTTGCGCCGGACGAACTCAGCGCCAACATCAAATTCGCGCCGGACGAGCAGGCGCTGAAATGCGCTGTCGCGCCCGACGCATTCGCGGCGCTCGACAATGCCTGGGGCGCGCGCGGCTGGACCCGCGCGACGCTTGCGACCTTAAGCGAAGCCGAACTCAAGGCGGCGCTGGAAATGGCTTGGCGCCACGCGGCGCTGAAGGCCAAGCCAAAGCGGCGCTAAGTCTCGCAGCGTCTGGTGGGAACTGAGTTGCGCCCCGGCCTCGTCCTGAGGAGTGCCGAAGGCGCGTCTCGAAGGACGCTCCAGACGGCGCTGGACGATCAACGCTAACCTATTCATCCTTCGAGACGCCCGCTTTGCGGGCTCCTCAGGATGAGGTCGTAGGTTGGCCAGGGCGCAATTGCGTTAGCTTACTGCGCCCTCGTTTGTGTAACCCGCGCTCGCAAGCTTATCGCTCTCGATCCAAAGCCGCCTTGCCGTCGTGTCGTCGCGCGCCGCCCGGGACGGCTCCTTGACCCCGCGCTTGACGAAATACTCCCCTGTCGTGTTTTCGACCTCGGGCGAAGACGCGAGGTAGATGATGGTGTCGGCGCCTTGTTCCGGCGAGATGAAGAACAGCCTGAGGAAACGGATCAGACCGCCCGCGAAGCCGCCGCTGGAATCGCCGAACCGCGTCGCGACGGCGCCGGGATGCAGGCAATTGGCGGTGACCTCGGTCCCGGCCAGGCGCCGGGCGAGCTCGCGGGTGAACAGGATGTTGGCGAGCTTCGAGCGGCCGTAGACTCTAAGCCCATTGTAACCCTTGGCGCTCTGCAAGTCGCTGAAATCAAGGCTCATGCCCTGGTGGGCGGATGATGACGTTGAGACGATCCGCGCCGGCGCCGAGGCGACGAGCTTGTCGCGCAGCGCTTCGGTCAGCACGAAATAGGCCATGTGATTGAGGGCGAAGGTCAGCTCCAGGCCCTCGGGCGTCGCCCGCCGGTGGGAGAAAAGGGCGCCAGCGTTGTTGATCAGCACGTCGATGCGCGGCTCATTTGCCGCGATCGTCTCTCCGACCTTGCGCGTTTCCGCCATGCTCGAGAGATCCGCCAGATGCACGCGATGATCGAGCCCAGGCGCCTTCGCCTCGAGTTTGCGCATCGTCGCTTGCGCGCGAGCTTCGTCGCGCGCAATGAAGACAATTCTCGCGCCGAGCCCCGCGAGCGCGAGGACCGCGACTTCGCCGATGCCGGAGGTCGCGCCCGTGGCGACGATGGTCTTGCCCTGCATGGAATCGATCCCTCGGCTTCGGCCTGAAGCCTCGGACACTTAAGCTCGCTTCCCCGTCGCCAAAAGAGAACACCCGATCACATGCCGGTGACGAGGCGCGAGCACCCCTGGGTTTCGCGGGCGATCGGCCAGCGTTACGATGGTCGCGAGAGGACCAATCGATGGCAAAAGACCAGCAGGGCCTCGCGCTCGCCGGCGCGCCCGAATCCGCCGGCGCGTTCGATCGCGCGATGGCCGACTATTACGGGCTGACCGGCGATCCGGTCGGCGTGCTCAAATCTGCGCTCGCGCGCGATCCCGGTTTCGCTTTGGGCGGGGTCGCGATCGCGGCGCTCTTTATGATCGGCGGATTTCGCGGCGACCATCCGGAGGTCATGAGCGCGCTCCGCGCGGCTGAAGCTGGGATCGGGCGCTCCTCACAGCGCGAACAAAATCATCTTGCCGCCGCCAAGGCCTGGGCGCGGGGCGAGTTCTCGCAGGCGATCCTTGGCTGGGAGCGGATCCTGGCCGATCACCCCACCGACGCGCTCGCTTTGCGGCTTGTGCAGGACGCCTATTTCTTCCTTGGCCGGTCGGCCGCCATCCGCGACTGCGCCGAGCGGGTGATGCCCGCCTGGGGTCGCGACAATCCGCTCGCTGGCTTCGTGCTCGGGCTTTACGCCTTCGGGCTCGAGGAGACCGGCGATCTCAAGCGCGCCGAGGACTTCGGCCGCGAGGCGCTGGCGCGCAATCGGCGTGACGCCTGGGCGACGCATGCGCTGGCCCATGTGATGGAGACCGCGAACCGGCACGAGGAGGGCGTCGCCTTTCTCAAATCGACACGGGCGGATTGGGCGCATGCGCATTTCATGGCCCACCACAACGGCTGGCACCTTGCCCTCTTTCTGATCGAACAGGGGCGGTTCGACGAGGTTCTCGCAGACTACGATCGCTATACCGCGCCGAAGCTCTCCGATGACGCGACGCTCGACCGTGTCGACGCTTCCTCGCTTCTGTGGCGGCTTGAACTTGCAGGAGTCGATGTCGGCGATCGCTGGGCGCCGGTCGCGAACACATGGATGGCGCATGTCGACGACCATCTGCTCGCCTTCAACGATCTGCATTGCGCCTTCGCTGCCGCGCGTTCGCCTGAGCCCGATCACGCCGCACGCCTGCGGCAGTCACTCGACGAGTACGAGCGCACAGGATCTGGCGAGAACCGGCAAGTGACGTCCGAAATTGGCCGACGCCTCATTGATGGCGCGCTCGCTTTCGCAGGCGGGGATTACGGGCGGGCTGTCGAAGCGATCCAGCCGGTCCGTAACGACGCGGGCGAGGATCGGCGGCAGCCACGCGCAGCGCGACGTCATCAATCTGACGCTGATCGCCGCAGCGCAACGCTCGGGACAGGCGAGTTTGGCGCGCGCGCTTCTCGCCGAACGGGGCAGATCGGCGCCGGATTTATAGCGACGGAGTCAGACGATCGATCATTGAACTTAGCGACAACGTCAATTGCTGCGCTTGAGCGATGTTTGTTCCATATTTTACAATAGCTTAGCCAATCCCGACCGAGGCGCGTGACGCCAATGCCACACAGGATAAAAATGGTAAATAAAAGTCGCTAAATCGCACCGCTGTCGGCTGGCGCCGAATTGCCGGCTGCGTTAAGGAAGGCTCAACGCGTGCGCTCTATTTTGATTCAATTGGGACAGCGTGAGCGTAGGGCTAGGGATGCAGGGACTAGAGGCTACATTCGACGACATTTCGTTCGAGGGCGGGGATAGTCCTCAACGGGTTCTTCCAAAAATCGTTCCCTTCGGAGCCGCTTTGGCCCTCGCCGGGGCGATAGGCGTCTGGGCTCTGCACTGGCAGGGTTCCACACTTCCCGATGCGGTTTTAGCTCTGTGGCCGGCGTCGACCGCGACGCATGCCATGTCGAAGCCCTTCGCCGACATTCCCATTGACGCCAATCTGGCCGCCCAACTGAAGTCGGCCGTTCCCGAGGCGCCGGCTCGCAGGTGGCGAGCCTTGAAACAGCGCCACGCCTTCCGTCGGCCCGTTCCCGCTGCCTCGAACCTCGAAGCCTTTCCGCCTTCCTCTCCGGCGATCCCGCCGGCCGGGAGCCTGCCGCTGCCCCCGGGGCGCGATCTGCCCGAGATCGGCGAGACGGAAAGCTTCCCCTTGCCGCCCGCTCGTCCGCCCGGGTTCGGCGCTCCGACGCAGTCCACGACGCCCGAGCGCCATGCGTCACGGCCCGATGTGGCGGTCGCTCGTCCCGCCGCCCAGCCCGACAACCGCAACGTCATCGAAAAACTCTTCGGATGGGCGCACCCATCCTCGCCGGTCGTGGCGTCCACCACCACGGCGCGCACCGCCGCCACCCAGCCGGTCGTCGCGGAGAGAGACTCGGCCGCCGCTGGCGGCCTCGGCAGAGGCCCGCTGTTCAGCTTCCCGTCGCCCTTTGGAAATTCGGCCCCGGCCCCAGTTTCCGGCTATGACCACTATACCGCCGTCTATGACATCTCGGCCCGCGTCGTCTATCTGCCGGACGGAACACGGCTCGAAGCCCATTCGGGTCTGGGGCAGGCGCTCGACAATCCGCGCTTTGTGGCCGAGCGCGCGGTTGGCCCCACCCCGCCGCATCTCTACGAGCTGACATTGCGGGAAGGCTCCTTCCACGGCGTGCAGGCGATCCGTCTCAATCCGGTCGGAGAGGGTGGAATCTACGGGCGCGCCGGATTGCTGGCCCACCCGTTCATGCTCGGCCCCAACGGCGATTCGAACGGCTGCGTGTCCTTCAAGGACTATGACGCCTTCCTGCGCGCCTATCAGAACGGGCAGGTCAAGAAGATCGCGGTCGTCGCCAAGCTCTAAGTCGCGCCGTCCTCGCGTGCGCGAGTCTGTTCACTTCGCGCTTGCTGCCCGCTCTGCGGGACGGCGCATGCGAGCATCATGGCGCCGAAGGCCTAAGGCCGCTCCCATCGTGACGCTGGCCTCCTTTCCAGCACTCGCTCGCTACGTGCGATCGTCCGGCCGATTGCGGCGGGCGCCAACGTCGGGCAGTGTGTCAGACGGCCATGGGGGAGCGAAGTCGGGAAACGCATGTTCGCCTTGACTGCAGACCATCTCGCCGTCCGCGACATGGCGAAATCATTCGCCGACGAGCGCCTCGCCCCCAACGCGCTTCGCTGGGACGAGGACGGAGCATTTTCCCGCCGACGTTCTGCGCGAGGCGGCGGCGTTGGGCATGGCTGCGATCTACGTCGGCGAACAGCATGGCGGCAGCGGCATGACCCGCCTCGACGCCGCGTTGATCTTCGAGGCTTTGTCGACCGGCTGCCCGTGCATCGCCGCGTTCCTGTCCATCCACAACATGGTCGCCTGGGTCATCGACGGCTTTGGCTCGCCGGAGCTTAAAACCCGATATCTGCCTCGCCTCGCCAACATGGAATTGATCGCGAGCTATTGCCTGACGGAGCCCGGCTCGGGCTCCGACGCCGCCGCGCTGACCACGCGCGCCCGGCGCGACGGCGACGATTACGTGCTCGACGGCGTCAAGCAGTTCATCTCCGGCGCAGGCGTCAGCGACCTCTATCTGGTCATGGCGCGCACCGGCGAGGGCGGTCCGTCCGGGATTTCCGCCTTCCTGGTCGAGAACGGCGCGCCGGGCTTAAGCTTCGGAGCGAAAGAGAAGAAGATGGGCTGGCGCGCGCAGCCGACCTGCCAGGTGATCCTGGAAGGCGTGCGCGTTCCGGCCGCCAATCGGGTCGGGCCGGAAGGCGTCGGCTTCAAGATCGCGATGGCCGGGCTCGACGGCGGGCGGCTCAACATCGGCGCCTGCTCGATCGGCGGCGGGCAATCGGCGCTCGACAAGGCGATCGCCTACATGCGCGAGCGCAAGGCGTTCGGGCGACGCATCGCCGACTTCCAGGCGCTGCAGTTTCGTGTCGCCGACATCGCGACTTCGCTCGAGACGGCGCGCTCGATGCTGTGGCGCGCGGCGAGCGCGCTCGACGAGAAGTCGCCCGAGGCGACGCGCCTCTGCGCCATGGCGAAGCAGACAGCGACCGACACCGGCTTCAACGCCGCCAATGACGCGCTGCAATTGTTCGGCGGCTACGGCTATCTCGCCGACTATGGCGTCGAGAAGATCGTGCGCGACTTGCGCGTGCACCAGATTCTCGAGGGCACGAACGAGATCATGCGGGTGATCGTGGCGCGCGGGCTGATCGAGAATTGAAGGGCCGGAGACGGTGATCGCGCCTACTTTAAGTGCGAATCCATGAAAGCGTCGGCCCGGTGTTGCGCGTCTCGCGTCGCTCCTTCGTCGTAGACCATATGATGTCCCAGGTAGTCGATGCCTGGTTGGTAGGCGAACGAGTGGGTCGCGCCCGGAGTATACGACAACTTCAGTGTTCGGCTTATCCTTAATCGCCTGGCACCGCGCCGCCGGGCTCCAGTCATCCTTATCGCCGACAAGACTGAGGACTGGCGCCGAAGACTCCGTGGCCATGCAATAAAGGTAATACGCGATGACCCCAGCGATCTTGACGTCGTACGTCCCAGGAGTTTTTGAGTCCACTGCTGACAGCGACGACGTCGCGCCAATCGAGTAGCCATGCAGGAAGATGCGATTGGGGTCGATGTCGGTCATGGATCGAAGGACTTTCACCGCCGCAACGATGTCGTTACCGCCGCGGCTCGCATTCTGGGCCCATTCCTTTTCGCTGAGATCTGAGGCGCCGATTCTCTCGTACAGGCCATGCCGCGCCATGCCGAATTCGTTGCGCGGCGTAAACGGATCGACGATCAACGTGGCGACCCCTCTTCCGAGACGATGGTCGATCAGGGACTTTTCCAGATTTTTCTCGAGAGGGACGCCGAGTCCGACACAACCGCTCATGTATACAATTGCCGGGAAGAGACCCGATCCTGTCATAACGATTCGTCATGTGTGAGATGCGCCCAAAGCGAGGGCGCGTAGCTGGGTAACGACTGCATGCGCGCATAGTCCAAAGGCGATTACACAGGCCAGCGCCTGGCGACTTCCTCGCGCACCGGCGTCTCGACCTCGGGCGGCGCGTTCCGAATGTAGGCGAGCGCCTGCGCGAACTTCGCGGGGTCTTCCCCCTCCAGCGTTTCGAGATATTGCAGCGCCGCGGAGACGGAGAACGGCTCGCCGCCCTTGCCCCACTCGTCGAAGTTGCTGGCAAGCGCAGTCCAGATCGCGGCGTCGTAGCCGATCGACTCGGCCCAGGCGCCGATCGTCGCGACAACCTGCGGATGGCTTTGCATCGCGAAGTCGCTTTGCCTGCCGGAAGCGGGTTCGACAAAGCCTATCGCGCGCGCATCCGCCATTCCCTCTCTGAGGCAAAGATTATCCCTCGCCGCATCGAGGCTTTCGAGCGCGCTTGGCGCCGAATACGTCTTGCAGAGCGCGCCAAAGGTTTCGTCGATCGCCAGCGTCAGGCGTCCGTCCTCCGAAACGCGACAAAACTCGATCGGCAGCAGCGGCCCATTGGCCGCGAATTTGGCGGCGATTTGCAGATCGCGGGGATCCCACACCGATGATCCCCACGCCAGAACGACGCTCTTCACCATTCTCCCTCCTTGAAAGCTCCGGCCGACACGCTTGGGTCGTCGTCTTGATTCCTGAAGCCGCGAAGCTCCGCCACGCTCTCGCTGTCATGCCCGCGGAAGCGGGCATCCAGCAAGGCTTTGAAGCTGTGGATTCCCGCTTGCGCTGGAATGACAAGCTGGTCGAAGGCGATTCCATCTGGAGCGCGCGGGCAGTGCGTCTCAGGCGTAGAACACCTTGCCCGGATTGAACAGGTTCTGCGGGTCGAACGAGGCTTTGACGCGGCGCATGAGGTCAATGGCGATCGGCCCATGCTCCTCTTCCATATATTCCCGCTTCTTCTGGCCGACCCCATGCTCGCCGGTGCAGGTGCCCGCCCATGGCGATGGCGCGATGGGCGAGGCGGTGGGCGAAAGCGTCCGCGGCCTCGATCTCGGCCTTGTTCTCCAGGTCGACGAGCGGGGTCGACATGAAAATTGCCGTCGCCGACATGGCCGACGATCGGCGCGATGAGGCCGCTCTCCTTGATGTCCTCGAGCGTCTCCTCGACGCAATCGGCGAGGCGCGAGATCGGCACGCAGGCGTCGGTGGCGAACGGCCGCGCGCCGGGTCTCAGCGTCAGTTGCGACCAATAGGTGTCGTGACGCGCCTGCCAGAGCTTCGTGCGCTCCTCGGGCTTGGTCGCGGAGGCCAACGGCGCCGCCGCCATGGCCCGCGGCGATCTCGCCGAAGCGGCGCGTCTGTTCGGCGACGCTTTGCTCGGTGCCGTGGAACTCGACCAGGAGCAGCGGCTGCTCGGGCAAGGAGGTATGCGAGTAATTGTTGAAGGCGCGCACCGACAGCGTGTCGATGAGCTCGATGCGGGCGATCGGCAGGCCCGACTGGATGGTCTCGATCGTCGTCTCGCAAGCCGCGCGGATGCTGGGAAACGAGCAATGCCCGGCGGCGATCGCCTCGGGAATGCCGGAGAGCTTGAGCGTCACCTCGACGATGATGCCGAGCGTGCCCTCGGAGCCGATGAACATATGGGTGAGATCGTAGCCGGCCGACGACTTCTTCGCCCGCGTGCCGGTGCGCAGGAACGATCCGTCGGCGACGACCACGCCGAGCGACAGCACGACGTCCTTCATCGTGCCGTAGCGCACCGCATTGGTGCCGGAGGCGCGGGTCGCGGCCATGCCGCCGAGCGAAGCGTCGGCGCCCGGATCGATCGGGAAGAAGAGCCCGCTGTCGCGCAGGTGCTCGTTGAGCTGCTTGCGGGTGACGCCGGGCTCGACGACGCAATCGAGATCGTCGGCGTTGACGGCGAGAACGTTGTTCATGCGCGAGAGGTCGAGCGAGACGCCGCCATGGGGCGCGTTGACATGGCCTTCGAGCGACGAGCCGATCGCCGAACGGAACGATCGGCGCGTCGTGCCGGGCGCAGAGCTTGACGAGGTCGATCACGTCCTCTTTGTCTTCGGCGAACACCACCGCGTCCGGCGGCTCGTTCTTGAGCCAGGTCAGCGTGTGCCCATGCGCCTGGCGGATCGCCTCGGAGGCGGTGAAGCGGTTGCCGAAACGGGCGGCGAGATCGGAATTGAGCGCGGCGACCGCGTCGCTCGAGAGGCGGCCTTGGCGCTGGCGGACGGAGAGTTGGGTCACAGGGCTTTCACGCTTTCCTTGGGGCGAGCGCGAAAGATTAGGCGCGCGCAGGCGGCATGGCTAGGCGAAAGCGTGACCGATCTTAACCCCGCGCCCGCCGCTCCACAATTTCGGCGTAGTTTGGCCGGAATCTGAGAGGGCGGCCGAGTGACGGCGGAAGCCTCTATCGGACCGCGATAGCGGAGGCGATCATGGCGGACGCATCTCCAAATCAAACAAAATGGAGCCTCGCCGGCGATTATTTCGAGACCTGCAACTGCAACGTGCTCTGTCCCTGTCTGATTTCGACGTCGCCGCCGATGACCGCGCGGCCGACAGAGGGCGATTGTCATGTCGCCCTGTTCTTCCACATCAATCAGGGCGCATACGGCGCCGTAAAGCTCGATGGGCTGAATTTGGTCGTTTGCGCTTCGTCCGATGGCCCGATGGGCCAAGGCAATTGGACTGGCGCGACTTACGTCGATGAGCGCGCCGACGACGGTCAGATGGAGGCGCTCGGCGCCATTTTCAGCGGCGCCACGGGCGGCCCGATGGCGGCCTTCGCGCCGCTCTTCGGTAAGAGCCTCGGCGTCAAGAAGGCGCCGATCACCTTCAAGATCGACGGCAAGGTTCGCTCGGGCGAGATCCCCGGCGTCCTGTCGATGTCCGTCGAGCCCTTGCCGACCCTGGCCGAAGGCGGAGAGATCTGGGCTGAGACGGGACATCCGGTCAACCCGAAAAAGCTGGCGCTGGCGACCGGCCGCCCGGGCAGCACATATGCCGACTATGGGCTCAAGTGGGACAATTCCGGGCGAAACGGCCATTACGCGGCGATCAATGGTCGAACTAACGGAAGCGTAGTCTTCGCCCGCTTGCCGCAGTCTTTGAGATGACCAACAGTCTCCGCGACACGATCCGTGCGCAAGCGTCGAGCGGGTTGATCGTCTGGCTCCCCGCGCTCGCCGGCTGGCTCCTGCTCTATTGGGGCGCGACCAACATGGGCAGCCCGGCGGCCCAGCTCACGATGCCGATGTCCGATTGGTCGGCGGCGAACTGGCTCGCCGTGTTCATCATGTGGGCGGTCATGATGGCGGCCATGATGCTTCCAACCGCCATGCCGATGGTGTCGGTCTTTGGCACCCTGAACCGAACCGCGGCGAAGCGGGCAGGACGGTCGCCTTCGTCGCGGGTTATCTCGCCTTATGGACGGCGTTCGCCGCGGCGGCGACGGCCGCGCAATGGACGTTGCAGGCAAGGGACCTCTTGTCGCCGATGATTGTCAGCATGTCGCCCGTGCTCAGCGCTGCGCTGCTCATGATCGCGGGCGCCTTTCAGTTCACGCCGCTCAAGCGGGCCTGCCTTCGCGCGTGCCGCTCGCCGCTCGGCTTTCTCTTGACCGACTGGCGCAACGGACTTTGGGGCGCTGCGCAGATGGGAGTTCGCCACGGCCTCTATTGCCTCGGCTGCTGTTGGGCGCTGATGGCGTTGCTGTTCGTCGGCGGCGCGATGAATCTCCTGTGGATCGCCGCGCTCACCCTTCTCGTCGCGATGGAGAAGCTCGCCCCGAAGGGCGAGATCCTGGCGAGGGCGCTGGGCGCCCTCATGATCGGGGCCGGCGCAGTACGATTGATCTGGCGGGCGTCATAGGGAGGCGGCCCGGAAGCCGCCGCCCTCCGGATCAGACCATCTCGGCCAGAAGAGCCTCCACGCGACGCGCAAGTTTCGGCTCACGCAGCGCGCTGAATGGCTTGAGCAGCCCTCGCACCTCGGAGAGGACCTTGTCGACCTCGGGGTCGACCGCTGCGAGTTGCAGGAGCGCGCGCCCATACTTCAGCTTCTGCTCGAGATCCGGCGGCCGCTCGCCGCGCGTCTCAGGATAAGCGAGATCGCTCATCGCGTGCGACCACGGCGTTTCGAGAAGCGGCTGGATCTCCTGAAGATACGCCTCGGCAAGGCCGTCGAGCGGATCGATGCGCCAGCGGCGCGATTCGATGAGGCCCGCGAGCACACAGCATTCCTGGGCCGCCACGCTCATTCCCTGGCCGAAGATCGGAGGGAAGCGGCAGGCCGAGTCGCCAAGCGGGATCAGCCCGCGCGGGAATCGGTCGAGCTGGTCGTAGCCGCAGCGCACGCTGCATGGCATTCTGAACCGCGCAATGTCTCCGATCCGCTTTGCGCCGCGAAGCGCGCGGTGGATGGTCGGCATCCGGAATGACGCGAGAAATTCCATGAAGCCATCGACGTCGCCGGGAGGCGCATTGCCGTGGTTTTCGGCCAGAGAGACCGACCAGCGGCCGCCCTCCATCGGGAAGAGCACGCCGTGGCGGCTGCTGTGCGGCGGGGCGGCGACATGGATCACAACGCGCCAGTCGGTCGGCGCATCCTCGGGCTTCTCGAAGACGAGCGTCGAATAGGCCTGGTCCATGCCGATTTCGACCGTGGAGGGCTTTTGCCATCCGATTGCCTCGAGGAAGCCTTGAGTCAGCGATATGCGGCCGGATGCGTCGACGATGAGGTCGGCCGCGAGACGTCCCAGCCGCTCCGCGAACGTCCTCGAACCGCACGCCCGCGACGCCGCTGTTGTCGGGGGAGGCGATCACCTCGGTGACGCGCGCGCGGGGTCTGATTTCGATATTCAGCTCCTGTTCGACCCGGTGGCGGCAGATGCGCTCCAGCACTGGACGCGACAGAGCGAACTGATCGTATCCAAGGTCGCGCTGAGGAAAGGGATCAAAACCGGGCAGCTCCAAGCGCATATCGCGGCGAAGCCGTAGCCGGACGGCGCCGGCGTCCATGAGATCGATCTCAAGCCCGGGGAACAAGCGATCGAGCGCGAAATGTCCGCCCGTGAGGAGCGCGTGCGTGTGGCGAGACTGTGGCGTGCCCGAACGCGGCGCTGGCGCGTCGGGCAAAGAATCGCGGTCGAACACGGTCACTTTTTCGAAATGAGGAGCGATCGCCTTCGCCGCCGCCAGGCCCGCCATTCCGGCGCCGACGACGATGGCGTGCTTCAAGATTGGGTTGCGCATTTTGGATACCTCCACGGTCAAGCGCGTCTCACGCCCTTCGGCCGCGTTTCCAGCCCCGTCGCCGAGACGTCTCACGACGCTCGGCGACTAGGAGGCGGCGGGATCACGAATTTGCGTTCGCATCGCCGCCGGAACCCATCGTGTTGGTTCCTAATCTGTCGCGCTGGTCGGCGCTGCACAGTGACGGAGATCACACGGCTCACCCCAATAACCGAAGGGATTCAACACAACTTCGTGAGCGCCATCACATGCTGCGCACGCTTAAATCGCCCAAAGCGCGCTGGGCAAACTCCGTGAGATGGCTGACCCGTGAGGTGCGCTCAGACAGCGTATCTTGATTGAGGGCGTTGACCGAAGCGTAGGCGGGCGTGACGGCGCTTCGCGCGCCTGACGCGACCGATGTCCCATGTTAGAGTCGTCATCGAACGCGTGTAGATCGATGCCAAATCGAAGGAGAAGGCGCGTGACCGAGATCGCCCATCGCACCGTCGAGGCAAACGGGATCCCGATCCATCTCGCCGAGGCCGGAAGCGGACCCGTCGTGCTCCTCTGCCACGGCTTTCCGGAATCCTGGTATTCGTGGCGCCATCAGTTGAAGGCGCTCGCCGATGCCGGCTATCGCGCGGTCGCGCCCGATATGCGCGGCTATGGCCAGACAGGCCAGCCCCAGGACATCGATCAGTACACGCTGTTTCATCTCGTCGGCGACATGGTCGGCGTGCTCGACGCGCTCAGCACGCCGCAGGCGGTCGTCGTCGGCCACGATTGGGGCGCGCCAGTCGCCTGGCATTGCGCCCTTCTTCGGCCCGACCGCTTTCGCGCCGTCGCAGGCCTAAGCGTGCCGTTCGTTCCGCGCGGGTCCAAACGGCCGACGAGCGTGATGCCGCAGACCGAACTCGTCGCTCTTCTATCAGCTCTATTTCCAGGCGCCGGGAGTCGCCGAGGCGGAGCTTGGGCGCGATCCGCGCGCGACAATCCGGCGGCTCCTTTATTCCGCGTCGGGCGATGTTCCGCGCAAGTCCGACAATACGCTCGGCGATCAGGCGCCAGGCATGGTCCCAAGGACGGGCGGCTTTCTCACCCGCACGATCGATCCGCCGACGCTGCCCCCGTGGCTCACAGACGCCGACATCGATTTTTATGCGGGAGAATTCGCCCGCGCCGGCTTCCGCGGCGGGCTCAATTGGTATCGCAACATCGATCGCAATTGGGAGCTTCTCGCGCCCTTCGCTGGGGCGAAGGTGACGGTCCCGGCGCTTTACATCGCCGGCGACCGCGACCTCGTGGTCAAATTCCCGAAGTTCGATCAGCTGATCCCGAACCTGAAGCTGTACGTCCCCAACCTCACGAAAACGATCATGCTTCCCGGTTGCGGCCATTGGACCCAGCAGGAGCGTGCAGACGAGGTCAACGCGGCTCTGATCGCGTTCCTTCGACGAGGTTGGCTAATCCGACCATCACGGGCTCGCCCTTGTCATTCCGCGCACGCGGGAATCCAGGTCTCGAAGGGCCTTGCTGGCTGCGCGCTTGCGCGGGCATGACAGATATTCTCACGGATTGCCGACGCTGACCACCCGGAAGGTCAGAAGCTCGCCCTCCTCTTCGCGCACCGACACGTACTCGCCGACCTTGAAGGCGTGGTCGCCGAAGCGGAAGCCTTCCTCCTCCGCTTCGTCCTTGCGTCCCCCCTTCCACTCGAAGGCCCAGGTCGAGCCGCCACGGCCGCCGGCGTGATTGACGAGGAGGCCGCGCAGCGCGGGCTCATTGCCCCAGAAGCGATGGGCGAAACATTCGCCCCGATGCTGCTTCCAGGCTTCGAGATCGATGTGGCCATCGGCGGTCAAAGGCGCGACGAAATCATAGCCGTGCCGGATCGAGCCTTCCGGAAATTCCTTTGAGCGCGCGGCGTTCAGCGTCATCTTTCGCAACGCGGCGTGAGTGGGCGCGGCCATCGACCATCCTCCCTTTTCTCCCGGCTCTTCTGCGAGCCGTTGAGACTTACAACGCCTATATCCGATCAGACGCGTTCGAGCGCCAGCGCCGCGCCTTGGCCCACGCCAACGCACATCGTGGCGAGGCCGTAGCGGCCGCCACGCCGCTTGAGCTCGAGCGCGACGGCGCCAGCCAAGCGCGCGCCCGACATGCCGAGCGGATGGCCGAGCGCAATCGCCCCGCCGTTCGGATTGATATACTCCGAGTCATCCTCGAGTCCGAGCCCGCGCAGGCAGGCAAGCGCCTGCGAAGCGAACGCTTCGTTCAGTTCGACAACGTCAAAGCTCGATGGCTTCAGCTTCAGCCGCTCTGTTAGCTTGCCGACCGCGGGGATCGGGCCCACGCCCATCACGCGCGGCGCGACGCCAGCCGTCGCGTAGCCGAGGATGCGGGCAATCGGCTTCAGCCCATGCGCTTCCGCCGCTTTGGCCGAGGCGACGATGAGCGCCGCAGCGCCGTCGTTGACGCCGGAGGCGTTGCCCGCGGTCACGCTGCCGTCCGGGCGCACGATCCCGCCGAGCTTGGCCAGCGCCTCGAGCGTCGTGTCGGAGCGCGGATGCTCATCGCTGGCGACCCGGGTCACGTTTCCCTTGCGGTCCTTGATCTCGACCGCGACAATTTCCTCATCGAACGTCCCCTTCGCCTGAGCCGCTGCAGCACGCTTTTGCGAGCGCAGCGCGAACGCGTCCTGGTCGGCGCGGGAGACCTGATGCTCGTCGGCGACGTTCTCCGCCGTCTCGGGCATCGAATCGACGCCATAGAGCTTTTTCATCGCCGGATTGACGAAGCGCCAGCCGATGGTGGTGTCGAAAACCTCCGCCGATCGCTGAAACGCCGCCTGGGCCTTGCCCATGACGAAGGGCGCCCGGGTCATCGATTCAGCGCCGCCGGCGATCGCGAGCTCGATCTCGCCCGCCTTGATCCCCCGCGCCGCAGCGGCGACCGCCTCCATTCCCGAGGCGCACAGCCGGTTGACGGTCGCGCCGGGAATGGAATCCGGCAGGCCAGCGAGCAAGAGCGCCATGCGCGCGAGGTTGCGGTTGTCCTCGCCCGCCTGATTGGCGCAGCCCAGAAAGACCTCGTCGATTTTGTCGCCGAGGTCGGGGTGACGGCGCATCAGCTCTCGGATCGGCAGGGCCGCGAGATCATCGGCGCGCAGGCTTGCCAGCGCGCCGCCGTAGCGGCCGATCGGAGTGCGCACGTAGTCGCAGATGAAGGCTTCTTCGGTCATGGCTTCACCGCTCCTCGGCTCGGCCTCTGATCCCATTCCGCCATTGTCGCCTCCATTGACCGGTGTCTAATATAGGCTCTTGCGCCAGGCGGCGGCGACAAGCGAATTGAGGGAGAACGCCCGTGGCGGCAGAGGCCCAGGTTTCGTCGCAACCGGTGCTCTTGGACAGGCTCGAGAACGGCGTGCTGACGCTGACCTTGAACCGGCCCGAGCGGCTGAATGCGCTCAACGGCGCCCTTATAGAAGCGCTGTCGGCCGGAATTAAGCGCGCCGGGACGGACCCCGAATGCCGCGCCGTTCTGATCACCGGCGCCGGCCGAGGCTTCTGCGCCGGGGCGGACCTCGCCAACCGCGCCTTTGCACCCGGCGACGCCCGGCCGGACCTCGGCGAAGCGCTGGAAAAGGGTCTCAATCCAATCATTCGCGGGATCCGCAATCTGCCGAAGCCGGTCGTGTGCGCGGTTAACGGCCCGGCGGCGGGAGCAGGCGCCAATATCGCGCTTGCTTGTGACATCGTGCTGGCGGCGAAATCGGCTCAGTTCCTGCAGGCGTTCGCCCGCATCGGCCTCATTCCGGACGCTGGCGGCACCTTTGTTCTGCCGCGACTTATCGGCGACGCCCGCGCCCGGGCGCTGATGATGCTGGCCGAGCCGATCGGCGCGGAGCGCGCTGAGGCGATGGGCATGATCTATCGCGCGGTTGACGACGAGGACCTGATGGGAGAGTCGCATACGGTCGCCGAGCGCCTCGCAGCCGGCTCCACCCATGCGCTCGGCCTCATGAAGCGCGCCCTTGCCGCTTCGCCTACCAATAGTCTCGACGCCCAACTCGACCTCGAGCGGGACCTGCAGCGGGAGGCGGGAGCTGGCGAGGACTATATGGAAGGCGTGCGCGCCTTTCTGGACAAGCGGCCCGCGAATTTCGGGCGCAAGCCCTCAGTCACGTAACGCCTAAGACGCGCCACGCAAAAACCCACCGCAGGCGCGAGCTGCGGCGGGCTCTATTCAACGCCAACGATAACAATCGTTAGTTCGAGCCAGTGTCCGCCGCCGGTTGCGACGCGGCCGTCTGAGGCGTATCGGGTGTCGTCTGTTGCGACTGGGCCGTCGGCTGGTCGTTCTCAGCCGACGTCTTATTGAACTCGCAGGCCCACGCCGGCGCGACGAGCGCAACCGCGAACCCGCAACCCAACGCCACTTTCAAAAGCTTGGAGCGCATCGATACCTCCATCCTCGCCCGCCAGATCTGGGCAGTCTAGCACCGGCCCGGGCGCGCGCAAGATGCGAGGCGAGGCGGAGCCGGCTTCTAACTCAGCGCCGCTTGCTCTAAGGGGCGGGCTTTACAGCCGGCGCAATCACGAGGGATGACAAGGCCTTGCGCGCAGCGATCATCGCCATGCACTGATGGATGCTGCAAGCGGCGCCTTCAGGCCATAGTTCCAGCGCGCCTGATCACGCCGTGTTGATTGCGCTCGTCGGCGCGGGCCGGCAATGAGCCAGCCTTAAGCGCGGCTTGACACGTCTACCTGCGCCAAACCCGCGCTCGCTCTAAGCGTAAGCGCGCGAACGCCTGATCGCATCGTACACCGCAAACGGGGTCGCTGGCATGTCGATGTGCTCGACCCGATACGCCCGCCATAACGCGTCGGCGACTGCGTTCATCACCGCGGGCGTCGACCCGATCGAGCCCGCTTCGCCAGCGCCTTTGAGCCCCATCGGATTGGTCGTCGACGGGACGTTGCGCGTCTCGAAATCGAACGCCGGCAGATTGTCGGCGCGCGGCATGCAATAGTCGAGGAAGCTCGCGGTCAGAAGCTGGCCGTCGTCGTCGAACACGGCCTGCTCCATCAAGGCCTGGCCCGCGCCCTGGGCGATGCCTCCATGGACCTGTCCCGCGAGAAGCAAAGGGTTCAAGGTAAATCCGAAGTCGTCGACCACCGAATAGCGGACGATGGTGGTCACGCCCGTGTCGGGATCGATCTCGACCTCGCAGGCATGCGTGCCGTTCGGATAGGTGGCGTTCGACGGCGCAAACAATTCGGTCGCCGTCAAATTCGCCGCGGTGACGCCCGGAAGCGCCGCGATCTCGGCGTAAGAGATGGCGCGATCGGTTCCGGCGATGCGCACCTTGCCGTCGGCGATTTCCAAATCGGCGACCGCCGCCTCGAGCTTGTCAGCCGCGAGCTCCTTCAGCGAACCGGCCAAGCTTTCCGAGGCGCGGGTCACCATCACCGCGCCGATGGGAATGGATCGCGATCCGCCGGTGCCGAAGCCAGTCTTGACCCGATCGGTGTCGCCCTGCACGACCTTGATGCGCTCGAGCGGCACATCGAGAAATTGCGAGACGGCCTGAGCGTAGGCGGTCTCATGCCCTTGCCCGTTCGATTGGGTGCCAATGAGCAGGGTGAAATCGCCGTCCTTATCAAGCGTCAAAGAGCCCGTCTCGGAATCGCTCCAGGCGGTGCATTCGATATAGCTCGCAATACCAAATCCGCGGATCTTGCCGCGCGCCCGAGCATCCTCAGCGCGCCGCGTGAAGCCCTCGCGATCCGCCTTCTTCAGGCAGGCCCGCAACGCGCCTTCGAAGTCGCCAACGTCGTAATCGCGATCGGTGTGCGTGTGGTAGGGCATCTGCTCAGGCTTGACGAAATTGCGCGAACGAATGTCCTCGGGCGTCAGGTCGAGCTTGCGCGCGCAAGCGTCGACCAGTCGCTCAAGCACATAGGCCGCCTCCGGACGTCCCGCCCCGCGATAGGCGTCGACGGGCACGGTGTTGGTGTAGATGCCGCGGACGCGCGCATGGAGCGCGTCGATGTGGTAGCACCCAGTCGCCATCGAAGCGCCGAGCCAGGGGATATAGGGCGCAAACAGGGACAGATAGGCGCCGAGATTGCCGAGGATATCGACCCTGAGCGCCAGAAAACGGCCGTCAGCGTCGAGCGCCATTTCGGCCGTCGTCAGATTGTCGCGACCCTGGGCGTCGCCTACGAAATGCTCGCTGCGATCGGCGAGCCAGCCGACGCTCCGTCCGAGACGCTTCGCGGCCTCGAGAACAAGCGGATATTCCCGATAGACGACGGCTTTGGTGCCGAACCCGCCGCCGACGTCTTGCGTGACGACGCGAAGGGATTCGGGCGGAATTTTCAGCATCGACTCGGCGATGGCGCTCTGAATGCCATGCACGCCCTGACTTCCGAGGTTCAGCGTGAGGCGGCCGGATTTCGGATCATATTCGCCAACGGCGGAACGCGGCTCCATATAATTGGCGACGACGCGCGAGTTGACGATTCTGATGCGAACCGTATGCGCCGCTCCGGCGAACGCCTTATCCGTTTCCTGTTTATCGCCGATATGGGTGTCGTAAGCGACGTTGCCCGGAGCCTCGGCGAAGATGAGCGGCGCGTCCGGCCGCAAAGCGGCTTCCATGTCGGTCACAACCGGAAGCGCGTCCCATGTCACGCTGATCAATTCGGCGCCGTCGCGCGCCTCGAGAGCCGTGTCAGCGACGACCATCGCGATAATGTCGCCGACGTGCTGCGCTTCATCTGACGCCATCACGGGATAGGGCTTGAGCGGCGTGTTCGATCCGTCGGAATTGGCGACCGGGGCGACACAAGGCATGTCGCCGACGTTGGTGAAATCGCTCGCGACATAGACAGCCCGAACGCCGGGCGCGGCGCGCGCGGCTTCAATGTCGTCGATACGGAACTTCGCATGTCCGTAAGGACTGCGTAGAAACACCGCCTTGAGTTCGGCCTTATCAACCGCATCGGAAGCGTAGTTGCCACGCCCGCTTACGAAGCGAATGTCTTCGACGCGCTTGACGCTTTGACCTATGCCGAATTTTGTCGGTCTCATATTCATGTTCTGTCATTTCCTGTAGCGGCCAAGGGGCGTCTTTCGCACGGACGGCGTTTGAGCCCTTACTAACCAAATCTTGTCGCGTCACGAAACCCGCGCGACCTGGAGGCGGCGCGCGTGTCGTCGAAGCTCAGGTGGCCAAGCGGCGCGCGTCTTGCTATCACCCCCGCGCAAAAGCAGCTTAAGGCTTCGAAATCGCCATGCGCAAGAGCGCAATCGTACGCAAGACCAAGGAAACGAGCATCGAGGTCGGCCTCGACCTCGATGGGTCGGGCCTTGCCGATGTTACAACCGGCATTGGTTTCTTCGATCATATGCTCGATCAGCTCTCGCGGCATTCGCTTGTCGACATCAAAATTCGCGCCGAGGGCGACCGCCATATCGACGATCATCACACGGTCGAGGATGTGGGCATCGCGCTCGGCCAGGCGCTGGCGAAGGCGCTCGGCGACAAGCGAGGCTTGACGCGGTATGCCGATTGCCTGCTGCCGATGGACGAAACGCTGACTCGGGTGGCGCTCGACGTGTCGGGCAGGCCGTTCCTCGTCTTCCGGACCGAGTTTCCGACAGAGAAGATCGGGAGTTTCGATACGCAACTCGTGCGCGAGTTTTTCCAGGCCTTCGCCGGCAACGCCGGGGTCACGCTGCACATCGAAACGCTTTACGGCTCGAACAGCCATCACATCGCGGAATCGTGCTTCAAGGGGGTTGCTCGCGCGCTTCGCGGCGCGCTCGCGATCGATTCCCGTCAGGCCGAGCGCGTGCCATCGACCAAGGGCGCGCTTTAGGCATGCCATGAGCGTCGTCGCCATCATCGACTATGGCTCCGGCAATCTGCACTCGGCGCAGAAGGCCTTCGAGCGCGCCGCGCGCGAGGCCGGATTGAGCCGCGAGGTCAGGGTCACTGCGCGGCCTGAGGATGTGCTCGCCGCCGACCATGTCGTTTTGCCGGGCGTTGGCGCATTTGCCGATTGCCGCCGTGGGCTCGACGGCGTTTCGGGCATGGTTGAGGCGATGGAGGAGGCGGTGCGCCAACGAGGCCGGCCGTTTCTGGGCATTTGCGTCGGGGCGCAACTGATGGCCACGCGGGGGCTCGAACATGAGGTGGTGAACGGCTTGGACTGGATTGCGGGCGACGTCGCGGCGATCAAGCCACGCGATCCCGGCCTGAAGATTCCCCATATGGGGTGGAACACCCTCGATGTGCGGCGCAGCCACGCTCTTTTAGAGGGCGTGAGCACGGGCGAGAGCGGACTGCACGCCTATTTCGTCCACTCCTATCAATTGTACGTGGATGATGCCGACGACCTGGTGGCGACTGCCGACTACGGCGGCGCGGTGACGGCAATCGTCGCCCGCGACAACATCGCCGGCACGCAGTTTCACCCTGAGAAGAGCCAAACGCTTGGGCTCAAGCTGATCGCCAATTTCCTCGAGTGGCGCCCGTGATCCTGTTTCCGGCCATCGATCTCAAAGACGGCCAATGCGTTCGCCTTGTCCAGGGCGACATGACGCGCGCGACAATGTTCAACGCCGATCCGGCCGATCAGGCGCGAGCGTTCGTCGCGCAAGGGTTCGACTACCTGCATGTCGTTGATCTCGACGGGGCGTTCGCGGGCAAGCCAATGAATGCCGACGCCGTTCGACACATTCTCGTCGGGCTTACGGTAAAGCTGCAGCTCGGCGGGGGAATTCGTGACATGAAGACCGTGCGCGGCTGGCTGGAAAGCGGCGTGACTCGGGTCATCATTGGCACAGCCGCGGTGCGCGATCCCGATTTCGTGCGTGAGGCGGCGCGACTCTATCCCGGCCGGATTGCGGTCGGCGTTGACGCCCGTGAAGGCATAGTCGCCATCGAAGGCTGGGCGAAGACCTCGGACATTTCCGCTATCGATCTCGCACGGCGATTTCAGGACGCGGGCGTTGCGGCAATCATCTACACCGACATTGCGCGCGACGGCGCCCTCGCCGGCCTCAACCTCGACAGCACGATCGCGTTGGCCGACAAGCTTGAAATTCCGGTCATCGCCTCAGGCGGCCTTGCCTCGATCGAGGACATCAGACGGCTGACCGAGCCGGACTGCGCCCGCCTCGCCGGCGCAATCGTCGGGCGCGCGCTCTATGACGGCCGGCTTGATCCGCGTGCGGCGCTGACCCTCCTCCAGGCCGGCGGACGATCGGAACCGTCAACAAGGTTGCCCCAGTGACGTTGAAGGCGCGGGTCATCCCCTGTCTCGACGTCAAGGACGGTCGAGTCGTCAAGGGAGTCAACTTCGTCAATCTGCGCGATGCGGGCGATCCGGTGGAGAGCGCGATCGCCTACGATCGGGCGGGCGCGGACGAGCTCTGCTTCCTGGACATTACCGCGAGCCATGAGGACCGTGGCATTCTGCTCGACGTCGTCAGGCGTACGGCGGAGGTCTGCTTCATGCCGCTGACAGTTGGCGGCGGCGTGCGTACGACCGAAGACATCCGTAAGCTCCTTCTCGCCGGCGCCGATAAGGCCTCGATCAATTCAGCGGCAGTCGCCGACCGGGACATTGTGCGCCAGGCTTCGGAGAAGTTTGGCGCCCAGTGCGTGGTCGTCGCCATCGACGTCAAGCGGGTGTCCACGAGTGGCGAGGCGCCGCGCTGGGAGATCTTCACCCATGGCGGGCGGCGTGCGACCGGCATTGAGGCGATCGGCTATGCGCGTGAAGTCGCCGCTCTCGGCGCGGGCGAGATCCTTTTAACCTCTATGGATCGCGACGGATCGAGGCAGGGCTTCGATCTGGAGCTGACCCGAGCCGTCGCCGACGCGGTCCCTATTCCGGTCATCGCCTCCGGCGGCGTCGGCGATCTCGACCATTTCGTCGCTGGCGTGCAAGAAGGGCGCGCCAGCGCGGTGCTCGCGGCGTCGATCTTCCATTTCGGCGAATTCACGATTCGGCAGGCGAAGGCCAGAATGGCCGAGGCGGGAATCCCGGTGCGCTTGGACTGACCGGCGCGGGTGTACGCTCGGCGCGGCGCACGCTAAGGTTTAATCCGTTTCATGGGAGAGCCTGATGGCCGCCGCGGGCGATCAAACGCATTTCGGCCAACGCACCGTTCGGCTGGACGAGAAACAGAGCCTGGTGAACGACGTCTTCCGTAGCGTTGCCACTCGGTATGACCTGATGAACGACCTGATGTCGTTCGGCCTGCACCGGCCTTGGAAGGACGCCCTCGTCGCCAAGGTCCGGCCGTCACTGACGCGACCTTTCGCGCATGTGGACGTCGCCGGGGGAACCGGCGACATCGCCTTCCGGGTGGCGAAGGCGGGCGGCCCGCTGACTGAGGTGACGGTCGTCGACGTCAACGGCGACATGCTGCGCGTGGGGGAGAAGCGGGCGGCGAGGCGCGCTTTCTCTAAGCGGTTGACGTTCATCGAAGGTGACGCGGAAGCGCTACCGCTGCCCGACACGCGATTTGACACCTACACAATCGCGTTCGGCATCCGCAACGTGCCGCGCATCGAAAACGCCCTCAAGGAAGCCCATCGTGTTCTCAAGCGCGGCGGGCGTTTCTTGTGTCTCGAATTTTCGCGCGTCGATTTGCCGATCTTGGATCGATTGTACGACGCCTACTCCTTCGCGGCCATTCCGCCCATCGGCAAAGTGGTGACCGGCGACGGCGGCGCTTATCGGTATCTTGTCGAATCGATCCGCAAATTTCCACCCCCGGAGCGATTCGCGGAGATGATCGGCGAGGCTGGGTTCGCGCGCGTGGAGTTCACGCGCCTGAGCGGCGGCATCGTGGCGATCCACTCGGGCTGGAAACTCTAATTCATGCCGATTTTGTCGTCGCTCGGCCACATCTCAAGGCTGACGCGCGCCGCTTTCGTGTTCGCCCGAGAAGGGGCGTTTGTCGGCGTCGACCCGCTCCCTCTGCCCCCGGTGCTGAGGCCGCCGCTCGCATTGGCCAACTTGATTGCCAAACGCGACGGCGATGGCCTGGCAGGTTTATCTCGGGCGATTGATCGATTAGGGCCGTCTTACGTAAAGCTTGGACAGTTCCTTTCAACGCGCCCGGACATCGTCGGCGGCAAGGTCGCCATCGAGCTTGAGCGACTGCAGGACCGCGTCGCGCCGATGAGCCGCGAAATGGCGGTCGCGATCGTCGAGGCTTCTTTCGGCGCGAAAATCGAGTCGTTGTTCGAGAGCTTCGGCGAGCCGGTCGCGGCGGCTTCAATCGCCCAGGTCCATCGCGCTGAGGTGCAAACCAGCGAAGGCTTGCGACCAGTCGCGGTCAAAGTGCTGCGCGCCGGCACCGAGCGGCGGTTTGCGCGCGACCTCTCTGACATGGCGTTCGCCGCGCGGTTCGCTGAGAGCCTGGCGCCGGAGTTCCGCCGCCTGCGGCTCGCCCAGGTTGTCGAGACGCTCGCCCGCTCCGTGCGCATGGAGATGGATTTCCGGCTCGAGGCGGCCGCGGCGTCGGAATTCGTCGAAAACTCGAAGGATGATCCAGACGTTCGAGCGCCGGTGGTGGACTGGAACCGCACCACCCGCGAAGTGATGACCATGGAATGGATCGACGGGGTGCCCCTGGCCGACCCTGACCGTCTGATCGCGCTTGGGTTTGATCCTCAGTCCCTTGCCCGCGCTCTGATTCAGACATTTTTGCGCACTGCGCTGCGCGACGGCTTCTTCCACGCCGACATGCATCAGGGCAATTTCTTCGTCGACAAGGAAGGCCGCATTGTCGCAGTGGATTTCGGAATCATGGGCCGGCTTGGACGCAAGGAGCGTCGATTCCTCGCTGAAATCCTCTACGGCTTCATTCGCCGTGACTATTTGCGGGTCGCCGAGGTCCATTTCGAGGCAGGCTACGTGCCTCGCACATATCGGGTCGAGGATTTCGCCCAGGCGCTGCGCGCGATCGGCGAACCGATCCACTCCCGCACCGCCGATCAGATCTCGATGGCGAAAGTCTTGACGCTCCTGTTCGAAATCACCTCCCTGTTCGAAATGACGACCAGAATCGAGCTGGTGATGCTGCAAAAGACCATGGTCGTTGTCGAAGGCGTGGCGCGAAAGCTAGACCCTAAACTCGACATGTGGTCGACCGCCGAACCCGTGGTGGGGACCTGGATCGCGGAAAACCTCGGCCCGATTGGGCGCATCGAAGACACCGGTCGGATCTTTTCGTCGCTTGTCTCCTTCCTCGGCGACGCGCCGCGCCGGCTAGAGCAAATCGCCGACAAACTCGAGGCTCGACTCGAGGCGGACAGCGAAAGGGAAATTGCGAAAATCGTTCCCGAACTCACGCTCCGGGTGGGGTTCACCTTTGTTTTAACTGGATTTTTGTTAGCGCTCCTGGTGTATGGCGGCGTACCGATGGGTCCTATAGGCCACGAGCCTGTGCGCAGCGCGCGGCTTCCGTAGAGGAGGGCGCGACGGCCAATAAGGCCTGCCGGAGGTCGCGTACCTAAAGTCAGCGGCGGGTTTGGCCGCGACTGGCGATCCACGAACCCCGCAACAATCGCGCAACGGGAATACCACAATTGTGGTAATTGCCATTTCGCAAATGTTCGTGGCATTCCTCTGGCGCCACTGGTGGCATTAGAAAAGCGGCTTACGTAACGGGGCTAGAGGTTAGCAAGCGAATGAAGCCGCGAATGAACGTTTTACCCCTCGTCTCCTTGATTTCCTCTGCGTCATGGCTGATCCAGAGCGCAGCGAGCTAGCCTAGGTCATCGCGATGAGCAGCACCCCGCTATCGCGCGCCCGTATTCTCTTGATTATAAGTGGGGGAATCGCGGCGTACAAATCGCTAGAGTTGATTCGTCGCCTCAAAGACCGCGGCGCAACGGTTCAAGTCGTGATGACTGCCGCCGCTCGACAGTTCGTTACTCCCCTTTCCGCGGCGACCCTGAGCGGGCAGGCCGTCCGCGACGATCTGTTCAGCCTGACGGACGAGGCGGCGATCGGTCATATCGAGTTGTCGCGCGCCGCCGACCTCATCGTTATTGCGCCGGCGACCGCGAATATCCTGGCGCGGATGGCCAATGGCCTTGCCGACGATCTGGCGACGACCGTGTTGCTTGCGACCGACAAACGCGTGCTTGCCGCCCCTGCGATGAATGTCAGGATGTGGCTGCACCCGGCGACCCGCCGCAACCTGGAGCGCCTCAGGGACGACGGCGTTCTGATCGTCGGCCCCGATTCAGGGCCGATGGCGTGCGGCGAATTTGGTCCTGGCCGCATGGCCGAACCGCCGGCGATCGTTGAGGCGATCGAGGCTGCGTTGGCCGCTGAAGCGGCGTCCAGTCCTTCGCTCCAAGGTCGGCCTAGTGATTCGGGTTCGCTCGGCGGACGGCATGTGATTGTCACTTCGGGACCGACCTACGAGCCGATTGACCCGGTCCGATTCCTCGGAAACCGGTCTTCTGGACGGCAGGGGCATGCAATTGCGCAAGCCGCGGTTGGCGCTGGTGCAAGGGTAACGCTCGTTACCGGCCCCGTGGGGTTGTCTGATCCAACCGGAGCCGAAGTCGTTCATGTCGGTTCGGCGCGCGATATGCGGGAAGCGGTCGAAGCCGCGCTCCCCGCCGACGCATTCATTGCCGCGGCGGCGGTCGCCGATTGGCGCGCGGAGAACGTCGCCCATCAAAAGATCAAAAAGAACGCCAAAGAGTCTCCAACCCTCACCTTGGTTGAAAATCCTGATATACTTGCCGAGGTTGCAAAGAAAACCATAATGCGGCCGGCAGTTGTAATTGGATTCGCTGCCGAAACCGAGAATATTACGGCGAACGCCAAGGCCAAGTTACAACGCAAGCGTTGCGACCTGATCATCGCCAATAGTGTCGCTGAGGGATCATCGACGTTTGGCGGCGAAACCAACCAGGTCCAGGTGATCGATGCGCGCGGCGTCGAATCGTGGCCGCCGATGACCAAAGCCGAAGTTGCAAACGGCATTGTTCGGCGCCTCGCCATTGAGTTGGCGAAGCGACAATGATCACGATTGGTTACCATCGATTACCACATGGTGAGGGGTTGCAATTGCCGGCCTATGCGAGCGAGGATGCCGCCGGGATGGATCTGGTGGCGGCCCTCCCGGCGGGTGAAGAGGTTGTCATGGCCCCCGGATCGCGGGCGCTGATCGCGACCGGGATGGTTATCGAACTGCCAAAGGGATTTGAAGCGCAGATCCGGCCCCGATCAGGGCTGGCTCTGAAAGACGGGGTGACGGTCCTCAACAGTCCGGGGACAATCGACGCTGACTATCGCGGCGAAATTGGTGTCATCCTCGTCAATTTTGGGGACAAGCCCTTTGTCGTGCGGCGGGGCGCGCGGATAGCGCAACTCGTCGTTTGCTCTGTGGAACGTGTAGCTCTGATTTCGGGCGAGCGTCT
This sequence comes from uncultured Alphaproteobacteria bacterium, assembly GCA_963770275.1. Classification (GTDB taxonomy): domain Bacteria; phylum Pseudomonadota; class Alphaproteobacteria; order Rhizobiales; family Beijerinckiaceae; genus Roseiarcus. The sequence goes on from CAVYPD010000050.1 coordinate 41,856, forward strand.
CACTTCGAGCGTCCGTGGCTCAAATGGATTCGGTTCCACTGGGCGCTCATAGTAGGAGGTAGGATATGAACTTATTGTCGCGACGGAGCGTTCTTGCTATCGCCGCCGTTGTCGATGTCGCGTTGCATTCGCGCTCGGCGCCGGTTGCGGCCAAAGCTTTGGCCGCACGTCATAAATTGCCCCCCCGTCACCTGGAGACATTGCTCCAGGGCCTGGTCCACGCCAAGATCCTCAAGGGCGTGCGCGGGCCGCGAGGCGGCTATGAGCTGGCGCGCGAGCGCCGGCGCATCACCGTGGGCGAGATCGTGCGCACCGCGATGTCGCTGAGCACCGCCGATCCCGACGATCTCGGGTCAAACTCGGTGCTGCTCGAGCGGGTGATCGATCCGGCCGTACGCAGGGCGGGCGAGACCTTTCTCGCCAATCTCGATGCGATCACGGTCGAACAGATGTGCGACACCGCCGAGAAGACGCATGTGCTCGACGACGAGAAGGTCAGCGGCGATTTCGCTATCTGACGCAGTGATTTGCGGCGTTCTATAGTTGCGTGCCGTTTAAAATGTTAGTGTCGGGCCGCGCTTAACGGCGCGGTCCGACGGACATTTTGGAGTGACGGCCAATGACGGATGCAGGCGCTGCGCGGCGAACACCCGGCCGCGGGCAGATTTATGCGTCGATCACCGATACGATCGGCGACACGCCCCTCGTTAGGATCGACCGGATCGGCAAGGAGAAGGGCGTCGTCGCCCGCCTTGTCGCCAAGCTCGAATTCTTCAATCCGATCTCCAGCGTCAAGGACCGCATCGGCGTTTCGATGATCGATGCGCTCGAGGCGCAGGGCAAGATCTCGCCCGGGCGCGGCGTTCTGGTCGAGCCGACCTCCGGCAATACCGGAATTGCGCTCGCCTTCGTCGCGGCGGCGCGCAGCTATCGGCTGATCCTCGTCATGCCCGAATCGATGTCGGTCGAGCGGCGCAAGATGCTGGCCCTGCTCGGGGCCGAATTGGTTCTCACGCCTGCCGCGCAGGGCATGAAAGGCGCAATCGCCAAGGCGCAAGAAATCATCGACGCGACGCCCGGCGCGGTCATGCCGCAGCAGTTCGAAAACCCCGCCAACCCGGACATCCACCGCCGCACGACAGCTGAGGAGATCTGGAACGACACGAACGGCGAGGTCGACATTGTCGTCTCGGGCGTCGGCACCGGCGGGACGATCACCGGCGTCGGCGAGGTTCTGAAGGCGCGCAAGCCGAGCGTGCGTATGGTTGCGGTCGAACCGGAGGATTCGGCGGTTCTCTCGGGCGGAGCGCCCGGGCCCACACAAGATTCAGGGGCTCGGCGCCGGCTTCGTTCCCGCTATTCTCGACCGCAAGCGTGATCGACGAGATCGTCGTCGTCGGCAACCAGACGGCCTTCGACACTGCGCGACTGGTGGCGCGCCTCGAAGGAATTCCGGTCGGCATCTCCTCGGGCGCCGCGATCGCCGCGGCGATCGACGTCGGCCGTCGCCCAGAAAACGCGGGCAAGACGATCGTGATCATCATCCCGTCGTTCGCCGAGCGCTACCTGTCGACCGCGTTGTTCGAAGGGCTCTGAGCCTCTTTCGCCAACAGAGACGCTGGACGCAGAGCGGACCTACAACCGACTCGACATGAGAGTTGAGGAGCCGGCGCGGCCGCCTCCTCTAAACCCGGGAGCGTGATTGAGACGACGCGCGGAGGATACCCGCGCCCTTCCTCTTATGTGCGTCCGATCGGGCTAACGGTGGAATGCGCCGCCGTGGAAGCCACCGCCGCCGCGACCATGGAAGCCGCCGCCGTGGAACCCACCGCCATGGAAACCGCCACCCCGATACCCCGCACCATGGTAGCCGCCAAACCCGCCATGGTAATAGCCGGCACGCCGGTAGACTCCGCCACGCCAGCCATACCCGCCGCCACCGTAATAGCCACCGCCGTAGTAGCCGCCGCCGTAATAGGGAGCGCCGTAATACCCTCCCGCGTAGAACGGACCGCCGTAACCGACCCCAGGGTAGACGCCGCTCTCATCACAACCGGCAAGCGTGACCGCGAGCGCCGCAAGGACTGCGCTCAGAAGAACCCGACTGCGAACCATGGCTTTCTCTCCTTGGCGTAGATGATAACCCCCGAGCTTACTTTCCGCTCACCGGCGACCGATAAACCGTTGCGCGGCCTACGATTCTCAAGCCCTGTTGAACGTCAACGCACAAGCGCGCCGCTCGTTGCGCTTGTCCGATCCGTGCGCGTCGAAACGCGCCTCGGCGTTCCCGGAACCGGCGCGATCGCGATGGCCACGGCTGCAAAGGTGCAAGCGTCGTGCATCTCAAACCCCCTGTATGGCGTCGCCTCAGTGGCGATGCTATGCCGAGACGCAACAAACCGCCAGCGCTTGGACGGGCCTAGGGGAGGCGCATGTCGCTGATCGACCGCATCAACGCCAATCCGCTTCCGTTCGCTGAGTTGCTCGGGATCGAGTTCATCAGCGCAGAAGCGGATGCCCTTGCGGCGCGGATGCTGATCCGGCCGGACCTCTGCACGATCGGCGGCATCGCCCATGGCGGAGCGATCATGAGCTTCGCTGACACGCTGGGCGCCGCGGCGGCCTTTATCAACCTGCCCGCCGACGCCAAGGGGACAACGACGATCGAGAGCAAGACCAATTTCGTCGCTTCAGCGCCGGCCGGCTCGACGGTGATCGGCCATACGAGCGTCGTCCATCGCGGCAGAAGAACCCAGATCTGGCAGACGCGGGTCGCGACGGAAGAGGCGAAGCTGGTCGCGCTCGTCGTGCAGACGCAGATGAACCTCTGACGCGTTCCTCAGCGCCAAATAAATCCAAGCAAAACCAAATAAAACCAAGCAAAAAAGCTTGGATTTCCTTGGATTCCTTTGGCCGATTCGGGGCTTTTCAATGGGTTACGGCGAATCCAAGCAAGAAAAACATTTCCGCTATTGTACATCAGAAATGCGAGAAATTATAAGCGATCCCACCTCTCATTTTTTCGCTCGACAGGCGGTCGAGCGATCCGAAAGTTCGATTTCGTGAGCGCTTGGATTCGTAACACGGATTTCTCTTTAACGCAACTACATACTCGTAATTTCTGCTGCACTGCAAACCGCCGAACCCCGGAAAGGGCTCGAGGCCCAATCTTAAGCGCTTCGAAATCCCTCTAATACACACGTATTTTCACCAGCTTTTCGTCGATTTAGGCTCTCTCGACAGCCGGAATCACTCAGGATCCGTCCAGAATCGTGGGCTCATTTTCGTGGGGTCTGTGGAAGCGCAGCATCAGATGGAATTTGCGCGCCGGCAGCCAATTGGCTTCCTTGTCGGCGCGAGGTTTCTCGACCGGCTGTTGCGGCAATAACTCTCACAATCGCGTGACGGTCGCGGGCATCGATTGTTTTGCGATTCGGAATGAGACAGCGTGCCTCGGCTAGGCCGCTCTTTTAACGAGGACAAGTCGATGGCGTTCAGGATCGCTTTGGCAGCCGGTTGTGTCCTGGCCTGCACGCCAGCCCTTGCGGCGGAGCCTGTGCGCATCGGCGTCACCACCATCCTCAGCGGACAATACGCGGACCGCGGGCAAAGCGAGCAATATGGCGTCGAGCTGGCGCTTGAGCGCGTCAACGAGGCCGGCGGCGTGCTGGGCAGGCCGGTGGAAGCGTTCTACGGCGACAACGCCGCAGACCCCGCGACGGGGATCGCCGCTACAAAAAGACTGATCGAGGAGCAGCACGTCCCGGTGCTCTTGGGCGCGCTCTGGACCCCGGTCACCCATGCCATCATGCCGATTGTCGCGGAGGCGAAAGTGCCTCTCGTCATCGACATTTCGGCAGGCCAGGACTTCGTCGACGCGTCCGGCGTCGGCGGCAACGCCTACGCCTTCAAGACGATCCCGTCCGATCGCGACATTGCGCTTGGTCTCATGGGCTGGCTTAAACGCCAGGGAGTCCACAGCGTCGCGATCGTCAGCGACGACAATCCGTTCAACCACGTGAACGCGGACTCTATGGCGAAGGCCGCCCTCGGCGCCGATATCAAGGTCCTCGCCAACGAGACGATCGCCAAGGACACGAAGGACCTCGCGCCGCTGCTCGGGCAGCTGAGGGCGCTTGCTCCCGACCAGGTCGTGACGGTGCTGAGCGGTTCGACAGCGCCTTTCTTTCGCGCCTATGAACAATCCGGCTGGAACGTCGCCGATCACCGGACGCATCGATTTCGCTGCCGCGACAGGCGCGGTGTCTCCGCAATTTCTCACCTCAGGCGGCTTGGACGGCGCAACCAGCATCACGGTCTTCAATCCCTTGATCGAAACGCCCGGCGTGCAGGACTTCATTCAGGCTTACCGGGCGAAATACGGCATCATGCCGACGCAGCGCTCGTTCTTCGCCTACGAAGCGACCAATCTCGTCGTCGATGCGATCCGCCGCGCGAACTCTGACAAGTCCGAGGACATTGAGCGCGCGCTCAAAACCACCACGATGCCGTCGCTGCTCGGCGGAACTTATGCGATGGACGACCACAATCATCCCCACACGCCTATGCAAATCGTAGGCGTGCGAAGCGGCAAGCCGAGCGTGATCGCGCAGGTTGGCGGCTGAAAGCGCGATAGAGGCGCCGCGCGACGGCGGCTTGCCGTTGCGATCTTTTCAGCAAACAGACCGCGCATGATCGTTAGGCCCGGAGCCAGTAGCCCGGACCGCCCGCTCCAGATGCGCGCAACAAAGGCGGATCAGGGTTTTGCGGCAAAACCCTTGTTGAACACCGTCGCCATGCTCGCAGGGATAATGCTGTTGGAAACGCCGCTGACGTTCATAATGTTGTTTCCGTTTGAATGCGGAAAGTCCGCGACAAATTTGCCTTTCGCATCCAGCGCTCCCAGGAAATGCCCTTCCTCGTGCTCAATCGTGAAGGCGAGACGATCGTCGGCGACGACGCAAAAACCTTGTTCGGCGCGGGTGTAGCCATGCACGCCAAAAGTCCACGGCGTGCTTGTTTTGACCCCGTTAGGGTCGAACGCTTTTCGGGAAAAAAAGATGGTCAGATCCGCGCCGGAGTCACAACCCGCGCTTAAAGCCTTGGTCTGAGCGTCGTTGTCGCGGTTCGGCCCCTCCGATCGGATATCGATCGCGTCGATCAGTGCGGGGTCTGTTCGTCCTAAGGTCCACGTAACGCCGGCCTGATTCGTCCAGACCATGTTCATGTGATCGAGCATCGCTTGGGGCTCGAACTTGCCTTGGCTCAGTATCGCTGTCGCTGTCCGCGCATCGTCGGCGAACACCTGAATCTGCCTAAGCGACACTTTCATGGGCTTGGGCTTGAGAACGACGGCTTGAAGCTGCGCTTCAAGGGCTCCCGTTTTGCGATTCTTCGCGCGAATGGTCACGCCATTTTTGCCGGCGAGCGCGCGCCCCGAAATTTGAAACAGCTGCTTGGCGCCCGAGCCTAGAGACAGAGGCGATCAAGGCGACGTTCGCGCCGAGATTGTTGAGGAAGGACTGCAAATCACCACCGGTGAAACTCTTGATCTCGGTCACGAGCGCCTGCGACGGGACGTCCGACGCGACATGCAGGTTCGATCCGCCTTCCAGGAAAACCAAGCTTGAGCCGCCTAACGGCACTATGGCTGCGGCTTGGAGAGGACCGACGCCTTCATCGACACCGTCGAAAGGAGCCACTTGTCGAAATCGCGCGGTCATCCTCGCCTCTCAGGACAAATCGGCCAAATGAAGCGTCCGGGAGCGCAGGCGAACTTACCGGGTTCTCGCGCAGTCGTCCAAAAATCGACCGTAATGCACAGAGGGCCCGACTGTTAGCGCCCCACGGCAGCCTTTGCAAAACGCAATCAGCCGCTCGACCGCGTCAGTTTGAGCGCATGAGCCGGCTGGATTCTCGCCCTCCCCCTCGACCGACTCTGTCTTGATGACGCGAAGGAATCGGGCGACAACCCGGGATCGGTGAATTGGCAGGAGGGCGCTATGACCAGGTTGGGATGCGGAATCGGGCTTTTCGCCTTTATGATGGGCACGGCCGCGGCCGACGCGCAGAGCGTGACCAACCTGGCCGCCCTCAAAGGCCTGGCTCCAGTCTCCGCCCTCTCGAAGAGTGTGGACGGAATGGCGGCGCTCGGCTCCAACTTTACCGTCACCGGCGGAATCCAGACGGGAGCCATTCGCCAACCGACCCTGCTGCCGTTCGCCGAACAGCAGCAGCAGGCTTTGCGCGACGCCTTCATCACCGATGGCAATCTCGTGGAGTTGACGGACGGCCTCGGCACGACCTTGGGCGCGGCTTACGAGGCGCGTGCGCATTATCTCGATCGGGAGCGCTTCACCAGCATCTCAAAGGCCGTCTCTGATGTGATCGCCTATGCCAACTCGACAAGCGGATCGGATTCGAACGCCGGCAAATATTTCTTCGCCAACGGTACGACGAACGGTAGAAAACCGGTGTCCGACGAGGCCCTGGCCATCTTCAAGGACGTAGACGGCGCGCCCGATCCCTTCGGCATCGCCTATGGCCGGCCGGCCGGAACGCCCGGCGCGGACAAGTATGGGGATTCCCGCCCGTTCCAGACCGAGCCGACGATCCTGCCAATCGTGGGGCCGGACTACTTCAATGTTCCGGCCGGCAACGAAGTCTACAACCGCGGCCCGGTCATGAACCTGATCGACAGCCCATCCTTCCCGAGCGGGCACACGACCTACGGCTACATGGGCTCGCTCCTGCTCGCCGAACTCGTGCCCGATCGCTTTCAGGAAATGGTCGTGCGCGCCGCGGAATACGGCAACGACCGCATCATCATGGGTGCGCATTACGCCATGGACGTGCTCGGCGGGCGAACGGTCGCGACCTACGATCTTGCGCATCTGCTCGCCAACGATCCCGCCTATGTTGGCCGGCCGCTGAAGGACTTCGCCAGGGCGACCGCAATGTCCACGCCTCAGGTTCCCGCAACCATCGAGGACTTCCGGGCGGCCGTCGCGACGGCGCAAGCCGACATGACGAAGGCGCTTGAAGCAGCCTGCGGCGACACAATTGCGCTTTGCGCGCGCCAGGACACCGGCCGCTTCAACGCACCCGCGATGAACGAGGCCTTCTACGCCACGACGCAAACTTACGGGCTTGGCGTCGCGCATCCGGAGACAGCGGACAAACTGGAGGATGTGGCCACGCTCGCGCCCGAGGCCGGATATTTGCTGACCGTGGCTTTCCCCAAGCTCAACCTTGAGGAAGCGAACCGGATCCTGACCGAGACGGAAGGGCCCGGCGGCGGTTTCCTCGACGATGGCTCGGGCTTCGGCGTCTATTCGAGGCTCAACCTCTACGCCGCCGCCGGCCGCGCGGCCGCGCTCTCACGCTCCAAGCCTTAGTAACTCCCGACCTCATCCTGAGGAGGTCGCGTTGCGGCCGTCTCGAAGGATGATCCAGCGAACGCGACTTTGCTAAACTGGATACGTCCTTCGAGGCCGCTTCGCGGCGCCTCAGGACGAGGCCGTGGGCGCCGCTCCGCAACTTCAACGCGCCTCAAAGAGAGCGAACATTTGTCTCGCGCCAACGCTGCCAGCGTCGGCGCAGCTCGCCGTGACGCAGGCCGATGCTTTCGTCGAGCGTCTCCACTTCGACAATCCGATCCGTGCGAAAATGCCGGAATCCTTGGCGCAGCTCGCACCACGCGACCAGCAAGCGCGTGGTCTCGGCATAGCCGAGGATCACCGGCCACACTTTTCGCTCGCTTTCCTCGCCAGCCTCCGACCGGTAGCGGAGCCGCAGCTTCCGCCCCTCGCGGATCGCCGATCGTAGACTCGACGGATCGATGTTCTCGTTTGGCTCCGCGGCCGTCGGTTTCACGCCGACGCTCGGTTCGAGGATGAACGGGCGTAGACGCTCGGGAACAACTGCGGCGATCTTCGCCATCACATCGCGCGCCGCATTGGCGAGCGCCTTGTCGGAGCGGGCCGCCACCCATTGCGCGCCCAGCATCACCGCCTCGATCTCATCGGGCGTCAGCATGAGCGGGGGCATGTCGTAGTCGGAAGCGATGAGATAGCCCAACCCCGCCTCGCCCTCGATCGGCACCCGCTGGCCGATCAGGTCGGCGACGTCGCGATAGACCGTGCGCTTCGAGACTTCGAGCTCCTGCCCCAAGGCGGCCGCCGTGACAGGCCGGGTGGAGCGGCGAAGAATCTGGATGATTTGGAACAACCGGTCGGCGCGACGCATGGAATGCTGACTCCTGCTGACAGGATGCTGTCAGCAGGCTTGTGCGACAAGTCCTTTCGAGGCCGCCGTCTCCCGCGGCCCGATCGAAAGGACCAAGCCCTATGAAACTCGCATCCACACGCCTCGTCGCCGCCGACATCAAGGCGATGGTCGGCTTCTACGAAATGGTGACTGGCCAAACAGCCGAATGGCTTGCCCCGGTCTTCGCCGAGATCGTCACGCCTTCCGCCACGCTGGCCTTCGGGAGCGCCGAAACGGTGGCCCTCTTCAAGGAAGGCAGCGCCGAACCCGCGTCCAACCGCACTGCGATCATCGAATTCCAGGTCGATGACGTCGATGCAGAATTCGCGCGCCTGAAAGACAAGGTGGAGGTCGTGCATGAGCCGAAGATGATGCCGTGGGGAAACCGCGCGGCGCAGTTTCGCGATCCCGAAGGGACGCTCGTAAGTCTGTATACGCCGGTTACCGACGCGGCGAAGCAGCGGTTCGGGTCACGGTGAGGCGGGCCCCTACCCGATGGCGGACAGCGGCGCCGCGACCTCTTCCAGCGACTTGCGCTCGGCGTTGATGGCGTACAGCCAAGCGACCACGGCGGCGGCGAACATGAGACAGGCGGCGAAAACATAGCCGCCGAAGATGGCCTGCCGCGAGCCGCTTTCGATCAGCCTGCCGAAAATCAGCGGCGCGGCGACGCCGCCGACGCCGGTTCCGATGGCGTAAAAGATCGCGATGGTCATGGCGCGAATTTCGATCGGGAAGGTCTCGCTGACCGTGAGGTAGGCCGCGCTCGCCGCCGGAGAAGCGATGAAGAACACGATCATCCACCCGATCGTCTGGCCCATTGCGGAAAAGAGATCCTGCTGGAAGGCGACAGCGACCGCGATCATGAGCACGCCTGAGAGGCCGTAGGTGATCGTGATCATGATGCGACGTCCGAGGGTGTCGAACAGTCGCCCGAGCAAGACTGGCCCGAGAAAATTGCTGAGCGCGAAGGGCAGGATGTACCAGCCAACGGCGCCGGGGCTCACCGAATAGAACTTCGTCAGCACCAGCGCGTAAGTGAAAAAGATCGCGTTGTAGAAGAATGCCTGCGCCGCCATCAGCGTGAGCCCGACGAAGGTCTGCACGCGGTGGCGGTTGATCAGCGTGTCGAACACTTCGCTGAGCGGCGTATGCTCGCGCGAGCGCAACCGGATGGATTTGTCGGCAGGGACCGGCTCGAGCTTGACCCCCTCGTCCTCAAATCGCTGCTCAATGCCTTTGACGACGTCCTCGCCTTCCTTCTCGCGCCCATGGATCGCAAGCCAGCGCGGACTCTCGGGTATCCACATGCGCATGAAAAAAACGGCTAGCCCTAAGATCGCGCCCGTCAGAAAAGCGAGCCGCCATCCCCACTCCGAAGGGATGAGCGCCGGATTGAGCAGCACGACCGCGACAACAGCGCCGAGCGCCGCCCCGACCCAGAAACTGCCGTTGATCGTAAGATCAAGTTGACCGCGGTAGCGCGCGGGAACCAGCTCCTGGATGGTCGAATTGATGGCGGAATATTCGCCACCAATGCCGCAGCCCGTGAAGAAGCGAAACAGGAAGAAGGAGAAGCCATTCCAGGCGAGCCCGGTCAGCGCCGTTGCAATGAGGTAGACGACGATGGTGATGAAGAAGAGTTTTTTGCGCCCGAGCCGATCGGTAAGCCAGCCGAAAAACAGAGCGCCGACGACCGCGCCGAGAAGATAGGCGCTGCCCGCCAACCCAACCTCGGAATCCGAGAAATGAAGCGCCGGGCTGTCTTTCAATGCCGGCGCGACCGAACCGGCGAGCGTGACTTCGAGCCCGTCGAGAATCCAGGTGATCCCGAGCGCGGCAATCACCAGGACGTGAAAGCGGCCCCAGGGCAGACGCTCGAGCCTCGCCGGAATAAGGGTCGAGATCTCTTCTGATTGATGCGTGGATGTCGCCGACATACGCCCCCGCTTCGTTTCGTCCGATTTGTTGACAATGTGAAACGAGATCGCGGCGGGAAGGTTGCACGCCGATCGCGTCACGCGAAGCGCCGCAGCGCGCGGCTTGGTCTAAAGCGCGCGCTCCCACCGATCCTGGTAGGCCTCAAGTCCGGGCAGATTCCAGACGCGCGCCGGCTCGAGCCTTGGCGGCGGATGGGGCTCGCCCCAATGGGCGAGCATCGCGGCGCCGGCAGCGGCGCCTGCGCTGATTGGCGCGATCACCACCCGCCGACCGGCCATGAGCCTGGCGAGCACGGCGGCGAAAGCCGGCGAGCGGGCGAAACCGCCTTCGACGATGAGGTCGCCCGGCGCTTCGAGGCGCCGAAGCATGTGCGCGGTCATCAACGCCGAATAGAGCGTCGCAAGCGCCGCGCGCGCTTTCGGCGTCGTTGGCGCTTCGCCCTCGATAACACCTTTGCGCGAGGCGAACGGACCGCCCTGGTCGGAGAATGCGGGCAAGGCGAGCACGCCAGAAGCGATGATGGCGGCGACGTCGGCTTCGTCCGCGTCGGCCGGCGCGTCGCCGGCAAGGACTGCATATTCGCGCCCGCCCATGAAGCGCGCCGTCGGCACCGGCTCTCCGCGCACGTCGACATTGGCCAGCATGTCGGCTTTGGGATCGAGGCGCGCCGTTCCGCCGACGGCCATGATGATGACCCAGGTTCCGGTCGAGATCACGGTGAACGGCTCGCGCCGCGACAGGAGATGCGGCACGAGAGCCGCGTTCGAATCGTGCGCGCCGCAGATGATGCGCACATCGGCGGACAAGCCAGTCGCATTAGCGATCTCGGGCTTGAGCGTTCCGAGCGTGTCCCAGGCCTTGCGCATTGGCGGGAAGAGCCGGCGCCAGCCAAGCGTGTCGACCATGCTCGAGAGGTCGCCCTCGTTGGGGCGCCACAGGTCCGTGTGCGCGCCGAGCGAGGTCACCTCTGAAGCCATCGTCCCGCCGAGGCGCCAGCCGAAATATTGCGCATAGGTCAGGAACGCCGTCGCCTCTTTGAATTGAGCCGGATAGCAGCGCTCGAAATAGAAATATGTGCCGCCCGAGATTGAGGCCCCGCGACAGATGCGGCGACCGCGCCTCCTCAAAGGGCGGACGCGCTGCATCATAGTCGGCGTCGACGGTGGCAAATCCATCGAACTCATAGTCGAGCGGCGGAAGCGCCGGGCCGTCGCTCCGCATGAGGACGCCGGCGCAGCCATGCGTCGTGGTCGAGATCGCCTCGATGTAAAAACGCGCGCCAAGCTCCTTGAGCGCGCCGATGAGGAAAGACCAGGCGCCTTCCGTGTCGAGCCGGAGATACGGCCATTCAGAGTCCGGCGCGAGCGGCGTGTTCGGCGCCGAGCGCTCGGCGAGAACGGCGCCGCCGCGGTCGAAGACGACGAGTTTGATGTTCGTCTTGCCGACGTCGAAGACTGCGACGCAGCCGCTCATGCGCTCAGTCCACAGAGAACGCGTCGGCGGGCGACGCCGCGCGCTTGCATGGAGCTGTCATCGCGAGAGCCTTAAGCGACGCGGCGATCCAGGAGTTGCAGGCGCCCCACGTTCCCCCGAATTGCTTCCCCCCGGGCTTGGACCCGGGGGTCGCAATGACGATCGCGATTCGACCAATTACGCCTCAGAAGTCGAACTTGGTGACGTTGTCCTTGTTGAAGATGAAGGGCGCGCCGAGCAGGATCTCGCTGCCGTTGACGACATTGAGCTTGCCGAGCTTGCCCGCGTCGACCGAAGTCGCGCCGGGCTTCAGCTTGCCGTCGGCGACCGCGCGCATAACGTAAGTCGCGGCGTAGCCGAGATCGACCGGGTTCCACAAGACCACCGACTTGACGCAGTCTGCGGTGACATAGGGCTTCATCGCGTTCGGGGTTGCGAGGCCGACAACGGCGATCTTGCCGCATTGGCCGGCCTTGGTGACCGCTTCGGCGGAAGCCGGCGTCGCCACCGAAGTCATGCCGAACAGGCCCTTCAGCTTGTCGCCGTACTTGTTGATGAGTGTCGTGGCCTGATTGAAGGACAGATTGTTGTCCTCCTGCGCCTCGACCGTCTCCAGCCACGTCATTTTCGGATGGCATTTCTCGGCATAGGCCTGCATCTCGGCGATCCAGCGGGCCTGATTGGGCGTGGTGAATGTCGACGTCACGATGGCGAAGCTACCGTCGCCGATCTCCTTCGCCATCGAGTCCACCATGGACTTGCCGATGCCGTTGAACTCAGCCTGGTTCACGAACCATTCGCGCGCGTCGGGCTGCGAGTTGGCGTCGTAGCCGACGACGTGGATGCCTTTGGACAACGCCTTCTTCAACACTGGCGCGATCGCCACCGGATCGTTGGCCGCGAACAACACGCCGTCGACGCCGCGGGTGATGTAATTGTCGATGAACTTGATCTGCTCGTCGATCTTCGCTTCCGTCGGACCGTCCGTCGACACCTTGACGTTGCCGAGCTCCTTAGCCGCGTCCTGCATGCCCTTCGTGGTGGCGTTGAAATAGCCAATGCCGATCAGCTTCGGCACATCGACGACGGTGATTTCCTTGCCCGACTTGTCGGGGGCGTTGGTCGGCTGGCCGCCGTCATAAGGCTTGGCCGCCGCGGGCGCCGCGGCTCCGCCCGCGTCACAGGCGAGCGGATTTGTCGGCAGGTCGTCGGCGCCGTCCCATTTGCTCGCAGCGTTCGCAGCCCCGGCGGCGAACGACAAGGCGAACATCGCCGCCGCTGTGGTGGTCAATAAACTCGTTTTCATAACCCATTCCTCCCTAGATGCCGCAGTTGCGGCGTTGGCCTTACGAATGCGGCGCTCAGTCGCGGCGACGCTGAAGGGAACTCGCGATCAAAACCGAAAGAATGAGCGCGATCCCAATAACGACGATTGTCGCGTCCCCCTTGACGCCCGTCAACGCCAGCCCGTTCTTCAAGAGCTGGATCATCGCGAGCCCGATCACGGTGCCCCAGATGGTGCCGGAGCCGCCGAAAATACTGGTTCCTCCCAGCACCACCGCGGCGATCACGTCAAGCTCGTACCCGCTCCCCATGTCCATCCGCGTGGTCGTCACGCGCGAAACGAGAACCCAAGCGGCCAGGCCCGAGGCAAGGCCGGAAAGGGTGTAGATCACGAGCTTGACCCGATCGACCGACAAAGCCGAAAAGCGCGCCGCCGTTTCATTCGCGCCGATCGCGTAGAGCGCGCGGCCAAAGGTCGTGCGATCGAGCACGATCCCCGCAATGACGATAAGAACGAGCAGAACGAGAAGCTGCGTCGGCACGCCGAACACGCTGCCTTGGCCCATAAAATAGAACCATTCCGGATAGCCGCGCACCGAATGCGCCTGGCTTATGCCTTCGGCGAGACCGCGATAGAGCGCGAGCGTCGCGATCGTCATGATGAGCGGGGGCACTTTCACCCGCGTGATGACAAGGCCATTGATGAAGCCCGCGAGCGCGCCGACGAAGAGCGAGAAGACGATCGCCAGCGGCAGCGGAAAGCCGAACGTCTTCCACGAATAGCCGAGCATGACCGCGCACAGGCCGACAATCGCGCCGACCGAAAGGTCGATGCCGCCGGTGATGATGACGAAAGTCATCGGCAGCGCGATCAGGCCGATCTCGGTCATGAGCCGGCCCTGGTTGAGAAGATTGTCCAGGGTGAGAAAGCGGTCGTTCAACAGACCGAGGCCGAAGAGCGCGATCAGGAGAATGATCGCGAGCAATGTCTCGTGACGCTTGAGCCAGCGCGGCACGCGAAACGTCTTCGTTTCGATCGCCAGGCTCATCGCTTCCACCCCTGCGCGGCGCGGCGCTGGCGGCGCAGGATGTCGGCGATGACGGTTGCGAGAATGAGCCCGCCGCGCAATGCGTCCGTCCAGTAGGGCGAGACGTTGATGAACACGAGCGCGCTCGTGATCTCGGCGATGAGAATGGCGGCCAGCGTCGAGCCGACGACCGTGCCGACGCCGCCGAGGATGCTGACGCCGCCGACCACCGCGGCGGTGATGATGGTGAGTTCGAGGCCCTGCGGGGTCGTCGACTGGATCACGCGGAGCTGCGTCGCATAGACGAGCGAAGCCAGGCCAGCGAAGAGACCATGCAGCGCAAACACCATCAGCACGGTGCGCTGCGGATTGACGCCGCAGAGACGCGCGGCCTCAGGATTGCCGCCGGTCGCGTAGATCGCACGGCCCGTGGGCGAATTGCGCATCCAGAGCGCCGCCAGCACCGTCGCGAGCACCATGATGACGACGGGCATCGGCACGCCGAACAACGAGAGGTCGGCGAGGTGGAAGTTTTGCGGCAGGTCGGTGATCCATTTCCCGCCGGTGACGCTGATGAGGCCGCCTTTGAGGATCGACAGCATGCCGAGCGTGACGACGATCGCGGGGATCCGCAGATAGGCGATGATCGCGCCCTGCGCCGCCATGACGGCGACGCCGATGACGAGCGGCGCGAGCCAGGTCACGATGATCGGCGCGCCCGCGACGGCGAGCGAGCCGCTGATCGTCGCCAGCACGCCGATGAGAGCGCCGACGGAAATATCGATGTTGCCGGAGATGATGACCATCGACATGCCGACGGCGGCGATCGCGATATAGGAATTGCCGAGCAGAATGTCGGAAAGATTGCGCGTGGCGAGAAAGCGCGGATTGATGAAGCCAACCACGACGGCGAGGGCGACGATCGCGACCGCGAGCAGAAGCTCCTGGCCAGCCAAGCGGCGAAACAGGCCGGTGCGGGAGTTCGCCGAAGTCGCGATCGCGGTCGCGGTCACGCCGCTCTCTCCGCGCTCGACGTCCCGCCCATCATCGCCGACCCCACGGTCTCGGAAGTCGCGTCGGCCCGGTCGAACTCGGCCACGAGCCGGCCCTCGCGCATCACGAGCACGCGGTCGCTCATGCCCAACACCTCGGGCAGCTCGCTTGAGATCATGAGAATGGCGACGCCTTCGCCGGCGAGCTGGCTCATCAGGCGATGGATCTCAGCCTTGGCGCCGACGTCGATGCCTCGCGTCGGCTCATCGAGGATCAGGAGCTTGGGATTGTTGGCGAGCCATTTGCCGAGCACGATCTTTTGTTGGTTGCCGCCGGAGAGCCGGCCCGCGATCTCGTCGACCGAACTCGTCTTGACGCTGAAACGCGCGACGCCCTCGCAGCGCCATCCGCCGCTCCGCAGCGCGGTCGATGAATCCGTTGCGAGACAGAGACCCAAGCGCCGCAAGCGAGAAATTGTGCAGGACGCTCATCCCCCTGACCAGACCCTGCGTGCCGCGATCTTCCGGCACGTAGGCGACGCCATTTGCGCGCGCGGTTTCAGGCGAGTCGATCCGCACGCTCTTGCCGTTGAGCCGAATCTCGCCCGACTGGCTTGGCGTCATTCCGAACAGCGTTTGCGCAAGTTCGCTGCGGCCCGAACCCACCAGCCCCGCAAGGCCGACGATCTCGCCCGACCTCACCGTGAGGCTGACGCCCTTGGTCAGCGGCCGGCGCACGAGATCGCGCGCTTCAAGGACCGGCGCGCCGATCGGCGCGACCGTCTTCGGGAAGAGACTCTCGAGCCGCCGGCCGACCATCATCTGCACGAGTTCGCCGACGTTGGTGTCGGCGACGTCGCGCGAACCGACATAGGCGCCGTCGCGCAGCACCGTCACGCGATCGGCAATCGCAAAAATCTCATCCAGGCGGTGGCTGATATAGACGATGCCGACGCCGCGCTGCTTGAGGCGGCGGACAACGTCAAACAAACGCGTCACGTCGCTTTCCGTCAGCGCCGCGGTCGGCTCATCCATGATGAGGATGCGAGCGTCCTGAGACAACGCGCGCAAAATTTCCACGCGCTGACGGTTACCGACGGTCAGAACGCCGACGATTTGATCAGGAGAGAGATCATCGATCTCGAGCGAGTTGAGCAGCCGTCTCGCCTCCGTCCTCATCGCCCGCCAGTCGATGCGACCCGCGCCCGCCAACGGCGCATGACCGAGAAAGATGTTTTCGGCAACGCTGAGCTCGGGAAACAGCAGCAACTCTTGATAGATCGTCGCGACGCCCGCGCGACGGGCGTCGTCGGGCGAGGAAAAATCGACCTGCGTTCCGTTCACGAGAATCGAGCCGACGTCCGGTTGGTAGACCCCGGACACGATCTTGATAAGCGTCGATTTGCCAGCGCCGTTCTCTCCGAGCAGCGCGTGGACTTCGCCCGGGCGCACGTCGAACGATACGCCCGAGAGCGCGCGCACGCCGGGAAATGATTTCTCGATGCCGCGCACCTCGAGCAGCGGAGGCGCGGCTCGGTCAGGCGAAGCGCCGGCCTCCTGCTCTGCGCTCACGCCGCCTCCGCAACGGCGGACGCGCCGGTCGCCGCCATGAGGTCGACAATAGAGAGAAAACCTTGCGCGGTGAGCAGATCGCGGAGGATCTCGACCCGCTGTCGCTCGCGCATAACCTTGTCGTTCCCCCAATATTGGTCGTTGTGACTTTCAGTGCCACGCGCCTCCAGGGCTGTCAATCGAGCGCGATCAAAGTCGCTCACGGGAAGCCGCGCAATCGCGCAGAAACGTTGACGCTCTGCGAGCCTTTGCCTATTGAGGGCCTGAAATCGCACCCCATTGAGAGGAATGGCCCATGAGCGGCGATCAAGTTCGTTTTGACGCTCCGCTGCCCGACCTCTGGGATGACGAGCATGCGGCTTCCCTCGATGAGCCGGGCCTGCTGCTCTACCGGTCGAACCTGCTCGGCAGCGACCTGCGCATCACCAATTTCGGCGGCGGCAACACGTCCGCCAAGCTGCCCGCGACCGATCCTCTGACGGGCGCTCCAACTGAGGTCCTTTGGGTCAAAGGCTCGGGCGGCGACATCGGCTCGATGAAGCTCGACGGCTTCTCGACGCTCTACATGGACAAGCTCAACAGCCTTAAATCAATCTATCGCGGCCTCGCGCATGAGGACGAAATGGTCGCGCTCTACAATCATTGCACCTTCAACCTCAATCCGCGCGCGACCTCGATCGACACGACGCTGCACGGCTTCGTCCCGCACCGCCATGTCGATCACGTTCATGCGGACGCGGTCATTGCGATCGCGGCGAGCGAAAACGCCGAAGCGCTGACGAAAGAGATCTATGGCGGCGAGCTTGGCTTTTTGCCCTGGCAGCGGCCAGGCTTTGATCTCGGGCTCGAAGCTCGGCGCGATGGCCGAGGCCAATCCGAACATGAAGGGCGTGGTGCTCGGCGGCCACGGGCTGTTCACCTGGGCCCCGACCTCGAAGGAATGCTATCGGCTCACGCTGGAGATGATCAACAAGGCCGCCGCGATGGCTCGGCGAGAAGACGAAGGGGGCAGCCTTCGGCGGATCGCGTGTCGAGGCGCTGTCGAGGGCGGATCGGCGCAATGTCGCGGCGAAGCTCCTGCCCGCCATTCGCAAGCATATTTCCGCAAGCGAGCGCAAGATCGGCCACTTCACCGACGCGCCAGCGGTGTTGGAGTTCGTCAATTCTCAAGATCTGAAGTCGCTGGCTGCGCTTGGGACGTCCTGCCCGGATCACTTCCTGCGCACGAAGATCCGCCCGCTGGTGCTGCCCTACGACCCGACGTCCCGCAATCTCGATGCGACGCTCGCGGCGCTGGACGAGACTCTCGCCGGCTATCGGGCCGATTACGCCGCCTATTATGAGCGTTGCAAGCACCCGAACTCGCCGGCGATGCGCGACCCCAACGCGGTCATCTATCTCGTCCCCGGCGTCGGCATGCTGTCCTTCGCCAAGGACAAATCAACGGCTCGCATCGCATCGGAGTTTTACGTCAACGCGATCAACGTGATGCGTGGATCGTCCAGCGTCGGCAAGTACGTGGGCCTTTCGGAGCAGGAAGCGTTCAATATCGAATATTGGTTGCTTGAGGAGGCCAAGCTCCAGCGCATGCCGAAGCCGAAATCGCTCGCTGGGCGGGTCGCGCTGGTGACCGGCGGCGCCGGCGGCATCGGGCAGGCGATCGCCGCCCGACTCATGGGCGAAGGCGCCTGCGTCGTGCTCGCCGACATCGACGCCCAAAGCCTGGACGCGGCCGTCGCCGACTTCGGCAAGCAGTTCGGCAAGGATGTGGTCACGGGAGTCCATGTCGACGTGACGAACGAGAGCAAGGTCGAAGCCGCGTTCCACGAAACGGTCCTCGCCTTTGGCGGCCTGGACATTCTCGTCGCCAACGCCGGCATCGCCTCCGCGGCTGCGTTCGAAGACACCTCGCTCGAGCTTTGGGACCGCAATATCGCGATCCTCGCGACCGGATATTTCCTGTCCGCGCGCGGCGGCTATCGGATCATGAAGGATCAGGGCCTCGGCGGCAGCATCGTCTTCATCGCCTCGAAGAACGCGCTCGCCGCGTCGCCCGGCGCCTCCGCCTATTGCACGGCGAAGGCGGCCGAAGTGCATCTTGCGCGCTGCATAGCGCTCGAAGGCGCGCCGTTCGGCATCCGCGCCAACACGGTCAACCCGGACGCGGTGCTGCGCGGCTCGAAGATTTGGCAGGGCGAATGGCGGACCCAGCGGGCGGCGTCAAACAAGGTGAGCGAAAACGAACTCGAAGAGGTTTACCGCCAGCGTTCGCTGTTGAAACGCTCGGTCTATCCCGAGGATATCGCCGAAGCGGTCTATTATTTCGCCTCGGATCTCTCCTCCAAGAGCACCGGCAATATCCTCAACGTCGACGCCGGCAACGCGGTCAGCTTCACACGCTGAGTCCAAGCGCTTCTGCGAGCCAGGCGATCGTTCTGCTCGGAGCGAGAGGCGCTGAATTTAAGTCCGCGCCTCCGCCTGCGCGGGCGCGCGGACTCGAAGCCCATGAACCGCGGCTATTCCGCGGGCGTGGCCGACGGAAGCACGTCCGCGGGGATCGTGACTGGGCCCGCTTGCCGACGGAAGCGCCGCCAAGCCGTGCGGATGTCGCGGAATAACCTCACCCAGGCATTCGGCTCGGCGAAGTGGGACGCGAACTCCCGATTAATTTCGAGCAGGCTGCCAATAGTTCTGCCTCCATGTCTTGAACATCGAATGGAGTTCGTCCACCTGCTCGGGGTTTACTGAGAGAGTGGCGCAGCCACAAAGAGCGTCGATTGTCACTCGTCCTTTCCGGTCGAATTGGAAGCGATGGCGGCTTGGAACATGGTTGAGCCAGCCGTGAGCGTACTCGAAATCGGAGGGCTGGAACCGAAGCGCGGAGATCATCGGCGCGACGTCCAGATGGCGCAGCGATTGCCCTGAGCCTAGTGCGTATTCCATGTTTGGCATCATAGTCTCCCTAACCAAGGAGCCCCGTAGCCCTCAACATTTTCGGCGAGCAGCGCATTTCCGCGCCGCATGCCGGCATGGACGCATTTTTCTCTTGGACGCGAACCGCAATGCGGGATGCGAGGCACGGCAAAGACGGCGCGCGCTGTTTACGCTGCGCTCAGACTAACGCCCTTTGCCGCCGTCCCGCAATCGTTTCCTTGGCGCCGCCCACCCGCCCGCCGATCACAAATTGGCGCGTGGCGCTGTGGGGTCGCCGACAAGATTTCTGTCTTTGGAAAGAGAGCTTTTCGCCGAGGCGCGAGTTCGCGGCAGGCCCATGGTCCCGACAAGAGGTCGGCTTGAAATCAGGAGATATCTGACTAAAGTCAGAGAATGGACGAAAGCCAGCTGCAAAGCGTTCGCCGCTTCAATCGCCTTGTGACCCAGCGCGTCGGCGCGCTTGAGGTCGATTACCTGCGACGGGGCCGTCCTTTGGCGGAGGCGCGGCTCATTTTTGAAATCAGCGCTGATGGCGCTGATGTCCGCGCGCTACGCTGCAAGCTCGGGCTCGATTCGGGCTATCTCAGTCGCCTGCTGCAATCCCTGAAGACGCAGGGGTTGATCGCTGTGACGAAGGGAGATGACGACGGTCGTCGCCGTCGTGTGAGCCTGACGCGCAAGGGGTCCGCGGAACGCGCGGCCTACGACAGGCTCTCGGATAATCTCGCGGAATCGATGCTGGGCCCCCTCGACGCCTCCGCGCAGGCTCGCTTGGTGGCGGCGATGGGCGAAGTTGAGCGACTGATCCGAGCGTCCTCGGTCAAGGTCGCAGCCGAATCGCCGGACACCGCCGACGCGCGCCTCTGCCTCGGCACGTACTTCCGCGAGCTTGCGGCGCGTTTCGAGAACGGATTTGACGCTGCGCGCCGATGATCACGCCGATGTCGAGGACATGACGCCTCCGTCCGGTCTCTTTGTGATCGCCCGGCTCGATGGCGACGCGGTTGGGTGCGGCGGGCTCAAACGCGTGGATAAGGCGACGGGGGAAATCAAGCGGGTCTGGACCGCGCCGTCTGCACGAGGCATGGGCATTGCGCGGCGGATGTTGCGAACACTCGAAGCGGCGGCCCGAGAGAAAGGGCTGAAGACGCTGCGCCTGGACACGAACCGGGCGCTGACCGAAGCCCACGCCCTTTACCGCAGCGAAGGCTACCGCGAAGTCGCCCGCTTCAACGACAATCCTTATGCTCACCATTGGTTCGAGAAGCGGCTTTAGCGCGTTCGAACCGCGACGCCGGCGTTATCCGCGCCAGCACGGCTTATGGATTTCCGCCCAGCGTTCCGCCGACGTGACGCCAATGTCGTGGAGCTCCGCCTCCGACATTCGCGCCAGCTCGGTCCGTTCCCGCTCGCGCCTACGCCACAACTGCAACGCGCCTCGCCAACGGGCGAAACTTGGCGACGTGGGTCCGAGCGCGATATGCGGCAATGCGATCCGCAGCATGTCCATTCTCCTGGGCGATTGGCGCCCACAAGGCGAACCCGGCGGCTCTGGTTTCGCGACGCTAGCGAGCCGCGCGGGCTCGGCTTTTTCCGCTTTCTGATAGGATCCACGACGGTTCTCCGTCAAACGACCTTTCGGTATCTATCGCATGCGCCCGAGGAATGCGGCTTCACGCACTCGGCCGCGCAATCGCAGGACTTGCCCTTGACAGAGGTCGGCCGCTCAATGAGAACCGAGCTCGCTCGCATGAGGAATTGACATGCGAAACTTTCCCATTCGACTGGCTTCGCTGGATCTCATTCGGGGCTTCGTCGCCGTTGGGCGACGCATGAGCATAACGCTCGCCGCCGAGGATCTTTTCCTCACCCAATCCGCCGTCAGCCGTCAGGTCATCGCGCTCGAGGAGGCGCTTGGCGTGCGACTGTTCAATCGCGGCTATCGCTCGATCCGCTTCACCGCCGAAGGCGAACGTTTCTTTCGCGTCGCCGACAGCGCCCTGCAACAGCTGCAGGATGGCGTCAACGCGCTCGCGTCCGGGCGCGACCGCCGGCCGGTGACGATTACAGCGACCATCGGCGTCTCGGGGCTGTGGATCATGCCGCGTCTCGGCGGTTTCCAGCAGCGCCATCCGGATATCGACGTGCGCGTGGCGGCGAGCAACAAAGTGATGGATCTCAGAACCCAAAGTGCGGATATCGCCATTCGCTATTGCGCCCCTGCGAACGCGCCGCCGGGATCGCTCCGTCTCTTCGGCGAAGCGGTCGCGCCCGTCGCCGATCCTTCGCTCGGCGTGCGGCGCCTCGACGCCGATTCCATCGCGAGACAGGTCCTCATCGAATACGACGACTCGAACCGCCCCTGGCTGCAATGGGCCGACCGGCTCCATTCCATGGGTTTGGGCGCGATCAGGCCCAAGGGCGTCCTCCGTTACAACCAGTATGACCAGGCGATCCGGGCGGCGCTGGAGGGTCAGGGAATCGCGCTCGGCCGCATCGCTCTCATTGAGCCGTTACTGTCCCAGGGGCGGCTCGTCGCGGTCGGCGGCGCAGACGCGGATCACGCGCGCGGATACGCCTATTGGTTGGTTCAAGCGGACCCAACGCCCCGCGAGGACGTTCAGGTCGTGCTCGATTGGATCAAAGCGGAAGCGCAGGGCGTCGCATTGCGGCTTGAGGACGAGTTGAAGAGCCTTCTTTAACGGCCGATTCACGGTCGAAGTGACTGTGGGGGCGCGGCTTGCCAAGGCCTCCAAGCGCAAGGCCTTCAGTCCGGCCGCCAATCGTCAGGCCCTAGACTAGGCGACGTCGCTCTTCGCCGCGCGTTCATATTTGCGGGCGGCGGTCGTCACGCCGATCGCGGCGGCGGCGAGTGGTCCGGCCGGTGGTTCGGTCACGACGCCGGCCGCATCGGGCGGGCCGACCAGAAGGGCCTGGAGCCAATTGCTGATCGCGAGGTCTGGCAACGGAACGCCGGTTTGCGTCGCCAGACGAGCGGCCGAAAGTTGGGCCACAAGGCTGTAGGCCCTGATGAGAAGTTCCGCCATTTCGTTAAGGCCCTTGCGAGCGGTCATGGGCTCGATGGCCATACGACCCGCGGAATCGGAAAGCGCGGCCATGGCCTCGATCACGTTCTTCCGCGCCAGCCGGTAGTCATGTTCGCTGACATCGCTTCTCAGCGCTGCGGCGGCAAAGGCGGCAAGCTGCGCCTGAAGGCGGCTCGCCAATTGCGGCGCCTCGAAGAACTCCCAGCGCGGCCAGAAATAGTTGAAGAGATGCGCGATCGCCGCGCCAACCAGCGTATCTGCAAGGCGCACGAGGATAGGCGCGGAGACCCATGGCTGGACAAGATGCAGCGTCACCAGGGCCATCACCGAAGCCCCGGTCGAAGAGATGCGGTAGTTGAGCCGCGCAAAGCTATGGGTCACGGCGACCGCCAAGCCCTGGACCCCGACCAGCGCGCCGACCGGCAAATAGGCGACTGAGCCCGCCGCCAGCACGCAGCCGATCAGCGTGCCAATGACGCGGTCGTCGCGCCGCTGCCGGGTGAGGCCGTATCCCGCTCGCATCACCACGGCGATCGTGAGCAGAACCCAGTTGCCATGCCGGTTGTCGCCGAGCGATTGCGCGACGAGCGCGCCAGCCATCATCGCCAGCGATAGGCGCGCCGCAAATCGCAGAACCGGCGATTCGGGGCGCAAATGCGGGGCAAGCGCGCTCGGCCCATAATTTCGCTTCGGGATGAAGGCGGCGAGGTCAACGTCGCCGATCGCGGCCCGCGCCGTCGCATCGTTCGACAAGGATCGCTCGAGCCGCCGGACGTGGCTGAGCGACAGAACCAGGCGCCAGGTTGCGGCGTCCAGAGCCGCGCGCGCCTTCGGGTCGATTGACGCGGCTTTAACCCGCGCCGCCTCGCGCTTGAGCGCGTCAACTGCGAGCTGATGGTCCGGCGGCAGTGTGGGATGGCCGGTGGCCAGAAGCTCCAGGCTCAAGTGCCTGAGATCAAGGGAGCCGACGCGCAGCGCGTCCCCGATTCGGGCCAGAACCGGCTCCGCCCCAGGCGTCGTCCGGATGAGTTCGACGTCGCATTGAGCGGCGACCAGCGCATCGAGCGCATCCAGGAGGATGCCGATCGAGGCGGACAGTCGCATGCGCTCTCCCGCTGTACCCACCCGTTCAAGCAAAAGCGCCCGTGCCGATTGCAGTTGGTCGGCAAGCGCCGACTGCTGGCGGATCGTTGCGCCATACGCGGCGGCCAGATCCTGATCGGGGTCAAAGATGCCCGCGACCGCGCGCAGGTAGATCGAAAACTCGCGGATCGTTTCGCTCGCGACCATCCGGCGCGCGCTCGCGTCGGTGAAGACGGTCGCCAGGAGCGCAATGGCGATATACGCGAGGCCGCCCCCAAAAAGCAGCAGCTCAGTGTGAACAGCGGCCGGGTAAGTCTCGCGCGGGAACCCCAGAATGAAGACCATCGGGATGATGGCCTGCATTCCCACCGCCACCGCCCATCGGCCTAGCCCGGTGACGAGACCGCCGACAAAGCTGATAACGCCGATCATGAGGATCGTGGTGGCCAGCCAAGGCAGCGCGATTTGGATCGCAATAGTGGAGAGCATCGCTAACGCGAAGCCGAAGATCAGCGTGCGCGCCTTTTCGCGCCAAGGCGCCGGCAGATCGGAAATGCTGGCCGATATTGCGCCGAGCGTCGCCGGTTGGCCGGCGGCGAAGCCGAAAATCGTGGAGGCGACGAGGGCAATCGCGACAACCCCAAGGCCGACGCTCGCGCCGTTGATGATGTGCTGGCCGACAAAAAGCCGCGTGAGATTTTGGGGGCGCGGCCAGCGCGGCATGAGGGCCCGGCGGAGTTCTAGGCGGCCGACTCGCTCTGTTTCAATGAATCGATCGCGCGAGCCGCGATCGCATTCAGGCCGGAATGGCCTTCATCGGCGAAGGCGATGATCTCGCGGATCATCTTTGGTGTCCAGTAAAGACGCAGATGCGAGGCGGCGCCTTCTGTCGCCTCGGGCTCAGGCATCGAAGCGTAGAAATCGCCGATCTGATTGGCCATGCGCACAAGTCTGTCGAGCTTGCCGGTGGTCAAGCCGCCAATCCTCCGCTTGCTTCGTCCTTCCCGTCGTCGAAGCATAGAGCTTGATCGCGACGCGCGACAGCGATCACGCGAACGCCAAACCGTCGTGCGCGCTCCAACGCAAGTGAAGTCGGCGCCGACACCGAAACGAGTGTGCCTGCGCCAAAGATCGCCGCCTTGGCCACCATTTCGAACGAGCAGCGGCTGGTGATGATGAAGAAACCACTGTCCGGCGCCACGCCACCGCGCGAGAGCGCCCCGATCGTCTTGTCGAGCGCATTGTGCCGTCCCACGTCCTCGCGGACCAAGACGATTGTCCCGTCTCGTCCGCACCACGCCGCGCCGTGGACGGCTCGGGTCGCCTGATTGAGGGGTTGCCCCGCCTCGAGTTCGGCGAGGCCTGCGCGGATAGCCTCGGGCGCGATCGGGGCCTGCGGTTGAAGCGGCGGACGGGGCGAGGGCATCTGGGAAAAATCCTCGATGCCACACAGGCCGCAGCCGGTACGCCCGCTCATCGCCCGGCCGCGCGCGAGATGCGCCTGCAATCGCTCGCCGGAAATCGCGATCTTGAGCTTCCAACCGTCGTCGGCGCTCTCGACCTCAACGCCGCGGATATCGTTGAGGCTACCGGCGATCTGCTCGGTCAGCGCAAAGCCATACGCAAAATCTTCTAAGTCTTTAGGGGTCGCCATCATGACGGCGAAGGGCGCGCCGCCTATGACGATCTGTACCGGCGCTTCAACCGCGACCGCCCGACTGAGCTCAGGCCCACTGGCGCCCGAATCGTAGGAAAAGGCCCGGACTGGTACGTCGATCGAACCCGGGCCCTCACTCGGCCGCATCGGCCAGAGCTTTCTCGGTCCGGCGCAACGAGACTCCCTCTTCCCGATCGCGCAATTGCCAGTCGGAGAAATGGTTGGTCCGTCGCACCTGCACGGCCGTCACCTTGTATTCCGGGCAGTTGGTCGCCCAATCCGAATAGTCGGTGGTGACCACGTTCGCGCCGGTCTCGGCATGGTGGAAGGTCGTATAGACGACCCCGGGCTGCACGCGTTCGGTTATCTTGGCGTGCAGCGAAATCTCGCCGGTGCGGCTTTTCAGCGCCACAAGATCGCCATCACGCACGCCGCGCTGTTCGGCGTCGAAAGGATGGATCTCGAGCACGTCCTCGCTGTGCCAGACGGCGCTCGCGGTGCGGCGTGTCTGAGCGCCGACATTGTATTGCGACAGGATGCGCCCCGTCGTCAGCAGAAGCGGGAAGCGGGGCCCGACGCGCTCCTCGGTTGCGACGAATTCGGTCAGCATGAAGTGACCCTTGCCGCGCACGAAATGGTCGACATGCATGACCGGCGTTCCGGTCGGCGCCGCATCGTTGCACGGCCACTGGATCGAGCCAAGTTCGTCCAGGCGGTCGTAGGACACGCCTTTGAAAGTCGGCGTCGTTGCTGCGACCTCATCCATGATTTCGCTCGGATGCGTGTAGCTCATGGGCACGCCGATCGCATTGGCGAGCGCCATCGTCGTCTCCCAGTCGGCCAGGCCCGCGAGAGGAGGAATCGCTTGGCGCACGCGGCTGATGCGACGCTCTGCGTTGATAAACGTTCCATCCTTTTCCAGAAACGACGAGCCGGGCAGGAAGACATGGGCGTAGCGCGCCGTCTCGTTGAGGAACAAATCCTGCACGACGACGCACTCCATCGCCCGAAGGCCCGCCGTGATGTGGATCGTGTCGGGATCGGACTGCGCGATGTCCTCGCCTTGAACGTAGAGCCACTTAAATGAGCCGTCGATCGCTTCGTCGATCATGTTGGGAATGCGCAGGCCCGGCTCTTTGCTCAGCGGCACCCCCCATGCGCGCTCGAAGATTTCTCGGGTCGCGTCGTTGGAGACGTGGCGATAGCCGGAAAACTCGTGCGGGAACGAGCCCATGTCGCACGAGCCCTGCACATTGTTCTGACCGCGCAGCGGATTCACGCCGACGCCTTCTCGGCCGATGTTTCCAGTCGCCATCGCGAGGTTGGCGATCGCCATGACCGAGGTCGAGCCCTGACTGTGCTCGGTGACGCCAAGCCCGTAATAGATCGCGCCATTGCCGCCGGTGGCGAAAAGACGCGCGGCCGCGCGCAGCTCCTGCGGATCGACGCCGCTCGCCTCTGCCGTCGCCTCGGGCGAATGACGAGGATCAGCGACGAAGCGCGCCCACGACTCGAAATTCGGCGAAGTCGCAGCGGTCCCGGACGAACGCCTCATTCACGAGGCCCTCGGTGACGATGACATGCGCCAATGCATTGAGGACAGCGACATTGGTTCCAGGCTTCAACGCGAGATGATAGTCGGCCTTGATGTGCGTGCTCTTGACCAGATCGGTGCGGCGGGGATCGATGACAATGAGACGCGCGCCGGCACGCAGGCGCTTCTTCATGCGAGAGCCAAAAACCGGATGCGCGTCGGTCGGATTGGCGCCGATGACGACCACGACATCCGTTTTTTCTACCGACTTGAAATCCTGCGTGCCCGCCGAGGTGCCGAACGTCTTCGACAGGCCAAAGCCGGTCGGCGAGTGGCAAACGCGTGCGCAGGTGTCGATGTTGTTGTTGCCGAACCCGGCGCGAACCATCTTCTGAACCAGGAACACTTCCTCGTTGGTGCAACGCGAGGAGCTGATCGCGCCGACCGAGTCGCGCCCGTACTTCGCCTGAATGCGCCTGAATTCGTTCGCGGCGTAAGCGATCGCGTCGCCCCATGACACTTCGCGCCACGGATCCTCGATCCGCTCGCGGATCATCGGTTTGAGAACGCGGTCCTTGTGGGTCGCGTAGCCGTAGGCGAAACGGCCCTTGACGCAGGAATGCCCCTCGTTGGCTTTGCCGGCCTTGTACGGGACCATGCGCAGGACTTCGTCGCCCTTGAGCTCCGCCTTGAAGGAGCAGCCGACGCCGCAATAAGCGCAGGTCGTCACGACCGAGCGCTCCGGCGTTCCCTTTTCGATGACCAGTTTTTCGTTGAGCGTTGCCGTCGGGCACGCCTGCACGCAGGCGCCGCATGAGACGCATTCGGACGACAGGAAATCGACGCCGCCCGTTCCAACCTTCGAGTTCGAATCCGCGGCCGAGAATCGTCAGCGCGAATGTGCCTTGAACCTCTTCGCAGGCGCGCACGCAGCGCGAGCAGACGATGCATTTCGAGGATTCAAAAGTGAAATAGGGATTGGAGGCGTCGGTCGGCGCCTTCAAATGGTTCGCGCCGTCATATCCGTAGCGGACGTCGCGCAACCCGACATTCCCCGCCTGGGCCTGCAGCTCGCAATCGTTATTGGCGCTGCACGTCAGGCAGTCCAGCGGATGGTCGGAAATGTAGAGCTCCATGACGCCTTTGCGCAGCCGCTCCAAACGCGGCGTCCTGGTGCGGACGATCATTCCCGCTTCCGCTGGCGTCGTGCAGGAGGCGGGCGTGCCTCTTCGCCCTTCGATTTCGATCAGGCACAGACGGCAGGAGCCGAAGGCCTCGACGCTGTCCGTCGCGCAGAGTTTGGGGATCGGATTGTCGATCATCGCCGCGGCCGCCATCACCGATGTCCCCGGGGGCACGCTCACCTGGCGCCCGTCGATGGTCAGCGTGACCGTCGCTTCGCCGGTGCGGATTGGCGTGCCTGTGTCGAGTTCCTGCAACAGCGCCATGGTCGTCTCCTATTCCGCCGCGTCGCGCGCAGGCGCCTTGGCGAAATCCTCGCTGAAATGATTGAGCGCGCTAAGGACGGGCATCGGGGCAAGCCCGCCGAGAGCGCAGAGCGAACCGTCGGTCATCACCTCGCAAAGATCGCGCAAAAGTTGGACGTTCTTTGGGCGGTCGCGGCCGGCTATAATCTTGTCGACGGTTTCAACGCCACGGGTCGAACCGATCCGGCAGGGCGTGCACTTGCCGCAGCTTTCCTTGGCGCAGAACTCCATGGCGAAGCGGGCCTGGCGCGCCATGTCGACACTGTCGTCGAAAACGACGATGCCGCCATGGCCCAGCATTCCGCCCACCGCAGCCATCGACTCATAATCGAGCGGCGTATCGAGGAGCGACTCGGGAAGATAAGCGCCAAGAGGGCCACCGACCTGAATCGCCCGGATCGGCCGACCGGTGCGCGTGCCGCCGCCGAAGCCTTCGACAAGCTCGCGCAAAGTCGCGCCGAAGGCGAGCTCGACAAGCCCGCCGTAGCGAATGTTGCCGGCAAGCTGGAACGGCTGCGATCCAAGCGACCGTCCGACGCCATAGGCGGCGTAGGCCTTCGCACCGTGCTCAAGAATCCAGGGGGTGGAGGCGAAACTCAGCACATTGTTGATCACGGTCGGCTTGCCGAAAAGCCCTGAAATCGCAGGAAGCGGCGGCTTGACACGAATCTGCCCGCGCTTCCCTTCTAGACTTTGCAAGAGCGACGTCTCTTCGCCGCAGATATAGGCGCCAGCGCCGAGCCGCGCTTCAAGATCAAAAGCACGGCCCGATCCGAGCACATTTGGTCCCAGCAGCCCGCCGCCGCGCGCGCGCTCGATCGCCCGCTGAAAGGTCGCGAAGGCGTGCGGATATTCGGAGCGGATGTAGACGTAACCTCGGGTCGCGCCGACCGAGACGCCCGCGATCGCCATACCCTCGATCAGGAGAAAGGGGTCGCCTTCCATCAACATGCGGTCGGCGAACGTGCCGCTGTCGCCCTCGTCGGCGTTGCAGACAATGTACTTTTGATCGGCGTCGATCCCAGCAGTCGTGCGCCATTTGATGCCGGTGGGAAAGCCTGCTCCCCCACGCCCACGGAGGCCTGAGGCAAGGACCTCCTCGACCGTCGCCTTCGGGCCGAGCGCCAACGCGCGCTCCAAACCCCGAAGTCCGCCGTGGCGGCCATAGTCGTCGAGCGATAGCGGGTCCGTCACGCCGCAACGGGCGAAGATGAGGCGCTGTTGTTTCGCGAGGTATGGAATGTCGTCGACGCGGCCAAGCGCCTTGGGATGCGCTCCGCCGCTCAGGAAGGCCGCCTCGAACAATCGAGCGGTCTCGCCCGGAGCAATCGGACCGTAGCCGACCCTGCCAGCGTCAGTCTCGACCTCGACGAGCGGCTCGAGCCAAAAGAGACCGCGCGATCCTGTGCGCACAAGCTCAATGTCGAGGCCACAGCGGCGCGCCTCGTTGCGGATCGCTTCGGCGACGAGATCCGCACCAACGGAGAGCGCCGAAGAATCCGCGGATACGAAGACGCGGACGCTCATTGCGTTCTGCCTTGCGCCGCCGCGACGATCGCGTCGATCCGATCGCGGTCCAGCCGGCCGATCGGCGCCCCGTCGAGGAGCGCTGCAGGAGAGAGAGCGCAATTGCCAAGGCAGTAAACCGTTTCGACGTGGAGGCCGGAATGGTTGTTCTCGTCGTCAGCCTTGATCCCATGACGGAGTTCCAGGTGCGAGACGAGGTCCTCGCAGCCCAGGGACTGACAGGATTCGGCGCGGCAAAGCTTCAGCTCCCGGCCGTCCACGGGCGAGCGGCGGAAGTCGTGGTAGAAGCTGACCACGCCCAGCGTTTCGGCGCGCGAGATGTTCAGCGCGTCGGCTATCAGCGGAATCGCGGCGTCGTCAATGTAACCAAAGTGCTCCTGCAGTTCGTGCAGGATCGGCAACGTGGCTCCTGGCGTGTCACGCTTCCGGTCGATTAACGTTTGCGCCACAGCGAGATCAAAGGCCATTCGGCCGGACAAAACATCCTCCCACGCTCCTATAATAAATGCGCTCGAGGCGGCTTGGGTTCAAATTGAACCTTTGGAATGTACGATAGGGGATTCCTATCGATCCGCGGTCCCCTGGCCGTCGCCGAGGCGGTTGGGGGGCTGAATCAGCGCCGCGATATCATCGGGCAATTGCATCGCGAACAGGTTGCGCGCGAGCGGCGAGGGCGGCTCGCGATCGCTCATCACGAGGCCAATGGTGCGTTGCGCGATCGGCTCGACGAGCTCGATCGCCACCGTGCCCTCTGGCACGCCGAAGAAGCGCAAGAGCTGGCGCGGCACGATCGCCGACCACTGGCCCGCGCTCACGTGCGAGACGAGATTGAAGATCGAATTGGTCTCGACCGCCGCGACGGGCGTCGCCCCGACCGAGCGAAAGACGCCGTCGATGATCCTTCGATTCTGCATGTCGGGCGTCAGCAGGCACAACGGCGTATTCGCCGCTTCGCGCCAGGTGACATGTGTTTGGCCAGCGAGCGGGCCGCCTGCCGGCGTGAGATAGAGATATTCCTCGACGCAGACCGGTTTCGCCTTAACGTGCGCCATCGGTTCGGCGTCCAGATAGGTGAGACCGACGTCGAGTTCGAAGTCTTCGATCCCGCGATCGATCTCCTGGCTGTTCATGGAGATCACCGCGACAGTCACGCCCGGAAAGCGCGCGTAAAAGGGGCCGGTCAGCTGGGAAACCAGCGGCAACGCGGTCGGGATGACGCCGATCCGAAGCCGTCCGGTCAGGCCCTTGTCGATCTCCGCCAGCCCGCGCCGAAGATTTTCCACCTCGGCCAGAATCCGGTGGGCGTGTTCCAGGGCGACTTGCCCCTGCGGCGTCAGGCCCACATATCGGTGCCCGCGTTCGACGATCGGCGCGCCGAGATCGTCTTCAAGCAGCCGAATGGCCGCCGAAAGGGTCGGCTGCGACACGTGGCAGGCGTCTGCAGCGCGGCCAAAGTGCTTTTCTCGCGCGAGCGCCGCGAGATATTCGAGTTGACGGAGGACCATGACGCCCTATCCAGGCGCTTGTCGTGGCGCCCCGCTAAAGCGACATCAATAGCAGGTTCCTATCGGGTTGGCCCTCCGTCTGGAGATCGCCCAATTTCGCGTTTAGGAGCCCCAAATGGAGGTCCGATGCCGGAAGCCGAAGCCAACAATGCGCCGCGATCGCGGGCCTTCGCGATCCGCATTGCCGCGATTCTCGTCGCCGTTGCGCTGGTTGGCTTTGCGGCATTCATACTGACGAGCCCGTCAGAAAGGCCTCGGGGAGCTCTAATCGGCGGGCCCTTTGCCCTCGAGGACGGGGCCGGCAAGACGGTGAGCGACCAGACGCTGCGAGGAAGACCGTTCCTGGTCTATTTCGGCTACACCCACTGCCCCGACGTCTGTCCGACCGAGCTTGCGCGGATCTCCGACATCTTAAGCAAGATGGGAGACAAGGCGATCCCCACGCTGTTCATCACCGTCGACCCGGAGCGCGACACGCCAAAACTGATGCAGGACTATGTCTCGAGCTTCAACCCCGCCGTGATCGGCCTTTCCGGCAGCCCGCAGGCGGTGGAAGCAACGGAGAAGACCTTTCGGGTCTTCGCCCGCAAGGGTCAAAAGCAGCCCGACGGCGACTATTCGATGGACCACAGTTCGATCGTTTACCTCATGGACAAGAACGGCGCCTTCGTCGAAGCTTTTAATGTCGAGCGCTCGCCTGACGAGGCGGCCAAAGACCTGGAGAAGTATCTATGAGTTCGGACGCCATTGTCCGACGAAGCGCCGCTTGATAGAGCTAGCGAGACAACGCAGAAAGCCTGAACGCGATGGACAAGTTTACGACATTGACCGGGGTCGCAGCGCCGATGCCGATCGACAATATCGACACCGACATGATCATCCCCAAGCAGTACCTGAAGACGATCAAGCGCACCGGGCTCGGCAAAGGCCTCTTCTCGGAGATGCGCTATCGCGAGGATGGCTCCGAGAATCCTGACTTCGTCCTCAACAAGCCCGCTTACCGGAAGGCGACGATCATTGTCGCGGGCGACAATTTCGGCTGCGGCTCGTCACGTGAGCACGCGCCCTGGGCGCTTCTCGACTTTGGCGTCCGCTGCGTGATCGCGACCGACTTCGCCGACATCTTCTACAACAATTGCTTCAAGAACGGCGTCCTGCCGATCAGGGTCTCGGCCGAAGATCTGGCCAAGCTGCAGGACGACGCCGAGCGCGGCGCGAATGCGACGCTGACCGTCGATCTGCCGGCGCAGGAGATCCGCGGCCCCGACGGCGGGGTGGTCAAGTTCGAGATCGATCCCTTCCGCAAGCAGTGCCTCGTCGAAGGGCTCGACGACATCGGCCTGACCCTGGTCGAGGGCTCGGCGATCGAAGCGCACGAGAAGAAGTCCGCCGCCGCCCACCCCTGGCGGTGATCGCCTTCTAGGGCGCTCGACAGCAGGCTACGGCATTGCCGGACCAAAGTTTGGATTTTCTTGGCGCGTAGCCGTTTTGCCCTGAAAACTGCCGTTTTCGGCTATTGGATTTCCTTGGATTCTCCTCGTCCGAATCGAGCCTTTTCAAAAGGTTACGCGGATAAACCGCGGAAAGTTTTTCGTGGCGGTTTCGCCCGTTGGGCATTGGAAGCATCGGAGCAGAAAGCCGCCGACAAGGCGATGCGGGAGCGCAGAATGGTTCATAGGGCAAGTTTAATCTACATTCTGATTTTCTGCAACATATCGTCACTCCGCCAGGTTACCCGAAGCCATCGCGACCACGAATTCGTCGCGACCATAAGTGAGTTGCCGAAAGGGTTTGCGTAGGCCAGAACGCCGATCGGGTTCTGACCTAGACCGGGATTCTGGGGGCTCAATCCCACTCACGCGTAGCGAATTCGCGGTCCTTCGAATGCTCGTCACGAGAGCAGGCCGAGTTATCAGCCGCGACGTTCTTTTGGACGCCTTCACCAAACGCCGTTTTGCGTCGTTCGACCGAAGCGTCGACGTGCTGGTCGGCAAGCTTCGCCGCAAGATCGAGCCTGATCCCAACCAGCCTCGTCTTATCATCACCGTCCCCGGCGAGGGCTATCGCTTCGATGGGTTGACGGATCTCTTGTCCCCAACACGAAGTTCTTCCATCGCGCATCCTGCATCCCAGGAAGACTTGAACGAGAGCCACGGGAGCGATTCTCTCCCGCCGAAGGAGCAACCCTCCTCCTTTGGCGCCAAGGCGAAAATGACGGAGTCCGAGCGTCAGGAACCGCCGCGTCTCTCCGTCGTAGTTCTGCCTTTCGCCAACATGGGCGGCGACCCCGCGCAGGCGCATTTTGTCGACGGAGTCACCGAGAGCCTGACGACCGACCTTTCCCGCATTCGGGGCGCGCTGGTGATCGCGCGCAATACTGCATTCACGTTCAAAGGCAAGCGTGTGGATGCGAAGACGATTGGCCGCGAGTTAAACGTCCGCTACGTGCTTGAGGGCAGCGTCCAGCGCAGCGGAAACCGCATGCGTGTCAACGTGCAGCTCATCGACGCCGAAACGGGAAACCATCTTTGGGCCGAGCGGTTCGACAAACCGCTCGCAGATCTCTTCGACATGCAGGATGAGATCGTCGCGCGTCTGGCCGGCGCGCTAAACAGCCAGCTCGCTGCCGCCGAGGCGCGACGGGCGGAAAAAGCGCCCACCCCGGACTCGATGGACCTCTATTTCCAAGGTTTGGCTCGCTACAATAAGGGTCGGACCCTCGACAACCTGGCGCAAGCGCGCAGTTTTTTTGATCGCGCTTTGACCGTCGACCCAGACAATGTCGAGGCGCTTATCGGATTGGCCCGCCTCGACGTGCGCGAGGCCGCAAATCTGTTTGCGACCGATCCCACGGCGACCTTTGTCGCTGCCGAGGCGAAACTGACCAGAGCCCTGTCGTCGGTTCCGGACCATGCGCGCGGCCATAGGTTATTGGGTTACGTCGAAATCCTGACCAAACGCGCCACGCAGGGCATCGCCGAATGCGAACGCGCATTGGAACTCGATCGAAACCTCGCCAGCGCGCACGCCTTTATCGGACTTGGCAAGATTTTCGTCGGTCGCGCCGAGGAGACGGAGGCCCATGTAGGCGAGGCCCTGCGTCTCAGCCCGAGCGATACGAACGCCCATACCTGGAAGAGTTTTGCGGGCTACGCGAAAACCCTTCTCGGCGCTCATGAGGAAGCCGTCCCGTGGTTTCGCCGAGCGATCGAGGCCAACCGAAACTATCCGGTCGCCTACTTCAACTTGGGCGCTTCTCTTGCGCAATTGAGTCGATTGGACGAGGCGCATTCCGCAATCAGGGGCGGTCTGGCGCTCAACGCGGCTTTCTCCGTCTCCCGTGCAGATAGCGCCTGGAGAGCGATGAGCGACAACACGACGTATCTGGCCCAGCTCGAGCAACGCCTTCTCGGAGGCCTGCGCAAGGCCGGTGTCGCTGAACAGTGAGGGTCTCGCCGCCACCGTCATGAACAGCGCCGAGGTCATTCCAGACGCGATCCGTAGCGAAATCATGCGCCGATGGCTCAGAGAAGAACACACGGTCGGGCGCCGCTCAGCGCCTCTCGCCGTTCATCAGCACTGAGTGCGAGCGCCCATAGGCGAAATAGAGGACGAGGCCGATCGCGAGCCAGACGAGCAGCCGCAGCCACGTCTCCCAAGGCAGGAACACCATCAGCAAGAGCGAGAAAGCGATGCCGAGGCTCGGCACCCACGGCACGGCGGGCGTGCGGAACGGCCGGAAGATCTCCGCATCGCTCTTGCGCAGATAGACCACCGCGCCGCAGACAAGCGCGAACGCGAACAAGGTGCCGATGCTCACCATTTCGCCGAGAACGTCGATCGGGGTGAGCGCGGCGACGACGGCGACGATGATTCCGATCAGGAGCTGGCTCTTGTAGGGCGTGCCGAGCGTCGGATGCACCTCCGAGAACATTTTTGGCAGCAGGCCGTCCTTGGCGATGGTGAAGAAGACCCGGCTCTGCCCGTAGAGCAGGACCAGGATGACGGTCGTCAGTCCGGCCAGCGCGCCGATCTTGATGAGCACCGAGAACCAGGTCATGCCGATGACGTCGACGGCCTTGGCGATCGGGTCCGGGACGTTGAGCTCGGCATAGGGCACGAGGCCCGTCACCACGGCCGCCACCAGCACATAGAGGATCGTGCAGATCACCAGCGAGCCGAGAATGCCGATCGGCATGTCGCGCTGGGGCAGTTTGGCTTCCTGTGCGGCGGTCGAGACGGCGTCAAAGCCGATGAAGGCGAAGAACACGACTGAGGCGCCGCGCACCACGCCCGTCCAGCCGAAATGGCCGAACTCGCCGGTATTGGACGGAATGAGGGGATGCCAGTTGGCGGAGGTCACGTAGGCCGCCCCGAGCAGGATGAAAGCGACCACGACGAACAGCTTTATGGCGACCATGATGTTGTTGAGCCGGGCCAATTCCTTGGTGCCGCCGATCAGCATCGCGGTCAGCGCGAGGACGATGAGGGCCGCGGGAATGTTGACGATTCCCCCAACAATGGTTCCATCCGGCAGCTTGACCTCCGTCCAGGGCGCGGCGGCGTACTGGGGCGGGATGGTGATGCCGAAGTTGCGCAACAGCGACGCGATGTAGCCCGACCAGCCGACCGCCACGGTCGAGGCCCCCATGGCGTATTCGAGGATGAGGTCCCAGCCGATGATCCAGGCAAAAATCTCGCCGAGCGTGGCGTAGGTATAGGTGTAAGTGCTGCCGGCGACCGGCAGCAGCGCAGCAAGTTCGGCGTAGCAGAGGCCGACAAAGGCGCAGGCTATGCCGCCGATTATGAAGGACAGCATGATGCCCGGCCCCGCGTAGCGCGCCGCCGCGGTGCCGGTGAGAACGAAGATGCCGGCGCCGATGATGCAGCCGATCCCGAGCGCAGTGAGGCTGACCGGACCGAGGGTCTTGCCAAGGGCATGGCCCTCGCCTTCGGCGATGATGTCGGCGAGAGGTTTCCGCGTCATCAAACCCTGGGGGAGCGGACTGGGGGTCAAAGCCTGGTCTGTCATCGGGACCTCCCTTGTTGCTGTTGACTGGACTGTTGCTGTTG
The DNA here is from genome assembly GCA_963770275.1 of uncultured Alphaproteobacteria bacterium. Classification (GTDB taxonomy): domain Bacteria; phylum Pseudomonadota; class Alphaproteobacteria; order Rhizobiales; family Beijerinckiaceae; genus Roseiarcus. The sequence goes on from CAVYPD010000050.1 coordinate 78,261, forward strand.
CCTTCGCCTCCGGCGCGACCTCGGCCTCAGGTTGGCACGGATCGTCATGAAAACGCCATACACCAATTTAGGGGGGTCAGACGCCGGCGGGCGCGACGCTGTCGACCAAATCCACAACGTCCTTCACGTCGATTCCAGCCGTCCGCTTCGCGCAAAGCAGCGGTCATCGTCTATGGCTAAACTCTGCTACCAGAGTTGCCTCACGGTCAGTCGCACGGTTTGCGAATAGGGCTCGCTCGCGGGCTTGGCGACGACGCGCTCGTAGTTCAGCCCCATATCGGCGCCGCGCCAGAGGCGCAGTCCCATTCCCGCGCCGATCCGGAGCGTGTTCGCCATGTTGTCCTGGTCGATCCCGTCGATGCTCGTCTCTCCGCCGAGATTGTAAAAGGCGTCCGCCGAAAGCCACAGGGCGTCGGTGACGTTGCGGCTCAAGTGCTCCTCGAGTCGCAGGAGTGGTCTCTGCGTGAGCGTCTGCGCGCCGTTCACGAGGTAATTGCCGTTGTCGGTGAAGATGCGCCCGGAGACATAGGTCTCGAGCCAGGTCGAGCCTTGATCGGGCGTGTAGCTGAAATTGACGGTGGGCGAGATCATCCAGCGGTTCGCGCTCGGGTTGATCGGAGAGCTTGGCTGGTAGAATCCAATCGGCGTCGTCACCAGGAGATGAAAGCTCGAGAACGTCTGGGGCACGAAGGATTGGAACTCTTCGCGCGTCAGCGCCGGTCCGCCGAAAATGTTCATCTGCCAAAGGAAGCCGACATCGGAAACGCCGTTCGTGCTGGCGCGGAATGGGCCGGCGCTGGTGTCGATGAGCGCATAGGGCAGAACGAGCGAGAAGCCTCCGGTGCGGCCCCAATAGTCCATGATTCGGGTGAGCACGACCGACTGGGCGAGCACGTTGGCGCGAACACCGGGGACCGTGTCCGTGCCGTCCTCCGGCGTGAGCGAGGTGGTGTAGCCAGCGTTATAATTGAGAAGCCAGCTGTCGACCGGCGCGTTGAGGTAATCGCGCGCCGAACCAGCATGGGCCGTCACGCCGAACCATAGGACCGCCGCGACGCTCAGGCATGCGAGCGTTATCGATCGCCTCGCTGGCTGTGTGCTTCGCGCGCGCATCATCCTTTCCGCAATCCCGCCCTCGCTCTCAGGGCGCGCCGGTCGAGTTAAGCGCTTACGCCGACCGCGAGAACCCGATGTCGTCGTCGATCACCGCGCCCGGCCCAACCGGGACCCTCCCGGCTCTCGGTTGGTGGAGACTGTGGAAGACGATCTTGTCACGCGACACTTTGCGGAGAAAGTCCGCGAACACGTCGATTGTCATTTGCTCGCCCGGGCAGCGTCGATAGCCGAAGCCAAACGGCGCGAAGCCTGCGTAGTCGCAGACCGGATCCGGCTTCCCGTCGGTCACCGCGAACACGGTGCCGAAGCCGCTGTTGGTGATGCCGGTCTTGCGCCCGTCGCTCACGGCAAGCGTTGTGATCTCGAACGGGCAACGTGGCAGACCGATCTGCTTGCATTTCGCCTCGTCGATATCGGCGCTTGTCGGCACGCTGAGATAGCGCTCCGGCTCGAACCGGTCAGGCTCGTTCCAGAGCCGCGGATCGAAGCTCGTGTCGGTGTGGGGCGTGTTCATGTAGGAGTGCCGCTCGTAAGGCACGCCGAACTGCGCGAAGGGCGAGCCGCCGTAAAAGGACGAAGCCCTCGTGTCGGTGATCGCGGAAATGCTGCCGCCGTTCGGCGAGATCACGCGGAAGAGCTCCATCACCAAAAGCTCAAGGGGCGTGTAGGGCTTCCCGTTCGCATTGTCGAAGTCGCCACTCATCGTCTTCTGGAAGGCCGCGCGCACCGCCGGGTCGCCGCCATTTTCGTTCAAACGAGTCATGACGCCAAAGATGGAATTGCCCCACTGGCTCAGCGCCACGAAATTGTGGAAGCATTCGAAGACGACGTCTCTTTTGGCGAAATGCTTTCCGTCGCCCGCGTTCTTCAGCCAGTAATAGGCAATGGTTTTGTCGGCGTCGGCGATCCGGCCATTCTCGATGTCGTCGAGCCTTTCGTCGATCCATTTTGTCAGGAACGGGCGCAGCGCGCGCACGGTCATGTAGTTTTCGTACACGATCTCCTGCATGGGATTGCGATAGGCGAGCACCGTGTTGAAGGCCTCGCCGAGCGCCCGGACCTGAGGCGGCACGGCGTCGCCCTTCACGCCGAGATGCAGGTCCCAGTAGAGATCCCAATAATCGTCGAGGTAGTGGCGCATGAACGGCTTGTCGGCATGCTTCGGGTCGAGCAGCTTGTCGAAAAAGTCGACGACCTTGGCCTGGTACTTTGGAGCGTAGAGGTCGGGGCTGACGCCGGTGAAATAGATGCGCTTGCGCAAATTGTCGTCGCCGCGATTCTCGAGGCCCTCGAGAAAAACAGTCACGCCGGCTGAAGGGGTGGGCTTCCAGTCTTCGTAAAGCAGACCCCAAAAGTCCCAGGGGATCGCGTCCTGCTTGGTGAGCGGCAGATCGATCATGGGCAGGATCGGACGCTCGCCGGCAAAGATGCTGCCGAGAAAGAACGGCACGACGGCGTTCTCGACATATTCGCGATCGAAGTGGCTCGGAATCGTGGCGCGGAATTTAGCCAGCGCGCCGGAGAGGTCTGGCGCGTCAGGCGCGGCGGAGGCCTGGCTCGCGAGCGTGCCCGCCGCAACGGCCGCGGCGCCGAAAAGCAGCGTTCGCCGTTGCAGGGAGAGCCCGGCAAGGTCGTCGGCGGACCCTTTGAGGGCTTTAAGTCGGCAGGAATGGTCTCGGCGAGCTTTTGATGCTCGGACATGGCGTTTCCTCCCTAAGGACGCGGTCAGTTGTGGTTATGGGTGAGCAGGATGACGCTCTGCCGAAAGCCAGGAGCCGCTTTGCTCGTGTCGGCCGCGAATGCGACACTTATCGTAGTGTCGCCGAGGAACGTCGTCAACTTGCGGCCAGCTATGAACCACGGGCAATCGCCAAGCGCGATACGACTCCATGAGATTCACGCCGCCGCTTCTCCTCGAAAGCGACATGCAATCGACCAGCACGAAGTCCGCTAAGGGCCGGTGCAGCTGTTTGAGCTTTATCCACCCCATTTCGGCAACCGTGGTTGATTCCACAGAGCGCCATCATCGTTTAGTGTGTCTGTCCAGTCAGCAAAGGGCGAAGGCTCGGCTCTGATGAACGGCACGACGGTTCTTCTGACCGCAATCGGCTACGTCTCGTTTCTGTTCCTCATCGCCTGGTGGGGCGACGGCGCCGGGCGGCGCTTTCTATCCGGGCGCTCGCGGGCTTTCGTCTACGCGCTCAGTCTCGCCGTCTATTGCACGTCCTGGACCTACTACGGCTCGGTCGGGCTCGCCTCTGCGCATGGGCTTGATTTTCTGCCGATCTATATCGGTCCGATCCTGGTTATCGGCTTCGGGGCGCCGTTCATCGCCCGCATCGCCAATCTCGCCCGCGCGCAGAACGTCTCCACGGTCGCCGATTTCGTATCCGCGCGATATGGAAAATCTCAAGCCGTGGCCGCAGTCGCCGCGCTCATCGCGCTGATCGGGTCAGCGCCCTATGTGGCCCTCCAGCTCAAGGCGGTCGCGCCAACAATATTGATGGTGGTGAATTCGTTCGATCGCGGGCGACTGACGCCGGCGACGCCCTCGGCCTCGTTTTATCTCGCAGTGTCGTTGCTGCTCGCCATCTTCGCGATGGCGTTCGGAACCAGGCGCATCAACCCTAAGGAGCATCAGGACGGTCTCATTCTCGCCATCGCGGTCGAATTGATCGTCAAGCTGGTGGCGTTTCTCGCCGTTGGCGCCTTCGTTGTCTGGAGGCTCAATAACGGGATCGGCGATCTGACCGAGATCGCCGGGTCCGATCCCAGGATCGCGTCAGCGATCCAGACGCGTCCCGATCCGGCGGTGTGGGTCGTGACCACGCTGTTGTCGGCGTTCGCGATCGTGCTTCTGCCGCGCCAGTTTCACGTCGCCGTGGTCGAGAACCATGACCAGCGGGACATCCGCACCGCGGCATGGCTCTTTCCCGCCTATCTGGTGCTGATCAATCTGTTCGTTGCACCCCTCGCCATTGCCGGCCTCAAGATTTTCCCGGACGCGTCTTTCAATCGCGACCTGACCGTTCTCGCGCTGCCGCTCAACGCCGGCGCGCATGGCGTGGCGCTCATGACGATGGTGGGCGGCCTCTCCGCGGCGACTGGAATGGTTGTGGTCGAGAGCGTCGCCCTCGCCATCACCATTTCCAACGACTTGGTGATGCCGCTCCTGCTCCGGCGCAGTACGCCGGCGCTCGCCGCTGAAGGCGACATCGGCGCGCTGGTGCTGTGGGTGCGCCGGATCGCCATCGTCGGCGTTCTGGCGCTGGGCTTGGCGTACGAGCGCATGGCCGGCGAAGCGGGCCTGGTGTCGATTGGCCTCTTGTCGTTCGCGGCGGTGGCGCAGATCGCGCCGGCCTTTCTTGGCGGGATCTTCTGGCGTCGCGGGACTGCGCGGGGCGCGATCGCGGGTATGACGATAGGCGCGCTGGCCTGGTTTTACCTCTTGCTTTTGCCCTCGATCCGGCCGGAACTGATGCTTTCGGACCTTCTGACGCACGGCCCGCTGGCGATCGCATGGCTGAGCCCGGTCGCGCTCGTCGCCTTCGCGCCCAACGCACTCGTGGGCGGGGTCATCGTGTCGCTGGCCGCGAATGTCGCGGCGTTTGTCGCCTTTTCCCTGACCCGCCAGCCGAGCGCGCTTGAGCGCGCACAGGCGAGCGCCTTCGCCGGAGCGGCCGTCGGCGGCCAGCCGCAGGTTTTTCGCCTTTGGCGTTCCTCGACGACCACAGGGGAGCTCGAGGCGGCCGTCGCCCGTTATCTCGGGGCCGGGCGGGCGCGCCGCGCTTTCGCGACCTTCATGCGCGAGCGCGGCCTCGTCGACGATCCTGCGCTCGAGGCCGGCGCGCAATTGATTCGTCACGCGGAATTTTTGCTGTCGCCGGCGATCGGCGCCTCGACCTCGCGCCAGGTCCTGTCGTTGTTGCTGAAGCGAAGGACGGTGTCAGGCCAATCGGCGCTCAAGCTCATCGACGAAGCCTCGGCGGCGATTCAGTCGAGCCGCGATCAATTGCAGCATGCGCTCGACCATGCGCGCCAGGGCATTACCGTCTTTGACGCCAATCTGGCGCTGACCGCCTGGAACCGCGAATTCGTCGATCTTTTCGATCTGCCGCCCGCCATGCTGCGTCATGGCGTGGGGCTCGACGAGATCGTGCGTTTCAACGCCGGTCGCGGGGCCTACGGGCCGGGAGATTCCGAGGATTTCGTCGCCGAACGGGTCGCGAGCCAGCTCTATGACGATCAACCGAACCGGCTGCGCCTCATCTCGACCAATCGCGTTATCGAGGTGCGCTCGGCGCGGCTTCCGGACGGCGGGATTGTCACCACCTATACTGACGTCACGCAAAGTGTTCAGGCCGAAGACGCGCTTGCGGCCTCTAACGAGATGCTCGAGCGGCGCGTCGATGAGCGCACCGCGGAACTGCAGCGCCTCAACGCCGAGCTCGAGCAGGCGAAGAACGAGGCCGACGCAGCCAATCTCTCCAAGACGCGATTCCTCGCCGCCGCAAGCCACGATATTCTGCAGCCGCTCAACGCGGCGCGGCTCTACGCGAGTTCGTTGACCGAAGGCGTAAATCAGATCGACCCCGAGGAGCGCAAAAATCTCGCGCGCAATGTCGACGTCTCGCTCGAAGCGGTTGAGGAAATCATCGGCGCCTTGCTCGACATTTCGCGACTTGACGCTGGCGCGACGCGCCCGGAGATTTCCGACGTTGCGGTCGCCGATCTCATGGCGATGCTCGAGATCGAGTTTGCGGCTCTCGCCCGGGCGAAGGGGCTCGACCTCGTCTTCGTGTCCACCACGCTCGCGGTTCGCACCGATCGGCGCCTGATGCGGCGCCTGTTGCAGAACCTGATTTCGAACGCGCTCAAATATACGTTGAGCGGCCGCGTGCTGGTCGGTTGCCGCCGAGTTCCCGGCGCGGCCCGCATCGAGGTCTGGGACACGGGCCTCGGCATTCCGCCCGAGCATCAGCGCGCGGTGTTCGCCGAGTTCAAGCGGCTCGACCAGGGCGCGCGCGTCGCGCGCGGCCTCGGGCTCGGCTTGTCGATCGTCGAGCGTCTGGGACGGGTGCTCGAGCAGCCGATCGGGTTGCGCTCCCGCCCGGGCAAGGGGTCGGTGTTCTTCGTCACCGCGCCGCTTGGACATGCGGCGCCGAAGCCCCGCGCAGAGCCGGGCGCGCCTGAGCCGGCCGCGGCGGGCGAGCCGCTCGATGGGCTCAAGGTGCTGGCCATCGACAACGAGCCCCGCGTACTCGAGGGACTGCGCGTTCTCCTGACGCGCTGGGGCTGTCTGGTCGCGACTGCCCAGGGCCTCGACGACGCGGAGACTGCCCTCGACACGTTCGGGCCGCCTGACGTCATCATCGCCGACTATCACCTGGACTCGGGCGACGGCGTCGCCGCGATCCGGTGCGTTGCGCGAGCGCTTCGGCCGAAGCACGCCTGCGATCCTCGTAACCGCCGATCGAAGCCCGGAAGTGCGGGACGAAGCCGAGCGCGCGGATGTCCCCGTCATGACCAAGCCGATCAAGCCCGCGCCCTTGAGGGCGCAGCTGACCCGCTACGCCGCGCTGCGCGAGGCGGCGGAATAAGGTGCGACCAGAAGGGCCGTCAGTGAATCTGCATCGCCGCGTCCTGCCCGCGCGCGAGCTCAATGGTCGTGATCGCCACCAGCATCTCGGCGCGCGACTTCAGATCCTTGGCCTCGAGCAGCGCCTGCTTCTCCCTCGGACCGCACGGGCTCATCATCGACAGGCCGTTGACCAGAGCCTCGTTCGACGCCTTCTTGATGTCGCTCCACACCACCTTGATCTCATTGACCTCGGCGAAGCGTTTCAAGGCCGCAATCAGATCCTCGCGATCGACCGCCGCTTCGCCTGCGCCTTCGAGAAAATCCTCGGCGAACGGCGAATAATCGGGAATCGCGACCCGATAGGGGCCATCGCTCGGCGCTTCCTCGGTCAGGCGGAATCGCGCCACCCCCATCAACGTCAAGAAACAGCGGCCGTCGCCGATCTCCGCATATTGTACGATGCGGCCGGCGCAGCCGAGCGGATAGAGTTCCGGCGCCGGATCGGTCGCTTCTTCCTCGGACGAGGGCTGAATGACGCCGATCAGGCGTTCGCCACCCAGCGCATCGTCGAGCATCTCGAGATAGCGGGGCTCAAACACGGTGAGCTGGATCGGCCGGCGCGGCAACAGAAGCGCGCCCGCCATCGGAAACAGCGGGATCGTCGCCGGCATCTCGGCCGGTCCGGCGAAGGTGCGGTTAAGCTTCATCGGGCTCTTTTCATTCTTCGGATGCTCTTGCTTCAGAGTCTCTTGGCGGGATTTCGTGGTCAAAACCAGACCGCCGACAGCTTGCGCCTTGCGGCGACCGAGGCCGGGTCCATCAGACCCCAGGCCTCGAACAGCTGCAACAATTGTTTGCGCGCCGCCTCGTCGTTCCATTTGCGGTCACGACGAATGATTTCAAGCAGTTGGTCAGCGGCGCCGTCCCGATCCTCTTTCGCCGATAGCGCAATCGCAAGGTCGAAGCGCGCCTGGTGGTCATCGGGATTGGCGGCGACGGCCTTCTCAAGAGGCGCAAGCTCGCCGACGTTCGAGGCCTGCTCGGCCAGGTGCAACGCCGCCAAGGCCGCAACAACTGCCGGCTCCTGCTCCTTGCCGGCCGGAGCCGCTGGCGCGGTCTCCAACAAAGTCTTGGCTTCCTCGAGCCGTCCCGCAGCCACGTGGAGCTTGGCGAGGCCGCCGATCGCCTTGGCTTCGCCCGGCTCCTCAGCCAAGATCTCGGAAAAGATCGCCGCCGCGCCGTCCGCGTCGCCGCTGGCGGCGGCCTGCTCCGCCTCAGCCAGAAGCACGGCCGATTCACTCTGGATCGGCCCAACGAGCCGCTCGATGAAGCCCCGAATCTGGCTCTCCGGCAGCGCGCCGACAAATCCGTCGACCGGCTGGCCCTTGTCGAAGGCGATGACGGCGGGAATCGACTGGATGCCGAGCTGGCCCGGGATTTGGGGATGCTCGTCGATATTCATCTTGACCAGCGTGACCTTGCCGCCGGAATCGGCGACAGCCTTCTCCAGCGCCGGCGCCAGCTGTTTGCACGGGCCGCACCACGGGGCCCAGAAGTCGACCAGAACCGGCTGGCGCGTCGATGCGGTGAGGACATCGGCGCGGAACGAGGCCGACGTGACATCCTTGACCGCACCCGCCTTGGGTTGAGGCGCGAGCGCGCCGCTAACATTCGCCATGTCTCATCATCTCCAGCCGGCGGACGAGCAAGGCCCGCGCCATTGCGCCACTTTGCCGCTCTAAATGGAGGCGTTTGGCTTTTTATTCAACCGCCCGCCCGTCCTGACCCAGCGCCACGACCAGGGGCTCGTGTCCGGTCGCGCGCAGGAATTTGACGAGATCCGCGCTCCTGAGCCCGGTCGTCCGTGTGTTGACCAGCGGATGAAAGTTGAGCCGCTCATTGCGCATCATCGCTTCATCCAGCACGACGGAAACCCTGGCCGTCTTGTCGTTGATCGCGCCAAACGGGGTGACCGCGCCCGGCCGAACGCCCCATACCTCTTCCAATAGATCAGCCGAGCCGAACGACACGCGCCCCTGCGCGCCGATCGTCTCATGCACCCGCTTGAGGTCGATCACGGTCTCCTCGCCGAGGACCAACAGGAACAACCGGCCCTTCTTGTCCTTGACGAACAGGTTCTTGGTGTGGCCTCCGGGAATTTCGCCACGCAAAGCCCGCGAATCCTCGACCGTGAACAGCGGCGGATGGTCGACGGTCTCGGTCTCAATACCGAGCGCGATCAGGTAGGCGAGCAGATCTTCAGGTGAGGCAGGCATCAGGAACACGGGATGGGGGATTGCGAGTTGGTAGCCGCTTCAGGCGTCGACGGCAATCGAGAGGCTGCCCTGTCCCCGCTCCTGGTTGCTTCGCTGCTCCAAAAATGCTCTATTACTGCTCCATTTTGGAGCTCTAACTTGGACCTTTCCATCAAAAGCGTGCCGGAGGAACAGGTGAGGCGGCTGCGCGAACGCGCCAAAGCCAACCATCGGTCGCTGCAGGGCGAGTTGAGGGCGTTGATCGACGAGGCGACCGGGACGCCGCGCCGGCTTGGAATTGACGAAATCGTCGCCAGAGTGAAGGGCCTTAATCTCACACGGCGGGACGAAGCGGCGCGGCTCATCCGCGAAGACCGTGATCGATAAGGTCGTCGACGCGTCCGCAATTGTCGCTTTGCTGTTCAATGAGCCGACGAGCGAAGAGGTCGTCCCTCGCCTGCGCGATGCGACCCTCCGCGCCCCAAGCCTCATTGGATTCGAAGTCGCGAACGCCTGCTTGAAGAAAATTCGCGCCTCTCCCGCCGAGCGAGAGGCGTTGATTGAAGCCTTTTCCTTGCTCGATGCGCTCTCGATCTCGCTCGAGACGGTCAATCTCGACGCCGCCATCGTTCTGGCGGAGCGAATGAAGCTGTCGCTTTACGACGCAAGCTACCTTTGGCTAGCCCACGCGCTCGGCGCTGAGCTTGTCACGCTTGACGACCGGCTCGCTCGCGCAGACGAAGATATGCGCCGCTCTAAATAGCGAAGTTGGGCTCTCTTGGCCGCCAATCACCCGTGACAAGGCATCGCCAAGCCCCAACATTTTGCTGGCGCCGGGCCACGAAATCTGTATAAGCGCGCGATCCGCGGCAAGCTAGCGCGCGGGATTAGCGTCGCGACCGACCTGGACGACATCCCGGTTCGGCCGCTTATTCAACGATGAGCTGGCTTCGGCCGGCTCGCAGACTTAAGGACAATGCCGATGTCGATCACCGCTGAGCGCAAGTCTGCGCTCATCAATCAATATGGCTTGAAAGTCGGCGACACCGGGTCGCCCGAAGTTCAGGTTGCGATTCTCACCGAGCGCATCACCAACCTGACCGGCCACTTCAAGACTCACGTCAAGGACAACCATTCCCGCCGCGGCCTGCTCAAGATGGTGTCGCAGCGGCGAACGCTTCTCGACTACGTCAAGAAGCAGGATGAGGCCCGCTATAAGACCCTCATCGAGCGTTTGGGCATCCGCCGCTGAGGCCGAGCCCCACGCAAACGGAGCGCCTGATTTCAGGCGTCCCGTCCTTAAGACCGGGCGACGGCGCGGCCGAAGCCCTCTACCCAATGCGAGAGCCTCGCGTCATGGCAGGATCGCAAGCGGCTGGCGTTCGCCCAGCCGCTCGCCGTCTTGCCGATGACGAGCTCGATCGACGAGCGGCATGGGCCGCAGGCTTTCGCATCCTCAACTCACGCAGGATGAAGAAAGATGTTTGACGTACAACGTGAAGAACTCAACTGGTGCGGGCGCAAGCTCACGCTCGAAACCGGCCGTGTCGCCCGTCAGGCGGACGGGGCGGTGCTCGCCACCTGGGGCGAGACCACGGTGCTGGCGACCGTCGTCGCCGCCAAGGAGCCGAAGCCCGGCCAGGATTTCTTTCCCCTCACCGTCCACTACCAGGAAAAGGCCTTCGCGGCGGGACGAATTCCCGGCGGCTATCTCAAGCGCGAAGGGCGCATGTCCGACCGTGAAACGCTGACCTCGCGCCTGATCGACCGGCCGGTCCGCCCATTGTTTCCCGAGGATTTCCGCTGCGACACGCAAGTCATCGCGACGGTCTTCTCCTATGACCTCGAGAACGACTCGGACATTCTGGCGATGGTCGCCGCTTCAGCCGCGCTGACTCTTTCCGGCGTGCCCTTCATGGGCCCGATCGGCGGCGCGCGGGTCGGCCTCATCAAGGGCGAGATCAAGGTCAATCCGACCGTCGAGGAGATGAAAGATTTCGACCCTCGACCTGGTCGTCGCAGGCACAGCGGACGCGGTCTTGATGGTCGAGTCGGAGGCTCAGGAGCTCTCCGAGGACACGATGCTGAAGGCGGTTATGGCCGGCCACGCCGCATTCCAGCCGGTCCTTCAGGCGATCATTCGGTTGGCCGAGAAGGCCGCCAAGGAGCCCCGCGACCTCAAGGCGAACGATCACGCCGCGGTTGAGAAAGCGGTGATGGATGCAGGCGAGGCCGATTTGCGCGCCGCCTATTCGATCACAGAGAAGCAGCAGCGTTACGCCGCCGTCGACGCCGCCAAGGCGAAGGTGTTTGGCGAACTCGCGCCCGCGGGCGCCGACCCGAAGTTTCCCGCCAGCGAGGTGGCGGAGGCGTTCCACAAGGCTCAGGCCAAGGTCGTGCGCTGGAACATTCTCGATCACAAGCGCCGCATCGACGGGCGGGATCTGACCACCGTGCGCCCGATCCTGGCCGAAGTCGGGGTGTTGCCCCGAACCCATGGTTCCGCGCTTTTCACGCGCGGCGAAACGCAAGCGATGGTCGTCGCCACGCTCGGTACTGGCGAGGACGAGCAATATGTCGACTCGCTGGACGGGACTTATAAGGAGCGGTTCCTCCTCCACTACAACTTTCCTCCCTATTCGGTCGGCGAGACCGGCCGCATGGGGGCGCCCGGCCGGCGCGAAATTGGGCACGGCAAGCTCGCCTGGCGCGCCATTCGCCCGATGCTGCCGACCCCGGCCGAATTCCCCTACACCATCCGCGTCGTCTCGGAGATCACCGAGTTCGAACGGCTCATCGTCCATGGCGACGGTGTGCGGATCGTCGCTGGCGCTTATGGACGCGGGCGTGCCGCTCAAGCGCCCGACCGCGGGCATCGCGATGGGCCTCATCCTCGAGGGCGAGCGCTTCGCGGTGCTCAGCGACATTCTCGGCGACGAGGACCATCTCGGCGACATGGACTTCAAGGTCGCGGGCACGAGCGAAGGGGTCACTTCGCTGCAAATGGATATCAAGATCGCCGGCATCACCGAGGAGATCATGCGTCAGGCGCTGGCTCAGGCGCGCGACGGGCGCCTGCACATCCTGGGCGAAATGAGCAAGGCGCTCACTGGAGCGCGGGCCGAGCTTGGAGAGTTCGCGCCGCGCATCGAGACGATGAAGATCCCGACCGACAAGATCCGAGAAGTCATCGGCACGGGTGGCAAGGTGATCCGCGAGATCGTCGAAAAGACCGGCGCCAAGATCAACATCGAGGACGACGGCACGGTGAAGATCGCCTCGAGCGACGGCGCCAAGATCAAGGCGGCCGTCAACTGGATCAAGTCGATCGCCTCGGACCCGGAGGTCGGCCAGATTTACGACGGCACGGTGGTCAAGACGGTCGAATTCGGCGCCTTCGTCAATTTCTTCGGTTCGAAGGACGGCCTCGTCCACATTTCGCAGCTCGCGAAGGCGCGGGTCAACAAGACGACCGACATCGTCAAGGAAGGCGACCGGGTCAAGGTCAAGGTCATGGGCCACGATGATCGCGGCAAGGTCAAGCTGTCGATGCGCGTGGTCGACCAGCAGACGGGCGCCGACCTCGAAAAGAACGCCCGCTCCGGAGCCGGCGGAGCCGGCCGAGTAGCAAAGCCCAATCTGGGCACTACATGTATGTGCGGCGCAGCAAGCGTCGCACATACATGCTTCCACGTCATAAAAATGGCCAATTTCCCGTCGTAATGCCTTGTTAACGACCCGGAAAGGCCAAGCGCGATATGGAGTCTGCGCTTCAGGATATGGACCGAATATCATGCGAGTGAGTTTTGCGGCCGCCCCAGACGACGGCCGGCGTACAATTGCAATCGGGCGCATTCGCGCCAAGGGGCCCTGGCGAGCCGCCGGCGGGTCCGGCACGGAAGCCGACCGTCAGGCCACAATCGACGCCCTGACACGTGAGGCCGAGGATTACGGCGCGGACGGTGTCGTCGACGTCCAGTTCGAAGTCGAGGGTTGCAAAGGCTGTGAGATCGACGGTCTCCGGCTCGAGCGGGTGACGGCGACGGGCCTCGCGGTTCGGTTCGCTGAGGCGGCTTAAGACTACTCCGCCGCGTGGCGTATCACGGACGGCGCCGCCTCGCGGCGGCGAAGCTCGGCCTCCCGCTCCAGGATGTAATTCCTGGTCAGTGGAACCGGTTCCTGGCGCTTGGCGAGTTGGAGCTGCATGACCATGTGGCCGTCGACGCGGAACGACGTTTCCGAGCCAGCGAGATAGAACTCCCACATGCGACAGAAGCGCTCGTCGTAAAGCTTCGCAGCCTCATCTCGACTCGCCATAAACCGTTCGCGCCAAACACGCAGCGTCTCGGCATAGTGCAGCCGCAAGATTTCGACGTCCGTCACGTAGAGACCCGCCCGCTCGATCGCCGGCAGCACTTCGGACAAGCTCGGAATGTAGCCGCCGGGGAAGATATATTTGCGGATCCAGGGGTTCGTGACGCCCGGAACGGAGTTGCGGCCGATGGAATGGAGCAGCATCACCCCATCGTCCTTGAGCAGAGTACGGACTTTGGTGAAGAATTCGTCGTACCGGCTGGCGCCCACGTGCTCGAACATGCCGACGGAGACAATGCGGTCGAAGGTTTCGCGGACATCGCGGTAGTCCTGCAGCCGAAATTCGACCTGGTCGGCGAGACCCGTCTGGCGGGCGCGACTGGTCGCGACGGCGAACTGCTCCTCGGATAGCGTAACTCCGGTTACGCGTGCGCCGGCAACACCGGCGAGATAAAGCCCGAGACCCCCGAACCCACAACCAATGTCGAGCGCAGTTGCGCCATCCTCCGGCAAGAGCTTGGCGGCGATATGACGCTTCTTTGCGGTTTGGGCGTCCTCGAGCGATTGGCCGGGATATTCGAAGTAAGCGCAGGAATACTGGCGGTCGGAATCGAGGAATAGGCCGTAGAGGCGCTCATTCAGGTCGTAGTGCTGGGCGATGTTGCGTCTGGCGCTCTGCCGGTCGTTGCGCTGGTGGAGGGCTCGAAACGCCATGCGCATCTTATTCATCGCCTTGACCCAGAACTGCCCCTCCAGCTCGGCCAGATCGCGGGCGCCCAGCTCCAGCAGGCCGTAAAGATCGCCCTTGGTGACGATGATGCGTCCGTCCGTGTAAAGCTCACCCAGACTCAACGCGGGATTGAGCATCAGCTTCCATTCAGCGGCGCGATCAAGAAGCTTGACCCCAAGGATGGGGCCTGTGCCGTCGCCGAAGGTCTCAACGGTTCCGTCGGCGGTTTCGACTTCCAGCCGACCTTTACGAATTAGTCTATGCAAATAGGCTTTGAAAACCGCGTTCATCACTCCCACTCGCCGTCCTGGTTGTGCCGGCGAGGCTCTCCCAAGCCGCGCGAGGCGTCCCTGCAGTGAATGTGTCAAGTTATGGAAGGTTCCAAGGCGTTTTCAAGTGCGAATCTGGATTGGCGGCCATTTACTTAGCGCAAATCACGGATCGGAAACGTCTTTTTTTGGCTCCATTCGTGCGACAAAGTCCGCCGCCCGTTCCCCTCTGGCGTAATTTGCGCTAGACGGCGACCAAATCGACCAGGGATCCTCTATCGTGGATTATGTCTCAACGCGCGGCGCGGCGCCGGCGCTCGGCTTCGCGGATGCCCTTCTCGCCGGTCTCGCGCGCGACGGCGGCCTCTATCTGCCGCTCTCCGTCCCCCATTTGCCGCCGGACGCGATCCGGGCGTTGAGGGGAGTTCCGTATCCGGAAGCGGCCGCGCGGCTCATGGCGCCCTACGTCGACAAGGATTTCGATCACGCCGAAATGAAGTCGCTGACCGCGTCCGCCTATGCGGGCTTTCGTCACGCCGCGATTGCGCCGCTCACTCAGCTCGATGACAACCTGTTCACGCTCGAACTCTTCCACGGACCGACGCTGGCCTTCAAGGATTTCGCCATGCAGTGGCTGGGCCAGGCGATGAATCGCGTTTTACGACGCCAGAATGCCCGAGCGACGATCATCGGCGCGACTTCGGGCGATACCGGGGCTGCGGCGATAGAGGCTTTTGGCGAGCAGTCGCAAGTCGAAGTGTTCATCCTCTACCCGCAGGGCCGGGTGTCGGACGTCCAGCGCCGGCAGATGACGACGGCCAATCGGCCCAACGTCCACGCGCTCGCGATTCAAGGCTCGTTCGATGATTGTCAGCGCATCGTCAAGGACCTGTTCGGCGATCTCGCTTTTCGCGACGAGATGCGCCTGTCGGGCGTCAATTCCATCAATTGGGCGCGAATCCTGGCGCAGATTGTCTATTATTTCGTCGCCGCCGCCGCGCTTGGCGCGCCCGAACGGCCAGTGTCCTTCGCGGTTCCAACCGGTAATTTCGGCGACGTGCTGGCCGGCTATTACGCCAAGCGAATGGGATTGCCGATCGAGCGTTTGATCATTGCAACCAATGAGAACGACATTCTCGTGCGCACGCTGGCGACCGGACGCTATGCGCCAAACGCGGTTAAGGCCACTCAGTCGCCCTCGATGGACATTCAGGTGTCCTCAAATTTCGAGCGCCTCCTGTTCGAGGCGTCCGACCGGAAGCCGAATGAAGTGGTCGCGCAGATGAGCGCGCTGGCCAGAGAGGGCTCATTCACGATTCCGGAGTCGGCGCTCGCGCGCATACGCGACGATTTCGATGCTTTCCGGGTCGACGAGCCCGCATGCGCCGAGGAGATGGGCCGCATCTACCGCACGAGCGGCACGATCATCGATCCGCACACGGCAGTCGGCGTTCACGCCGCGCGAAAAGCGTTGCCGCCTCGCCCGCGACGCCAGTCATCGCTCTCGCAACGGCCCATCCGGCGAAGTTTCCCGACGCCGTCGAGGCCGCGACCGGCGTGCGGCCCCCGCTGCCAGAGCCCCTCTCCGATCTGATGGAGCGCAAGGAAGCGATCGCTGTCCTGCCCAACAACCGTCGGGCGGTGGCCGATTACCTGCGTCAGACTGCGCGGGTCGCGGCGTGAGCATTCAAGTTACGAGCCTTCCCACGGGGCTCGCCGTCGTAACCGAAACGGCGCCCCATCTTAAGACCGCGGCGATCGGCGTGTTCGTCGAGGCGGGATCGCGCTACGAGCGCGCGGGCGAGCACGGGCTCTCGCATTTCATCGAGCATATGGCGTTCAAAGGCACGCGCCGTCGAAGCGCCCGCGAAATTGCGGAGACGATCGAGAACGTTGGCGGCGACCTAAACGCGGAGACCGGAGTTGAGAGGACAAGCTATTTCGCCCGGGTTCTGGCGGAGGACGCGGATCTCGTGCTTGACGTCATTGGCGACCTTCTCACCGAAAGCACATTTGCTCCGGAGGAGCTCGAACGAGAGAAGAATGTTATCGTCCAGGAAATCGGGGCGGTCGACGACACGCCGGACGACCTGGTGTTCGATCTTCTCACGACGACCGCCTTTCCTGACCAGCCGATCGGCCGGCCGATCCTCGGCACACGGGAGACCGTCGAGACCTTCGACCGGGCGGCGATCGATCCGTATCTGGGCCGCCGCTACAGCGCCGGCGCCACCGTCGTCGCAGCGGCCGGAGCGGTTGAGCACGATCATATCCTCGATCTTGTCCAGTCTCGCCTCGGAGCGCTCTCCCAGATGGCGGCGCCCGCCGAAGCGCGAGCCGCTTATCGCGGCGGCGAGATCAAGGTGAAGCGGCGGCTCGAGCAGACGCATGTCGTGGTGGGCTTCGAGGGGCGTGCTTCGAGCGCGCCGGATCACGACGCCGCCCAAGTCTTCGCCGCTGCCGCGGGCGGGGGCATGTCGTCGCGGCTCTTTCAGGAGGTGCGCGAAAAACGGGGCCTCGCCTACTCGATCTATGGATTCCACTGGGATTTCATCGACACGGGCCTGTTTGGTTTCTATGCCGCGTCGGCCCACAAAGATGTGGCCGAGGTGGTCGCGGCGTCGCTCGATTGCCTCGGCGAAGCCGCGCACGGGCTAGAGGAATCAGAAATTCGCCGCGCCAAGGCGCAGATGAAGGTCTCGCTGGTGACGGCGCTTGAGCAGCCCGGGGCGCGGGTCCACCAGCTTTCGCGCCAGATGCAGATCTATGGACGCCCGCTGTCCTTCGACGAGATGCTGGCCCGCGTCGACGCTGTCACCGTCGAAGACGTTCGCAAAACCGGCGCCGCCATGCTTAGATCGGCCCCCGCCGTGGCGATGATCGGCGCGGTCGGCAAAGCCCCCGACCAAGCGAAGATCGCCGCCGCCTTGAAAGGGGTATGATGGCGCTTTTCGGCTTGACGCGACCGGTCACCCCGGAGCCTGTCCTCCGCGGCGATGGCCTCTATCTGCGACCGGCGGCGCTGACGGACTATTCGTCATGGTCGAAGTTGCGCGCTGCAAGCCGCGGTTTTCTCGAGCCTTGGGAACCAACATGGCCGGACGACGATTTGACGCGCGCCGCATTTCGCCGGCGCCTCAAGCGCCAAGACGACGACATGGCTCGCGACGAGGCCTATTCGTTTCTCATTTTCGACAGCATCACTGATGAACTTTTAGGGGGAATCACCCTCGGCGGAGTCCGGCGCGGGGTGTCGCAGAGCGGAACGCTTGGCTACTGGATGGGAGCCCCGTATGCGGGCAGAGGGCGCATGACGCGTGCGGTCGCGGCGACGGTCGAATTCGCCCTTGCCAAGTTGCGCCTGCACCGAATCGAAGCCGCCTGCATCCCGGAGAACGCGCCGTCGATCGCGCTCCTTGAGCGCAACGGCTTCCGGCGTGAGGGCTACGCGCACGGCTTCCTCAGGATCAACGGGGCTTGGCGCGACCACATCCTGTTCGGGCTCGTGCAAAGCGAAGCGCGTCCGCGACTGGCGTGGACCAATCTTGACTGAACAGACCTTCAACGATCGCGCGA
Source organism: uncultured Alphaproteobacteria bacterium (assembly GCA_963770275.1). Classification (GTDB taxonomy): domain Bacteria; phylum Pseudomonadota; class Alphaproteobacteria; order Rhizobiales; family Beijerinckiaceae; genus Roseiarcus. The sequence continues at coordinate 96,102 of CAVYPD010000050.1, forward strand.
ACGCCCACGGCGTGAGGCATTCCGTAGGCTCGCACGCGAAGGGCGCCTCGGGCGCGTGGCGCGGCCTCCTCGGCGTCGTGATCCTTCTCGCCGCGCTGACGGCGTTCTGTCGGCCCACCTACGCGGTGCAATCCGTAAGGGTGTCGCCGGATTCAGACGCGATCGATCTGACCCGGGTGGTCGAGCGTTACAGCGCGCAGGGCGATCGCATCCAGGTGTCGACCGCGCCTGGCGCCGACGGCATCGTCCGCCGGATTGAGGTCAGCGCTCTCGAGCCGGGCGCTCAGCCGGCCTGGATCGTGTTCGCGCTGACCAATGATTCCGAGGAGCAACTCACACGGCTGATCGTGGCGCCGCACTTTCGCTTTGTCGGCTCGGGCCTCATCTGGCCAGATCTCGGTTCGTCGCGAATTACGACCATCACGGCAAGTCAGGGCGCGGCGCCGGAGCGTGAGGACAGCGCGGACGCCGATGTCTTTCGCCTGACCCTCGATCCCGGAACCACCGTGACCTACGTCGCGGAGCTGCGCACGCCGAACCTGCCGCAGCTTTATTTGTGGGAGCCGGACGCGTTCAAGGACAAGTCGGCCAGCCTCACTCTCTATGAAGGGATTCTGATCGGCATCGCCGGTCTCCTGGCGCTCTTTTTGACCATCGTCTTCGTGGTCCGCGGCGCGATGATTTTTCCCGCCGCCGCGGCGCTCGCCTGGGCCGTGTTCGCCTACGTCTGCATCGACTTCGGCTTCTGGCGCAAGATGTTCGGCCTCGGCGACGCCTCGGAAAGAATCTGGCGCGCCGGGGTCGAGGCGACGATCGGGGCGACGCTCATAATTTTTCTCTTCGCCTACCTCAATCTGCGCCGATGGCACGTGCGCTACACCCATTTCGCGTTCGCATGGCTCGTGCTGATGGGGGCCGTGGTCGGGCTCTCGGTCTACAATCCGGCGATAGCCGCCGGCGTGGCGAGGATCTCCATCGCCACCGTCGCCGGCATTGGATTTCTGCTCATCCTGAGCCTTGCGGCGCGTGGATCCGACCGCGCCGTGATGCTGATCCCGACCTGGTATTTGCTCGCGGTCTGGGTGGTGGCCGCGGGCGCGGCGGCGCTTGGCTATCTGACCAATGACCTGGCGGCGCCGGGTTTGGTCGGCGGCCTCGTGCTGATCGTCATGCTGATCGGCTTCACGGTGATGCAATTCGCCTTTTCCGGCTCTGGCGGCGCCATGGACAGCGGCCCCAACGCCGAGCGGCGTTCGCTGGCTATGACCGGATCGGGGGAGGCAATCTTCGATTGGAACGTCTTGACCGACGAAGTGAACGGCAGCGAGGCGATCGAAAGCCAGCTCGGCCTCAAGCGCGGCGCGCTCGAGGGGCCGGCGGCTGGCTGGCTCGACGTGCTGCATCCTCTCGATCGCGACCGTTACACGCTCGCGCTGGACGGGCTCCTGCATCAGCGCTCGGGCCGGATCAATCACGATCTCCGACTACGCGGATCGGATGGTCATTATTTCTGGTACGTCCTCAAAGCCCGGCCGGTCATCAGCGCCGACGGCGAGGTGGTGCGGGTGATCGGCTCGCTTTCGGACGTGACCGAACTCAAATCGGCCGAAGAGCGCATGCTCCATGACGCGATTCACGACAATCTGACCGGACTTCCCAACCGCGAGCTGTTCACTGATCGCCTGGGCGCGGCCATTCTCCTGGCGCAGAAGCCTGGCGCCGGCGCGCCGACGGTGATGGTGATCGATGTCGACGAGTTCCGATCGGTCAACGATTCCTACGGGCTGTCGATCGGCGACTCGGCGCTGTTGGCGGTGGCGCGGCGCCTGGCGCGGGATTTACGGCCCGGCGACACGTTGGCTCGCCTGGGCGGCGACATGTTCGGCGCGATCGTGCTCGCCGAACCGGGCTCGATGGACGCGCCAGCCAGGATCGACGCCCTGCGCGCTGTGCTCGCCTCGCCGATCAGCTTTGGCGAACGGGAAATCACGCTGTCGGTGTCGATCGGCGCGGCGCATTACAATCCGAAGCTGCACGACAAAGGCGGCGATCTTCTCGCTGACGCCCAGCTCGCGCTCGCCAACGCCAAAAAGGCCGGCGGCGACCGGGTGGAGATTTTCGCCCCCAACATGCGCCTGCATCGCACCGACCGGCAGACGCTCGGCAATGATGTGCGGCGCGCGCTCGAGCGCGGCGAGATTTCGATTCTTTACCGACCCATCGTTCGCCTCGAGGATCGCACGGTCGCCGGATTCCAATCGCTCATCCGCTGGCGCCATCCGAGGCTAGGGGTCCTCGGCGACGATGAGTTCCTCCAGGCCGCCGAGTTGACCGGCGCGATCGTCGACATCGGCGCTTACGCTCTCGAGTCGACGGCGAGGGAGCTGGCTGCATGGCAGAAGGCGCTTGAAGTCAATCCGCCGATCTTCGCGACGGTCGCAGCCTCGTCGCGCCAAATGCTCAGCCACGACCTCCTGCTCGACGTGCGCTCCGCGCTCGGCCGCCATTACGTCCAGCGCGGCTCGCTCAAGCTTGCCGCGGCGGAGAGTCTGGTGATGGAGAACCCGGAATATGCCGCGGCCCTCTTGCAACGGGTGCGCGAAATCGGCGCAGCGCTCATGCTCGACCGATTCGGCGCCGGCTACACCTCGCTCGGTCATCTGCCGGAGTACCGTTTCGACGCGATGCGGATCGATGCGTCGCTGGTCAGACCCAATGCCGTTGGCGCGCGGTCGCCCATCCTTCGCTCGATCGTCGCCATGGCGCAGGAGATCGGCATGGACGTCATCTCCGAGGGGGCGGAGACGGAATCCGACGCCGTCGAACTTGCCCAGCTCGGCTGCCAATTCGCGCAAGGATCCGCTTTCGGCCAGCCCATGAGCGCAGCCGCCGCGCGAAAGCTAATGGGGGCGGCGGTCGCCTGAGGCGGGGCGCCGTGGCGCTAGCGGGAGGCTTCCGCCAGATGCCGCCGATAGCGCGCGAGCACCTGCGCGCGATAGATCGGGCGCATCGCCTCGTGGCGGAGGCGCTCGACGAGGCTCATCGATTTGCGCTGGACGGTGCTGCCCCCGGTCTCCCGGGACACGTCGCGGATCGGCGAGGGCGAGGCGACCAGCACCGGCTGGCCGGTGACCCAGGTCATTTGCATCAGCGTGTCGATGGGGCGGTCGAAAGGCAGGGTGCGACTCGAGGAGGCGCTTGGCCGCCGCGAGCGAGACGATCTGGGCGATCGCCCTTAAGGGGGGCGCGTCGGGACGCATAAGCGTAAGGCCGCCGCGGCTCGCGACCGGCGTCCCGCTTCGGATGGGCTGAGCCGGCAGCAGCACATAGTCCCAGGCCGGCCGTTCGAGGGTCACGAATTCGACCAGCGCCGCGAATGCGGCAGGGTCGATCTCAGCGTCGTCCTCGAAGATGAAGGCGAAGTCGAGCGCGTCGTCGACGATCCGCCGCCAGGCCAAGCGGTGGCTCAGGAAAACGCCGACTTCCGTCCTCGTCAGCGGAAATGGATAGGTGGGCCGGAAACGCCGCCGGGCGTAAGCCTGGTCGACCTCTTGCGGCGTGAGGCGCGCCCCGTCGATCGCCCCCAGGACCTCGCTCTCGATGGCCATGCTGGCGCGGAGCGACTGGACGGTGGCTGCGCGCGAACTCGCGCGCTCCAGATGGAGAATAAAGGCCTTGGGCCCGCTCAAGACTGGCTCACTGTGCAAAGACCTGCAATAGTCCGGGCCTTGAGAGCGCGAGAGGGCCTTCAATACTCGCCGTGCCGCGCCAAGTCATCCCGCTTAGCCTTGGAATAGGGAGAGCCGCGCCCGATGAAGATCACCGTCGATGTCGACTGCACGCCTCTCGAGGCGCGTCAGTTCATGGGATTGCCGGATGTCGAGCCCATGCAGAAAGCGGCCATGGCGGAGATCGAAAAGCGCATGATGGCCGAGCTTGAGCGCTATTCGCCCGAGACCCTGTTCAAGGCCTGGCTGCCGATCGCCGGCATGAACGCCGACTGGCTCCAGGAGTTTTTCAAGCGCGCATCCCCTAAGCCCTGAAAGGCGAAGTCCGAGCCAGCGCCGAAATCGTCAGTTTTTCGTGTCCCGCGTTCGCGTTTTGCCCTTCCGTCCGCGCTAGGCGGCTCCTACATACCGTTCAAGCTGCGAAAACGCGGCAAACGGATTTGTATGGGCTGGCTGGCGTCGCTTCGGGGCGCTGGTCGGCGCCGAAGGAGACGACAATGAACTTGGAGAAATATACCGAGCGGGCGCGCGGCTTCGTGCAGTCCGCGCAGTCGCTGGCGCTTCGTGAGGGGCATCAGCAATTCACGCCCGAGCACGTGCTCAAGGTGCTTCTGGACGACGAGGAGGGGCTGGCCGCCGGACTGATCGACCGGGCCGGCGGGAACTCTCGCCAGGCGCTGACCGAGGTCGAAGCCGCCCTCGCCAAATTGCCCAAGGTCGAAGGGTCGGGAGCAGGCCAGCTCTATATGGCGCCGATGACGGCGCGCCTGTTCGACAACGCCGAGAAGATCGCCCAGAAGGCGGGCGACTCGTTCGTCACCGTCGAGCGCCTCCTGCTCGCGCTGGCGATGGAGAAGGGCAGCGCAGGCGGCCAAGATTCTGGCCAATGCCGGCGTCTCCGCGCAGACCCTCAACGCGGCGATCAACGACATCCGCAAGGGCCGCACCGCCGACTCGGCGAGCGCCGAGAACCAGTATGACGCGCTGAAGAAATACACCCGCGACCTCACCGACGCTGCGCGCAACGGCAAGCTCGATCCGGTCATTGGCCGCGACGAGGAGATCCGCCGCACCGTCCAGGTGCTGTCGCGGCGCACCAAGAACAATCCGGTGCTGATCGGCGAGCCCGGCGTCGGCAAGACGGCGATCGTCGAGGGGCTGGCTTTGCGCATCGTCAATGGCGACGTGCCGGAATCGATCCGCGACAAGAAGCTGCTCGCGCTCGACATGGGATCGCTGATCGCCGGCGCGAAATATCGCGGCGAGTTCGAGGAGCGCCTCAAGGGCGTGCTCAACGAAGTCACTGCGGCCGCGGGCGGCATCATCCTGTTCATCGACGAAATGCACACCCTCGTCGGGGCCGGCAAGGCGGACGGCGCGATGGACGCTTCGAACCTTCTGAAGCCCGCGCTGGCGCGCGGCGAACTGCACTGCGTCGGCGCGACCACGCTCGATGAATATCGCAAGCATGTCGAAAAGGATGCGGCGCTGGCGCGGCGGTTCCAGCCGGTGTTCGTCGCTCAGCCCACGGTCGAGGACACGATCTCGATCCTGCGCGGACTTGAAGGACCGATACGAGGCCCATCACGGCGTCCGCATCACCGATCCGGCGATCATTGCCGCCGCGACGCTGTCCGATCGCTACATCGCCGATCGCTTCCTGCCGGACAAGGCGATCGACCTCATCGACGAAGCTGCGGCCCGCCAGCGGATGCAGGTCGACTCGAAGCCCGAGGAGCTGGACGAGTTCGACCGGCGCATCATGCAGCTCAAGATCGAGCAGGAGGCGCTGAAGAAGGAGACCGACACGGCGTCGAAGGATCGCCTCAAGAAGCTCGCCGGCGAGCTTGCGGACCTGCAGGAGAAGTCCGACGCGCTGACCGCTCGCTGGAAGGCCGAGAAGGACAAGCTTGGCCAGGCCGCCAGGCTCAAGGAAGAGCTTGAGGCGGCGCGCAACGCGCTCGCCCAGGCGCAGCGCAAGGGCGATTACGCGGAAGCCGGCCGGATCACCTACGGCACGATTCCCGAGCTCGAGAAGAAGCTTCAGGACGCGGAGAGCCAGGACAACAGCGTGCTGGTGGACGAGGCGGTGACCGCGAGCCACGTCGCGCAGGTCGTGTCGCGCTGGACCGGCGTTCCCGTCGACAAGATGCTCGAAGGCGAGCGCGAGAAACTCCTCAAGATGGAGGAGGAGATCGCGCGCCGCGTCGTTGGGCAGCGCGAGGCGGTGGTCGCGGTCTCGACCGCGGTCCGGCGCGCCCGCGCTGGCCTGCAGGACCCGAACCGTCCGATCGGCTCGTTCATGTTCCTGGGGCCAACCGGCGTCGGCAAGACGGAGCTCACCAAGGCGCTCGCGTCTTTCCTGTTCGATGACGAGAGCGCGCTCGTGCGCATCGACATGTCCGAGTACATGGAGAAGCACTCGGTCGCCCGGCTCATCGGCGCGCCTCCCGGCTATGTCGGCTACGAGGAAGGCGGAGCTTTGACCGAAGCCGTGCGGCGCCGGCCCTATCAGGTCGTGCTGTTCGACGAGATCGAGAAGGCGCATCCGGACGTGTTCAACGTCCTGTTGCAGGTGCTCGACGACGGACGGCTCACTGACGGTCAGGGGCGCACGGTCGATTTCCGCAACGTGCTCATCATCATGACCTCGAACCTCGGCTCCGAGTATCTCGTCAATCTTCGGGAGGGCGAGGACACGAAGACGGTCGAGAAGGAAGTGATGGGCGTCGTGCGCGGGCATTTCCGGCCCGAGTTCCTCAACCGCGTGGACGAAATCATCCTCTTCCATCGCCTGCGGCGCGAGGACATGAGCGAGATCGTCGACATCCAGCTCAAGCGCCTGAACCGGCTCCTGGAGGACCGCAAGATCGGGCTCAGCCTCGACGCCAAGGCGCGGCAATGGCTGGCCGACAAGGGGTACGATCCGACTTATGGCGCGCGTCCCTTGAAGCGCGTGATCCAGAAGTGGGTGCAGGACCCGCTGGCGCAGATGTTGCTCGCCGGCGAGCTGCCCGACGGGTCCACGATCAAGCTCGGCGCCTCGCACGGGAGCCTCACGATCAACGGCAAGGAGGTCGGCGGCGAGGCTGACGCCTCTTCCCAGCCAAAGCCCTCGTCGATCGTGCAGTTTCCGAAGTCCTGATCGATGAGACCCATCTACGGTCCAGCATTGGAGCGTCCTGCCGGCGGTCATGGCCGCCGGCAGGCGGGGCGATCGGCTGATCGGAATTGCCGGTCATGACCAACAACGCTGTCGGCCGGTTCCTCGGCGGATCGCCGGCGATGGTCGCACTGCGGCTGATTGTCGTCTCGTTCGTCGTCGGGATCGTTCTCGAGACTTTCGGCTTCGACCCGGCGACGTTGTTTGCCGAAGCGATCCGCACGGCGAGACAGATCGTCGAACTTGGGTTCAGCGACATCCACGAGGTCGGGCGGATCCTGCTGACCGGGGCGATGGTGGTCGTCCCCGTCTGGCTCGTGCTACGGCTGCTCGACTCCAGCAGGCGGTAGGCGATCGTTCGGCGGAATGAGGTCGGCGCACGCATTTGATGGCGGAGGGCTTGACGCGCCTCCTCGGCGCTGATCCCTATACGCCCGGATATCATCCATGGGGCAATTGTTAATGACATTCTCTCATCCCCTCGCCAGGGCCGCCAAGGTGTGGACTGCAAAGGCCCAGGATGGCGACGAGCAGCGCGTCCTTGTCATCGTCACGACGATCCCGCTTGAGCCGAACGAGAAGGGTTACAAGAAATCGTTGGTCGAGCGACTCTCGAGCGCCGCGCGCGACTATTTGGCCGATTCGAACGAAGCCGCTTTGTTCCTGCTCGTGAGCCGGGCGAGGGACTGGAGCGGCGCCAAGGTCTGAGGGACGCAATCTCTCTCGCCTCCACAAATTCGGCGTAGCTCGCCATACGTCAGCGCCCGATGGGGCGCTTCTCATCACCATTGTCTGTGATAGATTGCGCGGAGATTCGCGCGTCAGAGGGCACGAAGCCCCGTCGCCGTGCGGCATGAATTAGGGACGGACGCCATGACCAACACATCGGTATTAGGGCTTGGACCCGGCGCGGGCATCGCGCCGCTCAGGGGCAAATGGGGCTGGATCGTCGCCCTCGGCGTGGTCTACCTCGTCGCTGGCGTGATCGCTCTTGGCAGCGTCGTGATGGCGACGGTGGCGACGGTCTACGTCGTCGGAATCATGATGATCATCGCGGGCGTTTTCGAGGTCATCCACTCGTTCCAGATCAAGACCTGGGGCCGGTTTATCTTCTGGCTTCTGCTCGGCATCCTCTACATCATCGCCGGGTTCGTGGCGTTCGACAATCCGCTGCTGACCGCGGTCTGGCTGACGCTCATTCTTGGCGCGGCGCTGGTCGCCTCCGGCATCATGCGCGTCTTCCTCGGGTTCAACATGAAGGGCGGGACGCCATGGGGCTGGGTCGTCGCTTCGGGCCTGATCACGCTGCTGCTCGGAATCATCATCCTGATCCATTGGCCGGTCTCCTCGCTCTACGTGCTCGGAATCTTTCTCGGCATTGATCTCGTGTTCGCGGGCGCGAGCTGGATTGGGCTTGGCCTGGGTCTACGGCAAGCGGCCTGAGGATTGAGACCAAGGGGCGCATCGATGAGGCGCCCCATTTGAGCCCGACGCGGCGACGCGCGGCCGGCCGTGCGTCGTGAGCCAAGGAGATCCTCGCTTGCGCTGGTTTTATCTGGCGATCGTGATTGTGTTCGTTGCCGCGCTGATCATCTTCGTGTTTCAGAACACGCAGAGCGTCGGCATCTCCTTCCTCGCCCTTAGCGTCACGCTGCCGCTCGCCGTGCTGGTTTTCGTCGTCTACGTGCTGGGCGCGATGAGCGGCGGGAGCCTCTATGCACTTCTGCGGCGATCGGTCGTCGGCTCGCGCCGCGCCTGAAGGGGCGTTCGCTCTGATGCGCGCCATGGTTCTGCATCGGGCACACGAACGGCTCGTAATGGAGGAGCGGCCCGAGCCGTCGCCAGGACCGGGCCAAGTTCGCGTGCGGGTCGAGGCTTGCGGAATCTGTCGCACCGACCTCCACGTCGTCGACGGCGAGCTGCCAAACCCCAAGCTGCCCATTGTGCCGGGACATGAGATCGTAGGCCGCGTCGACGCCGTTGGCGAGGGCGTCGGCCTCAAGCCCGGCGCGCGCGTCGGCGTCGCTTGGCTCGGCCACACCGACGGAACTTGCTCCTTTTGCCGGAGAGGAGAGGAAAACCTATGCGATGCGCCTCTGTTCACCGGCTACACCCGCGACGGAGGCTACGCCACCCATACGATCGCCGAAGCGGATTTTGTCTTTCCGCTTTCCGACGATCTTGATCCGGTCGCAACGGCGCCGCTGCTCTGCGCCGGCCTGATCGGCTGGCGCTCGCTCAAGCTCGCCGGGGACGGGCGGACGATCGGCGTTTATGGCTTCGGCGCCGCCGGGCACATCATCGCCCAAGTCTGTCGCTGGCAGGGGCGGCGCGTGTTCGCCTTCACCCGGCCCGGCGACCATGCCGGTCAGGCGTTCGCGCGCTCAGTCGGCGTCGACTGGGCCGGCGGCTCGGACGACAAGCCGCCCGAGCCGCTTGACGCCGCAATTCTGTTCGCGCCGGTCGGCGCGCTTGTCCCCGCCGCGCTTGCCGCATCGCGCAAGGGCGGCCGCGTTGTCTGCGGCGGCATTCACATGAGCGACATCCCGGCGTTCCCGTATGGCTTGCTATGGGAGGAGCGCAGCGTCGCCTCGGTCGCCAATCTGACCCGCGCCGACGGCCATGAATTCTTGGCGCGTCGCGCCGCAGGCGAAGGTGCGAACGACGACCACGCCCTATCCGCTCGACAAGGCCAACGAGGCGCTCGACGATTTGCGCAACGGGCGCCTCGAAGGCGCAGCGGTGCTCGTGCCGCTATTCGTCGCGCCGAAAGAGGCGCGCAGTTTGTGCCAACCTCACTTCCGCGTAAGCGGCGGCCAGGCAAACTCTCGGATGGGATTGTGTGGCATGGCGAAGCTCGTCTTCGGATTGAACCAGTCCCTGGACGGCTACGTCGACCACCAGGAATTTGCACCTGCTCCGTCGCTCTTTCGTCACTTCATCGAACAAGTGCGCGACCTGACGGGCAGTGTGTACGGTCGTCGTATGTACGAGGTCATGCGTTATTGGGACGAAGACTCACCTGAATGGGGCGCGGAGGAACGCGACTTCGCGGCGGCGTGGCGGCGCCAACCGAAGTGGGTCGTGTCGCGCTCGCTGAGGTCAGTCGGCCGGAACGCCACCCTGGTCGCCGATGACATCGAGGCCGTGATACGGGGGCCTGAGCAACCTTGGTCTCATTGCGCCGCTCCGCCTCGTGGCCAGCGATCGAATTGGCGAGGACGTAATCAGGTTGACGTACGTTCCTGCCAATCACGCCGCCCAACGGATTGGGCCGATGCCTCGGATCCGGTTGGCACCGAATCTCGCCGAGGCCCCGCGAAGGCTCGCAAACGCCCTGCGCCCTTCAAGCGTCAAGCTTCGGAACTGTTCGTATCGAGAGCAATTTAGAACGTTTCTAAACTTGCCGGCACGCTGCCTTTAGAACGTTTCTAATGTTGTACAGGCGGCGCCGTGTTTCGTTGACTTAACCAAATGCGCGGCGCTACGCGATAGGCTCCCTAGCAGATGCCTGTGGTGGACGGGCCTTGAACCCGCCTTCTCAACGGATAAGCGTTCCCAATGTTTGCCGCCTATTTGATCATGCTGCGCGAGGGTATCGAAGCCGCGCTGATCGTCGGCATTGTGGCGAGCTATCTTAGGCAATCCGGTCGCACGCAATGGCTGCCCATGGTGTGGGTTGGAGTCGGCGCCGCGTGCGCCGTCTGTGTCGCCGTTGGTCTGGCGCTCGTCGGCGCCAATCAGGAATTCCCGCAGCGCCAGCAGGAACTTTTCGAAGGCCTGGTCGCGCTTCTAGCGACCGCGATCCTGACCTCCATGGTCTTCTGGATGAAGAAAGCGGCCCGGTCGATCAAGGCCCAGCTGCATGACTCGATCGACAACGCCTTGCGTCCAGGCGACCGCCAGGGCCTTGCGCTGATCGGGATGGTCTTCTTCGCCGTCGGCCGCGAAGGACTTGAATCGCTGTTCTTTCTTCTCGCGATCATCCAGCAGAGCGATGGCTGGGCCGTGCCGATCGGAGCGGCGCTTGGCCTTGCCTCGGCGATCGGCGTGGGTTTCGCGATCTACTATTTCGGCGTGAAGCTCAATCTGCGCCATTTTTTCCGCTGGACCGGCGTCTTCATCATTTTCGTCGCCGCCGGTCTGCTCGCTGGCGCGCTGCGCGCGTTTCATGAAGCCGGGCTCTGGAACGGCTTGCAGGGCACGGCCTTCGACATCAGCGCGTTTGTGCCGCAAGACGGCCTGATCGGCACGCTGCTCTCCGGCGTCTTTGGCTATCAGGACGCGCCGACCGTCGGCGAAGTGATCGTCTATTTCGCTTACCTCATTCCCGCTCTGATCCTCTTCTTCTCGCCGCCCCGCCCTGTGCCGGTCGCGCGCGCGGCTCACCAGCTCTCCAAGACCTAAAGCACTCTCAGACCGCCAGACCGATAAGGGAAGAATGACATGCTGGACTCTCGCACAACCCGATTGAGGCTCGCCCTTTTTGGCGGAGCGGCTTTGCTTTCACTCCCTGTAACCATCGGCGGTCAGGCGTTCGGGCAGGCGGACGCCGCCCCCATCGCGCCCGGTCCCGATCCTGATCACTCTGACCAACGCGGGATGCGACCCCGCGAAGGTCGACGTCACCGCCGGCAAGACCACTTTCAACATCAAGAATGAAAGCACGCACGCCGTCGAGTGGGAGATCCTCAAGGACGTCATGGTCGTCGAGGAGCGCGAGAACATCCTGCCGGGCTTCGCTCAGACCCTGACCGCGACGCTCGACGCCGGCGACTATGCGATGACCTGCGGGCTCAGAAGCAACCCGAAAGGGATCTCTGACCGTCGCGGCCACCAACGCCGCGCCAGCGAAGCCTTCGCCGATGGACCTCGTCGGCCCGATCGCCGAGTACAAAGTCTACGTGAAGAAAGAAGTCGACGTTCTGGTCGCCGAGACGAAGAAGTTCACTGACGCGGTCAAGGCCGGCAAGCTTGGCGGACGCCCAGCGGCTCTATGCGCCGGCCCATGAGCACTACGAGCGGATCGAGCCGATCGCCGAATTGTTCAACGACCTCGACGGCTCGATGGACTCGCGCGAAGACGATTTCGAGAAGAAGGCGGAAGACCCCAAATTTACCGGCTTCCATCGCCTTGAGAAGGGCCTGTTCACCGACAAGTCGACCGAAGGCCTCGCGCCCTTCGCGGACCAGCTGACGGCGGATACGCTCGACCTGCAGAAGCGCATCGACGGACTCGCCATCGCTCCGAAGAACCTCGTCGGCGGATCAGCCGAGTTGATCGAGGAAGTCGCCTCCAAGAAGATCGCTGGCGAAGAAGACCGTTACAGCCGCACCGATCTTTGGGACTTCCAGGCGAATGTGGACGGCGCGCAGAAGATCGTCGCGCTCCTCAATCCGCTGATCGTGAAGCAGGATCCCAAACTCAGCGCCCGGCTGCGCGAGAATTTCGCCAAGGTCGACACCCTTCTCGCCAAATACAGGACGAAGGACGGCGGCTTCCAGAGCTATGAGAAGCTGTCGGACCCGGACCGCAATGCGCTGAAGGGGCCCGTGACGGCGCTCGCCGAGGATCTTTCCGCGCTCAAGGGCACGCTCGGCGTCGAGTGATCGGAGGCGAACGAGCCGAATGACGTCGCGCCAGGATCAGGGAGGCTGCCCGTTCTCGTCGGCTTCGTCGGAAGCCGGCGAGCCTCGACGCGGGCTGCAACCCGGAAGGCGCGATCTCCTGCTGGGGTTGGCGGGCGGCGCCATCGGCCTGGGGCTTGGCTCGCAGGCCCGAGCGACGCCAGCCGAAACGCTCGCGCCCGGCGATGACGGCACTCAGGACTCTCAGCCGTTCTATGGCCTCCATCAGTCGGGCGTGATTACGCCGCAGCCAGCGGCCGCGCTGATCGTGAGCTTCGACGTTCTGGCGGAGGATCGCGCCGGACTCGAGCGGCTGTTTCGAACCCTGACCGAGCGGATCGCCTTTCTCATGAAAGGCGGCGAGGCGGCGGCGTTGGACCAGCGATACCCGCCGCCAGATTCCGGCCTGCTCGGGCCGAACGTGTTTCCTGACAATCTGACCGTGACCGTCGCGCTCGGCGCGTCGCTGTTCGACGACCGCTACGGGCTTGCAGAAAGTCAGGCCGACGCGACTCATCTCGATGGAGCAGTTTCCCAACGACGCGCTCGACGCGCACTTGTGCCACGGCGACGTCGCGCTGCAATTCTGCTCGAACACCGCGGAAACGAACATCCACGCGCTTGCGCGACATCCTCAAGCACACACCCGATCTTCTGGCGCTGCGCTGGAAGATCGACGGCTTCCTGCCTCCGCACACGATCAAGAAGCTCGGCAAGGAGACGGTCCGCAACCTGCTCGGATTCAAGGACGGCACCGCCAATCTCGACGCCAGCGACGAGAAGCTGATGAACGAGATCGTCTGGGTCGAGCCGAATGCCGACGAGCCGGCCTGGACGTCAGGCGGAACCTATCAGGTGGTCCGCATCATCCGCATGTTCGTGGAGCGCTGGGATCGCACCGCCTTGGTCGAGCAGCAGCAGATCATCGGCCGCGAGAAGGCGGGCGGCGCGCCGCTCACTTACGCCAACGAGCACGACGCGCCGGATTATGCGGCCGATCCCGAGGGCCATCGCATTCCGCTCACCGCCCACATTCGCCTCGCCAATCCGCGCACGCCCGGGACCGAGGCCAGCCGGATCCTTCGCAGGGGCTACAATTATTCGCGGGGGCTGACGAGCGCCGGCCAGCTCGACATGGGCCTCTTGTTCGTCTGCTTTCAGGCCGATCTCGCCTCAGGCTTCCTCGCCGTGCAAGCGCGTCTCAACGGCGAGCGGCTGGAGGAATACATCAAGCCGGTCGGCGGCGGATATTTCTTCGTCCTGCCGGGCGTCCAGTCGAAGGACGATTTCTTCGCCGAAGGTCTGTTGCGCGCGGCCGCGTAGGCCCGCGACTCAACGCCGAGCGCGCGGCTTGCGGTTCGGCCATTTGACGATCCGGTCCGGCCAATGTTCGGGCGCCAGGTCGGTCTCGCTGATCGCCACGCGCCCGCGTACCGAGATCCCCGCCTCATGCACGCTGTCGGGCGAACCCGACACCAGCGGATGCCAGCTGTACAAGTCCTCGCCCTTGGCCACCAATCGATAGGCGCAGGTGACTGGGAGCCAGCTCAAATTGCGCACCACATCCGCCGTCAGCCGCACGCAATCGGGAACCTTCCGGTGACGCCGCGGATAGTCGGTGCATCGGCATGTCTTGCCGTCGAGCAGCTTGCAGCCGATATCCGTGAAATGAATCTCGCCCGTGTCCTCGTCCTCGAGCTTGACCAGGCAGCAGCGGCCGCAGCCGTCGCATAGGCTTTCCCATTCGGCGAGACTCATCTCATCGAGCGTCTTCGTGCGCCAGAATGGCGGCGCCTGTTCGTCTTTCGTCGTCAAACCCTTCGTCCAGTTAAGCGCTGCAAGCGCCGGCCGGCGTGAGCGAGCCCTCGTTCAACACTAGGTTAGGTCTGAACCATACGCCACTCTCGGACGTTAGTGCGAATGGACTTTCGGCGACGGGAGCGCGAGACATGCGGCTTAATCTCGGGAGAGCGGAAATCGCAAGCCAAGACGTGAAAAGCGGAACGACGCTCATCATCTCGCATCCCGCCTGCCTTGAGCACAACATGGGCGAGGGGCATCCCGAGCGGCCAGACCGGGTGCGCGCAATCGAACGCGCGCTCGAGGATGAGGCGTTTCAGATGCTGGCGCGCGATTCCGCGCCGCTCGCCGACGACGCATCGATCGCGCGCGTCCATCCGCAGGAATACATCGAGGCGATCCGGGCCGCTGCGCCCCAGCATGGCCGGACCGCGCTCGATGCGGACACCTTGATGTCGCCGGGCACGCTCGAGGCCGCGCTCCGCGCCGCGGGAGGCGCCGTCTTCGCCGTCGACGAGGTGATGGGCGGCAGGGCCCGCAACGCCTTCGTTTCGACCCGCCCGCCCGGGCATCACGCCGAGGTCGCGACCCCGATGGGGTTCTGCTTCTTCAACAACGCGGCCATCGCCGCCCGGCACGCGCAGAAAGCGCACGGCGCCGAGCGGGTCGCGATCATGGATTTCGACGTCCATCACGGCAACGGCACCCAGCACATCTTCTGGGACGATCCGACCGTGATGTACGCTTCGACCCATCAGATGCCGCATTATCCCGGCACCGGCGCGGTTCAGAGAGCGCGGCGAGCACAACCAGATCGTCAACGCGCCCTTGCGATCCGGCGACGGCGGCGACGCCTTCCGTGAGGCGATGGAGAGCGCGATCCTGCCGCGCCTCGAGGCGTTCGCGCCCGATCTCGTGATCATCTCCGCGGGCTTCGACGCGCACCGGCGCGATCCGCTCGGCAATCTGAACCTCACCGAAGCTGACTTCGCCTGGGCGACGCGGAAGCTCATGGACATCGCGCGTAAGCATGCCCATGAGCGCGTCGTGTCGGTGCTCGAAGGCGGCTACGACCTCGAGGGGCTTTCGCGCTCAGTCGCCGCGCATGTGACGGCGCTGATGGAGGGGTGAGCGGGCGCCGTCTCCCCGCGCCAATGCTTCGGGTTGCGCTGTCCAGCAGTTAGCGGCACTGTGCATGTCCTGAATCCACACTCACCCGGGGGAAGCCATGAGCCGCCTACAAAAGGCGATCGAAGGAGACGTGGAGCGCAAGCTCTATGACGGCGCTGTCACGATCGTCGCCGTTGGCGGCAAGGTCGTCTTCGAGCACGCGACCGGGTTCGCGGATCGCAGCGCGGCCAAGCCAATGCGCGCGGACAGCGTGTTCCCGATCTTCTCCGTCTCGAAGGCGTTCAACGCCGTGCTGGTCTTGCAGCGCGTGGAGCGCGGCGAGGTCAGCCTGAACACGCCCGTACGCGAAATCATTCCGGAGTTTGGAAGCAGAGGGAAACAACGGGTCACGATCGGCCAGTTGCTCTCTCACAGCGGCGGGCTGCCCGCCAGTTTTCCCGCCGTGCCGGCCGACAAGATCGGCGACCTCGACGCCGTGGTGGCTGCCGTCTGCGATGTCGGGTTGGAGGCGGCGCCGGGCGAGGAGGTGAGCTATTCGCCCATCATGGCGCATGCCGTGTTGGGACAATGCGTGCGCCGGCTTGACGGCGGCAAACGGAAGCTGCGCGACATCGCGCGCGAGGAACTCCTGGAGCCGCTCGGCATGGCGGATACGGCGCTGGGCGCAACGAAAACGCTGGCCGCGCGGGCGGTGATGCCGCGCGTGTCGGACGAGAGCCCTGGCATGTTCGACGCGTCGGCGCTGGTCGGCCTTGGCCTCGCGATCCTGAACCCGGAATTGGACATCGAAATCCCAGCCGGCGGGTTTCGTCTCGACCGGCGCCGACGTGTTCCGCTTCGCCGAAGCCATGCGGCAGGGCGGCGCCTGGAACGGCAAGCGGGTGTTGTCGAAGCCAATGGTCGAGCTCGCGACCAGCAACCACACCGACACGCGTCCGAACGATCTGTGGACCTACGCGCGCGAGCTGAAAGGTTGGCCGCTGTTCCCAGCGAATTTGGGCTTGGGCTTCTTCCTCCGCGGCGAGGGCCTGCAGCCGACCTATTTCGGCCACCTGTCCACCCCCGGCACGTATGGCGCGATGGGGGCGGGCACAACGAACTTCTGGGTCGATCCCGTGCGCAACATGACCATGGTGTGCCTGACCACCGGCTTCCTTGAAGAGGCGAACAGCGCCCTTCGCTTCCAACGCCTGTCGGACGTGGCGATCGCCGAATTCGCGTAAGTTTAGCGCCCCTGGTTGAGGCGTTAGCTCAAGCGACGCAGAAGCTCATGGGGGTCGCGCGCGACCATGCCCATGAGCGCGTCGTGTCGGTGCTGGAAGGCGGCTACGACCTCGAGGGGCTTTCGCGCTCGGTCGCCGCGCATGTGACCGCGCTGATGGAGGGGTGAGCGGCGCTCCTCATCCCCACGCAAGCGGGGATGAGGGCCGATCGCTGAGGCTGCGGCCCTCCTCGCGCGGCCGTCGGCGTCAGGCGAGGCGGAACGATCGGCGGCGTTTGGCGAGGAGGACCGTCCCGACAAATCCCAAGCCCATCATCGCCCAGGTTGAAAGTTCCGGGGTCGCAATCGCCGCGCTTGCGTCGATGGCCGATGTTGGGCGTCGTCTCGAACCCGAAGCGTTCAAGATCGCCCCCGGCGAATTGCGCAAATCCATAGAAGGTGTTGTCCCCGACGCTGTAGCGAAGGCCGAGGAAACTGTCGGTCGCGGAGAAAGGGATATCCGTCACGGTCGGAAAGGACGCATAGGCGCCGAATTCCGTCCGGCCCGTAGACCACGTCGCCGCCGCGCACCGTCCGTGAAGTCCACGCTCGGCTGCGAGGGAATGCCGAGAAACCCGCCAAAGCCGACACCTCGGCTGTGCCCGTCGTCGAAACGAACGTGTCATTGAAGAACCCGCTCACGGGGTAGCTGAGAGAAAACTGATCCATCGGCGACGGGCCGAATGTAAACGGTGTTGCCGATAGAGTTTCCGGCCCGCCGAGAACAACTGAGGCCGAAGCTGGAGCCGAAAGCAAAACGCTGACGGCGAGAATACCAAGGAATTTCTGCATGGGAGGGCGCCTTCGCTCGTGTGTACACACATGCAGTACGGGCGGAGGCGCTGCGGGATGCAGGGGGAGGAGCAATTATATGTGAACGGGCGCCGCGGGACGCGGTCACGGTCTGCGTCAAGACCGGTGGGCGAAAGTCACCTAAGAGGTTGATCAAGGCATTATAAACATGAAGTAATTTCTATTGCCAGAATCTCGATAGTATTTTCATACATTTTCAAATTATCCCCCTTCAGGGAGTTAACGAAACCGGTAACCATTGCTTCAGCTCTTGCCTCATCTACCGACCAGACTTCGTTTGCATTTGCCATTACCTCTTTGAACGCTTTTGTGCCCAGACGGTTTGATAGCCTGATACCAAGAACCGATGGGAAGATCGCCCGGTAGCTATCTTTCACTTCCTGTGCGGACGGGGCCAACGAGACAAAATTTAGTAGAAAATCAGGTCTCATCATGAAGCGTTGGCCATGATGTTTTGCCACCACCTTAGCCGCCGCGCGCCTCACTTTATTATCTTGTGTTAACCACCAAGTTTTGAATCCAAACGGATTTGTGGGGCTGCTTTCTCCGTCGGTCCTACGCCGCTGATATACTCGAAGAACCTGCAACGCATCATTGTAGGCAAGAACTCCAGGTGCCTCCTTCAGGCGCCATGTTTCGGATCGGACGCGGACAATTTCAGCTGCTAAGCCTTCAACATCTGTCTCATCGATCCCAAGACTCATATCCTCAGCGGACTCGTACTTCAGGCCAAAAATTTACTTACCAAATAACGCGCAAGCTCATCATTTCCTCGTTCGGCGCGAATGGCATTATACGAAGCGAATTGCCCTATGTAAGAACGCCATCCAGCGGGGGGAGATGCTGAGGACAGAGGGGCGAGCCGCGCGTAGAAATACGATCTGATCAGATTCTGTCTATGTACTCAACAACATCGATCGTAATTTTGTGCTCCATATGCATATACATATTCTCAAACTCAAATATCTGTGATCTAATATGAGTGGATAGTTCGTTGACTGCCTTCTCTGTGAGAATAAAATTGCACCTAAGGCGTTCAATATAACGAACAAGTTCGCAGTTGTCTGATTTTCTGCACTTAAATAATGCTCTGAAAGGGCGCGAACGAGGAAGTCCGTCCGAATATACAAATTAAATTTAGACGATATATTCTTAAAATATTCAACTACCTTAGGTTCATGTCTGACGCGTGGTCGTTAAAGCTCGAATGAGTACGCGCGTTGCAAGATCCGTCGAAACTCGTCTCGGCAGTTCGAATGCGACATTCGTCAGCGACCGCCGCACATCTGCGTGCAAGCACAGCACTGACCGATAATTTGAGAGAAATATCATCGATGTTCTCTTTTTTGACTAACTCACGCGTATTCAACGGTAAACAATACTTCTTTTCACGTGCATACAAGCGAATTCGTCGCTCATTCTCATGTTTTTTGCTAAGTAAGGAGAGCCGATCGTCAAGGACGCCGCGAATGAAAGTTCTAGCGGCGGGCAATGCATTTTCAAGCGATCATCGCCTCGCGTCATGAAACTACCGCGATCAGGGTCGGTATCTGACAATGCCATGATGAGGCTATCCGCGGCGATCCAGACCGGTTTTGCTGTCGGTGCTCGACCTCCTGTCGGAGAAATACCGCTAAGGTCCGATTTGCATGGAGTTCAGGGCCGGAACAGTCTCGAAAGCGAATTGCTGCACGAAGAGTTAATCTGCATTCAATACGATATTCTAATTCGACTTAAGTTCGTCGCTTGCGATACTTTCGACCGCATATCGATGTTCAAACCGTGCTAGTCAGGTCATGCCGAGTATCTCGCCAGTTCTAGGATTCCTGTTTGGACACTTGAAGAAAATGAGAGATCGACTGATCCTCAAACAATTCCGGCTCTAGGAATCCTTCTGCTCCCCCATCGTGCATGCCGCCCATTGGCACAAAGGATTTGCCGGCTAAGGCCGCGTAAAAAGATTGCCCAAATTTTTCAAATCCGGCGGTATCAATCTCAGCGAGACTGATGGCGACCAACTTCGCATTCACTGGCGCGCGAACCACGGCTGCCCCCACGTCTGACTCCGTGGTGTTTTTAACCCTTCTCGGCCAACAAGGCAATTCGAACTCCCCTACTCCAGCCTGTCCGCCTTCCGCAGCGCCGGAAAAATCCCGGCCCACAGCAGCGTCACGAGGATCGCGCCGCAGCCGCCGAAAATCGCCGAGCCGACCGGACCAAGCAGGCGCGCCATGCCGCCGGATTCGAATTCGCCCAGTTCGTTCGACGCGCCGATGAAGAGGCTCGACACTGCGGAGACGCGGCCGCGCATGGAGTCGGGCGTCACGATCTGCACCAGCGTCTGGCGCACGAACACCGAGACCATGTCGGCCGCGCCCAGAATCGCCAGCGCCGCGACGCTCAGGACCATCGAGCGCGACAGGGCGAACACCAGGGTGGAGAGCCCGTAGATCCCGACGGCTGCGAACATTTTCAGGCCCACATGGCTCTTGAGCGGCCGCGCGGCCAGGACGAAGCCGGTGACGATCGCGCCGGCCGACGGGGCGGCGCGCAGGATTCCGAAGCCTTCCGGCCCGACATGCAGGATGTCGCGCGCATAGACCGGCAAGAGCGCCGTCACGCCGCCGAGCAGAACCGCGAACAGGTCAAGGCTGATGGCGCCGAGCACGACCTTGGTGGTCCACACATAGTTCAGGCCCTCGGCGATCAGCGCCCAGCGCGAGGCGGTCGGACGCGGCTGGCGCGGCGGCGACGCGACCGCCATGAGCGAAACGAGCGAGGCCAGGCACAGCGCGCCCGACACGACGAAAGCCGCAACGGGCGAAAACGCCACCAGAAGTCCGCCGATGGCGGGGCCGACGATGGTCGCCATCTGATTGCCCGCCGAATTGACGACGATCGCGCGCGGGATCAGCCGCCGCTCGACAAGCGTCGGCGCGAGCGCGGCGCTGGCCGGCGTGTAGAAGGCTCTGGCCGAGCCGAATAGAGCCGCGACGCCATAGATCGGCCAGAGAAGGTTGAGCCCGCCGTAGGCCATCGCGCTGAACAGGGCTGACGTTATGAGCTGCAGCCCAAGCCCCGCCATCATAATCTTGCGCCGGTCGTAAATGTCCGCGGCATGGCCGGCGAACAGGGTCAGTGCGAACATCGGCAGGAACTGGGCGAGACCCAGCATGCCGACCGCCAGCGAGGCCTGGGCGACAGACGCGGACTGGCGCGCGACCGCATAGACCTGCCACGCGAGCGCGATGGCCTGGACCTGAATGGCGAGGCTGTTGCAGACCCGGCCAACCCAGAACCAGACGTAAGAACGCACGGCGAAAAGGTCGCCGAGCGTGGCCGGGTTTTGCAGGACCGCTTCGGCGGAGACGACGCCTGCGGGATCGGTGTCGGGAGGGGGACTGGACATGAACGGCTTCTCTTGGCCGCGAGAGCCGCCTCATGGCAAGGCCATTCGGCCCTGGAGCTTGTGATGGCGGCGACAAGGGGATGATCGACGCACGGGTTCACGCGCGCCAATCATCTATCATCCCCCCGCAAGCGTGGATCCAGGCAAGTCCATCGCCGCGCGCTCATCCCTCGAGCGCGTCGTACAAATCGGCCAATTGCGGTTTCATCTCAAGAGCGCATGGCTTCAGGCATGCATGCGCGCGCCTTTCGTGATCTTGTCGACGAGCTTCTTGTCCTCCCGCAGTGCAAGGCCGACGACGTTCATGGCGTCCGGCGCATATTGCTTGACGGTGGCGCGGTTGGCTGCGTCGTGGCCGGTCGCGAACATGTCTTCGATGTAGAGCGAGAAACGGAGGCGCCGCTCCATGGCGCGCCCATAGATCGTCTTCAGCGTCTCGCGGTCGGCGCTCAGAACGATCGCCGGCTGGATCATCAACGGATTGTATCTGTTGCCTGCGGCGTCTTCGTAAGGCTCGCCGATAAGGCCGGCGTTCGCGCCGACAACGCCGCTCATCAGAAAAGCGACGACGTTGAGCTTCTGCCAAGTCGCGAGATCCTCGCGCACGACGATCGAGATTTTCGTGTCGAACATCGCTCTCCCTCACTCGCGCTCGCGCGCCGCGGCCGCCACCCGATCGAGCCGGGCTCTCTCGCGGGCCACCGTCCGCTCGCGCAACGAATTGTAGATCGGCGGATCCTTGAGCAGAGTCGGCGTCAGCATGGCCATCGCGCAGGCGCCCACCATCGGCAACAGCATGGTGACATCCGCCGTCATTTCCGTGGCGAGAACGATGCCGGTCAGCGGCGCGCGCACGATGCCGGTGAACAGAGCCGCCATTCCCACCACTGCGAACCCTTCCGGCTGAACATGCAGGTCCGGAAATGCGAGCTGAGAGGCCAATCCGAAAAACAATCCGAATTGCGCGCCAAGCACCAGCAGGGGCGCAAACAATCCGCCGGGCGTTCCCGCCGAATAGGACAGAGAACCGAGCGCGAGCCGCATCAGAAAAACCAGGGGAAGCACGGCAAGCGTTCCAGCGCCGAGAAGCGTCCACTGGGTGATCTGATCGCCTCCGCCAACGAGATCGGGAAGAAACCAGGCGAGCGCGCCAACCCCGGCCCCAATGAGCGCCGCGCGGATCTCAACCGGCCAGTGGTCGAAGCGGTCGACCGTCGCCATCGTCTGCAAGAGCACGCGATTGTAGATGACCGCCATAACACCGGCGAGCGCGCCGAGAACGAAGAAGAGCGGCCGGATCGCCAGGTCCGGCATGACCAACGCGCCCAAATGAAAATCCTGGCCGTCGCCCAGAATTGCGCGGGAGACCGAGATGGCGCTCGCCGACGCGCTGAGCGCGGCGATGGCGATCCGCAATTCGAACCGCCGCACCAATTCCTCAAGCACAAAGATGGCGCCGGCGATTGGCGCGTTGAAGGCCGTGGCGAGACCCGCGCCCGCCCCGGCGGCAAGCAACACCCGGCAATCAGGCCAATCGCGCCGAAAAATTTTGCCGACGAGATGGCCCAGGGTCCCAGCCATGTGCACGCTCGGCCCCTCGCGGCCAAGCGCAAGCCCGGCGCCGATCGCGAGCGCACCGCCGATGAACTTCACCGGAATGATACGAAACGGCGCCTCCGGCATTTGCCCATTGAGGATGGCTTCGACTTGCGGAATGCCGCTTCCAGCCGCCTGGGGCGAGATCCGGCGAACGAGCGAAGCAGCGATTCCCGCCGCCGCCGCGCAAGCCGCGACCAACAGCCAGACGCCCTCCGGCCCTTGCGCATGGGCAAGAGCGACAAGCGCATCGCGCAATTGATCGGCGTGTTCGAGCAGGAGCATGAAGCAGGCAACGCCAGCGCCGGAGATCGCGCCAACGATGAGCGCCAGAACCGTCAGGAGCGCGAGGCTCCCGCCCTCCTCCTCGCCTTCGCCCTCGCCTCTCAATTCCGAAATCATTCGCAAACGCCGGTTTCGACTGCCAGATGGTGAAAGCGAATGGAGTCAGAAACCGCCAGTCGCCCTGTTGCTGCTTGGCGTAGTTTCTCATCGCCCGCAGCGTTGAGGTTTATCCGCAACCTGATGTTTGAGCCAACCGGCTCGTGCGGATCGCCAAGGCAGAAGCGGACTGTCAGGCCCTCAAAGCTCGTCGCTCGAAGCCTCGTCCTTGCTCTCGTATTTCATCATCAGCGGCGCCTGGGCGAGCGCGAACAGAAGGGTGAGCGGCAGGAAGCCGAAGGTCTTGAACTTGACCCACATGTCGGTGGTCTGCGTGCGCCAGACGATCTCGTTGAGGACGGCGAGGGCCAGGAAGAAGAAAGCCCAGCGCCAGGTGAGCTTGCGCCACCCCTCATCGGTGACGTGCAGCGCGCCGTCGAACAGGATTTTCAAGAGGGGCTTGTTAAGCCAGAGGCCCACGAACAAAGCCGCGCCGAACAGGATGTAAAGCGCGGTCGGCTTGATCTTGATCAGCGTCTCGTCATGAAGGACGAGGGTCAGCGAACCGAAGATGAGGACGATCACCGCGGTTATGAGCGGCATGATCGGAATGCGCCTGAGCATCGCATAGGAGACGCCGAGCGTGACCAGGACGCTCGCCATCAAGATGCCGGTCGCGGCGAAGATGCCAACCCGCGAATAGACGATGAAGAACAGCGCGAGGGGCCCGAGTTCGAGCGCGAACTTGAGGATCGGATTGAGCGCTTTGCGCCGCGGCTGAGCGACGGTTTCAGTCACAGGCGTTTCACTTGTTGGCGCGGTCATGCGGCCTCTCTGTCGATCCCAGCGATCGCATCGGCGAAGTCGCGCGCGGTGAAGGGTTCAAGATCGTCGACGCCCTCGCCGACGCCAATGAAATGGACGGGCAGCGCGAATTTGTCGGCGATCGCGACCAGAATGCCGCCGCGCGCGGTGCCGTCAAGCTTGGTCATCACAAGGCCGGTGACGCCCGCAACGCGGCCGAAAATCTCGACCTGGCTCAGCGCGTTCTGCCCGACGGTGGCGTCGAGCACGAGGAGCACGGCATGGGGGGCGTCCGCGTCGACTTTGCGCATCACGCGGATGATCTTCTCGAGCTCGTTCATAAGTTCGGTGCGGTTTTGCAAGCGCCCGGCGGTGTCCATGAGCACGACGTCGATGTTGAGTTCGCGGGCTTTCGTCAGCGCGTCGAAGGCGAGCCCGGCCGCGTCGGCGCCCTGGTCGCGCTCGACGAGAGCGGAAAAGGTGCGCCGCGCCCAGATGCGCAATTGCTCGATCGCGGCGGCGCGGAAGGTGTCGCCCGCCGCGAGCAGGACCGCCTTGCCTTCGGCGCGGAACTTGGCGGCGAGCTTGCCGATGGTCGTCGTCTTGCCCGAGCCGTTGACGCCAATGACGAGGATCACGAACGGGCGCTTCAGCGGATCGATCACCAGCGGGCGCGCGACGGGCTCAAGCGCGCGCTCGACTTCGTCCGCGAGGATCTGTTTCACCTCGTCCGGATTGATCCCGCGCTCGTAGCGCCCATGGCCAACCGCCTCGCGAATGCGAGACGCCGCGGCAAGGCCGAGGTCAGCCTGGATGAGCACGTCCTCGAGATCGTCGAGCGAGGCGGCGTCGAGCTTGCGCTTGGTGAAGATGTCGGTCACGCCGCGCGCGATCGTCGTCGACGAGCGCGACAGTCCTAAGCGCAGGCGCTGAAGCCAGCTTTGCTTCGGCGCGGGAGGCGGGGCGACGGTCAGAGGCGGCGGGGTTGGGGCGTCGACAGGCGGCTCGGCCTCGCCGGCGAAGTCTCGCGGCTCGTCTTCGCTCGCGGCCGGCAGGGGCGCCTCGACGGGCGCGGTCGCCGCATCGCCGCCGCGGAACCAGCGGCTCAGCAGGCCCGACTTCCCCTTGTTCTCGTCTTCAACCGACGCCACAAACCCTCCTTAAGGCCGCCCTAGGCGCGGGCGGCCGATGCTGCCATATCACTTCTTCCCATGACGCCGGAAGAAACAAGAGAGCGGCTCCTCTATCGCGACGGGCTCATGCTCGTCCTCGATAAGCCCGCGGGCGTCGCCGTCCATGCCGGCCCGAAAGGCGGCGCGAGCCTCGAGGATGATTTTGACGCGCTGCGCTTCGGCCTGCCGCGCCGGCCCGCGCTTGCGCACCGGCTCGATCGCGACACCGCGGGATGCCTAGTGCTCGGACGGCATCACAAGGCCCTGGAAAAATTGGGACTTCTGTTCAAGCAAGGCAAGATCGCCAAGACCTATTGGGCGATTGTCGCGGGCGCGCCCGAGGGCGAAGAGGGGACCATCGATCTGCCGCTCGGGCCGTCTCGATGACAAGATAGGCTGGTGGATGAAGGTCGATCCCGCTGGCCAAAAGTCGCTGACGCTCTGGCGCGTCAAAGGACGGGGGACATGGCGCGGCGCGCCGATCGCCTGGCTCGAGCTCGAGCCCAAGACCGGACGCACGCATCAGTTGCGCGTCCATTGCGCTTCGCAGGGCTGGCCGATCTTCGGCGATCCGATCTACGGCGCGCGCGCAGACCTGCCGCTCCAATTGCTGGCGCGCAAGGTGATCGTGCCGCTTTCGAAGTCGAAGCCGCCGATCGAGGTCGAAGCGCCCGCGCCGCCCCACATGCTGGAGACGCTTGCGGCCTGCGGGTTTGAGGGGGATCCGCCAGCGCCCTTGTAAGGCCCAGCCCCACACCGATTGTGCGGCGCAGCAGATTGTGAAAGGGTCTTCGAGCCGTCACCAGCCCCCGGAAGCCATGTCGATCCGAGCCGCGATCCATCACCTCACGCACTACAAATACGATCGCCCGGTGTCCCTCGGCCCGCAGATCATCCGGCTCAGGCCCGCGCCCCACAGCCGCACCCGGGTCATATCGCACTCGCTGAAGGTTTCACCCGCCAACCATTTCGTGAACCATCAGCAGGATCCGTACGGCAACTGGCTTGCGCGCTACGTCTTCCCGGAACTCGTCAACGAACTGAAGATCGAGGTCGACGTCGTCGCCGACATGACGGTCTACAATCCGTTTGATTTCTTCGTCGAGGAGAGCGCGGAGACCTGGCCGTTCGAATATCCCGAGGACCTCAAGCCCGATCTCGTCATCTACCGCACGCCCGAGCACGCCGGACCCCGGCTTCAGGCCTTCTTGAGCGGGATTGACCGCACGCCCGTTCGCACCGTCGATTTTGTGGTCAATCTCAACCGGCGGCTTGCGGGCGAAATTCAATATCTCATCCGCATGGAATCGGGCGTCCAGACCCCGGAGGAGACATTCGAGCGCGGTTCGGGCTCGTGCCGCGATTCGAGCTGGCTTCTGGTGCAGATTTTCCGCCACCTCGGCTTGGCCGCCCGGTTCGTGTCCGGCTATCTCATCCAGCTCAAGCCCGATCTCGTCGCGCTCGACGGGCCGCCCGGCACGGACCACGACTTCACCGATCTCCACGCATGGGCCGAGGTCTATCTGCCCGGCGCGGGCTGGATCGGCCTCGATCCGACCTCGGGCCTGTTGGCGGCGGAAAGCCACATTCCACTGGCCGCGACGCCGCACTATCGCAACGCCGCGCCGATTTCGGGCCTGGCGAGCTTCGCCAATGTCGATTTCAATTTCGACATGCGGGTCGATCGGGTCTCCGAACATCCGCGCATCACCAAGCCGTTTTCTGAGGACGCCTGGAAGGCGCTCGACGCTCTCGGCGAGGAGGTCGACAAGAAGCTCGTCGCCGACGACGTCCGGCTCACCATGGGCGGCGAGCCGACCTTCGTTTCGATCGACGACTTCGAAGCGGGCGAGTGGAACGCGGACGCGGTCGGTCCGACCAAGCGGGCGCTCGCCGACCGGCTGATCCGGCGCCTGCGCGACCGGTTCGCCCCCGGCGGATTCCTGCATTACGGGCAGGGCAAATGGTATCCGGGCGAGTCCCTGCCGCGCTGGACGTTTTCGCTCTACTGGCGGCGCGACTTGAAGCCGATCTGGCAAAACCCTGAGCGCATCGCCGCGGAGGGACAGCAAACCGGCGCAAGCAAGGAGAGTGCGGAGGCGTTGCTTGGCGCGATCGCGTCCGAACTCGGGATTGCGTCCGACCATGTCGCGCCGGCTTACGAGGATCCCGCCGAGTGGCTCGTCAAAGAGGCCAATCTGCCGGCGAACGTCTCGCCGGAGAACTCTGAGCTCAAGGACCCCGAGGAGCGCCACCGCATCGCCCGCGTTTTTTCGCGCGGGCTGACCGAGCCTTCGGGATATGTCCTGCCCGTCCAGCGCTGGCAGGCGAAGGCCGGTGGGATCCGCTGGCGCAGCGAGAAATGGAAAACCCGTCGCGGCGCGCTGCATCTGGTCCCGGGCGACAGCCCCGTCGGCTACCGCTTGCCGCTGGGCGCCCTTCCTCATGTTCCGCCGTCCGCGTTCCCCTATGTCGTCGAAGCCGATCCGACCGAGCCGCGCGGGCCGTTGCCGGATTTCCACGATGCGCGCGAGCACGCCCAGCGGGTCGCCTCGTTCGCCGCGGCGGAAGGGTCGGCCCAGGAGCGCGTCGAGCAGCGCCTCGGCGATATTGACGGCGCCGTTCGCACCGCGGTGACGGTCGAGCCGCGCGACGGGCGCTTGTGCGTGTTCCTGCCTCCGGTCGAGCGGCTCGAGGATTACCTCGAACTGGTCGCAGCCGCTGAGGCGGCAGCCGAAAAAGTCGGGCTTCCGGTGCAGATCGAAGGCTACCCGCCTCCGGTCGATCCGCGCATGAACGTCATTCGCGTCGCGCCGGATCCCGGCGTGATCGAGGTCAACATCCATCCCGCGGCGAGCTGGCGCGAATGCGTCGCCACCACCGAAATTGTCTACGAAGAAGCGCGGCTTTCGCGCCTCGGCGCCGACAAGTTCATGATCGACGGCAAGCATGCGGGAACCGGCGGGGGCAATCATGTCGTCGTCGGCGGCCAGGCGCCGCTCGACAGTCCGTTCCTACGGCGTCCCGACCTGCTCAAGAGCCTCATCATCCATTGGCTGCGGCGCCCGAGCCTGAGCTATTTCTTCTCGGGCCTGTTCATCGGGCCGACCAGCCAGGCGCCGCGCATCGACGAAGCGCGTCACGACAGTCTTTACGAGCTGGAGATCGCGCTCGCGCAGATCCCGAAGCCGGGAGACGGCGCCGCGCCGCGGCCGTGGCTGCTCGACCGGCTCATGCGCAATCTGCTCACCGACGTCACCGGCAACACCCATCGGGCGGAAATCTGCATCGACAAGCTCTATTCGCCCGATGGGCCGACGGGCCGGCTTGGCCTCGTCGAGTTCCGCAGCTTCGAGATGCCGCCGGACCCGCGGATGAGCCTCGCTCAGCAGCTCTTGATCCGCGCGATTCTCTCCCGGCTGTGGCGCGATCCGCTCGATGGGCCGCTGCCGCGCTGGGGCGCGTCGCTGCACGACCGGTTCATGCTGCCGCATTTCGTGTGGGAGGATTTCCTCGGCGTCCTCGCCGATCTCAAGGCGCACGGCTATCCGTTTCGCTCCGACTGGTACGAAGCGCAGGCCGAGTTCCGCTTTCCGTTCTGCGGCGAGGTCGAGTACGAGGGCGTCCAGCTCGAACTGCGCCAGGCGCTGGAGCCGTGGCATGTGCTCGGGGAAACAGGCGCGATCGGCGGAACGGCGCGCTACACCGACTCTTCGACCGAGCGGCTGCAGGTGAAGCTCACGGGCGCCGATCCGGAGCGCTACGTCGTCGCCTGCAACCGCCGCCGCCTTCCCTTGGCAGAAGACTGCAACGAATGGCGTCGCGGTCGGCGCAGTGCGCTACAAAGCCTGGAAGCCGGCGACGGCGATGCATCCGACGATTCCCGTGCACGCGCCTTTGGTCTTCGACATTTTCGATACCTGGAACGGGCGCCCGCTCGGCGGCTGCGTCTATCACGTGGCTCATCCCGGCGGGCGCAGCTACGACACCTTCCCGATCAACAGCAACGAGGCGGAAGCGCGCCGCCTTGCGCGCTTCGAGGCCCGCGGCCATACGCCGGGGGCCTACGAACCGCCGCCCGAGACGCCGCATCCCGAGTTTCCGCTGACGCTCGATCTGAGAAGGCCGGCGGGGGTTTAACTCTTACTCGCGAAGGCCCCCGTGATGTCGCCCATCGTCGGCAGGTCGGCGAAGGCGTCAAAACGGCCGTTGTCCGCGATGTCCTTCGCAGCGCGGATGAACCCGCCCCAGGCGGCGCGGGCGAGCGCGCCCCCGACGCTGATCCGTTTGACGCCGAGATCTTCGAGCTGGCGCTTGGTGAAGCCTGGCCAGCCGGCAAGCACATTGACCGGCAGCTTGCCTGCAACACGCACGACCTCGGCCACTTCCTCCGGCGTCCTGACCAGCGGCACGTAAAGCACGTCGGCGCCAGCTTCCGCGTAAAGGGGAAGGCGTCGCAGCGCCTCGGCAAGCCCACCAGCCTGGCGAAGGATCGCCTCGCTGCGCGCGGTAAGCAGGACCTTTTCGCCGGTGGCGCTGATCGCGGCGCGCGCCGCGCGCAGCCGGTCGACCGCTTCGGTCACACTGTAGAGAGGAGCGCCGGGGTTGCCGGTGTAGTCTTCGATCGAAAGGCCCGAGACGCCAGCGCCGACGCAAAGCCGCACGCTCTCGTGGACGCCGTCGGCGTCGCGGGCGAAGCCGGCCTCGAAATCGGCGTTGAGCGGCAAATCCGTCGCTTCGGCGAGGTCGCGGAGGTGGCTCAATGTATAGGCGCGCTCTACTGCGCCATCGCCCTTGCCTGCGACGAAGGCCATCCCGGCGCTGGTGCTGGCGAGCGCGGGGAAGCCGAGCGAGGCGAGATACTTGGCCGAGCCCACGTCGAACGGATTGGGAATGACAAAACAGCCCGGAGCCGCATGCAACTCGGCGAAGCGGGCGCGTTTTTCTGCGATCGTCGGCATCATCCATTTCCTTTCGACATCAAGGCCGAGAGCGCGATCTTTTGCCGCCCGTCGGAATCGAAATTGTCTGGCGCAAGCCAGCGCTCGTAGGCCGCCTTGCGCGCCGGCCACTCGCTGTCGAGCATCGCAAACCAGGCTGTGTCTCGGCTGCGGCCCTTGACGATCATGTGCTGGCGGAAAATCCCCTCGAACGTGAAGCCGAAGCGTTCCGCGGCGCGACGCGACGGCGCGTTGAACGCGTTGCACTTCCACTCGTAGCGGCGATTGCCAAGCTCCTCGAACACATAGCGCGCGAATAGATATTGCGCCTCGGTCGCGCCGGCCGTCCGCTGCATCGCCGGCGTGTATAGAATGTTGCCGATCTCGATGACGCGGTTGGGCGGATCAATGCGGAGAAATGTCTGGTACCCGACCGCCCGCCCCGAGGAATTGTCGATTACCGCGAAGAACAGCGGATCGGCGGAGCGAGCTTTCGCCTCGATGTTGGCGCGAAATTCGTCGAGGCTCGCGTATGGCCCGTCGAACAGATAGGTCCACACCGCTTCCCGCGCCGCGTCGCCGTTTGAACCTTCATAGAGCGCCTCGGCATGCGCCTTCGCGTCGAGAGGCACGAGCGTGACCCACCGCCCCTCGAGAATGACCCGCTCCGGCCGCTTGGCTGGATGCGAGTCGACGAGGGGGCCGATGGGCAAGGTTGGCGACGGTGGCGTCATATCCTCATGCCCCACAGCGCGTCAATTTCGTCTTTCGTAACTTCACGGGCGTTTGGCCCAGCCGACGCTATGGCCTCCCGCGAAAGGTTCGCCAACCGTTCGCGGAGAGATCGGGCGCGTCTGCTGGCCGGCAGCGGGCTTGGCGCCGTTCGTCAATGATTGTCTCGGGGGACCCCCATCGTCTGGGCCAGACGCTGGTACTGAACCGCCGGCTTCAGCACCATGCCTTCGTCGAACTGCGCCACCATCTCGCGCTGGATCTGCTGCCATGGCGTCTGGCTCTTGGGATAGGGGAACCCGCCGTTTTGGGCGAGCGTGGCGCGACGCTCGTTCAGCTCCTCGTCCGAGATCAGGATGTTGGCGGTGCCCTTCTTGAGATCGATGCGCACCCGGTCGCCGGTCTTGATCAGCGACAATCCCCCTCCCGCCGCCGCCTCAGGCGACGCGTTGAGGATCGACGGCGAGCCCGAGGTGCCCGACTGCCGGCCATCGCCGACGCAGGGCAGCGCGTGCACGCCCTTCTTGAGCAGCGCAGCAGGCGGCTGCATGTTGACCACTTCTGCTCCGCCCGGATAGCCGATCGGCCCCGTGCCGCGAATGAACAGAATGCTGTGCTCGTCGATCTGAAGCTTCGGATCGTCGATACGGTGGTGATAGTCCTCGGGCCCTTCGAACACGATCGCCCGGCCCTCGAATGCGTCCAGGTCCTTCGGGTTGGAGAGGAAGCGGGCGCGGAACTCCGCGTCGATGACGCTCGTCTTCATGATCGCGTCGTTGAACAGATTGCCGCTCAGGACGACGAAGCCGGCATCCTCCTTCAACGGCTTGTCGATCGGCATGATGACGTCAAGATCGTCCGAATGGATCTTGGCGCAGTTTTCTCCCATCGTCTTGCCGTTGACGGTCAGCGCTTTCTCATGGATGAGCTTACGCTTCATCAATTCGTTGACGACAGCCGGAACGCCGCCGGCGCGGTGATATTCTTCGCCGAGATATTTGCCGGCGGGCTGCATGTTGACGAGCAGCGGCACCTTGTGCCCGATCGTCTCCCAATCCTGAATCGAAAGCGGCACGCCGATGTGGCGGGCGATGGCGTTGATGTGGATCGGCGCGTTGGTCGAGCCGCCAATGGCGCTGTTGACGACGATGGTGTTCTCGAACGCCTCGCGCGTCAGGATGTCCGACGGCTTCAGGTCCTCCCACACCATTTCGACAATTCGCTGGCCGGTCCGGTAGGCGATCTGGCCACGCTCGCGGTGAGGCGCAGGAATCGCGGCGCAGCCGGGCAGGCTCATGCCGAGCGCCTCGGCGAGCGAGTTCATGGTCGAGGCCGTGCCCATCGTGTTGCAATGGCCGATCGAGGGCGCCGAGGAGGTCACGATCTCCATGAATTCCTCGTAGTCGATCTTGCCTTCGGCAAGGTCGGCGCGCGCCTGCCAGACGACAGTGCCCGAGCCGCTGCGCTGGCCGTGATGCCAGCCGTTGAGCATCGGTCCGCCGGAGAGGACGATGGCGGGAATGTTGACCGTCGCCGCCGCCATGATGCAGGCCGGCGTCGTCTTGTCGCATCCCGTCGTGAGCACCACGCCATCGATGAAATAGCCCATCAGGATTTCAACGAGGCCGAGATAGGCGAGATTGCGGTCGAGCGCGGCCGTTGGCCGTTTTCCCGTCTCCTGAATCGGGTGCACCGGAAATTCGAACGCGAGCCCCCCGGCCGCGGTGATCCCGTCACGCGTGCGCTTCGCGAGTTCAATGTGATGGCGGTTGCAAGGCGAAAGATCAGAGCCAGTCTGCGCAATGCCGATGATCGGCTTGCCGGAGCGCAGCTCGCCGGGCGTCAGGCCGAAATTGAGATAGCGCTCGAGATAAAGGGCCGTCATTCCCGGGTTGTCCGGATTGTCGAACCATTGCCGGGATCGCAACGCACGCTTGCCGTCGCCCTTGGAGCCGCCATTGGATTTGGTCTTGGATTTATCGGCCATCGATCTCGTTTGCCTCCCTGGCGCATGTTCCGTATGTCGCGCCGGCGCTGTCACGTCATTATGAACCAGATCGCGGAGCGAATTCAATGTTTCGCTTGCGCGACCTCCTCTGCTTGGCGTTGGCTGACGCAGTCCGAAAACTGCGGGCGCAGATGCGTCCCGGCGCAGGCGCGATGGTCTAGGGAGATAGCCCATGTCCGAGCTGTGGCGCCGTTCGGCGAGCGAACTGGCGGCTCTCATCGCCCGAAAAGAGGCATCGAGCCGCGAGGTCGTCGAGGCGCATCTCGCTCGGATCGCGACGGTCAATCCGAAACTCAACGCCGTCGTCAAGGTTCTGGCGGAGGAGGCGCGCAAGGGCGCCGACGAGGCGGATCGCAAGGTCGCCTCCAAAGACGCGCTTGGACCTCTGCACGGCGTTCCCTTCACCATCAAGGAGAACATCGATCTCGCCGGCGCGGCGACCACGTGGGGATTGCCGGCGTTCGCTCGGGCCGTGGTTCCCCTCGATGCGCCAGTCGTCGAGAGGCTGCGCGAGGCCGGGGCAGTGCCGATCGGGCGGACCAATCTGCCCGACATGGGACTTCGCGTTCACACGCACAGTTCCCTACACGGCGTCACGCGCAATCCTTGGAATGCGGGACGGACCGCAGGCGGTTCGAGCGGCGGAGAAGCGGCGGCTCTGGCCTCAGGCATGTCGCCTCTCGGCCTTGGCAACGACCTCGGCGGCTCGCTGCGCAGTCCCGCCAGCGCCTGCGGCATCGCATCGATCCGGCCTTCCCAAGGCCGCGTGCCCGACGCGGGCGTCATTCCGGCGGCAGATCGCCCGTTGGCCGTGCAGATGATGCAGGTGAACGGGCCGATGGCGAGGACCGTCGCCGACGTGCGGCTCGCGCTCGAGGTGATCTCGGGCGCGCACCCACGCGATCCCTGGTCGCTCGATCCTCCCGCGGAGCGGCCGCGCGACGCGGCCGCGCGTCGGGTCGCGATGGTCGCCGAGCCTCCAGGCGGGTCGACGGACTCGCGTGTAGCGGAAACCGTCCGGCAAGCGGGGCGTACGTTGCGAGAGGCTGGGTATGTCGTCGAAGAGGTCGCGCCGCCGCGCTACGAAGACGCCATCTCGACCTGGACCGCGCTTATCGTCTCCGACTTTCGCGCGGTGGCCGATCAACTGCTGCCGATCATGGGCAAGGATGGCGCGTTCTTCTTTCAGACAATCGGATCGTCTGTGCCGCATCTCGATGCGGCCGGCTTCTCGCGCCTGTTCTTTGCCCGAGACGGCATAGCGCGCGCCTGGTCCCAGTTCATGGCCGACTACGGGCTCATTCTCTCTCCGACATGGACGCAGTTGACGTTTGAAGAAGGGTTTGACGCCGCATCTGAAGACAACGTTGCGGCGACGATGGAGATGATCCGCCCCGTAGTGCCCGCAAACTTGATCGGGTTACCCTCCGCCTGTGTTCCCGCCGGCCTGGACCCGGCGACAGGGCTGCCGATCGGCGTTCTGCTCACCGGGCGGCGGATGCACGACATGGAATGCCTGGACGCCGCGGAGGCGATCGAAGCGAGTTTCCGCCTCCCGACTCCAATCGACCCGAGATAGAGCCGACGCCTCACATCGCGAGCGGCGACACGCCAAACAGCCAGAGGTGCAGGCCGCCGATCAGCAGCGCATAAACGACCAAGCCAACGACGACGGCGCCGGCCGTGGCGCTGAGCTGCGGCTCCGGATAGACGACGCCGTCCCGCCGGTCGCGGGCATATGAACTTGCAAGATCCGCGGCCGACCAGACGAGGAAGGGGCCGAACAGGAGCAGATCCGCAGCCGACCCGTTGGCGAACAGGTGGCCCGCGCTCCACAGCAGCACCGACCACAGCATCGGATGATGGGCGATGACCGCGATATGGCTTCGCTTGAAGAGAAAGCCGGCGAACAGAATTAGCGCGACCAGCATCAGCAGCATCGTGATGTGCCGGGCCCATGTCGGGGGCGTCCAGAGTTGGGGCGCGTCGTAGCGCGCTCGCGAGAAGCCCCAGACGATGAGAACGAAGCCGATCGCTGAAAGAGCCGAATAGATGCCCTTCCATGGGCCCTCGCCGATCCGCGCGATCGCTCGCTCGCGACCGGTCTCGGAGACGAGGCGCGTCGAGTGGAGGCCGAGAAAGATGACGAGGCCGAGGACCAAAATCGTCATGGGCAGTTTCGCCTTGAGGCCGGAGTCGTTCGCTAAGCGCGAAGGTTAGGCGCCCAAACACGACGAAGGCAAGGCCTCCGCATCCTTGCGCCATCGGGGCTCGCGACGCATGAAGGCGGGCCGCCCTCATGAGAAACGCCTGCGATGACCTGGTCCGCCACCCAGTACGTCAAATTCGAACAGGAGCGCACTCGGCCGGTCCATGATCTCGTGGCGCGAATCCCGAACGCCGAGATCGTCCGCGCTGCAGACATTGGCTGCGGCCCGGGCAATTCAACCGAAGTCTTGCGCGAGCGTTACCCGGAGCGCGCGCATCATCGGTCTCAATTCTTCCCCAGACATGATCGAGGCTGCGCGAAAGCGGCTTCCCGACGTCGCCTTCGAGGTCGCCGACATTCGCGAATGGCGTCCGAAGGCGCCGCTCGACGTGATCCTCGCGAACGCAGTGCTACAATGGATTCCGGACCACGAGACACTGTTTCCCGCACTGATGGCCAAACTCAGCCCGGGCGGGGCGCTGGCGACGCAAATGCCCGACAATCTGGATGAGCCCTCGCATCGGCTGATGGGCGAGGTCGCAAGCAACGGCGCTTGGGCGGCGAAGCTCAAGGACGCCACAGGCGCCCGCACCGAGCGCCATCTCGCGGACTGGTATTTCCGTCTGCTTCGCCCCCACGCGCCCCGCGTCGATGTCTGGCGCACCACTTACTTTCATCCGCTCGCCGGCGCGCGAGCCATTGTCGAATGGCTGAAGGGGACGGGACTTCGGCCGTTCCTCGATCCGCTCGAGGAGAGCGAGCGGCAAGCTTTCCTTGCTCGCTATGAGGAGGCGATCGCCAAAGCCTATCCTGCGGAGGCGGACGGGACGGTTCTTCTGCCGTTTCCCAGGCTGTTTGTCGTCGCCGTGCGCTGAACCTCCAATTTGCGCCCTGCATCTGGGGAAGATAGCGTGAAGCCCCTTAGAGGGAGGACGCCATGCCCAAATATCTGTTCGAAGCGCGCTACAGTCCGGAAGGCGCCATTGGTCTTGCAAAGGAAGGCGGCACGGGCCGCCGGGACGCCGTCAAGAAGCATCTCGAGGACGTCGGCGGCAAGTTGGAATCGATGTATTTCGCGCTCGGCGAAGTCGATTGTTTCGTTATCGTCGACCTGCCGGACAATGTGAGCGCGGCGGCCCTTTCTCTCGCCGTCAACGAGAGCGGTCTGATCGCGAGTAGGACGATCGTGCTGTTGACGCCCGAGGAAATGGACCGAGCGGGCAAGACAAAGGTCCATTTCCGGGCCCCGGGCAAGAAAGCTCCGACCTGACACGCTTCCAACGCGCCGGCCCTTCGTGCTATGGCGGCCGGGCTTTAGCGCCCGTAGCTCAACTGGATAGAGTATCGGTCTTCGAAACCGAGGGTTGGCGGTTCGAACCCGTCCGGGCGCGCCAATTTTTCTCGATCGGTCGGCGCAGCGTCGGTCGCGAAGGTCGCGATCGCATTTCCCGGGTTGGATTGGCGCGACGCCAAAGCGTCTCTCAGTGAAGATGCCTCATAGCCTTCACGAATTGCCCGCGTTCGGGCACGAGCGTTCGTCCGAGCGTGATGAATTTTTGTTTGTGCGCATTATCGAGGCTTGCGTACAAAGGCCTGGCCGCGTCGACGATCTTTGCAAGACTTGCCTGGCTTTGCCCAATACGGTCCGCCTTCGCCAGGTTGCGATCCATCGGCGATAAGTTGCCGCTCTGCTCCTTTTGCAGGGCGAGCACGCGCGCTTTGGCGCCGTCCCTGACCGCAGCCTCAAACGAGGCCCAGTCCGCCTCTTGGTCAGCCTTCAGTCCGAGACCGGCCTTCATGTTCTTGAGCTGGGTATCGAGCGCCGCCTCCGCCCAATGCTGGACTTTCTCGTCGTGCGTCAGCGGCTGATCGCTTTTTGCGGCGGGCTTCTGGTCGCTTTGTGTGGGGGGCGGCTGATCGCTCTGTGCGAAGGCGGAAGCGGAGAGGACGGCCGCGGCAAGCGTCGCAAGGAGAGTGCGTTTCATGACAAACAACCCTCATCGGCAGAGCGTTCTTTAGTCTAGCCGCACGTGTGGTTAAAGTCACCGCTTTCGGCGATCTTCGGCGCGACGTCTTCGCCTCTCGCGCCACCGCCAGCGTCGGGCAGCGCACTATAGAGCGCGCGCGCCTCCGGCGCCGGGCCGCGCCGCTCGCCGAGCGCTTCAACCTTGACAGCGACCCATCTCGATCCTTGCGCGAAGCTCAGCACGTCGCCGCAGCGGACGGGGCGGCTCGGCTTGTCGACGGGAGCGCGGGCTTGGCCGCGCAGGAGGCGAACGCCGCCATCCTCGACGACGCGCGCGGCCAGGCTTCTCGTCTTGAAAAAGCGGGCGCGCCAGAGCCAGACATCGATGCGGCAGGCGTCCTCCGTCACGAGGCTGCGCGTCCGGCGGTCTGGGCGCGTCTGCGTTTGCGGCGGCGCGTCCGACGCTCAGCCGGTTTCGTAAGCGCCGCAAGCGCGGCGAACGGGGTCGCGACGGGGCCCGCTTTGAGCGTCGATTGTTCGGACGTCGCCCGGCGGCGAAACAAAGCCCGCTCGGCGCCTTCGCCCTCACGCACACGCGCGAACCCGAGCGCGCGCAGGATGTGATGGGCGTCGTCGCGCCGCCATCCCAGATCCGCAAGCAGCGCATCGGTGGCGTCGATGGCGCCCGCGCCTTCGGGCCAAGCGGCGCGCGCGAGCGCGTCAAGCCGCTCAAGCTCCGCGATCGGCGCGACGAGTTGTCCCACCGCGCGCAAGCCACGCAGGGCAAGCGCCTGCGGACGCGGCGCTGGGCGCGGCAGCGGATTGAGGGTCTTCGGATCCGGCCGCCACGACGAGCTTGCGAGTTCCGCGTAGGCGAACGCGAGCACTTGCGCTTGCGGCTCGAGAAGCGACGGCAGGTAAAGGCTGAAGGCGCCAAAGCGCACGCCGAGCGCCTTGAGGGTCCGGCGCTCGTTGCGGCTGAGTAGCCTGATGCGCGCGTCGGCCGCGCGACGATCCAGGACGCCGAACTGCTCGACGAGCTGGTAGGCGAGGCCGCGCGCGAGCCCCCTGAGCCGCCCGTCCTCGATCGCCTCCTTGAGGTGCTTCAGCGCATAAAGACGTCGGCTCGCCTCGGCGGCCACGAAAGCTTCGAGGCGCCGCGCGGCGCGCTCGCGTTGCGGCTCGGCGCCAAACTCGCCGATGAGTCGCACGCGCGGCGCGAACGGCTCGCCGGCGATGATTTCGCCCGCCGCTTCGCCCCTCCAGTTGACAACGCCGCCAGGCGCAAGCCCGAAGGCCTCATCGCCCTCGCTGGCAAGCGCGCCGAGCCGACGGGCGACCTCGGGGGCGACGACCCGCTCGACTGCGCCGCGCAGCGCGCGATTCTCAAGCGCGGTCGCGCCGCGCTCGGCCTCGAAGTGGAAGCCGGCGAGCCGGCCGACCAAGTGGCCCTCCACCGTCACCGCCCCCTCGCCGTCGATGCCGCCAAGAATTGGGCCTGCGCGCTGGTTCAAGCTGCGCAGAAGGGCGCTCGTGCGCCGATCGACAAAGCGCTGCATCAGGGATTGATGCAGCGTGTCGGAGAGCCGGTCCTCAAGATCCCGCGCCCTGCCCTGCCAGGTTTGCGGATCGGCGAGCCAGTCCGAGCGATTGGCGACATAGGCCAGAGTCCGCACCCGGGCGAGCCGAGACGACAGGGCGTCGATATCGCCGTCGGTCCGATCGAGGCTCGCGAGCTGCCCCTGCATCCAGTCTTCCGGCATTCGCCGGTCGCCTTGGGTCAGATGCTCGAACATCGTCCCGATGAGGCGCGTGTGCTCATCCTGCGTCGTCTTGCGAAAGTCGGGGATTTGGCAGACCTCCCACAACCGCATCAGATTGGATCGGTCGCGCGTGCGCCGGGTGATCATTTCATCGGTCGACAGCTGGCGCAGCGTCGTTTCATCCTGGCTCTCGGCCGAAAGCCGCAGCCCCGACGCGGGCGGCAATGCGGCCAGCGAGCGCATCAGCGCCTGAATCGACTGGAAATCGAGACGCGGGTTGCGCCATTCGGCCGCCATGACTGATGGGAAGACATGGCCTTCGACCGCCGCGACGATGTCCGGGTCGAGATCAGGCGCATCGCCGGTCACGCCGAACGCGCCGTCCTTGCGAAACCGGCCGGCGCGCCCGGCGATCTGGGCGATCTCCTGCGAATAGAGCCCGCGCAGCCGACGCCCGTCGAATTTGCGCAATCCGGCGAAAGCGACATGGTCGACATCCATGTTCAGCCCCATCCCGATCGCATCGGTCGCGACCAGGAAGTCGACTTCGCCGGATTGGAACAGATTGACCTGGGCGTTGCGGGTGCGCGGACTGAGCGAGCCCATGACCACGGCCGCGCCCCCGCGCTGGCGGCGGATGAGCTCGGCGATGGCGTAAACCGCGTCGGTGGAGAAAGCGACGACCGCGCTGCGCGGAGGCAGGCGGGTCAGCTTCTTGGGGCCGGCGTAGGTGAGCTCGGACAGTCGCTCGCGGAATTGGATTTCGGCGTCGGGACAGAGGTGACGGATGAGCGAGGCGACGGTCGCCGCGCCCATCAGCATCGTCTCGGACGTCCCTCGCGCATGCAGGAGCCGATGGGTGAAGACGTGGCCGCGTTCAGGATCGGCGCAAAGCTGGATCTCATCGACGGCGAGAAATTCAACCTTACGGTCGAGCGGCATCGCCTCGACGGTGCAGACGAAGTAGCGCGGCCTGAGTGGAACGATCTTTTCTTCGCCGGTGATCAGCGCGACCTCGGCCGCGCCGCGCGCCTTGACCACCCGATCATAGATCTCGCGGGCAAGCAGCCTCAGCGGCAGGCCGATCATGCCCGAGGCATGTCCCAGCATCCGCTCGACCGCCAAATGAGTCTTGCCCGTATTCGTCGGGCCCAGAACGGCGATGAGCCGCGAGGCGTCGCCCCGCGCTGGCGAGCGATTCATGAGCATCAATGTGGAGGATGTCGGCGCACCCCGCAAGCCTTGGCGCTCGTTTAAATGCGAGGATCTCCTTACGCCGGCCCTCACTTTTCCTTGACAGGAGGCAGGCGGCGCCGCTCTTGCCCTTGCGCGCCGAAGGCGCCAACCTCAGCCGAACAGTCGCCACAGCAATTGGGGGGAAGCAGAATGTATCATGGGCAAGTCGAAGGCACGGACCTCGTTGTGCTGGACAAGCGCTTCGGGCAGCTCTTCGCCGGCTACATGCGGGTGACGCGCCACTGGACTGGTTCGGTCTGGGCCGAGGGCCCAGCCTGGTTCGCGGCCGGCCGCTATCTCATCTGGTCGGACATTCCCAACAACCGCATGATGCGTTTCGTCGAGGAGTCGGGCCAGGTGTCCGTCTTCCGGCAGGCCTCCAACAATTCGAACGGCAACACGGTCGACAACCAGGGCCGGCTTGTCACATGTGAACATCTGACCCGCCGCGTGACCCGCACCGAGTTCGACGGCTCGATCAAGGTGCTCGCGGACAAGTGGGAGGGCAAGCGTTTCAACTCGCCGAACGACGCGGTCGTGAAGTCGGACAACTCGATCTGGTTCACCGACCCGGCCTACGGCATCGACGGCGACAACGAAGGCGACCCGGCGACGCCCGAGATTGACGGCTGCTACGTCTATCGTATCGACACGACCGGCGCGGTCACAAAGCTCGTCGACAATATGGTCCGGCCAAACGGCATCGCTTTCTCGCCCGACGAGAAGCTGCTCTATGTCGCCGACACTGGCGCGTCTCACAAAGCCAATACGCCGCGCGCCATTCGCCGCTACAGCGTCAACACGGACGGCAAGAGTGTGAAGGGGCCGGGCGAAATCTTCGCTGAATTGGCGCCAGAGGACGGAATGTACGACGGCTTCCGCGTCGACCGGTCCGGGCGGATTTGGACGAGCACCGGCAAGGGCGTCTATTGCTACGAGCCGGATGGGAAGCTGATCGGCAAGATCCTGATCCCCGAGATCGTCGCCAACGTGACTTTCGGCGGTCCGAAGCGCAATCGCCTCTACATCTGCGGCACGACGTCGCTCTATTCGGTCCTCCTGATGACCAACGGGTCGAAGCTCGGTTGAAGCGACGGCAGGCGCTGCTCGCGGACAATTGAACGCGAAGGCCGAGGCGTTCGGGGTACCGTCGACGCGTCGCTTGTCGAAGATCGGAACGCAGCGGAGAAACAATGGGCGTCGAAATCACTTTCAAACGTCCCGACGGCGGCGACGCCAAGGGCTATCTCACCAACGCCGCGCGCGGCGACGCCCCCGGGGTCGTTGTTATCCAGGAGTGGTGGGGGCTGGCCGAACAGATCAAGGCTTTGGTCGATCGTTTCGCGCTTGCCGGTTTCGACGCGCTTGCGCCCGACCTCTTCAACGGCGTTGTCGTGCCTTATCATGACGCGGAGCGCGCCTCGAAAGAGATGATGTCGCTGAACTTCCTCGACGCGACCGAGCAGACCGTGCGCGGCGCGGTCCAATATCTCAAGCGCAACGGGGCCAAGGTCGGAATCGCCGGATTTTGCATGGGCGGGGCGGTCGCGATCATCGGCGCTGCAAAAATCCCGGAGCTGACCGCGGCGGTTTCGTTTTACGGACTTCCGCCCGAGCAGGCCGTCAAAGCCGCCGACGTCAAGATTCCGCTTCAGGGCCACTTCGCCAACAAGGACGATCACATAACGCCCGCCGCGGTCGATGCCTTCGAGAAGGCGCTGAAGGCGGCGAACAAGGATGCCGAGTTCTTCCGCTATGACGCCGATCATGCATTCGTCAACGAGCAGCGAATGGCGGCGCACGATCGCCAGGCCGCCGAATTGGCCTGGGGCCGGGCGACCGCGTTCTTGAACAAGCGACTCGGCTAAGCCCGGCTATGGAGCTTGGCCTCAAAGGTAAAGTCGTGCTCGTCACCGGCGGCTCGAAGGGTATCGGGCTCGCTTGCGCTTTGGGCTTCGCGGCGGAGGGCGCGCGGATCGCCATCTGCTCCCGCTCCCGCGAGAACATCGACAAGGCCAGCGCCGAGATCAAAGAGGCGTTTGGCGTCGTCGCCGATCTCGTGGACGCCGTGGCGGCGGAGAGGGTGATCGAAACAGTTGAAGATCGCTTGGGACCGATCGACATCCTGGTGAATTCGGCCGGCGCCGCGAAGCGAACGCCGCCGGATGAATTGAGCCCGGCCGTCTGGCGCGACGCGTTTGACGCCAAGTTCTTCTCTTACATCAACGTCATCGATCCCGTCGTGAAGCGCATGGCGAAGCGCGGGAGCGGGGTCATCATCAGCGTCATCGGCGTGGGGGGCAAAGTCGCCTCGTCAAGCCATCTCGCCGGCGGATCGGCCAACGCCGCCCTGATGTTGGCTACAGCCGGGCTTGGCGCGACTTACGCCGGCAAGGGCGTTCGCGTCGTCGGCGTCAGTCCGAGTTTGACGGAGACGGACCGAGTCGCGGAGGGGTTCGCGGCCGACGCCCGGCTCGCCAACATCTCTGTCGATGAAGCTCGCCAGCGTGGCGTTGCGCGGCTCCCGTTGGGCCGCATGGCGACGGCGGAAGAGATCGCCGACGCGGTTCTCTTCCTCGCCTCGGCGAAGGCGGGCTACATCACGGGTGTGACGCTATCCATGGACGGCGGCCAGAATCCGGTCGTGCTCTGAGCGAGCGCGCTTTGGCAAGCCTCGTCAGCGGCTTCCGCTAGTGCTGTTTGCGCCAACCCGCCCGCCGGCTCGCGTTCGTCGGAATGTAGCCGAGCTCTTCGGATGCTCGCCGAATAGGGCCAAAAGAATCGGCGGCAAGCTTGGCGCCGTCGATGCGCTTGCGCGCCGTCTTGACTGAAGGCTGGGTGAAACGACGCTGAGCCGAGGCTTAGTCGGCGGTTCGGCCGCTCGCCTCGGCGGCAGCGGAGAGTTGATCGCCGATACGGCCGGTTCTGCCGAGATGCTTGCAGAATAAACGTGGGCGACATCGCCCGTACCCGCGCGCGGCTGCTCGTCTTGGTTTTCGGCCAGGCGGACGAGTTGCGGCCGCAGCTTCTCGCAGCGCATCTCGATCAGCAACCGAATGATTCCGTCGCTTGTCGGGCTCTTGGACAATTGTTCCAAACGGTCTTCGTCGCTCTTGCAGATCTCATCGGAGGCAACCCTTGCGGTTTCAGTTCCTGCCGATGGCGGGGGTGGGGACACGACCTCGCTCGGAATTTTCGTATCAGCCGCGCCAGTGTCCGGCGCCTGCGCGGCCGTCGGCGCAGCGGGCGTCATGGGCGGAGCCAGTTTGTCGAGCTCCTCGCGCGAGGATTGCGCATGGGGCCCGTCCGGATGGGCGGCTAGGAATGCGCGCCATCCCTCTGTCGACTTCGTTCGCTCAGCGATTCGATAGTCCAGGTCCTCGTCGACTTTCGCTGCGGCTATCGGATCGACTGCGGGAACCACTGCTTGCGGCTTCGCAGCCAGAGACGTGCTGATAGCAACGCTGATGTCATCGAGCCATCGAAGCTTCGCCATCTCTTCGAGGCTCGGCCGCGCGAACAGATACGTCGCTGGAACCGCCAACGCCAAAAAAAGCATGTATTTCCTAAGATTAGACATGCGCTTCCCCGCTAACCACGTAGCCGCGCATTGGTCAATTCACGTCTTT
Organism: uncultured Alphaproteobacteria bacterium; assembly: GCA_963770275.1. Classification (GTDB taxonomy): domain Bacteria; phylum Pseudomonadota; class Alphaproteobacteria; order Rhizobiales; family Beijerinckiaceae; genus Roseiarcus. The sequence goes on from CAVYPD010000050.1 coordinate 139,471, forward strand.
TAACAAGATTCCGGCGCTGTAAGCCTGAGGGACGTGGGCTTGTCTTACAGTCGTCGCCCCGGGACGAGCGCGGCTACAAGGGCCGGGTCGATCCAAATGCAATTTGCGCTAGTGAAGCGCTAGATTTCCGCGGATTGCTTCGGCGGAGTGTCATCCTCGACCGGATGACTCGTCGGTTTCCGACCGAGTCGCCCCAAGCGATCAGGAGGCCCTTCGGCGCGCGGCCCATGGCGCCATGCGCCGGATCTGAGCCACGCTCGCCTGCTTGGGCAGTTTTTCAGCGATGCCGTAGACGCGCTCCCGGCGATCGATTTCCCCCATCACGTCGGCTGGGGAAACACCGCATTCGGCCCAAATGACGGCAAGATGGTAGAGGACGTCGGCGCTCTCCAGAATCACCAATTCGCGGTTCATCTGCACCGCGTCGAGCCCAACCTCGATCGCCTCCTCGACCAGCTTCTTGGCCATTTTCTGCACCCCGTCCCGGAATAGCTTGGAGGTGCGAGACGCCGAAGGACTTCGGTCCCGGGCCTCCTGGACGTCGGCGAACAGCTTATCGAGCGAATCAGTCATGCGTTCGGATTATCCTTACTCAAACCAGATAATGCCGAATCAGAGTTCAAGCAGTATGACAAAACGGCTGAAACGGAAATTTTTTTGCAAAAGCCTGGGGATTAGTTGTGGAGGGCATGGCTTGGCGCAGGCCGTCAGACCCCAGCCTAGCCGCCAACAAGCCCCTTCAGGCTGCTAGGGAAGCGAAAAGCGCCCGTCCGTCTGTGCCGCCGACCAAGGGGTCGATCAGGTTTTCTGGATGCGGCATCAAACCCAGCACATTGAACCGGTCGTTGAACACGCCCGCTATCGAATTGATGGCGCCGTTCGGGCTCGTACCGTCCCCGACTCTGCCCTCGGCGTCGCAATAGCGAAACGCGACCCGGCCTTCCGCCTCGATTCTGCGGATGGTGTCGTCATCGGCGATGAAGTTTCCCTCGCCGTGGGCGATAGCGAATTTGACCACCTGTCCCGGCGCGTAACGACGCGTGAATGGAGTTTGCGCGTTCTCGACCCGGACATGTTGCATTTTGCAGATGAAGCGCAGCTGCGAGTTGCGCATCAAAACGCCGGGCAAAAGGCCAGCCTCGCACAGGATCTGGAAGCCATTGCAGACGCCAAGCACCAGTCCGCCGCGCGCCGCATGATCGCCGACCGCCCGCATGATCGGCGCTCGCGCCGCGATCGCGCCGCAGCGCAGATAATCGCCGTAGGAGAATCCGCCCGGCAAGACGACCAGATCGACGCCCGCCGGCAATTCGTGTTCGGCGTGCCAGACGATCGCGGGCTCGGCGCCCGTGGCCTGACGAAGCGCGCGCGCGATGTCGCCTTCGCGATTAATTCCGGGAAAGAGGATGATCGCCGCGCGCATGCGCCTCACGCGATCTCGATGGCGTAATTCTCGACAATGGTGTTGGCGAGCAGGCGCTCGCAAGCTTCGCTGAGCTTCCTGCGCGCGGTCGCGTGGTCGTCGCCGTCGAGCTCGATGTCGAAGACCTTGCCTTGACGCACGCTTGTGAGGCCGTCGACCTCCAGTCCCTTGAGCGCGCCCTCGATCGCCTTGCCCTGCGGATCCAGCACGCTGGACTTCAATGTCACGATCACGCGCGCTTTCATGGGGCGTAGGCTCCCGGCCGGTCAGGCCGCATTCGAGGTCGGCGCCATGGTCAGAAGCGCGTAAAGCGCCACTGGATCCTTGGTCGAGCGCAATTGGGGGGCGACCCCGCCATTGCGCAGCAGGCGGGCGCTCATCGCCAGCGCCTTGAGATGGTCGGCTCCCGCTGCTTCCGGGGCGATCAGCATGAAAATGAGATCGACGGGGAGAGCGTCCGGAGCCTCGAAATCGATCGCGCGCTCGAGCCTCGCGAAAACGCCAAAAATCTGCTGGCACTTGGCGAGCTTGCCATGTGGAATGGCGACGCCGTCGCCGACCCCGGTCGAGCCGAGCCGCTCGCGTTGCAAGATCGCATCGAAGATCTCGCGCGCCGGCAGGCCTGAGACCAGCGCCGCGCGCTCGCTCATCTCCTGCAACGCCTGCTTCTTGCCGTTGACTCTCAGGGCGGCCAGCACAGCGTCTGGCCTAATGAGTTGCGATAACGACATGCTCGTTCCGGTTATGCAGCGCGCGGCGGTTCGCGAGGCGCCTGGGGATCGAGCCAGCCGATCGCGCCGTCGCGGCGACGGTAGACAACATTCACCCGGCCGCTGCCGGCATGCTGGAAGACAATCACTGGAGCGCCAGTGAGATCGAGTTCAGCGACCGCCGAAGCGACCGAAAGGGATTTGAGGTCTTCTGTTCCTTCCGCCACCACGACAGGATCGAAGCCCCCAGAGGGTTCTTCCGCTTCCTCGGGCGGCGATTCGATAAGATAGTTGGCAACCTTGCCCCGCGCATTCGCCGCGGAGGGGCCAGCATGGCCCTTCAACCGGGTCTTATAGCGGCGCAGGCGGCTTTCGATCTTGTCGGCCGCTTGGTCGAAGCAACGGTAGGGTTCCTGCGCTCGGCCCTCCGCGTGCAAGCTCAACCCCGAGCTCAAACGCAAGGTGCAGTCCGAACGATAGCCGGAGCCTTCGCGCGTCATCACCACGTGGCCACCGACGGAGCCGCTGAAATAGCGCGCAACCGTCGCCTCAACCTTTTCCAGGACATGCTGACGCAAAGCTTCCCCGATGTCGAGGTTCTTACCCGATACCCTCAAGGTCATCGAACGCTAGCCTTACCATTCAGGCACAGGGGCCTATGGCCCGCCGCTCCTTCGCACCGCCCCCCGCGCGTTCCTGCCCGCCCCTTCCGTTTCGGCTCGATCGAATCCCCGCCAGCCGAGTCGCGGCTAGGGTTAGGAGCCTGCTCGGCGCATGTCAATCGTCGTGATAAAGCGTTCATATTAATACTAAAATTGATATTATGCTTCGACTGAAAGGGAATTGTGTCGCCGAACGCGAGTCGGCGCCGTCGCCATCTTTATCTTGCGCCTTTCGACTGACGAAGGGATTCTCAGGCTGTCGCGATATTTAGCGACCGTGCGCCGCGCCACAAGGACATGCACCTTACGCAGGCGTTCGACGATCACGTCGTCGGACAGCACGTCGTCCGGGCTTTCGTCCTCGATCATCTGCCGGATGCGTTGGCGCACGGATTCAGCCGAATGGGCCTGTCCCGTTTCGCTCGACGCGATCGACGCGGTGAAGAAATATTTCATCTCGAACAGGCCCCGCGGCGTCTGAATGAACTTATGCGCGGTGGCGCGCGAGACCGTCGATTCGTGCACGCCGATCGCTTCGCCGATCATCTTCAGGTTGAGCGGCCTTAGGCCCGAGACGCCCTCCAGAAGGAATGTGTCCTGCCGCCGCACGATCTCGCTCGCCACGTTGAGAATGGTGCGCGCGCGCTGTTCGAGGCTCTTGGTCAGCCAGTTGGCCGCCTGCAGGTTCGTGGAGACGTATTGGCGGTCCTCGTCCCGCTTCGCGCCACGGCGGATCTCGGCCGCATAGACCTCGTTGACGAGCACGCGCGGCAACGCCCGGGTGTTGAGCTCGACCCGCCAGCCGAAATCCCGCGCCGCGGTGACATGGACGTCGGGGATCGCCGGGGCCGCCGGCGGATCGCCGAAGGCGCGCCCGGGCTTGGGCTCGAGGCGCCGGATCTCGGCCAGCATGTCGCGCAGATCCTCGTCGTCGACGCCGCAGACGCGACGCAGCAGCGGAAAGTCGCGCCTCGCGAGCGCGGGCAGGTTCTCGATGAAAGCCTGCATCGCCGGATCGAAGCGGTCGCGCTCCTTGAGCTGAAGGGCCAGGCACTCGGCGAGCGAGCGCGCAAACACCCCCGTCGGCTCCAGGGTTTGCATGCGCACGAGCACGCGCTCGACGCGTTCGATGTCGGCGCCGAGCCGCTCGGCGATTTCGGCTATCGAGCCGACGAAATATCCAACCTCGTCCAGCCCGTCGATCAGCGCCGCGCCGATGATGCGTTCGGCCGGATCGGGAAGCAGAATTGCGGCCTGACGCTCGAGATGGTCGCGAAGCGACACCGCCTCCGCGACATAAGCTTCGAGATCCGGGGCCTCGCCAGTGTCGGGGCTGGCGCCGACGCCCGTCCAGGCGCTCGCGCTCAGGCCGTCGGCCGGAGCGGACTGGATCGCCGGCGCGGTGCGGTCCGCATCGAAGGTGTTCTCGACCTCGGTGCCAAGATTGGCGGCCAGATGGCCCGTGTCCGTTCCGAGCGCCTCACGCGCCCAATCGCCCGGTTCCGGCGCCGCTTCGGCAAAGCCTTCGCCTTGCGGCCTCGACCTGCTCGAGGCTCGGCTCCTCACGCTCCTCCGCCCGCTCGAGCAGCGGGTTGCTCGCCAATTCGTTCTCGATGAACTGGGTGAGTTCGAGGTTCGGCATCTGCAGCAGCTTGATCGCCTGCAGCAGCTGCGGCGTCAGGACCATTGCCTGACTTTGCCGCATGACCAACTTGGCCGAGAGCGCCATACTTACCGCTAGCCCTTCACCGCACCCCATCCCAGCCACATTTGCGCCGGGCGGTGTCTCTTGCTTATAGCGGGCGTCTCATAGCACGTTCTCGACGGCTGTCTAATGCAAGAATCGCGCCGTTTGCCCATTATCAATCTCTGCGGCCTATTGAAAGCGATCGCCGCCACTCTCGTATGGCACATGTGGATTAAGCAAATAACCACGGCGCGAGAAAGGGCAATTGATCTAAAAATTGATATAAAGACTTGCTTATATGTTTATTGCACGTTTTGAGCCCTGCTGATAAGAGACGCCTGTTACCAAAAAGGACATTCCCCGCCCATGACCAAAACCGCCACGACGCTCGTGAGCAAGGCTCACGATTATGCCATCGCCGACATCAAGCTTGCGGACTATGGCCGCAAGGAGATCGCGATCGCCGAGACCGAAATGCCGGGCCTCATGGCCACCCGAGCCGAATACGCCAAGAGCCAGCCGCTCAAGGGCGCGCGCATCGCCGGCTCCCTGCATATGACCATTCAGACCGCCGTTCTCATCGAGACGCTGAAGTCGCTGGGCGCGGACGTCCGCTGGGCCTCCTGCAATATCTACTCGACCCAGGATCACGCCGCGGCGGCGATCGCGGCGACCGGCACGCCGGTGTTTGCGATCAAGGGCGAGAGCCTCAAGGACTATTGGGATTATACGCACCGGATCTTCGAGTGGTCCGACGGCGGCTCGCCGAACATGATCCTCGACGACGGCGGCGACGCGACGCTGCTCATCCACCTCGGCCAGCGCGCCGAGAACGGCGACACGAAGTTCCTCGACACCGCCTCGAACGAGGAAGAGGAGGTGCTCTACGCCGCAATCAAGGCGCGGCTCAAGGCCAATCCCGGCTGGTACGGCAAGAACGCCAAGTCGATCCGCGGCGTCACCGAAGAGACGACGACGGGCGTCCATCGCCTCTACATCATGGCCAAGGAAGGCAAGCTCCTGTGGCCGGCGATCAACGTCAACGACAGCGTGACCAAGTCGAAGTTCGACAATCTCTATGGCTGCCGCGAGTCGCTGGTCGACGGCATCCGCCGCGGCACTGACGTCATGATGGCGGGCAAGGTGGCGATGGTCGCGGGCTTCGGCGACGTCGGCAAGGGCTCGGCCGCGATCCTTACGCAACGCCGGCTGCCGGGTGATGGTCTCCGAGGTCGATCCGATCTGCGCGCTTCAGGCGGCGATGGAGGGCTATGAAGTCACGACGATGGACGACGCCGCGCCGCGCGCCGACATTTTCGTCACCGCCACCGGCAATGTCGACGTCATCACGCTCGACCACATGCGCGCGATGCACGACCGCGCCATCGTCTGCAACATCGGCCACTTCGACTCGGAGATCCAGGTCGGCTCGCTCCGCAATATAAAGTGGAGCAACGTCAAGCCGCAGGTCGACGAGATCGAGTTTCCCGACGGCAAGAGGATCATCCTTCTGTCGGAAGGGCGCCTGGTCAATCTCGGCAACGCGACCGGCCATCCGTCCTTCGTGATGTCGGCCTCGTTCACCAACCAGACGCTGGCGCAGATCGAGCTCTTCACCAAGCCCAGCGACTATAAGAAGCAGGTCTACACCCTGCCGAAGCACCTCGACGAGAAGGTCGCCTCGCTGCATCTGGCGAAGATCGGCGTCAAGCTGACCAAGATGACGCCCGAACAGTCGAAATACCTCGGCGTCGCCGAGGCCGGGCCGTTCAAGCCGGATCACTACCGGTACTGAGTCGAGAGCGAACTGGCAAAGCGCCCGCGTAGGAGCGCTTTGCCCCTCGGTCAGTTTTCGCCGCCATCACTCTTGTCATGCCCGCGAAAGCGGGCATCCAGTGAGGCCGCGACAGAGCCTGGATTCCCGCTTGCGCGGGAATGACAGACGAGATCATCCGAGAACGCGTCGTGAGAAATGCGTGCAGCGGCGATTATTCCGCCGCTGTCTTGTTCAGGCGCGCCGTGAAACTGTCCGCCCAACGGCGGCCGGGCTCGCCGCCCCACAGGAGCCACGCGATATAGCCTGCGGAGGGGTCGGTTTCGTCTCCCCATTCGTGGCTTTTCGACGCCTTGTCGACCTCGTGGCGGGCGAAATAGGCGCTGATCGCGGTAATGTCGCGAAAGGATACGTCTCGACGCTCCGCGAGCTGCTTGTGCGCGATGAACGCCAACCGAGGTTCCGCCGCGGTGAAATTTCTCGCGCAGCTCAAGGCCTTTTTTCGCTGCGGCCGCGACATCCGCTGGCGGGATGAGACCCGGGTTCATTTGACCCTCCTCAACGCCGAAGGCTTGTGAGCGGCGATCTTGCCCGACTTGTCCGACCGGACCAGAAATTCGGGATTGTCCTCGGACGCCGCGACCTCATGGCCCTTGATCTTGCCAGGCGAGGTCAGCTTCCGCTCGACGCGGCCGACGCTCCCGCCGCCGCTCGATCGCCAGGCGACTCTGTCGCCGGTCTTGAGCTGTTTCGCCATGCTGTCCTCCGAACGAAGCATCCTGCTCAATTCGCCGTGAGGCCATAAGGTTGCACAGTCCACCTCTCGCAAGAAGTCCTGACGCCCAGGCAAGCCTCGTGTTCTATGCCGCGTCTGAACTCACCAGCCTGCCAATGAAGGTCGGATCGTTGGCCACTGCGCCGAGATCGAACGCGCCTTCCAGAGTGCTCCGCGCCAAGGTGCGTGGCTCGACCGTCATTCCACGTTCTGCAAGGAGCGACGCGCCTCGATATATTATGCTTACTAAAAGTATAATCTTTAGCTAAGGATATTTTTAAATATCTCTCAATGTTTTTACTATCTTAATTACGTTTCCGTCATTCCAAAAGACGGAGGCGCGTTTTCTTTAGCGGCGGAGAGACTCAAAACATGCGACATGTTTTCGCCGCGGTGACTACGATTCTGATCGCCGGTCGCGTCTTCACACTCTCGGCTTTCGCGGCCGACTTGCTCTCCAGACCAATAAACCCGCCAGCGCCCGACTCGCTTGTGCCGCAGTCGGCCTTTTTCGTAGGTTTGGGAGGGGCCTTGGATTCGGTCAATTTCGGCAATCAGAACGTCTTTGGCAAGGGAACATCCTTTACCCCGCCGACCCTCGGTCACGTTACGCCGCAGATCGGTTCCGCCCAAGGATCAACCGGTCTTGACCTGGATACTCGAACGGCGCTCGCGCCCACAGTTCAAGCGGGATATTTCCAGCATTTTGCCGGCACTCCGTGGATGTGGGGCGGTAAATTGTCTTACAGCTACTTGAATATAGGTTCTGCCAAGGATGGCCTTCTCATTCCACAGTCGGGCGGATTCACGCAGGACGGAAAGTTTATTCCGTTTGTCGGAAATTATCTTGTCCAATCTTATCGGCAGACCCTTAATCAGCAAGTCTCGTTCGTTCCCTTCCTCGGCCGATCGTTTGACAGAAGCTATTTATATCTGGGAGCCGGTCCGACCGTTGCGCAAACCAAGACATCCATTGAAAGTATCACCGGCTTTGAGGCCGTCGTTCCCTTTCCGACAAGCCCGACCGGAATTGGCCAGGGATCCAATTATTCGACGTCCCAATGGCTGTGGGGCGGCATCGCGATGGTGGGCGCGACCTACTTTCTGGATCGCACCTGGTTCCTGGACGCGAACTATAGTTATGCAATGACAGCAACCAAATCGAGCAACTGGGGCGGCCCGTGGAGCGACACGACGCTGACCGGCGCCCCGCGCACGGGAACGAACAAAGGGATCAGTTCCGGAAGTGTGAATACTCAGGCCCTCACAGTGTCGATCAACGCGGCATTCTGAAGCCTTCCGGAGGATCGGCTCGCGCGGCCGGTCTGATTCCTAAAGGCTGACCGCAACAGGTTACTCGCCGGCCTCAACCGCTGGCTTTCGGACATCTCCGAGTTCGCCGCCCAACACGTCAATGCCCTCGCCGCTTCTGGATGATTAACACGAAAGGTCCCTGCCCTCGATGGAATGTGAAGACCGCGGCGCGCTGTGATCCTCGTCGCAAAACGATGGTTTTCAGAGAGGATTCAAGCAGCGGACGGCGATTAATTCAATTGTATTGAGGCTCAAGCGCATCGCGCAAAGACTTTTCGCAAGCTTGGCCGCCGGGACAGCGGCGCCCACGCTGTTGTTCCGCCCCTGGTGATCCAAACCATGAAATTCGACGCGCCGCGCGGACGGCGGTGGAGAAACAACCGGATCACAGTGCTGATGATTTGGGCCGCGGTTCACGAAGGTGCATTCACCCCGCTTTCATCCACAGCGTTTGGTGCTGCGTCGCGCCATCGCAGTTCTGAAAGACGTTGTCGTATTGCATCTTGAAGCCCTTCGCGGTCATGGCCGCCGCGTCAGATTTGAATGTCCTCTCGCTCGCGCCGCGGAGGTCAAAGGATTGGCCGGCCGGGCGGGGCGACCAGTGTGCGCCAGTTTGCGGAACGCCGTTCTGGCATCGGCCCCAAGCCTTGTCCGGGTAATTCCCAGCAGCGAACTGCTTCTTGGCATCCGCGTCGAAATCGCCGAGCGAAAGCCATTGCTCGGCGGGCGCTTCGGCGTCCGACCGACTATTGATTTTTCGTATCGTGTCCATGGCTACGTTGTTCTGGCGATCGTCCTCCTCTGCCACCTGCTTCTGCAGGGCGTTCAGCTTTTCCATTTGGCGCGCCAAATCCTTTAAGGCAGCGTCCTTCCCGACGCCGTCGTAGGCTGGGCTGTTCAGGCGATCGAACTGCTCCTCCACCTGCTTCTGCAGGGCTGTCACCTCTCGCTGATGGGGCGTCAGATCGTCAGGGGCGGCCTCCTTCCCGGCGCGTCGTACGGAGAGGGGGGTGAGGCGGGCGGCGCGGAATTGGACGCCGCGGCGTTCAGAAGCTTTGCCGACGAGCCGAGCAGAGCCGACGGATCGGCCATGAGCAGCGGCGCGGCATTGGTCGTCGGGTCCGACGCCGCAAGCGACGAAGCGCCGAGCGCGCCGAGATCGCTTGGGTGCGTAACGGCGGCGGAGGGCGGCGCTGCCGGCTCCGGCGCACGCCCCCGCAAGAGCGCGATGATTCCGAGCGCCAGAAGGGCCATGACGGCTAGGGCGGCGAAGGCGAGCGGCGCGACCCCACGGCGCGCCATCGCTCCCGCCCGGCTCGCGCCGCCGGCGTCGCGAGCCGGCGCCGCGTCGATGGGTTTCGCCGCAGCCTGTTGCGCGGTTGCCGCGTCGCTTCGGGATGCGGCGGCCGGCGCATCGGGCGGCCTCGCGCGATGCGCCTCTTCCTCGATTTCCGACAGAACCCGGAGCAGCCGCTCCACATCCGAGTTGAATCTTGCGTGGTCGATCGCGATTCCCTGCCGGCGTGCGAGCTTGCGGAGGCTCTCCGGCAACTCGTCGGCCTGCGGCATCGCTGCATTTTCGACCAAGACGGGGATGACGCGGACGCCGCGCTTGAGCGCCGCCTCGATCTCGACCCGGACGAAGTCTTCGGCGTCATCGAGCCGGCGGCGTCCGGTCCTATCGACGCTGGCGAGCCAGTCTTTGCCGATGACCGCGACGAGGGCGTCGCAGGAGGCGACGCGCTCGGTCAGGACCTCGACGAAGTCGAGGCCAGGCGCGATGTTGTCGACGTCGAAGAAGATGTTCTCGCTGCCGAGCCGGTCCGAGAGACGGTCATAGATGCGCCCGGCAAAGCCCCGCGAATCCTCGCGCCGGTAACTGATGAAGACGCCGCCCGGCATCCCGGTGCCCTCCTGGCATAGGGAGGATTAGTCCTAAATTCTCCGCTCTTCAAATAATCGTGAACGCCCTGAGGCCGCCGTGATCCCTGTCACAAACCGGCGCTCGTTCAGCCTGCCCGATCTTGAGCGGCGGCTTGTGTCCGAATGCCGTCGCCTCGACCGGGCCACCGACGCTACCCATGTGGCATGGGCTAACCCGACACGTAAACCATCGCCCAATCTCGCGCGCGCAATATCTTTTCGAAAATCGGAATGCGTGCTATAGTTTTCTTAGTTCCGGATGATCAGGAGCGCCAGGATGGCTGGGCTGCAAAAGGAAGGCAAATACTACTATTTATTTTGTAAAATTGACAAGAAGATTTTTTATTTGGATTCGCTGTAACCCATTGAAAAGTCCCAATTCCACCAAAGGAATCCAAGGAAATGCAAGCTTTTTTGCTTGGATTTCCTTGGATTTCCTTGGATTCCTTTGCGTTTACTTTGGCCGCTGGCGCGGAACGGATTGGCGCGCCCGCTAGCTGGCCGCGATCACGTGGTCGAGACGCGCCCGCCATGCCTCCGGGTCATGCGCCGGCGCAGCGAACTGGGCGCGGGCGGCGCGGCCCCCTGCCGCAAGGTCGAGGCCCTCGGCGTCGAGCCCGATCGCCCGCCAGCCCCCGGGACCTGGAGCCCGGGGGGAAACTTTGTGCCCCGCGAGCCGCGCGAGCTGGGCTTGGCCAAGCGCGTTCACCTCCGCGAGGAGCCCTTCTTCGGCAGCCACCAGCGCCGTTTCGCCCTCACGTGAGGCGAGAGGACCTCGGCCGACTGTGAGCGGGAGCGGCGCGGCCAAAGCCGCCGTTGAAATGCACGTCCTCGATCCGAAGTGCATAGACGGCGAAATCGGCGAAGCCGGCATAGAGGCCAGCTTTGGGATTGCGCTGCAAATACCGCACCTTAGCCCGCGGCGCGGCGCATCGTTCGACCAGACCGCCGAGCGTCACGCGCGGCTGGTTGAGCGGGTCGCCGCGTTCGTGTCGCCCGGTCAACAGAAGGGAGGCGCGCGGGTCGTCCGCGAGGTTCCGCGTATGGCGCGACAGCGTCGACATGAGGAACAGGGGCGCGCCGTCGAAATCGCTGGCGACGCCGAGGAGCGTGGTCAGGGGCGCGCCTCCCTGAGCCTCGAGAGTGGCCAATGCGCCGGTGCGGGCGAGACGCATCAGCCGCTTGACGTCGGCGATGGCCGCGGCGTGCGCTTCTTTGGGATCGACGGGGGGGTTCGCCATGGCGACCTTGACGCTTCGAACGGATTGGAGTGAGACACCGGGCAGGGTCGCGCGGTCAAGAGCGACTCGAGCCCAGGTCACACCTCGTTCCGATCGCTGGCCAACGGGTGCAACGTCATGGTAATCTTGCACAATTGGTTTGAACGTCCCATGTGGGATCGGCCGAAGGGAGCATTGCCCTTCTCGGAACACATTCGATCGATCAATGGTCTCCACTTTGAGCCAGCCAGCCCCAGGGGCCTCAGCAAATCAAGACGGGAGCTTCATGCCCACAATCGCGCTGGTCGATGACGACCGTAACATCCTGACTTCCGTCTCGTTATCGCTCGAGGCGGAGGGATATCGGGTGCAGACTTACACTGATGGCGCGAGCGCGCTGGATGGCGTGAAAGCCAATCCGCCCGATCTCGCCATTTTCGACATCAAGATGCCGCGCATGGACGGAATGGAGCTTCTGCGGCGCCTGCGGCAAAAGTCGGATCTGCCGGTGATTTTCCTGACGTCGAAGGACGAGGAGATTGATGAGCTGTTTGGCCTCAAGATGGGCGCCGACGATTTCATTCGCAAGCCTTTCTCCCAGCGCCTTCTCGTCGAGAGGGTGAAGGCGATCCTTCGTCGCTCCAATCCGAAGGATGCGGCGACGCAAAAGGAGACCGAAGCCAAGATTCTCGAACGCGGCCGATTGAAGATGGATCCGGAGCGTCATACCTGCACTTGGGACAATACTGCGGTGACCTTGACGGTCACGGAGTTTCTTATTCTTCAAGCGCTGGCGACCAGGCCGGGCGTGGTGAAGAGCCGCAATGCGCTGATGGATGCGGCTTACGACGATCAGGTGTATGTCGACGATCGCACCATCGACAGCCACATCAAGCGGTTGCGCAAGAAGTTCAAGGTGGTCGAGCCGGATTTTGAAATGATCGAGACGCTGTACGGCGTCGGCTACCGATTTAAGGAAGGGTAAGCGGCTCGGCTGGAGACAATGAGCGCCGAAACGCAGGTTCAACATCCCCTTTCGGCTCACGCGGCTCGAGGAAGACTTCGTTGGCTGCGCGTGCGCGCGCGCGTCGCTTGGCGGTTTCTGACGGCGCGGTTTTCATCGTCGCTCACCCGGCGCATCGTCGTCCTCAATTTGGGCGGCCTCGTCGTGCTCGTGGTCGGGTTTCTGCTCCTTGACCAGTTCCGCGCCGATCTGATCGAGGCGCGGGTGCAAAGCCTCACCATTCAGGCCGACATCATCGCCGCCGCAATTTCTGCTTCGGCGACGGGAGACACCGATTCAATCACCATCGATCCCGATAAGCTGCTGCAATTGGCGCCCGGCGACAGCGTAGCGCCGTCCCCAAGCGATGAGGATGCAACGCAGTTCTCCATCAACCCCGCGCTTGTTGGGCCTTTTCTGCATCGGCTCGTCACTCCGACCCGTACACGCGCGCGCATTTATGACAGCGACGGTCGGCTTCTGCTCGATTCGCGATCGTTTTCAGCGCGGGGCGCAGTCGAGCGCTCAGATTTGCCGGATGCTTCGGAGCGGCGCGGATTTGCGGACCGGATCGTCGCCCGCCTGCGGAGTTTGTTTCTGACCTCGACCACGCCGCGGGCCGAAGACCCGTGGGCGACCAATGGCCAGACCATGCCGGAAGTTGCCGGCGCGCTGCAGGGCAAAACGCAATCTCTGGTGCGCATCAACCACCTGGGTGAAACGATCGTCTCGGTCGGAGTGCCGATCCAGCACATGATGGCGACCCGGGGGGTGCTACTGCTTTCCACCCAGGGCGGTGACATTGACCGTGTGATCACCTCAGCGCGTTTGGCTCAACTGCGCTTCTTTTTGGTTCTCGCCATCGTGATGTTGGTTCTGTCCCTATCCCTCGCCAACACAATCGCCGAACCTGTCCGGCGGCTCGCCGACGCGGCCGAACGCGTGAGGCGTGGCATCCGGTCGCGCCAGCAGATTCCCGATTTCACCGCGCGATCGGACGAGATCGGTCACTTGTCTCGCGCGCTGCGCGATATGACGCAGGCGCTCTATAACCGTCTGGACGCAATCGAAAGCTTCGCCGCCGATGTCGCGCATGAACTCAAGAATCCGCTGACGTCCCTGCGCAGCGCGCTCGAAACGTTGCCGAAAGTGAACGTCGATCATTCGCGCGATCGGCTTATCGCCATCATGCAACATGACGTTCGGCGGCTCGATCGGTTGATCAGCGACATCTCCGACGCTTCCCGCCTCGATGCGGAGCTGACGCGAGGCGAAGCCGGACCTGTCGACGTCGCCGCTCTCCTGCGCGCGGTCGCGTCGATGGCGGAGGATTCTTCGCGCGGCGACGTTCGAGTCGAATTGTCCATCCCGGTCAGGCGCGGCAAGAACACGAACGCCGACTATTTTGTCCTAGGGCATGATTCCCGTCTGGCGCAGGTGGTCACCAATCTCATAGAGAACGCCTTCTCATTTTCCGAACCTGGCGGCGTCGTGCGGGTGGCGCTCGAGCGTACGTCCACTCGCAAAGAACCAGAAGGCAAGCAGTTCTCCAATCACGTTGTCATCACTGTCGACGATGACGGGCCTGGCATCCCGCCGCATGCGCTAGAGCGCATTTTCGAGCGATTTTACACGGACCGCCCAAGCCAAGGATTCGGTCAGAATTCGGGTTTGGGCCTGTCGATCTCCCGCCAAATTGTTGAAGCTCATGGCGGTCGCATTTGGGCCTGCAACCGGCCGGCCGAATTGGCTAGCGTTCGCGTCGGATCGCCGGAACGCGATGACGGAGACGAGATAACGCGGCACGGCGCGGGGGCCCGCTTTGTTGTCGAACTCCCCGCGTTCTCGGCATGACCGGGAGCGCTTTGGCCGGGGAGACAAGCCTCCATGCGACGGCCGTGATCCATGGCGAGAGCGGCGTTTTGATTCTTGGACCGTCAGGTTCGGGCAAAAGCGCGCTAGCACTAGCGCTTCTGGCGCATGCGCGCGCCATAGGCGCGTTTAGCGCGTTGATCGGAGACGACCGCATTTTTGTCAGAAAGGCTCACGGTCGCCTGATTGCCCGGGGGGCAGGCAATATGGCCGGCGTCATCGAGCGCCGATCGGCGGGTCTGATCACAGTCCGGCACGAGCCGGTGGCGGTCGTGCGGCTGGCCGTCGAACTCTGCGAGCGGGGCCGTCGATGGCCGAGGATGCCCAATGATGATGACGGTCTTGTTGTTGGCGAGGTCACGCTGCCGCGTCTGGCGCTTGATTCCACCCTGAGCGTCTGCGATCAGGTGCTCGCGATCGAGGAGCGAGTGGCTGCCTTAACCGCTGAGAGTCCAACGCGATTGGGAATTTCGCTTGAACATTGCGCCGCAGTGCACAAAAATGGGCGGCCGAAGAGTCCGCCGCCGGCCTGATGGCGCCGGAGTACGAGCCGATCGACTGATGGATAATTGATGATCGGAATGGTCCTTGTGACCCACGGCCAGCTCGCAACTGGTTTTCGGGCAGCATTAGAGCATGTCGTAGGGCCTCAGCCCCAGCTCGAAACAATAACAATCGGCCCGGAAGACGACATGGAGCAGCGCCGCTCGGATATCCTGAGCGCGGCGGCCCGCGTTCAGGACGGGGGTGGTGTCGTCATTTTGACCGACATGTTCGGCGGAACTCCATCGAATCTCGCGATTTCGGTGATGGACGGAGGACGCGTCGAGGTTATCTGCGGTGTCAACCTGCCGATGTTGATCAAACTCGCGACCATGCGCGAAAGCGCCGATCTCGACCACGCCGTGGTGGAGGCCCGCGATGCTGGCCGCAAATACATCACCATCGCAAGCAAGGTGCTTGAGGGGAAATGACCGAGGCCGGCTCCGAAGGAGGAGGCTCAACGCCTCCGCTCACGGAGGCGTTGTCGCGCGAATTGCAGATTGTAAACCGAAAAGGTTTGCACGCACGCGCCACCGCGAAGTTTGTGCAGTGCGTCGATCGGTTCGAGGCGGACGTCAAGGTCACCCGCTGCGGCGAGACGGTCGGGGGCGATTCGATCATGGGCATCCTGACGCTCGGCGCGGGCCCGGGATCAACGATTACGGTAACGGCCTCGGGCGCGGAAGCTCGAGAGGCGTTGGAGGCGCTTGCGGCTCTGGTCTCCGGCCGGTTCGGCGAAGACGAGTGACGCTCGTTTTGCCGGTTTGCGTCCGGCCCTACATCCGAAAGTCCTCGCCCAAGTAAAAGCGTCGCACGTCCGGGTGCGCAATGATATCGTCCGGCGGACCCTCAGTTAAAACGTGACCGCTGTGAATGATGTAGGCGCGATCGATCAGCCCGAGGGTTTCCCGAACATTGTGATCGGTAATCAAAACGCCGATGCCTCGCCCTTTGAGGTGACGCACGAGATCCTGGATGTCGCCGACCGCGATCGGGTCAATGCCCGCGAAAGGCTCGTCGAGGAGCATGAAAGACGGTTTGCCGGCGAGCGCGCGGGCTATTTCGCACCGCCGCCGCTCGCCGCCCGATAGCGAGATTGAGGGCGCCGCCCGCACGCGCGCGATGTCAAACTCCTCGAGCAGAGATTCTAGCATCGCCTCACGCGTCCGACGGTTGGGTTCGTTGACCTCGAGCACTGCTCGAATATTGTCCTCGACGTTAAGCCCGCGGAAGATCGAAGCCTCCTGCGGCAAATAGCCAATCCCGAGCCGCGCCCTTTGAAACATCGGCAAGCCGGTAACGTCGTGACCGTCCAGCTCTATTTCGCCCTTGTCGGGTTTTACCAGGCCGGTGATCATGTAAAAGACGGTGGTCTTGCCGGCCCCGTTCGGCCCCAACAGCCCGACCGCCTCGCCCTGGCGAACCGAAAGGCTGACGTCCTGCACAACCATTCGACCGCGATACCCCTTGCCAAGGTGATGCACGGCGAGAACGCCTTGGCCGCGGGGCGGAGCGACGGATTCTGAAGCCGGTCTGTTGCTCTCGCTGCGCAGCCATTTGCGCCAGCGAGAGGGCGCGTTTACGCGCTCGCGCAGGGCGTCGTCGCTCACTTACGATCGATCACTTCAACCGACGCGCGAAACAAACCCACCGGCGGGCTCCTATTTGGGTTTCGCAGCATCCGACTTTGTGGCGTCGGCGCCTGATTTCGGAACGAATTGTCCGTGCACTCGCCCTGACTTGGCGCTGGTGTCGACGGTCGCCTGGCCGCTCTTGAGATCGTAGGTGAGCTTGTCCCCTTTGGTGACGTTCTGCCCGTCGCTGAGTGTGACATGACCAATGAGCCGCACCTTGCCTTCGGCCTTATCGTAGCTGCCGCTATCGCCAGTGGCGACCTGGGTTTTCGAGACGACCGTGACAGGCCCCGAAGCGTCCAGGTGCTTCACGCCCGCGTCCGCAGGCCCCGATTGGCCGTTCGTAGATTGGGGCGCGGCTTCCTTCGATGGAGCGGGAGCGCCCGTCGTTGGCGCGTGATCCAGAAAAACACTCATGGCCGAACACGTCATTTTCGTATCGCCCTGAATGACGACGACATTCCCGGAATAGATCGCCTTATGTTCCTTGTCGTAATAGACGAGCTTATCGGCGTCGATCGAAATCGGCTCCTTTGAACTTGTCCCAGGGAAGATCGCGGGCGAGTCGTTCGGGCCCGATGGTTTTTCGGCGGCCGCGCGAGCGCCGCTCGAGCAGAGCACAGCCGCTGCTATCGCCGCCAACCATCCAGGAAAGCGAGACGGCAACGTCATGGATTGGTCCTTTTTACTTCACTCGCAGGCTCTTGGTTTGACTGCGGAACAATGTTTGTTCGGACGTGACCTTCGAAGGTCAGCTCCTGGCCGTGGTTGAGCGCCGAAGCCCGATCGGCAAATATCGTCGTGCCGTCATCCCCTTGGATTTCGACTCGCTCGTCGCTTCCATAAGCTCCGGACTTAAAATCGAATCTGGCGCTTCGCAATAGCACGAGAAAGCGGCCGTTCTTGATCCGCACGTTTCCCGACAGCTCCATATGCTCGGCCAAGTTATCGTAAACACCGGCGTCCGCGCTCAAATGTGTCGCCTCTCCACCGGCCGTGCCGATTTCACCTTCAACTTTTCGAAGCTGCGCGATCGTTGGTTGTTTGACGTCCTGCAGCGCCCGCTCGGCCGTTAGAAGATAGGCTTGCCCATCGCCTCGAAATCCAGCGAGCTTCGGTCGCTCCATCACGATCTTGGTTCCCTCCACTGAGAGGGTATTGAAGCTCAGCGCGCCCAGCTTTGTCGCGAAGGGGTTGAAAAAGGCGACGACCAACGTCGCGGCGACCGTGCCGAGGCCGCCGATCAGGATCGCGAGGCGTAGCAATCTGACACGCCCCGAGCGGCGCTTCGCTTTCGCAAATGCATGCTCACGGTCGTGTGGCGGTGCGACGCCGATAAGGCGCGCGGCAGGCGAGGGCGCAAAAGGCGCCATTCGCTCGCCGCCGGAGGCGCGCGTCGGGATTGCTTCATTTTGAAACGCTGGCATTGATTCCTTATTTGCCGGCCAAACTCAGCGAAGAACCCAAATTACGTGGCGAAGTTAGGGCCGCGAAAGTGGAAGAGCGGGTGCTATAGAGCTTATCACGCGAGGCGCGGGTCTACTTGAGGCCATTTCTGATTGCCCAAGCCAATCTAAGATCTAAAGTGTGATGGTTTCGGTTGAAGCGTATTCGCCGGTTTTGAAGTAGTGGGCACATTCCTCAGGGGTGGAACAATCGCCGATGCGCCAACTTTATCGCCGGCCCTCGTTAACGTTTCGCGCGTCGTCTTTACGCAGCCGCCCGTACAATTTGGCGAACACATGTTCGGTCAGGTTGAAGTCTGAGGTGCGGCGGCAGAAGAGGTACGGCGGTAGAAACTGACTTGCCGCCATCGGGACGGCACGCGCCGGGCCGATCAACAAGGCGGCGGCTTGGACGCGAGGGTCGGAGCGGACTTTTCGATGCGGAACACGGTGTCGCGCTCGCCGCGCTCGATGCTCTCCAAATGGTCGCCGACCACTCCGACCAAATGAGGAATGTCGATCACCGCAAGCGGATCGGTGCAGCGCACTTCCAGCCTATCCCCAGGCATCAAGGATTTCAGGGCTTTGCGCGTCTTGAGCGCCGGAAGGGGACATTTCAGCCCCGACAGATCCAACTTGAGGGTGGTCATGGCGTGGAATGTGCGGATCATTGGCTGGCCGTCAACGGCGCCTTCTCTCGTTTCTTTCGACGAAGCACCCTATTTCTGGCCGAGCGCGCCTGTTGCGTCAGAGCCTTGCGGGCCGGCTCGCCACACGCCAAAAGGCGATCGCGATGATTGAAGCTTTCGGCGTGCCGGGGGTGGTGCTCGCGGGCGGTCTGGCGCGTCGAATGGGCGGCGGCGACAAGCCGCTGCGCGAAATTGGCGGCCATAGGATTTTGGCCCGCGTCATTGCGCGGCTCGAGCCGCAATGCAAAAGCCTGGTTCTCAGCGCCAACGGCGATCCCATGCGCTTTGCGTCGTTCGGTCTGCCGGTCATTGCCGATGGGGTGAAACAACATCCCGGACCGCTCGCCGGAATCCTCGCCGGGCTCGACTGGGCCGCGGCCCACCGGCCCAACGCACAATGGATTCTTAGCGCCCCCGGAGACTGCCCCTTCCTGCCTCGAGACCTGGTCATGCGATTGCGCCAGGCCGTGTCCGCTCAAGGCGCGGAGCTTGCCGTCGCCGCCTCGCAAGGACGATCTCATCCTGTGATCGGACTGTGGAAGGTCGCGTTGCGGGACGCGTTGCGCGAGGCCCTTTTGGTGGAGGGGCTCCGTAAGGTTCAGGGTTGGACCGAACGCTATCGCGTCGCGACGGTCGCCTGGCCGGCTGAGCCGGTCGATCCGTTCTTCAACGTCAACACCGTTGAGGACCTCGCCGAGGCCGAGCGGCTTGGGGCGCTTGAGGGTCTCGCTTAACTCTCAGCGACGTCAGGCTAGACCTGGAAGGCGCGGGCGCATCGCCTCGCGTTCAGCCAACCGAGCAGTTATTTGCGCAGCAAGGCCTCTCGGAGCTCTGTCAATTCAGCGAGCTCCTTCTCCTGTTCAGCGATCCGCGCTGCATTCAAATCGTCGTCGCCTGCGCTCGAATCGGCGGCGGACTGTTCAACCAGCTCCTCGAGATTCTCCCGGACAGCCGCAATTCGTGCGTCCACTTGAGTCAGCGTCAAACCCGTCTTCATCGCCGCATTCCGTTATCGTTCACAATCCAGCTCGAGCTTGGATTGGCGCCTCCGTCATTCAAGTCCTCGTCGGGAACGGGGTCAAGGTCCCGAATGCTGTCGCTCCAACTCGATGTGTCTTCTTCGCCACAATTTAACGCAATTGACCAATTCGTGGTTTCCGCCTCGCCACAATGCATTGCCTCTGGGCCATCTCCCGCCATAATCACGCCACCAGCGAATCGAGCCAAGCACGCGCTCGGCCGCCGCGTGTTCGTTACAGTTGCTGTTGTCTGTACGGGGGAAATCATGCGCCGCAATCTGATTCGCGCCGCCTTGATGACCGGCCTCTTTCTGAGCGCCGGAGCCGCGCCAGTCCTCGCCAATGCCCTGGATTCGCAGTTGCAGCCGATCGCGGCTCCGATCCCCCGAGAGACTGTCCGGTTTGACGGACGGGAGTCTCCGGGCACCATCATCATCCGCACCGGCGAGCGCCGACTCTACCTCGTCATGCCGGACCATCAGGCGCTCAAGTACGGCGTCGGCGTCGGACGGCCAGGGTTTACGTGGGCTGGCGCCACCCATATCGGGTACAAGCGAGAGTGGCCGGATTGGACGCCGCCGCCCCAGATGCTGAGGCGTCGGCCTGACCTTCCCCGTCATATGGATGGGGGTCCGGACAATCCGCTCGGCGCGCGCGCCATGTATCTCGCGGGCACACTCTATCGAATCCATGGCTCCAATGAACCGGATACGATCGGGCAGGCGGTTTCGTCCGGCTGCATCCGCATGACGAACCAGGACGTGATCGACCTCTATGAGCGCGCGAGGGTTGG
Organism: uncultured Alphaproteobacteria bacterium; assembly: GCA_963770275.1. GTDB lineage: Bacteria > Pseudomonadota > Alphaproteobacteria > Rhizobiales > Beijerinckiaceae > Roseiarcus. The sequence continues at coordinate 159,957 of CAVYPD010000050.1, forward strand.
CGCGCGGGTTGTGGTGACGCGTTAGCTCGCGGAAGCGGCCGTTTCGGTCGCAGCCCCCGGCGCCCCTTGTTCGGCCGAGCGTCGGCGCAGCTGACAGCGGCCGCCGAGCCCGCGCACAAGTTTACGCGCACCAATGATTTCATGGACTTAGCTGCTCTTTTGCGCAACTTTTTCCGGCCATGACTTCCAAGTCGCCCGCGTTCTGAGTGACGCCGAGCGACCAGACCACCAGCGCATTTCGTTCCTGCGTTGCCGAGTCTAAAATCCACGAAAACGAAACGAATCTGTCGCCAAACGAAATGAAACGTTTCGCAGCGCAGGTCGTAACTCATTGAAATCACTATGAGCGCCGAATCACTGATTTCGCGGAATTGTTTATTTTCAATGGTTTAACCGTGTTTTCGTTTCGCGCTGAATGACAGACCGGAAATGCAATTTCTTGTCATTGTGATTCTGGGCGGCGGTTCGGACATGGATGTCTCGATTATCACGGCGAGTTCGGCCATCATAATCGGGCTTTCCGGAAAGAAGGAAGTCTCGATTTATCTTTCTTTATTTTGCAGACTACGTAGCGCTGCGCCTTCGAACCGTTGGGTTGTTCGGGTCCGAGTCGGCAGGCACGGCATCAGAGCCGCGCGTGGCGGGTCCGAATTAACAGCCCCTCAAGGGCGGCTAGCGCGAACCGCCGATGTTTGGCGCGACAACAGCCGGCTCCGTTTCCCATCTGTATGCGCGTTGTTCCCGGCCACACATAACGTCCTGAAAAGTTTAGGCTCGAAGGCCAGACCGCGCCTTTCTTTCACGTGGATGCAGGCCTATATCGTTGCGTGATGAATGCTCACGCGCCCCTGGCCGTTCAGCCGCTTATTGACCCGTTCGGTCGCGCGATCGCCTATGTGCGGATCTCGGTCACCGACCGCTGCGACTATCGGTGCGTCTATTGCATGTCCGAGGACATGAATTTCCTGCCCAAGCGGGACGTCCTGTCCCTGGAAGAGCTCGATCGGTTGTGCTCGACTTTTGTGAGCCTGGGCGCGCGAAAAATTCGCATCACCGGCGGCGAACCGCTGGTCCGGCGCAATGTGATGTCGTTGTTCCATGGCCTGTCTCGACACCTCAGCGCCGGAACGCTCGATGAAGTGACGGTCACGACCAATGGCTCTCAGCTCGCTCGCTTTGCCTCCGAACTTGCGGATTGCGGGGTCAGACGCGTCAACGTCTCGCTCGATACGCTCGACCCGGACAAATTTCGCCAAGTGACGCGTTGGGGCGATTTGAGCGTCGTTCTGGCAGGCATCGATGCCGCTTCCGCCGCCGGGCTGAAGATCAAGATCAATACGGTTGCCTTGAAGGGCTTCAACGAAGAAGAAGCCCTGGATCTGGTCAAATGGGCGAATGGGCGCGGTTTCGACCTGACCTTCATCGAGGTGATGCCGCTCGGGGACATGGAGCGCGACCGGACAGATCAATTCCTGCCCTTGCCGGAGTTGCGCGCCCGCCTCCAGGACTACTTGACCCTCACGCCCTCGACTTACGTCACCGCCGGCCCGGCGCGCTATTACGACGTTCAGGAAACAGGCGGCCGGCTCGGATTCATCACCCCGCTTACGCACAATTTCTGCGAAAGCTGCAATCGGGTCCGCGTCACCTGCACCGGCACGCTCTATATGTGCCTGGGTCAGGAGGATGCGGTCGATTTGCGCGAACCGCTTCGCCGCTCCGCTTCCAACGGGCCGCTCATGGAGGCGATCCGCGCGGGCATAAAGCGTAAGCCCAAAGGCCATGATTTCGTCATCGCCCGATCGGCGGCGCCCGCCGTTCACCGCCATATGAACGCGACCGGCGGCTGACAACGCATCTTTTTCTGGGCGATCCGCTGGCAGGGACCGCTTCCCCGCGCTATATCAATCGACGTGAAGGCGGGGACCTTGACTCTCCGCTCCTGTGAGGACCCAGCGCTATGGCGAATGCTCGCGAACGGATCGAGAAGCTTATCTCGGAAAATCCGGTTGTTCTGTTCATGAAGGGAACCCCCGAATTTCCACAATGCGGGTTTTCCGGCCAGGTGATCCAGATCCTGGAATATGTCGGCGCGCCCGTCGTCGGCGTGAACGTGCTCGAGGACGCGGATATTCGTCAGGGCGTGAAGGAATACGCCAATTGGCCGACGATCCCCCAGCTCTACGTCAAGGGCGAGTTCGTGGGCGGGTGCGATATTGTGCGTGAGATGTTCCAGTCCGGCGAACTGGCGTCGGTTTTGACGGATGCGGGCGTTCCGTTGAAAGCCAGCGCCGGCGCCTGAGAAGGTCTAAATCCACCTCTCCCCTGAAGCTCGGTCCGGAGGCTGGCGCCGCCGGACGGATGATCACGCGCGATCGCCGGAAGGACCGTGGGGTCGGCTCGCGAGAGGTTGGCGCTGTACGACTTGACGAGTTGCAAGGCGTTCGGTCCAACCCCGACTCTGCGCTATAAATTCATGGCCATCCAACTGGAGGCGTCGTGTCATACGAGCCTGTGGCCGCCCAGCGGGCGGTGTTGAGGTTTGCGACCGTCCTTGCTCTCGCGCTCGGAGTTTATGCGTCAGCCGCCGCTGCTGATCCGACGCTCAACTCCGCGGTTGGAAATCCGGCGCGGAGCGCGAAATTCGTTGCACGGGACAAAGCGCGCCATCCGCTTGAGGAGCTGACCTTCTTTGGCGTCACGCCCGAATCGAACGTGGTCGAGATCTGGCCCGGCGGCGGCTACTGGACGGAGATCCTCGCGCCTCTCCTGCACGATCATGGCGGCTATTATGTCGCTTTGCAGGGCAAGGGTGGAAGCGAGGCCGCCGACGCTGAAGCCGACAAGCTCAACGCCCTCTTCCGCGGCAAGATCGAGGCCGATCCGGCGACATACGACAAGCTTACGCCGACTATCTTTGGCGTTGGCCAGGGCGAAATTGCCCCGCCCGGTTCGGCCGATTTGATCCTCTCCTTTCGCAACCTTCACAATTGGCTCCATGAAGGTTTCGCTCCAGATGCCTTCGCGGATTTCTATCGAGCGCTGAAACCGGGTGGGGTGTTGGGTCTTGAGGACCATCGCGGCCAGCGGGACACGCCGCAAGATCCGAAGGCCGAGGACGGCTATGTGCGGCAAGACTACGCCATCGCGCTCGCCGAGAAGGCCGGCTTCGTGTTTGCGGGCTCCTCCGAGATCAACGCCAACCTCAAGGACACGGCGAACTGGCCGAAGGGCGTGTGGACTCTTGCTCCGACTTTCAGGCTCGGCGACCAGGACAGAGCCAAGTATGAGGCGATCGGTGAAGCCGACAATTTCGTGCTGAAATTTCGCAAGCCAACGCAGTGATTGTCGCCAGCCGGATCGCGTAGGCGGCGCCCAGAACGCCGCGGAGCCTTCGGCGATGGCCTGTCACCGACCAGCGTGCTTGGGGATTAGTCCTTAAGGCCTAATTGCTAAGTTGCGCCGCAAAATCTAAGCTGGCATGTCAGCCCGCTCGTTCGCGCCAGATTGGTCCATTTCTGTATGTCGCCAACCTATCCCTACCAATTCTACGAAATGGCGCACGCCGCTCTGGCGCCGGCCCGCGCCATGTCCGACGCGACGCATTTGATCTTCAGCAATCCTTGGAACCCGCTCTCCAACACCCTCCTGGGTAAGAACATCTCGGCCAGCACCGAGCTGTTCGAGCGCATGACCCGCCGCTACGGCAAGCCGGCCTTTCGGCTCGACGACTTTGCCGTCAACGGGGCCATCTATCCGATCCTCGAGGAGGTCGTTTGGAGCCGGCCGTTCTGCAACCTCCTTCGTTTCGCCCGACCTGACTTTGCCGACGGCGCGGGTCAGCCGAAGCTTCTGATCGTGGCGCCAATGTCGGGCCATTACGCGACCCTGCTTCGCGGCACGGTCGAGGCGTTCCTGCCCCATTACGACGTCTACATCACCGACTGGACCGATGCGCGCATGGTTCCCTTGGCGCTCGGACCTTTCGACCTCGACGACTACATCGTCTACCTGCGCGAGATGCTGGCTCATCTGGGCCCGGGCGTGCACACGATCGGGGTCTGCCAGCCTTCGGTGCCGCTGCTCGCCGCGACGGCGCTGATGGAGGCCGACGGCGACCGCGCCGCGCCCGCCAGCATGACGCTCATGGGCGGCCCGGTTGATACCCGGCGCAGCCCGACCGAGGTCAACAAGCTGGCCGAGAAGCGCGGCGTCGAGTGGTTCCGCCGCAACTGCCTGCATACGGCCCCGTTCCCCTATCCCGGCTTCGGCCGCGAGGTCTATCCGGGCTTTCTTCAGCTCAGCGGCTTCATGGCGATGAACATCGACCGCCACGTCACGGCCCACCTCGACATGTTCAAGCATCTGGTCACGGGCGATGAGGATCCGGCGGAGAAGCACCGCGAGTTCTACGACGAATATCTCGCGGTGATGGACCTCGCCGCTGAATATTACATGCAGACGATCGAGACTGTGTTCGTGCGCCACGCTTTGCCGAAAGGCGAGATGACCCACCGCGGACGACCGGTCGACCTAAAGGCGATCCACAACACCGGCCTTTTGAGCGTGGAAGGGGAGAAGGACGACATCTCGGGCGTCGGCCAGACCTGCGCCGCCAACGACTTATGCGTCAATATCCCGGAGTCGAGAAAGCATTATTACCTCGCCGTCGGGGTCGGCCATTACGGCGTCTTCAACGGCTCCCGCTTCCGCAAGCTGATCGTCCCGCGCATCCGCGAGTTCATCGCCGGAATCGACGCCGGCGCCGAACCCGCGAAACCGGCCAAGCTCAACGGGTCGCGACGCTCGAAGGGCGCCTGAAGCCAGCGCTCGGCGCCCCTCGGCAGGAAAAATCAGGCCGCTGACGCCTGCGGCCGAGCGACGAACTTGTCGCAGGGGATCTCGACATCGATCTCCAGCGTCGAGACCGAATCCGAGCGCTCCATCTTCACCGATAGCTTCTCCGGATCGAATTCGATGTGGCGCGCGATGGTGGCGAGCAATTCGTCGCGCAGGATGGCGACGAGATCGCGCGGTCCAAGCGAGACGCGCTCGTGGGCAAGCAGGATTTGAAGCCGCTCGCGGGCGACCGGGGCGCTGCCGCGCGCTTTAAGAAATCCGAACAGGTTCATGCTGCCCTCCGGCCGAACAGGCGGGTGAAAAAGGTCTTCTTTTCATCCGGGATCGCCACTGGCGCCTTTGTTTCGCCGCCAAGACGTCGGGCCGCTTCGAGATAGGCTAATCGAGCCGGACCACCGGCGGCGTTGACCGTCACGGGAGCGCCGATGTTCGAGGCCCGCAGGATCTCTCGGCTTTCCGGGATCACGCCCAGGAGCGGGATGGAGAGAATTTCGAGCACATCCTCGATGCTCAGCATCTCGCCTGAGTTCGAACGAGCGGGATCGAACCGCGTGAGCAGCAGGTGCTTCTCCATCGTCTCGCCGCGTTCGGCGCGCAGGGTCTTGGAATCAAGGAGGCCGATGATCCGGTCGGAGTCGCGCACCGAGGACACTTCCGGGTTCGCGACCACGATCGCCTGGTCGGCATGCCGCATCGCCAAGAGCGCGCCTCGCTCGATGCCTGCTGGACTGTCGCAAAGCACGTAGTCAAAAGTCTCGCGCAATTCGCCGATGACCCGCTCGACGCCCTCGGTGGTCAGCGCGTCTTTGTCGCGCGTCTGCGAGGCCGCCAACAAGTGCAGCGTGTCGATGCGCTTATCGCGGATCAACGCCTGCGAGAGCTTGGCGTCGCCCTGCGCCACGTTGATGAAATCAAAGACAACTCGCCGCTCCGCGCCCATCACCAGATCGAGATTGCGCAGTCCGACATCGAAATCGACGACGCAAACGCGGCTTCCGCCCTGCGCGAGCGCGACGCCAAGCGACGCGGTCGAGGTGGTTTTGCCTACACCACCCTTTCCTGATGTAACGACAATCACCTTGCTCATGCGCGTTGTCCCCTTGCGAGCCCTTCAGCTTAAGATTCGGAGTTTGAGTTCGTCGCCGTCGAGTCGGGCCTCCAGACTGCGACCCTCCATGTCGGAAGTTATGTTTTCTGCAGTGACATAAGCGCCGCCGATGCAAAGGAGCTCGGCCCTTGCTTCGGTGCAGAATATGCGCGCGGAGCGTGAGCCCGAGATCCCGGCGATCACCCTGCCCTGCAGAGCTCCATAGATGTGAACGGATCCACCGGCGACGATCTCCGCGCCCGAGGCGACCCGCCCAATGATCGTCACGTCTCCCTGAGCATGCATAATCGTCTGGCCGGAACGCACGTTGCCTTCCACGATCAGCGACTCGGTTTTTTCAGGGGTGGCTTGCGCGACTGCAGGCGGCTCTTCCTCTCGAACTGTTGGCGCGTCCTCGCCGAGTGTCGGCGGATCGATTGGCCGGCCCCCGGAAACGACCGGAGGCAGGTGCGGCCCGACCAACCCGCGGTCAACATTCTCCGCGCCCATAACCCTGATGTGGCGCCGCGCGAGGCCGTTCAAGAGATCGCGGTATTCCTTGAGAGTGATGTCGAGCGCCGCCATGTCGAGAATGACGGGCCTGGCGATAAAGAAGGTTGGAGAGCGGGCGAGCCAACCATCGAGCGCGGTGAGCCAGTCGGCGAGCGGCTGAACCGGCTCGAGGACGTAGGCCAGAAGGGATTGCGCTCGAAACTTGAGGGTCTGAGCAGGGCCTACATGCGCGTTCATCGCACCAGTCCGTTGGCGTTTCGTTAACCATGTTTGCGTCGGAATGGTTTATGAATTGTTAAGAACGCGGACTGCCTCTGCTGTTTGTTGGTGGAAATCAGTCGGCCGCTTTTTCCGATCTGCGGTCAGCTGCGGAAGGCCGAACGCAACTCCAAAGGAATGCGGCTGATCGGGCAAGCCCTAGGGCGCGATGCGTTCGGACGCTGTCGTCGTTGCGAGGAGCGTCGCGACGAAGCAGCCCGGAGATCGAGAGCCGCCCACGTTCTCCTGATCGTTTCGCTGCGCTCGCGATGACGAATCGCAGTTTGCTAATTCATCGCCTTGAGGATCTGGGGCTTGACCTCGCTCTCAAGGGTCGCAGCAGTGATTGGCCCGACGAGCTTGAAGACCAGCTTTCCATCCCCCTTGACGATGAAAGTCTCGGGCACGCCGTAAACGCCCCAGTCGATGCCGGCGCGGTTGTCCTGGTCCAGACCCACCTTGGCGTATGGGTCGCCTTTGGCCCCTAGAAAGCGGCGAATATTCTCGGCCGAGTCCTTTTGCGCGACGCCGTAGATGGCGACGCCCTTGGACTTGAGTTCGGGATCGGCGGCGAGCGCCATCAAATATTGATGCTCGAAATGGCAGGGCTCGCACCAGGAGCCGAACACATTGACCACGCTCACATGACCAGCGCGCAGGTCGGCGTCGGTCAGGCCCGGGGCGCCGTCAAGGCCGGGCAAATTGAGCGGCGGCGCTGTCTGCCCGATCAGGACGGAGGGAATGCTTGCTGGATCGCCGGCGCCGAGCCGCTGGAACAGGAGCCACGCGAGCGCCATGAAGACGACGAGCGGCAAGTAGACGACCCATCGTCGTCGGGGGGGCGCGGTAGCGGGTTCAGCTTCGACGCTCATCAGCGCTCGCCTTCCCTACCGCCACGCGCGCCGTCGAGCGCGCGCGTGGCCCGAGCCAGCTCGGCGCTCAAATTACGAAACTCCAAGACCACCCAGCCGATCATCGCGCCGATCGTCGCCACCGCCACGGCATAAGCCGCAACGATAAAGCCGGTATGGGGATCGCCCATCATGCGCCCCTCGTCGCAAATTCCGGGGCGAGTCGATCGCCCTCGACGGCCGCAAGCATCGTGACCCGAGCGATCCGCCGGCGCAGGATTTCGTTGCGGATCGCCATCAGATGCAGCGTCAGGAAAAGGCAGGTGAAGGCGAGCGACATCACGATGAGCGGCATCAGCAGTTCGGGCGCGATCGTCGGACCGTCGAGCCGGAACACCGACGCCGGCTGATGCAAGGTGTTCCACCAGTCGACCGAGAATTTGATGATCGGCAGGTCGACAGCCCCAACCAGGGTCAGGATCGCCGCCGCTTTGGCCGCGCGGCCCGGATCATCGATCGCGCGCCAGAGCGCAATGAGTCCGAGATAGAGAATGAACAGCACCAGCACCGAGGTCAGGCGCGCGTCCCACACCCAATACGTACCCCACATCGGCTTGCCCCACAGTGAGCCGGTGACGAGGCAGATGAAGGTGAATCCCGCGCCCAGCGGCGCGGCAGCTTTCTGCGCCGCGTCAGCGAGGGGATGGCGCCAGACGAGCGTGCCAAGGGCGGCCACCGTCATGACGCCATAGACGAAGGTCGCCATCCAGGCCGCCGGCACGTGCAGATACATGATCTTGACCGTCTCGCCCTGCTGATAGTCGGGCGGGGCGGCGAACGAGAGCCAAAGACCGGCGACAAACAGCACCAAGGTCGCCGCCGCGAGCCAGGGCAGAACCCGGCGCGTCAGCTCGACGAAGGCCGTCGGATTGGCGAGATTGACCATGGGCGGCCTCTCTTATGCCAGAGCGAACGGGGCGGCAATGCGGCGCTTTCGTGCGAACAAAGCGCCGGCGAGCGCCACCACCCCTCAGCGAAGCGTAAGGACCCGTATACGTTCGTAATACTTAAAAGACGGCGCCTGTCTTCCTGTGGGAGCCTCGCCGAGCCGCCCTCAGACGGCGGTGAGCGGGGCGGGCGGGCCTGCGGCCGATGCGTTTCAACCGACGGATGAGATCGGCAAGCGCAGCCTGCATCGCCCGGCCGAGCTTGCCCCGGGCGGTTCGCAATGCTCAATAAGGGCCCCGAATGTCGCGCCAGGCGACGGTTCGGAAGTCCGGCCGGAGGAAGCTATGGCTTATGACGTGGAGCAATTGCTCAAGGACGCTAAGAACGATTTCGACACCGCGCTCAACGCGGCGAGAACGGCCTTAAACGATGCCCCGTCCCCGTTCATGGCCAATTTGGTCCGGGCGCTCGGCAATTATAACCGCGCTACGACCGACGTGCTGCTTGCGGTTCTGCAGAGGATCGACGACGTCAATCGCAACGTGAACGGGGTCGCGATGCGCCTCGATGGGAAGCCCGGTCCCTATAACCTCAAGATGCGCTAACGAGCGCTCGGCCGGACGCGCTCCCGGCAAAGCAACGGCTCTCTTACGTGATCACGGTCGGTTCCTTACGGCCCGTCCGCTTCTCGATCTCAGCCAGGCTTCGCGAAAGGGCGATGAGGTCGGAGAGCGCAGCCTGGGTGTCCTGATCGAGCTTGCCCGAGGGCGGCTCGTAATGCTCGATATAGACGCGCAGCGTCGCTCCGACCGTTCCGGTGCCTGACAGCCGGTAGACGATGCGCGCGCCGCCTTCGAACATCACCCGGATGCCCTGATCGGCCGCATCCGAGCCGTCGACCGGATCGTGATAGGCGAAATCATCCGCCGCCTCGACCTTGTGGGCGCCGAAGCTCTTGCCGGAAAGGGTCTTGGTCGCGTCGCCGAGCGCCGCCATCAGGCCTTTGGCGGCGGTGAGGTCAATCGCCTCGTAGTCGTGGCGCGTATAATAGTTGCGGCCGTAAGTTCGCCAATGCTCGCGCACGAGGTCGAGCACGGACATGCGGCGCTGGGCGAGGATGTTGAGCCAGAACAGCACCGCCCACACGCCGTCCTTCTCGCGGATGTGGTTCGAGCCGGTGCCGAAGCTTTCCTCGCCGCACAGTGTCGCCAAGCCCGCGTCGAGCAGGTTGCCGAAGAACTTCCATCCCGTCGGGGTCTCGTACGACTTGATGCCAAGCTTGGCGGCGACGCGGTCGGCGGCGGCGCTGGTCGGCATCGAACGCGCGACGCCCGCAAGACCCTTGGCGTAGCCGGGCGCGCAATGGGCGTTGGCGCACAGGATCGCGAGCGAATCCGACGGCGTGACATACGCATTGCGGCCTAAAATCATGTTGCGATCGCCGTCGCCGTCCGAGGCGGCCCCGAAATCCGGCGCATTCGCCGACATCATGAAATCGAAGAGGTCCTTGGCGTAGGTCGGATTGGGATCGGGGTGATGACCACCGAAGTCGGGCAGAGGCGTGCCGTTGACCACCGTGCCAGCGCCGGCTTTCAGCTCGTCCTCGAAGATCACATGCGCGTAAGGCCCGGTCACCGCGTGCAAGCCATCGAAACGCATGCGGAAACCCGAGGCGAACAAAGCGCGGATGGCGTCGAAGTCGAACAGCGTCTTCATCAGCGAGAGATATTGCGTGACTGGATCGATGATTTCGATCTCGGTCTCCTCGACCTTGACGGTCCCGAGGCGGTCGATGTCCACGTCAGCGGCGTCGGAGATCTTGTACGCGGAGATCGTCTTGGTATGGCCGAAGATCGCCTCGGTGACGTTCTCCGGGGCCGGTCCGCCAGCGCCGATGTTGTACTTGACGCCGAAATCCCCGTGCGGGCCGCCGGGATTGTGGCTCGCCGACAAGATGATCCCGCCATAGGCCTTGAGCGCGCGAATCAACGCCGAGACGGCTGGGGTCGAAAGAATGCCGCCTTTGCCGACGACGATGCGGCCGAAGCCATTGGCCGCCGCGATCTTGATGACGACCTGGATCGCCTCACGGTTGAAAAAGCGCCCATCGCCGCCGAGGACGAACGTCTTGCCTTGAAAGCCCTCGAGGGAATTGAAAGTCGACTGAATGAAGTTTTCGAGGTAGTGCGGCTCCTGAAAGACCGTGACCTGCTTGCGTAAACCTGAGGTGCCTGGCCTTTGGTCGGCGAACGGCTTGGTGGCGACGGTCCGAATCATCGGCGTTCTCCCAATAGGCGGCTGGAATTTTCGAGCGCGGGTAAAGCACTCTAGGCGCCGGGCGCGGGGTGGGCAACGCCGCCTTGCAGGGTTAACGTCTAGCAACGAATTGTGAAACTTTTGTCCGCTTATATGCGGTATGAAGGTGACGCAGCGTTCGAATCGCGGCCGTAGTCGCCCGGGGAGCTGTCAAATGGCGCGCAGGTATTTTGGCACCGACGGCATTCGAGGTCGAGCCAACAGCCAGATCACGGCGGATATGGCGCTGAAGGTCGGCCAGGCGGCTGGCCTTGCGTTTCGCCGGGGGGACCATCGCCACAGGGTGGTGATCGGCAAGGATACGCGGCTTTCGAGCTACATGATCGAATATGCGCTGGTCGCGGGCTTCACTTCGGTCGGCGCTGACGTCCTGCTGCTGGGGCCGGTTCCGACGCCGGCGGTGGCGATGCTGACGCGTTCGATGCGCTGCGACCTCGGGGTGATGATCTCCGCTTCTCACAATCCTTATGAGGACAACGGCATCAAGCTGTTCGGGCCGGACGGCTATAAATTGTCCGACGAGGTCGAGGCGCGCATCGAAGCTTTGATGGATGGCGACGTTGCGCCGAAGCTCGCCAATTCCCCCGACCTCGGCCGCGCCAAGCGCATCGACGACGTCGACGCCCGCTACATCGAATACGCCAAGCGAACGCTCTCCCGCGAAGTGTCGCTCGAGGGCCTGCGCGTGGTCGTCGACTGCGCCAATGGCGCGGCTTACAAGGTCGCGCCCGAAGCTTTGTGGGAACTCGGCGCCGAGGTGATCAAGATCGGCGTCGAGCCGAACGGGCTCAACATCAATTTCGAGGTCGGCTCGACCGCACCTGAGGCTTTGGCGCGTAAGGTCCGCGAGATGCGGGCCGATGTCGGCATCGCGCTCGACGGCGACGCCGACCGGATGATCCTGATCGACGAGAAGGGCCATCTGATCGACGGCGATCAGGTGATGGCGGTCATCGCCGAGAGCTGGCGCGACGAGGGGCGATTGTCGAAACCGGGCGTGGTCGCCACCGTGATGTCGAACCTCGGGCTTGAGCGCCATCTCGCGAGCCTGGGGTTAACGCTTGAGCGCACTGCGGTTGGCGACCGATACGTGATCGAGCGCATGCGGCAAAAAGGCTTCAACGTGGGCGGCGAGCAATCCGGCCACATCATCCTGTCCGACTATTCGACCACCGGCGACGGTCTCGTGGCGGCGATGCAGGTTCTGGCGGTGGTGCAGAAGCTCGGCAAGCCGGCGAGCGAAGCCTGCCGGCGGTTCGAGCCGGTGCCGCAGGTGTTGCGCAACGTTCGTTTCAAAGGCGGCCGGCCGCTCGAGAATCCGGCGGTGGCGAAGGCGATCGCGGACGCGACCGCTCGCTTGGGCTCACATGGCCGGCTCCTGGTCCGCCCGTCGGGCACCGAGCCGGTCATCCGGGTGATGGGTGAAGCGGACGATCAGGCGCTGGTCGACGCTCTGGTCAGCGATGTCTGCGACGCGGTCGCCGGCGCCGCCTAGAGCAGATAGCAATTCCGTCGAATCGGGCGCTGTAGACGCGGTCGATAGCCCGTCGGTAGATGGCCGTCCTTGCGGGCGCCCATTGGACCGCGCCGGCCGCGCACGAGGGATTTGGCCGCCTTTCCGGACGCAGAACGCGAACCCTAAAGAATTCTTAACCGCGCGCGAAAAATTCCTGCTTCCAAATTTCTCAAATCACCGTAACATGCCAGTGTCGTCAACCAGCCGAAAGGAGGTGATCCAGTGTCTCATTGTCTTACGCCCCGCGTGATCGACGAGGCCTGGGTTATTGCCCCCGCGAAGGAATTTCGCGCATAGCGAGCGCTCGCTAGGCAAGAACTCTAGGGCGCCGACGAGCTTTGCGTGGCGCGACAATGGAAGGGTCGTTCCGAAAGGAGCGGCCCTTCTCATTTGTGGCGGCTCACCTTGTCGCCGCCATCTTTAACGAAAGTCTAATTGACGATTCGGATCCGAGCCGAGACTAGCTTATGCTGACGATCGAGGCGATTGCTCAGTTTATTGAGGAAAGCCGCGACTCGCCTCGGTTTTTGGATCTAAACCCGGACCAACTCAAAGTCGTCGATGGGAGGACTGATCATGTCGCGGACAATAGACCAAATCCTGGACACCCGTGTGTCGCGCCGCGCGGCGCTGCACAGCGCAGCCGGGATTCTCGGCGGGGCGATCCTGCCTGGCGGACTCATATTGCCGGCGCGCGCCGCGGACAACCCTCCGCTCGGAACCTATCCCGAGGGCTCGTCCGGGCCCTCCGTTTTCGTCGGCATATCAGTGCCCCGCACCGGAACTTACGCGGCGTCCGGAGAGGACCTCATCAAGGGCTACCAGCTGGCCATCGAACATCTAAACGACGGCAATGCGCTGATGCAGAAAATCTCGCCCAACATCAAGAAGGGCGTTCTCGGCAAGGAGGTCAAATTCGGCATCGCCGACAGTGAAGCCAAGCCGAACACGGCCGTACAGAACTTGGGCAAGTTCATCAGCGACAACAAAGCGGTCATGGTCACGGGCAGCGTCTCGAGCGCCGAGGCGGTCGCCGACAACAAGTTTGCTGACCGCGAAAAGGTAATTTATCTGCCGGGCATTTCGGGTTCGAACGACACCACCGGCAAGGATTGCGTCCGCTATTCCTTCCGTGAATGCTTCTACGGCCAGACCGCCGCGAAGGCGATCGCTCCCCAACTCATAAAGACGCTCGGCAAGAACAAGAAAGTCGCCTATCTAACGCCCGATTACACCTATGGCCACACCGTCCAGAAGTCGGTGGAGGAGTACGTGAAGGAGGGCGGCTGGACCACCGCGACCGATCAGGTTTCGCCCCTGGGAACGACGGAGTTCAGCTCCTATCTCCTGAACGTCGCCAACAGCGGCGCCGATGTCGTCGTCAACATCAATTTCGGGCGTGACGCGGTCCTTTCGATCAAACAGGCCAAACAGTTCGGCATCCTCGACAAGATGACGCTCGCGGTGCCCTACAACACCCCATTCCTGGCCAAGGAGGTCGGCGCCGACACGATGCAGGGCGTTCTCGCCGCGACCGACTACTGGTGGACCTTGGAGGACAAGTTCCCGCTCGCGAAGATGTTCAACGACGCCTTCCGCGCCAAATACGGCAGCCTCCCGGAGTGGGGCGCCAACGCTGCCTACATGCAGGTGGCGATGTGGGCGGATGCGGTCGAGCGGGCCAAGACCTTCTATCCGCCGGATGTGGTCAAGGCCTATGAGGCCGGCGCGAAAGTCCAATCTACGGTCGGCGAGGTTTATTTCCGCGGCGCCGACCATCAGTTGGTGCGGCCCGTCATCATCGAGCGCGGAAAAAAGCCGGCGGATATGAAGAACCCCGACGACTTTTACGAGATCGTGGAGGTCGTGCCCGGCGAAGGTTTGATGCAGGCGCCGGACGCGTTCGGGTGCAAGATGGGCGGCTACACCTGAGTCGAGCCAGAGCGTCGCTCAAGCGCGGAGTCGCAATTGCTCTCTTGGGCGAATCTGCTTTCGCAGACCTTCAACGGGCTGGTGGTCGGCGCCCTGCTGGCGCTGATCAGCTCCGGTCTGACGATCATCTATGGCACTTTGGGCGTGCTCAACCTCGCCCATGGCGCGATGTTCATGGTGGGCGGCTACGCAGGCGTGGTCGCCTACCAATATACCGGTTCCTTTCTCGTCGCGATCGCGGCCGGAGCGTGTTTCGTTCTGGTTCTCGGCGTCCTGATGGAGCGGCTGGTCATCAGACATTTTTACGAACGGCCCGCCGAGGATCAGATCCTGGTGACGTTCGGCCTGGGGATCGTCTTCGTCGAAACCATCCGCTTCTTCTTCGGGAGCCTATCGCAATCTATGCCTCCGCCAAGTTGGGCCGAGGGCGTGACCTCGCTCGGCTTCATGATTTATCCAACGTACCGCCTTGCGGTGGTGGGCATCATCGCGGTCGCGCTGCTGGCGCTCTACCTCGTTCTCTACCGCTCGCGCCTCGGCATGATCGTGCGCGCGGGGATCGAGGATTCGGTCATGGTCAATTCGCTCGGCATCAATGTCATGCGGGTGTTCATGATCGTCTTTGGCATCGGCTCGATGGCGGCTGGCTTCGCGGGGATCGTCAACGTCCCGATCGCGCCGATAACGCCTGACATCGGCGAGGCGATTCTCGTCGAGGCCTTCGTCGTCGTCGTGATCGGGGGCGTAGGCTCCTTTCCCGGAGCGGTTCTTGGCGGCCTGGTCGCCGGCGAGATCTTGAGCCTGACGTCCATGATCAATCCGAGCTATTCGCAAGTCATGCTGTTCGCCGTGATGACTCTCGTCCTCGTGCTTCGTCCGCGTGGGCTGCTCGGGGCCGAGGGACGCAACTGACGATGAAGCAACGTGCGCGCGGGCTGCGAGCCCTCCTGCCCGAAGCGTCGGTTGCGCTCGTCCTGTTGGCCGCGCCGTTTGTGCTTCCTAAGATCGGGCTCGTCCCCGATACGATGAACCGCATTCTAGTTTTCGGCCTGTTCGGCGTCGGATTTGACTTGCTGTTCGGCTATGCCGGAATGTTGTCCTTCGGGCAGTCGGCGTTCTTCGGCACCGGTGGCTTCATCGCAGCCTATCTGCTGACCCAGACAGGCCTAAGCAGCGTGATGCTGGGCTTGGCGATCGGGACGGTCGGCGCGACCGTCGCAGGCTACTTCGTCGGTTTGATCGCGCTGAGACGCACCGGCATCTATTTTGCAATGATCACCGTCGCCATCGGTGAAGTCTTTTTCTTCATGGAAAACGGACCACTATCGGCATTCACTGGTGGCGAGAATGGTCTTCCGGGGGTGCCCGGACCAACTTTCAATCTTGGCTTTGCGACGATCCACGCAACCAGCGGCTGGTCGATGTATGGATTTCTCGCGGTCTCTTATGTTGTCGGCATCGTGATCGGGCGACGCATCGTGGCCTCGCCGGTCGGTCTCATTTGGGTCGCAATTCGCGAAAACCCGCTGCGGGCGGCGGCGGTCGGCCACAACGTGCACGCTTATAAGCTGCTCGCATTCGTCATCGCGGCGGCCTATTCCGGCGCCGCCGGCGGATTGCTGGGCGTCATGCAGGGCTACATGCCCCCCGATGCTTTCACGTTCGAAACGTCGGGGCAGGTGATCATGATGACCGTGATCGGCGGTCTGGAGACGCTGGTCGGTCCCCTGGTGGGCGCGGCGGTGTGGCTCTACCTGCGCGACTTTCTGCAGGGCGGACTCGGTCTTGGCGCCTCATGGAAGCTCGTGCTCGGCCTCGTCTTCGTGCTGCTCGTGTCATTCCTGAGACGCGGAATCCTCGGCGGCGTCGCCGACCTCTACGCGCGTCTCGCCCACGGTGGGGCGACCGCCCGCGAACAGGCCGCGGCGCCGGATCTGTCGCTGGATCAGCTCGGCTCCTCGACCGGGCAGACGGCTGCGCGGACGCCGCCACTCCCCAGCCGACCCATTCCGGCATATACCGGACCGATTCTGGTGACCAAGGGCCTGACGAAGCGATACGCCGGGTTGCTCGCCAATAGCGACATCGATTTCTCGGTTGAGCAGGGGGAGCTTCGCGGCATCATCGGCCCGAACGGTGCGGGCAAGAGCACTTTTTTCAAAATGCTTACCTGCGAGGTTCATCCGACTTCGGGGACGATCACCTTCGAGGGCCGTGACATTACGGGGCTCGAAGTCACCGAAGTCTGCCAGACGGGCCTGACCAAGAGTTACCAGGTCAACCAGTTGTTCAACCGGCTGACGGCGCGCCAGAACATTGTGATCTCGGCCCTGGCGGAAAAGCGCGGGTCTTTCCGGCTGGACCTGCTGCGCGACCCCGCGCACATCCCGGAGGTTGACGATCTGGTCGACCATACGCTGGACTTGGTCGAATTGACGAGCCGCGCCGACGTTCCGGTTTCGGATCTCGCCTATGGCGAGAAGCGGCGGCTGGAGATTGGCCTTGCGCTGGCGACCTCCCCCAGCCTGCTTCTGCTCGACGAGCCGTTGGCCGGCATGAGCCCCCGAGAACGGGTTGAAACGGTGAAGCTTTTGAAGTCGATCAGCCGTGGCCGCACGACCATAATCATCGATCACGACATGGACGCGCTATTTGAGCTGGTCGAGCGCGTGACGGTTCTTCAGGAAGGGCAAATCCTTGTCGAGGGGACTCCCGACGAAATCAAGGGCAACGCGATCGTGCGGGAAGCTTATCTGGGAGGCGTCCTGGCATAATGAGCCTTCTGCAGGTCAGCGGCCTCAACAGCTATTATGGGGATTCCCATATTCTCTTCGATATTTCTCTCCGGGTGGAACGGAGCGAAGTGGTCGCCCTCTTGGGCCGCAACGGCGCGGGGAAGAGCACGACGCTGAAGAGCCTGATGGGGGTGGTGCGTCCCCGTTCGGGCTCGGTGATGTTGGATGGCGTCGAATACTCCGGCCAGCCGAGTCACGCGCTCGCCAAGAACGGCATGCAGCTGGTGCATGAGGACCGCCGCATTTTTGGCAGCCTGAACGTCGAGGATAACATCGTCCTGGCGAGCCTCACAGCCAAGCAGCCCTGGCCGCTCGACCGCATCTACACAATGTTTCCGCGCCTGAGGGAACGACGCGGCAGCCGTGGCACCGATCTGTCGGGCGGCGAACAGCAGATGCTTGCGATCGCCCGCGCGCTGGTGCGCGATCCCAAGATCGTCCTGCTTGACGAGCCGTTCGAGGGACTGGCGCCGGTGATCGTGCGCGACCTGGTTCATGCCTGTCGCGCTCTCGCAGCCGCCGGGCAGACGATTGTGCTGGTCGAACAGAACATTGCGGCGGCGTTAGCGCTCTCCCATCGCGTTTATATCCTCAACAATGGCCATGTGGTCCACGAAGGTGCCGCGAGCGAATTGAGAGCGGACCCGCAAGTCCTGCATCGCTATCTCGGGGTGTAAACTACCCGTTGCGGGCGGGAAAGGGAGCAAAATTGGTCCGAGATCACGCTCGCGCGACCCCTAACTCGTGAGCCGCCAACCCTCCGGGCGCTATTTCGCTTTGATTTCAACCCCTCCTCCGGGCCGGGTCCCCCATTCTTTGTCCAGCAAACCTCGCCTCGCTCGCGGAAAGTTTGTGCCGGGGCCAGCAATCAGGTAGATTGCCGAAACGGGGCAGGCCCCGGTCCGGACGAGTCCAATGTTTGGGTTTCACGGTCCGAATCCCCATATCTCAAGCCTGTCATCGCGGCTTCTCCTGGATAGCCGTCAGAAAGGCCACGTGCATGGATTTCCTCAAGCCACGGTCGCACCGCATGAATCGCCGCAGACGCATTTATGAAGGTAAAGCCAAGGTCCTCTACGAGGGCCCGGAGCCCGGCACCCTCATCCAGTATTTCAAGGATGACGCGACCGCGTTCAACGCCAAGAAGCATGAGGTCATCGAAGGCAAGGGCGTTCTCAACAACCAAATCTCGGAATACGTCTTCCAGCGCCTGAACGATATCGGCGTGCCCACGCACTTCATTCGCCAAATCAATATGCGCGAGCAATTGATTCGAGAGGTCGAAATCATTCCGCTTGAGGTCGTGGTGCGCAACATCGCGGCAGGATCGTTATCCACCCGCCTCGGCCTTGAGGAGGGCACACAACTACCGCGGTCGATCATCGAATTTTATTACAAGAATGATCAGCTTAACGATCCGATGGTCTCGGAAGAGCACATCACCGCCTTCGGCTGGGCCGCGCCGCAGGAAATCGACGACATCATGGCGCTCGCGATTCGCGTCAACGACTTCCTGTCGGGACTCTTCCTCGGCGTCGGCATCCGGCTGGTCGATTTCAAGATCGAAACCGGGCGGCTGTGGGAGGGCGAAACAATGCAAATCGTACTCGCCGACGAGATCAGCCCCAACTCGTGCCGTCTGTGGGATGTCAAGACCAACGACAAGATGGATAAGGACCGTTTCCGCAAAGACCTCGGCGGGATGATCGAAGCCTATACCGAAGTCGCCCGAAGGCTAGGGGTGGTGCAGGAGAACGAGTATACGCGAGCGGCGGCTGGTCCCCGGCTTGTGAAATAGGGCGATTCTTGGTCGAGCGAGCCTCGGCGGCTCGCTCGTTCCCCCGGAGCGACACCCCAGCGCACATAGATACCAGAGCCCTCTCGGCTATCCGCTAAAGAGCCGATGATGTTGGACCGCTGGACGCCAAGTTCCGCGGAGGCGAGCTGCGCCTCGAGGGTGCCCATCACAAGACCGGGCACCCGTGTGTTGTCGCGGATGTATCTCCAGAGCGGCTCGTTTCGCACGCCCTCATCATAAAGTTTCAGTCCGTTGAGCAGCATGCCTTCCGCGAAGACGTCCGGGATGTCGATGACCAGCCCCGGGGTCGCCGCACCGATGTCGACGTGGTGCGCAGTATTGCGGAGAAACCAACGAGTTCATCCTCGAAGGACACCGGCATGACGATGCCGATGTCCGGCGAGTGACTGGCGCCATAGTAGGGATGGTTATGAATGACGCAGTCTCCTGGGCGCCAAGCGCTGAGCGGGATAGATTTTTCGATCCCGCGCAGATAGCCGGGAAGCGAACCGATATACATCGGCGTGGAAGTCCAATTCTCAGAGCGTGTTGTAGTCGCAGTCGAACAGGCCGGCGCCCAGGTCCTGGCTCTCGCGAATGATCGACGAGTAGCTCACGCGGTAGAGCACGTCGCCCATCTGCTCGGCGATCGAATGCAGGGCGCCCCCAATGACTTGTAGGCTGATGGGATCGACTTCTTTTATCATGGCCTTCTTTAACGCAAGCCGATCAGGGTGTCGCCGTACCGCATGACCTGCGCCGCGTAGTGGGACCAGCGTGGTGGAGTTATGCTGGATGACGATCGTCGGTCCGGTGACACGGTCGTCCACGAGCAGCTTGCCGCGAAGATAGCGCGGCGTGTCGTGCGATCGACCGTCGTCGAAGATCGTCTTGCGCGAATAGAGGATTGCGTCGGTCGGGTTGGTTCGGCCGCCTAGGGCGAGTTCGGGCAGCTTCAGCGTGTCGACCTCGACGGTCGACACGAGACGCAGTGTAACCAGTTCGCAGGGCTAATTGCGGAAAGCGTGGCCGTAGACTTTCTTGTGCTCCTCGAAGAAGCTGTCGGTGATCGTCACAACGTTTTTCTTCGAGATCGTGCCATCGGGCATTGCGGCCCGCAACTCGAAGCCCTGGCCGACATAGCGGCATTCGGCAACGCGCTGAAATCGGCGGGAGCGCTCGGCGACGCCGTCGGCGTCGAGTTGGCGGTTGGCGTGTTTGGTCAGGGTGTACTCGTACTGCAGATCGGTCACCAGCAGTCCGGTGGCCGCGGTGATGCCAGGCTGGACAGGCGAGACCACGTCCTCGGCGTGGATCGCCTCGGCCAGCGAGACTGAATGGAGCGGCCCTGCGCCGCCGAAGCCCATCAGCGTGAAATTGCGCGGGTCGATGCCCTTGACAATCGAGCTCGCGTTGATGGCGAGCGCCATATTGTTGTTGATGATCTTAAGAATGCAGAGTGCGGCGTTTTCGATGGAAAGTCCAAGCGGCTCGGCGATCCGCTTCTCGATCATCTTGTACGACAGCGCCGCGTCGATCTCGATGTCGCCGCCGAGGAATTGCTCGGGATCGAGCCGTCCCAGCACGATCTGCGCGTCGGTGACGGTCGCCTCTCCGCCCTTACCGTAGCAAGCCGGGCCTGGCACGGCGCCCGCCGAGCGCGGACCGACCCGGAACGCGCCGCCGGGATCGATGTACGCGATCGATCCTCCGCCGGCGCCGATCGCTCGATGTCCATCATCGGCACGAGCACCGGAAGCGAGGCCACCTCGGTATCTCTCGGGTTCTTGATTCTGAGCCGGCCGTCTTGGATGACGCTGATGTCGGCGGAGGTGCCTCCGATATCGATGGCGATGATGTTAGTTTTGCCGCAGTTGTCGCCGGTCCAGCGCGCGCCGATAACGCCGCCCGCCGGGCCGGAGAGAAGCAGGCCGATCGGAAGGTCACTCGACTTCTCGATCGTCGAGATGCCTCCGTTGGATTGCATGATGCGGATCAGCGCCAGGATGCCCGCGTTCCTCAGTCGGCCTCCAGATTCCGGAGATAGGCCGAGGTGTGAGGACCGATATACGCGCTCATCGCGGTACTGGAGAAGCGCTCGTACTCGCGGATGGTGTTGACGACCTCGGAGGAGCAACAGACGAATGCGTTGGGAAGGACCTCCTGCACGATCTCCTTCGCGCGGACTTCGTGGACGTTGTTGAGGAATGCGAACAGGAACGCGACAATGACTGCGTCCATGCCGCGCTTGGCGAAGAGTTCGGCCGCCTGCCGCACCTCGTCCTCGGCCAGCGGCACGGCGATCTCGCCGGTCGGGGGCATGACGCGCTCGGTCACCGCCAGGCGATCGCGCCGCCGGGCCAACGGTTTCGAATGCCACGGCACGTCGAACTGAAGCGAGAAATTGTGCGGGCGCTTGTGACGCGCCATATGCAGGGTGTCGCGAAAACCGAGCGTCGTGATCATGCCGACCCGCGCGCCGCGCCGTTCAATGACCATGTTGGTCGCGACAGTCGTGCCGTGATAGACTGCGTTGACTGCGCCCGGCTCGACGCCGGCCAGCGCACAGACCTTCAAAATCCCCTGGACAACCGCTTCCGACTGATCATGCGGGGTGCTTGATACCTTGGTTATGACAACCTGCTGCTCTCGGCCCGGAGCCGAATTTTCAAGAACCATATCCGTGAAGGTGGCGCCGACGTCAACTCCTACTCTGATCATCAGCTGTTCCTTCAGAAATTGTCGAGCTCACCTGAGGGGACCTGTTGATCGATGACGCCGCATTGGCGCCAACATACCTCGTTTGGTGAGGCGGGTGCCCAAGGTGTAAATGCGCCGCGCACAATCGACCCATTGATACATTCCCTCCACGCCCTTCACGACGCGCTTTTCGCCGGCTAATTGGACAATAGACCGCGGGATCAGAGCGTGTAAAATAATGTTTTCAATCGGATTGATGCAGGCTTGGCATCAATATGCGCTACGACCTTAAACACCTTTCCACCTTCATTGCGGTCGCGGAAGAGCTGAACTTCCATCGCGCTGCCGAACGCCTGACCATGGCCCAGCCCGCGGTCAGCCGCATCGTGGTGGAACTAGAGGGTCGGTTGGGGTCAAACTTCTCGAACGGACGACGCGCCGCGTCCGGCTGACTGAATCCGGCCGCTATCTCTTAGAGAAGCGCAGGCCGTCCTCGACCGGATCGACGTCGCGGAGAACACGCTCAAAGGCTTCGAGCCTCACCGGCATTCCCGGCCTAGTGACGGCGGGGTCGGCATTACAGTGTTCTGTGGCGTTCCGCGCTTTTTTGTCGGCAGTGCAATCGAGTCGCGCCCGATCGTCACAGTGCCGCAGACGGTCGAGACTCATCTCGCTTGGCGGCGGTCCAGCGTCAGTGGCGCCATGCGGCGTTTCGTCGAGACAAGCGAGCGAATCGGCCGGGAGTCCATGACCGTCTGAAGTCGCCGCGTTCTCCTCGCCGTCTAGCGAAAGACTGACAAATTAAGCGGTGATTGCCTAGGCGTACTTGGAAAGTTGATGGACGGAGCATCGCGCCCGCCTGCATTCGTCGATCTCTGAAGGAACGAGGTACAAAGAAAGCGATTGACGGGGCCAGCCGCCTCACGGTCAATTATGACGACCGGTCGGAAGGGGCTAATGATCGGATTAGCGTGCCATGGCGCTGACAGCTCGACTTCGCTCAGGGGAGGCAGACTTTGGAGAATTGGGCAAACCGAAAGACTTTGATCCTCGGCCGCAGCGAGATGATCGGGCTGTTGACGCCTGGCGAATACAATGACTGCGTCGAGCAGGCCTACCGCATGCACGGCGAAGGCCGGTATTACATGGATCCCAAGGGCCACATCGTCTTGGACCGTTTCCCTGGCGAGTGGGAGGCGATGCCATCCTATATCGAGGAGCCGCATGCGGCGGCCTGCAAGTGGGTTTCCATCCGCGAGCGCAATCGCGAGCGGTATAATCTTCCCACCGTCTTCTCCATCCTGATCTACACCGAGCCAGAAACCGGCTTTCCGCTCGCCATCGTGGACGGCAGCTATCACACGGTCATGCGCACCGGATCCGCGGCCGCAGTCTCAGTGAAATGGATGGCGAGGAAGGATTCGCGAAAACTCGCCATTGTCGGCGCGGGTCACATGGCCGAAGGAGCCCTTGCGACTTGCAATGTCGTCTTCCCATGGAGCGAGGTTCGGGTGTGGAGCCGAAGTCAGGCGACGCTCGATGACTTCGTCAAGGTCCAGCAGCCCAAATATGAGAGCTTCAAGATCAAGCCCTCGACCAATCTAGAAGAGGTCGTTCGCGGCGCCGACGTCGTCGTCACTGTCACGCCTTCCCGGGCGCCGATCGTCAAGGCCGAGTGGATCGCGCCGGGCACGCATATCGCCGCCCTCGGAGCCGACAAGAAGGGCGATCAGGAGCTGGAGGGCGCGCTTCTCCGTCGTGCGCGCATCTTTGTCGACGACATCCGTCAATGCCGCACGGATGGCGAGATCAACGTTCCGTTGTCGCAGGGCCTTATCAGGGAGAGCGATCTGGCCGGCGAGATCGGCGAGGTCATCACCGGTAAGAAGAAGGGGCGGATCTCGGAGGATGAGATCACGATTTTCAATTCTACCGGCATCGCCCTCCAGAACTCGGCGACCGTCCCGCTTGAATATAAGCGCGCCGTCGAAGCGGGCGTCGGCATCGAGAAAAAGATGATTTCGACGTGAGCGACCGCGGATTACTGAAGAATCTGCCTTGTGAGTAGCGACCATATCTACCGCAAGCAGCAATTCGGCCGAGGACCGGTTTCGGCAAATCGCCGACGCTCCTTGTGGTCGACTTCGTCAAGTTTTGCCGATCCAGAGATCTTCGGCGGAGGCAACATCAAGGACGCGGTGCGCGCCACGATCCCGCTCCTCGACTTTTTCCGGCGCCGGAAGCTTCCAGTCTTTTTCACGCGAATCGTCTATGCCGACGACGGATCGGATTCTTGCGTCTGGTGCGAGAAGGCACCCGGCTCCGCGACCTCATCGAACGCGCGCCGGCGAGCCATATAGTCGACGAGGTGGCTCCCCACCCGGGTGAACTCGTCATCCGCGAAACGCAGGCCTCGGCGTTGTCACGGCGTCGGGGACTTGGTAGCCGACGAGCATGCCGAAAGTCAGCTATCCTCTGGAGATCATTCCCCAGGCGATCTGGCTCTATCTCCGGTTCATGCTCAGCCTTCGTGACGTCGAGGATTTGCTCGCCGAGCGCGGAATTGCAATTTCGTACAAAACAGTCCGACGCCGGGTAAATCATTTCGGACCGATCATTGCAGCGAAACTGCACCGTCCCAAGCCGCATGCGGTCTGGCATCTTGACGAGGTCTATCTGAAAATCCATGGGCGCATGGTTTACCTATGGCGCGCGTCGACGCCGGGGGCGAGGTTCTGGATGTGTTGGTCCAGTCCAAGCGCAACAAGCACGCCGCGTTGAAACTGATGCGCAAACTTCTAAAGAAATACGCTGTCGTTCCCGAGCGAATGGTGACGGATGATTTGCGATCCCACGGCGCAGCGACCCTCGATCTCGGCATCGACCACCTCGATGACGCGGGCGATGGAAGAACAGTCGGACCGATAATTCGCATCAGCCGACCCGACGGCGGGAGCGCAAGATGCACCGTTTCAAGAGCGCGGGCTCAGCCCAGAAGTTCTTCTCAACCCACGCCGCCACGTACAACATTTTCAACGTCCAACGCCATCTCACGTCAGCTCAAACATACCGCGTGCTCCACGCCGCGGCGATGACGGGGCGGGAGGCCGTCGCGGCGGCTTAAAATCCGTATGGCGTAGACCTCTCGTGGCCTTCGCGCGGCAATGTGACAGCCGTCCGAGTTGATGCGCGGATGATCCGCAATATCTAAACTCAACCCGCACATTGGGTTGCGACCACCAAGAGGAGTCAATATGAGCGAATTGAGTGATATGATTCATGCACTAAAGCCGGTATCGACGGCGACAATAGCGACGGTTCTACTCAATCGCGGATTGCGTCGGGTTTGGATGAGAGGCACGCAGCCGATTCGTCCAGGACAACCCCGCGCGGTCGGACGCGCGTTTACCCTACGTTTCATTCCTGCGCGCGAGGATCTGGCTACGACTGCCTCGTGGTCATCTCCGCGCTCGACGAGAGCGGCGATCGAGGAGATGCCTCCCGGCTGAATCGCGGTGGCTGACGCTATCGGCGTTACAGACGCCGGAATATTTGGCGATATTCTGTGTGCACGGATTAAGCACCGCGGAGTGGGTGGTCTCGCACGTCACCGATGGTGTAGTGCGCGACATCGCGGGCGTTCTCAACACCGGACTCCCTGTTTGACGTCAAGGTGCCGCCGCTCCTCCGTCGGTGACCGGTCGCACTTTCGTTAATTGGCAGGAGCCAATCGGTTGCGGCGGAGTAGGCGTCTACCCTGACGATGTGGTGGTAATTGATGATGACAGCACGGTGTTGATCCCCGTCGCGCTCGTCGAGGAGGTCACGTGAGTTGCTCTCGAGCAGGAGCGCCTAGAGACATGGATAATGGAAGAAGTTTCGAACGGAGCGAGTCTACCGGGTCTTTATCCGCCGAACGAAGAGAACCTAAAGCGCTAAAAAGACAGGGGTCGCCGGTACTGAGCAAGGTCTAGACACCGGCGTGCGCATTGACGTGTAGCATGCAACATATCACGCTGAGGCGGACGATTAGCACGGCGGGACGTCGTGGCCCGGCGTTCGCTCTGGCTTCCTCACGAGCGTCGGTCGTCGGCGCAATATCGCGGTTCGCGGCGTACAGGGAGAGAGCTGTATGTGCACTCCAGAAATCATTTCAGAAGTCGAGAAACGACGGATCGCCGCGTGCTCGGCAAAGTTTCGAGAGGCGACCTCGAGTCCTTTGGCGCGGAGGACGAAATCGGCATGCTGGATTTGATCGACCCCCGGTCCCGCGACGAAATCGTGAAGGTGTGCGGATGCGTCGAAGATCTTCGACTTGTCGGTCGACTATTTCGTTGGGATGCCGAGCTGGGACAAGGCCGGTGATCCAGGATACCAGATTTGCATGACCCATACACCCCAAGGGGAGCAGATCGACGATAGAATGGGTCAGGGACGCGCGATTAACGAGCTGGTTTCCTATTCGGGCGACGCCATCTCGATGTATACGCATTGCGGTACACACATCGATGCGCTCTGCCATTTTGGCTACAATGGTGAGATATTCAATCACTTTAAAGCGACTGAGCATATCGGCAGCCGGACTTGGGACGTATGCGGCGCTGACAAGCACCCACCGATTGTTGCACGTGGCGTTCTCTTGGACATCGCGGCGATGCACGGCGTTGACGAACTGCAATCAAGTATGGGGATCGGGACAGACGACATTCGGGCTTGTCTAAAGCACCAAGGCACGGATCTTAGGATTGGCGATGTGGTGATGATCCGAACTGGGCGTATACGCGCCTACCCGGATCCAGCTCGCTATATGACTGACCCGCCAGGACTGACGCGCGAAGGCGCAGAGTACCTTTGCAAGGCCGGGGCAATGGTTGTCGGCTCGGATACCCATACGCTCGAGCAAACGCCGTCAGCAGATCCAGAGAATTGGCTGGTCGTTTATACGTACCTATTGGCGGAAGCCGGAGTACCGCTCCTCGAAATAGCCGACCTCGAGGCGTTGGACGCCGAAAAGGTGCATGAGTTCGCATTCTTCGGAGCTTGCCTAAAGTTGCGCAGCGCGACCGGCGCGCCCATGCGGCCGATTGCGATGCCGCTTGGGACTTGGACGAGAAGTCGAAAATTCACGGCAAGGTCGATTATGTGCCGACATCGTTGAAAAAGCCGTCAGGTATTCCTCTGGGGCTTCAGAGTCTGACGGAGACCAGTTCGCAGAAAGCAGCGGATCATACCGGATGGCTCCTAATCGCGCCGGCGGTTCTGGCCCTGTTGGCGCTCAATGTTCTGGCAAGGCCCTATTCCAGATGATGGGCGTGTTCGCCGAGTTTGAGCGGGCCGTGATCCAAGAGCGCGTCGAAGCCGGTCTGCAGCGCGCCAAGGCCGAAGCGAAGGTGCTAGGGAAGCCCTCGACGCAGCTAGAGAAGGTCGAGGCCATCAAGGCTCGTCTCCGGGCCGGAAGCGTGGGGATTATCAAGCTCGCCAAGCTCCACGGCGGAGGCGTGGAGATCAAGGCGGCGCTGACGGCCTAACCACGAGCCGAACAGGCAAGCCGCTTCTACGGCTCCCGGGCGATTTACTGGCAGGCTTGAGGGCCGTCCGGCTACCCACCTTAGCCGCTAAGGGGAAGGCCGGTCCTCAACCACGTGAGTCACCCTCGGGCCGTGCTAACGGGGGTACCGAGGTGGGCCTTGGCGGACCGTCAGCTACACGAGCGGCGATAGGGCGGGCGGCCAAGCACCGCCCCACCTCGGGGATTGTCTCTGCCAAAGCGTCCACGTCCACGTCAGCCACTTGCCGCAAGCCTCACACCTCGGAATAACGACCCTGACGCCGTTCTGCCGCATGCTGGCCAGCATCATCGGAGGCCCAACATTTTTGCCGCGACGAGCTCGCCGCAGGGAGGAGGAGAACCTAGGTGTTTAGTCCCGGCATTTTCTGGAGCGGATTGAGTTTGAGTTTTGCGGCTCTGAGGTCCAGGCTTTGCAGACGAACTCGTACGGAGTGAGGCCTTTGAGGGTCTTGAGTCTTCGCGCGAAATTATAGGCGTCGACGAAGTTTTGCAGGTGGGCTCGCAGTTGGTCGTGGGTCTCGTAGAAGTCGCGTTTGACGGTCGCGTCCTTGATGGTGCGGTTCATTCTTTCGACTTGCCCATTGGTCCACGGGGGCTTGGGCTTTGTCAGCCGATGATCGATGTCGTTCTGGGCGCAGGCGTATTCGAAGGCGTGCGCCCAAACGAGTTCTCCAGCCTCGAGGGCGCCCTTGATGTCGGGCGCGGCCGAACTCGTATGGCCTGGGGTGGTGAAGTGGGTTCCGTTGTCGGTGAGGACGGTATGGACCTTGTAAGGGACGGCGGCGGTCAGGCGGCGCAGGAAGTCCCCTGCGGTGCGGCGCGCCACCTTCTCGTGCATCTCGACGAAGGCGAACTTCGACGTTCGGTCGATGGCGACGATGAGGGAGAGCTTGCCTTGCGCAGTTCGAACCTCGGCGATGTCGATATGGAAATAGCCGATCGGATAGGCCTTGAATTTGCGTTTGGCGGAGGCTTCGCCTTCGACCTGGGGCAACCGGGAGATCCCGTGGCGTTGCAGACACCGGTGAAGCGACGAGCGGGTCAGATGCGGGATGGTGGGCTGCAAGGCATAGAGGCAGTCGTCGAGCGGCAGCAAAGCATGCCTTCGGAAGGCAACGACGACGGCCTCTTCCTCTGCTGACAGGACTGTCGATCTGGGCTCCGTGGGTCCGGTCCGAAGATCAGAAACTGACTTCCGCGCCTTCCATTTGGCGATGGTCTTCGGATTGACGCCGTGGCGCTTGGCCAGCCCCCTCAGGCTCTCTTGACTATGTTGTATCGCTCGACGGACCGCCTCTGTCGTTGTGGCGCTCCCATGAAGAACCTGTCCCATAGCGCATCCTTCGAATCCCTCGATAAGAATGCCCCAGCAAAATCCGGGACGAAACATATAGAGC
>CAVYPD010000051.1:0-78371 GCA_963770275.1 uncultured Alphaproteobacteria bacterium
AGCATTGTGCTTTCTGTTCTGATTTCAGTCTGTTAGCCTATCCACAAGAGACTTTGCCGGCCCGTATCGCAACGCTGTCGCAACGTTTGTTTTACGACCCTACCAACCCAGTGAAGGCCGCCTTAGCCATTTCCGAAGAGACCGCGCTAGATCACTAGTGGGCCACTTGGCTTCTTGATAGACAGCGTGTTGCCGTCGTGCGCTCGACGTTGCGGATTTATAGCTCATCTCGCGAGGCAGGAAAGTAAACACGAACCAGATCAATGCGCGGCTTCCCGTCGGCTATTCGAATGGTCGCAGGTCCGAGTTCTGCTCAGGGAACCGAAATCACGGCCATGAAGAATTAAACTGGGCACCTCACCAACCATTTGTCCGCTTTTTGCGGATAGGCTTTGGCTGAATCACGGGTCCCGAGGTCGATGATGTTTTTGTTTTTGCTGGCGGCCTATAGCGAGAGGGGCGGCGTTATGCGGGCAGCATTTCCGGAAGTATGTTGATTGGCCTTAAGCGGGCGAGGCGCCTGAGGTTTTGAGCGGTCGCGGCAAGCAGGAACTCGTCCTTGAGCCCGTTCGGACCCCTTAGCCGCAAGCGCGTCAGGCGCAGAATCCGCTTGAGATGGGCGAATAGCATCTCGACTTTCTTCCGACGGCGACAGGCCTCCACGTATTGCGGAGTGCGGCGTGCGCACGGGCCACGTCGCGAGCGTCTTCGTGCAGATCCCGCGGGATCTTGCGGGCAAGAGCGTTCGGGCAGCACTGGGCTTTGAGTTTGCAGATGTCGCAATCCAATTTGCTGGCGCGATAGAGCCTTGTGCCCTCGGCTGTGACGCCGCTTCTGGGAATGGCGTAGGTGCGTCGGAATTGGACAAGCTCTTTGCCCGCGGGCAAGTGTAACGGTCGCGTTCGGCGTCGAAGACGAAATCGGCGCGGGAGAACGTGCCATCGGTTCGATTTGATTTGTCGAAGACCGGAATGTGTGGCGCGATCTCCTTGCGTTTGACCAGCCAAGCCAGGCTCTCCGCCGAGCCGTAGGCGCTATCGGCGGCTAAGAATGCGGGCTTTATGCCGAAGCGCGTCTCGGTCCGCTCTAGCATTGTCCGCGCCGCTCCGACCTCGGCCTGTCGGATGGCGCGCGTCGCCTCGACATCGACGATCACACCGTGGTCGGTGTCGATCAGGTAGTTAGTGGCATAGGCGAAGAAGGCGTGTCCCTTATGTGCGCCTGTCCATTGGGCCGCCGGATCGGATCGCGAGATGAACTTCGGCGTCACAGGCGAGGCGGCTCCGAACGCCGCGTCGTCGAGCGTGGCAGAGGTACTCCCGCGCGGCGCGGGTCGCGGTTTCCTTGATCTCCTCGGGCTTCCACGTCGCGGCTTGGAACCGAGCGCTGCTTATTGGCGTCGGCCGCGATCATGCTGGCGTCGACCGCAAAGCCTTCGCCGCCGACCAGGCCCTTCTTCCATGCAGCGCTGCACCACGCTCTCGAACAGCCTGACGCAGCGATCGCTCTCGCGAAAGCGGCCGTGTCGGTTCTTCGAGAACGTCGAGTGATCCGGGACGTCGCCGTCCAGCCCGAGTCGACAGAACCAGCGATAGGCCAGATTGAGGTGGACCTCTTCGCACAGCCGCCGCTCGGAGCGAATGCCGAAGCAGTAGCCGACGATCAGCATCCGGATCATCAGCTCGGGATCGATCGAGGGCCGACCCATCTCGCTGTAGTACGGCTCCAGATGCGCCCGAGACCTCGGACAGGTCGACGAACCGGTCGATCTTGCGCAGCAGGTGATTGTCCGGGACATGCCGCTCGAGGCTGAAGCCGTAGAACAGCGCCTCCTGCATCACCCGCCGCTCGCCCATCATCGGCCGAATCTCCTGCTCCCAGGAGAAGGAATGAATCAGCGACCGGCGCCCGCGATCAAGCGGAGTTTTTCAACATCGGGTAATGGGCGGGAGCTCTTCCACATAGGCCGATAGAATCGGCGACGATTCGGAAGAGGAGACCGTTCGATGGACTATTTTGCTGGCCTCGATATCTCGATGGACGAGACGCATGTTTGCGTTCTCGACCGCGAAGGCATGGTGGTTCGCGAGAGCAAGGCGGAGTCGACTGCGCAGGCGGTCGCCAACGAACTGGCCAAAGCGCCGAGTTGTCGTCGCATCGTATTCGAGACGGGGCGAATGGCGCCGATCCTGTTCCACGGGCTGAGCCAACTCGGTCTGCCCGTGGTCTGCGTCGAGAGCCGGCAGGCCTACCAGGCGCTCAAGTCGCTTGCCACTCACAAGACCGATCGCAATGACGCGCGAGGGCTGGCGCATTTGGCTCGCACCGGCTTCTTCAAGCCCGTGCATGTGAAGTCGCTTCCGGCGCACGCCGTCCGCTCGTTGATCAGCGCGCGCAAGAAGCTGGTCGGCCAGCGAGTGACCTTGGAAAATCAGATCCGTGGTCTCGCGGTCGTGTTCGGGGTCCGACTGCCCCGCGCGCTCACCGCCGCCTTCATCGACAAGGCTCTTAAAGCAAGCGAGGGGATCGCCGGTCTCTCTGCCGCCATGCGGGGTCTGATTGCGGCGCGGACTGCGGTAATGACGGCGGTCGCCGCGATCGACGCCGACATGAGGCGCATGACAAGGGCCTCTGCAGCTTGCCGCCGGCTGATGACGATCCCAGGCGTCGGCCAGCTGACCGCGCTCGCCTTTGTGGCCGCGATCGACGATCCTTCCCGCATCCGCCGATCGCGAGATGTCGGCGCCTATCTGGGCCTGGTTCCAAGGCGGTATCAGTCGGGCGAGGTCGACTACATCGGCGGCATCTCGAAATGCGGGGACAGGCGGGTGCGGACCCTCCTGTACGAAGCCGCCAATGTCATGCTGACCCGCTACAAGGGCCAGCTCAAACTCAAGGACTGGGCCTTCGCGATCGCCAAGCGATCAACGATGCGCAAAGCGCGAGTTGCTCTGGCTCGCCGCCTGGCGATCATCATGCACGCGATGCTGCGAGACGGGACAGAGTTCGCGTCGGCCTAAGCCCACGCGATCCACGAGACAGGAGGCCGAATCCAGCTCCCAAGAGGAGCGACGCCCAGGGAGGGAGCAGACGACGGCGCGGATTCTGTTGCATGCGGCCAACCCTGGCCGACTGCGGTTTCAACCTAGCCGCCCTGCACCCAGCTTACCCCATCAAGTGCCGAACGAGCACGCAGAGAACGCAGGCACCCCAAGGCGTCGACACCGAAGAAGAGCCTCCGCCCTTGACCCATTAGAGAACAGTATCGGCGCATTTAAGACATTTGAGCGACGTCCCGTATTCACGTCAAGCGGACCTTGCAAATCGCAATAAGGCATGCCTCAGTTAGAAGGAAGCTGACACTCGTTCATCCGGTCTCGCGACTGTCGACGCCCTTGAGGCGCACAATATGTCCACTCCTTGGCCAACCCCGCCTTGCGGACGCCCTCGAACACGGCCGGAAGATTTGGCGAGTGTTCCTTCATTGGCCGTGATTGCGAACTCGGCGTCGAGCTCGAACTCGCCTAGCAGCGCGCCGCTCGCGCCTTCTGCGACCTCAATCCGCAGACTTCTCTTCATGCCTGCGACCTAAGATTGAACGTCATGGCTTCCCGCTCGAATATTTCGATGGCT
Organism: uncultured Alphaproteobacteria bacterium; assembly: GCA_963770275.1. GTDB lineage: Bacteria > Pseudomonadota > Alphaproteobacteria > Rhizobiales > Beijerinckiaceae > Roseiarcus. Next base: position 3,634 of record CAVYPD010000051.1, read on the forward strand.
TCGCCGTGTGGCTGTTGGGGCATAACCCCGCCATCCAGATCATCGCGGCGAGCTATGGCCAGGACCTCGCCGACAAGCTCGCGCGCGATACCCGGTCGCTGTTGGAGGCCGACTGGTATCGGGCGCTCTACCCGACGCGGGTGTCGGCGCGCAGGTGGTCAACGACTATACGACGACCGCCAGGGAACTGGGCGAAGGACAGCAGCACATTGAGGGTCAACCTTCCCTGCTGGTCGTGGTGTTGAACGACTGGGTCACCGAGACGTCGTGCTTGTCGAACATCTCGACCAGTTTGGCGAAATCGGCGAGCGAGCGGGTCAGCCGTCGACCTTGTAGACGACGATCACCTCGATCCGTCTCGCCTGGACTTCGAACGAGCAAGCTTTGTAGCGCTGGCCGCACCATCGAGCCACCGGAGATAGCCGCCGTCGTCATAACGCTCGCGGACCCGTCGCCAGCCCTCGCGCGCTTGGCTCTTGATGTAGGCCTCGGCGCGCCTCCTGCGCTGCGCGTCGAGGGAATTGAAAGTCCTGTTCGAGCCCCCGTCGGTCGAGACGCGTGTGTAGATGGCGCTACGCAAGCTGCGTCTGATCGTCTGATCCTTCAAAGCGACGCATCCCCAGCCGACGCGCATTCGCTCTACGGACGGCGGTCCTATTTCTGCTCCTTCCCCTATCCGCGCCGACGTCTGCTACAGAAGTCCTTCCCTGGCGAAGCCCAAAGAAGCGATGGCCGTTCCACGTGGTCCTGGTCATCGCCTTGGCGATCTGGGACAGGCTGCCGAAGATTTGACCCTTCCAGCGAAGCCTTCGTCGAGGATCATGACCCGCTCGAGCCTGCCGTTCATTCGCGCACCAGCAGCGCGCCGACCTTCAAACGACCCCTTCTCGCGTTCGATGCGTGCGCCGGTCGACAGGAGCGCCGACGCCATCCTCTTCCCCAGAGCGAAGGATCCTTCCGATCGATTTGTCGAGATCGCCGAACGCGTCGGACTGAAGCCGGTAGGCTAGCACTTTCATCAGTAGCCGGCGTGAAAAAGTTCCGCTTGGAGACCTGTGGCGGTCAGAGGAAGGCGCGAGGCCGGGCGGGACTTCTCGTCAAGCACCCATCCTGGGGTGACCGGCCGCTTTCAAGGGCGCCGACGCCACAGATTGTACGGTTCGAGCCATCTCTGCGCTCGATCCCGCCGCCCGACCGCTGACTGGGCCTAAGCCCAAGATCTCTCTTTCGTTTCGGCAGCCGGAAGGCTAGCGTCGGCGACATACGACAGATCGCAGGTCGGCCAACACAGAGCCGAGCGGGAGGAGAAGGGTTGATGGCGAGACTGTCGATGTTCGGGGCCGCGTTGGCCGCGCTGCTGTTCGCGGCGTCCGGCGCGCGCGGACGACAATACCGTGACCAGTCGGCATGATACTGCCGATGACCGGCCAGCAGGCGTCGACCGGCAAGCAGGAGCGCGCCGGCGCTGAGCTTTACATGCAGCAGCACGGCGACACGGTCGCCGGCAAGAAGATCGTCCTCGAGGTCAAGGACGACACCGGCGCGGCCGACGTCACCAAGCGCCTGGCGGAGGAGCTGATCGGCAACGATCACGCCAAGGTGCTGATGGGCTTCGGGCTCACGCCGCTCGCGCTGGCTACGGCGCCGGTGGCCACGGAGGCGAAGGTTCCCGAGATCGTCACCGCCGCCGCGACCGCGATGATCACCGAGAAGTCGCCCTATATCGTCCGCACCTCGTTCACGCTTCCCCAGGCCTCGGCGCCGATGGCCGAATGGGCGGCCAAGAACGGGATCAAGAAGGTCGTCACCATCGTCGCCGACTACGGACCCGGAATCGACGCTGAGAAATGGTTCTCCGAAACGTTCGAGAAGAACGGCGGAACGGTCGCGGAAAAAATCCGCGTGCCGCTCAAGAACCCGGACTTTGCGCCCTTCCTGCAACGGGTGAAGGACGACGCGCCCGACGCGGTGTTTGTGTTCGTGCCGTCCGGTCAGGGCGCGATCTTCATGAAGGAGTTCGTCGAGCGCGGCCTCGACAAGTCGGGGATCAAGCTGATCGGCACCGGCGACGTGACCGACGACGACCTTCTCGCCGACATCGGCGATCCGGCGCTCGGCGCGGTGACGACGCATCATTATTCGGCGGCGCACGATTCGCCGGAGAACAAAGCGTTCGTCGAGGCGTTCGAGAAGGCCAACAACGGCATGCGGCCGAATTTCATGGCGGTCGGCGCCTATGACGGCATGGCGCTCATCTATAAGGCGCTGGAGAAGACCAAGGGCGACGCCAGCGGCGACGCGCTGTTGGCGGCGATGAAAGGCATGAGCTGGATGAGCCCGCGCGGGCCGGTGTCGATCGATCCGGAAACGCGCGACATCGTGCAGAACATCTATGTCCGCAAGGTCGAGAAGAAGGACGGCGCGCTTTACAATGTCGAGTTCGCGACCATCCCCAACGTGAAGGACCCGTACAAGGCCGCCAAGCATTGAACGTCGGGAGCGCCGCGAGACGATGAGCGGCTGAGGCCCCCGATGCTGACCATCCTGCTCGATGGCTTGGCCTATGGCATGCTGCTGTTCGTGCTGGCGAGCGGGCTGTCGGTGACGCTGGGGTTGATGAACTTCATCAACCTCGCCCACGGCGCCTTCGCAATGATCGGCGGCTACGTGACGGCGCTGCTCATGAATCGCGCCGGCGTTCCATTTCTCGCCACCCTGCCGGCGGCGTTCGTCATTCCGGCAATTCTCGGCGTCGTGCTCGAGCGCACGCTTTATCGGCGGCTTTACGGCGCAAGCCCGCTCGATCAGGTGCTGTTCACGATCGGCCTTGTGCTGATGGCGATGCCGATCGCCGCCTATCTCATCGGCGACGAGCCGCAACAGGTTCATTTGCCGACCTGGCTCAGCGGCCGTATCGAGCTCGACGGCGTCGGCATCGGCGTCTATCGGCTGTTCATCATCGTCGTATGCGGCGCGATCGCCGCGGCGCTGCAAATGTTCCTGATCAAGACCCGCTTCGGCGCGCAGCTCAGGGCGGCGGTCGACGACCCGCGCGTCGCTCAGGGTCTGGGGATCAATGTCGAGCGCATCTTCGCCGTCGCCTTCGCGGTCGGCAGCGGGCTTGCCGGCCTGGGCGGAGCGCTTGCCGCCGATGTCGTCGGCGGCATCGATCCTTCGTTTCCGGTGAAATTCCTGGTGACTTTCCTCATCGTCGTCACCATCGGCGGCTCGAACGGGATCATGGGCGCCCTGATCGGCTCGCTCCTGCTCGGCGTGCTGGATGTTGCGGGAAAATATTACGCGCCCTCGATCGGCGCCTTCATCATCTACGGCGTGATGGTCGTCACCCTCATCGTGCGTCCGCAAGGACTGTTTGCGCGCGGCGACGCGCGATGAGCGTCCCCGCCGCAACCGCAACGATGGACCGCCTCGCCGCGCATTTGCATCGGCGCGCGCGTTGGCGATGGCCGGAAATCGTCTTCTGGCTTGGGATGCTGGCCGTGATCTTCGCTTTGCCGTCGCGCGCGGCGATCATCAACGAAGCGCTCATCGCCGGCCTGTTTGCTTTGTCGCTCGACCTCATTCTCGGATTGACCGGAATCGTTTCGCTTGGACACGCGGCGTTCCTTGGCCTTGGCGCCTACGCGGCGGCTATTCTCGCAAGCAACGGCTTCGCCGACCCCTTCCTCGGGCTCGCCTTCGGCGCGGGCGTCGCCGCCCTCGTCGGCCTCGTCACCGCGCCGCTCTTGCTTCGAGGCGGCGACTTGACGCGGCTCATGGTGACGCTTGGCGTCTCGCTCATGCTGGGGGAACTCGCCAACCGCAACGGCTGGCTCACCGGCGGCGCGGACGGGCTCAATTTCTCGATGGCGCCGGTGCTCGGACTGTTCCCGATCGGCTTCACCGGGCAGCGCAATGCGGCGCTCTACAGCTTCGCGGTCCTGTTCATTTTGTTCGCGATCGCGCGCCGCCTTGCGCACTCGCCGTTCGGACTGGCGCTGGCCGCGACCCGCGAAAATCGCCTGCGCGCAGGCGCGCTTGGCGTCGACACCAGCCGACGCATCGTCGCGATTTATACGGTTGCGGCGGCCTACGCGGGCGCGGCGGGCGCGCTGCTGGCGCAGACGACGCAGATCGTGTCGCTCGACCTGTTCGACTTCCATCGATCGGCCGACGTCATGCTGATGCTGATTATCGGCGGCGCGGGATATCTCTACGGAGGACTCATCGGCGCGGCGGCGTTCATCGTGCTGAGGGACGTGATTTCCGCAGCGACGCCCGAATACTGGGAATTCTGGATTGGGCTCGCTTTGGTCATACTGGTGCTGGCCGGCCGCGAGCGAATTGCAGCGGCGCCCCGGCGACTCATCGCCCTCGTCGCGCCGCGCGTAACGCGTCGGGGCGTGGCGTGAGCGCTCCGGCGCTGGAGGCGCGCGGCCTCATGCGCCGTTTCGGCGCGCTGGTCGCGACCGACGATGTGTCGTTCGCGGTTCAGCCCGGCGCCAGGCAAGCGCTGATCGGACCGAACGGCGCCGGCAAGACGACGCTGATCAATCTCCTCACCGGGGTTCTCAAGCCGACCGCCGGCCAGGTCTGTGCTGCAGGGGCGCGACGTCACGCATCTCGCGTCAAGCGCGCGGGTCAGGATGGGGCTATCGCGCACGTTCCAGATCAATCAGCTCTTTCCCGATCTGACGCCCGCCGAATCGCTTGCGCTCGCGATCTCGGAGCGCAACGGCTCCGGCGCCGATTTCTGGCGGGTTGCAGGCGGCCGGCCGGAAATTGTCGCTGAAATCGAAAGCCTGCTCACGCGCTTCGGCCTCGAATCCGACTTCGACCGGCCGACTAGGAAGCTCCCATACGGCAAGCAGCGGCTCCTGGAGATCGCGCTCGCGTTGGCTACACGCCCGCAAGTGCTGCTGCTCGACGAACCCGCCGCCGGCGTGCCGGAGGAGGAGCGGCAGGACATCCTCGCCGCCCTCGCCGCTCTGCCATCGGATGTCGCGATCCTCTTGATCGAGCACGACATGGATCTTGTGTTCAATTTCGCCGAGCGCATTTCGGTGCTGGTTGCGGGGAAGCTCTTGATCGAGGGCGAGCCAGAGGCGATCGCCGCCGATGAGCGCGTGCGCGCCGTCTATCTCGGCGAGGACGCGCATGGGTGAGCTCCTGCGGGTCGAAAGCTTAAGCGCAGGCTATGGCGAGGCGAGGGTCATCCACGGCGTCGGCTTCGTCTCTCGAGGACGGCCAGTCGCTGGCGCTGCTCGGACGCAACGGCGTCGGCAAGACGACCCTTGTCGATTCGCTGATCGGCGTCACCACCCGTTTTGGCGGCCGAATTGCGCTCGGCGGCGAGGACATCGCGCCTCTTCCGCCGCACCTGCGCGCGCGGCGCGGCCTCGGCTGGACGCCCCAGGAGCGCAACATCTTCCGCTCGCTCACCGTCGAAGAGAACCTGACCGCGGTCGCGATTCCAGGAGCCTGGACGGTCAAGCGCGTCTATGGGCTTTTCCCGCGCCTCGAGGAGCGGCGCGGCGTCATGGGCCGGCAATTGTCGGGCGGGGAGCAGCAAATGCTGGCCATCGGCCGCGCGCTGGTCCTCAACCCGCGCCTGCTGCTGCTCGACGAGCCGACCGAGGGACTGGCGCCGATCATCGTCGACGAATTGCTGGCCGCGTTGCGCGAACTCAGCCGCGCGGGCCTGTCGATGATCATCGTCGAACAGAAACCGAAGAAGATCCTGCCGTTCACCGATCAGGCGATCGTGCTCGATCGCGGCGCCATCGCCCACGCCGCGCCGAGCGCCGACCTCCTCGCAGACCCGGCCGCGCTCGACGCGCATCTCACGGCGACGAAGAAAGCGGAACAGTCAGAGTAGAGCCCTATTTCGAGGCCTGATCGCTCGGCGATGGCACTCCGACCCCGATGAGCCTCGAGAAGTTTCGCGGAGGCCTCCGCTCTCGGCCCGTTTCGCTCCCGCCCGCTCGCTTCATCAATTCGCTGAGCGGCGTCGTCGTCACCGCCGCGCTGTGGTCGGCCGGAATGCGCAAATAGCCGTCAGGCGACGGCTGGGCGACCGAAGCGGAGGGCCAGTTCGGCGGGTACGTCGCCACGGAGTGCGGCACTCAGCAATCATTTCATTCATCCGCGTCGACCAGGTCGCCCATCCGGCGGAAGATGAGACGAAGGCTTTCCTTGACCCGAGGATGGGCGCCGTCTTCCTGGGTTCCTTTGAAGTTCTGATAATTAGCGAGGATTAAAGCGCTAATCCGGCGCCATCTTCCTACACTGTCGCCTCCCGCCAGCCTAAAGCCTATAGAGGCTTAGTGCGACGGGGAGCGCCGTTGATCGACGCATCGACGGCCGGATGGCGCGCCGCCCTATTGCGCGTTCTCTATGACGCCTTCGTCCATCGACCTCGCGTCGTTCGAGGTTTTTCGCGAGTTGCAACGATCACCTTGAGGGTCTCGCATGAACGAACGTTTCAACGGCAAGGTCGCGATCGTCACGGGGGCAGCCTCGGGTATCGGTCGCGCCGTCGCCGAACGGTTCTTCAAGGAAGGAGCGTCAGTCTTCGCCGTCGATCGCAATTCGGAGACGCTGTCGAAACTGCCGCCGGCTGCGGAACGCTGGCAGCCACATTTCTGCAACGTCGCGGCAAAAGGCGCGTCAGCTCCCCTTATCGAAGCTTGCGTGGCCCGGTTCGGCGGTCTCGACGTGCTCGCCAACATTGCGGGCGTCGGCAATTCGAAGTCGGCCCACGACACCTCGGACGAGGACTTCGAGTACTGGATCGACGCCAATCTCTCGACCACGTTCCGGCTGTGCCGGGACGCCTTGCCGGAATTGCGCAAGCGGCGTGGCAACATCCTCAACATGGCTTCGGGCTTGGCGATCGTCGGCATGGCCAAGCAGGCCGCATACACTGCCGCCAAGGCCGGGATCGCGGGGCTCACCCGCCAAATGGCCGCCGAATACGGTCCCGATGGGATTCGAGTGAACGCGGTCGCGCCCGGGCTCATCGAGACAGCCGCGACGGCCGATCGGCTCGCCAACGACGCCGACTATCGCAACAGCAATATCGGCTCCATGCCGCTCATGCGGGCGGGCCAACCGGCAGAGGTGGCCGGCGCGGCGGCGTTTCTCTGCAGTGAGGATGCGAGCTTCGTGACCGGCCACATCTTGCTGGTCGACGGCGGCCTGACGGCAACCCGAGTGCGGCTCGCCTAAGGCCCCGCGGCATCAAGCCGAGGCGCGCCATCGAGAACGGTGACGTTCTCGCGTTGCGCTTGCTCATCAAATTCGCCGTTGTCCGGCGTCGCCCGAATTCTCACAGATGTGATTTCCGTACCAGCGCATGCCGCTCTGCTTGAAGCCGGTCAGCGATACGATGGTCAGCGACGCCCGAGCGCTCGCGCGCACTCGCGGACGCCATCAAGGGCGCGACCTACACGCGGAAGGCATGGGCCACTTTCCCATGTCCGAGCACCCCGAGGCGTTCAAAAAGTATCTGAGCCAGCTGCTCAGCGCGATCATGGCAAGATGACCGCTGGACAGCGTTCGACCACGATCCGCTCGAAATCTGCGAGCGACCGCAAGCAAGCCGCCCTACTCCGCCTCCAACGCCATCCTTCCGCGCCGCGCGCGCTCGCCGGCCGCGTTCAGAGTGAGGGCGAGAAAGAGGATCACGCCGTACATGATCTGGATATAGAAGATCGACACTTGAGCCAGCGTGAAAAGCGTCTGGATCAGGAACAGCAGCGCGCCCGCCGCGGCTGACCCCAGCATGCCGCCGCGTCCGCCGCTGAGCGCCACGCCGCCAAGCGCCACCGCCGCGATCGAGCTCAGCGTGTAGGGCACGCCAACGCGCGGATCGCCCGAACCAAGGGCGGCGGTGAAGACGAGGCCGGCGATCGCAGCCAGGATACCGCCGATCACATAGGCGATGATGCGCACCGCGGCGACATTGACGCCCGACGCGTAAGCTGCTCGCGCGTCGCCGCCGACCGCGAGCAAATTGCGTCTGAACGCGGTCCGTTCGAACGCGAGCCATGCGATCCCCAGCGCGACAAGCAGGACGAGCACTCCAGGGATGCCGCCTCTGCTGTTGGCAAGGGCAACCAGCCAATCCGGCGCCTGGCCCCCCGCCATCGGCATCATCTCGAGCGTAATCCCCTGGTAGGCGAGATACGTGCCAAGCGTCGCGATGATTGGCTGCACGCGGACGACCGCCACCATGATTCCGTTCAAAAGACCCGAAGCGACGCCAACAAGCAGGGTGGCGCCGACGAGGGAGAACGGATCGGTCCAGCCGTGAGGAACGAGCACCGAGGCAATCAGCGCGTTCACAAGGCCAGCGAGCGGTCCGACCGACAAATCGACTCCGCCATCGCCCGACATGACGACGGCGGTTTGGGCCATCGCTGTGATGATGAACGGCGCCGCGCCGATCAGCATTCCGTTCCAGTTGCCGGAGTCAGTGAAGGCCGGACTCGCGGCAGCATTCAGACCCGGCAAAAATCACCAGCGCAACGAGGATCGGCCACGCGTATCTGCGCGTCATGATCCAGCTCATCGCGGGACCTCGTCCGCATCGATCGAGCTTTTCCGGTGCGCGAACATGGCGTCGATGAGGGACCGCTCATCGAGCGAATCCTGTTCGATGACGGCGCTGATCGCGTGGTCATGGAACACTGCGACGCGATCGCACAGCTGGCAGAGCTCAATCAGCTCCGTCGACAACAAGAGAATCGCGACGCCGCTCGCGGCGAGATTGACCAGCACCTCGTAAAGTTCCCCCTTAGCCCCCAGGTCGACGCCGCGCATGGGATCGTTCAGGACCAAGACGCGCGGTTTGGTCGCGATGAGTCGCCCAAGCAGCGCCTTCTGTTGATTTCCGCCGCTGAGCGAGGCGATCGGCGACTTGAGGTCCGCCATTTTCACCTTCATATCGCGACAGACCTGGTCAGCGAGCTGGTTACGGTCACCCCATCGCAGCACGCCCCAATCGGGCGAGATTATTCAGCGACGATATTGTCACGTTATCGAGGATCGAGAGCGGCGCGAGAATGCCTTCGGTTTTGCGATCGCGAGGCAGAAAAGCGATCTTCGATCGCGCTGCGTCTCGCTCCGATCTGATCAGCGCGTCCCGCGCGTGCACCGCGCCCTGCGGAAGGGCGCCGTGAGCCGGCGACGCATTCGAGAAACGCCACTTGACCGTGGCCTTCAAGGCCGCCGACGCCGACAATTTCGCCCGCATAGAGATCAAAGTCGAAGGCGGGCCGCCCTTTGCGCACTGACAGGCCGCGTATCGTAACCAAGGGTTCAATGCGCGCGTCGCGAGTTTGGTACGCCCGCGCGCCCTTCTCTGCGCGAGCGTGTTCACGGTTCGACATCAATTCGAGCAGGATCTCGCTCGAGAAGAAGCCACGCTCAAGCGTTGCGACGCTTCGCCCGGAACGAAGGACGGTGGCGCGATCGGCAAGGCTGTCGATTTCATCCATCCGATGGGAGACGAAGAGAATAGACCGCCCTTCGTCGCGAAAATTCCTCAGCGCCTCGAAAAGTCTGTCGCGATCCTCGATGTCGATCGCAGAGGTCGACTCATCGAGAATGAGCAGACGCCATGGCCGCAAAAGAGAGCGCGCGACGCCGATAAGCTGGCGACTGGCGAGCGAAAAACCGCCCGCGAGTTTCTCGATGTCGAGGCCGCCCATGCCCACGGTCGCGAGCGCTCCGCGCACGAGTTCGGCTTCTCGCGCCGGATTGGCTTTGCGCCGAATGACCCCATCCAGACCGAGCATCACGTTGTCGCGGACCGACATCTCCGGGAGGATCAAGGTCTCCTGGAAGACGGTGGCGATTCCCGCTGCCTGCGCTGCGCGCGGGGAAGAGACTTGGAACGGCTCGCCGTTCCATTCAAGCGTTCCAGATTCCGCACTGACGATCCCGCTCAGGATCTTGATGAGCGTGCTCTTGCCCGAACCGTTCTCCCCGACAACCGCATGAATCTCGCCCGGAACCACGGAGACCGAACAGGAGTCGAGCGCAATCGTCTCGCCAAAGGTGCGGCGAATGTTCTTGGCCTCCAGCAATGGACGGCCAGGCGCCGCGTGCGGTCGCGTCTCGCCAAGCTGATCCTTTGCCGCCTGAAGGCTCATACGCGCATGCTAACGTGCGGTTCGCGGCCGTAAAGCGCAACCAGCGCGACAATGAGAAAGCCGAGAAAGATCTGCTGAGCCGCCTGGTCGAGCCCGAGGCCGACAAGCAGCGTGCTCAGTTCGGTCACGACAAGGCTTCCGGCAATCGTGCGGCCGTAACCGCCGCGACCGCCCGTGAGCGGAGTGCCGCCAACGACCACAGCCGCGACGGTCGTGAAGAGATAGGCGGCCCCCACGGTCGGATCGGCCGCGCCGCTGAATCCGGCGAGGAGAATCCCCGTCACGCCTGCCAGGAATGCGCTGATCCCGTAGACGCTCATCCAGACAAAGAGCATCGGAACGCGAGCGAGCTCGGCCGCGCGCGGATTGGCGCCCGCGGCGAAGATCCAGCGTCCTAGAACCGTTCTCTGCTCTAGGAACAGAATCGCCGCCGAGACGACGACCCACAGGACGACTGCGCCCGGCAGCCGGGATCGGCCCGGTCTTGCCGATGACGGAGACCATGGTGACGAGCCAGTCGGGAACCGAGCCCGCGACCTCTCCATGCGTCCCCGCCCAGATCGCGCCAAAGATGATGGAGCCTGACGCCAGCGTGACGACGAGCGGATTGAGCTGCAGGTAGCGGCAGGCAAAGCCGTTGGCGAGGCCAATCAAGGTCGCGAGCGCAAGAATGAAAATGATGGCGGCGACGGCGGACCAGCCCGCGCCATAGAGCAGCGAGAAAAGAACGTTGCAGAGGCCGATGACCGCAGGAATCGAAAGATCGAAGCCGCCAATGACAATGGTCAGCGTCTGACCCACCGCGGCGATGCCGAGCAGGCTCGAAAGCAGGAGCAGCGACAGCAGGCTGTTCAGATTGGCGTAGCCGGGAATGAGAACATTGATGACGAAGAAGAGGGCGACCGCCAAACCGAGAGGCACGGCAAACCCTGCCGCTCGATGGAATCTCTGAAGCGCTGCGCCCATCCACTTTCCGGCCTAATGCGGCGGGGCCGCCACCGCTCCAAGAAGGCCGGGAACGTCGGCCCTGCATCTCGGCAAAAACGAACGAGCGCGCCCAACGCAGGGCGCGCTCGCGAACGCTTGAAACTAGTTCGTTGGGACGATCTTCACCTGCGCCCGCGGCTGGCCGCCGGTGAAGAACTGATCGAAATACTCGTCCGGCACGAGGTGCAGATCTTTGCCGTTGGCGAAGCAGGTGCTTTGCACGGTCATCGACGGCTCATAATAGTCGTTGAAATTGTCGGACGTGATGATCGGCAGCGGCATGAAGATCGTGCTCACCTTCGGCTTCTGCCCGGCCATCATGTGCAGCGCCGGAATGAAGGCCGCATAGGCCATCGGCCCGCCGTCCTGGACGAAGGTGTATGCGGTCAGATTCTTCTCCTTCCAGTACGCCAGCAGGCTGCAGAGATTCGTCACCTCGGTGATGATCGGGACAGGCCGCCCGGATTGCTCGAACGCCTGGCCGACGCCGACGCCCATATTGCCGGTCGAGAACACCGCCGCGACCGGTTCGGGGTGGGTGGCCAGAAACTTCAGCACCTCGGACTTCGCAACGGAGCCGGTCCACATGCCGAAGAGACTGCCGACCACCTTCATGCCGGGATCGGAAGCGACCGTTTGCCGAAGACCGGTTTCCTGCGCGACCGTGTTGGCGGTGCCCGGCTGGCCGTTCATCACGATCACGTTGCCTTTGCCGTTGAGCTGCTTGGCGATCCACTCGCCGCCGAACTGGCCGCGGTAATATGGATTGGTCGCCACATTGAGCCCCTCAGGGCATGTGACCGGCGAATCGATGGCCACGAACAGGACACCCTTGTTGTAGGCGTCCTTGATGCCCGAGCAGAGGCCGGTCGCGGAGCCCGGATAGCTCATGATGATGTCGCACCCTTGAGCGACCTGCGCCTTGAGCTGCGACAGCTCGAGATTGATGTCGCCGTTCGAGTTCGTGACGATGAGATCAGGCTTCGCGAGCCCCTGATCCGCGAGCTGCTTTGTGAGCGCCTTGAGTTCCGCGACGAGATTGGCGCGCCATGAATTGCCGAGGTAGGAATTGTTGTGGCAAATCTGCCAGGGCGGCGCATGCGGCTTCCAGTCCGCGAACGGGTCGGCCACAACATTCCCGGCATACCAATAGCCGCCGTAATATTTCTGCGCGTCGGCAGGAACCGCCGAGAGCGTTTTCTTCTGGTCTTCGGGACTTGGGTCGGCGGCTTTGCTGGCTGCGACGCCGCCAAGGCTGAACAAAGCCAGAGCGGCGAGCGCGCAAACGCCCCGCTTAAACGTTACTCGATCCTTGCAGAAAGTCATGCTGTTCCTCCCTTTTCGCGGCGGACGACGCCGCGAAACCTCCCCGACGTGCTCGGGTGCATCGTTGGCGCCGCGCCGCGAACACAACGCCGATATCCGGCGAAGCGATCACGTCAGACGCAATTAAAAACTAGCTGATCACGGACTTCGTGAGCAAGCCGTGGCTTGGAAAGGCGCCATCGCGGACGACGATGAATGGTCGACAGAGCGGCGCGCCCCGGATGTTCGCAGTCTCGCCCGCAAATCATGAACGGCCGTATGGGCACTTGGTGTTCCGGGCGCGCGCATGCGCTCAACGCCCGTCTGCTTCGCGATAATTTGCGAGAAATTCCTCCCAACCGGTTTTGATATGAACTCGCATCGCGGCGACCGCGCCCTCTGGATCGTTGCGCTCCAAAGCGGAAAGCACAGCCGCGTGCTCTTGAAAGACCCGCGTTTGCCGTCCCGGCATTTTCGTCAACATTTCCAGCGGATATTTGGCCCACAGCATGCGCACGAAATCCATGGTCTGCGGTTGCCCTGCAATTCCGTACAAACGAAAGTGGAAGCGGAAGTTTTTTTCCTGCAAGGACGGCCGAGACTGGGATTTCAGCGCGGCGAAAAAATCGTGATTGAGCACCTTCAAATCGTTGAGGTCCGCGAGCGTCATCCGTCGCGCCGCTTCGAGAGTGAGACGGGTCTCCAGCACTTGTCGGAGCGCGTACAGCTCCTCGGCGCCCTCCACGACGAACGGGGCCACAATGGCCCCGCGATGCGCCCGTACCGCGACGTAGCCTTGAGCTTCCAAAAGTCGGAGCGCCTCTCGGACCGGCGTAATCGACACGCCGAGCAATCGCGCAATTTCCGCCTGCTTGAGCTTTTGTCCGCGGGCGATCACGCCTACGATGATTTTTTCACGGAGAATTTCGGCGATCTGGTGCTCGACAGTCTCTTTCGACCTTCAGATTCCAATCAAGGCCACTCTCGTCGATGTGGCTGCGGCCGCGTGGTAAGCGTTCCAGAGACTGAAGGTCGGTCATTACGCTCACTTCCGTGGTCGGCGCCTCAGCCAATTCTAGCACATTCCAACAGGCGAACCCGCGCTAGACTCAGCAAAGCGCACTCATTGTCGCGGTTTTCCCTAGTCCAAAGCATCTTGGACCGCGGAGCCGCAGGGCGCCTTGGCCGCAATATTTTGCCCGACCCAGTCCAGCAGTCTCAGCAGATCCTGGCGTTCGGCCGGAAGTCGCTCAGCCTGAACGCCGATTCCAATCGCCGCCGGAATCCCGAACGGGGCGCGCAAGGGAATCGCCAGCACGCGTTCGCGCGCAGATCCCCAGTCGTCGCATTCCGCGTATCCGTTTTTCCGCTGCGCCCGTAGCTCTTCCATGAACGCCTCGACGCCGATGACCCTCGCGCCTTCTTCCGCATTGGCGCGCCGCACGATCCCGCAAACGTCGCGATCGGTTTCCGTCGCCAGCAGGGCTCTGCCAAGCGCATCATGGCACACTGGCCACATCATACCAGGACTCAGGCGAAGCCTTTCGGCTGCGTTATCGGGCCATGAAACGTGGACATAGCGAACATGAGTGCCGCTACGCACGCCCAGCCGAACATTCGCGCTCGCATCTCTGCTCAAAGCGTCTAGCGCGCCGAGCAGGCTGCCGCCAGGGAATATCGCATCGTGAATCCAGTTGCCCAGAAAAACGGAGCGAATGCCCGGCACGTATTTCCGGGTCTTACGATCGCGGGTCACAAATCCTATGCTGCTCAACGCATGAAGCAGCACCGATGAGCTTGATTGCGGGATCGCAAGGGCCGTGGCGATTTCCGTGACCGACAGAGGATGCCGATGCACGCCGAAGAGCTCGATGACCTCAAGCGCGCGCGTCGCTGATTTGACATTGTAGTCGTATGCCTCCCCCGATCGCTTGAGCGAACGAAGCGCAGGAGCCGAGTCGCGAGCGCGCCGCGGTGCTCTTGACGACGATCTCGCTCTGGTCGTTCAGCATCAGTCGAGGACGAATTTCGGAATGGCGATCTCTTCCGTCGCGCGCTCAAACGTCACGCGCAGCCGGGCGCCAATTCTCGTTTTCGCGTCGTCGCCGACAAGATTGCTGATGATGAGCGGACCTTCGTCGAGCTTGACGAGGCAGGTCCGATAGGGAAGCTCTTCCTTGAAGCCATCCCAGTAGGCTCGGTGGAAATCCGCCCACGATTCCAAGCGTTCCGCGGCCGGAGGCCGGCTTCCAGGATTGGTCTTCGCTCAAGCATTTTGGACAGACCGGCGAGGGCGGTACGTGGGCGTCCCCGCACGCGTCGCATGTTTGAAGGGCGAAGATCGATCGGGCGGCGTAATCCCAAAACGGCTTGTTGAGCGGAGTTATGACAGGCAGCGGTTTCCGGTAGACATCTTGCGGCTGCGGCGCTTCGTCTCTGTCCATGATCGCCTCAAGCGCGCGTGTAGACGATGACGCGCGTGCAAGGGGTCGCCTGCGCATAAGTGACAACCTCGCAATCCGGGACCTGACGCGCGCCACATTCGCCCCGCAACTGGCGGACCGCCTCGACGTTCAGCGCCCAACCCTGCATGTAGGAGTTGGAGAGGTGGCCGCCGTCGGTGTTGGTGGGGAGCCGCCCACCGAGCTTGAGCGCCCCGCCTTCGACGAAAGATCCGGCTTCGCCGCGCTCGCAGAAGCCGAGACCTTCCAGGCTAAAGAGAACTGTTGGGCTGAAATTGTCGTAGCACATCAGAGCGTCGACATCCTTGCACGCCGACGTCGGCCATCGCGAACGCATCGTTCGCCGACGCCGAGACTTGGCCGTGCCAGGAATCGAACTCGAAATTCTCTATCGACGCTGTGCGATACGCTTCCCGTCCGCCGAAACCACTGACGAGCACGGGCGGCTTGGCCAGGTCCGCGGCGCGTTCCTTCGTCGTCAGGATGAGACAAACTGCGCCATCATTGATGAGGCAATAATCGAGGAGACGCAGCGGCGCGACGATGAACCGCGAAGCCTCGTGGTCATCAATTGTCATCGGCGCTTTCATGACCGCGTCGGGATGAAGCTGCGCATGATGGCGAAAGGCCACGGACACTTCCGCGAGTTGCCTCGTGGTTGTTCCGTAAAGCTCCATGTGACGCCGGAACATCAGCGCATGCGCCGCGCCGGGAGACGTAAATCCCCACGGATCCCAATATCCGGGCGATTCATCGCCGCCGTAGAAGACGCGCCGCGATCTGCCAATATTGGCGTAAAGAAGCGCGACATAGTTTGCTTGCCCGGTGGCCAGGGCGGTTGTCGCTTCGATGAGGCCGATCCCAGACATCCGCCCATGCCCGGGCAAGGTTATCGTCCAGCGAGGGTCGAGGCCTAAGACTTCACCCATCCGGCTGTAACTCGGAATCCGACAGGTGAGGAGCCCATCGACCTTGCTCTTGTCGAGGTTGCAATCGTCGAGCGCATTGCGGAACGCTTCCGCGGCCAGCCCGTATTCATCCGTCTCGGGGAAACTCCCATACGCGGTCGTTCCGACCCCAACGACAGCCACGCGATTGCGCAGATTGTTGAATTCGGGCATCGCTCCTCCGTTGCTGGATGATGCATTTTATATCAAACGCGTCAAGCCGACTGCCGCTTGCAGACCTTTCACAAGCCGCGCACGCCGACGTAGATCGAGTAGAGGGAGGAGGCTGCGGTTATGAACAGCCGGTTGCGCTTCGGACCGCCGAAGGCGAGATTGGTTACGGTCTCCGGCACCAGGATCTTGCCGATCAGCTCGCCGTCCGGCGCGATGCAGTGGACGCCGTCGGCCGCGCTTGTCCAGATGTTTCCATCCACATCCACTCGAAAGCCGTCCGGCACGCCGGAGTCGATAACCGCAAACGTCCTGCGAGACGTGAGCTTCCCCTCTGCGGAAACGTCGAACGCCACGATTTCGTGGGCGCCCTGCGGATCATGTGTCACGCTCGAGTCGGCGATGTACAAAATCTTTTCATCGGGCGAGAACGCAAGCCCGTTCGGCTTGCCAAGCTCGTCCGTCGCGATCGCGAGATCGCCGCTCTTCGGGTCGATGCGAAAAACGCATCGCCGCCCGATCTCGCTCGGCGCCTTGTTTCCCGTGTAATCGCTAAGTATCCCGTAATCGGGATCTGTGAACCAGGCGGCGTCGTCCGAGCTAACGACGATGTCGTTCGGCGAATTGAGGCGCTTGCCCTCGTAGCGTTCGGCGAGCACAGTGATCTTCCCGTCATATTCCGTGCGTGTGACCCGGCGGTTGCCGCTCTCGCAAGTCAGAAGGCGTCCTTGGCGATCGCGCGTGTTGCCGTTCGCGTTGCCGGAAGGCTGCCGGAACACGGTGGGTTCCTGGCCGTCGACGTAACGCAGAATCTTTTCTCCCGGCACATCGCTGAACAAAAGCACGCCGAGGTCCGCGAAATAGACCGGCCCTTCCGCCCACATGACGCCCGAGTAGAGACGCTGGAGCGGCGCATTCGCCACGAGGTACGGCCGAAACCGTTTGAAATTCAGGACAACGAACTCTTTCTGCACCGGCGTTTCCTCTCATCACATTCCGAATGTCCGCGCGAAGCCGACCGACTCGGGTTGACAGCCTTGCGCCTTCAAGGGCTATGATCGCATATAATGCATTTTCCTACCCCTTCGAAGCCTTCTCGATCAAGGCCGCGAACCCCGCCTGGACCACTGCGCACATCATCATGACCGAGGAACCCGCCCTAGCGACCGAGCGCCAAACATCGGCGGATGGACTTGCTCCATCCGACGCTCCGGGGATGCTTTCGGGCCTGACCGTCATCGAATACGCCGACGAGACAGCCGAATATTGCGGTTTGTTGCTTGCCGGGCTTGGGGCGGAGGTCATCAAGATCGAGCCACCCGAAGGCGCGGCGACGCGGCTCATTGCGCCGTTCCGCGATGAGAAGGTCGACAAGGAGCAATCACTCTATTTTTGGGCTTACAACCGCGGCAAGCGTTCGGTCGTCCTCGATCTCGACTCGGAGGAGGGGAAAGCGGCGTTGCTGCGGCTCATGGCGGGCGCCGACATTCTCTTGGATTCGAGCGGCGGCGGGCTCAACAAGCAGCTCGGCTTTGGCGCTAATTCGCTAGCCGAACGCTTTTCCTCTCTCATCGTCGCGCGGATCACGCCCTTCGGCGATGACGGGCCATGGAGCAATTTTAAAGGATCAGACCTCGTGCATCTCGCGCTTGGCGGCGTGATGATGAACTGCGGCTATGATCCAAACCCGGCCAACGAATACGACCTTCCGCCGATCGCCCCACAAATCTGGCACGCCTATCACATCGCGGGCGAGCAGCTTCTGATCGGCATCCTCGCCGCGCTCATCGAACGTCGGTCTTCCGGGCTTGGCCAGGATGTCTCTTGTGCAATCCACGAGGCTGTCGCCAAGAACACCGAACTCGACCTTATGTCCTGGGTTATGCGTCGAGCGCCGCTCTACCGCCTGACTTGCCGGCATGCGTCCGAGACGGTGACCCGCGTCCCGAGCATCAGCCACACGAAGGATGGTCGCTGGTTCATGACCTGGGGAGTCGGATCGCGAGACCGCGCCAATCTTGCGCCGTTCCTCGATCGTTATGGGATGGCGGCGGATCTTCGACCCCCCGAAGGCTCGGAGGACTCGGGCGCGCGCAATATTCCAGGCACGGCTGCGGCGGACGAACAATCGTCGCATACGCTTGAAGTGATCCAGCGGTTCGTCCGCTCCTACACTTACGACAAAACGCCCTGGAGCGAGGCGCAGGCCGCGGGCCTGCTTTGGGCGCCGGTTCGAAAACCGCACGAGAGTGTCGATGACGAGCACTGGCTGAAACGCGGCGCAATCAGCGAGATCTTTCATCCCGAGGCGGGCCGGTCGTTTCACTATCCGACCAGCAAGTGGTTGAGCTCCGAGACCCGATGGCAGCCCGGCCGTCGCGCGCCACTCATCGGCGAAGACACGCACGAAGTCCTGAAGAGGACGAACAAGGCGAGCGGCCCGGCCCCTGCCGTCTCCAAGCCGGTCGGGGCGTCACCGGCGATGTCCGCCCGCGGCCGTCCCTTCGCGCTGCAGAATGTGCGCATCCTCGATTTTTCCTGGTTTCTGGCCTCCGCCGGCGGCACGCGCTTCGCCGCGTCGTTGGGCGCTGAAAGCATCAAGGTGGAGTGGAAGGAAAATCCGGACACCCGACTCGCTGCAATGGCGCCCGTCGGCGGCCGGGAGGCGCGCAAATCGGCCAGCGCGCCGCTTCCAGGCGTCACCGATTCGGATATGGGCGGCCAGTACAACAACAAGAATTCCGGCAAGCGCGGCATTTCGCTCAACATTCGGCACCCCAAGGGCCTGGAGATCGCGAAGCGTCTCGTCGCCGTTTCCGACATTGTCGCGGAGGGTTTCTCCCCCGGCGTGCTTGACCGTCTGGGGCTGGGCTACGAAGTCCAGCGCAAAATCCGCCCCGACATCATCTACGTGCAGCAGTCCGGCATGGGCGGCTATGGATCCTACGGTCGCTTGCGGACCGTCGGGCCGATCGCCGGCTCATTCGCCGGAACGAATCACATGTCGGGCCTGCCGGAGCCCGCCATGCCAGCCGGATGGGGCTATTCCTACCTCGATTGGATGGGCGCCTATGGCTTTGCGCAAGCCTTGCTCGGCGCGCTCTACTACCGCTCGGTGACAGGCAAAGGTCAGCGCATCGATGCCTCGCAATGTGAAGCGGGCATCTTTCTTTGCGGCCAGCCCATTCTCGAATGGTCGGTGAACGGGCGCGAATGGCAGCGAACCGGCAATCGCTCGCCCCATGGCCGCGCGGCGCCGCATGGGGCCTATCGTTGCAAGGGCGTTGACCGTTGGATCGCGATCTCCTGTTTTGACGACGACCAGTGGAATGCGCTGGTTCGTGTCGCCGGCGCCGATGCCTGGCGCGCGGACGGTCGCTTCGCCAGCCTCGAGGCGAGGGTTTGCAACCAGGACGACGTCGACATCCTCGTCGGGGAATGGACCCGGAATCTCGACGCCTATGAGTGCATGGAGCGGCTCCAGGCGGCAGGCGTTCCGGCTGGCGTTTGCCAGACGGCCGAAGATCGCTGTGACCACGACCCCCAACTGCGAGCCCTCGAGTGGCTCACCGAAGTTGACGGAACCAAGATCGGCCGCTGGCCGGTGGCCGAAGCGCCCTTCAAACTCAGCCGCACGCCAGCGCATATTGGCGGCCTCATCAATCGCGGCGCGGCATGCTATGCGGAAGACAACGAATACGTGCTGGGCGAACTGCTCGGCCATTCGACCTCTGACATTCGCGGGCTCGAGGCGGCGGGAGTCATCTGAATTTGTTGGTTTTATCGCATTGGAGCGACACGCAATGGATAACGGTCTCAACGCGGACATGGCGAGACAGGAGGCCGCTCCTGCTCGGGACCGGTTGTGGGCCCGTTATCGGGACGAGGAATTCGCCGATCGCCTGTCGTCCGTTCCTTGGAATGACGCGCTCGACACGATCATGTCGCATCGCTCGGTTCGCTCCTATCGAGACGAGCCGCTACCGCCAGGAACCCTCGAACTCCTGATCGCCGCGGCGCAGTCGGCGGCGACGACGTCCAATCTTCAGGCATGGAGCGTCATTGCAGTGGAAGACCCGGCCCGCAAGGCGCGGCTGGCGTCGTTCGCCGCCAGTCAGCGGCATATTGTCGACGCGCCGCTTCTCCTCGTTTTCGTCGCCGACCTCGCGCGCCTGCGCTCGATCAGCGATGAGCGCGGACATCCGGGAATCGCGCTCAATTACATCGAAGCGTTTATCTTCGCGATCGCCGACGCTTCTTTCGCGGCCCAGAACACGATCGTCGCGGCGGAATCGCTTGGCCTTGGCGGCTGCTATATCGGCGCGATGCGCAATAACCCGGTCGGGGTCGCCGACGAACTTGCCCTGCCCGATGAGGCTCTCGTCATCTTCGGCATGACGATCGGGATTCCTGATCCGGGCATTGGGACTGATGTGAAGCCGCGTCTTCCCCAGAACGTGATCCTGCACCGGGAGCGTTACACGCCGCCCGACCCCGCGCTGCTTGCCGCTTACGATCAACGGATTCGCGACTTCCAGGCCGAGCAGAAAATGCGGGTCACCGACTGGACTGAACAGTCGGCTTTACGCGTGCGGGACGAGGCGGCGCTGACGGGGCGAGAAGTGTTGAGGGACTTTCTACGCGATCGCGGCTTCTCGCTGCGCTGACCGGCCGGCGAGCGCACGACGCGAGCGAGCGAAGGGTCGAGGGCGGCCGGGTTTTCTACCGCCAATTAGGGCGTGAATCGAAAGTGTCCGAGGGAGGAAGAGGATGGGCGCCCACTTGAAGCCGATCGCGCAGCCGAGCGGCGTCTCGCACATCGCCATCGGCGATATTGTCGTGAGCGTGGTCAATGACGGCGTCCATCAAGCGTCGTTCGACGATCTCGTCACTTCAGATCGCGCCGCCTGCGAGAGCGCTCATCTCGGCGAGTTCCGCCTCGCGCCGCCGTGGCTCACCATCAATTGCTTCGTGATCCGTAGCCGCGACCGACTTCTGCTCGTGGACGCAGGATTCGCCGGGAAGACTGAGCACGTCGGGCGCCTGATGGGGAACCTGAAAGCCATTGGCGTTGCGCCTGCCGATATCGACTCGATTGTGATGACGCACATGCATCCGGATCACGAGGCGGGGCTTATCGACTCGTCTGGAAAGGCTGTCTTCCCCAAGGCGGAGCTCATCCTGCATGAGAACGAGCTCGCCTTTTGGAAAGACGACGGGGCGATGGCGCGCGCGACCACGGAAGGCCAGGGCGATTTCCACCTCGCTCGCGCGGCGCTCGCCGCCTATGGCGATCGTGTCCGTACGATCAAGACGGACGAAGTCGCTCCGGGCGTCCGTGCTTTCCCCACACCGGGCCACACTCCGGGCCATACGGCGTGGCTCGTTGAATCCAACGGTGACGGACTTCTCATCTGGGGCGACATCGTCCACTTTCCAGGAATGCAGTTTGCTTTCCCCGATACGAGCGTCGCCTACGACATCGATCCGGCTGCCGCAGCGGAGGCGCGAAAGAAGGTGCTCAAATTCGTTGCCGGAGAGAAACTGCGCGTCGCGGGCGTCCACCTCGACTTCCCGGCGTTCGGGCATGTCGTCACGAACGGCGCGGCCTATCGCTACGTGCCGGAAGTCTGGCGGCCGACGACCTGATCGTTCCTCCGCGGCAACGAGATGAAGTCAGGTTGGTTTGCTGCGATGGCGCTTGCGCGGAGGGTTTCGCTTCGCTTGCGCTCGTCCCCGAATCGCGCGGGGCGCAGCTTGCTCCTTTCGTGAACGCTCATATTGGTCGAGATTGAGCGCGGAGTTGATCAGCCCGACGTGACTATAGGCCTGGGGAAAGTTGCCGAGCATTCGGCCAGCGACTGGATCAAACTCCTCGGCTAGCAATCCGACGTCGTTGCAACGCGTGAGCAAACGCTCAAACAGTCTTCGCGCATCTTCCTGTCGATCTTGCAGAAGATAGTTGTCGACCAGCCAAAAGCTGCACGCCAAGAAAGCGCCCTCGCCGGGAGGGAGCCCATCGACGCTGTCCTCGGTTTCATACCGCAAAACAAACTCATTCTGGACGAGGAGCCTCTCCTCAATCGCTTTGAGAGTTCCGCGAACCCTTGGGTCATCAGGTGGAAGAAAGCCGACGAGCGGAATCAAGAGCAGACTTGCATCCAGGCGCTTCGAGCCGAAGGCTTGCACGAAGCTATTGAGCTTTCGGTCGAACCCGCGCTCACAGACTTCCGCGTGGATCTCATTGGCGATCCTTCGCCATTTTCGCCCTGACTGATGAAACGCTTTCGCCTCGACGCCGCTCGCTGCGCGATCGAACGCGACCCACGCCATCACCTTGGAATGTACGAAGTGCTGGGGCTCGCCACGCACTTCCCAAATGCCTTCGTCAGGCTCTCTCCAGACTTTAGCGAGGTAATCGAGGATGACGGGCCGCAAGGTTCGTGATCGTTCGGGCAGCTTCAATCCGTGTTTCAGGGATTGAAACATCACGTCGGCGACTTCGCCGAAGACGTCGAATTGCGTCTGAGTGGAGGCCGCGTTTCCAACCCGCACCGGTGAGGATTTCGCGTAACCAGGCAACCAGGGAATCACAACTTCCGGCAGCCATCTCTCGCCCGCGACTCCGTACATGATCTGCGCCTGCTGCGGACTGCCCGCGATAGCGCGAGCCAGCCAGTCGCGCCAAGCTTGAGCTTCGTCGGAATATCCTAGTCGTATGAGCGCCAGAATTGTGAAGGTTGCGTCGCGCAGCCAACAGCACCGATAATCCCAATTCCTTACGCCTCCGATCTCTTCAGGCAAGGATGTGGTCGCCGCCGCGACAATTCCGCCAGTCGGCGCGTATGTCAGAGCCTTCAGTGTGATGACAGAGCGCTTGACGGCCTCAGTCCAAGGCCCAACGTCGGGACAACGATCGCTCCATTGGCGCCAAAATTTTTCCGTGCGCTTCAAGGAAGCAAAAGGATCGATTGCTTTCGGCGGATCCTCAAACGAGGCGCCATAGGAAAGGGCGAAGGCGACCGATTTGCCTGCTTTCACCGTGAAGTCGCCGACGGTTCGCAGGTCCTCGCCACGAAGCTTGGCGTCGCTGCGCAAGAGAAGCCGGTCCGGGCCGGCGACCGCGCTAATCCCGCCGTCGTCAAGACGTGTGACCCAGGGAACAGTCTCCCCATATTCAAACCTCGCGATGAACTCGGTGCTGAACTCCACTTTGCCTGTTTGACCGACAACGATCCGGACGAGCCCGCGCCCATCTGCCGGCGGCATGAAGTCGATGAGGGTCGCCTTGCCAGACTTGGTTTCGAATTCGGTTTCCAAAATGAGGGCGCCAGGACGATAGCGTCGTCTCACAGCAACCGGAGTTTCGATTGGCGCGATGATCCATCGGCCGTTATCGGGGGTCCCGAGCAGGGCGGCGAAGCAAGCTGCCGAGTCGAACCGCGGGAACGCCAGCCAATCGATCGAGCCATCGACGCCAACCAGGGCCGCCGACTTGCAGTCGCCGATGAGTGCGTAGTCCTCGATGCGAAGCGCCATCGCCTAGCCGGAAATCGACGAGACGCCTGCCGGCAAAACCGCGACGCGTAAAATCATCCGCGAACTCAACCTGCAGCATCCAGGACTTCGCGAACTTTGGAAGCGAGCTCTTCAAAGGAAAATGGCTTGCTGATCATATTTATTCCGCGATCCAGGCGGCCCTGATGGATGATCGCGTTGCGAGTGTAACCGGTCATGTAGAGCACGCGGAGACCCGGTCGATGGCCGACGGCCTTATCGGCAAGCTGCCTGCCGTTCATGCCGCCAGGCATCACCACGTCAGTGAGCAAAAGATCGATTTGACGACTTCCGTTTAGCGTCTCGAGTGCGTCCGCGCCGCTCCCCGCACTCATCACCTGATAGCCGAGCTCTTCCAGAACCTCTGTTGCGTATTTTCTCAATTCGTCGTCGTCTTCGACAACGAGAATCGTTTCTGCGCCGGTCCATCGGGAAAGCTTGTTCGCTTCACCGATTGTCGGATTTTTCCTATCGCTCACACTGCGAGGCAGATAGATCTTGACCGTCGTGCCTTCGCCGATTTCACTATAGATCTTGACGTGCCCTGCCGATTGTCGCGCAAATCCGTAGAC
This sequence comes from uncultured Alphaproteobacteria bacterium, assembly GCA_963770275.1. Taxonomy (GTDB): domain Bacteria; phylum Pseudomonadota; class Alphaproteobacteria; order Rhizobiales; family Beijerinckiaceae; genus Roseiarcus. Next base: position 27,795 of record CAVYPD010000051.1, read on the forward strand.
TTGGCTTAACCCTAAACCGGTGCCTTTGCCGACCTCCTTAGTCGTAAAGAATGGATCAAAAGCCCGCTCCTGCGTCGTCATGTCCATGCCCGTGCCGGTGTCTGTGATTGCGATCATCACGAACTCACCGGGCTCTATGTCTTCGTTCAGTGAAGCTGTGTAGGCTTTGTCCAGCGAGGCGTTTGCGGTCTCGATGGTCAGCTTGCCTCCATTGGGCATCGCGTCGCGCGCATTGAAGCCGATATTGAGCAGTGCATTCTCGAGCTGATTCGCATCGGCATATATCCGCCACACATCGTTCCCCAGCGCCGTTTCGACAGCGATTGTTTCGCCGATGGCTCGGCGCAAGAGGTCGCAAACGTCCACGACCAATTTGTTGGCGTCCAACGCCTGCGGATTTAGCGGCTGCTGTCGCGAAAAGGCGAGCAGACGCGTTGTCAAGGAGGCGGCGCGCTGTGCGCCCTGCATCGCCATCTCTCTCCCTCGTTCCACTCGGGTTAAAGCGAGGGGATCAGGCAAGTTCGTTATCTGACGGCCGATGATGTCGAGGCCGCCAATCACCAGCGTCAGCAGGTTGTTGAAATCATGCGCGACGCCGCCCGTGAGCTGTCCGACAGCCTCCATCTTCTGAGATTGATGCAGTTGTTGCTCGAGACGACGTCGTTCCGTCACGTCGTGGGCGCTAACGACAACCCGACGCGGCGCGCCTAGCTCTCGAGGGGCCGGCGTAACAATCGCCTCGATGACCGCGTCGCCCTGAGTTCGTTCGTATCGATGTGGCGCTCCCTCACGCAGGCACGCAGCAAGATGGGCCCCGATTTCTGAGGCGCTCTCGGCGCCGAGGGCTTCCTGGATCGTGCGGCCAACCACAGCCTCTCGGGTCTTTTTATACAGTCGTAGCGTGGCCGGATTGACCTCGGCATACCGAAAATGTCCCGTCATCCTCCTCCACAATGACCGCGTAACATTCCGAGGAGTGATTGAAGAACGTCTGGATGAGCGCCTCCGAAGCCGCCAGCTGCCGGGTGCGATCTTCGATTCGCCGCTCCAAGGTCTCGTTGAGCTCGGTCAGGGCCTGTTCGGCCTCCTTGGAGGCAGTGATGTCGTGCGCGACGCCGATGAAGCCGATGTGTTCGCCGGCCGGCCCCCATCGGGGCTGCGATTCAGATCGTAGCCAGCGCCATTGGCCATCGTGACGTCGATAACGAGCCTCGAGCACAAAAGGCTTCCGGGATCCTTCCCCCGCTCGCTGGTCGCGCAAAATTCGCTCGAGATCGTCTGGATGAAGTGCTTTACGCCAATCGAAACTCAGAGCCTCCACAAAGGGAACGCCCAAGAACTCGTGATAGGCGCGGTTGACGAACTGCCTAAGGCCGTCGAGCCGGCTCACCCACATCGGCACGGGCGCGCTATCCGCGATCGACCGAAACCTCTCTTCGCTCTCGGACAGAACCTTTTCCGCGAGTTTGCGGGCCGTTATGTCCATAACGACGGTGTAGAGGCCCAAGATGCGTCCCGCTTGGTCCCGATGCGGAACATGCACGATCTCGGTTTGAACTGTTCCCTCCGATCGAGGGAAATCTGCTTCGTAAGATAAGCTTTCGCCGGCGAGCGCGCGCTCGATGAATGGCCGGCGAACTTCATACATCGCCGGTCCCATAACATCCCTGACATGGCGGCCGACGATCTCACTCAAGGGACGTTCGAACCAGGACTCGTAGGGCTTATTGATGAACCGAAATATCTGATCTTTGTCGAGATAGGAGATCAGGAACGGAAGCGCGTCGGCGATCGCCCGCAATCGGCCCTCGCTCTCCTGCACGGTTGCTTCCGCGTTTTTTTGGTCGGTAATGTCCAGGTGCGCGCCGATGAGCTTTAAAGGGCGCCCCTGACTGTCGCGCTCAATCTCCGCGACCGCGCGAATCCATCGTGTTTGACCGTCACTCGGTCGAACTATGCGATATTCAGCCTTATAGTCTTTATCGGAGCCGGCGACCGCCGCCAGGAAGTACGTCTCAACTCGCTCTCTGTCTTCCGGGTGAACGCGCGCGACCCACTGCTCGTGCGTGTCGTCGACGGCGCTTGGCGGAAGCCCATGAAGGTGAAGGTATTCTGGTGAGCGGTGACTCCGGAAGCCATTCGATAAATCGACGTCCAACCCGCCGACGCCGCCTATGCGCTGAACTCGAGCGAGCTCCAATTCCCGGTCACGCAGCGCCTGCGTATCTCTCTCGCGATCCGGTGATGTCGCGAAACGCCACGCCAACGTCAGCGCCAAAGGGAAAAGCTCGCACCTCGTGATGGCGACCAGGCCGCAGCGCCGAATTCGATCTCGAATTCTTCTCTCGTGCGCTGCTCGATGACAACGCGACAACGCCGCTCGAATTCTGTCCCCCTGATCTGGGGCAGGACGTTCCATAAAAGGTCGCCAACGATTTCAGCGCTCGGCGCGCCGAGGATTGCCTCCGCAGCGCTGTTGGAAGCGGTCAAGCGCCAGCTGCGATCAAAAGCAAAGAAGGCCTCGCCCATGCCCTCGAGCAGCGCTTCCACGAGGGATTCTTGGTCGGAGCCGCTCGCTCCCGAAATCTTCCGAGTATCGGACGTGGGCGCCATCCTCCAGGATCGTCCCGAGCGTTTCTATGACGCCTACTACGCACAACAATTGCAGAGTGTCGATGGCGACCTTTTACACGCCGGTCCCGCCGATCTGACCCCCGCGGCTTCCGCCCTGGAGCCCGCGACCTCGGTGATGGCGCCGGCGGGTTCCGCGGTCGTCGGGCTTTACTCGTCTCGGCGCCTACGGGCCGCCGGGGCGTTTTGTCCTCTCCGTTGGGCCAGCGGCGAGAACTTCACCGGCCTTTGCCCAAGTCGAGCTCGCAGGCAATCGATCGCTGTCCTCGGCATGGCGCCAGCGCACCCAGCCGTAGCGACTGGCCCCGCCTCGGGCCATTGATTTTCCATCAAAACCGGGGCATTGACGGCCGCGATTGGTCAGGGTGGACCGAAGCCTCGTCGGGGCTCGCTCCATTGCATTCAGTTACCGCCGCCCCATGTCTTCAGTGCTGGCTGCGTCGAGTGAAAGGAAATCCGTCATGTTTCGCTCGATTCGGCTCCTGGCCGCGGCAGCGCTCGCGGCCGGCTTCGTAGCCGCGACCCCGGCAGCGCAGGCCCAAACTGGGCCGCAGGACGAGGGCGCCGTGCAGACGACGGGACCTCTGGGGGCGACGCCCCAGAAGGCGAAGCCCCGTCAGACGGCGCTCAAAAAGCGCGCGGCAAAGCGTTCGACAGACCCCGACCGGAAGGCAGATCACGGTGCATGCCCGACCGTCCTACCTGACCCTCGGCACGCAGGCGCCCGTCGGCACGGTCGGCAACGGCTACGTTTACAGCACGTTCAACCAGCCGACGCCGATCGAGGGCACCTTCCAGGGCATGCGCGGACGGGAGAGGATCACCGATCCGCTGGGCAACGCCTCGCCAGGATTGACCCTGTTCAGATTCTGAGCTGGGCGCGCGATCGCGAGAGCGATCAGGCCGGCGGGAATAGCGCCTCGACCGCGACTTCAAATCCCGGCGGATCAAGCCGCGCTACGCCTTCTGTCAACACCCGGGTCTCGATCGCGTCGCCAGAGCCACGCTTGTGGTGAATGACGACGCGCCGATCGGGATCGAGGATCAGATAGTGCTGCACGCTCGCGAGCGAGAAATAGCCGCTGAGCTTGCGGCCATGATCGATCGCGGCGGTGCTTGGAGACAGGACTTCGAGCACGATAACAGGGTTGTCGATCTCGATGGCGTCGGGGGAAACGCGAGCGCCGCAGACAACCGATGCGTCCGGTTCGTATGTCGCCCGCGCGTCGATCCGAACCGCCATGCCATCCGGATAGACGCGGCACGGCAGCCCTTTGAGTCGGATAGCCTCCCTCAGAGCGACATACGCCTCGGCCTTGGTCTCAGCGTGAACGGATCGCTCCGGCGACATCATCACCGGAACGCCGTCGTGCAGCTCCCAACGTCCGTCCTTGCCCTCGGCCCACGGCAAGAACTCCTCGACGGTCATCAGCTTGAGCGCGGTCGACATTAAGGCTTCTCAAAAGCCCGCGGAGAAAACGACGAGAGCCAGCATAGGCTCCCGGGCCGCCGCATCCAAGCCCCTCAGTTCATCGTCGGGATCGAGAACTGCGCGCCGTCCTTGATGCCGGACGGCCAGCGGGCGGTCACGGTCTTGGTGCGGGTGTAGAAGCGGATCGAATCCGGCCCATGCTGATTCAGGTCACCGAAGCCCGAGCGCTTCCAGCCGCCAAACGTATAGTAGGCGACGGGAACGGGAATCGGCACGTTGACGCCGATCATGCCGACCTTGACCTTGGTCGCGAAGTCGCGCGCCGCGTCGCCGTCGCGGGTGAAGATGGCGACGCCGTTGCCGTATTCATGGTCGTTGCAGAGCCTCAGCGCCTCAGCGTAGTCGGGCGCGCGCACGACCGACAGGACGGGACCAAAGATCTCTTCCTTGTAGATGCGCATGTCCTTGGTCACGTTGTCGAACAGACATCCGCCCATGTAGAAGCCGTTCTCGTAGCCCTGCATCTTGAAGTCGCGCCCGTCGACGACGAGCTTCGCGCCCTCCTTCACTCCGATATCGACATAGCCGCGCACCTTCTCGAGAGCGGCCTTGGTGACAAGCGGCCCATAGTCGGCGCCGGAGTCGGTCGACGGTCCGATCTTGAGCGCTTCGACGCGCGGAATGAGGCGGCGCATGAGATCGTCCGCAGTCTTCTGTCCGACCGGAACCGCAACCGAGACCGCCATGCAGCGTTCGCCCGCCGAGCCGTAGCCGGCGCCGATCAAGGCGTCGACCGTCTGGTCCATGTCCGCGTCAGGCATGACCACCATATGGTTCTTGGCGCCGCCGAAGCACTGCACGCGCTTGCCCGTCGCCGTGCCGCGCGAATAGATGTATTCGGCGATCGGGGTCGAGCCGACGAAGCCGATCGCCTGAATGTCGGGATCATCGAGGATGGCGTCGACCGCCTCCTTGTCGCCGTTGACCACGTTGAGGATGCCCGGAGGGCCGCCCGCTTCGACGAAGATTTCCCCGAGGCGCATCGGCACGCCCGGGTCGCGCTCCGAGGGCTTCAGGATGAAAGCGTTGCCGCAGGCGATCGCGGGCGCAAGCTTCCACAATGGGATCATCGCTGGAAAATTGAAGGGCGTGATGCCGGCGACGACGCCGAGCGGCTGGCGCATCGAATAGAGGTCGATGCCGGGGCCGGCGCCGTCGGTGTATTCGCCCTTCATCAGATGCGGGACGCCGAGCGCGAATTCGACCACCTCGACGCCGCGCTGAATGTCGCCCTTGGCGTCGGCGATCGTCTTGCCATGCTCGCGCGCCAGAATGTCGGCGAGCTCGTCGTTGTTCTTCGCGATGAGATCGAGAAACTTCATCAGCACGCGAGCGCGGCGCTGCGGATTGACCGCCGCCCAGCCCAGCTGCGCCGCCTTGGCGTTCTCGACGGCGGCGCGCATCTCAGCCTTGGAGGCGAGCGCCACCTTAGCGCGCACCGTGCCGTCCATCGGCTGAAAGACGTCGGCGGTCCGACCCGACTTGCCGGCGACCTGCTTGCCGCCGATGAAATGCCCGTACTCGATCATCGCTCCGCTCCCTGATGTCTCTGCTCGTGGTCGCTTTATGCGCCACGATTTTGCGCACAGCAATTTGAGAGATCGCGCATCGGCTGTGCGAAAATGTGCTAAGGACACCACTCTGCATTTCCAGCGACCCATATCCCAGGCACTCGCTGAACCTCAGAACGCCGCACGTTTCAGCCGGACGAAGGACGACAGGATGGCATCGAGCTTCAATGTTCGCGACGCAGGCGCCTACGAGCAGCTGATGGGCCGCTGGAGCAAGGCGCTTGCTCCCCAGTTCATCGATTTCGCCGGGATCTCCAGGGAACAGAAAATCCTCGACGTCGGCTGCGGGACGGGAAGCCTGACCTTTGCGCTGGCGCGATCGCCCTCAATCCGCGAGATCGTCGCGATCGATTTTTCGCCGCTCTTCGTTTCGGCGGCAGCGGAGCGCAACCGCGATCCAAGGATCACGTTTCGCCAAGCCGACGCCTGCGCTCTTCCCTTCGAGGACGGCGGGTTCGATGCAGCGCTTGCTTTGCTGGTCCTTCATTTCGTCCCGGAAGCTCACAAGGCGATCGCGGAGATGAGACGCGTCGTGCGGCCGGCGGCGTCGTCGCCGCGGCGGTCTGGGATCATCTCGGCGGATTGCCGTCCATGCGCATCACGGTCGACACGGTCGCGGCCTTGAGCGAAGGCGGACGAGCGCTGAGGAACCGTTATGCCTTCCAGCCGATGATGCAGCCCGGCGAGATGAAGCAGGCTTTCGAGGAACAAGGCCTTCGCGAGGTGGTCGAGACCCAGCTGATGATCCGCATGACCTATGCGGACTTTGACGACTATTGGGCGCCGATCGCTGCGGGCGAAGGTCCGCTGGGCAAATATGTCGGCAGCCTCGACGCGGAGGAACTCGCTCGTGTCGAAGCGGCGGTGCGCGACGCCTACGAGGCTGGACGACCGGACGGTCCGAGGTCCTTTGCGAGCGTCGCTTGGGCTTGCCGGGGCGTGGCGCCGTGACGCGGACCTCTGTTCGCAAGGCGAGGCCCCTTCATGGATTGGGATAACGTCCGCGTCTTCCTCGCGGTCGCCCGCGGCGGGCAATTCGTCGCCGCCGCCAAGCGGCTCAAGCTCGACCATGCGACGGTCAGCCGCCGCATCGCGGCGCTCGAAGAAACGGTCGGCGCCAAGCTGTTCGACCGGCGCACGACGGGCGCGAAGCTCACCGGCGCGGGCGAGCGCTTCATCAGCGCCGCCGAGCAGATGGAGAGCGCGTTTCTGCATGCGCAGGGCGAAATCTCCGGCGTCGATCTCGAGCTTTCGGGCGATGTGCGCATCGGCGCGCCGGACGGGTTCTCGACCTATTATCTCGCAGGCGCGTTGCGCGACTTCGCCGAGCGCCATCCGGCCGTGCGCCTGCAACTGATGCCGCTGCCGCAACTGACGCCGCTTGCGCGCCGCGAGGTCGACGTCGTGATCGGTCTCGACAAGCCGGAGGCGGGACGCTTCGTCGCCCGCAGGCTCACCGACTATTCGCTCGGCATTTACGCGAGCGCCTCCTATCTCAAGCGCAACGGCGCGCCAGCCGACATCGAGGCGCTGAAGAGCCACCGCCTCATCGGCTATGTCGAGGAGCATGCGTTTTCGACTGCGCTCGACTATGTGCGCGAACTCTACGGCGGCGCGCCGACCAGCTTCGAAAGCGCGAACGCGGTCACGCAGCTCGAAGCGGTGCGCGCGGGCGTGGGCTTAGGCGTCGTGCACGACTTCATCGCCCGCCGGTTCAAGGACCTGAAGCGCGTCCTGCCCGAGCGCCGCGCGACGCGCGCTTATTGGCTCGTCACGCATGAGGACACGCGCGGCCTCGGGACGCATCCGCGCCGTCGCCGAGCATCTGGCGAAAGCGGTCACGCGCGATCGAGCGATCTTCCTCTGAGGCGGTCAACTGGCGCAACCCGACCCTCAATTGACAGCGCCGCCAAGGGTCGTATGGTGAACACGCGCGTTGCGGATGGAAGCCGGTGCAAGTCCGGCACGGTCGCGCCACTGTAATCGGTCGTTTTCGGCCGAGAGTCAGACCCTTTCCGCGACGAAGCACTGTCTTGAACGGGGACGCGATATCCCCAAGGAGTTCGACATGACGGCTTCAACATTCGCTCCCGCCGCCGCACGGCCCGCTGCGATCCCAATTCGCGAATTGCTTCCCTGGGTCATTTTCGCCGGCCTCATTTGTTTGCTCGGCGTCTATTTCGTCGGCGCTGAGGAAGGCGCGACTTCGATCATCAAGGGCATGTACGTGCATGAATTCGTGCACGACAGCCGCCACTTGCTCGGCTTCCCCTGCCACTAAGGCGTCGGGTAATTCGGGCTCCGGACAGCCAAGTCCTGATCCGAGAAGATGAGTGGGCTCCAGCAAGTCGTGCGGGACAGCGCAAGCTTGCAGTTAAGGGGGGATCGCAATGACGACAGGATCTTTGTTGTGGCGGGGAATGATCGTCGGCTTCGTCGCCGCCCTGCTTTCGTTTGGTTTGTTGAAAGTCGTGGGCGAGCCCGCAGTCGATCGCGCCATCGCCTTCGAATCGGCGATGGACGAGGCGAAAGCCAAGGCCGAGCATGACGCGGCGGTGGCGAAAGGCGAGACCCCGCCTCCGCCCGAAGAGGATTACGAGATTGTCAGCCGGCCAACGCAGGCCGGCATCGGTCTCTTCACCGGCGTCACCACCTACAGCATCGCCTTCGGTGGCCTGTTCGCGCTGGCTTTCGCGATTCTCTACGGCCGCATGGGCGATTTCAGCCCTCGATTGACCGGCGGCGCTAATCGCGCTCAGCGGCTTCCTTGCCGTCTACGCTGTCCCGATCCTCAAATATCCCGCCAACCCGCCCTCGATCGGCAATCCCGACACGATCGGTCTGCGCACGGCGATCTATTTCGGGATGATCCTGTTGTCGCTGGGCTCGATGATCGCGGCCTGGAGCGTTCGCAATCGCCTGATCGATCAACTCGGCGCGTGGAATGCGACGATCGTCGCGGCAGCGGTTTTTCTGGTCGCGGTGGTCATCTTCGCCCTTGTCATGCCCCCGCTGGACGAGGTTCCTGAAGGCTTTCCGGCGGTGGTGCTGTGGCAATTCCGCATGGCTTCGCTCGGCGCCCAGGCGATCATGTGGACGGTGCTCGGGCTCGGCTTTGGCGCTTGGGTCCAACGCGATTTCGCGGAGGCGAAGGTGAGCCGGCTGCAGACGGCCTACTGAGTCGCAGGGCGCGGGCGCGCCCATGACAGCGCGCCTCGACCTGCTTGCGCATGGCGCGTCGGCGGCGACGCGCGGGGCCCGGTTTCCCGACGACGATCCGCTCGAAGCCTCCGCCATCGGCGCCCTCGAAGCCTTGCGGGGGCGGCTACGCCCCTACGCTCAAGTGCTGACCTCGCCGGCGCGCGCGGCGCGCGAGACGGCCGCGGCGCTGGGCTTCGACGCCGAAGTCGAAATGGCGCTGAGCGACTGCGACTACGGGCGCTGGCGCGGTCTCGCCTCGAAGGATGTCGCCGAGCGCGAACCGGACGAATTCGCGGCCTGGCTCGGCGATCCTGCGGCCGCCCCCCATGGCGGCGAGTCGCTCGCGGTCCTGATCGAGCGCATTGGCGCCTGGCTCACGCAAGCGTTGGCGCGCGAAAGCGCGACGCTGGCCGTCACCCACGCCGTCGGTCGTCCGCGCGGCGATCGTGAACGCGCTCGGCGCCAGTTCCTCGTCCTTCGCCCGGATCGACGTCGCGCCGCTCTCGCTCACCCGTCTCAGCGGTCATGCGGGACGCTGGAATCTTGTGGCGCTGGGGCCTTTGGGAGGCCTCACGTGAGAGGCGCCTGGATTGTCCTCATTGCGGCGCTCCTAATGCTCTCGGCGTCGCCGAGCCACGCGCATCGAATCTCCGCACGCAGCGGGCCGCCTCCGGAGGGCGTCTCCATACCGAGTCTCACGCACGGCCAGATGGCGGTGATCCGCGACAATCTGCCCGCGATCAAGGCGCTTGCCAGCGCCAGGCTTGGGTTCGACCTCACGACCTGGCGGCTGGAGGACTATTTGAACCTTCAGTCTTTCGCCTGTCTCTGGGGTATCGTTCCCGGCAGCATCACGGACGAGAACAGTCCGTTCAACGAATGCGCCCATGCCTATCTCGCCGCCGGGCGCGCGCTCCTCTTGCAGCTTGCCCATGAGCCCGGCGCCGATCACAAATCCATCGATGCGCTGATCAGCAAAATCGAAGTTGAAATGCTGGCCGACGGCGCCTCGATGAACCTCTGCCGTTACAGCGACGAGCCGTTCAACACCAACGAGATCATCTGGCCGCATTGGGGCATGGCTCCGTTTCATCCGCCAACCGCGATGATGGCGGCGGCCGCGTTTGCTGCGCTCGGCGCAGCCCTATGGGGCGCATGGCCCCGACGGAGTGTGAGCCCGCTGCGGGAACGGACAAGCGCGTCGGCCTGATGGCCGCAAAGACGCGATGCCGGCGCCAGTACGGCGCGCCTCGGCTAAAGTTTCACCTAAGCTTTTATTTTTATTTTGCACGCGCCTAGCGTTGACTTAGAGACATTGAAAGCATTCAATTGCATCTCTACTCAATTTACGAAAGGTTACCCATGACGCGTTTCGCGAGCCTGAGTGCATTAGCGATAGGACTGGCGCTCACGTCGCCAGCCGGAGCCACGTTGCTACAATTCGACCTCACCGGTTCTCGGCAGGCGTCCTTCCAACTCAACACCGACGCAATGCCGGACAGCTCCAGTTCTTCCGCTTTTGGAGACCAAATCCAGTACTTCAACGTTCCGGGAACCTTTGGCGGCGTGGCTGAGATGGCGACGATCGGGTTCGGCACCAACATATTTGCGCAGCTGAACGTTTTGGCCGACGGTTTGGGATTCACTCAGTTTGGAGGGCCTGATCTGTTCAGTGGCGACCCGATGCACCCGACGTTTAATCTCGGGACTTTTGGGCTTACCAGCATTGTATCGGGCGCCAGTTCGATCGAGATTTCGGAAGTCGCTGGCGCCCCCGAGCCATCGACTTGGGCCATGATGATTCTGGGCTCGGTCGGCCTGGGCCTGATCTACCGCCGCAGGACCTGCGTTCCCGTGCGCGCGTAACTTGAGTTGCGGCCACAGGAACCAAGCGGGTTTAGCAACGGCTGCGCTTGGTCAGGGGCAATCCCCAGACAGACTGTCAGTCCATAGAGGGAACAAGCGCTTCGGCCTGTCCTGGTCCCTGGAAACTCGTTCGAACCGTTCAAAGAGAAACGCCCCGCATCGCGCGAGGCGTTTCTTGAGTTAAGGGAGAAGGGCGCCGCCATCTAACGGCGGCGCGTTTCTTACGGGGTCTTTTGCGGCTGCCCGTTCTGTTGCTTCATCTCCTTTGAGGCGCCCGTCGTTGCGGGAACATCTGTGTTACCGCTACCAAAGTATGCGTTCGCTGGGCCGGGCGGCGTATTGCCGTTGCTAACGTCGCTGTTGGCGCCCCCTGGGCTGCCGTTACCCCCGTTGGATATGCCGGTTCCTCCGCCTCCTGCAGCGAACGCCGAGCTTGGAATCAAGATAAGCGTCACAGCGGCTAAAGATTTGAGTTTCATCGCGTTTCACCGAGTTCTGGAGATGTCGAGAAGATGTGCTGAAAGTGCTCCGGAAGAATGTTCCTCCCGTCAGCCGTGACCTGTTCGCGCTCACGCATGAAGCAACGCCCCGAAACGTGCGAAGCGTCACTTGATCTAAAAGCCGAAGAACGCCGCCGGATTGGCGGCTATGCGCTCACGGGGTCTTTTGCGGCTCGCCGGTCTGTCGCTTCATTTCGTTCGCGTTGCCCATCGTTCCGGTCGTGTCTGAACCCGGACCCGAGCCGCCCATAGCGTTGCCGTTCGCCCCGTTGCCGGCGGCCGCCCCGGCGCCGTTGTTGGCGCCCCCGTTGTTGCCGTTGCCGGCACTGCTGTTCGCGCCGGCTGTGCCGCTCGCCCCACCGCTGTGGCTCGCGCCGCCGTTGTTGCCGTTGCCTGCGCCGCCGTTGCCAGCGCTCGCCGCGCCAGAGTTGCCGCTGCTGCCGCTACCCGTCCCGGCTGCGCCGCCCGCTGCACCGGCTCCGCCACCAGCGCCGCCAGCGCCTGCGGCGAACGCCAAGCTTGGAAGAAGAATGAGTGCGACAGTCCCGAAAGATCTGAGTTTCATAGCGGTTCTCCGAGTTCAGTACGTTGCGTGCGCGCCACGCATCGAGGGATGCGCGACCAACGTAGTCCCGGAGCTGAGGTTCCTAGGTGGGAGCTCGGTAAACCCTACGAAATGTCTACAGGCGTTCGAAGCGCGACCCTGGACTTCGAGCCGCTCGCGTAACTGCGGCCCTTCATCTCCGCTGCTCCCAAAAAAGTGACTGCGCCGTCAATCGCTCACAGATTCGGGCGGCGTTGCTTGGTCCCGGAAGATGCCCCCGTGCGTGGCGGATGATCGGATAGGGGCGATTGCGGTGTATTCGATTGCCATACCGGTTCGCGGTGGCGCTCGACGACGCAAGCGCTCAGAACATCGTGTTGGCGTTGGCCGAGGCCTCCGGGATCGGCTGGATCACGTCCCAGTGCTCGACGACCTTGCCGCCCTCCAGCCGAAAGATGTCGACCACCGCCTCTCCGCGCGGATTATCGGACAGACCGTGCCAATGAGAGTGAAGGATGACGTGGTCGCCGTCGGCAAAGACGCGCTTGATCTCGCAATGCGCATCCGGATGGTTCGCCATGACCCAGGCGGCGAATTTTTTCACGCCTTCCACCCCGTCTTCGATGAGCGGGTTGTGCTGGCGATAGGTGGGGCCGGCGTAAAGCCGAAAGGCCTCTTCGACTTGACCCTCGAACAGGGCTTTCTTGTAGAGGGCGACGGCGATGTCCTTGTTGGTCTCCGGCATGGGCTTTCTCCTTTAGTCAGAACATTGTGTCGGGGTTGTCGTCCGTCTTGGTGACGTTTGGATTACGTCCCAAAGCTCAACCTTATCACTCAGTCGGCGCATCGCGCTCGAGTGTGCGCGCACAAGCCCGGAGGTCGCCTCTCCTTGCAATTAGACGAGCCATTTCCTGATCGGCATAATGGTTAGCGCCCGCAGACGGTGGAGGACGGAGATGTCGACGCAAGCACGCCCCATGGGGGTGTTCAACGAATGGGGCAAGCTAAGGGAGGTCTTGGTCGGCGATAGCGCCCGCTGCGTGTTTCCGCGATGGTCTCCCGATTGGGGCCGGTATCACGGGTTTAAGACGATGCTGCACGGATTGGAGGGCGTCTCCCTGCAGCAGGCGATGCCCGAGCGCGCCAAAGGGATGAGAGAACAGACCGAAGCCCTGGCGAGCGTATTGGAGGACCACGGCGTGGTCGTTCACCGTCCCCGCCCCTTGACGGATATTGAGATCGCGGCAAGCCCTGTCGGCCTGATCAACCAATTCGTCCGTGACGCCCAAATCGTCATCGGCAAGCATGTCATCGAGACCAATTTGCGCATGATGTTCCGCTGCAAGGAACATCTTGCCTACGAACAGTTTTTTCGTACGCGTCTGATTGAGGACCCGGACGCCCGACACGTGCGCATGCCCGATACGACACCGATCCTTACAGGCGAGACGGAAGATGACTTCCTCAATGATCCGCGGCCGTTCGTTGAGGGTGGCGATACGTTTGTCTTGGGCAAGGATATTCTGGTCGGCTTTTCGTCGCTAGCCTCCAGCCCGGCCGGCGCCGCCTGGCTGCAGCGTCATCTGGAGCCGGAAGGCTACCGGGTGCACCTCGTGCCGCTGATGCCGGAGTGGCTGCATCTCGATTGCATGTTCGCCGTCATCCAAGACGGGGCTGTGCATGTGCTTCATGCAAGGACTCAAGGAAGGTCGGCTGCCGGCGCCCATCAAGGACTGGGAGGTCATTGAAGCGACCGCCGAGGAGGCTCATTCACTCGGCTGCAACACGCTTTGCCTCGAGCCGGGCGCCGTCCTTATCGGCGCGGAGCACAAACGACTCATCAAGGAAATAGAGAAGCGCAAGGTACAGGTCGTCGCCGTACCCTTCGACAAACCTTCGGAGCTTGGCGGTGGCATCCGCTGCTCCACGCACCCATTGTTTAGGGAAGCTTGAGACGGGCTTCCCTGCTGAGAGCTTGGAGCGTCGCGCTCACTGCGCCGTCAGGCCCCCGTCGACCATGAATTCCGCGCCGGTGGTGAACGAGGATTCGTCGCTCGCGAGGAACAGGATGGTGTTGGCGACCTCTTCCGCCTTGCCCATGCGGCCCATCGGCGCGGCGCGCTCGAGGCCTGCGCGAATCCGGGCCGGGTCCTTCGCCCGCGCGATGCCTTCGAGCACCATCGGCGTTTCGGCGAACGAGGGGTGCACCGAGTTCACGCGAATTTTGTAGCCGGCGCGGGCGCAATGGAGCGCGGTCGATTTGGTCAAGAGCCTGACCGCGCCTTTGCTGGCGCAATAGGCGAGCGACGAGGCATCGCCGATGATCCCGGCGACCGAGGAGAGATTGACGATCGAGCCGCCGCCGGTCTCCTTCATCGCTCGCACCGCTTCGCGGCAGCCAAGAAATACGCCCTCGGCGTTGACCGCGTTGACCTTGCGCCAGTCGGCGAGCGTCGTCGTCTCGATATTGCCGAGGACCGCGATGCCGGCGCTGTTGACGAGAATGTCGAGGCGCCCGAACGCTGCGAGAACTTCGTCGACCACGGCGCGCCAGCGCGCCTCGTCGGTCACGTCCTGCACGAGAGTGAGATCGGCGTCCGCTCCGAGCGTCTTGAGACCCGCTTCATTGCGGTCGGTTGCGGCGACCTTGGCGCCTTGAGCGTGGAATAGAGCCGCCGTCGCCCGGCCGATGCCCGGACGCTGCGCCGGTGATCAGCGCGACCTTGCCCGCGAGGCGCCCAGCGTGTCCGTCCATCGTTTGCTCCCTCTTGCAGATTCAAGCGAGCTTATAGGCTTGAACCGGGCTTCACGATATCGAAGGATGCGGGAGGCGGACATGAGCAGGCCAGCCTCATGGAACGATAGGGCGCTTGCCAAGTTGTTGACTTAGCGAGCGGGTTTGCCCCCCACAGGCTCGTCCGCTTTGCCCCGCGTCAGGCCGCACACCCCTCGCGGGGCCTTTTATGCGTGAGCTACACGTTTGTCGCTTCGAGCGGTGGTTTACAGACGTTGCTCGAAAGGTTCGGAGCCTCACGATGGCGCGAACCGCGTGTGACGTTCGCGGATGATGACGCGTTGACGTTGCACCCCTTATTTTGTGGCCGAGCAGGGGTAAATCTCTCGTTTTCAGCGAATAATTCATCTGTATTAGACAAGGCGCCGAACGTTTCGGCGCGCACCGGTTGCTTAAATCGGGCAGCTTTTAGATGATGCCGAGGCCGCGAGCGGTCAATGGACGAAACTGTGCGCAAGGTCGGGGAGCGGGCTCTAACCGCGGCCCAGACGCGAGTGGGCAGTAGGGATTTTCTGCGGCGCGTTCTTGCAGAAAAACAGAATCTGTGTTATCTATGTTTCTGCTGGCCGGTCGGCCTGGCTGCCGAGTGGCCTATGGTGAAAAGAGAATGGACGGGACTGCGACTGCGGCGTTCCATATACAACCTAAGGCGCGAGTTTACGCCGCGAGGAGATTTTTTTATTTGGATTCGCCGTAACCCGTTGAAAAGTCGCGAATCGGCCAAAGGAATCCAAGGAAAAACAAGGAATTTTCCTTGCGATTCATTTGGATTTCCTTGCATTTATTTGCGTGGAAATCGCCTTCAGGTTGCGGTCACCGGACGGCGGCGGTCGCGCCTAGATCTATTTGGGCGCCATGCGCAGCGCGCCGTCGATGCGGATCGTCTCGCCGTTGAGGTAGCCGTTCTCGATGATGTGGATTGCGAGCGCGGCATATTCGGCCGGCTGTCCGAGGCGGGCGGGGAACGGCACCGAGGCGCCGAGCGAATCCTGCGCCGCCTGCGGCAGGCCGGACATCATCGGCGTCATGAAGACGCCGGGCGCGATCGCGTTGACCCGGACGCCGAACTGCGCGAGCTCGCGGGCGATCGGCAGCGTCATCGCCACCACGCCGCCCTTGGAGGCGGAATAGGCGGCCTGCCCGATCTGGCCATCGTAGGCCGCGATCGAGGCGGTCGAGATGATGACTCCGCGCTCGCCCTCGATCGGTTCGAGCTTGCCCATCTCCGCCGCCGCGAGGCGGATCATGTTGAAGGTTCCGATGAGGTTGACCCGGATCACTTTCTCGAAGTCGGCCAGCGGCTGCGGGCCTTCGCGGCCGACCACGCGCTTGGCGATGCCGATGCCGGCGCAATTGACGAGCACCCGCGCGGCCCCATGCGCCGCGGCGGCTTTGGCGAGCGCCGCGCCGGCGGAGGCTTCGTCCGCGACGTCGCCTGCGACCGCGAGGCCGCCGATCGCCTTGGCCGCCTCTTCCGCCGCCGCGGGATTGAGGTCGAAGACCGTGACCTTCGCGCCCTTGGCGGCGAGCGCCTCGGCCGTCGCGCGGCCAAGTCCCGAGCCGCCGCCGGTCACGATCGCCGCAACTCCGGTGAGTTTCATTGCGCTTCCTCCCTCAGCCCAAGCGGGCTCGAGCCGCCCATATCAACGGCCGACGCTTCGCGCCAGCGCGACGGCGCGACGCCGCGCGCTTGCGCGTCAGTTGAGCTTGATGAGAAGCCTGCCGCCCTCGACCTTCACCGGATAGGTCGCAAGGTTGATGCAGGCTGGCGCGCCCTTCGCTTCGCCGGTGGTGAAGTCGAACCGGCCGTTGTGCATCGGGCATTCGATGATCGTGTCCTGAACGAAACCGTCGGCGAGCTCGACCGCCTCGTGCGTGCACAGGCCGTCGGTGGCGAAGTAGCGGTCGTCCGCGGTGCGGTAGAGCGCGTATTGCTTGCCTTCGTGCTCGAACGGCGCGACGTCCTCGGACAGGATCCGGTCGGCGGGACCGGTGTCGATCCAGCTCTCGCTCAATTGAGCCGCTCCCGTTCAACCTTGACCGCTCGGCTCGCGGTCACCTCAGGCTGCGCCGACGGCGGCAGCTCGCGCCGCACGAAATAGGTCGGCTCCTTCAGCTGGCGAAGAACGGTCGGGATGATCTCGCGATAGGCCGCGATTGAGCTTGGATAGGGCGTCGGGCAATCGGCCTTGATCGCCTCATGCAGCTTGGGCAGCGCGTGATAGGGCACCGTCGGAAAGATGTGGTGCTCCACGTGGTAGTTCATGTTCCAGTAGAGGAACCGGAAGATCGGATTCATGTAGACGGTGCGCGAATTCAGCCGATGGTCGAGCACGTCCTCGGCCAGGCCGAGATGCTGCGTCACGCCGAAATAGATCGTGAGAAACCCGCCGTAGAGCGACGGCAGACCGATATACATCGCCGGCAGGATCGAGCGGAATCGCGAAACAGGCGACGAGGACCAGGGCGTAAATGGCGAGGTAAATGCGAGCGACGAAATACACCTTCGACCGCTCGCCTCGGGCACGAAGGTCGCTTCCTCCTCGGTCAGTCGGCCGCCCGCGTGCAGAAACACCTTCTGAAAGAAGACGAACGTGCTCTTGAGCGCGAAGATGTTGAGCAGAAGCGACACAACGTCCGGCGGACGCGGCGTGATGATCTCGGGATCGCGCCCGACAATGATCGTATCGGTGTGGTGGCGCGTGTGGCTCCAGCGCCAGATCGTCGGCTCGCGCATGATCATGAAGCAGGCGACCTGATAGACCGCGTCGTTCATCCATTGCGTCTTGAAGGCGGTGCGATGGCCGCACTCGTGCCAGCGGCTGTCGGTCGAGGAGCCGTAGAGCACGCCGTAAATGATGAAAGAAGGGAACCGCGGCCCAGGTCCCCCAAAAATAGTAGCCGAGGCCTCCGGACACGATGAACGCTGCGATCCAGATGATCGTGTCCCGGATCGCCGGACCGTCCTCGCGACGCATCAGCTCCTTGAGCTCCGCGCGCTTGATCGGCGGCGTGTACCATTTCGCCGACGCGAGCCCGGCCGCGACGGCCTTATCGGCCTCCGGACCGACGAGGCTGTAATCGCGAGTGATGGTCGTGGTTGACATTTGTCTCCGCCTCCCAAAGCGGCTGCTCACAAGCCAAGCCTATCGGCAACTCAACTTCGGCTCAACGCCGCTTTCATTTCCATTGTTCTCCACCCCTTACGGAATGGAGAGTTACCGGAGGCGGCGGAAGTCCCGGCCCATCCGTCTGATTGCGCTAGCCCGCTCAGCACCGACTTGGCCGCGCCGCTCGCCAATATGTGCCGAGCCCGCAGGATCGCTAGGTTGCAGTCGCACAAACTGCCTTTGCGCGAGCTTTCTCTGCGATTTCGTGCTCCGCGGGCCCGATCAGATGTCGCCGCCGCCTTTTGGGCGCGCCATCGCGAAGACTTTCTCGACCGTCGCGTAATCCTGGTAGCCGCAGCGGGCGAGCGGGCGCGCGCGGGCGGTGTCGAAGCGCCCGGCGACAAGAAAGCGCTCGTCGATATGAAAGGCGACCACCTCGCCGAGCGTGAGCACGGCTCCGCTCAGCGCGCCGCTCAAAGATCCTGATCTCGACCACCTCGACCACCTTGCATTCCAAGGCGGCCGGGCTTTCTGCGACCCGCGGCGCGGCGACCAGGCGGCACTCGGCCATGGTCAGTCCGGCGCGGGCAAATTCGTTGTCGCCACGGGCGAACGGGGCCGAGGTTTCGTTCATCGGGCCTTGCAGATCATGGGTCGCCAGATTGGCGACGAACTCGCCGCTCTCCTTGGCGAAGGACGCGGAGTCCTTCCATCCTTCGCTGGAGAAGCCGACGATCGGCGGCGCGCTCGAAAAGCCGTTGAAGAAACTGTAAGGGGCGAGATTGATCCGCCCGTCGAGCGCACGCGTCGAGATCCATCCGATCGGACGCGGCGCGACGATCGCCTTGAATGGATCGTGCGGCAGCTTTGTCCGGTCGCGCTCTGCGGTCGCGTAGAACATGGCCTTAGGTTTCACTCCGGAAAGTTGGTCACAATCTCGGCGAGCGGCGGCCGCGGACGATCCTCGATCGCGGCCGTCGTCCGGCCAATGTGAATGAAGCCAGCGACACGCTCATGTTCGGCGAGGCCGATCGCGGCGCGAAAGCGAGCGTCATAGGCCATCCATTCGGTGAGCCAGGTCGCCGAGAAACCGAGCGCGCGGGCGGCGACAATCATGTTCATGCACACGGCGCCCGCGGACAAAACCTGCTCCCATTCGGGGATCTTCTGATGCGGCGCTGCGCGGGAGATCGACCGCAACCACGAGCGGCGCGCGGGTGAAGCGACGCAACTCCTCGGCTCGGGCGGCCTCGTCCAGGTCGGGCTTGTCGCCGAGACGGATCTCGAGCGCGAGCTGGCTTGCGCGATCGCGCGCACGCCCCGCGAAGACCAGGAACCGCCAAGGCGCGAGCTTGCCATGATCGGGCACGCGCGAGGCGACCGTCAGGATTGTGGCGAGTTCGTCGGCGCTCGGAGCCGGGCCAGCCATCATCGGAGGCGGGACCGACCGGCGGCGCTTGAGGATCTCGATCGTGTCGTTCATGGGCATTCTTCTTAAACGAAGCTCGCTCCTTGGCCAAAACTCGGGAGGTGTAAATCGCCTTCGATCCGCCTCAATGTGTGGTCACGAGCCGCTTCCGCGACGAAGCAGCGGCGTCATTCTTCGACTAACGCGAGGCGGATTGACAGCGACTTGGCGAATTCTGGCGGCTTTGGTCGCGCTGATGGCGCTACTCGCGCACGCCGGCGCTCAAACGCCGGCGAGCGACTCCGCCCAGGCGACGCTCAGTCTTTCCGCAGGCCCTTAGCGGCGGCTCGCCGCTCACAGGCGGGTTGCGCTGGCGGGTGTTCGGCGCGCGGGCCGATCCGGACGGCTCGCATCCCTTGATTGTCGAATCCGGTCTGGCCCAGCCGACCCTGACCATACCGCCCGGCGACTATGTCGTTCATGTCGCTTTCGGACTCGCCAGCGCGGCCAAACGCTTGAGCCTTGGCGCTGGGGTTCGCTCCGAACGGTTGACGCTTTCGGCGGGCGCGCTCCGGATCGAAGGCACCCTGGCCGACGCGCCGATCGACGCGTCGAAGCTGTCCTTGGCGATCTACGTGCCGCAAAACCGCAATCCGCTCGGCAAGCTCGTCTACGCCAAAGCCAAGGCAGGCGATATCATCGGACTGCCGGAAGGCTCCTATCATATCGTTTCGACCTTTCTCGACACGGTCGGCGCTCACTCGGGAGTGAGCGCGCCGGCCAATTCCGGCAAATCGGCGACGGCCGCGCCGCCCACGGCGATCCCGTCCAATTCGGTGGTCAACGCCGATATCAAGGTCTCTTCCGGCAAACGGATCGACGTCACGATTCAAGCATCGCTGTGCGACGCTGACGCTCAAGCTCGTCAATAAACCCGCAGGCGAGGCCCTCGCCAACACCACCTTCACGGTGCTCACACCGGGCGGCGACGTCATCCGCGAGCTCGTGGGCGCGTTTCCCTCGCTCGTTCTCGCCGAAGGCGAGTACGTCGTCATCGCGCGCCACGAATCCAAGGTCTTCCAATCGACGTTCCAGGTTCAGACAGGGATGGACCGCGACATCGAAGTTGTTGCAGAAGAGAACGGCAAGCAGGGGCCGTGAGCGGATGCAGACCTTCTTTGTGCAAATCAAATGCGCGCTCGGCCGGACCTACGAGGTCGCCAGCGCGCTGGCGGAGGCGGAAATCGCCTCTGAAATCTATTCGATCGCGGGGGACTATGACATTCTGGCCAAATTCTACGTGGAATCGGATGTCGATATCGGCCACTTCGTCGGCCACAAGGTCCAGGTCATCCCAGGAATCGCCGACACCCGCACCATAATCACGTTCAAGGCCTTTTAGGCTGACGCGCCGGGCGTCCGATTTCGCCGCGCCGTGGCTTTCCGAGGGTCTTTCCCATTGTCCAACAGCAAACGGCCAGTTTCCAGGATGCGCCTACGCCTCTCTCTCGCTCTCGTCGTTCTCGCCTCCGCCGCGAACGCCGCGGAAACGGAGACGGGTTTTTGTTCGACGCCCTGCATGGCAAGACGCCCTACCACGCGTCGTGGGAAAAGCTGATGAAGCTCGTGCAGCCGACGCCCGATTGGCTGGTTCAGTTCAACAAGAACTTCGATGGCGTCGCCGGGCAGATGACGAACTCTCACCATCGACGGCAAGCCCTATGAGATCTCGTTCGTCTGCAAGCCGACGGAATGCGGAGAACACAAGTTCGTGGTCCTGTTCGACGCCGCCGGCGCACACGCCTACGGCGCGCTTGGCGGCAAGGACAATGCGCCAGCCTTCTTTGGCTCTCCCACCCAGCCCGAGCAAGACGCGATGGCGAAGGCGGTGAAGGGCTAAGGCAGCCGCTTCAGTTCAGCTCCAGGGTGAACGGCTCTCCCTCGGAACATTCCTGGCCCCGGCCAATCTTGGCGATCGCTTCGTTCATCCGTCCGCCCCGTCCGAGCGCGTCGTCGGCGAGCGCCACGAGGCGGGCGTTGGGCGAAGCCGTTGGAGAGGCTGCGCGCAGCGCGCGGGCAATGGCGAACTCATCACGCTCGGGCGCCAGCGCGCATGCCGCGATGTAGGCGGCGGCGGTCGAACGGCTGACGCCGGCGAAACAATGAATCAGCATCGGCGACTTGCGGTCCCAGGCACGGACAAACGCCAAGAACTCGTCGAGATGGGCCGCCTCCGGAAGCACGTGACCCTCCATTGGCTCGACGATGTCGGAAACGGCCAGGTAAAGATGCCCTTCCGCCTCAATCGCTGTTGGCCGCTCGACCGCCGTGCCGGGGCTCAGCAGAGTGACCAGCGAGCGAGCGCCAGTCTTCGTGACGGTTTCGGCGATCAGAGCGAGTGAACAGACATGAAGGCGCGGCATGGAGCGGTTCCTGCGGTCCGCCCTTATAGAGTTGCGACCGCCTGCAGCGTCGAGTTCGCCGAAACGAGCAAGAAACTGCGCTTCGACATCGGCCGGCCGCCTCGGCTCGAGGAAGCCGGCGAAGTCGCGGATCGGCAGATCGGGCTCGCCAAACAGTTTGCGCGCCTCGGCAATCGAGAAGCCCGCAAGCGCAGTCGCCTCGAGATAGGCGGAGGCGCGGTCGGCGATCTTGATGTGGCGCTCGAGATCCTCCGAGGGTTCGGCGGACAGGCCGAAGCGGATGAGGACCGCGCGCTTGAGGCGCGCCTCGACCAGCTTGTAATCGCCGCCGACCGCCGCCTTGAACGGCGAGATCATGTCGCCGATCACATATTCGGGCGCATCGTGCAGCAGCGCCGCCAGCCGCGCCCCGGCGGGAGGAGAACCCTCCGCAGCGGCGAACAACGCTTCCACCAACAGCGAATGTTGCGCGACGGAGAAGATCTCCGGGCCCTTCGTCTGACCGTTCCAGCGCGCCACACGCGCAAGCCCATGGGCAATGTCGGCAATCTCGACGTCGAGCGGCGAGGGATCGATGAGATCGAGCCGCCGTCCCGACAGCATCCGCTGCCAGGCGCGGCGCGGCGCATTCTCGCTCACGGGTCGAGCTTGCGCGCCAACGCGCGGCAGGCCTCGTGACGGCAGCAATCGACGAGATGATCGTTGACCATGCCGGTCGCCTGCATGAAGGCGTAGACAATGGTCGGCCCGACGAAATTGCCGCCACGCGCGCGCAGGTCTTTGGCGATGGCGCGCGAGACGTCGGTCTCGGCCGGCACGTCCTTGAAACTGCGGTGCGCATTGTCGATCGGACGGCCGTCGACGAAACCCCACAAGTGGCGCGCGAAGCCCCCTTTATCCGCGAAGTCCAGCACGATCCGGGCCAGCGCCACCGTCGCCTCGATCTTGGCCCGGTTGCGGACGATGCCCGCATCCTGCATCAGCGCGTCCTTTTTCTTGTCGCTCCAGCGCACGATTTTTTTGGGGTCGAAGCCGTCGAACGCCTGACGGAAGGCCGGGCGCTTGCGCAGGATGGTGATCCAGGAGAGTCCGGCCTGGAAGCCGTCGAGCACCAGCTTCTCGAACATCGCCCGATCGTCGTATTCGGGCACGCCCCATTCCTCGTCGTGATAGGCGACGTAGAGCGGATCGACGCCCGGCCACGGACAGCGCGTCAATCCGTCGGCGCCCTTGAGCGCCGTCAGGACGCGCGGCGGCTTTTCCTTCGCGACAAGCAGCGGCTTTTCTTTTTTGGCCATAAGCGGCCTCCCCTCCTCAATCGCGGGTCAAGCCATTTGACCGGCCCGGAATCCGGCTCATAGACTTCGCCTTCTCGTCCGCCAACTCAAGGGCATTTGACATGACGTTTCGCGCCGTTCGAGCCGACAAGACCGACGCCGGACAGGTCGTCAAGTTCGTTGACATGGACGAGTCCGAGCTCATGGACGGCGACGTGACGATCCGCGTGACGCATTCGACTGTCAACTACAAGGACGGGCTGACGCTGAGCGGCAAATCGCCGGTTATCCGGCGGTTTCCGATGGTGCTCGGCGTCGATCTCGCCGGGATCGTTGAGAGTTCGCGCCGTTCTGACTTTGCGCCGGGCGACGAGGTCGTGCTCACCGGCTACGGACTGAGCGAGACCCATTTCGGCGGCTATGCCGAAAGGGCGCGGGTGAACGGCGACTGGCTGGTCAAGCTGCCGACCGGGCTGACCCGAGCAGAAGCGATGGCGATCGGCACCGCGGGCTTCACCGCGATGCTGGCTCTGATGGCGATCGAGCGCCATGACCTCACGCCGTCCGTCAGGGCCGGCGTTGGTGACCGGAGCGGCCGGCGGAGTCGGCTCGATGGCGATCTCGCTCCTCGCCGACAAGGGCTGGCGGGTCATCGCCTCGACGGGGCGCGCGAGCGAGGCGCCGTACCTCAAGACGCTCGGCGCGGACGAGGTCATCGACCGCGCGACCCTCAGCGCGCCCAGCAGCAGGCCGCTCGGCAAGGAGCAATGGGCGGCCGCGGTCGACAGCGTCGGCTCGACGACGCTCGCCAATGTCCTCGCGCAGACCCGCTACGGCGGCGCGGTCGCCGCCTGCGGTCTGGCCGCAGGCATGGATCTGCCGGCGAGCGTCGCGCCGTTCATCCTGCGCGGCGTCTCGCTCCTCGGGATCGACAGCGTCCAATGCCCGAAGGAGCGCCGGCTCGAGGCCTGGCGGCGCCTGGCGCTCGATCTCGACCGCGACAAGCTCGCGTCGATGACCGAGACCATCCCCCTCGCCGAGGTGTTCGACGCCGGAGCCCGCATCCTCAAGGGCGAGACCCGGGGACGGCTGGTGGTGACGATCCCCTAGAACCTCGATACAACCCGAGCGCGCGAGCGCGATTCCAATAAAAGCCAGTAAACGTCAGTAAACGCGCATAAACGTTAGTAAATTTGCTAGCGTTTACTAGCGTTTATTTTTTCGAATCGGGACTTTTCAATGGGTTACGGCCGATTGGAATAAAAAATTTCTTCCCAATCGCCGGCTGCCCGTTCTGGTTGCAAACAGAGATGCACGCGACGCCGGTGACGCCGGTAGGTCCGGTCGCGGAGTTTGCAGGGGTCGAGTTTGTCATCCCGACGATTATAAGCCTCGCTTCCGCTTTGAGCAAGATAATGTCGATGAATTCTGAAATTCTGTCAGCGGCCAGCCGCCCACGCCGAAGAGCTTAACCGGGCCAGTATCGGTCAGGCGCCGGCGAGGGCGGCCTGCCTCGCTTTGCGATAACCGACGTAACCGAGGCCAGCGAAGCCGAGGAGCATCGTCGTCCATGTAGTCGGTCCGGCAGCGGCTTTCTCTGACGACCCGCCCACAGCGGGCAGCTTCGGAAACAGCATGAGGGCTCGCTAGAGCCACTCGGCTCTGCAATTGGTCTAGCGTCCGGGAGACATAGGCGACAACCGATCGTGGAAATCCCATAAGAAGGAAAGAAATGACCAGGAGAGCAGCCCCGGTCATGGACGCAAGAAGGGGAGAGTGATGACAAAGCCAACCGTCTATTGGGCTTCGGTGGCGTTGCTGGCGCTTGTCACGATTGGGAGCTCCAGCGCCCAGGCGAAATATGTCGCGCGGTTCGAGGAGGTTGGCCAGAACGTTGTCGAGACCGGCAGCGGCTCGCTCAACGTGACCGACCTTACAAACCTCGGCGGATCGATCACTCACAAGCCCGCTGTGGTGCCCAACGATCCGTTTTTCAGTTCGGGCGCCATGGGCGCCGAGCTGCAGGTTTTCGTCGGCGACCTAACCGGGCCAGATGATTTCGGAGCAGGCCCCGAGACTTTCGCGGATCAAAGCAGCGGCGATGGCGTCGGGGTCTTCAAAAGCGACAGCTTCAGCCTTCTTCTCCCTCTCGGATACACATCCGGATCGTCGCTATCCGACACCTCGACTTATCTTTTCGAAACCTTAGCTTCCCTCGGCGCGCGACCTGGCGAGTATGTCTGGAGTTGGGGCTCCGGCGCCGACGCGGATACGTTCACGATTGCAATTGGCGGCGTGTTCCCTTCGCCCATCCCCGAGCCTTCGACCTGGGCGATGTTGCTGCTTGGCTTCGCCGGACTCGGCTATGCCAGCATCAAGCGCAGCCGGCGATTGCGCACGATCTGCTGACCGAGCAGGTCTTTCGCCAGACCCCTTTTCCGCTTTCAATCGTTGCGGACACGACATTAGTCGCTAACGGCGCGCGCTGGCGTCCGGCCCAGCAGGTCAGATGCTGGCAACGGCGGCCTGTTTCGCCTTGCGATAGCCGACGTAGCCGAACCCGGCGAAGCCGAGCAGCATCATCGCCCAGGTGGATGGTTCGGGAATCGCGCCCTTGACCTGAACGAAATTGAGCGAAGACCCGATATCCTCCGTAGCGCTATCGAGCGCTACGTCGAATTCATCCGGAGTCGCATCGAAGGAGGGAAGACCGGTGGACGACGAAACAAATAGACCCCCGAAAGGTCTGCCGTCGTCATACACGAGGCCATTGGCGCTCCCGCCGTCCGCGAGGGTGATGAGGAAGCTGCCACTCGAGGACGAATATTCGAACGAGATGAAGGTCGCGTCGTCGACCATCCCGTTGTCATCGTCGAAAAAGTCGACCAGCGTCAGAACGCCTGTCGCCGTTCCCGTACAGCCGGAATCGCAAACTCCGCTGAAGTCGAAGACCGTGTCGGCGCGCGCAGGAGCCGCGTTAAACGGGCCCAGCCGAGAGGAGAGAGCGCTCGCGACGCCGAATACGCGTGAATTCTTCATGATAAATCCCTCCGAAATCCCCGGTCGGCTGTTTTACCGACGTCCAGACTATGAGCGGGGATGCAGCGCCCGGGCGCGGCGTTTCCGTCACGTCAATGAAACACCGGCGCGTTTACGTGACGTGTCAGACGCTGCCGACGGAAGCCGGCGTGGCCTTGCGGTCGCCGGCACAGCCGAGGCCGGCGAAGCCACGAGCCATCATCGCCGAGGTAGACGGTTCGGGCGTAGCGCCGCTCGGCAAGCGACTTGAACGGCGAACGTATCGCCTTCGATCGCCGTGCTCACCTGTCGCTGGCGCCGCCTCGAAGACGCCTACGAGCGCTTCGACGACCGGCGTCGCCTCGACGACGGGGCTTTTATTTTCGCCGTATTCTGCGCCTATCCGGCTTGCGACGCGTTAAAGCAAGAATCCCCGGAGATGCGACTATTCCCCAGAAGCCGAAGAAACGAAGGACGAGGCCGGTTGTCCGCGTCCAATATGGCGCGTTGCCCTATCGGTTCACGCCCATGGCGGCGCTTGAAATCCTTATCGTCACGACGCGCCAATCGCGGCGGTGGATCGTGCCCAAGGGTTGGCCGATCAAGCGGCTGACGCCGTCGAAGTCGGCTGCGCGCGAGGCCTTCGAGGAGGCCGGCGTGAGGGGAAAGATCGGCGTCCGGGCGATCGGCAATTTCAGATATAAAAAGACAGGTCAGAACGGCGCCGACCCAGACTACGAGGTGAAGATTTTCCCCCTCCTGGTCCGAAGGCAAAGCGCGACCTGGCCCGAACACGGGCAGCGCGTGGTTCAGTGGGTCGATCCGGAGAAGGCGATTGCGCTTATCCGAGAGCCGGAAATGAAGGCGATCGTGGCGAAGTTTGCAAAACGAGCGTCTGTCGCGGCGAGCAAACTCATTTACTGACGGGCGCTCAATCGGTGAGCGAAATTGCCGTCCCCGACCTGAACCGAAGTCACGCCGGGGATCTCGCTCAGACGCTCGGCGAGGCGGGCGACCGACTTCGCGCCGCGAACCTCCACCCGAAGCGTCACGATGCCCTTGGGCGGCGGAGTCCAATCGCCGCCGACGGCCTCCTCGGGCGAATATCTTGGCCGAGCCCGCGCGCGGCGCCGACCTCCTGGGCAGGATCCCGCTCGACCTGCACGCGGCTGACCGCGAACTCGCTACCGGTGCAACACGCAAGCACCTCGCGAAGGACGCCGCGGCCGTCCTGATAGGAAATTTGCAGCGACGACGGGGCCCAGCGGGATTTTGGCAGCCGACGCTCGATCGACGGAAACAGGAAGACCACGACGAAATGGCCGACGGTGACCGCAATGGCCAGAATCGGAAGTCCGGCTCCGCAGGCCATCCCGACCGTGGCGGTCAACCAGACCGTCGCCGCCGTGGTCAGACCGCGAACGATATCCTTGCGAACGAAAATGAGGCCGCCGCCGATGAAGCCGATGCCCGACACGATCTGCGCCGCGATACGCGACGGATCGAGCACGACCCGGCCAGACTCGAGGATGTCGGTGAAGCCGTATTTGGACACCAGCATCACGAGCGCCGACGAGAAGCCGACCAGCGTGTAGGTGCGCAGGCCGGCGCTCTTCTGGCGAATTTCGCGCTCGAGGCCGATTGAGGCGGACAGGATGAACGCAAGCCCGAGTTCAGCGAGCTGGACCCAGCCCTGCCCTGTCGGTTCGCCGAGTAACGATCGAAAGTCCATCACGCGCTCAGGTCGGCGATCCTGCAGCGTACCGGCGCGCTCTCATCGAAATAGCAGACCGCGCAGATGCGGTGATAACCGTCCGCGACGACGAGAGGAAGTCCGCTTGCCAGGTCGCCGCGCACAAGGAGAACGGGCGCAAGCGCCTTGCCCTTCTGAATTCGCTTGAGATCCTCACTCACGTGCGACTCGTCGCTGGGCAGGAGCGGGAGCTGAGCGGCCCGCAAGATGTCCTTCGCGGCATGTTCGAGGGGCTTCGAGCCGCGAAGGCTCTTAACGAGCGCGTGGGCCTTCCTGTCGGAACACAGAAGGGAAAGATATTTGAATGCGGCGTCGAAATCCGAATCTTCGTCTTTCTCGCTCCACTTCAGTTTTGATTTGCTCACCTTTTGGCTGGCTCCGTTTCCACGCCTCCCCTGGGGACGCAGCTTAGCCCCTCCGGCGAGGCGAGGACACTTGCATTTGGGGCGTCTAGCGCTCAGCAGCCGAATGCTGCTCCGCAGGCCGTCCCAATTGCCGGAGGCGAGCTTCGCTCGGTCCGTTTCGGCGAAGCCGTCGGCATCGAAGAAGTGAGTTCTGCGACTCAGTGCCCGCCCGCGCCGATCCGGCTCTCCAGCGCATCGTAGAGCGCGTTGCGGGCGGCGAAGGTTTGTTCGAGCGCCGCGACGCTGACCCGCTCGGCGCCCTGCGTGAGCAGCCAGCCGGCGAGTTCCGCCACTTTGTCGCGCGCGCAATGCAGCGTGACGAAGCCGTGCGGATCGACGTCCTCGCCGGTCGCCGAGACCGCGCCGAAGCGCTCGGCCGCCGTCTCGACCACAACATGCGCCGGGCTCGGCAGCCGCGCCCGGACTTCGCGCGATTTCAGCGCTTCCTCGCTCGCCGCGATGCGGGCGAGGATGTCGCGCGCGGCTTGCCTCGCGTTCGCGCCCCAAGGGGCGGTGAGCGACGCGATCAGCATCGCCTGCGAGCGTAGCATCGTTCCATCGTCGAGGATCTTGAGCGCATTGGCTTCGAGCGTCGCGCCGGTGGTGGTGATGTCGACGATGAGCTCCGCCGCGCCCGATGCGGGCGCGCCTTCGGTCGCGCCGAGGCTCTCGACAATGCGGTAGTCGGCGATTCCATGCTCGGCGAAATAGCGGCGGGTGAGATTGACGTACTTGGTCGCGACCCGCATGCGCTCGCCGCGCTTGGCGCGATAGGCCGAAGCGACATCGTCGAGATCGGCCATGGTGCGCACGTCGATCCAGGCCTTGGGCGCCGCGACCACGACATTGGCGTGGCCGAAGCCGAGCGGGCTTAGAAGCTCGAGCCGCGCCTCGACGTCGGCCACTTTCTCGCGCACCAGATCCTCGCCGGCGACGCCGAAATGCGCGGCTCCAGCGGCAAGCTGGCCGACGATCTCGGCCGACGAGACATAGGCGACCTCGACGCCCGGCAGCCCGGCGATCGCGCCGCGATAGTCGCGCGCGCCCCGCCCCTGCACGAGCTCGAGCCCGGCGCGGGCGAAGAAAGCGTGGGCTGCCTCCTGCAACCGCCCCTTGGAAGGAACCGCGAGGACGAACGGTCCCTCGGCGCCATTGCCGGGATGGGTGGCCATCAGCGCTCGCCCCCGTTCATGAGCCGGTCGAGGGTGATCGCGGCGCCGACGGCGGGAATGTCCTCATTCGCGCCGAGGCGCCTGGCAAGCCCGTCGTAACGTCCGCCGGCGAGCGCGGTCTTCGCAGCGGCGAGAGTGCGGATCGTGCGCCTCGAACACAAAGCCGGTGTAATAGTCGAAATCGCGCACGAAGGCGGCGCTGAACCGCGTCGCCTCGATCGCCACGCCGCGGGCGGCGATGAAGCCGTTGCGCCGCTCGAACGCGTCGAGCGCCGCGCCCAAGTCGAGGCCGGCGGAATGCGCCAAGCGCCGAAGCTCGCCCGCCGCGTGGTCGGGATCGCCGGAAATCGCCAGGAATGCGTCGAGCACCGTCCGCTTCTCCGCTTCGATCGGCTGACCCGACCGGAGCGACGCCTGTTCCAGAAAGCGGTCGGCAATCTCGCCGGCGCTACGACCGCCGACCGCGTCGATGCCGGCGATCGCAAGCAGATCCTCGACCAGCGCCTTGGCGCCGTCATGATCGGCGCTCTCCAGCGCCGCCAGCACCCCAGGCTGGGCGAGCGCGCTCTGGCTCGGGCGGCTGAAAATGGCCTCCAGGCTCCGCCCGCGAGCGACGCCGCGACGCAGACGCCTTCGCCACGGCTCCGGGATTTTCAAGGAATCCAGCATGGCGTCGAACAGGCCGGCGTCGCCGAGCCGCGCCACCAGCACGCCGCCCCCGGCCGCTGTCGCCGCCTCCATGGCGAGCGAGAACACCTCGGCGTCGGCCGCTTCGGCGTCCCGGCGCCCGAAACTCTCGAGTCCGGTCTGCGTCTGCTCGCCGACTTGGGCCGCACGCGCCCGGAAAACCGGGCCAAGATAAGAATATTCAGCAATTTTGCCGGCCTTGTCCGAGCTGAGATAGGCGCGACACACGGGGATCGTATATTCGGGCCTGAGGCACAGCTCTTCACCCGCCGCGTCGGCGGTGAGGAACAGGCGGCGGCGGACCTCCTCGCCGGACATATCGAGAAAGATTGCCGCCGGGTGCAGGATCGGCGGCTCGATGCGCCCGAAACCGGCCGCAAGCAGGCAATCGAGCGCACGTTCGCCGGCTCCGCCCAGCGTGTGGCCGGCAGGGTCCCCGCTTAGCGGCGCTTGGCTCGCCGAATCGGCGAGAATCGTTTGGGTCACCGGATGGGCCTCATGGGTCTTTCGTCCCTTTAACAAAGCCGGGCCGGGTGCGCAGCCCCTAACCTTGCCCCAAGGTGAACGCTCCGTCAGCGTCCGGTTGCCGCCGCAGGGCCGCCATGGTCGGATGACAAAGGGAGCGCTGCCGAATCATGCCGGGGACCGTCTAGCCTGTAATGAAGCCTGCATCCGCATTGCGCCTGTTGCGCTGGATTGTTCTCGTCCTGCTCCTCACGGGGCTGGGGCGCGCCAGCGCGCAGGAGACCCATCGGCTCGACCTCGACCAGACGCGAGCAACGCTGACCGCGACTGAAACCGCGCTTCGAGACAACAAGAACCTCGACGATAAGGGCCTGCAGGCCTTGCGCACCCAGAGCGACGCGCTTGCCCTCGAGTTGCAGGGGGCGATCGCCAAACTGACGCCTCGCCTCGCCGACTCGGCGAAGCGCCTCGACGAACTCACGCCAAAATCTGGTCAACCTGCCCCCACGACGGACGTCGCCGCCAAGGACCTCGAGAACGAGAAGCAGAGGCACGACCGGCTCGACGCCAACCTGCGCGCCGCGCGGGCTATGTTGCTAGAGGCCAACGACCTCAGCACCCGCGTCAGCGCGGCGCGGCGTCAGTTGTTCGCAACACGAACCTTCGCTCGCTCGTCTAGCGTTCTCAATCCGCAGCTGTGGGCCGCTGTCGGACGCGAGTTCCCCGTAGACGTCGGGGTGGTCCGCAATCTCATCGACAACTGGCTCGGCGCCATCGGCGAGCGGCCGTTGCTGGCCAAGATCGGCATGGCCGCGATCGTGATCGCGCTTGCGCTGGCCGTGGCTCCGCTTGGCTGGATTGCTCGTCGATTTGTCTATCGGGATCCGCGCGAGACCGCGCCTAGCCGATTGCGCCGTGCGCTTGCGGCCGCCTGGACATTTGCGATCTTCGCCGTGCTGCCCCTCGCTGGCCTCGGCGTGCTGGCCGGTGGGCTCGACTCCTTTGATCTCGCCGATCCGAGCATGCAGGGGGTCATCGACGCCGCGTTCGAGGCGGCGCGCGTGCTGATCGCCGTCAATGCGCTTGCCCGCGGCATGCTCGCGCTGGGGCGCCCGGCCTGGAGGCTCGTTCCGATCAGCGATCGGTCGGCGGGAATTCTCTATCGCCTTGCAATGACGTTTGCCGCGATCTGGGCAGTCGAGCGGTTGGTCGAGCCTGCGGCCGACGCCGCCGCCTCGCTCAATATTGCAGTCGCCACACGGGGCGTCGGCGCAGTTGTCGCCGCGATCGCGATCGCCTACGCGATGCGCCAGCTCGGGGCGCAGCCGACAGGCGCGCAGGGCTCGCCGCAAAGCGAGGCCTGGACCCCCTTGAGAACGCTCGGCTGGGCAGCCGCGTCGATCATTTTCCTGGCCGCCGTGACCGGCTACGTCGCCTTCGCCACTTTCCTCGTCAATCAGGCGATCTATCTCAGCGTCGTCGGCGCCGCCCTCTACATCGCCGATATCATCGCCCAGGACGGAACCGAAGCCGTCTTCAAGCCGGATGGGCCGATTGGATCGCGTCTCTTGGCCATGGCGGGACTGCGCCGCAATGCGCTCGCGCAGATCTCCGTCATCCTGCAGGGCGTCGCCCGCGTGGTGGTGGTGATGCTGGCCTTCGGGGCGGTGCTGAAGCCTTGGGGCGTGCAGTCGCAGGACATGTTCGGCGCGCTGCGCTCGGCCTATTTCGGCTTCTCGTTCGGCGGCGTCACCCTGTCCTTGTCGTCGTTGATCGGCGCGGCGGTCGTCTTCGCCATCGTCCTGTTCTTCACCCGGCTCATCCAGAATTGGCTCGGGTCGCGACTCTTGCCGCAGACGCGCCTCGACTCTGGCGTGCGCAATTCAGTTCAGACGATTTTCGGTTACGTCGGGGTCATCGTCGCCACGCTGCTGGCCGGAGCCCAAATCGGCCTCGACGTGCAGAAACTCGCCCTGATCGCCGGCGGGTTGTCCGTCGGTATCGGTTTCGGCCTGCAGACGATCGCGAACAATTTCGTCTCCGGCCTCATCCTGTTGTGGGAACGCACCATCCGCGTTGGCGACCTGGTGGTGGTGGGATCCGATCAGGGGTTCGTTCGCGCGATCAAGGCGCGCGCGACCGAGATCGAGACCTTCGACCGCGGCAGTTTGATCGTTCCCAACTCCAACTTCGTCAGCGGCGTCGTCAAGAACTGGGTCCACAACGACCGCGTCGGACGCATCATCATCTCCATCAACGTCACTTACGAAAGCGACGTCGATCAGGTGCGCGACCTCATGATTGCCTCGGCCAAGGCGCAAGAGCAGGTGCTGGCTATTCCCGGGCCATCCGTGCTGTTCGCGGAGTTCGGCGATTGGTCGCTCAAGTTCAATCTGATCTGCTTCGTCGACGATATCGAGCAGGCCGAGCGAACGCGAAGCGACATCAATTTCGAGGTTTTGCGCCGGATGCGGGAGGCCGGCCTGCGCATCGCCTATCCCGCGCCGCCGCCAGCAGACGTACCGTCGAGATTTCGAGCCGGAGACGAAGCCGGCGCCGGCCGTTCAGGTGCTGAGGAAGTAGGTCGCGACGCCCGCAAAGGCGCGGCGCGAAGCGATGTTGTCATTCCCGCGGAGGCGGGAATCTAGGATGGCCAATCACGAACTGGATGCCCGCGTTCGCGGGCATGACAAACGACGGCGTTGCCTCACTGGACGCTCCTCGCCCTCACACGCCGCGCGCCAACCCGCCCCGCCTCCCAGCCGATGATCGCCTGCTTGCGCGCGAGCCCCCAATGGTAGCCGGTGAGCGCTCCCGAGCGCCCCAGCACGCGATGACAAGGCACGACGAACGAGATTGGATTTTTACCGACGGCGGCGCCGACGGCGCGCGCGGCCGTTGGCTTGCCGATCTTGCACGCGATGTCCGAATAGGTGGTCGCGCGGCCCATCGGCACGCTGAGCAGTGTCTCCCAGACCCGAAGCTCGAAATCCGTGCCGATCAGGACGACGCGTAAAGGCGCGTCGGCGCGCCAGAGAGCCGGATCGAAGGCACGGCTTGCATAAGGGGCCGTCACGCTCTCGTCCTCTATGAGCCGGGCGCGGGGCCAGCGCCGCGCCATGTCGGCGAGCGCGGCTTCGCGATTTCCCTCGTCGACGAAGCCGAGACCCGCCATGCCCCTAGGCGCCGCGACCACGATCGCCTCGCCGAACGGCGAGGCATGGAAGCCGTAAGCCAGCGTCAGATCGTCGCGCCGATAGTCGCCGGGGGTCAGCGCCTCGTGGGCGACGAACAGGTCATGCAGCCGGCTCGGGCCGGAAAGGCCGACGTCGTAGGCCGCGTCGAGCACGCTCGCCGAATTGCGCAGGAGTTCGCGCGCCCGCTCGATGGTGACCGCCTGCAGGAACGCTTTCGGCGTCAAGCCCGCCCAGCGCTTGAAAACATGCTGGAAGTGCGAAGCCGAAAGACCGACATGGCTCGCGATCGCCTCGATCGACGGCTGATCGCGATAGCGCTTGGAGATGAACTCGATCGCGCGCTTGACGGTGATGTAATCCGCGCCGGCGGGCGGAGCACTGGGAATGTCGAGCATGGGCGGTCCGTCGAATCCTTTCGGCGGCTGAGATTGGCGGAGCCGATGACGATGATTTAGCCGCTCCGAAGGCCACCGCCCACCCGAAAACG
This sequence comes from uncultured Alphaproteobacteria bacterium, assembly GCA_963770275.1. Lineage (GTDB taxonomy): Bacteria > Pseudomonadota > Alphaproteobacteria > Rhizobiales > Beijerinckiaceae > Roseiarcus. The sequence goes on from CAVYPD010000051.1 coordinate 61,795, forward strand.
ACGATACGCACAGCCGATGTCACCCCGCGTATTAGACCGTTACGGGCGCGGCCCTCATTCCGGCCAGGCCGAACACCCGGCGATAGCGCTCGACCTCCTCCGGGGGACCCATGACCTTGTTGGGGTTGTCGGAGAGTTTGACGGCCGCGCGCCCGTCCGCCTCGACGACCTTGCAGACAAACGAGATCGCCTTGAGTTGCCCGTCCACCCCGGCTGGCGCGCAACCGACAAAGTCGTTCGTCAAATTGGTGCCCCAGCCAATCGACACGTTGACTTGGCCCCGGAGCGCGCGCACCGAATCTTCGATCGAATCGATGTCCATCGCGTCGGACAGCACGACAAGCTTCTCCCTCGGATCGCGGCCTCGTTCCTTCCACCAGTCGATGAGCTCCCGCGCCGCCGCGATCGGCGACTTCGAATCGGGTCGAGCCCCCTTCCAGTCCGCCACCCAATCCGGCGCATTGTTGAGGAACGCAGTCGTGCCGAAGCAGTCCGGCAAGACGACCAGCAGGTTGCCTCCGTACATCTTCGCCCAGTCCTTCAGCACTTGATAGGGCGCCTCGAACAAGGCGTCGTCGTCCTCGGCGACCGCTGCATAGACCATCGGCAATTCGTGGGCGTTGGTGCCGATCGCCTCAAGCCCGGTGTCCAACGCGTGTTTGACGTTCGAAGTGCCGATAAAACTGGCGCCAAGCCCCTCTTGCATCGCCTCGACGCACCAGCGGTGCCAGAGAAAGCTGTGCCGCCGGCGTGTGCCGAAATCCGACACTCTGACAGGCCCTCCCTCACGCTCGAGAATGCGCAGCCGCTCGACTTTCGACCACAGCTTGGCCTTGGCGCGGGCGTAGAGCACGTCGAGATCGAAGCGGCTCATGCGGCGCATGGCAGCGCGCGCCCTCAGTTCGCTGATGATGGCGAGGGCTGGGAATCTCCCACATTGTCGTGCCCGTCCAGGGGCCGGCGAAGCGGAGCTCATATTGCCCGTCGCGCTTGGTCAGTTCGTATTCGGGCAGCTGGAACGTCGCCAGCCACTCCATGAATTCAGGCTCGAAAATATGGCGGGTGCCGTAAAAAGTGTTGCCGGCGAGCCAGATCAGCTCGTTCTTGGCGAACCTCAGGGTGCGCGCATGATCGAGCTGGTCGATCAGCTCCCGCTCGTCCACGATATCCGCGAGTCTGACCGAGGTCGTCCGATTGATGAGCTGAAAAGCAACCTCGCGCTTAGGATGCAGTTTCCAGATCATCTGGAGCATCAGAAGCTTGTAAAAATCAGTGTCGAGCAGCGTCCGCACCGCGGGATCGATGCGAAACGTGTGATTATAGACGCGGGTTGCGATATCCGTGGCCATTATGCGAGTTTAAGGAGGCGAAGGCTGAGCGACAAGAGCGCGGGCGGCCCTCTGGGCCAAGGATCGATGAACAGATGGATATGACGGGGGCCTCCCCAAGCCTGAAATCTCAGCCTCGCGTCGGACTGTTCGTCACCTGCCTCGTCGACATCATCCGGCCGAGCGTCGGATTTGCCGCGGTCAAACTGCTCGAAGACGCCGGCTGCAAGGTCGTCGTGCCGAGTCAAACCTGCTGCGGGCAACCGGCCTACAATGCCGGCGACCGCGAAAGCGCGAAAAGGCTGGCGCGGCAGGCGATCGATGCGTTCGAGGACTGCGACTACGTCGTCGCCCCGAGCGGCTCATGCGGCGGCATGCTGATCAAGCATTATCCCGAACTGTTCGCGGGCGAGCCGGATCTCGCGCTTCGCGCCGAGCGGTTCGCGGAAAAGACACACGAACTGATCAGCTTCCTGGTCGACGTCATGGGCGTCAAGAAGGTCGCGGCGCGCTATGACGGAACCGTCGCCTATCATGATTCCTGCGCGGGTCTGCGCGAGCTCGGGGTCAAAACGCAGCCTCGGCGGCTTCTGGCCGGAGTCGAGGGCCTGAAGCTGGTCGAACTGACCGATGCGGAGGTCTGCTGCGGCTTTGGCGGATTGTTCGCGACCAAATACGGCGAACTCTCGAACGCGATCGTGGCGCGCAAGGCCGACGACATCCGCAGCGTCCAACCCGATACGGTGCTCGCGGGCGATCTCGGGTGTCTCATGAACATGGCCGGCAAGCTTCAGCGCGACGGATCGCCGATCAAGGCGCGTCACGTCGCCGAGATTCTGGCGGGAATGGCGGACGGACCGGCGATCGGCGAAGGCAAGCCGGAGGCCTCCCGATGAGTGGGGTCGCGACCTCGTCCAAGTTCAAAGAGAATGCGCATGACGCGCTGACCGACGCCCGATTGCAGGGCGCGATGTCATTTTCGCGAAATTTCGTCGGGCGTCGCGCGGCCGCGGCCGCCAGGTTGCCCGAGTTCGAGGCGCTGCGCGACAGCGCCCGGGCGATCAAGGATCACACGCTCGCCCACATCGATCTTTATCTCGAGGCCTACGAGCAGAAGGTCCGCGCGAGCGGCGGCGAAGTCCACTACGCGCAGGACGCCGAGGAAGCGCGAAAGATCATCATCGACCTTTGCAAGTCCATGGGCGCGAAGAGCGTGACCAAGGGCAAGTCGATGATCGCCGAGGAGATCAATCTCAACCATGCCCTCGAGGGGGCGGGAATCGAGCCGATCGAGACCGACCTTGGCGAGTACATCATTCAGCTGCGCGGCGAAGGCCCTTCCCACATCATCGCGCCGGCGATTCATCTCACGGCCAAAGACATCGAGCAGGAATTCCGCAAGGCGCATGGCGATCTCTTGCCGGAGCGCTCTCTTGCCGAACCCGAACAATTGCTGGCCGAGGCGCGACAGGTGCTGCGGGCCAAATTCCTGGCCGCCGACGTCGGCATAACGGGCGCAAACTTTCTCATCGCCGAGACCGGAACGTCGATCATCGTCACCAACGAAGGCAACGGCGATCTCACGCAGATCCTGCCCCAGGCGCACATCGTCATCGCCTCGCTCGAAAAGATCGTGCCAACGCTCGAGGACGCCGCCCAGCTCTTGCGCGTGCTGGCCCGTTCGGCGACCGGCCAGGACGCCTCGGTCTATACGACGCTGTCGACCGGACCGCGCCGGCCGGGCGACCCGGACGGTCCGAGGGCCTATCATGTGGTGATTCTCGACAATGGCCGCTCAACGATGCTCGGCGGCGAGTTCGAGGATATGCTGCGCTGCATACGCTGCGGCGCCTGCATGAACCATTGCCCGGTCTATCAGGCGGTCGGCGGCCATGCTTACGGCTGGGTCTATCCGGGACCGATGGGGGCGGTGCTGACGCCTTCGCTCATCGGCGTCGCCGAGGGCGGCCAATTGCCCAACGCCTCGACTTTCTGCGGCCGCTGCGAAGAGGTGTGCCCGGTCCGGATTCCATTGCCTGGCATGATGCGACACTGGCGCGAGCGTGAGTTCGAGCGCCGCCTGTCGCCCGCGCCGATGCGCTATGGCCTCGGGTTCTGGGCGTTCTTCGCCAGCCGCCCGACGCTCTATCGAATGGCGACGGGTCTCGCCGCGCGCGCCATGCATCTCGCCGGCCGAAACAAGGGCCGCTTCGCCTCCCTGCCCTTCGCCGGCGGCTGGACGCGCTATCGCGATCTTGCGGCGCCGCAGGGGGCGACGTTCCAGAGCCAGTGGCGATCGCGGAGCGGAGCGGTTCGATGAGTTCCCGCGCGGCGGTCTTCGCCAGCATTCGGCGCTCGCTTGGCGTAACCGGCGACGAAGCGACGCGCCAGTTCGACGTCGATATGCGTCTGAAGCAGGCGCCGCCCGGCATTGTGCCGAAGCGCGGTCAGGGCGACGTCTCGACCCGGGTCGCGACTTTCAAGGCCGAGGCGGAGCGCGCCCAGGCGAGCGTAACTGAGGTGCGGGACTGGGCGGACGCGCCGGCGGAAATCGCCCGTTTCTTGCGCGAAAGCAATTGCCCGGCGACGCTGCGCATGGGCGACGATCCGCGTCTGACCGGACATGCCGTGGAGCGAGACCACGCTCGAAGTCCTGCGTGGCCCCTCCGACGGCCACGACCTCAACGCCGTCTCGGCCGCGTTCGCCGGGATCGCCGAAACCGGAACGCTCGCCCTCGTCTCCGGCCCGGACAATCCGACGACGCTCAATTTTCTGCCCGACAATCACATCGTCGTCTTGCCGCGCGAGGCGATCGAAGCCGATTACGAGAGCGTGTTCGCCAAGGTGCGAAGTGTCTATGGCAAGGGCGAAGCGCCGCGCACGCTCAATTTGATCACGGGCCCCTCGCGGTCGGCCGATATCGAGCAGACCCTTCTCTTGGGCGCTCACGGGCCTCGACGGCTGCATATCGTCGTCGTCGGCTGAGTTTGGCTCTCAACCAAGCCAGCGACGGCGGACCGCCCCGAATTAACGGCATGTTAATTGCTGCGGGCGTCTTACCGCAGCGCGAAGATTTTTATTCGCAATTGCAGCAAAACGCCATAGTGCTGTCACGGTTGGCGCTTAACTCTACGTCACTGGCCTCGTTTGGACTTGGGGGTAACATGTCCATCAGTTCAGGTAATCCGCGACGGATTGCGGTCGCGGCTGGCTACGGTGCTCTCGCAATCGGGTTGCCCTACGGGGCGGCTAACTACGCGTCTTCTGAATCGTCTGCGTGGGCGCTTATGGCGCTCTGTGTATGCGGCCTTGGGGTCGCCGGCTTTCGGCGGTCTCGGAGCAATCGGCTCTCACCCGGCATCGAGTGAAGCCAAAAACGCATTCCCGCCTCCCAAAGGCCGCCCCTTGGGGCGGCCTTTGCTTTTGTGACGCGAGCGTCGTAATGGGCGAAAAGCTAGCGCCAATGCCGCGATATTGCCCGCGGCGACAAATTGGTAACCTTAATATGCGTAGTGAATCGGTTTGGAGCGCGCATGAAGCGCGTCTCTCCTTTGTCGGGTCCTGTCGCATGACGCTGCGGGTTTTGTTTGCAGGCGCGCTCGGCGCGCTGCCTCTCCTTGTAACGGGCGCGCTGGCGCAGACCGCAGCGACCCCGCCTGCCGCCGCGACCTCCCCGGCGCCGTCGGCTAATCCGGCAAGCCCGGCCGCATCGACCACCTCTCTCACGCCGCCTGCGCAGATCCCGGCGAGCCCGTCTGCGCAGATCCCCGCGAATCAGCCTGCCGCGACGGCCACGTCAACGCCGCCGTCCACTCCAGCGAACCCGCCGGCGCCGAACCAAGGGCTCGTAAGCCCGTTCATGCCGCAGGCGGCGCCTACGCCGACGGCAGGGACCGATTCGGCGCCCAGCGCTTCCCCGTCGACCGCTGCGCCCGTTCCCGCGCAGGCCGCGGCGGCGCCGAAGCCGAAGAAAGTCGCGCCGCCTGCGCCGCCGCGCGAGACCGCGCTCAGCGACGATCCTCGCCCAACCCTTCAGCCCGACACTTTCTTCGCGACCGCCAAGGCGTCCGAGCGCTATTCCGCGATCGTGGACGCGGGCGGCTGGCCGACGGACATCGCTGCGGTCGGACCCGGAACCAAGGGCCCGGCAGTGGCGAAATTGCGCAAGCGCCTGGCGATCGAAGGCGACCTGTCGGGGGCAGAGGCGAGCGGGCTGGCGTGGGACAACGGGCTCACGGCGGGGGTCAAGCACTTCCAGGCGCGCATGGGGCTTCGCCAGACCGGCATCGTCTCCGGCGCGACGCTCAAAGCCGTCAACGTTCCGGCGAGGGTGCGCTTCAATCAACTCGCCTCGAGCGCCAACCGCCTCGCTGGACTCAATTTCTCCTTCGATGACCGCTATGTGGTGGTCAACCTGCCCTCGACTTCAGTCGAGGCGGTGGAGAACGGCCGCATCGCCCATCGTTACGTCGCGATCGTCGGCGGTCCGGAGCATCCTTCGCCGGAAATCTCCGCCCATATCCAGGCCGTCAATCTCAACCCGACCTGGACGGTCCCGACATCGATCATCAAGAAGGAAATCATTCCACGGATGCAGCGGGACCCGGGTTACCTGACTCGCGCGAAGATCCGGATTCTCGATGGCTCGGGCAAGGAGATCAATCCGAAGTCGGTCAACTGGACTACGGAGCGGGCGGCCAATTATACGCTGCGCCAGGATTCTGGCGCAGGCAATTCGCTGGGCTCGATCCGTATCAACATGCCCAACAAGCTTGCCGTCTATATGCACGACACGCCCTCGAAGGGTTTGTTCGGCGCCGACTACCGCTTCCTTAGCCATGGCTGTGTCCGGGTGCAGGGCGTTTACGATTACGCAGCGTGGCTATTGGAAGGGACAAGCGGGCCTGCTGGCGGTTGGGACAAAGCGGCGATGCAAGACAAGATCAAGGAAGGCGCGCCCTACGAGATCAAGCTCACCAAGGCGGTGCCGGTGATCTGGGTCTATCTGACCGGCTGGTCGAATGGCGACGGGCCGGCCAATTTCCGCGACGATGTCTACAATGTCGACAATGTCGGCGAAGCGCAGGTGAGCGCGCAGGCTACGCCGGTGCGATAGGCCACGGTCAGCGGCGGTCGGGCGGGACGGCCATGACCTCGCGAACGAGTTCAGCGATTTCCTCGCGGCTGTAGGACAGCCCCACGCGCTTTGTTGAGGCGGGCCGGTTGGCCAGCGACAGCCCAGGCCGCCATTCCCGCGCTGGCCGGATCGGTCGGGGCATGAAGCCGCCGCCGCAATTGGGACAGACGTTGCTCAGATGCCGCTCGACGCAATCGGCGCAGAAGGTGCATTCATAAGTGCAGATGCGCGCCTCAAGCGAAGCGGGCGCGAGATCCCGATCGCAATATTCGCAATTCGGCCGAAGTTCGAGCGCCATGTTTCCTCCCCCAAGACGCCAAGCCCCTGAAGGGTGGACCTGCCTCTCGTGGAACGCAAACTGTCGCCGGCGGGCGTGTCCCAGGCTCCCCGCCCGCTGCAAAATCGCGTCGATCCGTTCGGCGAATTGCACGCCGTCGCCGAGCGCGGCGCCATGATGGGCAATCGCGGAGGGCGGCTGCATCGCGACGATCAGACGCTCAGTCGCGGCCGCTGGAAAAACAAACACTGGCTCATCTGCGTCTGCGAGTTCAAGGATCGTCATCGCGACGTTTGGGGACGATATTACACGGAGCTCTTTTTCCTCGACGAGCCAACCGGTCTCGCCGCCGGGCATCGTCCATGCTTCGAATGCCGACGGCAGGCCGCGAAAGCCTTTATCGCCGCTTTTCCCGGGGCTCCGAGCCACGTAGAGGCAATGGATGACGCGCTTCACGGCGAGCGCGTCGAGAACCGGCGCAAACGCTTGTGGCGGGCGCGGCTCGGCGATCTTCCGGACGGGGTGATGATCGCGCGTGCCGGAAAAGCCTACGCCGTGCGCTCGGGCGCTCTGTTGCCGTGGAGCTTCGCTGGCTACGGAGCGCCGGCGCCTCTCGAGCGGGGCGCGGTCGTTGAAGTCTTGACCCCGCCCTCGACCGTCGCCGCGCTCAAGGGCGGGTATCGGCCCCTCTGGCCGGAGGCGATTATCTCGCGTTGACCGCTCCTCGCCCGTGGCTTAATCTGCCTGCTCCCCAGCAAAAATGGTTTCATAAGGATAGATCGATGACGCGCGCTATGCTCGTCGCTCTGGCAGTCTTGGCGGCGTCTGCGCCGCCGGCGATCGCAAGCGAACTGACCGGAATATGGACGCGGGACGATGGGTCCGCCAAGCTTCGCTTCTCAGCTTGCGGAGGCGACACGATGTGCGGCTTTCTGGCCTGGAAGAAGGAATCGGACGGCCCCGCCAAGATCGGCCAACGACTGTTTTCTGATATGAAGCCGAGCGGCCAGGACTCTTGGGCCGGAGCGGCGTTCAATCCAGAGGATGGCAAGCGCTACACGGCAAAGCTGACCGTCTCTGGCGATCATCTGGTTACGGCGGGTTGCGTGCTAGGCGGCCTCATCTGCCAGTCGTTCGACTGGACCCGCACTCGGGCCCGGGCCCCGTGAGGGAGAAAGCCGCCGATTCCCTCGGGCGCTCGAGCCGAGCGCGGCGCCAATCCGCCCGCACCAACCTAAGCGCCGTCTGCTCTAGGATTCCCCGCGGCCGTGCAGGAAGGCCTCGAAGGCGCTGAGCGTCGCGGCGGAGACGTAGTGCTCGATGCCCTCGGCGTCGGCCTCCGCCGCCTCGCGCGGCGCGCCGACGGCGATGAGGAGGTCGACCACCAGTCGATGGCGCTCGCGCGCGCTTTTCGCCATCGCGGCGCCGGCCTCAGTCAGGAAGATGCCGCGATAGGGCTTGGCGCGCGCCAGCCCCTCGCGCTTCAGGCGAGCGATGGTCTTGCTCGCGGTCGGATGGGCGACGCCCATACGCCGCGCGATGTCGGTCGTGCGCGCTTCGCCGTTGGCGGCGATCAGGTCCGCGATCAGTTCGGTGTAGTCCTCGAGCAGCGAGGCTGAGCGGGCCGAGCGCGCCTTCAAGAACCGGTCGGCTTGCGCGGGCTCGGCCGCCAACCCCGCATTGGCGGACGGCGGCTCTTTGCCGCGCTTCGTGGTCGCCAAATCGCCCTCGCTCGCCCCGCCGCACGCCGTGTCGCCCCTCGTTTCATAGTGCAGCCTTGGCTGCAAAATGCAACCCGGCTTCGGCATCCGCGCGTTTCATCCAGCCTTTGCGCTTATTTTTAGCCTATTGACTATGACGTAGCTAAGGGTACATTATTGAGGTAAGGCGAGAAACACCGGAGATGAAGCTGTGAGCGACGCGGTCGCACGCGTAGGCCTGACAGCCGCGCCCATTGGGATGACGGACCGAACCGTCGCGGGCATTCGCGAGGTGTTGGGCGGTGGCAGCCGTTGGCGCAGCCCGCTTCTGTTCGCGGGGCCCGCGGTGGTCGCCTCGATCGCCTATATGGACCCCGGCAATTTCGCCACCAACATCCAGGCCGGGGCCAAATACGGTTACGCGCTGCTCTGGGTGGTGCTTACGGCCAGCCTCGCAGCCATGCTGTTCCAGTCGCTCTCAGCGAAACTCGGCATCGTCACCGGGCGCAATCTGGCCGAAATGTGCCGCGAGCATTTTCCCAAACCGGTGGTATGGGCGCTGTGGATCGTCAGCGAGATCGCGGCGATGGCGACCGACCTCGCCGAATTCCTCGGCGGCGCGATTGGGCTTTCGCTTCTGCTGCATATCCCGCTCCTCGCCGGCATGGGCGTCACCGGCGTCCTCACCTACGGCATCCTCATGTTCGAAGGCCGCGGATTCCGTCCGACCGAACTCATCATCGGCACGCTCGTCGCCGCGATTGCGCTTTGCTATCTCGTCGAGATGGTGATCGCCCCGGTAGATTGGGCCGCCGTGGGGCTGGGCAGCGTGGTTCCAAGCTTGCCCGACGCCGGCGCGGTGACCATCGCAGTTGGGATCGTCGGCGCGACGATCATGCCCCACGCAATCTTCCTGCATTCGGGGCTGACGCAGAATCGGGCGCCGGCGCGCAACGACCGCGAGCGCCGGCTCGTGTTGCGATTCTCGAATATCGAAGTTCTCGTCGCCCTCGGGGTCGCGGGCCTCGTCAATATGGCGATGGTCATCATGGCCTCGAGCGCGTTTCACGCCGGCCACAGCGACGTCGCCGAGATCCAGACCGCCTATAAGACGCTCACGCCCCTGCTCGGTCCCGCTGCGGCGGGCGCCTTTCTGACGGCGCTTCTGGCGTCGGGGCTGGCGAGTTCGACGGTCGGCACCATGGCTGGCCAGATGATCATGCAGGGCTTCCTTCGCGTCCGCGTACCCATCATCGTTCGCCGCCTGGTGACAATGATTCCGGCATTCGTCGTGGTCTGGCTCGGGGTCAATTCGACCAGCGCGCTCATCATGAGCCAGGTGGTGCTCAGCATCGCCCTGCCCGCTCCCGTCATCGCACTCCTCATATTCACCAGTCGCAAGGACATTATGGGCGCCTTCGCCAACAGCCGCCTGACCAATGTCGCCGCGTGCTTCGCGGCGCTGGTCATCCTGACGTTGAACGCCGTTCTCCTGCTTCAGGCGTTCGGCGTCGCGGTTCCAGGGCTTCCCAACGGTTGACGGATCGCGGCCAGTTCGTCGCGCAACGCCTTGTTTTCCTCCTCAAGCGCTTCGAGCCGCGCACGAAACGGCGCTAGCGCGGGCTCGAGCTCGGCTTCGCTGAAACGCGGAATGATGTGCTGCGGACAGTTCCAGTCGAACGCGACGAGATGGATGATCAGGCCGCGCTCGACCTTCGCCCTGTAGTCCGGCAGCGTAAGCGTCTTGGCCAGCTCCGAATCGGCCGCCAGATCTTTTGCCTCGACATGCGCGTAAAGCTTGAGGCGTCGCCGGTGGGGATAGTCCATCAGGATCAGCGCGGCGCGGTCATCTGTGGCGAGATTGCCGGTGCTGATGTACTGGCGGTTGCCGCGGAAGTCAGGGATCGCCAGCGTCTTCTCGTCGAGAATGCGGATGAAGCCGGGCGGCCCGCCGCGATGCTGCACATAGGGCCAGCCGCTCTCCGAGACGGTCGCCATATAAAAGCTGTCGCGCTCGGCGATGAACGCCGCCTCGGCCGACGTGAAGCGATCAGAGGCGCGATCGCCATGAAAATTCGCCCAATACTCGCCGCTGCCGTTGGCTTCCTGCGCGGCGCGCACGCCGGGCGTCGAAGCGATATCGAGAAATCCATAGGACATGGTGCGCCCTGCTTGGTTCGGCCGGACTTCGGCCCCCGAAGAGAGAAATAGTCGGTTTCATTCCATCTAATAATCTGGCATCATTGAGAGGCACTCTCTCAGTTGCTGGAATATGGACCGCCTCGAAGCCATGTCCCTTCTGGTTGCGGTTGCCGAGGCAGGCAGCCTGTCAGCCGCGGGCCGCAAACTCCGCGTCCCGCTGCCCACGGTCAGCCGCAAGATTTCCGACCTGGAAGCGCATCTGAACACGCGCCTCCTGACCCGCTCGACCCGCAAGCTGGCTCTCACCGACTCGGGCGCGGCCTATGTCGCCGCGGCCAGGCGCATCCTCGACGAGGTGAGCGAGGCGGAGCGCGCAGCGTCGGGGGAACATGCCGCGCCTCGAGGCGACCTGGTCATCACCGCGCCGGTGGTCTTTGGCCGGCTGCACGTCCTGCCGGTCATCGCCGAGTTTCTTGCCCAATGGCCTGAGATCAATGTCCGGCTTGTCCTCGCCGACCGCAATCTCGACCTCATCGACGATCATGTCGACATTGCGGTGCGGATCGGCGCGCTGGCGGATAGCGCGCTGGTTTCGACACGGGTTGGCGCGGTCCGCAGCGTGGTCTGCGGCAGCCCCGCCTATTTCGCCGCGCACGGCGTCGCCGAAAAGTCCGGAAGACCTGGCGGCCCTTACCGCAGTGACGTTTGATCCGCTTTCGTCGTCGCAGCATTGGATCTTCCGCGACCCAAAGTCGAAGCGTGAACTCCGCGCGCCCGTGCGCGCCCGCCTCTCCGTCAACACTGCGGAAGCGGCGATCGACGGAGCGGCCGCCGGCCTCGGCGTCACACGCGTCCTGTCCTATCAGGTCGCCCAAGCCGTCTCGGACGGTCGACTTCAGATTGTCCTTGCCGAGTACGAGCCAGCGCCCTCGCCGGTCAGCCTCATCCATGGCCCGTCAGGGATTGACGCCGCTCAAAGTGCGCATGCTCTTGGATTTCGCCGCGCCTCGGTTAAGAGCGCGGCTGGCGTAGGGCTCGATGACGCTCTGGTCGATCCGGTTCGCCCTCACCCCGCCCTCTCCCCGAGGGAGAGGGGGCGCGGCAGCGCCGCCGATTCCCTTCTCCCTCAGGGAGAAGGTGGCGCGTAGCGCCGGATGAGGGCCTGCGGCAATTCAGCTCAGCTGAAAAGGGCGCTGCCGCAGAGTGATCGACGGAGTCGATCCGACTCGAAATCCGCGTCCAACGCCAACGTCAGGCATTGACGCCAGAACCTCGATGAGAGTGCGGCGAGGAGGACCTGCCTCGGCCGAGATTGCGCGACCTTTGACTTCCGCGCCGAGGCATAGGCCTCGGCGGCGCTTCTTGAGCGCCCGCCGCTCTCGTTATCGACGCGGCGCGCCATCCTACTGCGCCGCCTGGATGTTGGGGAAGGCGATCTCGATCAGCGTGCCTTGCTCGCGGCGGCTCTTGATCGAAAACTCGGCCTTGTTGGCTTCGACCAGCGCCTTGGTCAGCGGCAGGCCGAGACCGGCCCCGCCCTTCGCGCCGCCCTTGCCGACCTGGCTGAACGGCGTGAGCGCGAGACCCACTTCATTCTCGTTCATGCCAACGCCGGTGTCGCGCACGCGGATCACCGCCTGGCCGGCGGCGTCGACGGCGGTCGAGACGATCACCTGGCCGCCCGGCTCGTTGAACTTCACCGCGTTCGACATCAGGTTCAGCATGATCTGCTTGAGCGAGCGCTCGTCGACCATCACGCGCGGCAGGCGGTCGTGGAGCGAGACGCGCATGATGACCCGCTCGCGCGCGGCCTGCGGCTGCATCAGCGACACGCACTCGCGAATGACGCTGTTGGCGTCGACGGAGGCGAAAGCGAGTTCGAGCTTGCCCGCTTCGATCTTGCTGAGATCGAGCAGATCGTCGGCGAGGCTCATCACGTGGCTGCCGGAAGCGTGGATGTCCTTGATATAGTCCTTGTAACGCTCGTTGCCGACCGGGCCGAAACGCTCCTCCAGCATCACTTCGGAAAAGCCCAGAATGGCGTGCAAGGGCGTACGGATCTCGTGGCTGACCTGGGCGAGAAAATCGGTCTTGGCGGCGCTGGCGGCCTCGGCGGCCTCGCGGGCGGCGATGAGGCGCCGTTCTGTCTCGCGCTCGCGGCTGAGGTCGCGCACGAGGGCGCAAAATTGCGGCGCCTCGCTCGGGACCGATCCGCGCCAGGGTCAGCGCCAACGGAATCGAAACGCCGCTGCGATCGCGCCCGACCACCTGAAGCGGACGAAAGACCGCTTCGGCCTCGCCGCCGTGACTTAAGGCTTTCGAGCCTCGCGGTCGCCTCGGGATGGCTCTGCGGCGCGAGCAGCATCAACAGGCTCTCGCCGGCGATCTCGTTCTGATGGTAGCCGAACAGGCGCTCGGCGGGCTCGTTCAGCGACAGGATGCGGCCGGCCAAATCGAGCGTGACGGCGCCGTCGCTCGCCCGGTCGAGCATGGCCTGAAGGTCGCTGCTCGCCAAGCCGCTGGGCGTCGCCGCTTCGCTCTCGGCGACGCGCATTCTCGCCCGGAGCTCCGCTTCCAGCGAGCGGCGCAGCGCGATCAGCGTCGCCGGCGCGCCGTCCCAGCTGATCACCTGCGCGTGGCCGTCGACGGACAAGATCTGCCCGTCCGCCCTCACGATCGCGACCGCGCCGACGTCTTCGGCCGTCATCGCTCGCGGATCGCGGTCGCGGAACATCCTGGAGAGCGCATTCGCCGCCTGAAATTCTGCGAAATCACGATAGCCAATGAGCTCAAGCAGCGTCCGATTGGCGTAGAGCGCCTGCCCGTCGCGGGCGACGAGGGCGCCAACCGGAAGACGGTCCAGAACCGCGCCGGCGTTGCGCCGAACCTCGTCGCCGTCGGCGCCGCGCGCCGCCCCAGCGTCGCCTTGCCGGTCCGTCGGCTGCTCGGCGCGCGTATCGATCTCGAACTTCCCGTCGGGTGTCCGCGCCTGCCCGTTCGTCCGAGGACTCGTCGCGCGAAGCCGGCGCGCGGCCGACCAGAGCGCGCGCGATTTCGCGGAACGCGTCGCGCTCGCTGCGGCTGAGCTCCACGCTCTCGGCGGGAAAGCTCGGCGCGATTTCGCGGGCCAGCGCGTCAAGCGCGCCCGGGCGGATCGGAACGATGTTGGACGAGACGGCGGGCGCCGGGTGGCGCAGGACGTAAATCGCGGCGGTGCGCTCAGGCGGCGACGGCTGAGGCTCGCTCGCCGCGGAGCGCTCGACAAGATCCGGCGGCGCACTCTCCACTGCGGGCGCGTCGGAGTCGTTCGCCTCGGTGAGGGCCGGAGCGGACTTAGGTCCATCCGCCTCAAGCGAAGCCTCAGGGGGCGGGGCGTCGGGAGCATCGGCCGCCGGAAGCTCAAGATTCCGTTCGACCGGCTCTCCGGCGTTTTCGGACGCCTGGACCTCAGCTTCAGACTCGCTTGTCGGCCACGAGGGTTCGGATTCGAACGCCTCGGCGCGGGCGGCGCCAATTCCATCCGCATCGAGGAAAGACGGAGGCGCATCGGGGCCATCCGTGCCGGCAAATTCCGGACTCGATTCGACCGGCCTCGCGGCGCTTTCGGGCGCCTGGGGCTCGGGTTCGAACGCCTCAGGCAGCGCGGATCGATCATCTCCGGCGGGCTCTGCCGACATCTTGCCTTCCGGCATAGCGACGGCGTCGATCTCCTCGCCCAACACGCCAAAGCCGCGATAGCCCAAAAATTCGCGCTGACGGCCGAACATCGGCGCAGCGGACAGCGCGATCAGCCGGCGCCGATCAAGCCCCGACAGGGGCCACTCGAGCGTGATGCGGGAAAAGGTTTCCCGCTCGCCAAGCACGCGGGCCAGTTCGTCGCCGCCGTCCAATCCGACGCGGCGGAAGAAAGCCTCGAGCGACTCGCCGCGGTCGGGCGAATTGGTCCCCACCGCGGCGACGAGCACAGGATGCGGCCACGCCAAAGCGGCCCTCCTCGTCGAGGGTCCACAGAAAGCGCGCATTCGGCGACGGCGTGGACTCGCCACATGCGGCGCCGGCTTTTCGCCCAAATCCGGCGCCGACATATCTTCCGGCTGCGGAGCTTCGCGGTCCTTTGCGGGCGCAGGCGGCTCGTCGCTTGCGGCGCCCAGAGCCGGAACCGACACCAAAAGCCAGTTCGCGCCTCCCGGGCCGGCCATGCGGACGCAGCTGCAAGTTGACGCTGGACCAGCCGCCGGTCGACCACAAGGCGCATCTGCTCGAGACGCGGCGCCTCGCCAAAGGGAAGCGTCGCCGCCAGGCGCCGCAAGCGCCGCGCCGACGGTCCATCGCCCTGCACCAGCCGCGCTTCGAGCGCCTCGCGGTCCTTGGCGCCGAACAGAGCGAGCATGGCCGGGCTCGCGCTCACGAGTAAGCCCGGCGGGGATAGGATCGCGAGCCGCGCCTTGTCTTTCAGCCACTCTTCTGGCGCGTCCGCTCGGTCGAAGGCCGCGGCCGCTTGTTCGCGCGACAGCGGCGTGAGGTCGGCGGCGGACGATGGCGGCGAGTGGGTCAAAGTCGGCGCTCGTGAATGGACATCGGATCGGCGCAGTCGCGTACCGACGATTCGGGCTTTATCGTTAGCGAAAGCTTAACGCGGTCGTTGAATTTTCGCCACGGCGTCGGCGTCCCTCATTGTTTTCAGGGTTAAAATCTCTGGCGCCGCAAAATATGTTGCACTGCAGCAAAAAGCCGGCTATAGCGGCTGAAACAGCGGGCGCCGATTCGTATGGCGGCCGGCGAGAGGAAATAGCATGGCCAATTCGCCGTTTGAGGTTCCAAACGAAATGCGCGATTTCGCCGAGCGCAGCGTCGAGCAGGCGCGCAAGGCGTTCGAGGGCTTTCTCACGGTCGCTCAGCGCGCGAGCGGCGTCGCCGGTGAAGCGACCGCAGACGTCACAGGGCGGCGCGAAATCGGTCGGCGCTCACGTGCTGTCCTATACCGAGCGCAACGTGAACGCGGCGTTCGATCTGGCTCAAAAGCTGGTCAAGGCGAAGGACCCGCAAGAGGCTCTGGCGCTTCAGAGCGAGTATCTGAAAACCCAGCTCGCTGTGTTGCAGGAGCAGGCCAAGGAGTTCGGCTCCGTCCTGCAAAAGAGCCTGACGCCAGGTTCAAGCTGAGCATCGGCGCCGTTCCGCCCGGTCCCTCATCAACGCACAATCGTCAACACCAACATCGAGGTTAGTTCATGGCCAACGCACCCAAGAAAAGCGCTGTCCCCCCGAAGGTTTCCGCCGCGGCTCCCGTCGAGGCCGCCGTTGCGACGGTCAACGCAGTCGCTGCCCAGCGAAGCCAAATTAGCCGCCGCGCCAGCCGCGGAGATTCAACAGAGCTTCCGCAGCGCGCTTGAAAAGGGCGTGGTCGAGTCGCGCGCGGCTTTCGCCAAAGCCAAGACCGCGGCGGATGAAACCGCAAGCGCCTTCGAGGTGAGCTTCGCGGCCGCTAAGGACGGCGCGCTCGCCATCAACACCAAGGCCTTCGAAGCGCTGCGCGTCAATGCGGACGCCAATTTCGATTTCTTGAAGGCCGTCTTCGCCGTGAAGTCGCTCCCCGATCTCGTCACGCTGCAGACCGAGTTCGCTCGCAAGCAGGTCGAGACGATAACCGGCCAGAGCAAGGACTTCGGCGCGCTCGCTCAAAAGGCGATGGCGGACGCCGTCGAGCCGATCAAGGAGCAAGTGGCGCGGTCGTTCAAGCTCGCGGTCTGATCTCGGGTTCGCCTTTTGGCGGCGCGTTCCCTCCCGCGCGCCGCCAATGGACGCCGTCCGCAGTCGCGGGCGGCGTTCTTTCGTTTAGCCTCGTGAGGGCGATCGATCGCCCTCAACGCAAACCTTGCGCGGCTTAGGCTTTGTCACTAGTTATCCGGCCGAGCCGGTCGGGCCGCCATAGCTCAGTTGGTTAGAGCGCTAGATTGTGGATCTAGAGGTCCCCTGTTCAAGCCAGGGTGGCGGT
>CAVYPD010000052.1:0-19795 GCA_963770275.1 uncultured Alphaproteobacteria bacterium
CGTCACCAGCGAGCGGATGTAGCGCGTGAACTTATGAAAAGTGTTGAACCGTCCGGCATCGAACATCGAAGGCCTGAGCTCAGCAAAGAGCATGCTGCTGACCCAGACGCGACGCCTCAGAACGGCAGCCTGGGTCAAAATGTTATCGATGTGCTCTTCGGCTTCACCCGACGCGCCGCTCGCATACCGCAGAAAGACGTTCGTATGGAGGAAGTGATGGCCGCAATCGGACTGACCCGAGCGCGCATCCGGTTGGAGAAAGGGGTGCATCTCAGTTCCACTATTCGCTTGCTGCGGCGTGTTCGCGTCTACGGCGAGTCAACAAAAGAAGCCTGCGGCAATTTTGTTAACAACGACCTGCCGCCTACCGTTTTTGTCGCGGCGACAATCAGTTAGGCATGAATTGAGCATGCCGTAGCGTGAGCTGCGTCACACTGCGAGTCGGTCGCGCAGCGTTCGCAACGCCCGATAAGTTGCTATCAAAAATTTGTGTTGCGACGTCCCGCGCAACGTTGAACAGCAGGACGATCCAAGGATCAGCGCCGTCGACCCAGATCCCTAATGAGCCTCAGCCTCACGTTGACGGTTCCGCGCCGCACGATAGCCGGCCCCACGCGCGTCAGCCTCGCACATATATGCGCCCTTGAGGGTGTGCCCGTAGTAGCGGGTTCCCGAATAATGATAGATGCGGGTCGGCGTATTGACCCACACAACAGTCTCGGAGGGGCAGCGAGCACGCGCCGCGAGCTCCGTCGTGTATTGGCCTGCCTGCAGGGTCGAGGGAGCGACATTCGATGCGGGCGCGGAAGAGGGCGCCGACTGTTGCCACCATGGGAAAAGAGATCCTGACTGGGAGGCAGAAGCGGGCGCTGGGGCAGGGCTCGGCGCGGGAGCGAAACCTCCCGAGGACGAAGCGTGGAGGTTTGGCGTCTGCGGCATTGCGTCAGAAACTGCGGCCACGTCTGACCGGCGGTCGTTCCAGCGGTCTTAGCCTCTTTCCATTGGCTCGCGCATAGTCTCATGACGCTTTGGCCGCTCGACGGAGCGCCGGCATTTGAAGCCGCGGTGGAAGTCGGCGCCGACGGCTGCGACCAGGGAAATAGGGATCCTGACTGAGGAGAAGGCGCGGGAGCGGCTGTCGACGAAGACGGCGCGGCGGCTGAACCCTGGCGCGTACGGCACTGAGCCAGAAACTGCGGCCAGTCCTCGCCTCCGGTCGTTCCGGCCGTCTGAGCTTGCTTCCATTCGGTTGCGCAGGTTCTCATGACGCTTTGCGCATTCGCCGCGTTTGCGCCCGCAATGGAGAATCCAAAGACGATCGCCGCCGCCGTCAACCACGAAACGAACGAATTGCGCATTTCAGTCCCCATCGAAGCCCAAGTAAGGGCGGGGTGTCATCTTATCGCGAGCGGGACAGCTCCGCCAAGCCTATCTACCCCGTATTTTCGTCTTTCCATTGCCTGGCCGGCAGCCTGCGGGACTATTCTTCTCTCTGTCGATCACGCGCTGGCAGCTTGCTTGATGCGATCACGGGGAACGGGCGCAGATTCACGTTCGGGCGTGCCGCGCGGCGCGGCGCGTAAATATTGCACCGGCCAAGGCGCGATCTGCTCAAGCTCCTGCGCCGCGTGCATCGGCCAGTAGGGATCGCGCAGCATCTCGCGCGCTAGCAGCACGAAATCAGCTTGATCATTGCGGATGATCTGGTCGGCCTGAGCCGGTGCGGTGATCATGCCGACCGCGGCGGTGGCGATATCGGCCTCGCGCCGAATCCGCTCTGCGAAAGACGTTTGATATCCGGGTCCAATCGGAATCTCCGCTTTCTCGAGATTGCCTCCCGACGAACAATCGATCAGATCGACGCCCAGCGAGAGCAGAAGACGGGCGAGTTCGACCGATTGGTCGATGTCCCATCCGCCTTCCACCCACTCGGTCGCCGAAATTCGTACGAATAGCGGGCAGCGCTCGGGCAGCACAGCTCGCACCGCTTCGACGCATTCCCGAAGAAATCGCGTCCGATTTTCGAACGAACCGCCGTAGGCGTCGACGCGACGATTGCTGAACGGCGACAGGAACTCGTGGATCAAATAGCCGTGCGCTGCGTGAATTTCGATCACGTCGAAACCTGCGGCAGCCGCGCGTTCAGCCGCCACCGCAAACGCCCCTTGCAAGGACTTGATCTGGTCGATCGTCAGCTCGTCGGGCTTGGCATAGTTGTCGCTGAACGCGATGGCGCTCGGGGCGACCGGACGCCACCCGCCGGCGCTCTCCGCAACGGCGCCTTGTCCCGCCCCGGGCCGATAGGTGCTTCCCTTTCGACCCGCATGCGCGAGCTGGATGCCGGCGCGTGCGCCCTGATTGTCCATAAAGCGCGCGATCCGCTCGAGGGGCTCGAAATGCTTCTCGTTCCAGACGCCAAGGTCCTGCGGCGAAATGCGGCCCTCGGGCGTTACCGCGGCCGCCTCCGTGAATACCAAGCCAGCGCCGCCGACCGCCCGAGCGGCAAGATGCGCGAAATGCCAATCATTCGCGTAGCCATCGACCGACGAATATTGGCACATGGGCGAAACGACGATGCGATTGGCGAAGTCGACGTCGCGCATGCGACGTTTGCTAAACAGATGCGGCATGGATCAATTTGTCTCGATCGAGGATGGACGGGAGAGCCGCGGTTGGTTGAGCGCAGCTAGGACAGTGGCAATGACGGACGCGCTAATGAACCATATCTGGCGACGAAGCGCGGTCAAGCCGAACACGCGCGTCGACCCGATTGCACAAGGCGGTTGAGGTTCGCCAAGCATGCTCAGGCATCTCGAGGCGAAGGGTCTAGCGCCTACTGGTAGCCGAGACGATGCGGAAGCCAGAGCGTCAGACCCGGGACGAACGCGATCACCAAGAGGCACACCAGCAGCAAGCCAAGATAGCCTAGCATCGGCCGCACTGTCGTCTCGATCGGCACGCCGCCAATCAGACATGCGCCGTAGAGCCCAAGCCCGAGGGGCGGGGCGAACAACCCGATACCCATTGCAATCACCAAAACTACGCCAAAATGCAGTTCGTTTATGCCGATCTGGCCAGCTACCGGCACCAGCAGCGGACCGAAGATGATGAGCGCCGCGGCGCCCTCCAGAATCGAGCCCATAACAATCAGGATGGCGATGGACAGAAGCAGAAACATCCAGGGGCCGGCGTTCTGCGACAACGCAATCATCCCTTCGGCGAGGGCATGGGGAACCTGTTGGAGAGTCAGCACAAAAGCCAGCGCCTGGGCCGCTGCAACAATGAACAGCACGAGCCCTGAGCGGGTCGCCGCATTGACGAAACTTCGCGCGGCGGCTCGGGGTCCCAGCTCGCGGAAAGCTGCTCCACCCACCACCAGGGCGTAGAGCGCAGCAAAGGCTGAGATCTCGGTCGCGGTAGCGACGCCGAACCTGAAACCGGCAAAGATGATGACCAAAAGCCCAAGTGTGACGATTGCGCCGCGCCATAGTTGCGAGAGCGGCGCCGTGGAAAGGCGAGCCTCGGCCGGCAGGCGTGCATCGCCGCCGAGCAAGATGACGGCCCCTATCAAGGCGAGCGCCATCAGGGCCGCCGGGAACAGTCCCGCCATGAATAGTCCGCCGATCGAGAGATTGGCGACGAAGCCGAGTATGATCAGATTGATGCACGGCGGTATGGTTTCCGCCATCACCGCGGAAGCCGCCAGCAACGCCACGGCGCTGCCGGGACTTTGGCGCGAGCGACGAGCCGCCGGGATCAGGACCGAGCCGACCGCCGCGACATCGGCCATCTTCGAGCCGGAAATGCCCGAGAAGATCACCATCGAGAGCACCATCACCACGTTAAGCCCGCCACGCGCACGTCCGACCAGGCGTTCGAGTAGCGCGATCAGACGGACGGACATACCGTTCGCCTCCATGAGGTAGCCGACCAGGATGAAGAACGGGATCGCGAGCAGCACGAAATTATCGATGCCGCGCGCCATTTGTTGAGCGAAGATGAGGCCGGGCAGGGCGCCGTCGATCCAGATGTAAATGAGCGCGGTGAAAGCCAGCGCAAACCCGATTGGCACCCCGCCGGTGAGACATCCGACGAAGCTCAGGATCATCGGCAGCCCGGCGCGCATCGCGCCCGCTCCGACGAAGCGCCAGCCGTAAGCTGCGCTAGCCAAAACCAGAGCAAGGATGACGGCGACGGCGATGTCGGACAGTTTTCGGCGGCAGAACAGGGCAAGCGCGAATATCGTCATGCAGAGAGCGCCTGCGCCCATCGGATAAAACGTTAATTCCAGCGGCAGGCCGGACCCGGTCGTTTGCCCGGTTGTGAATTGTCCCAGGGCAATTGCGTACCACGCTACCGATCCTGCAGTTGCTAGGACAACGAGCGCCGCAACAGCGTCGACCCGCCTGCGGGCTTGTAGACCTAGCTTCTCCACGAAGAAGGCGACGCTGGCGTTCTCATTGCGCGCAAGCGCGCCCGCCGCGCCAAAGAAGCTCATCGCCACCATGAGTCCGCGTGCGACGTCATCCGCCCACTCGATCGGCGCATTCAGCACGTAGCGATAGAATACGGAGAGCGACACAACGATCAGGTCCGCCGCCAGCAGCCCAGCCGCGACCGCATCCACAAGCCTAAGCAGCAAGGTCAGCGCGCCGTACGTCGAGCGGCGGGAGTCAGGCAGCATTTTACTGGAGTCCGCCGTCTGCGTCACGCGCCGCCGCTCGAAATTTGACTACTCGTCATTGACTCAACGCGCGGGACGATCGTCTAAAGCGAGCGCATGAAGTCATGCCTTGACGTTGCGGACAATATCAATGATCGGTTTTGCCTCCGGATGCGCCTTGATGAAGCCGTCGGTCTGCGGCAGCGTCAGTTTGCGGAACGGCTCGCGATCGCAGGCGATGATTTCGACGCCCTTTTGCTTCAGCGTCTCAATTGCCTCCTTTTCAGCCTCGAGCCCGCGGGCTCTGGTGTCCACCGCTGCTTCCGCCGCCGCCGTCAGAAACAGGTCGCGCAGCGGGGCGTCCATTCGATTGAGGGTCAGGCCGCTGCAGAATACGCCGAGCGCGGAGAAATTGTGCTGGGTTAGCGAATAGAATTTAGCCGTTTCGTAGAATTTGCTTGCCGCAACCGTGGGCGGATCATGCTCAAGCCCGTCCAGCACGCCCGCCTGAAGCGCGGTGTAAATCTCACCGAAGGCCATCGGCGTTGCGGCCGCGCCCATGAGCCGCAGGCATTCCGTGATGATCTTGTTCGGCAGGGTTCGAATCCGTTTGCCGGCTAAATCCGCCGGCGCGTTGACCCGCGATTTGCACATGACACTCCGGGAACCGAAATTGTAGGCCCAGCCGATGATCTGAACATTGGCCCCGGTTCTCAGCGCTTGTTCCAGTGGCTTGGCCGCGCCCGCGTCAAGCGCCCTGGTCTGCTGCGGAAAGCTTTCGAAGAGATAGCCGAGGTCGAGCAAGCCGATCAAAGGCACCACATTCGCCCAGATAGAAGTGCCGGTGACCATAAGGTCGATGACACCGAGACTGACCGAATTGACAACGTCGATCTCTTGGCCGAGCTGATTGTCAGGGAAAAACTGCACGTCGATGCGGTCTGCAAGGCCGTTGGCCGCGAGGCGATTGACGAGATTGTCATAATAGACCCGGCCGTTGGCGAACTTCGGATTGTTCGGCAACGAGGACGACAGGCGCATGGTCAGCGGCGCGGCGCGCGCGACACCCACAATCGCGGGGGCGGCCGCGATGCCGACAAGCAAGGATCGACGACTGACGCGATAGGCCTTCATGGCGAAATCCTCCCGCCCGCGCCCCACCGGCGTCGTTCTGGCACCGAGGTTAGTCCGATCAGCCGATATCCCGCAAGGTGAGCGACGCTGTTGTTCTCCGGATCATCCAGCGGCGATGGCCGCGCCTGTTTGCGCGTCGAAGAAATGCAGCGGGCCTTCAAACGTCAGCCCGATGCGATCCCCCGGACGTCCGCTCAGGCGCTCGCGGAAGACACAAGTCATCTCCTGCCCGGCAAACTTGACGATTACCTGCGTCTCATAACCCGTCGGCTCGATGACCATGATCTGCGCGGACATCGCTCGCGGCCCGCCAAGGCTTACGTGCTCCGGTCGAACACCCATCATGATCTCCGAACCGGGACCAACGCGTGGCGCGGCGCTATAAAGTGGGATCTGGACTCCTGAAGCGGTGAAGAGCGTTGGCGGCTCACCGCCTTCGAGACGCCCCGCGATAAAGTTCATTGCCGGTGAGCCGATAAAGCCGGCCACGAAGACATTAGCGGGCCGGTCATAAAGTTCGAGCGGCGAGCCGACCTGCTCGACTACGCCGTCGTGCATGACCACGATCTTATCGGCCATGGTCATCGCCTCGATTTGGTCGTGGGTCACGTAAAGAGTCGTCGACGCCAGCCGTTGCTGCAGCGATTTGATCTCGGCGCGCATCTGGACACGCAGCTTCGCGTCTAGATTGGACAAAGGTTCGTCGAACAAAAACACTGCCGGATCACGCACGATCGCCCGTCCCATCGCGACCCGTTGTCGCTGGCCGCCTGACAACTGGCGCGGATAGCGATCGAGCAAGGGCTTGAGACCGAGGATATCAGCCGCCTTACCGACTTTTTCGGCGACCTCGTCCTTCGGTCTTCGCGCGAGCTCGAGCGAGAAGCTCATATTCTTCGCGACCGTCATTTGCGGGTAAAGCGCATAGTTCTGGAACACCATCGCGATGTCGCGCTCTTTCGGCGGCACGTCGTTGACGAGGCGCCCGTCAATACGAAGTTCGCCACTCGTGACCGATTCCAGCCCTGCGACCATCCGCAGCAGCGTCGACTTGCCGCAGCCCGAGGGCCCCACAAGAATGACGAACTCGCCGTCGTCAACGCTAATCGAAACGCCGTGAATGACTTCAAAACTGCCGAAGCTCTTGCGCACATTGGAAACTTCGACTGAAGCCATAGGCGTTCATCCCGTTTTGCATGGCGCAGCCGCACGGCGCCATGCAAAGCCAGCGAATGGCCGTTGGTGCGCTGAACGCCGTGGACTATGTGAGTCGATCACTACACCGCTTGATTTCGCACTGTGGTTTCGCGGGGAAGCAGGCGGTAGACAGCGTTCGCGCACGTCGCATTTGCGTAGAGTGTTCAGCGTCTGAACTCCGAAGGACGCGACGTCGCGCGGGCGCGCGGCGAATTCCCCCCGGCGCGATAAGCGACATGCGCGAAGCTGATCGTGAGATCCTCGTAGGAAGGAAGAGGCGCGCCGTTCACGTCGACGAAAACGTGTGTCCGCGGGCTCTGTCGTCTCGTCATTGGGATTGCGGATGCAAAAATCAACTTCTGGATCCGCCAATTGAGCAGCTCGGCCACATAAAGCTCGTTTTCTGACGGGCAGGCGATCTCGTGAATCCATCCGAACTGCTTGAGTTTCTTGCCTGTTTCGCCAAGCACGCCGAGCACTTTCCCATCGAGCGTCATCTTGTAGATGCGGCCTGGAAACGCGTCGGCGCTATAGAGCACCTGATTGGGCGGCGGAGTGATGCAAAGCGCCCAGGGCGCGCCGGGCGCCATGGTCAGCGCGGCGCCGTAGCTTGCCAGACTGCCGTCCGGCGAGCCGGGCTTCGGTCCGATGGTTGCGCGGGCTCTGGCGTAGTCGAACGAGACTCCGATCTGCATGATTCGAATTAGGTTTCCGTCGCCGTCGAAGACCTGAATGCGTCCATTGCCGCGGTCCGCAACATAGAGGTGGCCCTCAGCGTCGGCCTGAATCGAGTGCAGAACCCGAAATTGTCCTGGCCCCGCCCCGAACTCGCCCCACGACTTAACCCAATTTCCGTCTGCATCGTACTTGGCGACGCGGGAATTGATGTAACCGTCGCTGAAGTAAGTGTTTCCGGCAGGGTCCCAGGTCACGTCCGTGACCTGCCTGAATGTCCCGTCGACGGGTGCCGCGGGTGGGCTCGGATGCGCCCATGGCCCGTCGGCCTCGTCCGAGGCCTCCTTCTTGCGGCCGAACACCATCATGACCCGGCCGTCGGGATTGAACTTGATCACCATGTCCGAGCCTTTGTCGACAGCCCAGATGTTGTCCTCCTTGTCGATGCGGACGGCGTGGGCGAAGGACCACGCGTAGAGGTTACGGCCGATCTCGCGCACGAACTTCCCGTCGGGGTCGAACTCCAGAAGTTGCGCTGCCGCGGCGCCGTAAGCCGGTCCGCTCGTCCCGCCGCGGGAGAACACGAACACGTGGCCTTTCGAATTGACCGCGACCCCTGCCGCTTCACCGAGATAGACGTCGGGTGGAAGCTTGAGAAAGTCCGGAACCGAGTTCGAACGGAATGGTCGGCGCTGTCTTGGGGGACGGTTCCTGCGCCAAGGCTGCGCTAGTGGTCAGGATCATTGCGAACAGGATTTGACGCAAGAACTGCTCCCTCCTTTCGGCACCCACAGATTTCGATTGCTGATGGCGGGTTCGTCCAGTTGTAAGGTAGTATGCAGGCCATGAAAAGGTTTGAGATCTCCGCTTGCGAAGTGATGCCGGGCGCCTCGTGCGAGTGGGCGGCTGGCACCGGACGCACAGGCTGATCGAACTTGCCAGCCCAAGCCGGTCGCGATAGCGGTCGGGGATCAACCCGGCCAAGCGACGCGCGCCAATGTCCTCCACTGCCATGCTCCTCACCTCCTATTCGGCCGCTCCGGGACGCGAATGCGGCGCGTGCACGCTCTGCTGCAAGGTCTACGCGCTGCCCGAATTCGCCAAACCGCCCGGTGTCTGGTGCAAGCACTGCGCGCCCGGAAAGGGCTGCGCGATCCACGAGGCCCCGCCCGATCAGTGCCGGCGCTTCTTCTGCCTGTGGATGACTGATGGGACGATGCCAGCCGAGTGGAAGCCCGACCGCGCGCGGTTCGTGCTCTCCATCTATCCGACGAACGGATTTGTTTACGGCCAGGTGGATCCCGGCGCGCCGGCTGCGTGGCGGAAAGCGCCCTACTTTGATGGCCTGCGCGCGATGGCGAAAAAGCTGCTCGAGGAGAAGCGCCACGTCATCATGTTCGTTGGCGATCAAGCGACCCTCGTCATGCCCGACGAGACCTTGTCTCTTGGCGTAATGACGGCCAATGACAATTTTCGCATCGAACCGGCCTTCGGCCCGAATGGACCAACATGGCGCGCGACAAAAATATGAGGACCGTTGTGCGTCTCTATTTTGGACTTGGCCTTTCGATGGCCCTTATCGCGCCGGCAAGCGCGGAACTGGCTATGACCGGACCCCCAGTCACGATGCGCGCCGGACCGACCGGCAGGGCGATCGTCGTGCAGCGCATCCCGCAAAGGGCGGAAATCGTTCTGGAAAAATGCGTCCGCAACTGGTGTCGCGCGTCGTGGCGGGGTCGATTCGGCTATATCCCGGCGGACGCAGTCGTGCGGGGGCCTCCACCGGCGACCTTGCCGGGCGACGAGATGCCGCCGCCGGTGGTCTCCGCTTCGCCCACGTATATCATGCCTCCGGCGTGGCGATGGACCGGGCCCTACGTTGGCCTCAACGGGAGTGTTGGATCCGGCTCTTGGTAGCGCCGCTAGTTTTCGAGCGTTCAGGGGCTGACCTACCCATAAGCGCCGCCCGAACTTATATGTCAGCGTGATCCCTTTCGAACCGAGGAGATGATCGCGTGACCATGAGCCACGAGCGGGAGAAAATTCCCGTAACCGTCCTTACCGGCTATCTGGGCGCCGGCAAGACGACCCTGCTCAACCGCATTTTGAGCGAACCGCATGGCAAGCGTTACGCGGTCGTCGTCAACGAGTTCGGCGAGATCGGCATCGACAATGAGCTCGTCATCGGCGCTGACGAAGAAGTGTTCGAGATGAACAACGGTTGCATCTGCTGCACCGTGCGCGGCGACCTCATCCGCATCATCGAGGGGCTGATGAAGCGCAAGGGCCGGTTCGACGCGATCATTGTCGAGACGACGGGGCTCGCCGATCCTGCGCCAGTAGCGCAGACCTTCTTCGTTGACGAGGACGTAAAACAGGTGGCGCGGCTCGACGCGGTCGTGACGGTCGCCGACGCCAAGTGGCTTGCGCAGCGGTTGCGCGACGCGCCTGAAGCCAAGAACCAGATCGCCTTCGCCGACGTCATCATCATCAACAAGACCGACTTGGTCAGCCCGGCCGAATTGCGCGAGGTTGAGGCGCGCATTCGGGCCATCAACCCCTACGCGACGCTGCATCGAGCGAAGAACTGCGACATCGCGCTTGCTGATGTGCTTGAGCGCCGAGCGTTCGATCTCGACCGCATCCTCGACATCGAACCTGACTTCCTTGTCCGCGAGGATGATCATGATCACGACCACCAGGATCATGACGGCGGCCATCATCATCATGGCCTCAAGCACTATCACGACGAGGACATGCAATCGGTGGCGGTGAGACTCGACGGCGACGTCGATCCGGCCAAGTTCATGCCTTGGATCAACCGCCTCACCCAGGAGCAGGGGCCGAATATCCTTCGTTGCAAGGGCATCGTGGCGATGAAGGGAGACCCCAAGCGCTTCGTGTTCCAGGGCGTGCACATGATGCTCGATGGCGATTCGCAACGCGACTGGAGGCCCGACGAGAAACGGGAATCGAAGGCCGTATTCATCGGGCGTGACCTCATGGAAGACGAAATCCGCAACGGATTCCTGGCCTGCGCGGCTTGAGGGCACTATTACCCTCACCCGGAGCATGTCGGTCCGATGAAGGGAACCATGACCAAATCTGAGACCTCGGCCTCTTCGTTGGCCCAGCACGCGCAGTTGTTCGACGCAGGCGCGCATGTTGTGGCCGCGGCGTTCGTCGATGGCGCGCCGATGCTGGCGCTGGCTGATGGCGTCGTGTTGATCGGCGATCCCCAGGAGCAAAAGCGCGTCGTCGTCTACCCCGACGCGGCGATGCTGACCGCGATCAGCGACGGTAAGACGCTCCTCACGGGCGGCGACGATGGACGCGTGGTCGCGGTGCGGGTCGACGGGGGCATTGAGAACATCGCCGACGAGAAGGGCCGGTGGATCGACGCCCTGGCGCTGCGTGGCAAGGCTTACGCGTGGAGCGCCGGCAAGCAGGTACGTGCGCGCGACGAAACTGGGGCCGTCAAGTCTTGGAGCGCGCCCACGACTGCTCGCGGCCTCGCTTTCCAGCCCAAGGGCTTTCGCCTTGCGGCGACCCATTACAATGGCGCGACGCTCTGGTTTCCGAAGGTCGAAGGTGGTCCTCAGACCGTTGAGTGGAAGGGCGCGCATCTCGACGTCACCTTCTCTCCCGACGGGCGTTTTCTCGTGACCTCGATGCAGGAGAACGCGCTGCATGGCTGGCGACTTCAGGATTCGCGTAACATGCGCATGACCGGATATCCGGCCAAGACGCGCTCCCTTTCTTGGTCGCATGACGGCCAATGGCTCGCGACCTCGGGTGCCGACGCCGCGGTCGTCTGGCCGTTCAAGGACAAGGACGGCCCGATGGGCAAGGCCCCGCGCGAATGTGGCGTGCGCCAGGCGCGCGTGACGCAGGTGGCGTTTCATCCGAAGGCGCTCGTCTTGGCAATCGGCTACGCCGACGGGTTGGTTCTGCTCGTCCGCCTCGCTGACGCGGCGGAGATTCTGGTCCGCCTTCCAGGCGACGGCGCGGTCAGCGCGCTCGCTTGGGGCGCGATGGGCTCACAGCTGCTGTTCGGTCTTGAGTCCGGCGCGGCCGGCCTTCTGAGCCTACCCGCCTGACCGTTCAAGGCGTGGAGCTTTCGGGTCCATATTGCGCGCCCGCGCATAAGTTTACGCGAGATAATGATTTCAATAGCTTAGATGCAATTTCGCGCAACTTTTTGTTCGTTCGACCCCCGCTGCGAGGACCTCGGTCTGAGACGCCACGTCTCGTTTCGGGCACCGACGAAACGTAACGCCGGGAAACGCGGAAGGTCCATTTCGCCCAGCGAAACGAATCGCTTCGCGAACCGGCTCCTCTGCTATTGAAATCATTATGAATGCTCAATCAGCGATTTCGCGGGATCGTTTGATTTCAATGACTTGATAGCCTTTTCGTTTCGCGTGTTTCGCTACATGTGACTTTCACACATCGACAACCGCCAAGCGTCGGCGGTTTTAGGTCTGCTGAGTAGAAAACAATAACACGCCTTTCTATATATTGCAAGTAAATGTCACAACAATCGCCATCGTTCTGGAGTCCATGTCGAACTCCGAAGGTCTTGCAACCCGGTCCCAGTTTCGGGATCGTCGGCTCTGGCGACCCCGATTCGACCCCATCCTCAGCACTGCCGCTTGCCACCGAGGCAGGAAACGGAGAATTGTCCTGCCCGATTTCACGCCGGGCGGGAGGACATGAGCGAAGCCTATATCGGAGTGGACGTCGGCACGCTCAGCGCCAGGGCCGGCGTTTTCGATTCCGTCGGGCTTCTCCTTGCTAGCGCCCGGCGGCCGATCGCCGTGTGGCGCGAGCGCGGAGATATAGTCGAGCAATCTTCGGACAACATCTGGAGCGCGGTCACATCGGCCGTGCGCGAGGCCGTTGAGGCGTCGGGTCTGCCGGCCGAAGCCGTTCGCGGCATGGGCTTCGACGCGACCTGCTCCCTGGTCGCGCTCGACCGCAATGCGCGTCCGTTGTCGGTGAGCCCGACCGACGCGCCGGAACGCGATGTGATCGTGTGGATGGATCATCGCGGCGCGGATGATTCCGAGCGGATCAATGCCGGCGGGCATGAAGTCCTGCGCTATGTGGGCGGCAAGATCTCGCCCGAGATGCATGCGCCGAAGCTGGCTTGGCTCGCCAGATGCAAGCCCGAAACGATCGGCGCCGCCGGGCATTTCTTCGACCTCACAGATTTCCTGTCGTTTCGCGCCACCGGGTCGCTAATCCGCTCCGCCTGTCCAGCGACTTGCAAATTCGGCTATCTCGCGCACGAGACGCGCTGGCCGGACGAATTTTTCGACAGTGTGGGCCTCGGGTTCGTTAAGGACGAGAATTACGCTCGCATTGGCGCCAAGACGGCGCCGCCGGGCGCGCCGCTCGGGCGGGGATTGGAGCCCGAGGCCGCCGCGGCGATGGGCTTGAAGCCTGGGACGGCGGTCGGCGCCGGGCTGATCGACGCGCACGCGGGCGCCGCGGGAACGCTGGGGGCGCGAGCGGGCGGCGTACAAGCCGATCCGCGCCGGCGTCTTGCTTTGATTCTGGGCACGTCGTCGAGCTGCATGGCGCTTGCCGACCAGCCCCGATTCGTGGACGGGATCTGGGGGCCGCATTTCGGCGCGCTCACCCCGAATCAATGGCTCATCGACGGCGGGCAATCGGCGTTCGGCGGAGCGCTCGATCATCTGCTGCGGCTGCATCCGGCCTTTGCGGAATTGTCGGCGCGCGTCGGGCCACAGGCGCTCCACGCGCTCGAGAAAGAGATCGTCGCCCGGGCTGGCGGCCTGTCGCTAGCGGCCCTGATCGCCAAGGGCCTGCACGTCCTGCCTGACTTCATCGGCAGCCGATCGCTGTCGGCGGATGCGGGCGTGCGTGGCGGCGTGATGGGGATGGATCTGCGCGAAGATGCTGCGAGCTTGCAGGAATTCTACGTGGCTGGCCTCTGCGGCCTCGCTTATGGCTTGGCCGACATTGTGCGCAAGCTCGAAGCATCTGGCTATGAATTCGATTCGATTGTCGTCAGCGGCGGCGCGGCGCGCAGCGCTTTGATCCGTCAGATCATCGCCGACGTGTGCGGCAAGGCGGTGGTGTTGCCGGAGACCCCGGAACCGGTGCTTCTGGGCTCGGCGATGGTGGGCGCGGTTGCTGCGGGGGCGCAGACCATGGCGTCCGCAATGTCATCGATGTCGGCGATCGCACCAGGCGCAGCGGCGCCGGCCGGCGGGGCGATCGCGGCGTTCCACGCACGAAAGGCCCGTGCCTGCGAGATGCTGCGCCGAACTGAGCGGGAGATTCGCGAACTCGATCGCAAGTCTCGCTGGCCTGAATTGGTCATTTTCGATTGCGACGGCGTGCTGGTCGACAGCGAAGTGATCGCGCTCGGCGTCATGCGCCGCAGGCTAAGCGAAGCCGGCGTTCGCCTGACCGATCAGGAAACACGCGAACGCTTCTTGGGGCGAAGGCTCGATTCGTCCCTGCATAAAGTCGAAACCGAACTCGGGGGGCCATTGCCCGAGAATTTTCGTGACGAGTTTTCGCGCGAGATTCTGTTCGCGTTCGGGCGCGACCTGAAAGGGGTCGAAGGCGTGCGGCAGGCGATCGAAGGCTTGCGCGCGCGTATATGCGTCGCCTCTTCGAGCGGGCATGAAAGATTGCGCCTCTCGCTTCGCGTGGCGGGCTACGAGACCATGTTCGCCCCCAACATTTTTTCCGCCGCCGACGTCGCGGAGGGAAAACCAAGTCCGGACCTTTTCCTGCACGCGGCGCACGTAATGGGTGCGGCGCCAAAAGATTGTCTGGTGATCGAGGATAGCGTGGCGGGCGTCACCGCCGCACGGGCGGCCGGGATGATTGTGTTTGGGTTTGTCGGCGCCAGCCATTTCTCCCCTCTCGACGAAGGAGCGTATTTGACCGCGGCCGGCGCCGAACTTCTCTTCGACGACATGGCTCGGCTGCCTGACCTCGTCGCCGCGTGGGCGGGCCGAGTAGACGCTGCGGGCGCGGACTGAAGCCAATGGCGCGCAAGTCGGATCAGGATGGATTGCGGCTCGACGAGGCCGCTCGCGCCGGATGGCTCTATTACGTCGCCGGCAACACCCAGGACGAAATCGCGCGCAAGCTCGGCATTTCGCGCCAAGCGGCGCAGCGCCTGGTTTCGCTCGCGATTAGCGAGCGGCTCATCAAGGTCAGGCTCGACCATCCGATTGCGCGTTGCATGGAGCTCGCCGCAGCGCTCAGGCTGCGCTACGACCTCAGGTTCTGCGAAGTTGCTCCGACCGATCCGGCCTCGACGTCCTCGACGCTTGGCATCGCTCAAGCCGCCGCGGCGGAGTTCGAGCGTTGGCTGCGCCGTTCGGAACCAGCGATCATTGGTATCGGCACCGGCCGGACGATGCGCGCCGTCGCCGATCAATTGCCGGCGATGGAATGCCCGCAGCACAAGCTGGTCGCGCTGGTGGGCACCACCAAGACCGATGGTTCGGCTTCGTTCTACGACGTCATCATTCGGGTGTCCGACAGCGTGCGCGCCCCGCACTACCCGATGCCGCTGCCGGTCATCGCTCGCTCGGTCGAGGAGCGGGAGCTCCTGACCAGCCTCGCCTCGGTGAAGAGTCTTTTTAATCTTGTCGAACGCACTGACGTCTGTTTCGTCGGCGTCGGCGCGGTCGGCGACTCAGCCGCCCTCGTGCAAGACGGCATCATCACACGACAGGAAGCCGAGGCTTTGCGCCAGCTTGGCGCGGTCGGCGAGATCACCGGCTGGGCGTTCGATTCAGCGGGAAAGGTGCTCGCGGAAGGCACGAACCAGCGCGTGGCCTCGGCCCCCTTGCGGCGCGCCGACAATCGACTCGTGATCGGCGTGGCGATGGGACCGTCGCGGCGGGCGCCGGTGCGCGGCGCGCTCGCTGGGCGGCTCATTTCCGGCTTGGTCACCGACGAATCGACCGCGGAGCATCTGCTGCAGCGATAATTTGGAGGCAAAATCGACCCAAAGTGCCTAATTCTTGACCGGGATATGGATTTTTGCGCGGCTTCGCGAAAATCCGCATTGAACTCGCGCCCAAACTTATGGCGAATATTCGCCCGCTAGCTTGGCAAATGCCCAAATGGGCATGCCGCACGGAGGAAACGCTATGAAGGTTCTTATGAAGGGCCTGCTCGGGGCGGTCGCGCTCGCGGGCTTCTCGCTCCCAGCCTTTGCCGAAACGACACTGACCATCGCCACCGTCAACAACGGCGACATGGTCCGCATGCAAGGGCTGACGGAAGATTTTACCAAGGCCAATCCCGACATCAAGCTCAATTGGGTCACGCTTGAAGAAAACGTTCTGCGCCAAAAGGTGACGACCGACATCGCCACCAAGGGCGGCCAGTTCGACGTTCTGACGATCGGCACCTACGAAGTGCCGATCTGGGCGAAGAAGAAGTGGCTGATGCCGCTCGACAAGCTCGGCGCCGACTATGACGCCGACGATCTGCTTCCCGCCATCCGCGCTGGCCTCTCGAGTGACGGCAAGCTTTACGCCGCGCCGTTCTACGGCGAGAGCTCCTTTGTCATGTATCGCACGGACCTGATGGAGAAGGCCGGCCTCAAGATGCCGGAGAAGCCGACCTGGGAATTCATTAGGCAAGCCGCTGACAAGATGACCGACAAGGCGGCAGGCGTGTACGGCGTCTGTCTGCGCGGCAAGCCGGGCTGGGGCGAGAACATGGCTTTCCTGACCGCGATGTCCAACTCATTTGGCGCGCGATGGTTTGACGAGAAATGGGAGCCGCAGTTCAACACACCCGAGTGGAAGAAGACGATCGACTTCTACGTCTCGCTCCTGAAGGCCGACGGCCCTCCGGGCGCCTCGTCGAACGGCTTCAACGAGAACCTCGCCCTCTTCAACGACGGCAAGTGCGGCATGTGGATCGACGCCACGGTCGCGGCTGGATTTGTGACCGATCCGAAGCAATCCAAGGTCGCCGATAAGGTTGGCTTCGCGCTTGCTCCAAACAACGGACTTGGAAAGAGCTCCAACTGGCTATGGGCGTGGTCGCTTGCTGTCCCAGCCGGAACGAGTAAGACAGAGGCGGCTGAGAAGTTCGTTTCATGGGCGACCAGCAAGCACTATGGCGATCTCGTCGCTGCGAAGGAAGGTTGGGCTCACGTTCCGCCCGGAACTCGCACCTCGCTCTACAAGAATGCCGACTACCTGAAGGCCGCGCCGTGGGCTGAGATGACGCTCGGGTCGATCGACTTGGCCGATCCATTGCATCCGACGGTCAAGCCGGTTCCGTACACCGGCGTGCAGTTCGTCGCGATCCCCGAATTCCAGGGGATGGCGACTGACACCGGGCAGGACTTCTCGGCCGCTCTCGCCGGAACAATGACCGTTGACCAGGCGCTCGCGAAAGCCCAAGCGAGCGCGACGACCGTGGTGAAGAAAGCCGGTTTGCTCAAGTAAGTTAAGTCATTCTCCGCCGCTTTGCGTATCGCGCAAGGCGGCGGGAAGGGGTGTCCTCCCGCCCCGCCCCCTTCTCGTTCGCGAGAAGGGGGAAGGGGAGGAGCTTAGGAATCGAGAAGAACGCGTCGATCGGCGACTAGCGCGCGAAACGGGAGGAAGGGCCACAACGATGGCGACGCAGCAAACGGCGACCGCGGGTCGCGCTCTCGTTTCACCATCGGTCATCCTGCTCTTCATCTGGATGATCGTGCCGCTGGTGATGACGCTCTATTTTTCGACGCTGCGTTACAGCCTGCTCGACCCTGACAACATCAGCTTTGTCGGGCTCCAGAATTATACGTCATTCCTCACCGATCCGGACTTCCTGGCTGCGCTCTTCAATACATTGATCCTTGTCGTCTCGGTGCTCGTCATCAGCGTTGTCGGGGGCCTCCTGGTCGCTTTGCTGATGGACCAGCCGGTGTTCGGGCTGAACGTGCTCCGGGTCATGGTCATCGCGCCTTTCTTCGTGATGTCGACGGTGAGCGCGCTTGTGTGGAAGAACCTCTTGATGAACCCAGATTCAGGGCTATTCGCCTGGATCGCCCGATCATTGGGGTTTGAACCCATCGTCTGGTTCACCAACTGGCCGATGCTGTCGATCATCATCGTCGTGTCTTGGGAATGGCTGCCGTTCGCCGCCCTTATCCTTTTGACCGCGCTGCAGTCGCTTGATGAGGAGCAGAAGGAAGCGGCCTCGCTCGACGGCGCGGGTGCGCTCTCCTATTTCTTCTATATCGTCCTGCCGCATATCGCGCGCGCGATCACTGTCGTCATCCTGATCGAGACGATTTTCCTTCTCAGCGTATTTGCGGAAATCTACGTCACGACCTCCGGCGGCCCCGGCGTCGCCACGACGAACATCCCCTTCCTCGTCTACAAGCAGGCGCTGCTCAACTTCGATGTCGGCAGCGCTTCGGCGGGCGGCATCGTCGCTGTCATCCTCGCCAACATCGTCGCGATCTTTCTGATGCGCATCATCGGCAAGAACCTGGAGGGCTGAACGATGGCCATCAAGAAATCCATGGGCCAGCGCGTCGGGGTCACAATTCTCGCCTGGGTTGTCGCCTTCCTGATCTTCTTCCCGATCCTTTGGACGTTCCTGACCAGCTTCAAGAGCGAGCTGGACGCCATCGCGATGCCGCCGAAGTTCCTGTTCTTCAACTGGACGCTGGAAAACTACGTCGAGGTTCAGCAGCGCTCGAACTATCTGAAGTTCGCCTTCAATTCGGTCGTGCTGTCGATCGGCGCGAACCTGGTGGGTCTCCTGATCGCCGTTCCGGCCGCCTGGTCGATGGCGTTCGCGCCGGGCAAGCGCACCAAAGACCTGTTGATGTGGATGCTGTCGACCAAGATGATGCCTGCCGTCGGCGTGCTGGTGCCGATCTACCTCCTGTTCAAGAACTTGGGCCTGCTTGATAGCCTGTTCGGGATTGGGCTCGTGCTGATGCTGCTCAACCTGCCGCTTTTGGTCTGGATGCTCTACACTTACTTCAAAGAGATCCCGAACGACATCCTCGAGGCGGCGCGCATGGACGGGGCTTCGCTTATCAACGAGATCGTCTATGTGCTGACGCCGATGGCGGTGCCGGGCATCGCCTCGACTATGCTGCTCGCGATCATCCTGTCGTGGAACGAGGCGTTCTGGACCCTCAATCTCACGACATCGAACGCAGCGCCGCTGACCGCTTTCATCGCTTCTTACTCCGCGCCGGAAGGCTTTTTCTGGGCCAAGCTTTCGGCCGCCTCGACACTTGCCATCGCGCCAATCCTCATCCTCGGCTGGTTCTCGCAGAAACAGCTGGTCCGAGGCTTGACCTTCGGCGCGGTCAAATGATCCCGCAATAAGGAATTGCCGCCATGGGAAGCATTCAACTGAAGGACGTGCGCAAGGCGTTTGGCGCAGTCAGCATCATCAACGGCGTCAATCTCAATATCGAGAACGGCGAGTTCGCCGTGTTCGTGGGCCCGTCCGGCTGCGGCAAGTCGACGCTTCTGCGCCTCATCGCCGGTCTCGAGGACGTCACCTCCGGACAGGTGCTGATCGACGCCAAGGACATGACGAATGTCGGTCCCGCGCAGCGCGGGCTCGCCATGGTGTTCCAGTCCTACGCACTCTATCCGCACATGAGCGTGCGCGGCAACATCGCCTTCGCGCTCAAGATGGCCGGACAGAAAGCCGACGTCATCGAGCAGAAGGTGCGCAAGGCGGCGACGACCTTGAACCTGACCGATTATCTCGACCGCAAGCCGCGCCAGCTTTCCGGCGGCCAGCGCCAGCGCGTCGCGATTGGGCGCGCAATCGTGCGCGAGCCGAAAGCGTTCCTGTTCGACGAGCCGCTGTCCAATCTCGACGCGGCGCTCCGCGTGCAGATGCGGGTCGAGATCGGCGAGCTTCACGAGGCGCTGAAGACCACGATGATCTATGTCACTCACGATCAGGTCGAGGCGATGACCATGGCTGACAAGATCGTGGTGCTCGATCGCGGCTCGGTCGCGCAGGTCGGCTCGCCGCTCGAGCTCTACAACAGGCCCAACGGACTGTTCGTCGCCGGCTTCATCGGCTCGCCGACCATGAACCTGATCAAGGGCGCGCCCGCCGCCAAACGCGGCGCGG
>CAVYPD010000053.1:0-7193 GCA_963770275.1 uncultured Alphaproteobacteria bacterium
GACGGCCTCCGCGCCCATGGCGCTTGCGGCGATCTGGCTCAATCCGCCAAGCGTCCCGGCAAGCGAGCTCAATTCCATGGGCACGATCACGAGCTTCTGATTGGGCGATTGCGCGAAGGCGTGGAGCGCGGCGATATATTTCTCTGCGATGAGGAAGTTCACCGCGACTACGTCGCCGTTGGCGGTCGCTTCGCTAATGACGCGCGTGGCCATCGCCTCGGCCTCCGCGGTTCGTTCGACCGCCTCCGCCGCCCGGAACGCCGCGTCGCGGCGACCTTCGGCTTCGAGCACGAGCGCCGCCTTGCGTCCTTCGGCGCGGGTGATGTCGGACTGCCGCATGCCTTCAGCCTCGAGGATCACCGCGCGCTTCTCACGCTCCGCCTTCATCTGCCGGCCCATCGCGTCCACAAGGTCTCTGGGCGGCACGATGTCCTTGATCTCGACGCGCGTGACTTTGATGCCCCACGGCTCCGAGGCGGCGTCGATCACCGTCAGAAGGCGCGCGTTGATCTCGTCGCGATGCGAGAGCAGCTGGTCCAGGTCCATCGAACCCATGACCGTGCGCACATTGGTCATGACGATGTTGCGCAGCGCCGACTGAAGATCGGAGATCTCATAGGCCGCGCGGCGCGCGTCGAGCACCTGATAGAAGGCGACGCCGTCCACCGTCACGGTTGCATTGTCCTTGGTGATGATTTCCTGGCTCGGGACGTCCATGACCTGCTCCATGACGTTGAGCTTGCGGCCGACGGCGTCGATGTACGGAACGATAAGCCCCAGACCCGGGGTCAAGGTTTTGTAGTAGCGGCCGAAGCGCTCGACCGTGTAATTGTAGCCCTGAGGCACCTGGCGCACGCCCATGAGAGCCGTGATGACCACGAAGGCGGCGACGACAAGCGCGAAGATGGATGCGCCCTCCAGGATCACGGCTCCCCTCTGATCAAACCAAGCTGCGGACAAGCCGCCGCGGCCGCGAGTCTACCCGCTTCAGCGCCCGCATACGACATCTGTCTTGTCCGGAGCTTGACGGACGCTTTGAGCGCGCCTTTTGGTCTCAATCGCGCCTGCGCATTCCTGGCCCGATCCGAACTCCTACTACCTCGCGAGAGGCGCTGTCGCGCGTAGAGTGTCCTTCGCCCGGTCGGCGCGGCCCTGCCTCAGCCGGACCAATTGCTGGTCGGCCAGAACGCCGATCAGGATGACCGTCCCCATGACGGCGAAGTTGAGAGAACTTGGAATGCCGAGCAGATTGACCAGGTTCTGCAGAACTTGAAGCAGAATGGCGCCGAGCACGATGCCCAGGATCGAGCCCTCGCCGCCGCGCAGCGAACAACCGCCGAGAACCGCAGCCGCAATTCCGTAAAGCTCAAAGAAATTGCCGTGCGAGGCTGGCGAGATCGAGCGGGTGTACATCGTGAGGAAAATTGACGAAACGCCGGCGAGCGCGCCGCAGATGACGTAGGCGGCGACGATGATCTTTTTAGTCGCAATGCCCGAGAAACGCGCCGCCTCTTCATTCTTGCCGATGGCGAACAGGTAGCGCCCAAACACCGAGCGATGCAGCAGCACCCCCATGATCAACGCAACGATAAGGAAGATGACGAAGGTGTGCGGGATGCCGTAGGTGCGTCCGGTGGTGATCCATTCGAGCGCCGGAAAGCTCTGGCCGAACTCAAATCCGGCTGTCCCGTCGTCAGTGTACCAGCGAGCGACGCCGCGATAGATCAAGAGGCCGCAAAGCGTCACGACGAAGGGCTGCAGGTTCATTCTCGTGATGAGAAACCCATGCACCCAGCCAAGGATCACGCCGAAACCGATA
Source organism: uncultured Alphaproteobacteria bacterium (assembly GCA_963770275.1). Classification (GTDB taxonomy): domain Bacteria; phylum Pseudomonadota; class Alphaproteobacteria; order Rhizobiales; family Beijerinckiaceae; genus Roseiarcus. The sequence goes on from CAVYPD010000053.1 coordinate 1,820, forward strand.
ATGATGAGAACGGCGAGGATCCACGGCAGGTGATAGTTCACGAGCAAGTCGACGAAAACGACGCCAAACAAGGCAAACTGCGAGCCGATCGAAAGGTCGATGCCGCCGGTGATGATGACGAAGCCTTCGCCGATGGAGAACAGGCCGAACAGCCCGACGAGATTGGCGGTATTCTCGAGATTGATCGGCGAGATGAAGCGCGGGTTGAGAAACGCCACCACCGCGCCAACGACGAGAATGAGCAGGAAAAGTCCGAGATCTTTCTTCAGCATCACGCCGCACTCTGCTCCGCTCCGCGAGCGACGGCGAGCCGCATCACGTTCTCCTCGCTAAACTGGTCACGGTTCAGCGTCCCGCTGATCGCGCCTTCTTGCATCACCACGATGCGGTCGCTGACCCCGATCACCTCCTCCATGTCGGAAGAAATCATCAAGATCGCCACGCCGGAGTCGGCGAGCCCCCGCATCAGTGTATAGATTTCGGATTTTGACCCGACGTCAATGCCACGCGTCGGCTCGTCGAAGATCATCACCTTAGGCTTCATCGACAGCCATTTGGCGAGGACCACCTTCTGCTGGTTGCCTCCCGAGAGTGTGCCGACCCGCGTCTCGACATCGGCGGTCTTGATGTTGAGGGATTGGCGCTGCCGCTCTGCGTTCTTGCGCTCGGCCGCCGTGTTGACGAGGAAATATCTGGCGAAAGACAAAAGATCAGGCAGCGAGATGTTCTCGCTCACCGACTCCTCGAGCACGAGACCGCTGCGCTTGCGGTCCTCCGGCGCCAGATAAATTCCGTGCGCGATGGCGTCTTTGGCCGAACGAATGGCGACGGGCGCGCCGTTCATCCGAATCTCGCCTCCCAGTATGGGATCAATACCGAATAGAGCGCGCGCGAGTTCGGTTCGCCCGGCCCCGATCAATCCGGCCATCCCCAGGATCTCGCCCGCTCTCAGCGAGAGGCTCGTGGCGTGCCCGGGATGCGAAAGGGTTCGTAAGCCCGCGACCTCCAGCACGTTCGCGCCGGGCGGCGATTTGGGCGGAATGTAGAGCGACTTGAGGTCTCGCCCGATCATCAGGCGGATCATGGCGTCGCGATGGATCTGGTCACGAGCCAGCTCGCCGACGACCGACCCGTCGCGGAGGACGACCACACGGTCGGCGCAGGTTTCCACCTCGTTCAGCCGGTGGGTGATAAAGATGATCGACACGCCGTCGGCCTTGAGCTCGCCAATGACCCGCATCAGCCGATCGGTCTCGGTGGACGTCAGGCTGGAAGTCGGCTCATCCATGATGACGACACGGGCGTTGAGCGAAAGCGCCTTGGCGATCTCCAACAGCTGACGCTGCGCAAGGGAGAGGTCGGAAACCAGATCGTCGACCTCGAAGTCGACGTCCAGTCGCTTCAGCAACGGCGCCACAATACGTTTCGTCGTCTTGCGGTCGACGAGCTTAAGGGGACCGGCCGACAGCGGCTCCCGCCCGATCAGCACATTCGCGCCGACATCGAGATTGTCGAAGAGATTCAGTTCCTGATGAACGAAGGCGATTCCGGAGTTCAGCGATTCAGAGACGGTGAGCGATTCATGCGCGGCGCCCTCGATCTCGATCGTTCCCTGGTCGGGTTTCACCACCCCGCCGAGAATTTTCATCAGCGTCGACTTGCCCGCGCCATTCTCGCCGATCAGCGCGAGAACCTCGCCCCGGTTCACGGTCAGGCTGACACGGGAAAGGGCGCGGACGCCTGGGTAGCTCTTGTTGATGTCGATCAGCCGGAGGAGGGGATCGGCCAAATTCAGTCCTTAAGAAAAAGGCGGCGCCGCGTGGTAGCGCGGCGCCGCAAACGAAGCCAAGCAAACGCTGCTATCGCGTCCGCTCGTCCCGCTTTATTTCTTGCCCTGGCGCTCTTTCAGCTCCGCCCAGAAGGCGTCGACGTTATCCTTGCTGATGATCTTGGTCGGGATGATCATCAGGCCGCCAGCGGGAACGACCGACTTGTCCCCGTCGAGATACTTCGCCATCGTCATCATGCCCTTATAGCCCCACTCGTAAGGCTGCTGGACGACAGTTGAGGCGATCGTCCCTTCCTTGACGCCGCCGAGCGTGATCGGATCCTCGTCGAAGCCGATCACTGTGATTTGGCCGAGCTTGCCCGCGTCCTTCAGCGCCGTATAGATGTCCGGCGTATTGTAGGAATAATAGCCGACCATGCAGTTGATCTCGGGATGAGCGGTCAGCGTGTCTTCGACGTTGCGCTTCGAACGGGTCCTGTCGATATCGTCGGCGCGAACGTCGACGAGCTCGATCTTGGAGCCCTTGATCGTGTCCTTGAAGCCCTCAATGCGCTCACGCGCGTTGTCGGCGCCGGGCAGACCGACGAAGCCCATGCACTTGCCGCCATTCGGCAGCGCCTTCAGCGCGATCTCGCCAGCCTGCTTGCCGGCGTCCACGTTGCTCGAGCCGATATAGGCGACACGGCTGCTCTTGGGCGCGTCGCTGTCGGTGGTGAACAGCGCCACCTGCTTGCCGATACGGTCCAGCGCGTCGCCCATGGTCTTGGGGTCGACCGCGCTGACCATGATGCCCGAGACGCCGGCCGCGACGAGGTCATCCATCAGGCGGGTCTGGATCGCCGCAGACGACTGTTCGGGATATTTGAAGTCGAGCTTGTAATTCGGTAGTTCGCCCTGCGCCTTCTTGACGCCGGCCTCAGCGGCTTTCCAGAAGTCCGACGCGCCGTTTACCACGAACACGAGCGTCTTCTTGTCGGCGGCTTGCGCCGACCCCGCGACGGCCAGCATCGCGCCGACCATTGCAGCAGATAGCAGAAATCTCTTCATTCCATTCCTCCCTATGAGACCAGCGCAGCGATACCCGCGCCGGTGGCGCTTAGCAAAATTGAGCCGTTTGCCAGCCCTTAGCCACGAGGGTTCCTAAAGACAGGCTCGGAAGCGGTCAAGCGAACAAAGGGCGCCAGCCGCAAAGCTTGTCCTTGCGAAAGCCGCCGGCGCCCCGTAGCGTTAACGAGCCCGGCATTTATGCCGGAGATAGAGCGGGGGAGGTTTTCGTGAACGCTTTGCTTGTTCGTTTTTTTGCCATGGCCGCCATTGTGGCCCCGACCATCGCCCACGCGGCGACGCTCTTGCCTGCATTTACGTTCCCGGACGGCTCAGCTGGCTTCGAGTTCCGCACATCTGGAGGAATCACCAATCCGGGCGTGCTGGTGGGGTTCAATCCTCAGCCAGACCCTCCCGGCTTCCCGACGACGACGGCCGATCTCCGTGATCCGACAAGCCCGGTGTTCGACCAGACGACTCGGGCCACCGCCTATCTTGTGACGGTCTCGCTGCTGCTTCCGGGCACACCGAGTTTGCTTCTGCCCGCGGACGTTGTCTTGGGCGAGGACGGGGTCGCCCGAGTCACCTGCGACGGCAGCGTTACCAAGGCCTGTGACGGCAGCGTTTTCCAAATCTCGCTCGCCTTCCCGGCCGACGATGTCACGAGTTGGTCCTCCGTCAATCCGCAGCCTGATCCGCCAGGGATCTATTTCCGCTATCTCGCCACTTTCAGCGGGGAGCCGACCTTCGCGCTTTCGATCACGGATGGCGGCAATCCGTTGACCTTCTCTCCCGTTCCCGAACCGGCGACGTGGGGCCTGATGGCGGTCGGATTCGTTTCGCTGGGCGCGTTCGCCATGCGGCGGCGGGCGAAAGCCGAAGCGGCCTAGAGTCTGGACGCGCGGCCGTTCACTCGGCAAGCGCGAGCATGATCCCGCCCGCGCTGAGCGGGCGTCCCGCCGTGCTCGCGTCCTCCACCCGATCGATACGCAACATGGCGAGCGCTTCGCGTCCCGAGGAGGAGCCAAGCGCGCCGACCGCGAGCTCGCGGTCCATGACGGGCGTCCCAGGCGCCGGCGCCGGGCCGGCCAGTTTGACGCGCGCGACCCGCTTGCGGGCGGTTCCGCGGTGCTTCATGCGCGAAACGACCTCCTGGCCGACATAGCAGCCTTTTTCGAAATCGACCCCATGCAGCAGATCGAAGTTGGCGTCGTGGGGGAAGGCGTCCGCATATGCGAAATCCAGGCCGCCCTTAGGCGCTCCGACCGCGATACGAAGCCCCTCGTATTCGTTGACGTGCTCTGTCCCGACCGCGGCGGCGATCGGGCGCGGCAGGATCGCACGCCAGCCCAGGCGCGGGTCGCGCGGATCGGCGTAGAGAAGGCCTTCGAGCGCTTGCCGGCTCGGCGCCCCAGAAGGCCGACGACAGCGCGCTCCGCGCTTTTATCAGCGATCGCGACCTTGGCGCGCAGCTTATAGAAGCCAAGCCGCTTGGCGAGATCGGCCGCCTGCGCCGCCGTGCAGTCGATGAGATAGGAGGGTTCCTCGCCGCCGGCCATGCGCACCACGATCATGTCGAACAGGATCTTGCCTTGCGGCGTGAGCAGCGCCGCGTAGCGCGCTTCGCTTGGGGCCAGCCGCTCGACGTCATTGGTCAGCAGGCCTTGCAGAAAGGTCGTCGCATCCTCGCCGCTCACGGAAAGGACGCCGCGATCCTCTAGCATGGCGGCTTTCTTGTGCATGAGAAGGCTCCGGTCGCGCTTGCAAGGTCGGACACTGTCAAATAGGCCGCTTTTGCGTCACTGCAAGAAAGAACCGCCATGCCGCCGAGCTTCGACTGCGTGCTGATCAACGGAACCGTGGTCAATCACGACGGCATTGGTCCGCGCGACATTGGCGTTCGCAATGGGCGGATCGCCGAGATCGGCGCTTTGAGCGGCGCTGCAGCGGGCGAACGGATCGACTGCAGCGGCCTTCACATTCTTCCCGGCGTTATCAACTCGCAGGTGCATTTTCGCGAGCCCGGGCTCGTTCATAAAGAGGACCTGGAGACCGGCTCGCGCGCGGCCGTTCTTGGCGGCGTGACCGCGGTGTTCGAAATGCCCAACACCGATCCGCTGACCATCAGCGCCGATGCACTTGCCGACAAGCTTGCCCGGGCGAAGAGCCGCATGCACTGCGACTTTGCCTTTTGGGTCGGCGGCACGCACGACAATGTTGGCGACGTTCAGGATTTGGAACGGTTGCCTGGCGCCGCGGGGATCAAGGTGTTCATGGGCTCTTCGACTGGGCGCCTCCTGGTCGCCGACGATGCGGGGGTGCGGGCGATCCTCAAGCAGACCCGCCGCCGCGGTGCGTTCCATAGCGAGGATGAAGCGCGCCTGAATGAGCGCAAGCCATTGCGCGTCGCGGGCGATCCCTCTTCGCATCCGGTCTGGCGCGACGAGATCGCGGCTTTGCGTTCGACCGAGCGGCTCATCCAACTCGCGCGAGAAGTGCGCGCGCAAGTCCATGTCCTGCATATCTCGACGCGGGAGGAGA
>CAVYPD010000054.1:0-47706 GCA_963770275.1 uncultured Alphaproteobacteria bacterium
GTGGAGCCAGACGGAATCGAACCGACGACCTCTTCAATGCCATTGAAGCGCTCTCCCAACTGAGCTATGGCCCCATTTTCCAAAAACATCGCGCTCCGGTTGGGCCGAAGCGCGCCTTACTTTCCGAGGGCGGCGGTATAACCGCAAACTCGAGCCGTCCACAAGGGCCGCCGGCCAAAAAAGCTGCGACCCGCGCCGTCCGTCAGCGGTGGGCGAATTCCCGCCCCGTTCAGGTTTCCTCGTCAGGAGCGATGTCGCCGTCGATGAGGTTGGTGACGTCGTCGTCGTCCTCCTCTTCCTCTTCCAGGAATGGATCGTCGCGGCGTCCTCCTCGGCGTCGTCCTCGACATCGATGTCGTCGACCACCGGCTCGGCGGCCTTCTCTCGCTCGCCTCGACCTCGTCGAGCGACACGACCTCGACGCCAGCCGGCGTCGCAACCTCGGTATCCTCTTCTTCCTCCGCCTTGGCGGCCGGACGCGCGCGCGCGGCGCCTTGGAACACCGTCCCGCATTTCGGGCAGATGATCGGATCCTTGTTGAGATCGAAGAATTTTGCGCCGCAGTTCTGGCACTGACGCTTGTTTCCGAGTTCGGCTTTGGCCACTGCGATCAATTCCCGGTGGTTGAGGCCGGATGTTGAGGAGGTTCGGTTAGTCACCGCTCCCTCCCTGTCAATGCGCTTTTTCAACGGTCGACAGGCGCCAGCGTCGGTGATACGAGCGCGAGCCGCCGCATGGCGCGTTCCTGCTCCCCGGCAAGGAAGGTCGCTCGTGTCCGCTCGCTCGTCGCATCCTTCCGCGGCGTCGCCGCTCAGCGCCAAGCGCGCGCGACCGCTGAAAGGGCGCATCCGCCCGCCGGGCGACAAATCGATCTCGCATCGCGCCTTTCTGTTTGGCCTCCTTGCCTGCGGCGAAACGAAAGTGGAGGGGCTGCTCGAGGGCGACGACGTGCTCGGCACCGGCAAGGCTTGCCAGGCCTCGGGCGCCGAGATCGAGCGTCTCGCGCCGGGCCCATGGCGAATTCGCGGACCCGGGATCGGGGCGCTGCCACGCCCCGCGCGAACCGCTCGATTTCGGCAACGCCGGCACCGGCTGCCGGCTGATGATGGGCGTCGTCGGCGGCCACGGAATCACCGCGACCTTCGACGGCGACGCCTCGCTGCGCAAGCGGCCGATGCGGCGCATCCTCGATCCGCTCAGGCTCATGGGCGCGCAGGTCGTCTCCGAGGCCGAAGGCGGCCGCTGCCCGATCGTGCTCAAGGGCGCCCGCGATCCCGCGCCGATCGAATATCGCACGCCCGTCGCCTCGGCGCAGATCAAATCGGCGGTCCTGCTCGCCGGCCTCAACGCGCCGGGCGTGACCACAGTGATCGAGGATCAAGCGTCGCGCGACCATACCGAGAAGATGCTCACCTATTTCGGCGCGGAGGTCGCGGTCACGCCCGAGGGCAGGGCGGCGGATCACGCTCGTCGGCCGACCCGAATTGCGTCCAGCGACCGTGATCGTTCCGGGCGACCCGTCGTCGGCGGCGTTCCCCCTCGTCGCCGCCCTGATCGTTCCGGGGTCGGACATCATCATCGAGGGGATGATGATGAACCCGCTCAGGACCGGGCTCCTCGAGACGCTGAAGGAGATGGGCGCCCATATCGAGACGCTCGACAAGCGTCGTCGAAGGCGGCGAGGAGGTCGCGGACTTGAGGGTGCGCGCGGGCACGCTCAAAGGGGTCGATGTTCCCGCCGCGCGCGCGCCTTCGATGATCGACGAATATCCGATCCTGGCGGTCGCCGCCGCCTTCGCTTCCGGCTCGACGCGGATGCGCGGTTTGCACGAACTGCGAGTGAAGGAGAGCGATCGTCTGGCCGCGGTCGCCGCCGGACTCAAGGCCGCCGGCGTCGACTGCGCCATCGAGGGCGACGATCTGATCGTCGAAGGCGGTCGCCCGCGCGGCGGCGGCATGGTCGCGACCCACATGGATCACCGGATCGCGATGAGCTTTCTCGTCATGGGGCTGGCGACGCTTGAGCCGATGGCGGTCGACGACGTCGCGATGATCGCGACCTCCTTCCCGGCGTTCCGCCCGACGATGGAGCGGCTCGGCGCGCAGTTTAGTAAGCGTCAGTCGACCGACACCCATCGCCCCTCGCGGCTCGAGCGCGCGATCGCGTGAACGGTTCGTTCGATGGCGAGGCCGGCGTCGAAATCGATGGTCAGCGCCGGCCGGCCCAGGATGCGGTTCAGGAGTTCGTGGGCTTCGATGATCTTGAGGTCGTTGAAGCCCAGCTGATGGCCGGGCGCGGCGATGAATCGGTCGTAGGGCGGGTGCGCCGGGCCCATCAGAATCTGCTTGAACCCCTGCGCCTCCTCCGGCCCTCGCGCCACAAAGAGTCCGACCTCGTTGAAACGCTCCTGGTCGAAGACGATCGCGCCCCGCGCGCCAAAGAGCTGCAATTGCAGGCGGCCCTTGCGGCCCCAGGCGCAGCGGCTGACCTGGATCGTTCCCGACGCGCCGTCGGCCATTCGCAGCAGGGAGGCCGCGATGTCGAACGTTTCGACCTCTCGCCGTCCGCCGCCGTCCGGGCGGTTCGGGTAAGGCTTGCTCATCTCGCCGAAAACTTCGCTTGGGGGCCCGATCAGGGTCGCGATCAGGCTCAAAGGGTGGACGGCGAAATCGTCCAGGGCGCCGTAGCCGGAGCTCGCCTGGCTGCGCCAGGAAAACGGCGCCTCGGAATCGGCCATGAAGTCCTCGTCCATTTCGAGGCGAAAATGGGTGAGCAAGCCAATCGCGTCGCTCTTGATAAGCTTGTCGATGAAGCGGACGGCCGGGCTCTGGATGTAATTATAGCCGAGGATGGCGACGCGGCCCGAGGCGCGCGCCGCCGCCGCCATGCGCTCGGCCTCTTCGAGCGACGGCGCCATCGGCTTTTCGCACCACACATGCTTGCCCGCTTCGAGCGCCGCGATCGCCATCGGCGCATGCAAGGCGTTGGGGGTGGTGATCGAAACGACCTCCACGCCCGGGTCCGCGATCAGCGCGCGCCAGTCGTCGGTCGAGGATTCGAAGCCGAACTCGTCGGCTTTCCGCCGCGCCAGCCCTTCTTCGACCTCGCACAGCATGACGCGCCTGACGATCGGCGTGTCGTCGAACACCGCGTGGACGCCCGTCCAGGCCAGCGCGTGGCATTTGCCCATGTAGCCCGTGCCGATGAGTCCGACGCCGATCGTGCGCATCGCTCGCCCCGATTTAGGCGCCCCGACCTGGCGCCGCTCGCCAATACAAATATTTCATACGCGACACAGATTGGAATATCTGTTCTATTCTGTCGGTGTCGAGCAGAGCTCAGGCAGCGCAGGCGTCGCGGGGCGCGAAAGACAACGATGAGCGACGACGCAGCAATCGAACCGCCGGAGAGCTTCGACGCCTTCCAGCGCCGGCTGATCGAGATCGAGCCGCACCTGCCCAAGCGCCTGCGGCAAGCCGCGGCTTACGCGCTCGAGCACCCGGACGAATTTGCGCTGAGCACCGCGTCGGCGCTCGCGCGCAACGCCGAGGTGCAGGCCTCGACCCTTGTGCGGTTCGCCCAGACGTTGGGCTTCGCCGGCTTTTCCGAGCTGCAGGAGCTGTTTCGCTCGCGCCTGCGCAACCGCTGGCCCGATTATTCCGAACGCCTCCGGGCGCTGCAGCAGAACGCCCGCGACAGCGGCGATCCGACCGATCTTCTGTTCGGATTCGCCGATTCCGCGGCGGCTTCGATCGCCCGGCTGCGCGAGGTCGTGCAGCGGCGCGAGCTCGACCAGGCGGTCAGCCTTCTGGCTCGGCGCAGACGATCCATTGCCTCGGCCAGAGACGGTCGTTCTGCGTCGCCCACTATCTGACCTATGCGCTGTCCCAGCTCGGCGTCCCGGCCTCCCTCATCGACAATGTGGGCGGCCTCGGGCCTGAAGAGCTGGCGCAGGCGGGCGCCGGCGACGCGCTGATCGCGGTCAGCTTCTCGCCCTATGCGCCGTTCACCGTCGACCTCGCCAAACGCGCGCGACGCGCCGGCGTCCCGATCGTCGTCGTCACGGACAGCGCGCTCTCGCCGCTCGCTGGCCTCGCCGATGTCCGGTTCGAAATCGTCGAGAGCGACTTCGGCTCGTTCCGTTCGCTGTCGGCGACATTCTGCCTGGCGATGACGCTCGCCGTCGCGGTCGGCGAAAAGCGGGCGAAGGCGGCGGCGTAATTCAGTTCACTCGGCGAGCGCCGGCCGAGGGGCGAAGACGACCTTCGGCACCAGAAACATGGTGGCCGCGACCATGAGCGAGACCCCGAACATCGATACGAACGTGAGGTGAAGCGACTGTTCGAGCGCAGCGCGAAGCCCAGGTTCGCCCATCGCTTCCGAACCTTGCTCCAGGAGTTGCCGAAGCTGCTCGGACGTCGCGCCTGCGTGGCCTGATCGAAGGAGGCCGAAATTGAGCACGGCGCCGAATACGGTCGCGCCGAACGTGCTGCCGAGACTGCGGGCGAAGAGATAGGACGCGGTCACGCTTCCGCGCTCGGACCAATCGACGATTTCCTGGATCAGGATGATCGAGGCGCTGCTGGAAAGGCCCATGCCAACGCCGACGACGAGCGAGCCAAGGCCGGCCACGATTGGCGAACTCTCGCCGTTGAGGACGAGAAAAACGAGCGAGCCTAACGGAATGAGCACGCCGCCGACCCGCAGCATGGCGCGCACGCCAAAGCGCCTGAGGCCGCGCACGCCGACCGTCGCCCCGATCGGCCATCCGAGCACCATCGCGGAGAGCGCGAAACCGCCGATGAGCGGCGACTGCTGCATCACGCCCTGCACGAACATCGGCAGAAACGTGGTGAGGCCAATCATCACCATGCCGGCCAGGAGCGAAGCCCCATTGGCGGCGGCGATCGGCCGGCGGCCCCAAAGCTCAAGCGAAATCATCGGCTCCGGAGATCGGCGCTCCTGCAGGACGAACAGCACGACCGCAACCAAGGCGACCAGGGTGGTGAGCCCGATTTCGAGCCGCCCCGAGGTCGAAAGCGCGGTGAGATCGACCATGATGGCGGCGATGGCGACGGTGAATATGCCGGCGCTCAGATGGTCGATCCGGCCGCGGCCGCGGACGCTCTTTTCGTGCAAAAAGGCCCAGAACCCGGCCGCAGCAAGCGCGCCGATCGGCAGATTCATCCAGAAGATCCAGGCCCAGGAAAAATACTGGATGATGAGACCGCCGGCCAGGGGCCCAAGGATTGCGGACACCGCCCAGACGCTCGCCAGCCAGCCCTGGATCTTTCCCCGCTCATGCGCGGAATAGAGGTCGCCGACGATGGTCATGGCGGTCGGCTGAACCGCCCCCGCGCCGATGCCCTGCACCAGCCGGAAGACGATCAGCGACGGCATCGACCACGCAAATCCGCACAAGAATCGAGCCGACGAGAAAGGCCGCGATCCCGACCAGCATCACTTTCTTGCGGCCGACGAGATCGGAGAGCTTGCCGAACACCACGGTGGTCGCCGTCTGCGTCAGCAGAAACGCCGCGAACACCCAGCTGTAGAGCGGCAAGCCGCCCAGCTGGCCGACGATCTGCGGCATGGCGGTGGACACGATCGTCGCTTCGATCGCGATCATGAAATTCGCCGCCATGACGGCGGCGAGCACAAGCGTACGGTGAGTCGTCAGGGAGGGCATGGGGGTTTTCTTGGGAGGTTGCCCGTCACAATACCGGAGAAACTGTCCTTTCGCCAAATCGCGTTCGCGTGAACAGGCCGAATGGCGGCGCGGAAAGGCCTTTTCGGCCCTTCCGGGCGGAAATGCGATCAGATTCGCGCACCCTCCCTTCTCCCTCAGGGAGAAGGTGCAGGCCGAAGGACGTCCGGAAGGACGCCCGTCCTTCTGGACGAGCCAGGGACTGCCGGAGAGCGAGTCACCCCCAAAGGCGCGGCGCGCTACAACCCTCACCCAGCCCTTACCCGTAGGAGAGAATTTGCGCCTCCCCGCCCAGACCGGGGCGCTAAGGCGCTGGATCAAGTTCGCGTCGGGACAGACACCACCCATCGCCATGAAGCCAGCAGGTCGCCTGCTCGACGTGCTCGTCCGTGCGAACCGACTTGACGCCGGCGCCCCGATCTTGAGCGAACCCTTGCCCGAGGCGATCGCTGACATCGGCGTCGCGAGCGCCGGCAAATTCATAGAACGAGACCTGGCACAGAAAACGCGCCTCGAACTCGCCTCACGGAGATCGTCGTCCAACATTAAAACTCCTGACGCCCGAGCCGTCGCACAAGAAATCGTGAGGCTTCCGCCCTTCCCGGTCGACATGATGTTAGTTTATCCTCTTCATCCACCACGGAGAACTTCATGCAGACCCGCCGCCTAGGCCGCACCGATCTGTCCGTCGCCCCGCTCGTGCTCGGCGGCAACGTATTCGGCTGGACCGCCGACAAAAAAATGTCGTTCGACGTGCTCGACCGGTTCGCTGCGGCGGGCCTCAACGCGATCGACACCGCCGACGTCTATTCGGCCTGGGCGCCCGGCAATTCAGGCGGCGAATCCGAGACGATCATCGGCGAGTGGATGAAGGCGCGGGGAAATCGCAATCGCGTCATCATCATCACCAAAGTCGGCTCACCAATGGGCAAGGGAAAGGAAGGCCTCAAGCCCCATTACATCGCGGAGGCTGTGGAGGCGTCGCTCAGGCGCCTGCAGGTCGACGTGATCGACCTTTATCTCTCGCACTGGCCAGACATGGCGACGCCTGTCGATGAGACGCTAGGGGCCTATCAGCGCCTGATCGAACAGGGGAAGATCCGCTGGTGCGGCGCCTCGAACCTTAGCGTGAAGCTGCTCGAGGCTGCGCTGGCGGCGTCCAAGGCCAAGCGGCTTCCCCGCTACGAGGTTCTGCAGCCGGAATACAATCTCGCCGACCGCCACGAATTTGAAAATGGCCTGGCCGACCTCTGCCAGCGCGAGCAGATCGGCGTCACCACCTATTTCAGTCTCGCCAAGGGGTTCCTCACTGGCAAGTACCGCAGCGAGGCCGATCTCTCCAAGAGTCCGCGCGGCGACGGGGTCAAGGGCTATCTCAATCCCCGTGGATTTCGCATCGTCGACGCGCTCGAAGCCGTGGCCGCCAGCCACAAAGCCAAACCGGCGGAAGTCGCGCTCGCCTGGGCCATGGCGAGGCCGGGCGTCACCGCGCCGATCGCCAGCGCCACCTCGGTCGAACAGACCGAGAGCCTCGTGCGCGCAACCGAGCTTACGCTGACGGGGGCCGACATGGACGCGCTCAACGGGGCAAGCGCCCCCTAGCGGGCGCCGCGGCCGCACCCCGTCTTCCCCTCGCCTGGAGCGAGTTGGTCTTGGATTGAGCAGGCGCCGAGGCAAGCGCAGGCGAGTCTATGGCTATTAAGGCGTTAGGTGTGGGTGGAGCTAGTATTCTGCTTTTCCGTCACGGGCTCGCGCCGGCCGACTTTCCCGAGGCAGATGCACGGAACGTCCGCGATCCCGGATGCCGCATGAGCCCTTCAGGCCTGCAGCCGTTGGGCGGCCCGCGTGGCGCCAACAGGCGGCCATACGGCTGCCGACATTACCGCCAGCTACGCTATAAGAGGCGAGCCTATATTGCGTAAAATCAGAATTTATGTTAGGCTTGGTCCATGAATAATTCTGCACGTCCGCAAGGTCTGAACCCATGGCTCGCGGGCTCCGGACGCCAAAAGGCACACGAAAATATTTTCGCCGATTTGTCCGCGTAACCCATTGAAAAGTCTCGATTCGGACGAGAAAATCCAAGGAAATCCAAGGAAATCCAACACGTTTTGGCAGGGGTTTTCGAACCGGAACAGCGACCAGCCAAGAGAATCCAAACAGATCGACTTGACAGCTGTCGAGAAGAGCGTGGGGATTTCGCTCTAACGATCTTTGCGCCTGTCAACTTAAGATCGGCGCGGGTCAGCCGGCGTTTGGCGATTCCACATGCTTCTCCTGCTCACGCAATTCGCGACGCAGGATCTTGCCGATATTGGTCTTCGGCAGCGTGTCGCGGAACTCGACCTGGCGCGGCGTCTTGTAGCCCGTCAGCTGCTTCCGGCAGTAGGCGATGAGAGCGGCCTCGGTGAGCGCCGGGTCCTTGCGCACGACCACGAGCTTGACCGCCTCTCCGGTCCTGGCGTCTGGCACGCCGACCGCGCCAGCCTCGAGCACGCCCGGATGGCTCATCGCCACGTCCTCGATCTCGTTCGGATAGACGTTGAAGCCGGAGACATTGATCATGTCCTTCTTGCGATCGACCACATAGACAAAGCCGCGCTCGTCAACTCGCGCGATGTCGCCTGTGCGCAAGAAACCGTCGGCGGTCATCACCTTTGCGGTCTCGTCCGGCCGGTTCCAATAGCCCGCCATGACCTGAGGGCCCTTGATGCAAAGCTCGCCGGTTTCGCCGACCTGGAGGTCGCGCCCTTCGTCGTCGCGAATGACAATCTCGGTCGACGGCATCGGCACGCCGATCGCGCCGTTGTAGCGATCGATGTTCAGAGGATTGGCGATCGCCGCCGGCGAAGTCTCGGTCAATCCGTAAGCTTCGATCAGCGGCTTCCCCGTCACGGACTGCCAGCGCTCAGCGACCGCTCGCTGCACCGCCATACCGCCGCCGATCGTAAGATGCAGGTGCGAGAAATCGAGCCCGGCGAAGTCCTTATTGTTCAAGAGCGCGTTGAACAGCGTATTGACGCCGGGGATGGCGGTGAACCGCGTTCCTCGCAGCACCTTGACCAGCGCCGGAATGTCGCGCGGATTGGCGATCATGAGATTCGAGGCGCCGATCATCAGCGGCACGAAGCCGTTCACCTGCAACGCAAACACATGATAGAGCGGCAATGCGGCGACGAATATCTCGTCATCCGATTTGATTGCGGGCGCGAGCCACGCATAAATCTGACGCAGATTGGACACCATGTTGCGATGGGTCAGCATCGCGCCCTTGGGCACGCCGGTGGTTCCGCCCGTGTACTGAAGAAAAGCGACATCGTCCGGCGAGATTGGCGTCTCCGTGAACGGACTCTGCGATCCCAACGCGAGCACACGATTGAAACGCACAGCCTGCGGCAGGCGGAAAGCGGGAACGGCGCGCCGGACGTGCCGCACGACCGAATTGACGATGAGCCCTTTGGCGCCGCCCAATTGGTCGCCGGCGCCGGTCACAATAATTGTTTTGAGGGCCGGACCATCGATCGCCTTTTCGAGCGTGCTGGCGAAGTTCTCCAAAACGACAATCGCTTCGGCGCCCGAATCGACGAGCTGATGCTTGAGCTCACGCGGCGAGTACAACGGGTTGCAATTGACGACCACGTAGCCCGCGCGCAGCGCGCCAAAGGCCGCGATCGGATATTGCAGCACGTTCGGCATCATCAGCGCGACACGGGCGCCCCGAGGCAGGCGCGCAACATTCTGCAGGTAGCTCGCGAAGGCGCGCGACTTCAGGTCCAGTTCGCCATAGGACATCGCCTTGCCCATGCTGATGAAGGCGGTCCGATCGCGAAATTTTTCGAAGCTGGTCTTGATGAAGTCGCCGAGCGAGCCTTGCGCGCTCGAGTCAATCTCGGCCGGCACGCCCTCGGGATAGGACTTGAGCCATATCCGTTCCATGAGATCCCCGTTGCAACCGCGCCTGCGCCGTCTGGCGCTTCACGCGAATACCGTACGGGACATGCAGTTGTCGACGAGGCTACGCCTGTCTCAGCCTGGAAGCGTGCGCCTTACTCGGCGAACGCCGGAGGCCGTTCAGATCACAGGCCGATAATGCCCGCCGGACGCGTCAGCAGCGCTTTTTGCGGGTCGCCAACCAGGAATTCCTGGGTCGCGGGATCCACAGCATTCAAGAGATCGTGGATGAATTTGTCCTGAACCTTGAAACTCAATTCTGCCGGAAGGCCGATCGTAGACACACGGAAAAGCGCGCCGTCGGGAACCCAGCCCCTCAGGCCGTACCCAAGCTTGAGGAACTGACGGGCCCAATTGCTGCTTGAATTGTCGTAACCGATCCGCATCCAGTAGGTGATGGGCTCAATCCGCTCCTCGCGCTGAGCGACCAGCCTCGTCGCCTTGAGCGGCGGCTGCCCTGAAGCAGAATAGTCGAGCTTCAAGGGGCTCGTACGCGAGACCCGGAAGCCCTGCGCGGTGTAGCAGACCTCCGGATGATGAAGCTGCAAGCGATCGCTTTGGCTCTCGCCATAAGCGACCATCAGCATCACCACATGTCCCTCTGGGTCGACAAAACCTCGCGACACTTCCTGGTTGTAGATCGTCGCTTCCAGGGAATCCGGGGCCGGCGGCGTGACAACGTTGAGCCCTTCGACCGGCTTCCAACCGCCGAATTTGGTCGGCAGATGTTGTTCGATATTGAACACCTCGTGGGTGCGCGCCATCAGGTTGTGCGGCGTCATCACAACCGCGAGCAGCATTGCCCCCAACATCGCCATGCAGGCCAGAAGGATATTGGTCGAACGCGACATCTTCGGCTCCAAGCCCGCGACCCCCGCGTGCGGCTGTGAATATAGTCGCTCAACCCCCGCCGTGCAACGCTGAGGGGCCCGACGCGACAGCTTGTAGGCCATCGAACCGGCCGCGTCCCATGAATTTATCTTAATGATCGCTCAGCTTACCGAACGGAAGCAGCCCGGGCCGAGGCGGGGCTTGCCGGACGGCCGGATTTGAGGTCGAAGAGAAGTCGTTCCAAGCCAGGGCTTCCGGCCCTGCGACGAGCACGGAAATCGCAGCGGATGAGGCGCCCCAAATGACCAGCGGAGATGTTCTCAAGCGCTTGGGTTTGACAGCGGCGGCGCTGTCTGGCGGCTCGCTATCCGTCCGCTCGCCGATCGACGGGGCCGAGATCGCGCGGATCCGCGAGACGCCGGCAGCCGACATGCCGGCGATCATTGAGCGCGCTCAGAGCGCCTTCCTCGCCTGGCGCGAGGTTCCCGCGCCTCGGCGGGGCGAACTGGTCCGGCTTCTCGGCGAGGAATTGCGCGCCTCGAAGGAGGCTTTGGGGGCGCTCGTGACGCTGGAGGTCGGGAAGATCGTCTCCGAGGGCCTCGGCGAAGTGCAAGAGATGATCGACATCTGCGACTTCGCCGTCGGCCTCTCACGGCAATTGTACGGTCTCGCCATCGCTTCGGAGCGTCCGGGCCATCGCATGACCGAAACCTGGCAACCCATGGGCCCGTGCGCGATCATTTCCGCCTTCAATTTCCCGGTCGCGGTCTGGTCCTGGAATGCGGCGCTGGCGCTCGTGTGCGGCGATCCGGTGATCTGGAAGCCGTCCGAGAAGACGCCGCTCTCGGCGCTGGCGACGATGAAGATCCTTGAGCGAGCCATCGAGCGCTTCGGCCCGGACGCACCCGAAGGCCTTGCTCAGCTCGTCATCGGCGGTCCAGCCATCGGCGAGGCGCTTACCTCCTCGAAGCGCGTGCCGATCGTCTCCGCCACCGGCTCGACCCGCATGGGCTCGATCGTCGGCCCGAAGGTCGCGGCGCGGTTTGGCCGCCCGATCCTCGAGCTTGGCGGCAACAACGCGATGATCGTCGCCCCCTCTGCCGACATCGACATGGCGGTGCGGGCGATCGTCTTTTCCGCCGTCGGCACCGCGGGACAGCGCTGCACGTCGTTGCGCCGGGTCATCGCCCATCGTTCGATTCGCGCCGATCTCACGCACCGGCTGGTCAAGACCTATGCCGGTCTGCCGATCGGCGATCCGCGCACGGACGGGACGCTGGTCGGCCCACTGATCGACCATGCCGCGCGCGAGAAGATGCAGGCGGCCCTCAAGCGCGCTCAGGACGAGGGCGGCAAGGTTCACGGCGGGGGAAACGTCGCCAAGGGCGTTCCGAACGGCGGCGCTTACGTCGCGCCGGCGCTTGTCGAAATGCCGGACCAGTCGGGCGTTGTG
The DNA here is from genome assembly GCA_963770275.1 of uncultured Alphaproteobacteria bacterium. Lineage (GTDB taxonomy): Bacteria > Pseudomonadota > Alphaproteobacteria > Rhizobiales > Beijerinckiaceae > Roseiarcus. Next base: position 11,944 of record CAVYPD010000054.1, read on the forward strand.
CGTGAGGAAACCTTCGCGCCGATCCTCTACACGCTCGGCTACGAGAGCCTGGACGAGGCGATTGCGATCCAGAACGACGTGCCGCAAGGCCTGTCGTCGTCGATCTTCACACTCAATCTTCGTGAGGCCGAGACGTTTTTGTCCGCGGCCGGGTCCGATTGCGGCATCGCCAACGTCAATATCGGCCCGTCCGGCGCCGAAATCGGCGGCGCATTCGGCGGCGAAAAGGAGACGGGCGGCGGGCGCGAGAGCGGCTCCGACGCCTGGAAAGCGTACATGCGCCGGCAGACCAGCACGGTGAACTATTCGGCGAAACTGCCGCTCGCGCAAGGGGTGAGGTTTGACGTCTAGCGCTGCTGTAGGCCCTCATCCGGCCCGCCGGGCCACGTTCTCCCCGGGGGAGAAGGGGGGACGCTCCCCTTTTTCTCGGGAAGAGGGGTCGGGGGTGAAAGGGAATTCCTTCTCCCACAGGGAGAAGGTGGCGCGCCAAAGGCGCGACGGATGAGGGCCTTTGGCGCTGATGCCTGACGTGATCGTGATCGGCGGCGGCCACAACGGCCTGGTCGCCGCGGCCTATCTCGGAATGACCGGCCTCAAAGTCACGGTGCTCGAGCGCCGGGCGCAAGTCGGCGGCGCGGCGGTCACTGAGGAATTTCACCCCGGCTTTCGCAATTCGGTCGCCGCGTACACCGTCTCCCTTCTGAACCCGAAGATCATCCGCGACCTCGAGCTTCACCGTCACGGGCTCCGCATCGTCGAACGTCCGTTATCGAATTTCCTACCTCTGCCCGACGGGCGCTATCTAAAGGCCGGTCCGGGGCGAACGAAGCCCGAGGTCGCCAAGTTCTCTGCCCGCGACGCCGAGCGGCTCGACGCTTACGAGGCGCGGCTCGAGCGCCTGACCAACGTTTTGCGCGCGCTCGCGCTGGACACGCCGCCCAATCTGGAGACGGGACACGGGCTCGCCGCCGGTCTTGGCGCCCTCGTCGATTCCGCCAAAGTCGGAAACCGTCTGCGCAAGCTCGACCTCGAAGGTCAGCGCGACCTTCTCGAGCTGTTCACCCGCTCCGCCGGCGACATGCTCGACCAATGGTTCGAGAGCGATCCCATCAAGGCGATCCTCGGTTTCGACGGGATTGTTGGAACCTATGACAGCCCCTATGCGGCCGGCACAGGCTACGTGCTGCTGCATCATTGCTGGGGCGAGGTGAACGGCAAAAAGGGCGTCTGGGGCCATGCGATCGGCGGCATGGGCGCGATCGCGCAGGCAATCGCGCGCGCCTGCGCCGAGCGTGGCGTCGAGATTCGCACGAACTGCGCCGTGAACGAGATCCTGATCAAGAAGGGCCGCGCCGCCGGCGTCGTTACGGACAAGGGCGAGAAGCTCCCGGCGCGCGCCGTGGTGTCAAACCTGCATCCGAGACTGACCTTCGAGAAGCTTCTCGACCCTGCCGCCCTGCCCGCCGACTTCCGCGCCCGCATCGCCTCTTATCGCAGTGGTTCAGGCTCATTCCGCATGAACCTCGGCTTGAGCGAACTGCCGAGCTTCGCCGCTCTCCCCGGGCGCGACGCCGCTGAGCATCATGGGAGCGGAATCGTTATCGCGCCGAGCCTCGCCTATATGGAGCGCGCCTTCATGGACGCGCGGCTGTCAGGCTGGTCCGCCCAGCCGATCATCGAGATGCTGATCCCCTCGACGCTCGACGAAACGCTCGCGCCCAAGGGACATCACGTCGCGTCTCTGTTCTGCCAGCATGTCGCGCCGAAACTACCGGGCGGGCGCTCGTGGGACGAGGCTCGCGAGACGGTCGCGGATCTCATGATCGACACGGTCGAATCTTACGCGCCGGGCTTCAAGGCGTCGGTCATCGCTCGCCAGATCCTCTCGCCCCTCGACCTCGAGCGTGAATTCGGCCTCGTCGGCGGCGACATCTTCCATGGGCGCCTGAGTCTCGACCAGCTCTACTCGGCAAGACCCGTGCTCGGACATGCCGACTACCGCTCGCCCATTCCCGGCCTCTATATGTGCGGCGCCTCGACCCATCCCGGCGGCGGCGTCACCGGCGCTCCCGGCCACAATGCGGCGCGCGAAATGATCCGCGATTTTCGCGGCCGGCGATGGCCGAGCGGCGCGTAGGGCGAGTCTTGTGTGTGGAAGCGGGGCAGCGGGATGCGTGCCTCCGTCCGCCAGTATATGAAATGGAGCGGCCTCGACGGACGATCACGAGCCGCTCGCTTCTCAATTCTCAGGTTCCCCAATGGACAAACTCCACAATCCCATTCAAGCACGCGCTGAAGTCCGGCAAATTGCAGCTCGGGCTGTGGCACAGCCTCTCGAGCCCTATCGTGGCCGAAATCCTTGCCGACGCCGGGTTCGACTGGATTCTGCTCGACACCGAGCACGCGCCGAACGAATTGCCGATGGTGCTCGCCGAGCTTCAGGCGATGAGCGGCGGAACGGCGCATGCGGTGGTCAGACCCGCCTGGAACGATCCCGTGATCATCAAGCGATTGCTCGACATCGGCGCGCAGTCCCTCCTCATTCCTTACGTTGAGACGGAGGAGGAAGCGCGCCGCGCGGTCATGTCCGTTCGCTATCCGCCGGACGGTTTCCGCGGTTTTGCGGGCCAGGCGCGAGCGTCGCGCTACGGCCGCATCAAGGGGTATCACGCGGCGGCCAATGCCGAGATCTGTCTTCTCCTGCAAGTGGAGACGAAGCGCGGGCTCGACAACCTCGAAGCGATCGCGAGCGTCGAGGGCGTCGATGGCGTCTTCGTCGGCCCGGGCGACCTTTCCGCCGCGCTTGGCTACCTCGGCCAGCCCAACCATCCCGACGTCATCAAGATCATCGACGACATGATTCCGCGCATCAAGAGCGCGGGCTGTGCGCCCGGGATTTTGACCGGCGACGTGGAGCTCGCCCAGCACTATATCGACCGTGGCTGCCTGTTCGCCGCGGTCGGCTCCGACATCGGACTCTTGGCGAGGGGCGCCGATCAGCTCGCGGCAAAATTCAAAGGCCAAAATTCCGGGCGGTGACCGCAAGCGCCAACGGCCGAGCGCCAACTTCAAGCGACGCGCAGGATCGGGAGGGCATTGAATGCATACGGCGAGCACCGCAATGCTCGATGCGCTTCAGGAAGCGGGCGTCTCTTATATCTTCGCCAATTTTGGCAGCGACCATCCGGCTCTCATCGAGGCGATCGCCGAGGCGCGAGCCTTAGGCCGATCAATCCCCGCGGTGATCACCTGCCCGCACGAAATGGTCGCGATGACTTGCGCCCACGGTTACGCGCAATTGACCGGCCGGGCGCAAGCCGTCGTAGTTCACGTCGATTGCGGCACGCAGTCGTTGGGAGGAGCGGTTCACAATGCCGCGAAGGCGCGCATTCCGGTGTTCGTCTTCGCCGGCCTGTCGCCGTCCACCCAGGAGGGCGAGGCGACCGGCAGCCGCAACGAATTCATTCAATGGATCCAGGACGTGCCCGATCAGCGCGGCATCGTCCGCCAATATATGAAATACGACAACGAGCTTCGCAGCGCGCACAACGTGAAGCAAATCGTGCATCGATCGCTGCAGCTCGCTCATAGCGATCCCAAGGGGCCGGTCTACCTCGTCGGCGCCCGCGAGGTTATGGAAGCGGAAACCCGGAGCGTTGCGATTGACGTGGCTGAATGGCCGCCGATCGCGCCGACGCCGCTTGCCGAAACCGCCGTCACGAGTCTGGTCGACGCCTTTCAAAAGGCCGCGCGGCCGCTCGTCGTCACCTCTTACGTAGGCCGCAATCCCGCCGCCGTGGCCGAGCTCGTTTGCTTCTGCAACCGGCTCGGCGTGGGCGTGCTGGAGTCGGTGCCGAGTTACGTGAACTTTCCGCACAGCGATCCGCTGTACCAGGGCAATCATTGGAACCATCCGTTCCAGAACCGCGCTTTGGCCGAATCCGATTTCGTTCTGGTCGTCGACAGCGACGTGCCTTGGATTCCCACGGTCAGCAAGCCGAGCGATGGCGCCTGCGATCGCCATCATCGATGTCGATCCGCTCAAGCAATCGACGCCACTCTGGTCCATCAAGGCGCGACAATATTATCGGGCCGACGCGGCGACCGCCTTCGCGCAGTTGAACGCCCGCCTCGATCGCGTCGAGATTGACGAGGAAGCCGCGGAACGCCGCCGCCGTCATTACGCCGAGCGCCATCGAGAGCGGAAGGCAAAGCTCGACCGCCTAGAGGCGCCAAGCGGCGATGTTATAACGCCGGAATATTTGACCGCCTGCGTGCGCCGACAGGTGGGGCTCGAGGCGATCGTGCTCAATGAAGGCATCACCAATTATCCGGCGATCTGCGACCATATGGCGCGCGAACGTCCAGGCACCATGTTCGCGAGCGGCGGCGGCTCGCTTGGCTGGACCGGCGGTGCGGCGATCGGCATGAAACTGGCCGCGCCCGAGAAGACGTTCGTGGCCCTCACCGGCGACGGTTCCTACATGTTTTCCGCCCCGTCCGCCGTGCATTGGATGGCGCGCCGCTACCGCACGCCGTTTCTGCAAATTATCTACAACAATCGCGGCTGGAACGCGCCCAGGTTCTCCGCGCTTGCCGTTCATCCCGACGGCTTCGCCAGCCGCGCCAAGGATCTGGATTTGAGCTTCGATCCGCCGCCGGACTATTCCGGCATCGCCGCTGCGGCAGGGGGCGCCTATGCGCGGGTCGTCAAGCGTCCGCAGGACGTCGAGGCCGCGGTCGCCGAGGGTCTGAGAGTCGTGCTCGAGGAGCAGCGGTGCGCTGTGCTCGACATGTGGCTGTCGCATCTCTGATGGATACGCCGATCCGGGCGGCGCCGATCCTGGCCTTCATCGCGGCCGCCTGCTAAAGTTTGCGGTTAAGCCCCTTAGAGTCGGCGCGTGGTTTTGTGCGCGCGCGATCGAGGGTCCGCACAGCGGAGAGCGTAATGCGCGCACTTGTTCTTTTCTGTGTCGCCGTGCTGGCGATGGGGTCTTCGGGTTACGCTCAGGATCAACTAAAGGGCGTATACGGCCCTCCGGGGTCGACGCCTCCGGCCGGAAAGTCCGGCAAGCCGGCTTCGTCCGCCCTGGATACTGGGGCAATCGGCAACGGTCCGCGGGTCACGATCGTCGGCAGGGCGGCTGAAGGTCAGACCCTCCCGAGCAACGTCACTCCTGCCCCGATCTCCGATCGGCCGGGCTATGGGACGGCGATCGTCAACGGCCATCGCTCTATTATCGACCTCACCAACAATCGCATCATCCAGGTCATGGACTAGACGCGTTCCTTCGCCGAGATGCCTCGCGTCGGGATTTAATCGCGCGCCCGATTGCGGATCAACGATCGCGACTGACTTTGACGGCTGAAGGCTGACCGACCGCAAGGTTCGTTCGGCTTTCCCGCGTCATCCGTTCGTTCTGCGAGCCCCGTTGAGGGAACGCCGAGCAGGCGAAAATCCGACCATCATTAATTTTCTATCAACTTCGCTCAGCGATGATTGACCATCCGTAAGCGCCGCTGCGCCGGCGCAGGACCACAATTGAGCTTGGACGCCTCGAAGGATGTCGCAATGAGGACCATCTCTCGCCGTGAGCTTCTGACCGTCGCCGCTACGGGCGCCGTCGCTTTCGCGGCGCCGGCGAAAGCCGAGGCCTTAGAGCAGTTTTCTCCTGACGAGGTCGTCAATGACGGCCAGCGGTTTTTTGGCACTCTCTCGCGTGGGCTGGCCGACGGCGTTCAGGAAGCAGGCCGGCGTTGGGGCCTGCCCAACGCGTATATCCTTGGTCAGGAGGCGTCGGGCGCGTTCGTAGGGGGCTTAAGATTCGGCGAAGGCAAAATGTATACGCGCAACGCCGGCAAACAGCCGATCTTTTGGCAAGGACCGTCGATCGGCTTTGACGCCGGCGCCGACGGCGACCGGACGATGATGCTGGTCTACAATCTGCCGGACACCGGAGCGATTTTTGATCGCTTCGGGGGATTGGACGGTTCGGCCTATTTCATCGGAGGCTTGGGCTTCACCGCGGTCGGCGCCAAGGGCGTCGTTGTGGTTCCGATCCGCACTGGACTGGGATGGCGCTTGGGGGTCAATCTGAACTATCTCAAGTTCACGCAGCGGGCGACCTGGAATCCGTTCTGACGGCGGCGCTGATCTCCGACGCGGGGACTCTCCTCTTCTGCGCTAGAAGGTGCGCTTCGGGGTCGATCGCAGGAGGAGCGCCATGATCATCGATTGCCACGGGCACTACACGACCGCTCCCAAGGCGCTCGAAGCCTGGCGCAACCGGCAGATCGCCGGCATCAAGGATCCCGCCCAAGCGCCCAAAGTCGCGGAACTCAAGATCAGCGACGACGAGCTTCGCGAGTTGATCGAATCGAACCAGCTGCGCCTGATGCGGGAGCGCGGCTGCGATCTGACGGTCTTCAGCCCACGCGCCAGCTTCATGGCCCATCACATCGGCGATTTCGCCGTGAGCTCGACCTGGGCCTCGATCTGCAACGAGCTCTGCTTCCGCGTCTCGAAGCTCTTTCCCGACCATTTTATCGGCGCGGCGATGCTGCCGCAGAGCCCGGGCGTCGATCCGAAGACTTGTATCCCCGAGCTCGAAAAATGCGTCCGGGACTACGGCTTCGTCGCCATCAATCTCAACCCCGATCCGTCCGGCGGCCACTGGACGAGCCCGCCGCTCACCGACCGGCACTGGTATCCGATCTATGAGAAGATGGTCGAGTGGGACATTCCGGCGATGGTGCATGTCTCGACGAGCTGCAACGCCTGTTTCCACACCACCGGCGCCCATTACATCAACGCCGACACGACCGCTGTGATGCAGTTCATTCAAGGAGCGCTGTTCAAGGATTTCCCCACGCTGCGCTTCGTCGTTCCCCACGGCGGCGGCGCCGCGCCCTATCACTGGGGCCGCTATCGCGGGCTCGCCCAGGAACTGAAGAAGCCGCTGCTCACGGAGCAGCTGCTCAAGAACGTCTTCTTCGACACCTGCGTCTATCATCAGCCGGGCATCGACCTTCTGACCAAGGTGATCCCGGTCGACAACATCCTGTTCGCGAGCGAAATGATCGGCGCGGTGCGGGGCATCGATCCTGAGACCGGCCATTACTACGACGACACAAAACGTTACATCGAGGCGACCGGGAACCTCAGCCCCGAGGATCGCCACAAGGTCTACGAAGGCAATGCGCGGCGGGTCTATCCGCGCCTCGACAAGGCGCTGAAGGCCCGAGGCCGGTAGCGCGGTCCGGCGGCGCCAATCCGGCGCCGGATCTCCGGCTACAACCAGACCGCGAATTTCTAGGAATTTAAACGCCAATAAACGCGCTTAAACGCTCGTAAGCGTTAGTAAAAGTGCTGGCGTTTACTAGCGTTTATTTTTTCGAATCCAGCTTATTCAATGGGTTACGAGCGTTTGGAATAAAAATTTTTGGCAGTCTCTCCAACTCGCGTCGCAGGTTGCGATCCGACCTATTCCCTTGCTCCATTCTCTCCCGCGCTCTCGTCCGTCCGCCGCCAGTCGCCACCTAAGACATATAGCATGATATTCTGCTAAGCACAAGAAATTGCAATGTCTCGCTGGAAACCCGTTCGGTCGTCGCTCGAACTCGAGGCCGCGCCGGAAACCAAGATTCTGCGCCGTGGAAGTCGCATCGCATCCCACCGGCGTTGAGCGTCTGCCCGGCGGCGCCGCCCTCGGTTGACGCCGGCAGACAGCAGAAAGGTCAGAGTTTCACCTAGACAGCCACAACCGACTTCAGAAGCGCGCGAGGCGGTTTCGCTCACGAGAATTGCTGTATGTTGGACCCAAGACGCGCCGGCGAACGGCGCTTTCTTTCAACAGGGAGGCGCGCTTTGAGGCTTTCGATTTTCGCCGCAGTTCTCCTCGGCGGCGTCGTCACTGCGCAAGCGGCGGACGACGCCGGCTGTCTCGCCTCGCCAACCCGCGCCTGCGTGCTGACGATGGCCGTCAACGCGATCGAGCCCGTCCTCGCGCAAAAACAGCCCGCCGATACAGACCGCATGCTGGTGATCTGGCGGACCGCCGAGGCCATCATCCGGTCGGCTGCGGATTCGGGCCAATTCGACCTGGCGTTGGGGTTGGTGTCCAGCTTCGAGCCGAATTACAGCGGCATAGAAACCGGCCGGCTCTTCGTCGCGATGAAGCTCGGCGGACGGGAGAAGGACGCGCCACCTAAGATGGCGCAGGACACCTCAGCTGACATGTATACCGGGCCGGCGCTTGTCGCCAACGGGCGCGACGAGGACTTCGCCGCGTTCGTCAAAGCCCGCAAACTCTCCGGCTATGACCTCGCGGGAATGCGGATGGCCGGCGACCTGATGGCGGGACATGCGGACAAGGCGCTCGCCATCCTCGCACCTTTCACAGGAGACGACCGGACCAACGCAGTGACCAGGACCCTGGAGATGCTGCTTCTCGCCCGACGGATGGACGCCAGCAAGCCGATGTTCGCGCAGCTCGACCTCGCGACGCCCGATGGCGTGGCGACCTGCGCCAGAATCGCAGAGGGAACCAAGGACCGGGCGATTGCCGAGCGATGCGCCGACGCGCTCGACGGCCTTCCGCCAAAGGCGAAGTCGGATTACTTCGGGACCGGAACCGTCATCCCCGAAGTCGTGGGCGCGCTGGCGGCAGTGGGGAACTGGGAGCAGTCGCTGGCTCTCATTCGCGCGCAACCGAAGGACGCTCAGAAGGCCGCGTTCGTCAAGCTCGTCAAATACGGCCATTCGCCCGAGCTGCTTCCGGTCGCTCGGAAAGTCTTTGTGTCAGGCTCACCCGAGAGCGGCGCCTATCGGGCGAGGATGCTAGTCCTCTGCGGACAACCCGCGGAGGCGGCGTCCTTCGTCGCGGCGACGCTTAACGATGCGGTGCGCAACAGCGCGACCAACGCTGAGGCCGAGGCTCTTGCCGAAATCGGTGACCCCGCCGCCGCCCTGCCCCTCGCCAACACGATCACAGACCCCGTGTTGCGAGCGCGCGCCCTCACGGCGGGGGCCGATGCGCTGAAAAGCTAGCGGAGCAGTCTCAGCGGCGGCGATAAAGTCCGGCGCCGACTGCCATGTGCCGGCGCCTATGCGGGCGGACTACGGACTCCTCAGCTTCGGCCGCGGTCGGAGTGCGTGGCTCGGTAACGGCCCGGCGATAAGCCGTGATGGCGATGGAACAGCTTCGAAAACGCGGCAGCCGTCTCGTAGCCCACGCGACTCGCGATCCGTGCAATCGGCTCGTCGCTGGATTCGAGCAGAAACGCAGCCTCCATCATCCGGCGTTCGATCAGATAACGATGCATAGGCTGGCCGACGAGCTTGGTGAAGCGAGCCGAAAACGCCGAGCGACCGAGCCCCACGCGAAGCCCGAGGTCGCGAAGGCTCCAAGGCCGATCCAGGTGTTCGTGGATCAATCGAAGCGCCGGCCCGATATGCGGGTCCGCCATGGCGCCGAGCCATCCGCCTTCTCCGGGACTGAGAGACTTTATCCAGCTTCGGAGCACCTCGACGAAGAGCACTTCTGTCAGTCGTGAGAGCGCGACGCCTTGGCCGGGACGCTCAAGCGCCAATTCGCTCACCATGCGTTGCAGGATGGCCTCGAGCCAACCCCCGTCCGCCGTCGGTTTCAGGAGAAGCACAGGCGGAAGCAATTCCAGCACGGCGCCGCACAAGGGCCGCGAGACGGTGAAGTTGCCGCAGATGATCGTCGAGGCCGGCTGCGCGCCGCCACCGTGACGAACGACGCCAAGACGTGCGGACGGTCGATCGATGTCCAGAATCGACAACGGCTTCGTCTGGCGATCCGAATAAATCGTATGGGGTTCGCCGCGTGTGACGACGACAAAGTCGCCCTCGGTCAAGTCGAGGTTTCGTCCCTCTTCAAACGCGAGGGTCGCCGAACCACGACTGAGATAATGGAACAGGGCGTAGGGACGCTCCGGCAAGGCCAGATTCCAGGGATGGCCCAGCTCGAAGTGGAAGAGCAAGGTCCCGCCGAGGCGGACGCGATCAAGCACTTGGGCGAGGACGTCCATGCAGCAATGGTAGTCCGGCGGACGGTCGGACACAATACTTGGACGATTTAGCCCTATCGTCTGAGCTACCCGCCTCTTACGTCATGGCGCGGCAGGCGAGGCGTCGTGCGACCAACGGCAAATCAAAGAAACGCGATCCTGCCGAAACGCCCGCCCACCTCTTTCGGACGCGCGTCGTCCGACATTTCGATAGGAACGATCAATGCAAAATCTTTTGCTCTCGAGCCGCCATTCTCATGGCCGGAGCAGCACTTGCCGCCCCCGCGCAATCGGCTGAGCCGCCCAAGGGGGCCGCTCGCAATATCGTGCTCGTCCATGGCGCTTTCGTCGACCAGTCGAGCTGGAGGCCCGTCGCCGATATTCTCCGAAGAAGGGCTACAACGTCACGCTCGTCGAAAATCCGCTCACGTCTCTCGCCGCGGACGTCGACGCCACCAAGCAAGCGCTCGCAAAACAGAACGGCAAAACCGTTCTCGTCGGCCATTCGTGGGGCGGCGTGGTCATCACGGAGGCGGGTAACGATCCCAAGGTCTCGGCGCTTGTCTACGTCTCCGCCTTCGCGCCGGATGTGGGACAATCCCTGGCGACCTTGGCCAGCGCTGGTCCGGCGACAGAAGGCGGCGCGGCGATTCATCCTGACGACAAGGGCAACCTCTTTATCGATCCCAAAGTGTTTCCCTCGGCCGTTGCGGCAGACCTCCCGCCGCAGATCGCCGAGTCCCTGGCGCACTCTCAACTTCCGTTAAACCACATAGCGTTCGAGGCCCCCGTCGACACGGCCGCCTGGCGCGACAAACCGACGTTCTATGTGATCAGCACAAAGGACAAGGTCATCGCACCCGAGGTCCAGAAGATATTCGCAGCCAGGATGCATGCCCAGACGAAGGAGGTCGCCGGCAGCCATGCCTCCCTCGTCGTCCATGCGAAGGAAGTCGCCGCGGTCATTGAAGAGGCCGCGCTCGGGGAGTGACGATAGGGCTCCCGGCGCCTCCGCGCCGGGAGCCGCACCCTGCGGCGAGTTGGACCAGTTTAGACCTGCGTCACCCACGGCCGAAACCCGCCGTCAGTCGAACTCAGCTTTCCGGCCTCGCGGTTAGAGGGATTGTTCGGCGTATAGGCGCTCAACGTCATGCACCCACGGGCCGACGTTCCAGCGACCATAGGCCCCCATCCCCGCCTCGGGCTCGTCGCCCCAATAGACGGGGACGTGGACAACCGACAAACCCGGATGCGCGTAAGCCTCATCGAGGGCGCGCTCGAGTTCGGACGCGCTATAGCCGCCGAAGACGCCCTTCACCCCGCGAACGGAATTCGCCAGGGCGACATAGTCAACCTCGACATGATCGTTGGTGCCGAAGTCATGACCATACTGCGCCTGCTGCAGCGAAGAGATCGCGCCCATGCGTCGGTTGTCGAAGATGACGACCATGCCGCGAACGCGATGGACGACCGCGTCAATCAAGATTTGCGGGTTCATCATGAACGAGCCGTCGCCGCAAAACGCGATCATGGTGCGCGGCGCGTCGGCCGCCGCGGCCGCCAACAGCGAACTGGCGGCGAAGCCCATGTAGGAAGCGCCGGATTCCGTCACCGTCTCGAACGGCGTCGCATCCGCGTTGATCTGAAAGCCATTGGCCTGAACGTCGCCGGCGTCGAACACCTTGAGCGCCTTCGCCCGATAGGCAAAAGCCTGAACAATCGCCAGCGCCGACGGCTGGGTCATCACCTCTCGCCCCCACGCGGGATCGAGCATCGGCGCCGCATGCGTGCGCGCCTCGCGCAGCGTCGTCCACTCCGCCTTCTTCTCGGCGCAGACCGAACGCCATGCCGACGAGGCGAGCGCGACCGGCTCGGGGCGTTCGACATTGCCCAGGGCGTCAAGCAACCGGTCGATGATTGCGCCGAGATCGCCGACAAGCGCGGTCGTGCGATTGTAGTGCGTCGCGTCGGCGAGATCGGCGTTGATGTTGATGACATTGCGAACCTTGGGGTAGCCGACGCCTGAACAATCGGACTGGCAGACCGCGCGCGATCCCGCGACAATCAAGAGTTCCGCCTCCTCCATCGCGAAATTGCCTGAGATCGATCCCTTGCTGCCCCCGACATGCATGTTGAGCGGATGGTCGTCCGGCAGAACGCCGGTCGAGTTTGGCGAAAGGACGACCGCGGCCCCGATGCGCTCCGCGAGCCGGCGAACGGAGTCGGCGGAATGGCGGGAGCCGCCGCCCGCCTTGATGACGATGCGCGCCGCTCCCCGAATGATGTCGGCGGCCTCTCGGAACGCGTCGGGGTCGCTAGGCGCGACCGGCGAAACCGCGAGACGTTCCGGCAAGGCTTCAAGATTGAGGTTCTCGATGATCTTGGGTTGGATGTTGATTGGCAGGCACAGATAGAACGGGCCAGCGAAATAGGGCTTGTGCACGGTTTGCGTTCCGCGTCGGAGCGCGTCGCGCAACGCTTCCGGCGTATGCAGAACATAAGATCGGCCGAGAATGTCGGTCAGGCGGCCGAACTCACCCTGCCGCGCGCCGACCACCTGCTGCATGTTGTACCCTTCGCCGTGGGTCGTCTCGTCGCCGTAGAGGTGATAGACGCCAATTCCGTTGGACGCTGCGGCGAGGGAGCCCGCGTAAGCCTGAAGGGCGCCGGGACCAATCGAAGTCAGAACCGCCGGCGTCTCGCGATAGATCCAAGCGAGCGCAGTTGCCGCGTGAGCCATCGCCACTTCGTTTCGGCACTGAAGGAAGCGGAGGACGCCCTCTTCGGCGTAGATGCGCAGGATCTCGCCAATGTCGGTGTTTCCGTGCCCGAGGACGCCGAAGAACTTTCGCACCCCCTGTTTCAGCAATCCCAGCACGACGCCTTCCGACACCGTGACGTCAACGCGGGAATCGAGCCTTCCGTCGCTCAGCGCCCCGCTTAGTCCTTGTGCGGCAGAAATGGCGCGCGCACGCGCGCGAACTCTTTGCTCCTCCACCAGCATTCCTCCGAGTGGCGACCAAACCTGAGGGCGCGCTGTCAGCCTGCGGCGCTCCGGTGCGCTTGCCTTCTTATCCTGCTCTACCGTATTTCGTGGCGGGCTCGCAGTCACCAGACCTCCTAATGCGAACGGGTCAGGCAATGAAAATAGCAAAAGTAAAAAACGGCATTGTCGGGCTAGGGATGGTCTGTGATTCGCATATCAAAGCCTATCAATCCGACCCAAGGGCCGAAGTGATTGCAGTCTGCGATCTGGACGGCGCCCGAGCCAAGGCGGTGGCTGATGAGTTTGGGATTAAGAACACCTACACCTCCTATGAGGAGATGCTGAAAAACGAAGACATCAACACGGTCGACATCACGACCCCGACCTTGTTGCACGCGCCCATGTCGATCGCCGCAATAAGAGCCGGGAAGAACGTCCTTTGCGAGAAGCCGTTCTGCCTTACCCTCAAAGAGGGAAAGGCGGTCTGCAAGGAAGCCGAAGAACGCGGCGTCACTCTGATGGTGGGCGAATCCTACATCTTCATGAGTTCAATCATGAAGGCGCGGCAGCTCATCGACGCTGGCGAAATTGGAAAGCCCCAACAAATTCGCCAGCGATTTGGCGCCTGGGTTGAGCGAGCCGGCGTGTTGGATGACCGTCGCGAGGTGACCGACCAGCATCGCGGCTGGCGAATGGATTCCAAAAAAGCGGGCGGCGCAGGTTTTCCTTGGATGTTCGATCATTGCGTGCACTTTTTCGCGACCGCCAAATATCTGATGAACGAGTCCAAGATCAAAGAAGTCTACTCTCTAAAATCTGACATCTCCTGGATGCATGACGCGACGAAACATGCTTTGGACCGGGCGAACATGAATATTTATCGGCCGGAGCGCGTCGGGGATATTCCGATTATGACGTGGTCCTACGAAGATCCCGCCTGCCAAGGACTATGGATGAGGGCGGAGTCGCTGAACGGAAAATATGACCCGATGTACGGCTTCTCGGTCAGCGTGATTGGCGACAAAGGTATGATCGAAGTGCTCGGCGAAGGCGGCAAAGGGCTTCAGTGGCAGGGCGAAAACGTCCATCTGATCCTCCATCGCAAGAATAAAGAGGCGCTGACTTTTCGCTTCGATGAAGGCGGCGACGACATTTGGCAGTCTGAGGTTTCCTATTACAGTCGCGCGCACCAAAATCAGATTTACGAATTCATTGACGCGCTCACAAGCGGTCAAGCTTCTCGATACACTGGCCGCGACGGGTTGAGAGAGATTCAGACGACGATGGCCGCGATCTGCTCGGCAAAGGAAGGCGTTCCAGTCAGGGTCGATGAGATCACGGACGAGCGGTTTAATCGCTGAGGATCCGTCTCGCTCCGTCCGGGATCGGAAGAGCCGTTCAAGTCGCCGTTCGCAAAGCAACTCGGTGCAGGCATGCGTCCCGGACCGCCAGCGTTGCGCCTCGGTCGGCATCAGGACTATGAAAGTCCACGGCTCGATCCGCGCCCCGCGCGGAAGCCGAAGGAGGAGAGCGATGACCGAACTCGGCGTCGTCAGACGCAAGGTCAAGCGCGCGGAACGCGCCGCCGTCGAGGCGCTCGGGCGCTATGGCGTCGCGACCGTGCACGAGGCGATGGGGCGCGTCGGGCTCATGAAGCCCTACATGCGGCCGATCTATCCGGGCGCGCTCGTCTCTGGAACGGCGGTCACGGTTCTCCTGCACCCGGGCGACAATTGGATGATGCATGTCGTAGCCGAGCAGATCGAGCCCGGCGACATCGTCGTCGCGGCGATCACCGCCGACTGCACCGACGGCTATTTCGGCGATCTCCTGGCGACGAGCTTCATGGCTCGCGGGCGCCAAGGCGCTCATCATCGACGCCGGCGTGCGCGACGTGAAGACTCTGACCGAGATGGGCTTTCCCGTCTGGAGCAAGTGCGTGAGCGCCAAGGGCACGGTGAAGGCGACGCTGGGCTCGGTCAATATTCCGATCGTCTGCGCCGGCGCGGCGGTGAACCCGGGCGACGCGATCGTCGCCGACGATGACGGGGTGGTCGTCGTGCCGGCCGAATGGGCGAGCAAGACCGCCGAGGCGGCGAAAGCGCGCGAGGCCAACGAGGGCGACAAGCGCGCCAAGCTCGCCGCCGGCGTGCTCGGTCTCGACATGTACAAGATGCGCGAGCCGCTCGAAAAGGCGGGGCTCAAATATGTCGACTGAAGGCGACCCAGTGAACGACGCCGGCAAGCCCGTCACCGGGCCGTTCGAGAAGACCAAGGGCTGGCTCGACTGGTACGAGGGGCCGAGCAAGCCGAGCTTTTCGCTTCCTCGCGGAGCCGTCGACGCGCATTGCCATGTGTTTGGACCCGGCGCCGAGTTCCCTTATGCGCCCGAGCGCAAATACACCCCTTGCGACGCCAGCAAGGCGCAATTGTTCGCGCTTGCGCGACCGTCTCGGCTTCGATCGCAACGTCATCGTGCAGGCGACTTGTCATGGCGCCGACAACAGCGCGATGGTCGACGCGCTTGCTCTCGAGCGAGGGCAGAGCGCGCGGCGTCGCGACCGTCAGGCGCGACGTGACCGACGCGGAACTGAAGCGGCTGCACGAGGCGGGCGTGCGCGGCGTGCGGTTCAATTTCATCAAGCGGCTGGTCGACTTCACGCCGATGGACGAACTCAAAGAGATCACCGAGCGCATTATCGAGCACGATTGGCATATCGTCGTCTATTTCGAGGCGGCGGACTTGCCCGAGCTCGCGGATTTCTTCTCCGAGCTGCCGACGACGATCGTTGTCGACCACATGGGCCGGCCGGACGTGACGAAGCCGGTCGACGGTCCGGAATTCGCGCGCTTCCTCAAATTCATGGACGATTACGAGAACGTCTGGTGCAAGGTGACCGGCGCCGAGCGCCTGTCGGTTTCCGGTCCGCCGGCGCTGAACGGCGAGACGAACGCCTATCGCGACGTCGTCCCGTTCGCGCGCAAGGTGGTCGAGGAATTTCCGGACCGGGTGCTGTGGGGCACCGACTGGCCGCATCCGAACCTCAAGGACCACATGCCCGACGACGGGCTCATGGTCGACATCATTCCCCATATCGCTCCCGCACGCCGACCTGCAGGACCTGCTCTTGGTCGACAATCCGATGCGGCTCTATTGGCCCGAGGAGAGGACAAGCTGAATCATGGCCCTCGACAAAGCGTTCACGGAGATTCCCGGCACGACCGTCTTCGACGCCGAGCAATCGCGCAAGGGCTACTGGCTCAACCAGTTCTGCATGTCGCTGATGAAGGCCGAGAACCGCGCCCGCTTCAAGGCTGACGAACGGCTCTATCTCGACGAGTGGAAGATGAGCGAGGAGCAGAAGCAAGCCGTCCTTGCGCGCGACCTCAACCGCTGCATCGAGCTCGGCGGCAACATCTATTTCCTCGCCAAGATCGGCGCGACCGACGGCAAGAGCTTCCAGCAGATGGCCGGCAGCATGACCGGCATGACCGAGCAGGAATATCGCGACATGATGATCAAGGGCGGCCGGAACGATCGAGGGAAACCGCAAGATCGGAGAGCACGGCGACGCCCAGCGCCCGCGGAAGGCGTGACGCTCCTTATGACTTCTCGGACGAAGGACGTTTGAACATGGCCCGCATCACCGCCTCCCTCTACACGTCGCACATCCCCGCCGTCGGCGCCGCCTTCGACCTCGGCAAGACCAAGGAAGATTATTGGAAGCCGGTCTTCGCCGGATACGATTTCGACAAGCAATGGATGAAGGCGCACAAGCCCGACGTGATCGTCGCCGTCTACAACGATCACGCCACCGCCTTCAGTCTCGCGATGATCCCGACCTTCGCGATCATGACCGGGCCGGAATTCAATCCCGCGGACGAAGGCTACGGCGCGCGCCCCGTGCCGACAGTCATCGGAGACCCGGAGCTTGCCTCGCATATCGCCTCGGAAGTGATCCAGCAGGATTTCGACCTGACCATGGTCAACGAGATTGACGTCGACCACGGTCTGACCGTGCCGCTCTGTTGCGTCTTCGGCGAGGTCAAGGAATGGCCGTGCAAGATCATCCCCTTCGCGGTCAACGTCGTGCAGCACCCCGTGCCCTCAGGCGCGCGTTGCCTGGCGCTCGGCCGGGCGATCGGCCGCGCGATCATGAGCTATCCCGAGGACATCAACGTCCATATCTGGGGCACCGGCGGCATGAGCCATCAGCTTCAGGGGCCGCGCGCCGGCCTCATCAACAAGGAGTGGGACAACAAATTCCTCGACCGGCTGATCGATGATCCCACAGGCCTGTCGAAGACGCCCAACATCGAATACGTCCGCGAGGCGGGATCCGAAAGCATCGAACTCGTGATGTGGCTGGTTGCGCGAGGCGCGATGGCGGATGTCGTCGCCGGCGGCGCAAAGCCGAAAGTCGCGCACCGGTTCTATCATGTGCCGGCGTCCAACACCGCGGTCGGCCATCTCATTCTGGAGAACGCGGGCTGAGGCTCAAACCTCGTCCTGAGCTTGTCGAAGGACGCTCCAGTGCGCGCAGGCTGGATCATCCTTCGAGGCCCGCTTCGCGGGCGCCTCAGGATGAGGTGGTGACCGGAGCCAAGACTATCTCGCCACATCGTCGCCGGGAGCCCTCATGCCCAAGACACTCAAAGTCGCGCTCGCCGGCGCCGGCGCCTTTGGCCTCAGGCACCTCGACGCGATCAAGCTGATCGACGGGGTCGAGACGATCTCGCTCGTCGGCCGCGAGCTCGACAAGACCAAGGAGGCGGCGGCGAAATATGGCGTCGGCCATGTCACGACCGATCTCGCCGAGACCCTCAAGCTGCCGGGGCTCGACGCGGTCATCCTCGCGACGCCGACGCAGATGCACGCCGCGCAGGCGCTTCAGTGCCTCAAGGCCGGCAAGCATGTGCAGATCGAGATTCCGCTCGCCGACAGCTTGAAGGACGCCGAAGCGGTGGTCGCGGAGCAGAAGAGAAGCGGGCTCGTCGCCATGGTCGGCCACACCCGCCGCTTCAACCCGAGCCATCAGTTCGTGCGCCAGCGCATCCTCAAGGACGAGTTCCATATCCAGCAGATGGACGTGCAGACCTTTTTCTTCCGCCGCACCAACATGAACGCGCTCGGCCAGCCGCGCTCATGGACCGATCATCTGCTCTGGCATCACGCCGCGCACACGGTCGATCTCTTCGCCTATCAATGCCGCTCGCCAATCGTGAAGGCCAACGCGCTGCAGGGACCGATCCACCCGACGCTCGGCATCGCCATGGACATGAGCATCCAGCTCAAGGCCGAGAACGGCGCGATCTGCACGCTGTCGCTGTCGTTCAACAACGAGGGGCCGCTCGGCACGTTCTTCCGCTATATCGGCGACACGGCGACCTACATCGCCCGCTACGACGATCTCTTCACCGGCAAGGACGAAAAGATCGACGTGAGCACAGGTCGACGTCAGCATGAACGGCATCGAATTGCAGGACCGCGAGTTCTTCGCCGCGATCCGCGAGGGCCGCGAGCCCAACGCCAGCGTCGCGCAGGTGCTGCCGTGCTACCGGGTGCTGGACGAGCTCGAGAAGCGGATGGGGTGAACGGCTCTTCTCCCGCTTGCGGGAGAAGAGCGCAGCGCGAAGGAGCCGCCGGATGAGGTGAGCTTCTCGCGTTCGGCGCTCCGCCGGGCGCTTCAAGTTCGATCCGAAGCGAGATAGGTTTATTCCGGAAGCGCGAGCAAGCGTCCGGCTTTTATCATCTTCTCCGCGAGTTCCCGCGTGAAGAATCCGCGATACCAGCTGACACGGAATTCCGGCTCGCGGCAAAGCCCAGGCTCGACCAGGGAGCGGGCTTCCTCGAGGCGTCCCGCCAGCGCCAGCGCCATCGCTTGCATCAGATAGTAGGTGCCGGTCTTGGGGCTGCTTTGCACTGCCCTCGCGTAAAACGACGCGGCTTCGTCGTATCGCGCCTCATGAATCGCGGCGTTCCCCAGCGCTACATAGGCTTCGTGCACCAGGACATCGAATGGACTTTGCCGAAGCGCGCGGTTGGCGTAAGCCGTCGCCTGGTCGGAATGGCCCACGAATCCGTGCACTTGCGCCGCCAGATACAGCGCCGTGGCGCAAGAAGGGTTGGACGCCAGAGCACGGTCGATGGCGTTCAACGCCGCTTCAGGATCGCCGCCTAAGAGAATGGTGACAAATCCAGCGGTCGCTAGCGCAGTCGCATCGTCAGTGCTGCTGCCGATCACCCAACGCGCGTGACTCAGGCCTTGAACCTTGTCGCTTTCCTTGAACCCGACCCGAGCGAAACGCCACTCGTGGCACCAGGCGAGCAGCGCGTGAGCCGCCACATAGTCCGGGTCAATCGCCAATGCCTCTTCCAAAAGCTTGATAGCGATCGCACCGCCGTCCGGCATGCTCGTAGCGGTGTGAGGCAAAGCGCGAAGATAGAGGTCGTAGGCATTCAGATTGTCCGGGCGCTTTCGCCGCGCCCGCTCAATTTCGCTGCGTTGCAGGCTCGGTTCGACAATTCCGACCACGCTATCGGTGATCCGATCCTGGAAGTTGAAAACGTCCTCGGTGTCTCCGTCATATCGGTTCGCCCAGAGATGCGCGCCGGTCTCAGCTTCGACGAGCTGCGCGGTGACGCGCAGACGGTTGCCGGACTTTCTCACGCCTCCTTCAAGGACGTAGCGAACGCCGAGTTCGCGCCCGACTTGGCGCACGTCGACGGCCTTGCCTTTGTAGACGAAGCTCGAATTGCGCGCGATCACGAACAACCACTTGATGTGGGAAAGGCCGCTTGTGATGTCCTCGACCATCCCGTCCGCGAAATAGTCCTGCTCGGGATCGCCGCTCATGTTCTGGAATGGCAGAACGGCGATTGACGGCTTCTCCGGCAGCGAAAGCGCCGGCCTTGCTGAGCCCGGCTCAAGAACTGGACCAGCGCTGTTCCCGGCGAGGCCATAAGCGCGAACGGGCCGGGCGATATTCTTCAGAACTTTCTCGCCGAGATCGACAAATGTCTCCTTCACGCGGTCGCGCACCTGATCGTAAGCCGCTCCTGAGAGACAGAGTCCGCCGGGTTCGACAGACAAGCCGAGCGCGCCGCGATGTAGACGCGATCGCTGATCGCGTCAGCCGTCGGTACTCGACGACGTCCGGAAGGACCCCCGTCTACCGACGGGCTATGGACCGCTGCCGCAGCGCCCGCGAACGAACTGCGGCAACTCGACGATGCAGCGCTCACCTCAGCTCGGCGGTGAACTTCTGGATCTTCTTGCACGCCTTCTCGAGCTGCTCGAGCGACGTCGCATAGGAGACGCGGAAGTTCGGGCCCTGGCCGAAGGCGGTTCCGTGCACGACGGCGACGCCTTCCGCGTCCAGAAGCTCGGTGACGAAATCCTCGTCGGTTTCGATCACCTTGCCTGACGGCGCTTTCCTGCCGATCGCGCCGGCGCAGGACGGATAGACGTAGAACGCGCCTTCCGGCTTCGGGCACTGCAGATGCTTCGCCTGGCCGAGCATCGAGACGACGAGATCGCGCCGCTCCTCGAACGCCTTGCGGCGCACGGGCATGAAGTCCTGCGGCCCGTTCAGCGCCTCGACCGAGGCCCATTGCGCGATCGTGCAGGCGCCGGAGGTCTGCTGGCCCTGCACCATGTCCATGGCCTTGATGAGCTCGGTCGGCCCGGCGGCGTAGCCGATGCGCCAGCCGGTCATGGCGTAGGATTTCGAGACGCCGTTCATGGTCAGCGTGCGCGCCTTCAGGCCCGGCTCGATCTGCGCCGGCGTCGTGAACTTGAAGTCGCCGTAGACGAGATGCTCGTACATGTCGTCGGTCAGCACCCAGACATGCGGATGGCGCATCAGCACGTCGGTGAGCTCTTTCAGCTCGCTCTCCGTGTAGGCCGCGCCCGACGGGTTCGAGGGCGAGTTGAGGACGAGCCACTTGGTGCGCGGCGTGATCGCGCGCTCGAGGTCCGCCGCCTGCAGTTTGAACCCGTTCTCGATCGTGGTCGGCACGACGACCGGCGTGCCGCGGTTGATCGCCACCATTTCCGGATAGCTCACCCAGAAGGGCGCGGGGATGATGACCTCGTCGCCTTCGTTCATCGTGACGAGGAAGGCGTTGTAGAGGATCTGCTTGCCGCCGGTCGCGACGATCGTGTCGGTCGCCTTGTAGTCGAGGCCGTTCTCGCGCTTGAACTTGGCCGCGATCGCCTCGCGCAACGGCGGAATGCCGAGCACGGGCGGGTACTTGGTCTCGCCGCGCTCGATCGCCTTGATCGCCGCCTGCTTGATGTTGTCGGGCGTGTCGAAATCCGGCTCGCCGACCGAAAGCGAGATCACTTCCCGTCCTTTGGCTTTGAGGTCGCGCGCCTTCTGCGTCATCGCGATGGTCGCGGATGGCTTAACGCGAGAGAGGACGTCGGCGAGGAAGGCCATTCGGACTGGCGCCTTTCGGTTGCGGCGAAGAAAATTGAGCGGCGCACCTATAGTGAGGCGAAGGCCGCGCGGCAACCCCACGCGTGCGGCTCAGCCCGCGCGAGGCTCCTGGATCACATGCGAGAAAGGCCGGCCCGTATTTTTGCAGCTTGACCGCGCCGACACCATGAACGCCGGCCAGTTCGTCGAGGCTGCTGGGGCGCCGCTTGGCGATTTCGATGAGCGTCCGATCGGGGAAAATGACATAGGCCGGCTGCTTCTGCGCCGTACGCGATCGCGCCGCGCAGGGCCTTGAGCGCGGCGAGAAGCTCTGCGTCCGCATCGCCGGCCGCGACGGCCTCGGCGACGCGGCGCCGGCGCGCTTTCGGGTTCACCACATCCTCTCGCAAGGCGAACGGGGCCTCGCCGCGCAGCACCCGCCGGCCCTCTTCGGTGAGCATCAGCCGGTCGCGGTCGTCCCCGTCGCGCCCGATCAGGCCGCCCGATTGCAATTGCCTGAGCACGCCGCGCCACTCGGCGGGCGCGCGATCCTTGCCGACGCCGAAGGTCTTCAGCGCCTCGTGGCCGTGCCGCAGAACCGTCTCGGTCGCCTTGCCGGACAGAATATTCGCCAGATGGCCGAAAAAGAATCGGCCCGAGGTGCGCAAAATGGCCGACATCGCCTTTTGCGCCTCGACCCGCCCGTCGATCAGCCGAACCGCGCCCTGGCAGACGTCGCAATGCCCGCAGGGGCCGGACTCCTCGCCGAACATGGCGAGAAGCGTCTGGCGGCGGCAGCGGGCCGTTTCGCAAAGCGCCACGAGGTCGTCGAGCTTGGCCGTCTCGACGCGCTTGCGCTCCTCGGGCGCCCCGTTGTCGAGGATCTGGCGCCGCCTGAGCTCGATGTCGCCCGCGCTGTAGAGCGTGAACGTGTCGGCGGGCAGGCCGTCGCGGCCGGCGCGGCCGATCTCCTGATAATAGGCTTCGATCGACGAGGGCATGTCGGCGTGAAAGACGAAGCGGACGTCAGGCTTGTCGATGCCCATGCCGAAGGCGACGGTCGCGCAGACAATGCAATCGTCCTCGCGCTGAAAGGCGTCCTGGTTGCGGGCGCGAAGTTCATGATCGAGCCCGGCGTGATAGGGGAGCGCGCGCCGGCCGGCGCGCGTGAATTCGGCCGCGAGCTCCTCCGTCCGGCGCCGTGACGAGCAATAGACGATGCCCGTTTCGCCGCGGTGCGCGTCGAGCCTGTCGCAGGAGCTGGCGGGTGGCGTCCGCTTTCGGCCGCATGGCCAGAAACAGGTTCGGGCGATCGAACGAGCGCACGAAAACCCTGGGACGGCGGACGAACAGCTTCTCGGCGATTTCCGCCCGCGTCGGCTCGTCCGCGGTCGCGGTCACCGCGATCATCTGGACGCCTTGGAACGCTTCCGCGACCTCGCGCAGGCGCAAATATTCAGGGCGGAAATCGTGACCCCATTGCGAGACGCAATGCGCTTCGTCGATGGCGAGAAGATCGACCTTGGCCTTCCTCAAGGCGGCGATCGTGTCGTCGCGCAACAGCCGTTCGGGCGCGATATAGAGAAGTCGCAGCGAACGCTCGTCGAGGCCGCGCGCGACCCTCCGGCGTTCGTCGGGATCGGAGGAGGAATTGAGGCTCGCCGCCTCGACGCCGGCCTCGCGCAATTGGGCGACCTGGTCGCGCATCAGCGCGATCAGCGGCGAAACCACCAAGAGTGAGGCCGCCGCGGACGATCGCCGGAAGCTGGAAGCAGAGCGACTTGCCGCTGCCCGTCGGCATGACCGCGAGCACGTCCTCGCCCGCGAACGTGGCGGCGAGGACGTCCTCCTGTCCGGGACGAAAGTCCGAGAAGCCGAAGACGGTCGACAGCGCCGACCGCGCCTTCGCCATGAGCGGGGAATTGGGCGCCATCAGCCGGACCCGCCGTGGCCGCGGACAGGCGCCGGGCCGAAGGCGCGCGCCGGCGTTGAGGCCGCCTCGCCGACCGCGGGGCGCAACGCCCCGACGAGATAGAGCGAGCCGGTGACGAGGAGCCAGGCGTTGGCTTGGCGAGCCAGTTCGAGGCCGCGCTTAAGCGCTCGTTTCGCGTCCGGCTCGACCTCGCTGATGAGCCCAAGCGACTCCGCGAGCGCCTTGAGCTCGACCGGCGAGCGGCCCCGGCTTGATCCCGGCACATCGGTGAAGACAACGGCCGAGGCGCGCCCGGCGAGTTCGGCCACGAAACCCTGCAGCGTCCTTGTCGGCGGCGAGCGCCACGATCGCGACGCACGGACCGGAAAGATCGGGCGTAAGCGCGAGATCGCGCAAGACGGCCCCGATGTTGAACGGCACATGCGCCCCGTCCATGACGACGGGCAGGCGTCTTCGGCCCAATTTCGACGTCAAAGCGCTCCATGCGCCCGGGGAGACGCGCGGCGAAGCGCGTGTCGCCGTCGAGAAGCGCCGCGCCGACCGGCTCGCCGGAGCGCCCGCTCACGCCCTTGCGGCGAAGCTCGCCGAGGACGGCGGCTGCGAGCGCGAAATTGATCTGTTCGATCGGCGCCGAGGCGTCGAGGCGCGTGCGCTTCACGCGCGCGCCAAGTTCGTCGGCTCGCGCCTGCAGGACGCGCCCCGCTTCGTCATCGGCGTCAAGCGTCGTGACGAGCACGGCCCCCGGCTTCAGGATCCCGACCTTTTCGCCCGCGATCGCCGCGCGCGTCTTGCCCAGAATTTCCGTGTGCTCGAGCGCGATGTTGGTGACGACGGCGATTTCGCCGTCGACGATGTTGGTGGAATCGAGCCGCCCGCCCAAGCCCACTTCGATCACCGCCCACTCGCGTCGCGTTTCGGCGAAGATGATAAAGGCGGCGGCGGTGAGGAGGTCGAACCAGGTCGCGTTGGCCGCGGGCGTGCCGGCCGTGCGGGCGGCCTCATAGGCGTCGAGCGCCATATCGAGGGCGCGCGCGAGCGTCGGCTCGTCGACATCGTGTCCCTGAACGCTCACCCGCTCGGTGATGCGCTCGACATGGGGAGAGGCGTATCGCCCGACGCGAAGGCCGGCATGCGCCAGCGCCGCCTCGATCAAAGCCGAGACCGACCCCTTGCCCTTGGTGCCCGCGACATGGATCGAGCGAAAGGACTTTTGCGGGTCGCCGAGGCGCGCGGCGAGATCCTGCATCGGCTCGAGACCGACGCGCATCGTGTTCCGCGGCCGACGCTCCCAGTCGGTGAGCGCGTCGAGGCGCGCCATTGCGTGCGCGAGGTCACGATTCTCGGCCATCGCGCGGTGATACCCGAATCCACCGCCTTCCTGAAAGCGGGGCTCTGGCCTGAGCCTCGTCGCAACAGGCTGCGTCAGCGAACGACACCACGGAATAGGAAAACGAGGCAAAGCCGTATTTTCAGTTTCCCTCGCAGCGGCCTTGCCTTAAGGGTGCGCCGGGGCAAAGCTCGGAATCGTCAGAAATTGGCGACGGGCGTGGGCTGGGGCAAGCGGTGGACAATCTCGCGGTGTGGGCGGCTGCCCCGCCTTTAGGGCAAGAGCGGCTGTTGAAACGGTCGTTTTCCGTTTTGGCGCTCGTGTTTCTCGCCTTCTCCCTCGTCGCCTGCGCCTCGCGGCCGGAGACCGGCTTTCTCAGCGCCGTGGCCTACAGCCCTCCCGGCGCCGTCGACCATACCTTGCTTGTCGCAACGACCCGCGAACGGGACGACCGGCCGGGCACGCTTTTCAACGGCGACAGAGCGACGACCACGAGCTACGCCGAGCTCACGGTTTCGATCCCGCCGAACCACAAGACGGGCGAAATCGAATGGGCGACGACGCCGCCCGGCGATCCGAATGTCGATTACGTCGTGCGCGACGAAAAATATCTCGATGGCGACAAGGCGTTCGTTCAGGCGCTGAACGCGCAACTCGCGTTGCGGCCGCCGGGAAGCCGCAAGGTCCTCCTGTTCATTCACGGCTTCAATACGATGTTCGCCGAGGGGGTCTATCGGCTGGCGCAGCTTGCGCACGATTCGAAAGCTCCGGGCGTCCCGGTGCTGTTCACCTGGGCGTCGCGCGGAAAGCCTACGGCTTATGTCTACGACCTCAACAGCGCGACCGCGGCCCGCGACAGCCTGGAGCACACGCTCCGTCTGCTGCTCTCCAGCAACGCGGAAGAGGTGAATGTGCTCGCCCATTCGATGGGCAATTGGGTCACGGTCGAGGCGTTCCGGCAGATCAAGATTTCGGGCGACTTCAGTCACCGGGACAAGATCGGCAACGTCTATCTCGCTGCGCCCGATATCGACATTGACGTGTTCAAATCGCAGATGCGCCGCTTCGGCAAGCCGCGCAAGCCGTTCTACATCATCCTCTCCACGGATGATCGAGCGCTGTTTCTGTCCAGAACCATCGCGGGCGGCGTCACGCGAGTCGGCGACAACCCCGATGTCGCCGAGCTGGCGTCGCTGGGCGCGACGGTCATCGACCTTTCGGACCTCAAGGCGACCGACTCCACGAACCACGACAAATTCGCCCAGCTCGCGACCGTCGGGCCCGAGCTGCGCGGCGTTCTCGCCCGGGGAATACCGAGAGATCACCAAGCGAGCGACGTGGGGCAAACCGCCGTGAGCGGCGTCGGCGCGGTCGTGTCACTGCCGCTCACGATCCTCGGCGCGCCGATCAGGATCATCGCCGGCCAGTAGGCGCGGCGCTCGCTAGAGCGGCGCCGCAGGAGCGGCGCGCCTTCGTCTTCGCCCGCCCTCTCCGCTCGGCTCTTTGCGCGGGGGAAGCGCGATCCGATTGGCCAGATTGGGGAAGGCGTCCTCCTTGTTGGGAAACGCCATCGCGGCGACGAAATGGCGCTGGAAGTCAGGCTCGATCGCCGTCTCGATCTTGTCGATGCGCCTGACGACGCTTTCGATCTCCGCCCGCGCCGCGAGGTTGAGGAGCGCGATCCGGGCGCCGGTTCCGGCCGCGTTGCCGGCGCTCGCGACCTTCGAGAGATCGCAATCGGGAATGAGGCCGAGCGTCATCGCATAGAGAGGATCGATGTGGCTGCCGAAGGCGCCGGCGAGCGTGACGCGCTCGGGCGCGGCGCCGGCGCGCTCCATGAGCAGCTTCGCTCCGGCATAGAGCGCGGCCTTGGCGAGCTGAATCGCGCGCACGTCGGTCTGATAGATGAGAAGCCGCGGCGCGCCCTCGTGCAGGACATAGGCGAAGGTGCGGCCAACCGCTTCGATCCGCGCGGTTCGGCCCGCGAGCTCGCCGTCGATCACGCCGTCTTCCGAGACGATTCCGGCCAGGAACATCTCGGCGATCACCTCGATGATCCCCGAACCGCAAACGCCGGTGACGCCGAGCGTCGCGGTCGCCGCCTCGAAGCCCGGCTCGTCGGACCACAGATCGCAGCCGATCACCTTGAACTTGGGCTCGAGCGTCACGCGGTCGATGCGCACGCGCTCGATTGCGCCCGGCGCCGCGCGCTGGCCGCAGGAGATCTGCGCGCCCTCGAACGCCGGGCCGGTCGGCGACGAGCAGGCGAACAGCCGCTCGCGATTGCCGAACACGATCTCGGCGTTGGTGCCGACGTCGACCAGAAGGGTCAGCTCGTCCTTGAGATGCGGGCCCTCGGCGAGCACGACGCCGGCGGTGTCGGCGCCGACATGGCCGGCGATGCAGGGCAGCGCATAGACAAAGGCGCCGGGCGCGACGTCGAGGCCGAGTTCGCGCGCGCGCGCTTCGTAAGCCGCGTCGACGGTCAACGCGAACGGCGCCCCGCCGAGTTCGGTCGGGTCGAGGCCAAGCACGAGATGATGCATGATCGGATTGCCGACCAGCGTCACTTCCAGGATTTCGCCGCGCGCGACGCCGGCCTCGCGCGCGGCTTCGCCGATCAGCGCGTCCATCGCCTCGCGCACCACGCGCGTCAGCTCCTTGTCGCCGCCCGGGTTCATCATCACGTAGGAGACGCGGCTCATCAGGTCTTCGCCGAAGCGGATCTGCGGGTTCATCGCCCCGACGGCGGCGACGACCTCGCCGCTCGTGAGATCGGTGAGGTGGGCGGCGATGGTGGTCGAGCCGACATCGATCGCGACGCCGAAGGCGCGCTCGGCGAAGCCCGGCATGATGGCGACGATGTCGCGGCCTTTGCGCAGCGCGACGGTGACCTTCCATTGCCCCGCGCGCAACGCCTTCTGCAAGCCGGCGAGCGTCGCGAGATCGGCGTGCGTTTCGTCGAGATCCCATTGCTCGTGCAAAGCCTGCTGCAAGGCGACGAAGATCGCTCGACGGCTCGTGCATGTCCGGCTCGCGCGACCTCGACATAATAGAGGCGGACGACCGGATCGATCTCGATCGGATGCGTCTCCGCGCGCTTGCGGACGACTTGCCGATGAACCTGGCTTTCGGGCGGCACGTCGATGACAAGATCGCCGCAAATCCTGGCCTGGCAGCCGAGCCGGCGGCCGTCGGCGAACGGTCCGCGCTTCGAGGCGTAGCGGGCCTCGACCTCTCCCGATGGCGTCACATGATCGGCGCTGGAATGAATGGCGTGCTTGGCGAAATCGCCCTCGGCGATGTCGACCTGGCAGCGGCCGCAAATGCCGCGCCCGCCGCAGACCGAATCGAGATCGACGCCGAGCGCGCGCGCGGCTTCGAGCAGACTCGCGCCTTCGGCGAACTCGCCCCGCTTGCCGGAGGGCGTGAAGACGACGCGATGGGTCATCCTGTCATGCCCGCGAAAGCGGACATCCAGAGGAAGCCGCGATATCCTGTCCGGAAAACCCTCGACAGCCCGGACCCCGCTTTCGCGGGGGTGACACATGCGCGATGCGCGGCCGGCGCTCAACTTGCGCATCACGCCGGGTTCTCGCGCCCGTCGTGCTTGGCCAGAATCGCCAGGCGATGCGTATCGTATTCTTTTTCCAGCCGATCGGCCGCGGCCGCGGCTTCCTCTTCCAGATCGTCGCCGCAAGGCACGGCCTCGCCGCGCCGCCACTCGGCGAGATAAGCGTCGTCGCTCTTCGCGCCGGCATGCATCGCCGCTGCGTCGATGGCGCGAATGAAACGCTCCGACAATTGGCGCTTGGCCGCCGCACGTCCGGCTTTCACGATGACCTGACTTGGAATGTCGCGCCAGTAAAGCATGGTCAGGCTGGCCACGACGCGTCCTTCTTTTGCGTCGCGCCCTCGAGAAACGCGCGGATCCCGTCAAGGCCGGTGAAGCGGCGCTCGTAGGCGAGGCCGAGCTTTTCGGCAGCCGCCTTGGCCTTCGTCTCCATATCCGGATCTTCGAACTGCGCCAGATGCACGACACGCCGATAGTTGCCGAAATAATCGTCGCGCAACTGAGGAAACCGGTCGAGGCCGAGGCCTCGAATGACGAGCGCGTCGAAATGGCGAACGAGAAAGTCGGTGAGATAGAACGTGCCCGGCTCTTCTTCGGCGAGCGCCGAGAACGCCTCTCCCCCGGCATAGAATTCGTAGCAATGCGCGCCTTCGATGCGGCTCACACCCTCCTCCGCAAGCACACGATCGAGCTCGCCGCCGGTTCCGCAATCGCCATAGAGGCAGAGGATTTCGTCATAGGCTTCGCGATTGGCGCGGATCTTCGCCCGCATCGCCTCCGGAATGCGCTTGGGATGGTTGTGCAGTTGCGCCGGCAGGCAGGCGACATCGATGGCATCGAGCCTGAGCGCGAGCACTTCGCGCGCCAACGCGCCGCAAGCGATGACCAAGACGCGACGCGCGCCCCGGGAGGACGCACGGTGCATCGTCTCGGAATCGACATCCGCCGTCGTCCCCTCTCCCTCAGGGAGAAGGTGGCGCGATAGGGCGTTCGGAAGAACGCCCGTCTCTTGACGGGCTATGGCGCCGGATGAGGGGGCGCGCCGAAGGCCCCGGGTAAACCCCGCGCGAAGGCCCTCACCCCCAACCCCTCTCCCCGAGGGAGAGGGGGGTCTTGCGCGCGACCCTTCCCGGGTCACACTCCCGCTCCCGCCTGCTCTTTCGCCTCCAGGGTCCCCTGCCGGCGCGCCAGCAGCGCCCTCGCGGTTTCGACCGTGACCGCCGCGTCGCGGCAATAGGCGTCGGCGCCGATCGCCTCGGCGAAGCTTTCGTTGAGCGGCGCGCCGCCGACCAGCACGATGTGGTCGTTGCGGATGCCCTTCTCCTTCAGCGTATCGATG
This sequence comes from uncultured Alphaproteobacteria bacterium, assembly GCA_963770275.1. Lineage (GTDB taxonomy): Bacteria > Pseudomonadota > Alphaproteobacteria > Rhizobiales > Beijerinckiaceae > Roseiarcus. The sequence continues at coordinate 41,562 of CAVYPD010000054.1, forward strand.
ATGACTTTCATGTAAGGCATCGTCGTCGTCAGCAGCGCCGACATGCCGACAATTTCCGGCTGATGCTTCTCGATCGCCTCGAGATATTTGTCGACGCCGTTGTTGACGCCGAGGTCGAACACTTCGAAGCCCGCGCCTTCCATCATCATGCAGACGAGGTTCTTGCCGATGTCGTGGATGTCGCCCTTGACGGTGCCGATCACCATCTTGCCCATTTTCGGCGCGCCGGTCGCCGCGAGAAGCGGGCGCAGGATCGCCATGCCGGCCTTCATCGCATTGGCCGACATCAGCACTTCCGGCACGAACAGAATGCCGTCGCGAAAATCGATGCCGACGATGCGCATGCCCTCGACCAGCGCCTTGGTCAGCACGTCGTAAGGCGCCCAGCCGCGGTCGAGCAGAATTCGCACGCCCTCCTCGATCTCTTCTTTGAGACCGTCGTAGAGGTCGTCGTGCATCTGCGAGACGAGTTCGTCGTCGGCGAGGGTTTTCAGGTCGAGTTCATCTTCGGCCATGAACGGTTCAGTCCGATGGTTCGGTTTTGGCGCGGCTGGACGCTAGTATCTGCAACGGACGGACTGAGCGCGGAAAGCATAATAAACAATCGCGCGCCCATCATTTTGCGTTTGGCTTTGGACTCGGCGGCTAGCCGCAGATCTTAACCTTGTGCTCCGCGACCGGGATCATCCCGCGCACCTTCTTGACCCGGGCCGGGTCGATCCGGGCCGAGACGATGCCAACGCCGTCCGAGGCCTTGGCGACCACATGGCCCCAAGGGTCGGCGACCAGCGAATGGCCGTAGGTGTGCCGCTGCTCGTTGCCGACCGTGAACGAGCCGGTCTGGGCGCTGGCGCACACATAGGTCTCGGTTTCGATCGCGCGGGCGCGCAACAGCACTTCCCAATGATCCTTGCCGGTCTGCATCGTGAAGGCGGCGGGCATCGCGATCATCTCCGCGCCCTTTTCCGCGAGCGCCTGGAAGAGATCGGGAAACCGCAGGTCGTAGCAGATCGAGCAGCCGACGGTGACGCCTTCGCAATCGTAGGTGACCACCTGGTCGCCCGCCTTCACCGTCGCGCTTTCCTTGTAGGCGGTTCCGTCCGGCGTCATCACGTCGAACAGATGGATCTTGCGGTAGCGGGCGATCTCCTCGCCCTCGCGATTGAAGACGACTGACGTGTTGTGATAGCGCTCCTCGCCGTCGATCGCCTCCATGATCGAGCCGGCGTGGACGAAGATGCGGTGCTTGATCGCCTGGCCGCGCGCCATTTCATAGGCCGGCCCGCCCGGCAGGCGCTCGGCGGCGGCGAGCTTCTCCGCCCGCGCGCCGCCCGCCCAATCGAACTGTTCGGGCAGCAGCACCCAGTCCGGCCCCTCTTCGGCGACGGCTCGCTCGATCAGCGCCTCGCCGCGGCGATATTGGCGGCCTTGTCGTTGATCGAATTCATCTGGATGAGCGAGACTTTCATGCGTTCAATCTGGGCGGCGCGCCGTCGCGCGTCAACCGCGCGTGAAGGCGCCGAAGGCCTTGAGCTACGGGGCGATGAGGCCGCGCACGGCCGGATCGGTCAAGAGAGCGCAGGTTGGCGTTTGGCGCCGAATTGCTATGGTGCTTCGCAAAACGGGAGCGCCGCAGGAAGCCATGATCGCGACAAACGAGCTTTTTTCCGTCCGGGGCCGCACGGCGCTGGTGACCGGCGGGGCGACCGGCCTCGGCCGGATCTGCGCCGAGGCGCTGCTGAGCGCCGGCGCGCGCGTGCTGATCGCCTCGCGCAAGGCGGAGGCTTGCGAGGCCGTCGCGCAGGAGCTTTCTTCGCTCGGGCCCTGCGAGGGCTTCGGCGGCACGGTCGCCAACGAAGCCGGCGTCGCCGCCCTGGCTGCCGAGACGCGGAAGCGCACCGACGCGCTGCATATTCTCGTCAACAACGCCGGGGCGAACTGGGGCGGGCCGTTCGAAACCTTCCCCTGGAAGGCGTGGGACCGCGTGCTCAGCGTCAACGTGACCGGGCTTTTCACGCTGACGCGCGATCTCGCTCCGATGCTGATCGCTTCGGCGACGCGCGACTGGCCTTCGACCGTCGTCAACATGGGTTCGGTCATGGGATACGTCACACAGTCGGAAACCGCATGGGCCTATTCCGCCTCGAAGGCCGCGGTGCATCACCTGACCCGCATCCTCGCCGCGGAGCTTGCGGAGAAGCAGGTGACTGTGAACGCGCTCGCGCCCGGACCGTTTCCGACCAACATGACGAAGTTCGCCATCGGCGACGAGGCGGGACAGGCGCGCAGCGCCAAATCCGTGCCGATGGGCCGCGTCGGACGGCCGGAAGACATCGCCGGACCGCTTCTCTTCCTCGCCGGGCGCGGCGGCGCCTACACCACCGGGGCGATTCTGCCCGTCGACGGCGGGGTCGGCGTCACGGCGCCGCCCGCGATGTTCGGAGATCACGAATGAGCGATTGGGCGGACGTCAAACGCGTTCCCGCAGCCGAACTCGCCGCCATGGTCGGGCGCGATTTCGTCTCCCGTTGGCTCAGCGTCGATCAGGCGCGGATCGACGCCTTCGCCAAGATCACCGAGGACGAGCAGTTCATCCACGTCGATCCTGAGCGGGCGGCCGCGACCGCGTTCGGCGGCACGGTCGCCCATGGCTTTCTCACCCTCTCGCTGCTCTCGGCGATGGCCTATAGCGCCCTGCCCAGAATCGAGGGCGCCGCGCATGGCGTGAACTACGGCTTCGACCGTGTGCGCTTTGTCCGACCTGTCCCTTCGGGAAGCCGAGTGCGCGGGCATTTCACGCTGCGCGCGGTCACGCCGCGCTCGGCGCGCGAATGGCAATTGACCTACGACGTCAGCGTCGAGATCGAAGGAACGCAGAAGCCGGCGCTGGCGGCGACTTGGCTCACGATGCAGGTGATGGCGTAGGCGACGCCGAACGAAACGCACGCTCCCAGATGGAAACTGAAGTCGGCGGCGCGGTCATGCCCGCGCAAGCGAGAATCCAGCTTGTCATTCACATACTGGATGCCCGCGTTCGCGGGCATGACAAGCAACGGCGTCGGCTGATAGCGTATCCCTCGACCAGGAGGTGCGCGCCGCAGGTGAGACGGGCTAGTGATATAGCCGAGTTCGCAATGAGGCCAAGACTCACTCGAACCGCACCGCCTCGCCCGCTGAAGGCCCCGTGAGTTCGCCCTCCCACATCACCCGGCGCCCGCGCACGATCGTTCCGACCGGCCAGCCCGTCACGGTCTTTCCGTCGTAAGGCGTCCATTGCGAGCGCGAGGCGATCCACGAATCGCGGATTGTCTCGTGGCGTTTCATGTCGACGATGGTGAAGTCGGCGTCGTAGCCAGCCGCAATGCGGCCCTTGCCCGTAATGCCAAACAGCCGCTGCGGCCCGGCGCTGGTCAGGTCGACAAAGCGCTGAAGACTGAGCCGTCCGGCATTGATGTGGTCGAGCATGATCGGAACGAGCGTCTGTACGCCGGTCATGCCCGACGGGCTCTCGGGATAGGGCTTGGCCTTCTCTTCGAGCGTGTGCGGCGCGTGGTCGGAGCCGAGCACGTCGACCACGCCCTGCTCGAGGCCGCGCCAGATCGCGTCGCGATGATCGGGGCCGCGGACCGGCGGGTTCATCTGTATTTTCGTGCCCAAGCGCGCATAGTCCTCGGCGCTGAGCGTCAGATGATGCGGCGTCGCCTCGCAGCTCGCGACATCCTTGGCGCTGGCCAGAAACGCCATCTCCTCGCGCGTCGTGATATGCAGGACATGCACTTGCGCGCGCGCCTCGCGCGCAAGGCGAACGAGCCGTTCGGTCGAACGCAGAGCCGCGATCTCGTCGCGCCAGACCGGATGCGAAGAGGGATCGCCCGCGACGCGCAGGGGCTTGCGCTCATTCAGGCGCGCCTCGTCCTCGCTGTGGAACGCCGCGCGGCGGCGGGTCTGCTTGAGGATCGCCAGCACCCCCGCATCGTCGGCGACCAGGAGGCGCCCGGTCGAAGAGCCCATGAACACCTTGATCCCCGCCGCGCCGGGCAGCCGCTCGAGTTCGGGAATGTCGGCGACATTGTCGTGCGTGCCGCCGACCCAGAAGGCGAAGTCGCAGTGCATGCGGCCCTTCGCCCGGGCGAGCTTGTCGGCGAGTGCATCGGCGCTGATGGTCAGCGGATCGGTGTTGGGCATTTCGAACACCGCGGTCACGCCGCCAAGAACGGCCGCGCGCGAGCCGGTCTCCAGGTCCTCTTTATGAACGAGCCCGGGCTCGCGAAAATGCACCTGCGAGTCGATAACGCCGGGAAGAATGTGAAGGCCGCTGCAGTCGATCCGTTCGCCCGCTGCAGCGCCGCTCAAAGCGCCGATCTCGGCGATCCGCCCATCGCGAACGCCAATGTCGCGCGGACCAATGCCGTCGTGATTGACCACGGTTCCGTTGATCAGCACGCAGTCGAAGCTCGGCGGCATGGCGGTTCTTTCTTGCAGTGACGCAAAAGCGGCCTATTTGACAGTGTCCGACCTTGCAAGCGCGACCGGAGCCTTCTCATGCACAAGAAAGCCGCCATGCTCGAGGATCGCGGCGTCCTTTCCGTGAGCGGCGAGGATGCGACGACCTTTCTGCAAGGCCTGCTGACCAATGACGTCGAGCGGCTGGCCCCAAGCGAAGCGCGCTACGCGGCGCTGCTCACGCCGCAAGGCAAGATCCTGTTCGACATGATCGTGGTGCGCATGGCCGGTGGCGAGGAGCCCTCCTATCTCATCGACTGCACGGCGGCGCAGGCGGCCGATCTCGCCAAGCGGCTTGGCTTCTATAAGCTGCGCGCCAAGGTCGCGATCGCTGACCAAAGCGCGGAGCGCGCTGTCGTCGGCCTTCTGGGGCGACGAGCCGGCAAGCCGTCGAAGGCGTTCTCTACGCCGATCCGCGCGACCCGCGCCTGGGCTGGCGTGCGATCCTGCCGCGCCCGGTCGCCGCCGCGGTCGGGACAGAGCACGTCAACGAATACGAGGGTCTTCGTATCGCCGTCGGAGCGCCTAAGGGCGGCCTGGATTTCGCATATGCGGACGCCTTCCCGCACGACGCCAATTTCGATCTTCTGCATGGGGTCGATTTCGACAAAGGCTGCTATGTCGGCCAGGAGGTCGTCTCGCGCATGAAGCATCGCGGAACCGCCCGCAAGCGGGTCGCGCGCGTCAAACTGGCCGGCCCGGCGCCGGCGCCTGGGACGCCCGTCATGGACCGCGAGCTCGCGGTCGGCGCGCTCGGCTCCTCGTCGGGGCGCGAGGCGCTCGCCATGCTGCGTATCGACCGGGTGGAGGACGCGAGTACAGCGGGACGCCCGCTCAGCGCGGGCGGGATCACGCTCGCGCTTGCCGAGTGAGCGGCCGCGCGTCCAGACTCTAGGCCGCTTCGGCTTTCGCCCGCCGCCGCATGGCGAACGCGCCCAGCGAAACGAATCCGACCGCCATCAGGCCCCACGTCGCCGGTTCGGGGACGGGAGAGAAGGTCAACGGATTGCCGCCGTCCGTGATCGAAAGCGCGAAGGTCGGCTCTCCGCTGAAAGTGGCGAGATAGCGGAAATAGATCCCTGGCGGATCAGGCTGCGGATTGACGGAGGACCCAGCTCGTGACATCGTCGGAAGGCGAGCGAGAGTTTGGAAGACGCTGCCGTCACAGACCTTGGTTACGCTGCCGTCGCAGGTGATCGGTGACGACCCCGTCCTCGCCCAAGAGAACGTCGCGGGCAGAAGCAAACTCGGTGTACCCGGAAGCAGCAGTGAGACCGTCACAAGATAGGCGGCGGCCCCAGTCGTCTGGTCGAACACCGGGCTTGTCGGATCACGGAGATCGGCCGTCGTCGTCGGGAAGCCGGGAGGGTCTGGCTGAGGATTGAACCCCACCAGCACGCCCGGATTGGTGATTCCTCCAGATGTGCGGAACTCGAAGCCAGCTGAGCCGTCCGGGAACGTAAATGCAGGCAAGAGCGTCGCCGCGTGGGCGATGGTCGGGGCCACAATGGCGGCCATGGCAAAAAAACGAACAAGCAAAGCGTTCACGAAAACCTCCCCCGCTCTATCTCCGGCATAAATGCCGGGCTCGTTAACGCTACGGGGCGCCGGCGGCTTTCGCAAGGACAAGCTTTGCGGCTGG
>CAVYPD010000055.1:0-30447 GCA_963770275.1 uncultured Alphaproteobacteria bacterium
TTGCGGATCTCAAGCAGCGGTGCTTTCACGCCGCGATCTCCGCGTCGCCCGCTCGGACGCAGAGCACCCTGTGGTTCGCTTCAATCTCGACCCAAGGGGGCGGACTGCGACAAGGGGCGATGGCGAAAGCGCACCGGTCAACGAAGCGACAGCCCTCGGGCCGTTCCGTAGCAAGCGGGATTTGTCCGGGTATCGGGACGAGGGCCTCTTTCGAGCCATGCACCGCAGGGGTCGCGCGCAGGAGACCCCGCGTATAAGGATGGCTGGGGCGGTCGAAAATCCGGTCGACCGGGCCTTCTTCCACAATCGCGCCCGCGTACATGACGTACACGCGATCGCAAAGGTCAGCCACAACGCCAAGGTCGTGAGTGATGAAAAAGATCGATGTTCCGTGCTCCTTCCGAATATCTCGCACCAGCTGCAGCACTTGCGCTTGCACGGTCACATCGAGCGCGGTCGTTGGCTCGTCGGCGATCAACAAGTTGAGGCTCAAGGCACAAGCCCATGGCGATCATGGCGCGCTGCTGCATGCCGCCTGAAAATTGATGCGGGTATTCTTCCGCTCGCCTCCCAGGATCGCGGAGACGAACAGCCGCGAGAAGCTCTACCGCTTTCCGTTTTGCGATGTCCCAGGTCATGGCACGATGCAGAGCCAACGGCTCCCCGACCTGGACGCCGATGCGCAACGTCGGATTGAGGGAGCGCAGAGCGTCCTGGGGGATATAAGCCACCCGGTCGCCGCGCATGGCGCGACGCTCGCGCTCTGTCATATCAAGTAAGGACTTGCCCCCCAGTAGGATGCGCCCGAAATCTCCATGCGCGCGCCGCGAGGCAACATACCGAGCGCCGCCAAAGCGGTCAGCGTCTTGCCGCTCCCGGATTTGCCCGATCACGCCCACGATCTCGCCGGCGCCGATCGAAAGGCTCACGTTGTCGACGACGCGGGCATGGCCCCGCGGCGTCGAGAAGGCGATCGACAAATCGCGAATTTCGAGGGTTTGGCCAGCACGGTCGCGGGGGGAAGCGCCATGTCAGTCCCTCAGATGCGGATCAAGCATATCGCGCAATCCGTCGCCCAAGAGATTGAAACCGAGAACGCATAGGAACAGGGCCGATCCGGGACTATGCTGAGCCAGGGCGCCGGCCATAAACCCGCGTCCCGTATTGAGCATATTGCCCCAGGACGGTTCGGGCGGCGACAGGCGCCGAGACCGAGAAAGCTCAACGCGGATTCAAGCAGCACCGCGTAGGCGAAAGCGATCGCCGCCTCCACAAGCAGAGGCGTGACGACATTTGGAAGTAGTTCGCGCATTAGCAATGCGTGAATGGCTCATACCGATGCCACGGCCGCCTCGACATATTGCTGCTGAAGCGCCGAGAGCGTCGAAGCGCGCGCGTTGGGCGAAAGGCGGACGAAGACGATTCCGATCGCGAGCATCGCATCGAGGCATTCGTGCCGAGCGTCACGATCAAACGATGGCGAGAGAATTGCTGGGGTCGAAAAGAGCAGCTCCATGAGCGCATAAGCACGATGTCCACGAAGCCGTTGTAGTATGCCGCGAGGATCCCGATGATCGCGCCGCCCGTGAGCCCGACGCCGACCGCAGGAGCGCGACCTTCACCGAAATTTGCGCCGCGAAGATCGTGCGGGAGAGGACGTCTCGGCCGAGTCGATCGTCCAAGCCAGTGCGCCCTTGACGGTCCCTCGAGCATGACCGCGACGTCGAGATCGTATGGCGAGTAGGGCGCGATCGATGGCGCGAAGACCGCAAAAAGCACAATCATGGCGACAAGGTGACGCCCAGCGTGAGAAGGCCGTGTTGCCGAACATGTAGTCCGGAACGCGCTCACCGGCCGGCTTCTTGGCGCAACTGACGTGGGTCGAGCAGCCCAGCGAATGTGTCGACGACCATGTTCGCGAAGAGCACAATGATTGTGACGACAAGCGCCGAACCGAGAAGGACGGGATAGTCGCGGTTGATTATGCCGACAAGCACAAGCGAGCCGATGCCGGGAAGCCGGAAGATGTCTTCGATGACGACGACTCCACCGAAGAGGAAGCCAAACTCCACGGCGCCGACGGTGAGATAGGGAATGAGCGCATTGCGCAGGGCATGGCGCGTTATGACGATCCATTCCGGAGCGCCCTTGGCGTGGGCCGTGCGTATGTAGTCCGAGTTCAGCACGTCCAACATCGTTGTTCGCATGATGCGCAGGAGCAGCGCCGACGATACGAGACCGAGCGAGACCGCGGGCAGAATCATCTGGGTCAGGTTTTGCCTCGGATTATCAAAAAACGGCGTGTAGCCCCCTGCGGGAAGGAGCTTCATGCGAAGGGAAAAAACGAGGACCAGCAGGGTCGCGAGCCAGAAGCTCGGGATGGCGCCGAGGATCGTCGCAAGCGTAGAAATCGCGATGTCCGTCGTCCGGCGATGACGCAGAGCCGCGAGGGCGCCAAGCGGCAGGGCGATTGCATTGGCGAGCAGGAAGGCAAGGATCGCGAGTTCGAGCGTTGTCGGTAGCCGTTTAAGAATCTCAGGCGCGACCGGAACGCGATTTTGGAAGGATGTCCCGAGATCACCGCGCAAAGCCTTTCCGAGCCACTCCGTGTATTGAACGGCGAGCGGGCGGTTGAGGCCGTTCGACGCTTCGAAGCGCATGATCGCCTGCGGTGTCGCATCGACGCCGAGCGCCGAACGCGCCGCAGACCCAGGCACAACGTTGATGGCGATGAACAAGATCACGGACGCTGCGAACAGCGTCGGCACGAACAAGGCCAGCCTTGTCAGAATGAGGCGCGCCATCCGCGTCGGCTTTCAGAAACGAAGGGGCGCATTCACCCGGTGGCGAGTCCGCGGATGCGCGCCCGCTCCTCTGGCGACGCCAGGCATACTCAGTTCAGGTTTCGAACCAGGAATCCTTCAACGTCTTCAGGAAGCCCGTGCGTAAAGGCGTGAACCCTTGCAGATTGCTCGCGTATGCGATCAGGAGCCATGCATTCACGAGCGGGACGATATCCATCTCCTGAAGCGAGAGATCCTGCATCGTTTTGTAAGCGACCTTACGCGCATCCTGAGTAGCGGCGCTCTTCGCCTCTTCAAGGATGGCGTCCATCTCCTTGCTGCAGCTCTTTTGCACGTTGATGGCCATGCCGCACTTATAGTTGTTTGTAACAAAGTCGTCCGGATCGGCGAGCGGACTCACCCAGTACATCGTCGTGATATCGAACTTGCTTGGTCCCCACACCTCGTCCCAGTAGCGCGGGATTTCCATCGTCTTGATCTCGGCCTTGATTCCGACTGCGGCAAGGTTGGCCTGAATGATCGGCGCCATCGCGACCATGGCTGGAAAAGACGAGGCGATCGTCATGCTTGTTTCGAAACCGTTCGGGAGGCCGGCCTCCGCCAGTAGGGCCTTCGCCTTCGCTGCCTCGGTGCGTTCACCGAAAAATTTGGCGTCCGAATGGGCCCAGTTCCACTCGGGAATGACACCGCCGAGAATAGGCGTGGCTTGGCCGAAGAAGCCGCCGGCGACGAGCGCCTTGCGATCGAGTGCGAGGCCAATCGCCTGGCGGACTTTCGGATTGTCGAGCGGCTTCGCGGTGCTGTTCGGCAGAAGCCAGTAGTAGCGGGACCCTTCGAGAGTTTGGGTCTTAAGATTTGGAGCGGTGGTCACGGACGCCCAATCTTTCGGTGGAATTTCGTTGGAGAAATTCACCTCGCCCGACGTGACGGCGCTGGTCAGAGCTGTCACATCAGGAATGATCCGATATTCCATCGCGTCGAAATAAGGTTTGCCCTCTTGGAAGTAATGCGGGTTCCGTTCGAACTTGATCGCCGATCTGGGTTCGTAGCTGACGAATTTGAATGGGCCGGACCCAACGGGGGTGGCATTTAGGTCATGCCCGGACTCGACGAGTTTCTTCGGCACGATCGAACTGCCGGGGAAAGCCATGTAGACGAGAAAGGGTCCTGTCCGACGGGACAGTCTGAAGCTGACCGTGTGTTTGTCGAAGGCGTCGACAGACGCGATCGTCTCGACCTGAGAACCGTAGGAGTAGCCGGAATCTTTCGCTCGAAGCCGGTCAAACGAAAACTTCACGTCCTCAGCTGTCAGTTCATCCCCGTTGTGGAAGGTCACATCGGGCCGAAGTTTGAAGGTGTATTGGAGCCCGTCGTCGCTGACTTCGTAGCTCTCGGCCAGTTCTGGGTAGGGTTTGGCGTCGGGATCCAGCGCCATGAGCGTGGAATAAACCTGCTCGATGACAACGTGAGACATGCCGCTCGGACCTCGCACCGGATCGAACCCGGCCGGATCCGCGGAGAACGCGGCTTTGAGAACGCCTCCGCGCTTGGGCTCTGCGAAAGCGGGGGAGAAAGCGCCCTCGACAATCTGGAGGCCGGACAGTGCAAGAGCGCCGACGGCGATACCACCAGCCAGGACTTCGCGACGGTCGAGGCGTGGCGCGGTCGTGGCTCTATGGGAAGCCGGTGAACTGATCGAATTGTCGCGCATACGACCTCCTGTCGCCCGTTCGAGCGAGGCCGTCCCGCGCAGCCGTCGAATTCGTCGGGTCAAGTCGTTTGAGTATTCTTCGCTTGAATTCGCCGTGTCAATGAACGGGCTTCGCAAACAATAGGATCACACCGACGAACGCGGCGCCCGACCCTTGCCCGAGGCCGCGCGCCTTGTCGACAGGCCTTGCCGTTTTCATTGAAGCACGATGCATTCCTTCTCAACGGGTAGTCTCTCGGGTGCGCACTCACGCAGAACATCCCGGCTTGAGTTCTGAGCGATTGCCTAGGACTTGGGCATGCTCGACGCGGGTGCGCCTTTGGTATAAGTTCCGCCCTAAGCTGCAACGTTCAGCGATTGGGAGGTCTAACGGGTCGTAGCTCGTAAACCGCGCGCTTTACGCCTTGGCGGTCGCCACGCGGGCGGCCGGTTTGAACGGACGGCGGTCTGGCACGGGTGTTGCTTGGATTGATTGGTTCGGAATCGCCTCCAGGCGGTTGACGTTAGACGTATCAGGCGCGGGGCAAAGCAGCCCAAGAGCGAGCCTGGCGGATAAAGCCTCAAAGGCCACGGCAACGGCGCCGACAACAGCTTGACTGGTGGCGTCGACACGCTTGGGAGCTTGAGCTGCCTGTGGCCAGATTGCGCGTACCTGTTGGCATACTTATTTCGTCGGACGGACCTTACAGCGTCGTCTCGAAAAGCATGCTATGCGGCGCGCTGCTGGGCATCGCCGAAGCGCAGGCGGAGCATCAGGATCTTGAGATTGACCCGGTCATCTTCAATCCCGGAGGAGACAATGCGCGCTATTCCGCGATGGCCTCCGAGATGCTGGCGAACGGGATCAAGCACGTCATTGGGTGCTACACCTCTTCCAGCCGCAAAGAGATCATTCCGCTGTTCGAGAAGGCGGACGCGCTTCTCTGGTATCCTTCCCACTATGAGGGGTTCGAAAGCTCGGGCAACGTCGTCTACACAGGCGCGGTCGCCAATCAGCATCTCCTGCCGCTCGTCGAATATCTGTTGAGCTACGTTGGCCCGAAGGCTTTCTGCGTCGGCTCCAACTATATCTGGGCGTGGGAGAACAACCGGATCCTGCGCGAGGCAATTGGCCCCAACGGCGGCACGGTCGTGGCCGAGCGGTATTTTCCCGTGGGCTGCACAGAGTTCGGCCAGGCGATCGACGCGATCCTCGCCGCGCGGCCGTCTTTCGTCTTCAACACCCTGATCGGCGAGTCCTCCTATCAGTTCCTTCGCGATCTGCGCGCCGCCTGCAGTAGCCGAGGCATCGACCAGGCGCGCGAGATTCCGGTCGCAAGCTGCACGCTGTCGGAGCCGGAGCTCGCGGCGATCGGACCCGCAGCGGTCGACGGCCACATCACGTCGAGCGTCTATTTCTCCTCGCTCGACACGCCGGAGAACGACCGGTTCGTCAAAGCCTATCAAGCCCGGTTTCCTGATGGTCCTGTCGTATCGGCCGACGCGGAGGCGACCTATCTCGCAGTGCGCCTACTTGCGCTTGCGGTGAGCGAAGCGGGCACAGGCGAAGCCTGCGCCGTCAAGCGGGCGGTGGCGCTGCGCTCAATCATGGCGCCACAGGGCGAAGTCCGGATCGATGCCGAAACGATGCACGCCTACCTCACGCCTCGGATCGCGTGCTCGACGATGGACGGCGGCTTCACCGTGTTGCGCGAAGCGACGGGCCCCGTGCCTGCCGATCCTTACCTGATCCGCAATTCGTCACGCTTCGGCGCCGTGGTCATCCGGCCTGTCTTGCAGAGTCGCCTCATGACGACGCATCGCCTGATCCAGAACTTCCGTCGCAGCCAGGGCCTGCTCTGGGCCAGTCCCGAGCTTCAACGCCGATGTGCTCGAGCGCACACTCCTGAAGCTCGGCGTATCTCTGCGGCGGGTCGAGAGCGTCAGCGCCTCGGATCTCGATCCCGACCGCGACATCGTGTTTGTCGACGCTGATCAGCCGATCAATCCTGCGCCTCTTTTGCAGCCCGGCGCCAACTTCTCCGTGGCGCCGGTCATTGGAATTGTCGGCGTCGAGGCGCCAAGTCGGCTGAAGCTGCTGGCCGAAGCCGGCGCAACCGCCATCCTCCGCAAGCCCATCCAGGCCGCGACGGTCTATTCCGCCCTTTTTCTCGGCGTGAACAACCATAGGCGACTCAAATCCGCCGAAACGCGCCTCGCCATTGGCGACCGCAAGCGTCGCGGCCGGCGCTTTCTCATCAAGGCGGTCGTCACGCTCGTGCAGGCGCGAGGCCTGAGCGACGATGACGCCTATGCCGAGCTTCGCCGCGAAAGCATGCGACGCCGCCTCGATCTCGAGGAATTCTGCGAATCTTTGTTCCAGCCGGACAGCAATTTTCCATCCGCGTGGTCAGCCGAGACCGCGCTCCTAAGTTCACATGACCGAGGAGGGTCTGAACATGCGGAAACTACTGTTGTTGAGCGCAGCGATGGCGGCTTTGACGCTGCCGATGGCGGCGAAAGCCGCCGAGCCGATCAAGCTCGGAGTGCTTGAGGATCAGTCGGGCGACTTCGCCCTTGCAACGATCGGCAAGGTCCACGGCATCCAGCTCGCTGCCGACGAAATCAACAAGGCGGGCGGCATCGCGGGACGTCCGCTCGAACTTGTGATCTACGACACGCAATCCGACAACACGCGCTTTCAAGAGTTCATGCGCCGAGTGCTGCAGAAGGATAAGGCAGACGCGGTGTTTGCCGGTTTCTCGAGCGCCTCGCGTGAGGCTTACCGGCCGATCGTTGACCAGCTCAATGGCTTTGTCTTCTACAACAACCAGTACGAAGGCGGCGTCTGCGATGCGCACATGATCGTGACCGGCGCAGTGCCCGAGCAGCAGTTTTCGACGCTGATCCCGTGGATGATGGAGAAGTTCGGCAAAAAAGTTTATACGATCGCCGCCGACTACAATTTCGGCCAGATATCGGCCGAATGGGTGCGTAATATCGTCAAGCAGAACGGCGGAGAGATGGTCGGCGAGGAATTCATACCCCTCGGCGTGTCACAGTTTGCCTCGACCATCCAGAACATCCAAAAGGCCAAGCCCGACATTCTGATCACGTTGCTCGTCGGCACGGCGCAGTCTTCCTATTACGAGCAGGCCGCGGCGGCGAATCTGCACATTCCAATGGGCAGTTCGGTCAATGTCGGGCAGGCCTACGAGCACAAGCGCTTCAAGCCGCCGAGCCTCGCCAATATGTATGTGACGACCAACTGGATCGAGGAAGTCGACGATCAGAAGAGCAAGGACTTCGTCGCCAAATGGCACAAGATGTTCCCGAACGAGCCTTACATCAACCAAGAGGCCGAGAACTCGTATCTGGCCGTCTACCTCTACAAGGAGATGGTGGAGCGTGCGAATGGGTCGACGAAGCGTGAAGATCTACGCAAGATCGTAGATATGGGCGACGTTTGCGTCGAAGCGCCCGAGGGCAAGGTTTGCATCGACCCGAAGAGCCAGCATATGTCGCACACAATCTTCCTGGCCAAGGTTAACGACGACCATTCGATCTCGTTCCCGAAGGTCTGGCAGGACATCAAGCCTTATTGGCTCGGCGAAGCGGGCTGCGATCTGACCAAGAAGAACCCCAACGCCCAGTACACGCCCAGCAATCCGCCGCCCAAGGGCTGAGGGCTCGCGGCGAGGCAGGATAAGGTCCGGCGCCTCTGCAAACTCCGGCGGGACGGATGTCCCGTCGGTCTCCAGTTCTTTGCGCCCTGCAGGTCGCTCCATGTTCGACGCCGTCGTCGGCTTCCTCTACCAGTTTGGAGACGCAAGCGCCTTTCTGGTGCTGTGCGCGAGCGGGCTTGCGATCATCTTCGGCATGATGGGCGTTATCAATCTCGCCCATGGCGAGTTCATCATGGCTGGCGCTTATATGACTGTGACTGTCGCCAAGCTTGGCGCGCCGTTGCCGCTAGCGATCGTCAGCGGCGCCCTGTTCGCAGGCTTCATCGGCATCCTGCTCGAGCGCCTCGTCATCCGCCACCTGTACGGGCGCCCACTCGATACGATCGTGGCCACCTGGGGCATCAGTCTCATCGCCTCGCAAGGCACGCTGATCCTGCTCGGCCCCAGCCTCGCCGACATCTCGACGCCGCTCGGCAGCGTGCAGATCGGATCTCTATCGTACTCGGTCTATCGCTTTGTCCTCATGGCGACGGCCGCGGCGATCCTCGCCGGACTCTACTTGCTCTTCAACTTCACGCGGTTCGGCGTGCTCGCGCGGGCGACGATCCAGGTTCCCCACATGGCCGAGGCGCTGGGCGTCAACACGCGGTTCATTTACAGCCTGACGTTCGGCATCGGCGCCGCGCTCGCCGGCGCGACCGGCGGCCTTTACGCGCCAACCATGACGCTTGTGCCGACGATGGGGGCTCAATTCATCACCGAAGCCTTCGTCACCGTCGTGACCGGGCGGAGGAGATGTTTTCGTAGGCACCGCGCCGGCCGGCGTGATCCTGGGCTTCATCCGAGCGGCGATGACGACCTGGGAAGGCCAGCTGGCAGGCCAGATCGGCCTCCTCATCGCCGTCATCATCGTTATCCGGGTGCTGCCGCGGGGCATATCCGGTCTGATCCTGCGCGAGAGGACCTGAGGCCGCGATGGGGCGACGATCACTCTTTCTCCGGCTGGCGTCGCGGCTCGAAGGCCCGCAGACGCTCGGACGCGGATGGCGGTTCTGGGTCGGGGCGGCAGTCGTCCTCGCGCTCGCAGCCGCCTATCCGCTCGTGACCGATTCCTACACCGTCGGCAATACGGTCTATTTCTTCAACTGGGTCTTCATGGCGCTTGGGCTTTGCGTAATCTGGGGCTACGGCGGCGCGCTCAGCTTTGGGCAAACGGCCTTCTTCGGCATTGCCGGCTACGCCTATGGCGTCATCACGCTCAACTGGGGCGCCGACTACGGGTTGACGCTTTGGGCCACTCTCGCCGCGGTCGCCTTGTCGGCGATCGTCGCCGCGGTGCTGGGCTATTTCCTGTTCTTCGGCCGCATCAGCGGTGTCTTCCTCGGCATCGTGACGCTGGCGGTGACGCTCGTTCTCGAACGCTTCATGGCGCAGACCGCCGGTCCCGAATGGCATATCGGCGCCGCCCGGCTCAATGGCTTCAACGGCATGAACGGCATGCCAAACTTGACGATCCCTTGGCCCGGCGAGGACGGCCCCCTCGTGCTCGCGCCCGACCTGCCTCTTTACTATTTCGTGCTTGCGCTGCTCGTGATCGTCTATCTCGCGTTGCGCATTCTGGTGAATTCATCCTTCGGCAACGTGCTGGTCGCGATCCGCGAAAATCCCGAGCGCGCCACGATGCTCGGCTATGATGTGCGCAAGTATCAGCTCGCGGCCTTTGTGATCGGCAGTTCGCTCGCTGGCTTGAGCGGGGTCCTCTACACGACCTGGGGCCAATACATCACGCCGTCGAGCATGGGCATCACGGCGGCTGCGCTGCCGGTTGTCTGGGTCGCGGTCGGGGGGCGCAGCGACCTGACGGCGACGCTGCTCGGCACGATCCTTCTGATTGGCGGCTTTCAGGCGCTCACTGTCTATGGAAGCCAGTACGCGCTCGTCGTGATGGGCCTGCTGCTCGTGGTCACCGTGTTGCTCGCGCCGGAAGGCCTCATCCTGGCGCTCGCGTATCTGCCGCAGCGGCTGTTCGGGCGCGGCGCTCGGGATCCGGCGTGATGGCGCTCCTTGAGACCCGCAAGCTCAACAAGCGCTTCGGCGGTCTCCAGGTCACCGCGGGCGTGGACTTTGTGCTCGAGCCTGGCGAGCTTCACTGCTTGATCGGACCGAACGGCGCAGGCAAGAGCACGCTCTTCCGCCTGATCCTTGGCGAGTATCAGCCGACGAGCGGGCAGATCTTCTATGATGGCAGCGACATCACGCAGCTTGAGTCGCACGACCGAATCCGGCGGGGCATCAGCGTTAAATTCCAGGTGCCCGGTATCTTCAAGGCGTTGAGCGTGAGGCAGAATCTCGAGATTGCGCTCCAGCATCATCTCGAAGGCATGGGCCTACGCGAGGAAATCGAGCGGCAACTCGATTTTCTCAATCTCACAGCCGATGCAGGCCAACCCGCCGGCAACTTGAGTCATGGACAGAAGCAATGGCTTGAAATCGGCATGGCGACGAGCCTTAGGCCTAAGCTCTTGCTGCTGGACGAGCCGACCGCCGGTATGTCTCCGGAGGAGACTCATGCGACCGGCGAAATGGTGCGCGCCTTGCAGACCGACGGCATGACGGTGCTCGCGGTCGAGCACGACATGAATTTCGTACGACAGATCGCCACCCGCGTCACCGTGCTCCATTTCGGCAGGATCTTCGCGCAAGGGTCGATCGACGAGATCATGGCCAACGACCGCGTGGCGGAGATCTATCTCGGGCACGGTCACGGAGCGCCGCACCATGCCTGACCCCACGGCGCTTCTGACGGTCGACGGGTTGCGCAGCGGCTATGGCGGGAAGCCTGTGCTGCAGGGCGTGGATCTTTCGGTGCGGGACCGCGAGGTGACGGCCGTTATCGGTCGCAATGGCGTCGGCAAATCGACGCTGATGAAGGCGGTGATCGGCCTTCTCCCGACGACCGAAGGGACGATCCGATTCAACGGCGCCGACATCGGCGCTGAAACGCCGCATGTGCGCGCAAGGCGAGGCATCGGCTATGTGCCACAAGGACGCGACGTCTTCCCACGCATGAGCGTGGAAGAGAATCTTCGGGTGGGCTTGAGCATCAGCGGCGCCCGCACAGCTGACTTCGAGCTCCGTCTACGCCTATTTTCCCATTCTCAAAGAACGACGCCGGCAAGCGGCCGGCACGCTCTCAGGCGGCCAGCAGCAGCAGCTCGCGATCGGCAGAGTGCTCGTCGGCCAGCCGACGCTGCTTTTGCTCGACGAACCTTCCGAAGGCATTCAGCCGTCGATCGTGCAGGACATCGCGCGCATCGTTGTTGAACTCAACCGCAAGACCGGCCTGACCGTCGTCCTTGTGGAACAGAATATCGATATGATCCGCGCCATGGCGCAGCGCTGCTACGTCATGGACAAAGGGCGGGTTGTCGCCGAACTCACGCCCGCCATGCTCGACGACAGCGAAGTCGTCCGCCGCTATCTGGCAGTCTGAAACTCAAAGGAGCTTGCAAGTGTCCTGGTTCGAACAATCCATCATGGCCCGCAACGCTGTGGCGAAAGGCAAGCCCGGCGCCAAGCACTCGATCACCGAGGCGGTGCAAGGCAAGTACCACTACACCTACGGGCCGTTCGCCAAGCCGGCGCTCACGGTCGATCCCGGGGCGGTGGTCTCTTGCGAGACGCATGACGCGTTTGAGGGCGCGATCAAGCTTGCAACCGACAAGCCGAGCGAGAAGCTCAACTTCCCGTTCCTCAATCCGCAGAACGGTCCGATCTTCGTCAACGGCGCCGAAAAGGGCGACTGCCTCGCGGTCTATATCAAGTCGATCGTTCCGCGCGGGCCCCAGCCGGTCGGGACAACCGCGCTGATCCCCGAGTTCGGCGGCCTCGTCGGCACAGGCGCAACTGCGCTGCTTAATAAGCCGTTGGCGGAATACGTGAAGAAGATCGAAGTCACGGTCGAGGGCGGCGTCAAGTGGAGCGACAAGATCACGCTGCCATACGAGCCTTTTATCGGCACGATCGGCACTGCGCCGGAGATCGAGGCGATCTCGTCACTCGTTCCGGACTATTATGGCGGCAACATGGACTTGCCCGACGTCGCGCCGAACAGTGTGATTTACCTGCCTGTCAATGCGCCGGGCGCGCTGCTCTATCTCGGCGACTGCCACGCCATTCAGGGCGATGGCGAATTGTGCGGCGTGGCGCTCGAACACCCGACCGTCACCACGGTGCAGATCGATCTCATCAAGGGATGGACGATTGCCTGGCCGCGTCTCGAAACGTCCGAATTCTACATGACCATCGGCTCGGCGCGACCGATGGAGGATGCGTCCCGCATCGCTTATCGCGAGCTCATTCGCTGGATGGAGGCCGAATTCGGCTTCGACGAGACCGACGCCTATCTGCTGCTCACCATGTGCGGCAAAATGCGGCTCGGCAATATGGTCGATCCGAAATATACGCTGGGGGCTTCGATCGCGAAGTCGATCGTGGCGGCGCATCGGTCGTGAGCGCGGCGACAGAGCCAGCGAGCGCGATCGACGTCGTCGAAATGACGGTCGAGCGCGCTCAGTCGGGTTTCGCTGGCGGCACGTTTACGAGCGAAAGCCTGACGCAGGCCTTTCTCGATCGCATCGCCGTTTACAACCCGCCCTACAACGCGATCGTATTCATGAACCCCGGCGCGCTCGACGACGCGAGGTCGAGCGACGCCCGGCGCGCGTCGGGCAAGAGCCTTGGGCCACTCGACGGCGTGCCCGTTGTGGTCAAGGACGCCATGGACATGGCCGGATTCCCGACGACGGGGGGATGGCGGCTTCTGCACAGCAAGACGGGCGGCGTCGATCTTCATCCCGCCACCGACGCGCCGGTCGTCGCTCGGATGCGGGCGGCCGGCGCGGTGATCCTGGGCAAGACCAATATCCCAGTCTTGAGCGCGACCGGCAGCCATGCCAACGACAGCTGGGCGGGCCCCACCTATAACGCAGCCGGGCACGAGTTCTTGCCCGGAGGATCGAGCGCCGGAACGGCGACTGCGGTCGGGGCGAGCCTCGCGGTGTTGGGCCTGGCCGAGGAGACCGGGGGGTCGATCCAGAACCCGGCTTCCGCACAGGGTCTGGTCGGCATCAAGCCGACCTTCGCACTCGTGCCGAACGTCGGCGTGCTGCCGCTTTCGAGTCTGCGCGACGTCGTCGGGCCGATTGCCCGGTGCGTGCGGGACGCGGCGCTGGCGCTTGACGCGCTCGCGGGCTTCACCATGGCCGATCCCAAGACGGTCGCCGGGATTGGCCGGAAGCCTCCGGGCGGCTACGCGGCCAATCTCAGGCCAGACGCGCTGCGGGGCAAGCGCATCGGCACATACGGACAGGGGTGGCGCAATCTGCCGCTCTCGGAGGAAGCGACGGCGCTCTATCGCCGCGCGCTTGGCGAGATCGAAGCGCAGGGCGCCATTCTTGTCGAAGATCCGTTCGCGGGCTCCGGTTTCGCGGACCTACGGACGCCGACCGTGCCGGGCGAGGAATATGACGCGCGCGGCCTCGAGTCGCTGCCTTACGACCTCGGCAAATATCTCGAGCGCCTCGGACCCGATGCGGCGATCAAGACCTTCGCCGAGTTCACGACCGCGACAAAGGCCGAGGATCCGTTCGCGCCAACGGGCGTCCTCTCCTACATGCCGCGCCATGCGGAGTTCAACGCCTGCCTCGCGGATCCGACAAAGCCGCCGGACATGTCTGCCTTCGTCGCACTCAGAGAAAAACATCTCTCGATCTTCAACGAGGTCTTCGCCCGCAATCGGTTGGACACGGCGATCTTCCCGCAGATGCGCGAGCAGCTGGCCGCGCGTGAGGCCAAGGACATTATCCACGAGACGACGGTCAGCGAGATCAACATCGCTGGTCTCCCTGGCGTCACCGTGCCCGCAGGGTCCTACGCCTCGGGCTCGCCGTTCAATCTGATCGCGATCGGCCCGCAATGGAGCGAAGCCGAGCTGCTCGGCATTACATTTGCTTATGAACAAGCCACCCGCCATCGAAAAGCGCCCACGCTCAGCCGCTCATGACCTGCCTTAGGGAGACGCCAGAATGACAGCCAAACTCTTTGCTGCGAGCGCCGTAAGCTTGCTCTTCGCCACGGTCGCACATGCCGCCGATTCCGGGCCGATCGTCATCGGCGTGCCTGTAGGGCTGTCCGGCGCCAACAGCGTTGTCGCACCCTCGGTTGTGCAGGAGGCGCAACTCGCCGTCGACGAGATCAACGCCGCTGGCGGCGTGCTCGGCCGCAAGCTGCAGCTTGAAGTGGCGGACGACGCTTCGGGTGCGGCCGGCGCTCAGAAGGCCTTCGATTCGCTCATCTATCAGAAGAAGGTCGACGCGCTAATCTCGATGGAGACGAGCGCGGCGCGCAACGCCGGCCTGCCCGCAGTCGGCAAAGGCCGTGTCCCCTATATCTACACGTCCTTCTATGAAGGGCATTCCTGCAACAAATACATGTATGTCGACGCGTGGGTGCCCGAGCAGCAGGTGCCGCCGATCGTCGACAATTTCGCCAAGGACAAGGGCGCCAAGACCTACTTCCTCATTGGCAGCGACTACGCCTTTGGCCGCGGCATGCTTGGTTTCACCCGCAAGTACGTCGAAAAGACCGGCGGAAAGATCGTCGGCGAGGAATATTTGCCCATGGACGGCGCGGACTGGACGCCTATCCTGTCGAAACTCAAAGACGCCAAGCCTGACGCGATCATCACCTCAACCGCGGGCGGCGCGCCCAATGTCACGCTGACCAAGCAGATGCGCGCGGCGGGCATCGACCTTCCTTACGCCAATCTCGCCGTCGACGAAGGCACGGCCAAAAGCATGGGCGCGGACGCGACCGGCATCTATCTGTCGGCGTCCTACGTGACCGGCATCGACTCGCCTGAGAACAAGAAGTTCCTCGAGGCCGCGAGCAAGAAGTTCGGCCCCGACCTGAAGACGCCAAACGACCTTTCGGTGCCCGAATACGAGGCGGTCTATCTCTACAAGCTCGCGGTCGAGAAGGCTGGTTCGACCGATCCGGCCAAGGTGATCGAAGCTATGCCGACGGTCTCCTTCACCGGGCCGCGCGGCCCAATCGTCATGGACAAGCAGCACCACGCGCCGCTCACCATGTACCTTGGCCAGGTGCAGAGCGACGGCACGGTGAAAGTCGCCGCAACCTTCAAGGATGTCGACCCGGGCGAGCAGTGCCCGAATTTGAAGTAGCCTCGAAGCGGAAGCGGCTCAGGCCGCTTCCCTTTCACGCGCCATGCTGCTTCTCCTCGACATCCTGACCACGGCCGCAATCTTGTTCGTGGTGGCGGTCGGCTTGTTGGCCATATTCGGCGTGCTCAAGATCATCAACTTCGCACATGGCGCGTGGCTGACGATCGGCGCTTATTGCGCCGTTGTCGCCGTAAAGCTGGGGCTCAATCCCTGGGCGGGTCTGCCGATCGCCTTCGTCGCGGGAGCCCTCCTGGGCGGCGTCGCCGAACTCTTCATCATCCGCCCTCTCTACCGCCGCCCGCTTGACGCCATCCTTGCGACCTGGGGGCTGGGGATCGTAATCGGCCAACTCATCACGCTGGCGTTTGGCCGCGACGTTCAGCTGATCCCCAACCTCATGTCCGGCACGGTCAGGGTGCTGTCCGTCGACTATTCGGTCTACCGCCTGTTCATGCTGTTCGCTGCGCTCGCGATCGGCGCTCTGTTTGCGCTCACGATCGAAGGCACGCGGCTCGGTCTCTCCGCCCGCGCAGTGATCATGAACGAGACGCTCGCACGCTCGCTCGGCATCGACACCGACCGGGTGCGCCTCGCAACCTTCATGATTGGCGCCGGTCTCGCCGCGCTCGCCGGCGTCTTGCTGACGCCATTGACCAGCGTCGATCCCAACATGGGCGTCGCCTGGCTGATCGGCGCATTCATGTTGGTGATGGTCGCGGATACCTCGTATCTCGCTCTGGCGGCGGCTTGCCTCGTCTTTGGCGGAGCGCAAGTGCTCGTCAGCACCTTTGTCAGCCCCGTGCTTGGCGGCATCTCGGTGGCTGTGCTGGCCGCGCTTGTGCTCAGGATCAATCCGCGGGGTTTCTCGCGTGCCTGAGGACGCGGCCCTCCTCAATGACCGCCCCGGATGGACGATTGCATCCGAGTGGAGGGCACCGGCCGCGGTGGCCGTCGGGGCCGCACTGATCCTTTGGATCGCCCCGCTCGTGCTCGGCGACTTTGCGGCCAACGTTCTCACCCGGTCGATGATCTACGCCACCCTCGCCGTGACCGTCGACCTGCTGTGGGGTTTTACTGGCATTCTTACGTTCGGACAGGCGGCGTTCTTCGGTGTCGGCGCCTACGCGACCGCCATGACGATGACGAGCCTCGGCTCAACCCCGGCCTGGATGGCGGCGGCGCTCGCGCTCGCCATCATACTGCCGATGGTCCTCGGACTCATAGTCGGCTGGCTCTCTTTTTATCATGGTTCGACGCCGCTCTACGCCTCGGTGATCTCGCTCGTGTTCCCGATCGTGGTCACGCAGCTCGTTTATTCCGGCGGCCTTCTGACCGGATCGAGCAGCGGGCTTGTCGGCTACGACACTCTGCCGCTCGAACTCGAGGGATTCTTCAGGCTGAGCGGCCTCGTCATGGTCGCAGTGACCCTGGCGGCTTGGGTTTTCGTCCGCTCCGACGCCGGCAAGTTGCTCGTCGCCGTGCGCGACAACGACGTGCGTTGCGCTTATCTCGGCGTAAGCCCGAGGCGTATCCAGATCATGCTGACGGTGGCGCTCGCAGGCGTAGCGGGGTTCGCCGGCTTTCTTTTCGCCCACGCCTCCGGCGTCGTCGCGCCGGAGAACACCGGCTTTCTGTTCGGCACTCAACTCGTCATCTGGGTGGTCCTCGGAGGCAGAGGGTCGCTGCTCGGCCCGGTTCTCGCGACACTCGCGATTGACTATCTCAGCGCGAGCCTCTCCGGCGACTTGCCGTTCCTATGGCAGCTGGTGCTGGGGGCGGCGTTCGTCATCATTATCATCATATTGCCCGATGGCGTTGCGGGGCTAGCCCGCCAGGCTTGGTCCGCGGTCTTTCGCTCCTCAAGACAAACGCGGGTTCCCCGCGTCGCGTTAGCGGCCCCGCATAGCGCCGTCGAGACGTCAGCCACGCTGTTGAAAGTCTCCGGGCTCGCGCGGTCGTTTGGCAGTCTTTCCGTGCTTGAGAACATCAATCTTGAAATCCGTCCTGGCGAACTCGTCAGCATCGTCGGCCCGAATGGGGCAGGCAAGACGACCTTGATTCGTTGTCTCAGCGACGGCTCCGAGCCTTTCAAGGGCGTGGTCGAGATTGCGGACAAGCCCATCAGGGGACTGACGCCTGACCGCGTTGTGGCGCTCGGGGTCGGACGCAAATTCCAGGTCGCGAGCATCTTCGAAAGCCTGACCGTCGCCGAGTGCCTGAGGCTCGCTCGAACGACCGCCGAAACGCCGAGCGGGATCGGCTCCGCGCCTCTTCTCTCGCTGCCAGCCGCGAGCGTCGAGATCCTGCGGCTCACCGGCCTCACTGACCTGATCGCTTCCCCCGCCGGCCCTCTGTCACACGGCATGAAACAAGCGCTTGAGCTTGCCATGGTCCTTGCGCTCGAACCGCGGCTCATCCTGCTTGACGAGCCGACCGCGGGCCTCACCAAGGCGGAGCGCGCGACCATCGGCACGGTCCTGCGAAATCTCACGGCGAAAGCGGGCTACGCGATCATTCTGGTCGAGCATGACCTCGACTTCGTGCGCGAAATCTCGTCCCGTATCGTGGTGTTGCATCAGGGCCGGCTGGTGCTCGACGGCGCGGTGGACGACGTCGCCAATTCGGAGACGGTGCGAACCATATATTCCGGCGGCGCTCATGTCTGAGGCGCAGGCCGCCGAAGTCCTGAGCCTGCGCGACATATCGAGCGGCTATGGGGCGGTCTCGGTCGTGAAGTCCGTGACCCTATCCGTTCAGCCCGGTGAGATCGTCGCCGTGCTCGGCAAGAACGGGATGGGCAAATCTACTCTGCTCAAGACCATCCTTGGGCTCATCTCGCTTCGTGGCGGCGCCATTCACATTGGCGGCGTGGATCGGGCTGATCTGACGCCAGCCCGGATGATCGCCTGGGGCTTGAGCTACGTGCCGCAGGAGCAGGCGCTCTTCCAGGATCTGTCGATCCGCGACAATTTGAGGCTCGCTGTGCGAAGCGATGCCGAGCTTGGCCCGGCCCTCGATCACGCCTTCGGCTATTTTCCGTTTCTACGCGAAAGGCTCAAACAAAAAGCGGGCACACTGTCGGGCGGCGAACAAAAAATGTTGATCCTCGCCCGCGCCCTCATGCTTCGCCCGCGGTTGCTGCTCATTGACGAAATCTCGGAAGGCCTGCAGCCCTCAATTGTCGATCGCATCGTCGGCGTTCTGCGCGACGAGCGATCAAGAGATGGAACCGCAATGCTCGTTGTCGAGCAGAACCTCGATTTTGCCCTCCGAGTCGCCGATCGGTGGGCCGTGCTCAAAATGGGCGAGATCGACGACGAAGGCCCGTGCGGTCTGGAAGCGCACGCGCGGGTGCTCGAGCACTTGAGCCTTTAGAGCGGGCTGCTTTTGGCTAGAGTTGAGGTTTGGATTCCCGAATCAGTTGCGTTCTGATTCAACCTGTTGGCTGGGCGGAGGCCAGCCGGGAATGGCGAAGCCTTATTCGCAAGACTTGCGTGACCGCGTGATTGACGCGGTGGAGAGGGGTGAGATGAGCCGGCGCGCGGCGGCGCGGCGCTACGCAATCAGCGAATCGGTGGCGATCAAGTGGCTGGAACGGGTTGAACGGGATGGCTCGCGAGAGCCTGTCGGGCACGGCGGCCACCGGGCGTCCAAGCTGATGCCGCACCGTGATTTTCTGCAAGCCGCGCGGACCGAGAAGACCGACGTCACGCTTCAGGCCCTCTGCGATCGCCTTTCGGCCGAGCGAGGGGTCAAAGCCGACACATCGATGATGAGCCGCTTCTTTCGCAAGATTGGCGTGACGTTTAAAAAAAGACCCTCGTCGCGCGCGAGCAGGATCGTGCGGACATAAGCCGCCATCGCGCGCGCTGGCGAGCCTATCAGGGCCGCATCGATCCCAGGCGTCTGATCTTCATCGACGAGACATGGACCAAGACCAACATGACCCGGCTTCGCGGCTGGGCGCCGAAGGGAGAGCGCGTCGTCGACAAGGTCCCGCAGGGCAAATGGAAGACCGCGACGTTCCTTGCCGCTCTTCGCAACGACCGCATCGACGCGCCCTGCCTGTTCGACGGGCCGATCAACGGCGAGCGCTTCCGCACCTATGTCGAGCAGTTTCTCGTCCCGACCCTCAAGCCGGGCGACGCCGTGATCCTCGACAATCTCGGCCCCCACAAGGGAAAAGCGGTGCGCAAGGCCATCCGAGCTGTCGGCGCCCCCCTCGTGTTCCTGCCGAAATACCTCAACCCCATCGAGCAGGTCTTGGCAAAGTTCAAGATGTTTCGTCCCGGATTTTGCTGGGGCATTCTTATCGAGGGATTCGAAGGATGCGCTATGGGACAGGTTCTTCATGGGAGCGCCACAACGACAGAGGCGGTCCGTCGAGCGATACAACATAGTCAAGAGAGCCTGAGGGCTCTGGCCAAGCGCCACGGCGTCAATCCGAAGACCATCGCCAAATGGAAGGCGCGGAAGTCAGTTTCTGATCTTCGGACCGGACCCAAGGAGCCCAGATCGACAGTCCTGTCAGCAGAGGAAGAGGCCGTCGTCGTTGCCTTCCGAAGGCATGCTTTGCTGCCGCTCGACGACTGCCTCTATGCCTTGCAGCCCACCATCCCGCATCTGACCCGCTCGTCGCTTCACCGGTGTCTGCAACGCCACGGGATCTCCCGGTTGCCCCAGGTCGAAGGCGAGGCCTCCGCCAAACGCAAATTCAAGGCCTATCCGATCGGCTATTTCCATATCGACATCGCCGAGGTTCGAACTGCGCAAGGCAAGCTCTCCCTCATCGTCGCCATCGACCGAACGTCGAAGTTCGCCTTCGTCGAGATGCACGAGAAGGTGGCGCGCCGCACCGCAGGGGACTTCCTGCGCCGCCTGACCGCCGCCGTCCCTTACAAGGTCCATACCGTCCTCACCGACAACGGAACCCATTTCACCACCCCAGGCCATACGAGTTCGGCCGCGCCCGACATCAAGGGCGCCCTCGAGGCTGGAGAACTCGTTTGGGCGCACGCCTTCGAATACGCCTGCGCCCAGAACGACATCGATCATCGGCTGACAAAGCCCAAGCCCCCGTGGACCAATGGGCAAGTCGAAAGAATGAACCGCACCATCAAGGACGCGACCGTCAAACGCGACTTCTACGAGACCCACGACCAACTGCGAGCCCACCTGCAAAACTTCGTCGACGCCTATAATTTCGCGCGAAGACTCAAGACCCTCAAAGGCCTCACTCCGTACGAGTTCGTCTGCAAAGCCTGGACCTCAGAGCCGCAAAGACTCAAACTCAATCCGCTCCAGCAAATGCCGGGACTAAACAGCTAGACGAGTTCTCAATCCGGGTGGAGGCGCATCGCAAGGAATCTCCGGCTAGCGGATCCCAAGCTATGCGCCAGTCATGAGGCTTTTCGGTTGTGCGCAGGTCCGCTGTGGGTCCGCAGTAAAGAAAGGGCGATGGACCTATCAGCTCCCGTCGCCAATCACTCAGACATTTAAGATAGCTAACTGGTGCCGCAAGAGGGATTTGAACCCCCGACCCCATCATTACGAAAACTAGGTCGTGCTTTCTGTGCAATACGATAGAGTACGATGTGACGACAGTTTGCTTGCGTTTTGGCTATTTTGACCCCATTACGGCCTGTGTAACCCTATAGGCCCCTAGAAAAAGCGGGGCCTAGGCGGGGCCTAGCGCGAACCGGGGGAGATGGTCACGAACGCGAATACGAGCGGATTTCGGTTTCACTCCCGAGCGGCTGGAGAAACTGCCATCTGGACCTGGGGTCTGGCACGACGAGAAGCAGGACGGACTGATCGCAAGACGACAGAGTGCGGGAGGCGAACTAGTTTACTATGTTCGGTACAGAACGCCGGGAGCCTCTGGCTCCGGGCGCATGCGGTTGGGCCGCGTCAGGGAGCTCTCGCTCGACAAAGCTCGCCAGATGGCTCTGGACGCCGTTGTCGAGGCCAAGAGAGGAAATGATCCCTCGAAAGCGCGAAAGGCGGCCCGACGAACCGCAGAGGCCCACAAGGCCAAGACTGTAACCCTCGACGCATTTCTCGATGAATACGTCGCCGTCCAGGCTGCCGCCGCCGTGCAGTCCACGCCGGAAAGGGTGACGGCGATCCGTCAGCACCTGAAAGTATTCCTCGGGAGTCCGCTTCAGGATCTGACACGGCGTGAGCTGGTGACGGCGCTCGACGGAGTGAAGAAGGTCTATCCTGCCGCCGCCGCGAAGCTCCGGGCGTCCATCCACCATGTCTTCGAGACCGCCTTCGACCGGGGCGCCGTCGACGCCAATCCTCTTGCGGGCCGCCGGGACCCGGCGTGGATCGAGCAAGGCGAGGAATATCGCCAAAGCGGAACAAGAGAAAGACGCACTGCCCCTCGACGGTCTCGCGCGAGTTTGGGTTGCAGCGGACGATCCCCGGGTTAATCTGAATTTTGCGGCCTATGTCCGCACGATGATTGCCGACCGGCGCCCGCAGAGC
This sequence comes from uncultured Alphaproteobacteria bacterium, assembly GCA_963770275.1. Classification (GTDB taxonomy): domain Bacteria; phylum Pseudomonadota; class Alphaproteobacteria; order Rhizobiales; family Beijerinckiaceae; genus Roseiarcus. Next base: position 21,917 of record CAVYPD010000055.1, read on the forward strand.
GGAACTCGCCGCTGCAGAGATCGATCACCTGCGCCCGGCGACCGAGAGTTTCCCCGCGCACCTGACGCTACAGCCGAAGACTACGAAAAACGGAAAGGCCCATACGCTCTTTCTGCCTCCGCTCGTAACGCGGGAGATCGATCGCGTCCGTCGGTATCCCGGCGAAACGCTCCTGTTTCCTGGCCGCCGCCGCGGGGGGGAGAGCGCCATGATGACAGGATGGTCGAAAAGCCTTCCACCGCTCGTTGAGGCGGCCCGGAAGCTCGGCGTCCAAGATCACATTCACCTTCACGGGATTTGTCGCGCATTCCGCACTGGCCTTTCCGCCATCGGCGTAGGCCGCGAGGTGGCGGAGCGGATGCTCAACCATGTGCAAGAAAAACTGATCGCGACCTATGACAAACACGACTTCGCGGCCGAACGCGCCGAAGCCGCAGAGCGCTGGTGCGAAGCGCTGGAGGCCGCCATCGCCGAAGTCGAGAAAGCCCGCGGTATGGACCTACCGATGAACGTGATCAATATCGGGCAGGCGCGTGCGCCCGCCACGAAGCACCGTAGCCCCCTGAGGCGAACGTCCAATCTGGACCCAAAGGAACGCCCTCCAGGAGCTTGATGCGGGTTGAACGCTACCATGATGAAGACGCGGCTTGGCCGCGCGGTCCTGCGGGCGTTGTTTTGCGACGACGCCGAAGATGCGTCTGACAAAAACGCGCGCGGCGCGCTGAAATCGGTGCGGACAATGGCTCCGCACCTTCAGGAGATCGCCGCCCGCGCCATCGCCGCCGAATATCTGCGGTGCGCCGAATATCTGCGCTGCGCCGGCCCTGCGGTCGCCGAGCTTGTTGAGCCCGTCGCGGCGGCGCTCGACGATATAGAGCAAGGCCGTCCCGCCGCAATGTTCCAGCCGCGTGTATTCGGAACCATTATCGGCTCGCCACGGCTCGTGGACGCCGCCCGCGATGATCTCGCCCGGTATGCCGCCCTCGCCGCCGAGTATTGCGGCGGTGAAGCCGAGACGCACAGCGACGACGCTTCCCTAACCGCTACTGTCGGCGTTGACCGTCACGGCCGGAAGCAGAACGGGGTCACGCCTCGACTCCCATTGAGCGGGCGATCCAGGAGCACCGCGCGTGAATTGTGGGCGAGAGGCGTCGACCTGGTCTCCGACGACGAACGGCGGCGTTTTCGCGCCGCCGGGCTTGCCGCTCTACGTAAGGAGCTGATCGACCCGACCGTCGCCACCTATCTCAGCCGCTGGCTTGTGCGTTTCGCTGCCGACGCGGAGGGCGAATGGCTTCGCGCGGGGGTCCTCAAGCGCCAGCGTGGCGACCGCTGACCATGCCGTGCACATAAGAAACGTCTCTTAAGCGCATCTGTACAGAAGGCCCCGCGGGCTCAGGAACAATCGAAGCACGCAAGCGCTTATCTTGCTGACATCGCCCTCGGCGCGGTCATAATGCGGAACCATCGTACCTCCCAGCCCGATGGTCCCCATGTCAGAACCTCTCGATCCAAATATCGACGCGATTGCGGAAGCGGTCGCGGCGAAGCTCTCTGCTTCGATCATGGAAATCTTGCGGGCGACTGCGATTCGCGCTCTCGGCGGCGGAAAGGCTGTTCTGCCGAGACCCGAAGCCGCGCTTTTTCTTGGCCTTTCCCCTCGCACTCTCGAGGCATGGTCGAGTTAGGGAAAAGGACCGCGTGAGACTCGCCTGGGACGCGCTCGCGGCCACACGCTCGAAGCCCTGATTGAATATTCCGACGCCCATCAGGGGCCGTCCGAATTGTCCCAGGAGGAGTGCCGAGCCTGAACGCCGCCAGCTGCGCCTATGCGGCCGGCGGCGCCCCCCGCATCCGCTTCTGTGTCCTGCCGGGACGGCGAACGGATAGCATAGCCCCCTCTCCGCTACCAGCGAGCCAGCGGCGACCCCTCGATGGAGTCGCCCAATGCCTTTATCAACATCCACCGCCAACGCGTGCGCTGTTTCGATCGAGCCGCGGCTCGGCCCCGCCGATCCGCTTGCCGCCAGGGCGGCGGAGTGACGGGGATGGCTAACGATAATGGTGCCGGGAGCGCGCCTGTCTTCTCCGGCGCGGCCGACGCCTTCGATCCTCTCGCCCCCGGCGCTTATCCAGGCGCGATCGAGCCGGGGGCGTTCGTCGAGCACGTCGTGCGCAATGGAAACCGGCACGGCGCGCTCGGTCTGCGGCTGAGCATCGGCAAAGGCGAGCATCGCGTCGTGCGGTGTTCGTTTCTGCTCGAGAGCCCGACGGCGCTGGGCGCAGCCAGGCGTGACGCGGAAATGCTGGCGAGATGGGCCGACCTGGTTGACGCGGTTCCTGCGCGCAACTGGCACGGCCTCCTTAAGAACCTTTGGACGGGCCAGCGGCGCCTGAGCGTGGGCCTGGACTTCACCATTCGCCCCGCCGAGCGCGGCAGCGGTTACGTTCTTCTCGATATACAGATGATCGTCTGATGACCGAAGACTCGCGTTCGCATTCACGATCTGTACGGCGACGGAACGCGGAAAGTTCGCCGCCAAGCAGATCACGCTAGGCGCGACGGTCGACTACGATCGGGTGAAGTGGTGGCGTTCGAGCCGGTGGTCGAGACCTCGCTCGAAGTGATGGCCGATCGGCTCAGGACGCTCGCGCTTCAGCCGAAACGCATGATCGTGATGGGGGCGCCTCTGGCCGGTCTCGATCTCAACGGTCGGCATCTGCGGCGTTGGGCCAACGCGGAGACGGCGACGCTTGCCGACCGGCCCCGGGGCGTGGCTGCCGCTTGATTTCGACGATGTGAGGGTCCCGAAAGGGCTTGGCTGCGGACAGAAGCTCGCCGAGGCGGCGCTGTTCGTGCGCGATTATCTTCTGCCGGATGAGTTCCGCGGCGTGCGCATGATCGCTGTTCCGAGCGCCAGCACCGGCCGCCGAGGCGACAACATCGCGCGACTTCGTCTGTTTGCCGCGCTGGATCGGCCGCATCCCATCAGGATGATGAAGGATTGGACGAAGGGCGCGGCGTCGACACTCGATCTGCCGATCGACTCTGCGATCATTCAAACGGGTCAGCCAATCTATACCGGGCGACCGGTCTTCGTGAGATCTGTCCGGACGGTGGAAGGCCAGGACAGGAGAGAAGGGGTGGAGGATCCCGTTCCACGGGCGCTGCACGCGTCATCCTGCCCGGCGACCGGGACACAGTGGCGCTGGTCATCGACAGGTTCGCTCCCAAGCTGGCGGCGATCGAAGCCAAGGTCAATCACGTCGCCCGTGCGTGCGGCTCAAACTGGCGCGCGTTTCTCGATGCGACGGTCGGCGATGACGAGGGATTTTTCATTCCCCTTACGCGAGGAATTGGCGTCGCGGTGCGAGCAGGCGCGCACACCGACGAGATCGAAGCCACGGTCACGACGATCCTGGCGCTGCGCGCCGATCCGGCCGGCGGGCGCGCTACGGGCGGTCTTGGGTCCTGCGCACGATCGAAAGCTTTCGTCTGCGCGATGACGCGACCCGCGCGGCTCACAAGCGCGCCCTGTCCCGCCTCTTCATCGAGGAGACACGCGCTCCATGAACGCGAATGACTCAGGGCTTGGGGCCGAGGCGGCCGAAATCGCGCGATTGTCGGCCGAGTATGATGCTCTCTTTCTGTTGAATGCCGGCTACCCCCATCCACCGGATGACGAGCAGAACTTCGACGATGTCCTGGCCAAGGCGGCCAAGATCGCGAAGGGCGACATCGACGAAGCCCGTCGGCTGATCGAGATTGCGGCTCGGTTTCAGGTCGACGAGCTCGAGCGCGACCGCTTTCTGAATGTCGTCAAGCGCAGGCTTGGCGCCGGCGCGCGGCTGGACGCGCTGCGCAAGGTCTGGGATGAGGCCGCACGCGAGGCGAGGATAAGAGCGACGCTCGCTTCCCTATTGAACAGGGCCAAACCCAAAGACGATGCGGCAGTTCGGCTCGAGGACTTCGTCGCCTACATGCAGTCGCACGATTATATTTATACGCCCGCCGGCGACTTTTGGCCCGCGGCTCGGGTCGACGCACGACTGCCGCCCGTCAAGCTATTCGACAAGAGCGGCAATCCGATCATCGATGAGAAGACGGGCGACCAGAAGGAAATGTCGGCGAGCGCCTGGCTCGCCAAACATGCGCCCGTCGAGCAGATGACCTGGGCGCCGGGACTGCCGCAGCTCGTCCGGGACAAGCTGATCAGCGACGGCGGCTGGATCGACCGTAAAGGCGTGACGGTGTTCAATCTGTACCGGCCGCCGACGATCGAGCTCGGCGACCCGTCGAAGGCTGGGCCGTGGCTCGACCACGTCAGGAGGATCTATCCCGACGAGGCCGACCACATCATCGCGTTTCTCGCCCATCGCGTGCAGCGGCCGCACGAGAAGATCAATCACGGTCTCGTCCTCGGCGGCCTTCAGGGCATCGGCAAGGACACCCTGCTCGAGCCGGTCAAACGCGCGGTCGGCCCGTGGAACTTCGCCGAGGTCTCGCCGCAGCAGGTGCTCGGCCGCTTCAACGGCTTCCTCAAGAGCGTCGTGCTGCGGATCTCGGAAGCGAAGGACATGGGCGAAGTCGATCGCTTCAAGTTCTACGCCCACATGAAAGCGCTACATGGCCGCGCCGCCGGACGTGCTGCGGGTCGACGAGAAGAACCTGCGCGAGCATAGCGTCTTCAACGTCTGCGGCGTCGTCATGACCACAAACCACAAGACCGACGGCATTTACCTGCCGGCCGACGACCGGCGCCATTTCGTCGCCTGGAGCGAGAAGACGAAGGACGACTTCACCGGCCTACTGGGACGACCTCTGGAACTGGTACGAGCGCGAAGGCTTCGGCCACGTCGCCGCCTACCTGGCCGAGCTCGACCTTTCGGGCTTCAATCCGAAGGCGCCGCCGCCAAAGACGGCCGCCTTCTGGGCGATCGTCGACGCCAATCGCGCGCCGGAGGATGCCGAACTCGCCGACGTCCTCGACAAGCTTGGCAACGCCCCGACGCCGTGACCCTGGACATGCTCGTCAAAGAAGCGATCGGCGAGATTTCTACGAGTGGCTGCGCGACCGCAAAAACCGGCGCATCATCCCTCACCGGCTCGAACAGTGCGGCTATGTCCCAGTGCGCAACGACGCGGCCGTCGATGGGCTGTTCAAGATGAACAATCGCCGGCAGGTCGTTTACGCGAAGGCGGGCCTCTCCATTCGAGGCCGCCTGGAAGCCGCGCGCAAGCTGACCAATCCCTGAACCCGCCGATGCGGAGCGCGCGAGTCTGGAGATAGAATTCACTGAGGTTTGGTCAGCCTAGTCAGCGAAGTCAGTGGTTTTCTATTTCCAGACTCACGCGCGCGCACACATATCAACGCGCGTGTGCATCTAATCGAACTTTTGAAAAAACACATCAATTTGGAATGGAAAAAAATAATATAAAAAGGGGCTCCACTCTGGAGATAGAAAACCACTGACTTCGCTGACTAGGCTGACCGAGGGGCCTTTTCCCTTCACCAGGGCGCTTCGTTCCGGGGCCCAGCAACAGACTGTTTGGCGGCCATTCTCGCGCCGCATGGCGCGGCGGAGTCGCCCGCGATGGCGCTGTCAGCGTTCACCATCCGTTTAGGTCCGGCCAGGATTGCCGCCATTTGCGCGGCCGGGCGTCATCAGAAAGATCGGCGGCGCGGCGGGCTTCGCGCAAGGCGGCGATTGTCGCATGCCAGACTTTGAGCGAGGTCTGACCGGATAGGACGGAGGCCAATTGGTTGTGCAGTTTCTCAACCTCGTGCGGCGGCAGGCCAAAGCGCAGATCGCAAAACGCGGCGGAAGCCCAGATGCGCGCGAGTTCAGTCGGATTGAAAGCGTGGCCGGTCTGACCGTCTTCGAGTGCGGCCGCCCGGCGCTGTTCAGCTCTGCGCTTCGAGCGTTCGGCTTTGAGCTGCGTTGTGCGGAACTGCCGATCGCGTGGCGGGGGAACGAGGCTGAAAGGTCGCGCGTATGGATTCATGTCGCCTGGCCGGTCTTCGATCGCCATAGCTCCTCGGCCTGCAACGCCCGCTTCACTTTCAGGAGCGCCGTCCCTTCGTCGTAGCGACGGCTGAGGACCAGCGCTGCGGCCCATAGGCATTGGTCGAACGCCCGCGGCGTCAATGTGTCGGGCTCGACTTTGGCGACGTCGCGAAGCCACGCGCAAGCAAGCCCTAGGGCTCGGACCCATAAAGTGATTGGCATAGTCGTGCAGCTGTGATTTAGGGCTCCTGAAGGGGAGCATGGATGAATCGGGACCAGTTTTGGCTGACGGAGGCGCAGTTTTCAAAGATCGAGCCCTATCTGCCTACCGACACCCGAGGCAAAGCGCGGGTCGATGATCGGCGGGTGATCAGCGGGATCGTGCATGTCCTGAAGTCAGGCAGTCGCTGGGTCGATGCGCCGCCTGACTACGGACCGAAGAAGACGCTCTACAATCGCTTCGTGCGATGGGCGGACAAGGGCGTCTGGACGAACTTGTTCCAGGCGCTGGCGCAGGCTGGTGGGCCATCCGCGCATGTTCTGATCGACAGTTCCGCGGTCAAGGCCCATCGCTCGGCGGCGGGCGGAAAAGGGGGGAGAAAAATCAAGCCATCGGCCGCTCGCGAGGCGGTCGCACGACCAAGATCCACGCGCTGACCGACGCTCTATGCCGTCCGCTCGCTTTCATGCTGACCGGCGGCCAAGTCGCGGATTGCACCGCCGCCGCGGCGCTGCTCGATCGTCTTCCAAATTGCGATGTCCTGCATGGGGACAAAGGCTACGACGCCAACGCGATCCGTCGTCAGGTTGAAGACCGCGGCGCGCTGCCGAATATCCCGCCCAAGGCCAATCGCAAATGGAAGCCCTGTTTCTCGCCATTCCTCTACCGAAACCGAAATGCGATTGAGAGGATGTTTTGCCGGCTGAAGGACTTCAGGCGCGTCGCCACCCGATACGATCGAAGCGCAACAAACTTCCTCGCCGCAGTCTGCGTCGCCGCAACCGTCAGCTACTGGTTATGAGTCCGGAGGCGATCGTCGAGCCTGAAAGCGTCAGGTAGTACTTCCACCACCAGCGGAGCGCCCGCCGCTTGATTTTTGACGCTCTTGCGCTTCAGCGCGGCGCGCTCGCGGATGTTGAAGACAGCAGCGGAGCTTGCGTTGTAGCCATACCAGGCGGAGCTCATCGATCTGGATGCGCTCGGCCCCTCGGCAATCGATGCTGCCGGCTTGTCGGCGAATTTCGACGGACCTTGCCGGCACGGCGCGCCAGTTGCGTCTCTGCAATCGCCGTGCAGTACAGTTTGGCTTTGCCGGCGTTCATGGCCGCGACCCAGCGGGCGATGTGGTCGGGATCGCGGCAGCCGAGACTGGGCCGAGGGTGTCGAGCCGGATCGAGGCATGGAGTTATTTTTTCCCTGACGGTGGCGCGGGAAGAATTACTGCTTCGCCGGTGATGCGCCAGCAGGTGCAGGCGGCGCCCTGTCGGGCGCGCCTCGACCTGCGCCTGCCAGCGGCAGCAGAGTCTTGCGCTTCGCGCGCTCGCGCTGAGCCCTGCTGCCCCCGCCGATTGGTCGCCCGATAGCTTGAGTGTCGGACTGAGCTTCGGCCTGTTCACGACGTGCGAATAGTGAAGGCGCAAGCTTGCCCAGCACACCCGTACGCTCGCCGCGCTCGTGGCGCAGGTACGTCTCGACCGTCGTCTTAGACCAGGCGCGCCCTCTGGCGGCGCGATTCCGCGCTGTTGATGGTGCTGCAGATCGTCGCGACCGCAGGCGGCGCAGAAGGTAAGCCTCATGCTGCGGCTTCAACCGGCGCTGCACGCGGAGCACCGTCTCCGTATGCCACCGCGCGCCGCTGGGCGTCGCGATCCCGCGCGCGTTCAGCTCAGCCGCGATCGCTCGCGCCGACAGGCCGGCCAGCTCCGCGAGCACCGGCCGCAGCGCCTCGGCCGCGCGGGCCTTGGCCTCGTCGCGGTTGCGGACGCCCTTGGCGTTGAGGCCGCCGAGCTTGACGCCCTGCGCCTTCTTGGCCGCGAGCGCGTCCTTGGTCCGCTGGCTGATCAGCCGGCGCTCCTTCTCGGCCAGCGCGGCGTACAGGTGCAGCATGAACGGATCGGCGTCCGCGCCCAGCTCGGCGACGATGAACGGCGTCTTGTGGGTCATCAGGCCGCTGATGAAGTGGACGTCGCGGCTGAGCCGGTCGAGCTTGGCGACGATGATCGGGGCCTTGTGCCTGCTTGGCCAGCTTGAGCGCCGCGGCGAGCTGCGGCCGCCGGTCGAGCGCGTCGCTCGCCCTTGCCGGTCTCGACCTCGCTGAAGGTCTCGACCAGGTTGAAGCCCTCGGCCTCGGCGAAGCGGGCGAGCGCGGCTTGCTGCGCCTCGAGGCCAAGGCCCGAGCGGCCCTGGCTGGCGGTCGACACGCGGGTGTAGGCGATGGCGGTTTTCACGGTTTCGGCCCTTCTGCGTCACACTGCGACGGTGGTCGCTATGTGGTACAGAAGCCGTCACACATCAAGAGGGA
>CAVYPD010000056.1:0-17392 GCA_963770275.1 uncultured Alphaproteobacteria bacterium
AAGACTGCTCCATCAGGACACGCCGCACATGCTGTCGCTCAGGCGGCGGAGCGAGCAGCGAGCCGAGTGCAAACAGACAATGGGAGGAACCGCGATGAAGCGCATGGGCATGGTGATCGGTATCAAGCCGGAGCGGATAGCCGAGTATAAGAAGACGCATGCCGCGGTATGGCCTGAGGTGCTGGCCAAGATTTCCGACTGCAACATGCGCAACTACACGATTTTCCTCAGAGAGCCCGAGAACCTCCTGTTCGGCTACTTCGAGTATCACGGCGAGGATTGGGGGGCGGACGCAGCCAAGATGGCGGCCGACCCGAAGACGCAGGAATGGTGGGCGATTCACAACCCGATGCAGGCCCCGCTTGCCTCCCGCAACGAAGACGATTGGTGGGCCATGGCGGAGGAGGTGTTTCACACCGACTGAGTTCGGGCGTTCCCGGGGTATCGCCATGGATGCGAACGCTCGGCAGAGGCGGCGTGATCGGCCACGGTTGCTTCGCGTCAGGCGTCGGCTCGATGCTGAATGATGTACTTCGGCAAGACGCCGTAAAGCACGGCGACGGCGACTCCTGCTGTCGGACAATCCGTGCCGGAGGCTCGTCGAAACCCGATCCACGACGGCGCGGCCGCCATCGGGTTTAAGCCAGGGAGCCGCGAAGGGCTCGGCCCGGAGCTGTCGAGGCTCCGTTTGTCCCGCGTTTCTGGGTGGCCGACGCCGGCAAGCGTTCCAAGACACCGTCCGAGCACGGGCGAGCGGCCACGAAACAGCGATGACGGCGAGGAAAGGAATGGCATGGCGCGCCTCGTTATCGATTTGCCGGAAAATAGTCCGGGCTGCATTTTATTCAGCGGGCCGGAGGTTGCGCGTTCAAGCTTTTCTAGCCGGCTGCCGCCACGATTTCAGCGAAAACAGCACCAGCGACGCGGCGATCAAGCCTGAGCCGAGAAAAAAGGTGAGATTGATCGCGAAGTGCAGGTCGGGCACCCAATGCGACAGCGCGAGCGATATGAACGCGGTCAGCGCCGGGACCAGGTTGAGGAACATGGTGACAAAGCCGTTGTCGCCGCCCGGTGACGGTCAGCGCGATCTGATACATGACCCGGCCAAGCGACGCGGCGACGATCGTGCCGAAGATCATCAGCAAGATCGGCCCCAGCTGATCGAAATTCAGCTCGTTTCGCCAATAGAGAAGAGCGAGGCAGCCCGGAATCAGGATGACGTTCGCGGTGAGGAAATTGGCCGCGATCGCCGCGGATTCGTCATAAGCGCCGAACCATTTGCCGACCAGAGTGCCCCCTAAGGCCGAGGCCAATGGCACGGGAATCGCATAGAGCCAGCTGCCGTGAAGAAAACTGTCCGACAGTTGGCTGAGATTTGACGTGTCCTTGTCGCCGAGCTGGCTCCAGGCGACCGCCATGGCGCCAATGAACGCGCCGGCAAAACAGCCAAAAAAAGTCGCCCGCGAAATCGGGATCGGAACGCCGGCGAGCACCAGCGCCACCAGCGCGGCCCAGAAGGGCGAAAGGTTGAGGATTGCGGAGATAATGATCGGATGAGCGTTGCTGAGGCCGAAATTATAGAGCAGGAGGCCGGTCAGTCCGATGGCGAAGATGATTCCCAGATAGCCGTAGTTGATGGGCTTTCGAATCAAAGCGACGAAATCTCGGCGGCTTTTTGCCCGGCTCATCAACAAGGGAAGGGATACGAGCAGGGAGACCTGGGTCAGCGCGACAAACTGCAAAGTGTTGAGATGCTTGGCCGCCGGGAACGAAAACGGCTCCTGCGTCGCGTAGAGGAAGGCAGTGATCACCGAATAGAGGCTTCCAAGACGGTAATTGATCGAGGTTGCATTTTGAGACATACCCCGGCCCCCTTAGCCTGCAAACGGACAATACCCGCGGCTCTCGCTTCAGCCGCGGATCGGCGCGTGGACGCCGTTGACAGCGCCTCGAGAACCGATCCTATCGAAGCCGATGACGATCGTCAGGATTCTCTTACTCTCGCTCGCGGCGATCGCTGTCCCTATTCTCGGCTTCGGCATGGATATTGAACCCGGTCAGGGCGCGCTCTGCGGCGGGCGCCCCTATGCGAGGGTCAGCGTTCCCAACGGCGCATCCCCCTATGTCGAACTGACCGCCGACGGGGTGACGCGGTCCGTTCCTGCTCGACTATGGCGCAACGCGAAGTTCGCTGTCGGCGTCGGCGTTCTCCGGTGCGGACGGATCGATGAGAACGGCGGCGATCTCGCTTCCGGGCATGGAAAAAGCTGATTTTCACCTCGCCCGCTATTACCTTTTGCTTCAACCGGGAAAAGGACAACTCGGAGTCATCGGCGACGACCTCCTGTCCCAGTTTACCGTCCAACTGACGGACAGCACTGCGTTCCTGAGCGCCGAGACGTGTCAACCCGAGGCGCTTCTCGCGCGGGGTTTCACCCCTGTCGCCCAGAACGGCTTTTTCTCCTCCGACTCCTTCGAAGTCCGGCGCTCGCCTCCCCAACGTTCCGGTCGTTTTCTTGCGGCTGGGGGACGTTCGCGTCTGGGCGCAGATCGACACCGGCTACGAGGATTTCGTCTATTCCCGCTCGATCGACATCAACCAGGCTTTGTTCGACCGGCTCGTCGGAAATGGCGCCAAGCTCGACCGGGTCGAAGACATCGACATCTGGACATGCGACGGACGCGAGCACTGGCCTGTCTACCGCGTCAAGGACCGCCTGCTCAGCATTGAAAACGAACAGGGGCGGCAAATCGTCGAAACCAACGATTTCCATCTGATCGTGAAGTCCGCCAATACCTGCGGAGGGATCGCGGACATGGCCGAGCCTGCGGCGCAACTGGGCGCCTCGTTTCTCGACCTGTTCGGCGACGTGATTTTCGATCCGAGAAACACGATCGTCTGGCTCGGCGGGGACCCGCGGAGCCTCGGCCGGGAACGGCGGCGGTCAGTGAGCCGATTGCGTGGCGAGCGTCGCGAGCCGCGCGCCGACCGCCTCGAGAAGCAGCTCATGCGCCCTTGCGGCGATGTCCTCCATCGAGGGCGAATTCGCCAGCAGCGAACGCGCGCGGCTCACAATCTCCGCTTTGGTCGGGATGTGGGGCAGGTTGAATTCGCTGAAGACGTCCTTGGCTACGAACGGCTGCGCCTGAGAAAGCCGGGCGCGGAGATCCGCCAAGCCGCTGTTTCCGAGCGCGGCGGCGACAGCAGCCGCGATACGGTCGGGATAATAGCTGTCCGCGACCAGCGCGGCGGCGCGGCTGATGACGCGGCTTCCGAGCTTGTGCTGGTTTTGCATGACCTCGGCGGTCGGGCGCTTCAAATTCCACACGAGCCCAAGGCGCTCGAGCAGCGTCAGGAGATAGAAGGTCGGGTCATATTCCCACCAGTAGAAGCCCTGCCGTGCGCTGCTCTGGTAGGCATGATGATTGTTATGCCAGCCCTCGCCCATGGTGATGATGGCGAGCAGCCAATTGTTGCGGGAATCGTCGCCGGTGACGTAGCGCCGCTTACCAACGAGATGGGCGAGCGAATTGATGCTGAAGGTCCCGTGATAGACGGCGACCGTGCTCCAGAAGAAGCCGACGATGAGCCCCGGCCAGCCGGCGACGGCCAAACAGATGACGGCGAGCACGAAAGCCGGGAGCTGTTCGTAGCGGTGGAGCCACATCAATTCGGGATATTTGGCGAAATCCGCTATCCGATTGACGTTCATCGTCTCCTGGCCGCGGGAGAAGATCCAGCCCACATGACTGTAGATAAAGCCGGTCTGGCGGGGCGAGTGAACGTCGAGTTCGGTGTCGGAATGGAGGTGGTGGTCGCGATGGTTGGCGGCCCACCACAACACGCTCTTCTGTGACGTCGATTGCGCGAGCGCCGCGAGAACGAACTGGAAGGCCCGGCTGGTCTCATAAGCGCGATGGGAAAAGTAGCGATGGTAACCCGCCCCGATGGCGAAGATCCTCAGCCAGTAAAGGCCAACGCCAATCGCGACCGCCTCCACAGTGACGCCGGTCCAGATCGCGGCGAAGCACACCAGATGCACGATGATGAACGGTATCGTCGAGGGGTAGACAATATCGGTCGCCGAGTCGCGGTCAACGGACGGCTCCAAGCTTGAAGGGGTATCCTGGCTCATGGAAACGAACTATCCGATGCTGCGCGAACGGTCGACGTCCCGCTTATAGATTCGAACATTATCATAGGATCGGCCGGACCGACAAAATATGCGACCGGCTGCAAGGGGCGGCGGCATCCAATGCGCGTGCCGCGCGGCTAATTGATGACCCGCAGGATGCGGTTCGAGGGATCGACGAGCACGCGGTGACCATTGACGAAGGCGGTGCCCTGTCCCCCCGGTCGAGGCGTGACCTGCACTGCGTCCGGCACCACCTGGCCAGGCGTCACCGCGCCCGTATAGCCAGCGGGATGCCCGTATGCAGTGGAACCGCCATAGGGCCGCATCCCTGCCCCAAGGGAAGGGCTTGGCTGGGTCGTCGTGGTGCTCAAATCTGAGCCTACCTTGCCGCCAACCGGTCCATCCTGCTGCGCGAAAGCGGCGGATGGGATCGCCAGCACGGCTGCAATGACGGCGATGTGTGAAGCGCGCATCGAAGATCTCCTCGTCGAGTACCTGGCGTGACGATAAGAACACAAACGTTGGCCAACCGTTCCGATTAGGGCCAGGATAATGTTGCGTGGGCTCGATTAAGCCTCGGCTGCGGTCGAATTGAGGCTAAACAGACGGGCTCGCCGAAAAGCGGAACACGCCGGTCCGCTTGATCTCGGAATCCTCCAGTTCGCGCGTCACCGGCACGGAATATTCGATCACGCAGTCCAGCCGGTCAAGCGGCAGATAGGAGCGGCGCGGATCGCCGATCAGGACGTTCGCTCCGCGGCGCGCAAGCGACGCGAGCCAATCCATCGCCGCGTCCGCGAAGTCCTTCTCGTAAGCGATATCGCCGGCCAGCACGACCTCCCAGCCGTCGTCGGCGCCGATCAGGTTTTCGAGGCGCGGGCGCGACGGTGACGCCGTTCTCGGCGGAATTGGCCTCAATCGCGGCAATGGCGAAGGCGTCGATGTCGGAGGCCTCGACCTCGGCCGCGCCGGCCTTGGCCGCCGCGATCGCAACCAGCCCTGAGCCGGAAGCGAAATCGAGGACCCGCTTGCCCTTGACCAGATCGGCATGGTCGAGCGTGTAGCGGGCGAGCGCCTGACCGCCCGCCCAGGCGAAGGCCCAGAACGGCGGCGGCAGACCCATCGCGCCGAGTTCGTCCTCGGTCTTCTTCCAGATCGGCACCGCCTCATCGGCGAGCCTCAGCCGGATCTCGGGCGTCAGCGGCGGCGCGATGAGCCGCGTATTGGCGAGGACGAAGTCGCGCTTCCCGTTCATGCGGGGTTCAATCGGCGGCGCGGTCACGGATCCAAAGAAACGTATCACTCTGAGCCGCCGACGTCTGCGAAGACAACTCATGCGAGAGTTCCATCCAAGCAAATCCAAATAAAACCAAGCAAAATGGCTTGGATTTCCTTGGATTCCTTTGGCCGAATTAGGACTTATCAGTGGGTTACGGGCGAAAAAATAAAAAATCTGCTCCCATCTTAACTCGCGCCCAGGGTTGTGCGGAAAGGTCTGCTCTCGATCCCGCGGACTGCAAATAACTACCACAGGATTGTGTTTTCAAGAAGATTTTTCTCGAGCTTCGAACTCCCCACAATCGCCAACCTGCTGGCCGGCCCCCTGCGCCTGACATCCGCTAGGCGAGAGGCAGCTGCCGGCGCTCGGCTCATTGGCGAAAGCGCACCACCGCTTTGCGGCTTCTTCGGCGAACCCAGATGGCGGAATTGCGGGCGACGTTATGCGACATCGCCGAGAATCCGCAGGCCGCAAGTGCGTTCGATCAAGGCGCCGCGTCAGGCTGAGGCGTCCCCCGAGACGGCCGCCCGCCCTTCGAAAGGATCACACCCGCCAGCGCAAAGCCGAAACCAGCGCGAACAGGCGCCGGGCCGTGCCCTGGTCGATGTCGATCGTGCCGGTCAGCCGCTGGGCCATGAGCTCGGCGCCTTCATTGTGCAGCTTCGTGCGCTCGCGGTCGATCGCCTCGATCTGGCGCGGGCTCGAGGTCCGGATCGCCGAATAATAGGTCTCGCAGACAAGAAAATAGTCCTTGAGCAACGGCCGGAACGGCGTCATCGACACCACGATCGTGGCCGCGGTCTCGTCCTTCGCGGTTCTCGACCTCGAAGGTCAGCTTCGATTCCTCCTGCGAGATCTTGAGCACGTAGGGGCCATCGTCGCGACCCGGGACGCCGAAGGAATTTTCCTCGATCAGGTCGAAGATCGCCACCGTCCGCTCGTGATCGACATCGGCTGAGCTGCGCGGGATCGTCGCTTCGTCCAGAACGACTTCAGCGAGCCGATTGCGGCTCTTGGCCGGTTTCTGCGCTCATGGGCTGTTCGCGCGAAGCCGCAACGCGACCGAGCGTGCGTGCGCATCGAGCCCCTCCGCTTGCCCAAGCGCAATCGCCGCCGGGCCGAGCGTGGCGAGCGAGCGGGCGTCGCATTTGAGCAGCGACGTCCGCTTCATGAAGTCGAGCACCCCCAAGCCCGACGAGAAGCGCGCCGAGCGCGCGGTCGGCAGGACGTGGTTCGATCCGCCGACATAATCGCCGATCGCTTCGGGCGTATGGGACCCAAGGAAGATCGCGCCGGCGTTGGCATGATTTTGTCGCTGAGCGCCTCGGCGTCGTGCGCCATGATCTCGAGATGCTCCGGCGCCAGCCGATCGACAAGCGGAATCGCGGCCTTAAGCGACGGGCAGAGGATGATTGCGCCATTGTCGCGCCAGCTCGCACCCGCGATCTTCGCCCGCGGCAGGCGTCTCGAGCTGACGTTCCACCTCCGCTTCGACCGCGCGCGCGAGACCTGCATCATCGGTGATGAGGATCGATTGCGCCGCCTCATCGTGCTCGGCCTGCGCCAGAAGATCGGCGGCGACAAAGCGCGGATCGGCGCTCCTGTCGGCAAGCACCACCACTTCGCTGGGCCCCGCGATCATATCGATGCCGACGACGCCGAACACCCGCCGCTTGGCCGCCGCGACATAGGCGTTGCCGGGGCCGACGATCTTGTCGACCGGGGGAATTGTGTCCGTGCCATAGGCGAGCGCCGCGATCGCCTGCGCGCCGCCGACCCGGTAGATCTCGTCCACGCCGGCGATGCGCGCCGCGGCGAGCGCCAGCGGATTGATGTGGCCGTCGGGCGTCGGCATGACCATCGCCAGGCGGCGGCAGCCCGCGACCTTGGCCGGCACGGCGTTCATGATGACGGAGGACGGATAGGTCGCGGCGCCGCCGGGAACATAGAGGCCGACCGCGTCGATCGGCCGCCACCGCCAGCCGAGCTCGACGCCGAGCGGGTCGGTGAAGAAAAGGTCGGCGGGCTTCTGGCGCAGGTGAAAATCCATCACCCGGGCATGCGCAAGCTTGAGCGCTTCGAGCGCTGTCTTGTCGCAGGCGCCGATCGCCGCGTCGATCTCGGCGGCGTCGATCTTCAGTCCAATCCTGCCGATTTCGATGCGCTCGAAGCGCAGCGACAATTCGGCCAGCGCCACATCGCCGCGGTGGCGCACATCGTCGATGATGTCGGCGACGGTCAGGTCGACGTCGGCGGACGTCTCGCGCTTGGCGGCGACGAGCGCCGCAAAGCGCTCATCGAAATCCGCCGACTGCATATCGAGCGCCACGGCCATGGCTAAGCGGAACTCTCCAACCTGGTCACAGCACTTGCCCTCATCCGGCGCCGACCCTCATCCGGCGAGCTTCGCTCGCCACCTTCTCTCTGAGGGAGAAGGGATTGTGGCGCCGCCGCTCCCCCTCTCCCTCTAGCCCTTCGAGAGACAGGCGTTCTTCCGAACGCCCTATGGGGAGAGGGTCGGGGTGAGGGCTCCTCATACGCGAACTCACCTCACCGCGCCACGCGCTAAGCGGCCGACGAATCGGTCAGAGCGTGGCCGGGGCAGGCCTGGGCGGGAACGCGGTGGCCCATGTCGCGCAACTCGACCTCGACGCACTCGACGTCGAGCCGCACCAGCGCGCCGTCGGCGAAGGCGAGGATGATAATGCCGGCCGGCGGATCCGTCTTCTCGAACGTCACCGCCAGCAGATTGAGCGTCGCATCCGCGTTGGTCTCCGTGAGACCGAGATGCGAAACCTTCAACACGCGGTCGAACCTCAGCACGCTGGAGACGCGCTCCTCGGGCCCGGTCTTGGCGCCCACCCAGTCGTAGCGCATGCCGGCGACCAGAAAGCGGCGCTGCTTGGGCAGCCAGGTCATGTCGACGCGTTTGACGCAGGTGTCCTGAATATGCGCGGAAATGACGCCCAGGCCCTCCCGGTCGAGCGCGATCAGCTTGAGCGCCTGCGCGAGACTCGCCATGGACTAGCTCGCGAGCCGCGTGATGTCGGCGCCGCAGGCGCCGAGCTTCTCTTCCAGCCGCTCGAAGCCGCGGTCGAGGTGATAGACGCGATTGACGATCGTCTCCCCTTCCGCCGCAAGGCCGGCGATAACGAGCGAAACCGAGGCGCGCAGGTCGGTCGCCATCACCGGCGCGCCGCGCAGGCGCTTGACGCCGCTGACCACGGCCGTGTCGCCATCGAGCTTGATATGCGCGCCGAAGCGGGCGAGCTCCTGCACGTGCATGAAACGGTTCTCGAAGATGGTCTCCTTGATGCGCGAGACGCCTTTCGCGCGCGTCATCAACGCCATGAACTGCGCCTGCAGGTCGGTCGGGAAGCCCGGGAACGGCGCCGTTGAGATGTCGACCGCGCTGATGCCGGCGCCATTGCGCTTCACGCGCACGCCTCGATTGTCGCTGCTTACTGTCGCGCCGGCTTGGGTGAGCGCGTCGAGCGCCTCCTCCAAGAGATCCTCGCTCACGCCCTCGAGCACAACGTCGCCGCCGGTCATCGCGACCGCGGTCGCATAGGTTCCCGCTTCGATGCGGTCGGGCAGAACGCGGTGATGCGCGCCGTTGAGACGGGGAACGCCGTCGATTTCGATTGTCGGCGTGCCGGCGCCGCGGATGCGCGCGCCCATCTTGCTGAGACAGGCGGCGAGATCCGCGACCTCCGGTTCGCAGGCCGCGTTGCGAATCAACGTGGCCCCACGCGCGGTCGACGCCGCCATGATCGCGATGTGCGTTCCCCCGACCGTGACCTTGGGAAACTCGATCTCCGCTCCCGTGAGACCCTTCGGCGCCTTGGCGACGGCGTAGCCTGCATCGATCTCGATCTGGGCGCCGAGCTTCTCGAGCGCCATCAGCAACAAGTCGACCGGCCGGGTGCCGATCGCGCAGCCGCCCGGCAGCGAGACGCGCGCCGCGCCCATGCGCGCCAGCAGCGGCGCGATCACCCAGAAGCTCGCGCGCATCTTCGCCACCATTTCATAGGGTGCGGTCGTGTCGACGATGGTGCGGGCGCGCAGATGCGCCGTCTGGCCCGTGCCGGCCTCCTCGCCGACACGCTTGCCGTCGACCGAATAGTCGACGCCCTGATTGCCAAGGATGTAGGCGAGTTGAGCGACGTCAGCGAGACGCGGCAAATTTTCCAGGGTCAGCGTCTGATCGGTGAGAAGCGACGCGATCATCAACGGCAGCGCGGCATTCTTCGCCCCGGAAATCGGGATCGCGCCGTTCAGTGTCGCGCCGCCGCGAATTTGTATGCGATCCATCCCCGATCCCTCTTGCTCAAACCCACCCGTCAAAGAGGTCGCCGCCCGCGACCCCGCGTCAGTCCCGAGGCGCGCCAGGCTGCGCCGTTGGCTCGCCCGCCGGCTGAGCCTCGACCTGCCGCGCCCGGCCTTGCGCCTTGCGCCGCTTCAAATTCTCCCTGAGCGATGCCGCGAGGCGGACCCGCCGGAGATCCTCGCGCTTTGCTCGGGATTCATCCGGACTCATGCCGGGTCCTTCGTCGTTTGACGCCGCGACTCGCGACGCTTGGCCGGGGTCTTGATAGGGCCAAGGCCGACGGCGAGGCAAGCGTCGATGTCCCGATTGTCCTGCTGTCGTTCGGCCTTTTCAATCAGGCTTACGGCGGCGGCGCGAGCCTCGTGGGTGATTTCCGCGCCGGCCAGCATGCGAGCGATTTCCTCTCGCCGCTCGGCCGCGCCGAGCCGCGAGACGCCGGTCGCGACCCGCTCGCCCGCGCCAATATCGCTTTTGGCGATCCGATAGTGGTTCTGCGCCCGCGCGGCCACCTGCGGCGCATGGGTCACCGCCAGGACCTGGGCCCCCGCCGAGAGCCGCACCAGGCGCTGGCCCATCGCATCAGCGACGGCGCCGCCGACGCCGGTGTCGATCTCGTCGAAGACCAAAGTCGGCGCGGTGCCGCGCTCGGCCAATCGCACCTTGATCGCGAGCAGGAACCTGGCGAGCTCGCCGCCCGAAGCCACTTTCATGAGCGGGCCCGGACGCGACCCGGGATTGGTGCGAACGAAGAATTCCGCCCGGTCGTACCCGCTCGGCGAAACGATTGTGTCGTCGCGCTTCAAGTCGACGCTGAACTCGGCCCGCTCGAGCTTGAGCGGCGCCAATTCCGCGCCGACCGCCGTCGCGAGCTCGCGCGCGCTTGTCTCGCGCGCAGCGCTGAGCGCCCTTGCCGCCGCGTGGTAAGCTTGCGCGGCGCTCTTCACGCTGGTCTCGAGCCGGCCGACCTCGCTGCGGCCCGCGGCGAGAGCGGCAAGATCGTCGGCGAATTTCTGCGCCAGCGCTGGAAGGTTTTCGATCGGAACATTGTGCTTGCGGCCCATCGCCCGGAGCGCGAACAGGCGCTCCTCGCAACGCTCGAGCTCGTGAGGATCGAAGGCGCTCGCCTCGAGCGCGTCCTCGACCTCGCGCGTGGCCCGCTCAATTGCGTCGATCGCTTCATCCAGCGCCTTCACGCTCGGCTCGAGCAGCGCCGGCGCCTGCGGCAAGCGGCGCTGCAGCCGGCGCGAGAGGGAAAGCAAAAGCGGCAGGATGGCGGTTTCGCCGGTCAGGTGATCGCGCGCGTCGCGGATGTCGGCTGCGACCTTCTCGCCCTGCATCATCGCTTGGCGGCGCGCGGCCAGCGTTTCTTCCTCATTTGGCTGGACGGCGAGTTTGCTGAGCTCTTCGTGCGCATGAGCGGCGAATTCCGCTTCGGCCTCCGCGGCCTTAACCCTTGCGCGCTCGGCCTCGAGCACCCGCTCGGCCTCGCGCAAGGCGCCGTGGGCGCGCTCCGTCGCGGCCGCCAGCGGTTCGAGCCCGCCATAGGCCTCGACCAGCGCGCGATGGGTCGACGGATCGGTCAGCGCCCGCTCATCGTGCTGGCCGTGGATCTCGACCAGCGCCGACGCCAGTCCCCGCAACGCCTGGGCGCTGACGCTCCGGTCATTGACGTAGGCGCGAGTGCGTCCGTCGGCGAGCTGGACCCGCCTCAGGATCAGCTCGTCGCCGATCTCAATATCCTGCCCTTCGAGGAGCGCATGGGCGGCGTGGCCCTCCGCCAATTCGAATGTCGCCGTCACCTGGCCTTGCGTCTGGCCGTGGCGCACCAGGCCCCCGTCGCCGCGCGCGCCAAGCGCCAGCGACAGCGCATCCAGAAGAATTGATTTTCCCGCCCCGGTCTCGCCGGTGAGGATGGTCAGCCCAGGCGAGAACTCAAGATCCAGCTGATCGATCAACACCACATCGCGAATGGAGAGGCGCGAAAGCATCAATTAGCCTGATGAGGACGGGACGACCGTGTGCCAGATCGTCGACATCCACGAGCCGCCAAAATCGTGGGGCGAGAGTCCCTTGCCTTTCAGGAGGTCATAGGCGTCGTGGTACCATGTGCTGTCCGGGAAATTGTGCCCGAGCACGGCGGCCGCGGTCTGCGCTTCCTCGGTGATCCCAAGCCCAGATAGGCCTCAACCAGGCGATAGAGCGCTTCGGCCGCATGGCGCGTCGTCTGATAGTACTGGAGCACGTTACGAAATCGATTGATGGCGGCGGTGTAGTTGCGGCGGGTGAGGTAGAACCGTCCGATCGACATTTCCTTGCCGGCCAGCTGATCCTGGGTGACCTGGATCTTGTATTTCGCGTCGTCGGCATAGTCCGACTTCGGGTATTTCTGCACGACGGACTGGAATGTTTCCAGAGCTTTCGCCGTCTTCTCCTGGTCGCGCGAGATATCCGGTATCTGCATATAATAGGAATTCGCCTGCAGGTACAAAACGTAGTCTGCTTCTGGCGAGTTGGGGTAGTCCTTAAGGTAGCGTTCGGCCGACGTTTCGGCGGTGGTGTAGTCGCCGGCCTGATAGTTCGCATAGGTCGTCATCAACAGACCCTTGCGCGCCCAATCCGAGCTTGGATATTGCTTGCCAAGATCAGTGAATTTCTTCGACGCCTCAGCCGGCGACCCGTTGGCCAATTTCTCAAGACCCTGATCGTAGGTCTTGCTTGCCGGTACGTCCGGCGTGACCTCCATCTTATATTTGTCACCGCCGAAAGGATTGAACTGGTCGATCATCGAGCAGCCTGAGCCGGTGAGCGCGATGGCGATGAACGCCGCCCCGGCGAGGGAGCGGCGCGCCAGTCGCTTCCAACCGTTCGACGAAAGGGCGCCAGATTCGACGTCAGCCATGCTTCAAGGTCTCGGGTTGCGGGCGGGGGAGCGCCGGTTCCCCCGTTCGGGGACGAAGCGGCTCATTAGCGCACTCGCGGCGCGCGCGCCAGATTTTCGGCCAAACGAAGATGGCCGTTGCGGCGCTATTGAGGCAAGAATATCGGCAAAAGCGCGACCGCCGGCGGGCCGCGGCCCGATCAGTCGGCGGCGGCGAACGCCGCGGCTCCGGCAGGCACATGCGCACTGCCGACCCGGGCGCGGATTGCGGCTGGCGCCGATTGCGCTTCAAGGAGCTCATAGGCTGAGCGATGCGCGAACAGCGCATCGAGCGCCATCGCGTTGAGCTTATGTCCGGGGCGATAGGTCCGGTAGAGGCCAATGATGGGCGAGCCCGCGAGCGACAGATCGCCGACCGCGTCGAGCGCCTTGTGGCGCACGAATTCATCGGCGTAGCGGAGCCCTTCCGGGTTGAGGATGGCGTCGCCATCGATGGCGACCGAATTCTCGAGCGAGGAGCCCAGCGCGTAGCCGGCCCGCCACAAAGCCTGAACGTCGCTGACGAATCCGAAAGTTCGGGCGCGGGCGATATCGCGCCGGAAAGTCGTCGGATCAAGATCGAACACCCGGCGTTGGCGGCCAATCGCAGGCGATTTGAAGTCGATCTCGACGTCGAGGCGGAAGCCGCTCTCGGCGGGGAGGAATTCCGCGAAGCCGCCCTCATGATCCACGCGGACAGGCTTGACGATTTTGAGATAGCGGCGGGAACGCCCCTGCTGGACGACGCCAACAGAATCGATCGCCCGGACAAAGTCCCCGGCGGAGCCGTCCATGATCGGCGTCTCCGGGCCATCGATCTCGACCAGGACGTTGTCAATCCGAAGCCCCGAAAGCGCCGCCAAAAGATGCTCGACGGTCGAGATGCTGGCGCCCGCGGCGTCGCCGATCGTGGTGCAAAGCGAGGTCTGCGTCACGTTGGCGCTCTTGGCCTCGAGCAGCCGCTCGCGTCCGCCGGGCAATCCCGTACGGAGGAAAGTGACCCCGGAGTCGACATGGGCAGGATGAAGAACAAGTTGGGCGGGCGCCGCGGAGTGTACGCCGACGCCCTGGATGACCACCCGATCGCGCAGCGTTGTCTGAGACCCAAACCGCATCAACTGCACCCGGACTTTCGCCCGGCCCTGATTCGCGCCGCCGACTGCGGTGTGAGGCGATTAAGCCTCCCACCGCGTTGCTACTTAAAGCTGCCGATCGTCGTCCGCCCGCTGCCGCCAAAAAGCCTGACGTCAGCTCCTGAAAAGCCAGACTAGGGGCCGGCCGCGCTCGGGACAAATCACCTTTAGTGAACAAAAGTTACAACGCCTATGCAAACATTGTCTGAGATTTTTCAACACTTTAGAAAGTTTACCGAGCGTTAACTGTAAACAAAGATGACGCCCTCGGGCCAACCCCGGCCGCATAGCCGGGGCGCCTTGATTAGCGAATCAGCTTTGCTGCCGGCGCAAAAAAGCCGGGATGTCGAGATGATCGTCCTCGGATACCGGAGGACGAGCAACGGCTCGGCCATTCGGTTCATACGCGCTGGGAGCGCGCGCGGGCTGCGGGCGCGGCTGAGCGCGGGCAGGTTCGGCCGGAGCCAAAGCCTGGGGCCGCTGAAGCTGCGTCACGGGCGCCGGAGGGGCCACGGCGGCAGGCGCGGGAGCAGCCTCGCCATCGTGACGGGTGATGCCGAATGCGGCCAGCTTCTCCAAGAGCGACCGGCGACGCGTTTCCGGCGCGGGGATGCCGTTTTGCGCATCGCGCAACGCACGCAGCTGGTTCTGGGCCAGCTGCGGCAGGTCCTCGATCTGCGGCATGCGGGGCGACCGAAGGACCGGCTGCTCCGGCGGCAGGCGGAATGAATTCCTCGTGCTCCGGTTCCTCCGCTTCGAGGCGGGCCTCGATCGGGTCGGGGAAGGCGACAGGCGCGAGGGAGTCATCCTGGCCCACGAACGCGGCAGGCGCGTCAGCCTGGGTTAGAGCCGTGCGAGCCGAGCGGGGCGTGAAGGCCCGCGCGCGCGAGAAGGCGTCGACCCTTGGCTGGGCGTTGACCGGCTCGATCTGTCCGATCGCCTCCTGATCGATGCCGGTGGCGACGACCGAAACGCGCACCACGCCGTCGAGCGCCGAATCGAAGGTGGCGCCGAGGATGATGTTGGCCTCCTCGTCGACCTCCTGGCGAATGCGGCTCGCCGCCTCGTCGACTTCGTACAGCGTCAGATCGTTGCCGCCGGTGATCGAGATCAAAAGGCCGCGCGCGCCCCGCATCGAAGTCTCGTCGAGCAGCGGGTTGGCGATCGCCGCTTCGGCGGCCTGGACCGCCCGCTTGTCGCCCGCCGCTTCGCCGGTGCCCATCATCGCCTTGCCCATTTCGCTCATGATCGAGCGCACGTCGGCGAAATCGAGGTTAATAAGTCCTTCCTTCACCATCAGGTCCGTGATGCAGGCGACGCCGGAATAGAGAACCTGGTCGGCCATGGCGAACGCGTCGGCGAAGGTCGTCTTCTCGTTGGCGACCCGGAACAGGTTTTGGTTCGGAATGATGATCAGCGTGTCGACCGCCTTCTGCAGATCATTGATCCCGGTCTCGGCAATTTTCATGCGCCGGCCGCCCTCGAAATGGAACGGCTTGGTGACCACACCCACGGTGAGAATGCCCATTTCGCGCGCGGCCCTAGCGATGACCGGTGCGGCGCCGGTGCCCGTGCCTCCGCCCATGCCGGCGGTGACGAACACCATGTGGGCGCCGGCGAGGTGATCGCGGATCTCCTCGGACGCTTCCTCCGCGGCCGCCTTGCCGACTTCAGGCTTTGACCCTGCGCCTAGGCCCTCGGTCACCTGCAGGCCCATCTGGATGATGCGCTCGGCCCGCGAGGAGGTCAGCGCCTGCGCATCTGTGTTGGCGACGATGAAATCGACGCCCGACAGGCCCGACACGATCATGTTGTTGACCGCGTTGCCGCCGGCGCCGCCGACGCCGCAGACCATGATTCGGGGCTTCAATTCCCTGAGCTCAGGCGCCTTCAGATTGATCGACATGCTAGCCTCATTGGTTGGACGCCCGCCGGCGCCGATTGGAATGCGTGTTTTCCCTTCACCACGCGCTTGCCTTCGGCGAGCGCCTATTACGCGCCTTAAAAACTCTCCTTGAGCCACCGCCCGACCCGCGCCGCATAGCCAGCTTCGCCATGATGGTGATGATGAGCGTTCGAGCGCGTGCTTCCGAAATATTCGAGGCCGGCCATCTGCGGATAAACCATGAGGCCGACCGCGGCGGCGAAGGATGGGCTCTTGCCGGATTCCGGTAAGCCCTCGATCCCGAGCGGCCGGCCGACCCGGGCCTGGCTCGAAAGCATTGTCCGCGCGAGCTCCGGCAGCCCGGTCAGCTGGCAGGCGCCTCCGGTCATCACCAGTCGGCGGCCAGCCTGGGCGGCGTAGCCTGACGCCTTGAGCCGGTCGCGCACGAGTTCGAGGATCTCCTCCACCCGCGGACGGATGATTCGGACGAGCTCGGATTTCGGCAGATGGCTTGGATGATCCTGGTCGTCGCCGAGCCGTTGCACAGTGATGGTTTCGCGATCGTCGGAGGGCGAGGCGATGCACGCGCCGTACAAAGTCTTGAGGCGTTCGGCGTCGCTGACCGCAACGTTGAGACCGCGCGCGATGTCTCTCGTCACGTGCGAGCCGCCGAGGGCGACCGCGTCGACATGGACGAGCCGGCCGCCGGAGAAGACCCCGACACTTGTCGAGCCGCCGCCAAAATCGACCACCGCGGCGCCCAGCTCCGCCTCGTCGTCGACGAGCGTCGAGAGGCCCGCGGCGTAAGGCGTCGCCACCATCGCCTCGACCCGCAAATGGCAGCGTTCGATGACCAGCATCAGATTGCGGGCGGCCGCCGAATCACAGGTGGCGAGATGAAGATCGAGGCCAAGTTCATGGCCGACCATACCCTTCGGATCGCGCACGTCCTTAGTCGAGTTCGAGCCGGAAGGCGGTCGGAAGCGCATGCAGGATTGTCCGCCCGGGCTCGGCATTCACCGCGGCAGCGGCTTCGAGCACGTGGTGGATGTCGTGT
The DNA here is from genome assembly GCA_963770275.1 of uncultured Alphaproteobacteria bacterium. Classification (GTDB taxonomy): domain Bacteria; phylum Pseudomonadota; class Alphaproteobacteria; order Rhizobiales; family Beijerinckiaceae; genus Roseiarcus. Next base: position 16,738 of record CAVYPD010000056.1, read on the forward strand.
TCGGCGACGGTCTTGCCGCGCAACTTTGCTTCCGCGCCGTGGCGGCGCGAAGAGAGCCGGCCGCCGGACATGTTGATGATGACGCCGCCAACCTCGACGCCGGCCATGCGCTCGGCCGCGTCAACGGCCAGGCGTACGGCATGCTCCGCCGCATGAAGATCGACCACCGCGCCGCCCTTGACTCCGTTCGAGCGCTGATGGCCGATGCCAAGCACCTTGCAGCGGTGGGTGCGACCGCGCAAAGCCTCGGACGGCTCCATCGGCGTCAGTCGCGCGATCAGGCAGACGATCTTCGAGGCGCCGATGTCGAGCACCGAGAGGATGGCGCTCTTGCGCGCCGGGATCTGACGCATGCGCGGAGCGAGCGATTTCAGGCTCATGGCTGGGCGCCCTTCTTGGCCGCGTGGGCTTCCGCCCAAGCGGTGGCCGCATCGTCGGTCAACCGCACGAACACCCTGCCCGGGACGCGGAAGTCGAGCGCCATCGCGTCCTTTTCCAGAATCCGGGATTGGTGTTGAAGCGTGAGAAGCTCGGCGATCGCAGCTTGCGGATTGTCTTCGGGCAACTTGACGTCGAGGCCGGACTTCAGCCGCAGATTCCAGCGCCTCTGGCCGACGAGGACGCCCGCCTCGACGCGCGGCTTCAATTCGTCCAT
>CAVYPD010000057.1:0-9701 GCA_963770275.1 uncultured Alphaproteobacteria bacterium
CTCCTTCGCCGGCTTCGGCAACACCGAGGCCGCGCGGGCCAATACTGCCGTCAAGTACCGATTGGATGTCCCCTACCCCTCTTTTTACGGAGCGAATTTCCGCGTCGCCGGCCTGGTGCAATGGGGAGGTTACGACCAGGGCAACGGCACGACCGGCCTTTATCAGGGCCAGGCTGGCGCCGACGTTAACCTGTTTCAGGGATCCCCGTACGGCGGCACCCTCTCGATGGACTTCATCGGCAGCTGGGCCAAGGACGTGGTGAACGTCGGCACCTTCTCCGGTGCATGCACACAGCTGACGAAGGGACCATTCGCCGGCCAAGCCACCTGTACGTCGGGCATTCCAACCGGGTACAGCAACACCGACGTGACGGCGACGCTTTCGAATAACACTGGCTTCCTGGCGACCGCCAAGTACAAGGTTCAAGCGCTGACGGTCTTTGGCGGCTACGCTTGGCTCAAACAGGCGAACCCGAGCGACGACTTCCTGAACGGCTTTGAGACGATCGGCGGCTGGAACGTCCCAGCGACCATCAACCAGAAGCTCCCGGGCGCCAAAGCGTTTCCCACCGCATGGACCAACTTCACCAACTTCACTGATCCCAGAATCGCTCCCTACTTCTGGGTTGGCGCAAAATACGCGATCACGCCTCAACTCGACGTGGTTGGCGCCTATTATTACCTGCAACAGTCCAACTTCAACACGACGGCCTGCACCGGCGTCACCAGTACCTTCACCGAGCCAAACGGAAATAAATTCAGCATCGCAACCGCCAGCAGCAGCAAATGCGCCGGCACGGAAGACGCCTTCTCCGCCCTGATCGATTGGCGCCCGGTCAAGCGCGTCGATCTCTACGCCGGTATAATGGTTTCGAACGTCTATGGCGGCCTCGCGAACGGCTTCCAGGCGACCCAGAACATCGCCCCAACCGCAGGCCTGCGTGTCAAGTTCTGATACGGGTCGTACTTGTCCCAGTTGCGGCGCTTTTGCCCCGCGGCTGGGATCGGTTTTGTGTCGGCGGCCGCGCGCCATCAAGCGTCGAGTGCGGCCGACGAGGAGCGATGATCCGCGTTGCGGCTCCTGAACTCACCTATTGGGCGGACAGGCGTCGCGACGGCGGCGAATTTGAGCCGCGCTCGGCGAGCTCCTGGCCGCGACGCTGCAGCGTGATGCGCCGTGGCCGGGTCGGTCCGCGCCTCCGGGGCTCGATCGCTCAATTTGGCGCCGATCCCGTCCTGGCCCGCGGCTGCAAAGCTTGAGCGCGTCGGCCCGCCCGAGGGTCCCCGACCATCGTTTTTAGGCTCCCTCAAGAGAAGACCGACAAACAAAAGCGCCGCCGAGAGCTTTATCTGGGCGGCGCTTCAATTCGCTTCAATTCAGTTTAGGCGACTGTTATTGCGGGCCGCAAACAGTCGTGTATTCCGGCTGATATTCATTGTCCTCGAGATTGATCAGCCGGCAGTTCGACACAGCGGCGACGTTCGCCGTGGCCTGCGAGGGCCCAATGGTCACCATCTCGGGCGCTGTTCCCGGTGCCGGCGCTCTCACGGGAACGAGCCTGTAATATTGACCATCCGGCGTGGAGACAATCTCTGCGAACGCGGGCGCCGCAATGGCTATCAATCCGGCAGCCGCGGTTGCGATGAGCGCGAAGCGTACAGGTATCATGTTTCAACTCCCTATTTCTTAAAGTGACGCGGACTGGATATTCGCTCACTTCTGGTTATTAACTGCGATAATTGAGGCGCTACTTAGTCAATGAAGACCAGATCGCGGAGATGTGAAGAAGTATCTTATAAAAAATGAATTATAAAAGACTTTTTATTTATGAAATGTCCTGTAGATCCATTCCTTCATGATCCTATACTTTGCTGCAAATGAGCTGAAACAACCGATGGGATGAGCGGAGGGGACCACCCGGATCGGCGCGCTGCGGGAAAGCGGCTTCGCTCGGACGCCGACCGAAGATTCGCCCTGTCCTACGACCCTCGAGCCCAAGCCAGCTGGAGCAGAACTCGCGACGCGAGCGAGCGTGGAACCACTGACGCAATGCCTGACACCTCGTGGATGCAAAACTCCGACCGGGCTTGTCCCGGCCATGGCGCGGTAGGCTAGGGAACCCTGAGCGTCGCCTGGAAACCTCCAACGTTTGAGTTGAGGCGGTCGGGGGATCTGCTCAGACGACGACAATCTGTTGCAGCGAATCAGAAATCTAGTTAAGCTCTTCCCATGAACAATCCTGCCGTTCCGCAGGCCACGAACCGCCGTCCCACCACCACTCCGGGCTACTAGCGGCACGGAAAGCGCCGAGAAAATTTATTCCTGCTCCACGCGGCGCAACCCATTGATAAGGCTCGATTCGGACGAGAGATTCAAGGAAATCCAAGGAAATCTAACCTTCGTAATGGGGGGTATTCGCAGTGAAACAGCGACGAACCAAGAGAACCCAAACGGATCGACCGGGCAAACCTCGCTGCGCGCTGCGAAGAAGGAGCCAAACCGGCACCATCCCAGGTAAAGCGCCCTAAAGGCGTCAGGCGCGCGGTAAACCCGCCGCATTTTCGTCACAGGGTCGCTTGATTTGATTATACTAAATCTATAGACATCGAGGCATGAGGCGCAGAATCACACTTTTCACGCCAATCGCGCTCGCTCGATCGGGGGACTTATGAAGGCTCGGATAGGCATTTTCGCCATCGGAATTGCGCTGGCCTCCGCGGCGGACGCGGCTGATTTGCCGACAACGAAATCAGCCGCGCCGTCGCCGCCGGTGAGCTGCTTTTCGAGCCTCTGGACCTATTTGAATACAAGCGCCGCGGATTGTCCCCTGAGCTACGCGGGCATCACCGTCTATGCGACGCTAGACGTCGGCCTCGGCTACAGCTCCAACGGCGCGCCTGCCAGCAGCACGTACTCCAACAGCGTTTACAGTTTCGTCGGCAAGCAGAGCTACGGAGCCAAGTGGCTGTGGACCCCGAACGGCATCAGCCAATCGGTTGTCGGGGTCAATATGAAGGAGGCGATTCCGTGGCTTCCCGGCTGGTCGCTCGTCGGGGCCGTGGAAACCGGATTCAGCCCCTATTCCGGCAATCTCGTCAACGGGCCACGCTCGCTTGTGCAGAACAACGGCCTGCCGCTCGTCCTCCAGAGCGCAAACAGCGACTCGAGCCGCGCCGGGCAGTTTGACAACTCGATCGGATATATCGGCCTCAGCAATAAGACTTTCGGAACGCTCACCGTCGGCAGGGTGACCTCGCTAACGCTCGACGGCGTCATCGCCTACGATCCGATGGGCGGCTCCTATGCGTTTTCCGCGCTTGGCTATTCCGGTTCCTACGCGGGCTTCGGCGACACGGAAACCAACCGCGCCAACACCGGCGTGAAGTACCGAGTGAACTACGAGAATTTCCACGGCGGGGCCCTGGTTCAGTGGGGCGGGTATGCCCAGGGCAACGGCACGACCGGCCTCTATCAGGGCGATGTCGGCGCAGACATTGAAGGCCTTGGAGGCCTCTTCTCGGTGGACGTCGTCGGCAGTTACGCTCAGAACGCCGTCAGCCTCTCTAACTTCACCGGCGCCTGCTCCACGGCCACCAAAGGCCCGCTCAAGGGCCAGACCGGCTGCACCGACGGGATCCCGAACTTCTACGGCCCCGACGACCTGAAAGCGACGCTGTCCAACAACAGCGGTTTCATGCTGCTCGCCAAGTACAAATGGGGCCCGGTGACGCTCTCCGGCGGCTGGATGTGGTGGCAGCAGGCGAACCCCAGCGACGATTTTTTGAACGGCTTCGGGACGCTCGGCGGCTATAGCGTCCCCGCGACCATCGTTACGAGCAACAAGGCGCTCGCGAAACTTTTTCCGACGGCATGGACCAACTCCACCGCCTATAACAAAATGCGGGTCGTCAACGTCCCCTTCATAGGGGCTAAATATGCGATTAACCCCCAACTAGACGTGACCGGCGCCTTTTACTACGAGAACCAGAACAACTATAATTCCTCGACGACGGCCTGCGCCTACGCCAAGACCAGTTTTGTCCAGGCAAACGGGAACGTCCTCAACGTCATCCGCGAAAACAACAACGCTTGCGCCGGCACGCAATACGCCATTTCTGCCATGATGGATTATCGACCACTCAAGCGCGTCGACCTCTACGCCGGCCTGATGTTCTCGAACGTCTATGGCGGCCTCGCCAACGGGTTTTTGGCGACCCAAAACATCGCCCCGACCGCCGGCTTGCGCGTCAAGTTCTGACCGTAGCTTCACCGAGAAGAAGGGGCGACTTCGTCGCCTTCGGTCTTCTGCGCCTTAAGTTAGCTTCGGCCCGATTATCTATGGTCGATGCAGCCCCACCTCATGCAATCGTCGGGATTGCGGCTCAGGCCGTCAGTCCGATGAATGTTGTAGGGCTCGTGTTGATAGGGGTTCGGGCTTCGGAACACCGTGGGAAGCTTGTCCGGCGGAAGCTGCAATGCAGCCCGCAGCGTCATGACCGGAATGTCTTTATCTTGGGCGCGCACCGCAACGGGAGCCGCCAACGAACCCGCCAGGGCGGCCACAACCGCCAGCCGGCTCAGGGGCGATACCCTCATTTTTGCCTCCTCTTCGCTTCGGCAGGACGGTACACTCACGCGCCGCCGCGAGCCGTCGCACGTGACGCTCAAGATATTGAGCGGGGGGCCAAAAACAAATAAATTCCAATTTATGGCGGCCTTGCGACTGGCCCCAATTGACGACGCCGGAGTCGGCGATTCCTTAGCCTCAGAGTTCGCGCTCGGTCACTGCCGTCACGCTCGCCGGTCAGTTGACGAACTTGAAATAGTCCGCCTCGACAGCGGCGGACGCCCGACGCGCGTCGTCAACGAGGCGCGCTCCGATGATTTTCAGGTTCGCGGAGTGAAGCGTATCGAGGGCGGGAACGGGCGTGTCCGAGACGATCGCGAGCAGCATCTGCATCGGCCCAACGGAACTCGCGTCGGCCGTCAAGGGCACGCTGAAGGTGGCGGACTCGCCGTTGGCGTCGGCCTTTGTTTCCAGCCTGTGCGCCAAGCCGTCGTTGTCGACGAGGACCAGATAAAGGCGCCGCCCGTTGAGATTGGAGATCGTCCCTAGCAACGGCTGTCCTGGTCCTACCTCGTAGTTCTTCAACGCCAGCCGGGGCAGCGGACGCCCGCCCGGCGCGGAAAGGCGGACGAGATCGAGGGCGGGACACTGCTCGGCGGTGATCGGCGCCACTCTCAGGTTTGCCTCGACGCCGACCTCGCGCTTGTAGCCTGAATCGAAGCGGCGGAAGGGCTCGATCGCTTGGCCGACCGCCTGGTACTCGTGCGGCTTTGTCGAGCCGGGGAGCGGCTCGATGAGAAAGCACTCTCCTCCGTCAAAGCGGGCGATGAACGCCTTGGCCTTGTCCCCGGCCGTGGCGGGCGCGACAGGCGGAGGAAGATTCTCGCTCGGCGCAAGAGAGGTTGGTTGGGATGGGCGTGTCTCCTCGCGCGCGACCGTCTGCGGCGTGAGGGCGGAAGGCGCCACGGGCGCCGCGTTTTGGTTGACCGAAACCGGCGCCGCGGCCTGAACTATCGGTGCGGACGGGGGAGGCGCAGAGACCTGCGGAGCCGCGGATTGCGGCGGCGCTGCAGGTTGAGGCAGGACCGGCACGATAGATGGCTTCTGCGAGGGGGCCGGGGTGGGCGTCTCGAGCTTCGCTACAGGCCCTGGCGGCGGGGCGGGCTGATCCGCGACAACAAGCGTCGCGGTCATTTGCGCTGTCCGGTCATGGAGGTTGGTGGCGACGATACGAATGGAGGCGCTGGTCGGTTGCTGCGGGACGCCTTCGATCGCGCCTTTTCCGCCGCCGGCATCGCTGAAGGTCAGACCGTCCGGCAAACCGCTCGCGGCCAGACGCAGCCCCTTGCCGCCCGGGTCAGCGAAGGTCGGCAGCTCCGCGCGGTACGAGGACCCCACTGTGGCTGCCGGAAGGTCGACATTCGCCTGCGCGGCCTTTGGCGGCAACGCGTCAGCCAGGGTTTCAGCTGTCACCGGGCGTGACGCCGGCCCGGTGGGCTCCGACGCCGGCGGAGGTTCAATTCGCGCGGTCTCGGGTTGCTCGGGTGGATTCGATTTCGAGGGCGGCGACGGCGGATTTGTCCCCTCCTGCGGTCCCGACGAAGGAGCGAGCGGGGGCAATTGTTGCGATGTCAGAGGCGGTAATTTCGACGTCGGAGAGGTCGTCGCCTCCTCACCGAGACCCGCCGACGGCGTCGGCGCCGAGAATGTCCCAGGCCACCGGCTGAGATCGTCGCGAAAGACGTAACCGGCCCCGCCCAAACTGAAGACCGCGATCAAAGCCCCGATCAAAGCCGGCATTCTGCCGGTGCGCTCGCTCGCGACGGGTGGAGCTTTGAGCGCCCGCGCGGCTGACGGCGCCGGCGGCTCCCAGGCGGCGACCTCGGCCATGCTCGATGGGCGATTCTCGGGCAGGGGTTGCAGCATCGCCTGAAGGAGCGGTCGAATGGTCGGGTCGATCCACGCAAGTTCGGCGGGTATCACGCGCCGCTTATCGACCATCTCCGCTTGCGACCCTGCCATGTCGATGGGCCGGCCAAGCAGCGCCTCAGCGAGCACAAGACCAAAACTGTAGATATCCGACTTCGCCGTGACGTCGGCGCCCGCAAGCCCCATCTGTTCCGGGGACGCGTAATTCAACTTTCCCGCAAAGCCGCCGCCGAGGATTGTCCCTTCTCCCGCGCGCCGGGCCCGAGCGATGCCAAAATCGATAACCTTGGCGCTGCGAACGTCGCCGTCCGGCATGATCAGATTGTCGGGGGAAATGTCCCGATGCACGACGCCGTGCCCGTGTGCGGCCTCCAGCGCGGACCCGACGCGCTTTTGCAGGATTCGAACCTCTGCGAGAGGAAGCGGTCCTGATCCCAGCCGTTTCTTGAGCGACGGTCCTTCCACGAACTCCATCGCAAGATAGGCGCGCCCGAGCTGCGGATCGACCGAGAAGACGAAATAGCGGACGATCGCATCGTTCGTGAAACTGTGAAGGATCGAAGCTTCGCGGCGGAAAAGGTCCAAGATCTCGGGATCGCTTGCAAATTCCGGCCGGATCATCTTGATCGCGACCGGGTCTCCCGTCTGGATGTTGAACCCGCGATAGACCTCGCCCATGCCGCCTTGGGCGACCAATCTTTCAATTTCATAGACATTGTTGAGGCGCGTCCCGGGCCTCATGCTCCTCGCGGCGGAGCGTTGAATGACGGTCCGGTCCTCCTCCACGGGTTTCCGCTCCAAATCAAAATCGAAGATCGAATTGCCCGATGTCGGGCTCCGCCCCATTCTCGCGGACCCCTCCCCGGCCCATTCGTCAATTCAGTATTTGACGCAAGCTATGCGCTTGATGATAATTTCTCAAGGTTCGCATTTGCCCACCTTCATTTAAGGATACTCCTCATGCGCGCGTCCTCAACATTTGCGTTCGGCGCGGCGGCGGCTTTTGCCGTTTGCGTCTTGGCCAGTTTTGCTCCCGCTCACGCCGATCCTGCCTATTCCTCGGAAAATGTGGTCCAAATCTTCCTCAAGCAGAAAGGCGCGCTGACCGGCGGCAAAACTCGCGCGCTGTGCGTTGGCACCGCGGCCGACTGCAAGAAGCAAGAAGCAGCCGAGGCGCCGCCGCCCGTTCAATTCGACCTCTTGGCCAATTTCGAGTTCAATTCGGACCAGCTGACGCAGGCGGCGCGGGAAAATTTGGACCAGTTCGCGAAGGCGATCAAAGATCCGCGGCTCGCCGGCTCGAAATTCGAGATTGACGGCCACACCGATGCTGTCGGGCCCGAAGAGTATAATCAAGGCCTGTCCGAACGCCGCGCCGACGCTGTGGTCTCCTACCTCGCTTCGGACGGAATCGATAAGTCGCTTTTGTTGGCGAAAGGCTTCGGCAAGACCAAGCCGCGCGTCGCCAATCCCTACAGCCCGGAGAATCGCCGCGTCGAAACGCATCTCAGCGAATGATCGGGGCGCTGCCCCGACCACCGGAAATTGAGGCGCGGAGAACGCCGGTCGGCGGCGAGGACTTGAGCTTCTAATGAGCCGTCGGGGCGGCGTCGTCGGGCTGGCTGCGTCGATGCTGGTCGCTTGCGTCTGCGCAGGGCTCATCGCGTGGCGATTGACGCCGCCGAGACCTCGCGCTCCCGCGGCCCCTGCCCCGGTCGCCCCAAGCCGGATCGCGGGTCCAGAGCCTCCGGTCAGGCTCTCGACGATCATCGATCTGCCGGGCGATCCGGTGCTCGTGCGAAGAGGCGCGGTCCTCGCGCCCAAGGATGCTCTCATCTCCGTCCCGGCGAAGCTGGGGCAGCAGGCCCCGCAAACGCCGGCGAAGGCGCTCTTCGTCAATTCGACCCTTGTCTCGTCCACTGGCGGCTACATGGGAAAATTTCAGGAAGCCGGGCAAGAGGCCGAGGCGCTCGCCGCACAATTGGCGATGAACTCGGCGCAAATCGCCGCCGCCCAAAACGAGCCGGATTACGGCTCTGACGATGACGGCGGCGCCGAAACGCCGGCTGACGCTCAGAGCCAGTTTCTGACGAGCGCGAACAGCAACGAGCTCGAGATCAACCTGGGCGGATCGCGCGGCCAACCGCAGCTCAAGGAAACCATCCTGAAGCCCCTGGTGGCGGACACGATCAGCAATCTCCTGATCGCCAACGGCTTCGATGCGGACAGCGCGCGCATGATCGAAGGCGCTGCAAAGGACTCGCCAGCGCACATCCAAACGCTGCCGCCCCAAAGCGTGGCGGTGGCCGTGGGCGCGCTGGACCTGGCCGGCGCGTACCGGATCAAGCAGATCGCCATCTTCGAAAATGGCGAGTATGTCATCACTATCGCGGCGAAGGACGACGGCGGTTATGAGCAGGCCGCCGAGCCGATCATCCCCGCGCCTTTGCTCGACGATTCCCTCAGGAACCAGAGCATCGGGACGCACTTCTCGATCGCCGACGGCGTCTATAGCGCCGGCATCCGCAACGGGATGCCGGATCCCGTCATCCGCGAAACGATCCAGCTGATCAGCCGCCTCGCTGACCTGCGCTTGCCGCTCCAGGCCGACCAGACCTTGCGCGTGCTGTTCGAGCCTGACTTTCGCGACAAGGGCAAGGCGAGCGGCAAGGTTGTCTATGTCAGCCTGCACGGAAACGCGCTCGCCATCGATTGCTATGCGTTCGAGGGGAGCGACGGCGCCTTTCGTTGCTTTGATCCGAGGGCGGGCAGCGAGGGTGGCGCCGGAGAATCGATGCCCATGCCGCCATCTTTCGGCAATAGCGGCGCGACCAGCGTCGGCGGGATCCTGTCGCCCATCAAAGGCGCTCCGATCACGTCGCTATACGGGCTCCGCTTTCATCCCATCCTTCACATTCTTCGATTGCACGCAGGCATCGACTTTGGCGCGGCGGTCGGATCTCTCGTTCGCGCTGCCGCGGATGGGAAGATCGAGATTGCGGGGCCCGTCTCCGGCTTCGGCAATCACGTCCGCGTCCAGCACGCCGGGTTCGAGACCTCCTATTCGCACCTCTCCGAGATCCCGGAGGCGATCCATCCCGGGGTCGAGGTCAAGCAAGGCGACATCATCGCGCTCTCCGGCAACACTGGCCTTTCGACCGGCCCCCACCTGCATTTCGAGTTCTACCTGAACCGCGACGCCGT
>CAVYPD010000058.1:0-209275 GCA_963770275.1 uncultured Alphaproteobacteria bacterium
TGAAACTGGCGGAGATGAGGCGGCGCCTTTCTTCGAGGTCGACGTCAAGTCGGGCGTGGTGACGTAATCGCCTCGCGGTTCGCTTAACCCCCATCTGCCGACAGGCAGGCGTGGTTGAAAGACCCCGGAAGCCTGGCGAAGGCGATGGTTGTCAGTGGGGCGGTACGTGGCGGCGCCAACTCAGAAAAACGATCGTTGGGCGCCGCCACTCATGCACGCTTTTCGCGCCGCGCACCGGGACCGCGACGCGACAGTTAAAGTCGATATCCGCCACCAGGGCGACCGCGTCATCGCCTCCCGGCGGCTGATGGCGCGAGCCCCAATTCCCGAGACCGAACTCAGGAAGACGGTCAACACCGAACTCGTCGCGCTGTTCGAATACGGACGAGAATCTCGCGGCGATCGAAGAGCTTGTCAATGGCGCCAGAGGTCCGAAAATCCATCATCAACTTCGGGTTTCCGTCTCTCACGCATAGAACGATCGACGAGAACGAAGTAGGCGGAGTCGCGCGAGAGATCGAAACGGCCCTGCGCGACTTCGAGCCGCGCCTTGTCGCTGGCTCGATCAAGGCCCGCCGGGACGATACTGTGTCGCCGGACGAGCTTCGAGTCCAAGATTCTGGTCAGCGCCGCGCTCAAGACGCAGCCGGTCGAGGTTCCGGTGCAATTCGTCGCTGAGGTCGAGCTCAACTCCGGTAAGATCAAGCTCGACCGGCTCTGAGCGATGAACCGCGAATTCCTGAGGTTCTATAACCAAGAGCTCGCGATCCTGCGCGAGCAGGCGGCCGAATTCGCAGAGGACTATCCGGGCATCGCCGAGCGGCTCGGTGGGCGGTTCGGCGACGCCGCCGACCCGATGATCTCCGGTCTTCTCGAGGGCGCCGCGTTCCTCGCCGCCCGGGTCCAACTCAAGCTCAAGCATGAGTTCGCCGATTTCACCACGAACCTCATCGACCAGCTCGCGCCCCACTATCTGGCGCAACGCCCTCCTTCGTTCTCGTGCGCGCGAAGCCAAAGTTCGGCGACCCGTCGCTGCGCGACGGCCGCACGATCCCCCAAGGCTCCGTGTTCGATGCAACGTATCGCGAGGCGCATCGCAATGTTGCGTGCCGGTTCACGCTCGCCGAGCCGATCACGCTCTGGCCCTTCGATATCGTCAAGGCGGAGTATCTCACGAGTTCCGGAGCCTTCCAGGCTCTGGTCCCGAACGCCCGCGCCAGCTGCGCCGCGAGCCTTCGGCTCCAGCTGACCGTGCGAAGCGCGCTGGCGGCGGATGATGAAGCCGCCGACAAGGAAGCGGAGACCCGTCCGGAGCTCCGGTTCTCGTCCTACCGGGTGAAGTCGCTCCGTTTCCATCTGCTGGGCCAGGAGACCGATGCCGTCGCGCTGTACGAGCAGTTGTTCGCGCATTGCACGGGCGTCTATTTCCGTATGCTTGACGCTTTCGGCGATCCGGTCATTACGCCGGGCCGGGCCGATATGATCCGCCAGATCGGGTTCGGCGAAGGCAAGGCCCTGATCCCGAACGACAACCAGCTCTTCCGCGGGTTCGACTTCCTCCGCGACTGTCAGGCGACTTACCGCCGCTTCCTTGGCTTCGACCTCGCTGACCTCGATGCGGTCGTCTCACGCCTCGACGCCAAGTCGGTCGACGTCGTCTTCGCTTTCGACGACCTGAACCCGCAATTGGCCGCGGCGGTGCGCAAGGAGATGTTTGCGCTCTATACGGCGCCGGGCGCCAATCTCTTCGAGAAGAGGCCGAACCGGATTCCGGTCAAGTCAAACCAGTTCGAATTTCCAGTCATTCCTGACCGGACTCGCACCCTCGACTTCGAGACCAATCGCGTCGTTCGGGTGTTCGCCCACGTGCCGGGCGCGCCGCAAAAGCTTGCCGTCGAACCGCTCTATTCCGCGAGAGCCGCCCGCAGTCCCACCGGCCTCACTTACACAATTCGCCGCCTCCCCCGACGACGCACCGCGGACGAGAGGAAATACGGGTCGGTTTCCGATTACGTCGGCACGGACGTCTTTCTGTCGCTTGGCGAACGCGCGGACCCGGACGAAACGCTGCGCGTCGCGGAGCTGAGTGTCGATGCGCTCTGCAGCAACCGGCATCTCGCCGCGCACCTTCCGGTCGGCGAGAGCGGCGCCGACTTCCGCTTCCTGGACGACTCGGAGCTCGAGCTCAGCTGCGTCGGCGGTCCAACCGCACCGCTCGAGCCGGCGCTCACTTCAATCGAGGGAAGAGGCCTCGACGCGTCGACCGGCGAGGTCGCCTCGCGCTCATCAGCATGCTGAGCCTCAACCACTTGGGGCTCGCCGACCGGGCCGAAGACGGCGCGATGGCGCTTCGCGAGACGCTGGTTCTGTTCGCCGATCTCTCCGACGCCGCGGCTGACGCGAAGATTCGGGGCGTGCGCAGCCTCACGACACGCCCGACCGTGCGGCGACTGCGTCAGGCGTCGGGCGCCCGCCGCGGCGCGCGGCCTTGAGATCACGCTCACGCTCGAAGGCCGAGCGTTTGAAGGCTCGGGCGGCTTTCTGCTCGGCGCGATCCTAGACCGCTTCTTCGCCGAATACATCGCGATCAACCACTTCACGCAGACGATCATCCGCACCGTCGAGCGAGGCGAGATGATGCGCTGGCCTCCCCGTCTAGGCTTAAGGGGCCTCCTGTGACCTTCCGCGCGGAGCTTGCGGCCGAGCCATGGCGCTTCGATCTGCTCAGCGTTCTGCGCCGTCTCGAACGGGAGAACCCGGCCAAACCGCGCATCGGCGAGGCGCGCCAACTCGCGGACGAATTCGTCGAGATCGCGCAAAACCCCTACCTTGAATTCCCGACTCGAACCTCGAAGCCGCCGAGGTCGACCCGGATGGGCGCATGCTCCTCAAGGCCCGGTTCCTGGGCATGTTCGGCCCGCAGGGCGCCCTGCCGCTGACCACGACGGAAGAAGCGTACAATTGGCTGCTCGAACGGGACGACGCGTTTCCTCAGTTTCGTCGACCTCTTCCAGCGCCGCTTCCTGGCTTTGTTCTTTCGCGCCTGGGCGGACGCGCGTCCGATCACCCAGCACGACCGGCCCGACCAGGACCGCTTCCGCGCCTATATCGGCGCCATGATCGGCATCGGAACGCCCGCTTTTCGCGACGCCAACTCCATCTCCGATTTCGCCAAGCTGCCCTATGCCGGGTTGCTCGCTGCGCGGGTCGAAGAGCGTCTCGCGTCTGCGCGCATTTCTCTCCAGTTACCTCGAGACGCGCGTCGAGATCGAGGAATTCGTCGGCAGCTGGCTCGAGCTTGATCGAAGCGAGCGCACGCGCCTCGGAGCAGCCAACAGCGGCCTCGGCCAGGATTGCGTGGCGGGCGCGAGCATGTACACCGTGAGCGACAAGTTTCGCATTCGTGTCTTCGTGCGAGACATCAAGCATTTCCGGGAGTTTCTGCCAGGCTCCTCGGTCGCGAAGCAAATCGCCGACGCGGTCTTTCTTTACCTTGGCCTCGAATACGACTGGGACATGGAGCTCGCAATTCCTGCGGGACAGATTACCCCGGTCAGGCTCGGCCGCGACGCGCAGGTCGGGTGGACAAGCTGGATGTCGCCGAACTGGGCGAAGACCGACGAAACGTTCCGTCGGGACGCACGGTTCCACGTGGTCAGCCGCCTTGAAAGCGCGATGTAGGGGAAATGCCCATGGGCGCGGACATCAGCATCGAAGCGGTCGCCGGCAAGCTGAACCGCGTCGGCTACGAGTCGTTCCTGCAAGGGTTGCGGCAAGCGAAAAGCGCCGGAAACTCGAACATCGAGCTCGCCCATTGGCTTCTCCATATCCTGCAGAAGGATCGCACGGACCTCGCGCTTACCGCCGATCATTTCAAGCTCGACCGCGCCAAGCTGCTGGCTGACGCGACCGCTGTCGTCAACGGCTTCCGCAAGAACGAAACCGAGATGCCCGGCATCTCGAACCCGGTCGCCGACGCTCTGGACCGCGGGTGGCACTATGCGACGCTTCTGTTCGGCGAGACGCGGAATTTCGCACCGGGCATCTCCTCGTCGGGATCCTGAAGTCTGTCGAATTGAGACGCGCGCTGATCGGCGTCTCGCAGGAATTCGCCAAGCTCCTGCCGATGAGGTCGCCGCCGGCCAGGGCGCGATCTGGACGGGTCCGACGAAGGCAATCTCCGGCCGATGGACGGCTCGGGCGTCGCGGCAGCGGGCACGGAAAGCGCCACGACCGCGCCCGGCGCCAAGGGCACGACTGCGCTCGACCAATTCAGCCAGGATCTCACCGCCAAAGCCAAGGCCGGTGAGATGGACCCGGTTCTGGGCCGCGAGGACGAAGTCCGTCAGGTCATCGACGTTCTGATGCGTAGGCGACAGAACAATCCAATCCTGACCGGCGAAGCGGGCGTCGGCAAAACCGCCGTCGTCGAGGGCTTCGCCCAGCGCATCGCATCGGGCGATGTCCCCCCGCCGCTCAAGGGGGTCAAGCTGTGTGTTCTCGACGTCGGCCTCATGCAGGCTGGCGCATCGATGAAGGGCGAATTCGAGCAGCGGTTGCGCTCGGTGATCGACGAGGTTCAGTCCTCGCCGACGCCAATCATCCTGTTCATCGACGAGGCGCACACGCTGATCGGCGCCGGCGGACAGGCCGGCACGGGCGACGCCGCAAATCTCTTGAAGCCTGCGCTCGCGCGCGGAACTTTGCGCACCATCGCCGCCACGACCTGGTCGGAGTACCGGCAATATATCGAGAAGGACCCGGCGCTGACCCGCCGCTTCCAGCCGATCATGGTCAACGAGCCAGACGTCGCGACCGCCGCAATCATGTTGCGCGGGCTCGTCGGGCCGATGGAGAAGCACCACAAGGTGCGCGTGACCGACGAGGCGATCGTCGCCGCCGTCACTCTGTCGAACCGCTACATCCCGGCGCGGCAATTGCCGGACAAGGCGGTGAGCCTTCTCGACACCGCGTGCGCGCGCGTCGCCATCAGTCAGAACGCCAAGCCGGCGGCGGTCGAGGACGCGGAAGTCGAGATCGGCTCGCTTGAAGCTGAGAAGGGTCGCTGATACGCGAGCGGGACCTCGGCGCCGCCAAAGAGGACCGCATCGCCGAGATCGACATGAAACTCGCGAGCGCCCGCGAGAAACTCGCGGCGCTGGAAGCCGATTGGGCCAAGGAACGCGCGCTGGTCGAGGAAGTGCTCGCGCTGCGCGAGAAGATTGCGAAGGTCTCCGTGCCGCCGCCCGCACCCGGTGAGGCTGCGCCATCCGCACCTGTGGAAGCGCCGCCGCCGCTCGCCGCCGAGCCGGCGCCTGCGCTGACCGCAAAGCCTGCGTCAGAGCCGCAGGCTAGACGGCGAGACTCTCCGCAGCAAGGTGAGTGAGCTCGGCAAGATCAATCCGGAAAAGCGGATGATCTACGCGCATGTCGACGAGCAGGCGGTCGCCTCGGTCGTATCGGATTGGACGGGAATCCCAGTCGGCAAGATGGTCGCCGACGAGGTCGAGACCGTGCTCAACCTCGCCGGAATTCTCAACAAGCGCATCGTCGGACAGAGCCACGGTCTTGAGATGATCGCGAAACGCATCGAGACCAACCGCGCTCGGCTCGACAATCCCAACAAGCCCATCGGCGTCTTCATGCTGTGCGGCCCCTCCGGCGTCGGCAAGACGGAGACCGCGCTCGCGCTCGCAGAAACGCTCTACGGCGGCGAGCAAAACATCATCACGATCAACATGTCCGAGTTCCAGGAAGCGCATACGGTCTCGACGCTCAAGGGCGCGCCACCCGGCTATGTCGGCTATGGCGAGGGCGGGCGCCTGACGGAAGCGGTGCGCCGGCGCCCTTACAGCGTCGTTCTGCTCGACGAGATCGAGAAGGCCCATCCCGACGTGCACGAGGTCTTCTTCCAGGTGTTCGACAAGGGTGTGATGGAGGACGGCACAGGGCGCCGCATCGACTTCAAGAACACGTTGATCCTCCTCACCACCAATGTCGGGACTGAGATCATCATGCGCGCCGCAGGCAGTGATGCGAAGCCCGATCCCGAGGCGCTCGCCGCTCAGCTGCGCCCAGCGCTCCTCGAAGTGTTCCCGCCGGCGCTACTCGGGCGCATCGTCACGATCCCCTATTACCCGCTGTCGGGCGAGATGCTGGCCGGCATCGTGCGTCTGCAACTCGGCCGCATCGGCAAGCGGATCGAGGAAAACCACCGGGCCAAATTCATCGCCGAGCAAAGCGCCATCGATCACATCGTGTCGCTCTGCCACGATCCGGATTCTGGCGGGCGAGTCATCGACAACGTCATTACCAATACGATCCTGCCGGCTTTGTCGCGCGAGATCCTCAAGCGTTCACTCGCCCGTGAGGCGATACACGAAGCCAAAGTGTCGGCGGCGGACGGCGCGTTCGTCTACGAAGTGAACTGAGCGGAGACGCTGATGGCCGAATCAATTCGAGCAGGTGGACGAGGTCGTTGGCGACGCGGTGACCATCGTTCTCTCTCAGCGCGCCGACGGACAATGGGCGACGGTCGTCTGCCCCAAGAGCGCGCATAAATCCCTAACGGCGGATCGGGTGACCGAGCCGATGCCGGCCCAGGATGCCTTTTCTGGCGCCGTCAAGCTTGCAAATCAGCTCAAGATCGCCATCGTTGTCCAAGACCCAGACGGCGTCTGGAAACAGGAATGGGGCGAACTCTATCGCGATGAAAGCGAGTGATGGCCGTACGCATCGCCGCGCTATCGGAAGTTCGCGATCGTTTGTTCCGTTGCTCTCACCATTAGAGCACAATGATTTCCCATCGGCCCGGCGGCCTCACCCCCCCTCTCCCCACAGGGCGTTCGGAAGAACGCCCGTCTCTCGACGGGCTACGGGAGAGGGGGCGGCGGCGCCAAACCTTCCTCCTCCCCCCGGGGAGAAGGCGGCCGGCCATAGGGCGTCCGGAAGGACGCCCGTATTCCGGACGGGCTATGCCGGTCGGATGAGGGTTTGCGGCGGAAGCGATTTCCCTTAGCCTTCGCGCTGCTTGCAATCATCTCCTCGCCCGCACGCGCCGACTTCCGCGTCTGCAACAAGACGCATGCGCTCATCAATATCGCGGTCGGGACGGATGCCGGCGAGGCGTTCAAGACGGAGGGGTGGTGGGTCGCGACGCCCGGCTCCTGCGCGACGCCCGTTCGCGGCACCCTCAAGAGCCGCTTCGTCTATCTTTACGCGACCGACATCGACGGCGTGGACCTCGTGACCGGCACCGCGACCATGTGCATCGACCGCGGCAAATTCGTCGCCTACGGCGCCGAGAATTGCTGGCGCCGCGGCCTGCAGGCGGTCACCTTCGCAGAGATCGACACGCTTGATTCCGGCGACTGGACGACGTTCCTCACCGACCCCCGGAAGTGAGGATCGCTTCCCCTTCTTGAGCGCGGCGATCGCCTCGTCCGACAGGAGATCCTGCAGCAGGCTCAAGAAGTCGCGCGTCGCGAGATTTCGCGCCCGATCGAGCAGATAAGGCACAGGGCTCGACGGCTCCGCCTTTTGCATATGCGCCGCGACCGCGTCGATGAGCGCAATCGCTGCGGCGCGGCTCGCCGCCGGTTCCGCCGGCGCGCTTTCGATGGCCGCGCTTGGCGCGTTCGACAGACTTTTGACCGGCACGGTGAAGGCGCCGTCCGGACCCACAAACACGCGCGCAGCGTCCGCGTGCGGAGGCGCGAGCAGCTTCATCACCTCGTACAGGTTCTTGCCCAGCATCTCGCGCGCCTGCCGGATGAGAAGCAGCGCCGGACTTGTCGGCTCGGAGGCGGCGAAATAACCGAATGCGGAAGCAAGCGCCGCGTCGACTTCGGCGCGCGACGCGAATGCGGCCGGCGCCGCCGCGGCTGCACTCGCGGCCTCGGCATCAGTCGTCGCCCCTGTCGGCGCCTCGGGGGGCGGCGCGAGGGACGGATCGCGCCTCACAAGGGCGGCGCGGAGGAACCCCGTCATGTCGCTCACCAGCGTGGCCAGCTTCGGCAGCGCGACCGCGTTCTCGTAGCCGACGTGTTCAGTCGTCGCCGCGTTGATCGTCTGGATCGAAGCGCCAACGCTTGTCAGCATCTCGACGGCGCCGGCCAGCCTTGCAATCTCGACGTCGCTCAAGACTCGCTCGATCGACTTCGTCGGCATGAACTTTTCCGGCTCCGTCGTCTGCTTCTGGCCTCTGAGGTCATAGAGCGTAACGGAGCGCGGCTGGACCGCGCCCGAGGCCAAGAGCTGGTCGCGATAGGAGAGCGCGCCCTCGCGGTTGGTTTCGATGAGCGGTGCATGTTGCAGCGGCAGGAGAATAACCGCGTTATCCTCGAGCGTCGCCAATTGCGCGATGCGCCCCGAATAGTCGCCGCCCTCGCCTCTCGGATTGGCGCCTTCCCAATGTTCCTTGACGAGCCAGGCAACGTTTCCGATCCGCTGCGCGAAGCCCGCGACATCGCGATTCAGGATCGCGAGCTTCGCCATGAGCACGAGCAGGCGCAGGTCGAGCGTGCGCTTGAGGAGCTTCTCCGCCGCCTGCGACGCGGCCGAAAAATCGATCGAAGCGCGATTGAAGGCATAGTAGCTCGCGGGTAGCAGCCCCTCGGTGGCCGCGATGAAATTCATGAAGTCTGTATCGCCTTCGAGGTCGAGGTCTGGCCCGCAAGGGTCGTCCTCCGAGACCAGCGGGAGCGTGAAGGGGTTCGGCGCGACGCTGACGGCGGACGCGGGCGGGGCCGGCGCAGCGACGAGCAGTTCGGGCAAAGGCTCCGCTGGCGCCGGATTCAAGCGAGAGCGGAGGCGGCGCGGCGGAATTCGCTCGGAGGTTCGGACTGCGGAGCGGCTTCGATCGCTGCCGCCGAGGGCTCGGCCCGCGTCTCGGGTGGCGCGGAGTCCAAGGGCTCGGCCGGCGGTGGCGAAACGGTCGACGTGGGCGCAGCCGAAGCGTCGGGAGGAGAAAGATCATTCATCGCCGCTTGTCCTGTAAGCGAGACGCGTCAGGCCGAATGATACGCGATCCTTGCGCCGCAACCAAAAGCGCGCGAGCGGCGGTCACGTCGCGTCGTCCAAAGCGACCGCAGCCCCGTCCGAGAACGCCCCGGTCAGCATGTCGGCGAAGCGAATCGCGGGAGGCAGGCCGACCTCCAGAAGGCCAAGCGAAGGAAAGCCCTCGCCGCCGATCGTCCACCAGAAGGTCTGGGACGCGAAGGCTCGCCGTCGCCCGAAGCGGCGCGCGGCGAAAAAGGCCGCGGAAACCTCGCGGCCGACGTCGCGAGCGAGGACGCCGCCCTCGGTGAGTTCCTCGAAACCCCCGTCTTTATTTCTTCGCGGCTCAAGCGCCGGCGTGGGCAAAGCCGCGACCTTCTCGGCGATCCGCTCCAGCGTTGCTCCGGGTTCGAGCGCGTCGAGAAGGACCGCCTCAGCGGCTTCGAACCAGGGGTCGTTCGGCTCGAGTTCCGGTGGGGCTAACGACGCGTCGCCTTCGCCCACAAAAATAGCGAGCGGAAAGGATCGCCCCACGCCGTCAACCGACGGCATGAACGCGCCAATCATCGCCTCGCCGCACATGTCGGCGCCCAGCCAATAACGCCAGATCGGCGCACGATTGTAGGTCTCAATCCACGCGTCGCCCAGCATCTGCTTCGACATCGCCACGCCCGCCTGCAGCCACGGCTCCCAGGCCTCGAGGAAGCGCCGCGATGCGTTCATGCCGATGAAATCGCGTTTGGCGGGCAACTTTCCGAAGAGTCCGGCGGACATGTTCGTCAGAGCCCGTTCGGGCACTTGAACTGCCTGAGCGCCGGCATGCTCAAGGGATTGGCGAGGGACGACGACGTGAACTGATAGGAGACCTCGCGCCCGAAAACGACGAAGCTCACCTTGAGCGCATTCCCGCTCTCGATCGAGGAGCCGGCGTCGATCAGGCGGAATAACGCCCATGCCCCGGTGCGCTCGAGCTTGGACTGTCGGTCGGGCATATCGGGCGCCATCACGATCGAGGCCTCGCCCGCGCCGGCGCCTGGCCATGGCACGGTTACAGGCGGATTTGCGGCGCCTTGCTGCGCAACGACGCTCGCGCCGTTGATCGTGAGCGTGGCGGTCTGAGCGTCGCTGCTCAGCGTCAGGGGCTTCACTTCGAAGCTCACGTTCGGCGTTGCCCCGCCGGTCGGGAAGAAGGCGTCGCGAATGTCGGCTGCCTGCTGGAATTGCCGCAAGGTCGTGTCGGACAGTTTGCGCGCGAGATTCGGATTGGTGCGCCAGACCCATCTTTTGCCGCTTCTGTTCACGAGCGGGTCGAGATTGGCGGAGTAGAACTTGTCGATGATGCCGTTAGGAGCGAACAGTTTCGCGAAATCGCCGAGCGGCGTGTCGCGATCGCTCTTGGCGAAGGGATAACGGTTGGAGGTGATCTGCTGGCAGATCCCTGTCACGTTCTGAGCCATCGCATCGGCGATCTGGGCGATCGAGCTCGCGTTCGCATCGCCCGCGGCGTCCTTGGCGATCTTGTCGATCATACCGGCGAGCGGCTGCGGCAGACGGGTAGCATTGGCTCTGAGGCTCGCCACCTGCACGTCCACCTGCTCGAAAGCCTGCTTGGCTTGCGCAGGGTTTTCCGCCGCGAGCACGAGCTGTCGGTAAAGCTCGTTCAGGTTGGCGAGCAATTGGTCGATCGGCCGCGATCCAGGCTGCCCGTCGACCATGATCGCGATCGGTTTGAAGTAAGCCTCGATCGAAGCGCCCGGCGTCTCGGGCGGCGGATCGCCCGCCTTGCGCTGCGACTTCATCGCAAGGTCGAGGGCTTCCCTTCCAACTCTGCCCAGTCGGCTCCCCGCTTTGGTCAGGGCCTCCTCCTGTGCCTTATCCTTTGCCTTATCCAGCGAGGCGTCTTTCTCCGCCGGTGGCTTGGGACGTTCGCGAGTCAAAGCCGTCTCATCGCGAATGGATTCGAAGATCAAGCGAATGGGCGAGGTCGGCGCCGAGGCCGCGCTCAGCTTCAGATATTTCGGCTTGTCGTTGAGCAGCGGCTTCAGTTGAAGATTGTTGATCGCTGCGGTCCAGGCAGCGATGAAGTCGCGGCCATAGAGCTCGAGAATGCCGGGGTAGAGACTGGCGAACTGCTGCTGCACGGCGTTCTGGTCGCCGGACGCTCCGAGCACCCAATTGTCCTTCTGCAGCTTGTCGCGGATCGTCTGCAAATGCGCGAGCAGCCCGGCGTAGAAACCGTCGTAGGTGAAGAAGCCGGGGACCCGAACCGTGTCCAGGTTCGCGCCGTTAGCCGCCTCGAACACGAGGTTCATGTCCGGCCCGCCGCGCTGGGTCGCGAGCCAATCCTCGACCTCCGCATTGTGCGCCTCGGACTTCAGAAGTGTGTAGGCGCGCTCCGCCACGCGCATGCGCGCAAGCGTCGCTTGCGCCTGCTCGACCAACGGGCCATTGAGCGAAACCTTCCTCGCTTGCCCGTCATCCATGTCGAGCATGGCTACAAGATGCTGGCGAAGCAGCGCGCGCCCCTGGGCGTTCGGCGCGCCTGGGAACGTGCGGTCCTCCCAGTCCCGCGTGAACCAATCGATTATCAAATCGTTGTCGACCTGCGGCGCCTTGCCGCCCAGCATGAGATAGACCTTGAGCGCCTCATAGACGAAGCTCGAATCGTCGATGTTCTTCTGGATCTGCTGCTCGAGCGAGAGGATGAGCCGCGGCCGCAAAAGCCGTTCGAGCGCCTGCCGGTACAGATCGTTCGACGCGTCCTGGAGGCGTGGCCGTTGGCTCAGCCCAAACGTCTGCTCGACTGGCGTGAAGTCGTTGCGCTTGGCGTAGCCAACCGGCAAATTTGGCAGAGAGCCGATCAGCTCGTAGATGGGCAACAGATTCGGATCGGTGACGGAATTCTGTTTGATGAACGGTCCGGCGATCGAGGCGTAGTCAGTGACGCCCTGATCAGTCGCGGTGATGAGCGCCGCGTTGCGCGTATAGCTCATCCACCACAAACCCAAGACGCCCGCGGTGGCGAGACCGATCAGCGCGAACGCCGCGGCTCTCAGCGCGAACGATCTGCGCACGGCCGCGATGTTGGTCGAAACCCACCCGGCCTCGCCGAAGATCACCTTCGTCAAGAGGTCTGCCAGGAAGAAGCTTTTGCCCGTCCCCGAGAATCCGACGCTGCCGAGGCTCTGCACGCCGTAGCTCTTTTGCAAGGCGCCGATGACGGCGTCGAAAGGGGTTCCCTCCTGCGTCCCCGACGTGAAGTAGAAGCCGCGCAAGATTGCGGTCGTCTGGTAGCGCGTCGGCTCGAAGACGCGATTGAGGAAGTCGGCGATCGGCTTTCGAATTGCGCCGAGTTGCGCTGGAAATCCAAACAGGATCGCCCTCGACCGGAGATCAGGCTCCTCCTGCAGGCGCTCTGGCATCCTCTCTGAGATGCGCTGGATGAGGAGATCGATCTCCTCCGGAACCTTGCCGACGTTGTTGGCCTTCTTGTCCAGGGTCTGGAACGTGGCGCCCCACACCGCGTGTCGCTTCGTCTCGTCCAAGTCGGCGAAATATTGGGTGAAGCCCTCCACAAGATCCATCTTGGTGAAGACGGCGTAGACGGGGAAGTCGATCTTCAGTTCCTCGTGCAATTCGTCGAGGCGCTTGCGGATCGCATCGGCGTGCGCCGCCACCTCCTTCGCCGAAAGGTTGAGAACATCCGCGATGCTGATCGCGACAATGACCCCGTTGATCGGCTGCCGCGGACGATTCCGGCCCAGCATGTCGAGGAAGGCGAGCCAGCTGCGGCGATCGGCCTTGGCGTCCGAGTCCTGCGTCGTATAGCGGCCCGCCGTGTCGATGAGCACCGCTTCGTCGGTGAACCACCAGTCGCAATATCGCGTCCCGCCGACGCCCTGCACGGCCATGGCCGCGTTGTCCGCGGCGAGCGGAAACTTGAGGCCTGAGTTCACGAGCGCCGTCGTCTTGCCGGCGCCGGGCGGTCCTATGATGAGGTACCAGGGAAGATCGTAAAGCGCGCGCGCGTTCGACTTGCCCGTCCGTTTGAGGACGGCAAGGGCGTCCTCCATCTTCTGCTTCAAGACTGGCGCGTCGCTGTCTTCGGCGACCGTCTCGGTCATCGCCTGCGCGATCTTGGCGGCGGCGCGGCGTCGAGAAAGAATGCGCCACGCGATGGCGCCGCCGACCGCGAGAACAATCGCCAAGATGATGATGAGCCGGACGATCACGCCGTCGAACGGCTGGACGTCGCCGATGGAGACGAGCGGTCCGGCCAGCCAAACGACCACGGCCAGGACGATCGCCCCAAGGATGCTGAGCCCAATCCAGAGCCAGGCCATCAAGGTCATCGAGAGCGCCTTCTTGCCCGCAACGAACCGTCTCCCTTAATCGGCTCTCGGGATGGACACTTCGACCCGTCGGTTTTTCGATTTGTTCAGCTCGATATCGTTCGGCGCCACCGGATTGCCGGGGCCTTTCCCTGTGACCGCGAGCCGGTCGGGATGCGCGAGGCCCGGCTTCAGCATGGCCGCGACCGACTTCGCGCGCGCCGCGGAGAGTTCGAAGTTCGACGGGAAGGCGACGGTGTGAATCGGATCGGCGTCGGTGTAGCCGTCGACACGAATGGCGCCAGGCTCCCGGTCGAGAGCGGCGGCGATCTTGGCCGCGATCGGCGCGAAGGTATCGCTGACTTTCGCGCCGCCTGAAGGAAACAGCACCACATTGCCAATGCGAATGAAGATCGTGGTAGCGGATTGGTCGGCGCCCACCTTGCCCGCCACGATTTCCTTGGCCAGCGCCGCGCGGATGCGTTCGAGCTGCGTGGACGTCCTCGGCTTCGGATCCGGCGGCGGCTTGACGATGGTTTCGCGCGCGAGCGTCAATTCCCCTGCCGGATGGATCTCCGCCATTCTCAAGGCAAGGGTCTCGGCTCGCGCGGAGAGGGCGTTGCGCAGATAGAGGTAGGAGCCGAGCAGAACGACCGCCGCAAGCGCGGCCACCGCCCAAACGGGAACCTGGAGACGGCTGCCCGACAAGGGGACGTCCTGGCCCCGCCAATGTGGGGAAAGTTCCTCGATCGTCTTCGACTGAGCGCGGCGAATGGTTTCGTACAGATCTCGTCGGATGCCCTGCGCCGCGCCGGGGCCGCCCGAGGCGCGGTAGACCCCCTCGAAGCCAAGGCTGAGGCAAGCGTGCATGATCTCAAGCACGCCCAAATTGACCGCAGGATTCTGTTTCGCGCGCTCAAGCTCCTTGAAGAAACGGACGCCACCCATCCGTTCGTTGAAGAAGCGAACCAGCATGCTGTACTGCGTCCAGACCCGGCTGTCGGCCGTCGGCAGATTTTGCACGATGTCGTCGGCGGTGGCGGCGAGCGCGTATTTCGCCGTCTCGATCTGATCGTTGGGAGCGCCGGACGCGCGCGCGTCGATTTCGAATTGCTCGATCGCCTGCGCGACCTGATCCATGAGCTGGCTTGCCCCCGCGCGCACCAGCGACGCGCGCAGGCGCCCCAGCATGACGAGAAGCGACGCGGCCGCCCGCATGAGCGGGCTCGCAGCCACCGTGACGAGGTCAACGGACACATGCGGCGACATGGGCGCAGGCGTCATCGGCGCCGACGCCTCGGGAGCAACATAGAGGTTGTTCGGCGCCCGCGGGGACATCCAGTCGTCCCAGCCGCGTTGCCCCTGGCTCTGGCTGGACGAAGGCGCGTTGGACGGCGCGACCGGCGGCGGCGTCGGATAGGCGACGGGCGGGGTCGGCGTCGAGGCTGGCGCGGCTCCCCCGGCAGGCAAACCGGCGGCGGGATCGCCAGGCGATGGCGGCGGAGTGCGCCGTCCAGCCGGATTGGGACGAATGATCGTCCTGTCGCTCCGCCCGAACGGATCGTCTTCGGGGGTCATCGCCTCTCTTCCCTCACGGCCCAAAGCTCCATCTGGAGCTCTGGCCAGTCGCCTGCGAAGTGCATTCCGATAGCTGTAGCCTGACTGAACTCAGGCCACAAAGGAGAGGTGCGGTCGAAGTAGAAGTAAACGTGGTCGCTGATGGCGCGGATCTGAGGCGGAGGCGTCGGCAGGTGCACCAACGAAATCCCGGGAAGGTGAGCGTGCACGATTTCGTTCATCTTTGTGTTCGGCCCGACCTTGAGGAAGGCGGGCAGATTGCGCTGGATTTCGGTCAGGGGGCGACGCGCGGAGACTTCGAGCACAAAGGTCGCGTTGGCGAACAGCGTGCGGTCCCGGATGGTCGACACAAAGGCGCTCGGCGCGCGCTCGATCAGCTCCAGGCGGATGGCTCGCCGGTCGAGACGCGCGCTGAGGAAATCCTGAATGTCGCGCAACAACGGCGTGAACACGCTTTCCAGATCGTCATGGTCGTAAACGCCATACTCGCGCGCGCGCCGCTCCTGCGTGGTGAACGTCGCCAGTTCCCCGGCAATCCGCAGCAGCGTTTCATACAAGCGCTCCGGATGGACGTATTTCGACGAACGAAAGTGTTTCAGCGCGGGGATTTCGCGGTTTAAGCATTGGAGGATCAGATAGTCGGCGCTCTGCAAGCCGCCGCCTGCGGTGGGATCGCTCGCGTATCGCGAAAGTTCGTCGAGCTTGTTGCCGATCCAGCCGATGACGCGGTCGAGCCAGCCTTCGACGGTGGGATGAGCGGCGCAAACGAGTACCGGCGGAGCAAATTTCTCGTCGAACACCAGGGTGCGGTCATGCACCTCGACGATGCGGGCGATCGGCAGGCTGACATAGCCCGGCTTCGAAGTCTTGCGGATCTCATAAGCGAGGCGCGGATAGGCGACCTCGATTTCCTCCTCGATGCGGAGGTTCGCGGTGGAATCGATGACGGTTTCCGCGCCGACCACGTAGCGGGCGGCGTTTTCCGTCTGCTCGGCGCTCACCTCGCGAAAGTTGTCCGCGCGCGCCGGCATGGTGAGCCAGATGAGCTGGCCCGCGGCCGTCTCCGGCGTTGTGATCGGTGCGGGCGGCGGACACTCGGCAGGAAAATCAAACAGGCCTCCGTCCGGCATGACTCCCGAGGCCCGGCGAAGCGCAAACTTGCTCTGCTGGGCAAGATCCCGGTCGATCTCGAGCGCCGCGAAGCCCCATGGATACGGGGTGACGTGACGTGTGCGGCTTTCGAGCGCGTTTTCGAGATAACGATCGCTTTGCTGAAGATGGTGCGGCCGAAGAAAGAGGCCCTCCGTCCAGTGAACCTTCGCGTTCCACGACATCGGCCCCGCTTCCTCGTTCTTTCCCGATCACATCGCTCCTTCAAAGCCAGCATGACGGCTGGAGACACGACAGCGATGATCCGCTCAGCTATCCTTGTCCCGCAACCTGTCATACGCCTGCGCGAATAAAGCAATGAACGCCTCGAGCAGGCGCCCGTCGGCCCGCTTCGTCTTGGCCCGCCATCGCTCCGCGTAGATATCCCACAGCTTGGCCTTCCGGGACGATATGAGCGCGCCAATCCCGTGCTCCGGCTCCACGGAATGATCGATCCGCTCCGGCGCCAAATCCTCGAACAACGCGTCGAGGGCGGCCTGCATCGCGCTAAACGTGAGGATTTGATGGGTTTTGAGATCGCCGAAGCTGCGCTCGATCGTCGTCCGCGCGTCGAGATAGTTTCGCGTGCGCGGCCCAAACATGATGCCGAGCGCCTCCGCGGGCGAACCCGCAAATTTGAGAGGGTTGTTCTCGACCGCTCGGATCATCGTGCGGCTCGATGAGCGCATCAGCGTCTTCAACTCCGCGCGCGAGGCCAGCATTTGCCCCAGGTTCTCCGCCGTCATCCGAAGAACAGCGCCGATTTCATCAGCGAGTTCATCCGGGTTGCGGGACGTGAAAACGCCCGGAGGAACGCCGGCTGCCCGGGCAATGCGATCGAGGACTTCGAGCGCCGCGGCGCTATCAGGCTGCGGTTGCGGCTCCCTGGGTAATGGCCGTCTGGGCGCCGGGTCGATGATCGCCGGCCGCGTCGGCGTCGGTATGCGAGGCTCAAGACCCTCCTGATCCAACGGAGGCGGCGGGAGGACAGGCTTGACCGCAGTCAGCCAGTCGTCCTCGGATCGTTGCGGACCCAGAGACGTCTCCGGCCCGGATTTCGGCGCTTCGAGGAACGACGCAAAGTCGAGAAAGTCCGGCGGCGCGGCGCGCGGCGCTGCCTGGCGTTTGCCGGCAACTTCCGGCGCTG
Source organism: uncultured Alphaproteobacteria bacterium (assembly GCA_963770275.1). GTDB lineage: Bacteria > Pseudomonadota > Alphaproteobacteria > Rhizobiales > Beijerinckiaceae > Roseiarcus. Next base: position 17,203 of record CAVYPD010000058.1, read on the forward strand.
CGGCCTCGCCTGCTGGCGCCCATACGTTGGCGAGACCAGGGTCCAAAGAAGCCCCGGCCGCCGAGGCCGAGGTCCGAAGCTTTCGCCCCTCCTCAACCGCAACGGCGATAATGTAGGGCCCGATGTTCAGCCGATCCCCATTTCGCAGGAGGTGCGGGGCGTCGAGCCGGTACTCGGCGCCATTGACAAAGGTGCCGTTGGTCGAGACGTCGTGAAGCCAGTATCCGCCGTCGCGATAGCGAATCTCGCAGTGCTTGCCCGAGATGCTTCGGCCTGGGTCGGGCAAGGTCCAATCGAGGTGCGAATCGCGGCCAAGATCGAGACCTCGGCCCTTGACCTCGATCCGTATCGGGCCGCCGTCTGGGAGCCGATCAACGTTTTCGATCGATAGTCGAAGGGTCATCTCTGCCGAACGCGCCTGATAAGCAACATTATTTCGTCATTTGCGTAGAGTCGCAAGGGTTTATGCGTCCTCGAGCGCTCGACATAGGACCTTTGTGGCGCCATGCCCGGCGCAGCGGCTCATCGGTGACCGATCACGGAAAGAGGCGTCATTGCGGCAGCCGCCTCGCGGACAAAGACCGTCGGCTCTCCGCCGCTCGCGAAGCGAACGCCAGCCTCCGCGCAGGCTCCTATCCTGTCCACGACGGCGCGCGGATCGCCGGCGGCGACAGCCATCATGATCGCCGTGTTCGCCGCCATTGCGCAGGCCCCGGCGGGCGGCGGGAGGGGCGTTTGATCGGGCGGGACCATACTGCCGCCCGACCAGCCGGCCGCGAAAGCGAGCCACGTTGTCGGCTTCCGCCGATCAGAGTCGTTTGCGATCCGAAGCGCCCCGTTGCGGTTGTCCTCCTCAGGCGTGCGGACCCAGGTCTCCGCGATGCGAAGGGCTTCGTCCGCGGCTCCCGCGCCGAGGAGCGCGCGAACGCACTGAGCCGCCCACCAGACCGCCTCGCGGCGAGGAAGCAGGTGGCTGATGAAAAGAACCGCGTCGCTCGGGCGCGGGCCGGCCGACAGCGCACGCGCAAAGTCGAGCGGCTCGATGTCGTCCGCCGGAGCCGCGACGACATAGCCCAGATCCGGAAACGCCTCGAAGACGCTGCGGGCGGTGGCAAATCGGATGCGGGACTGCATCGGCGTTTCAGACCAGAGGCAAGATGCCGCCCACCGTGCCGACGCCGATATTGGCGACGGGAATTGTCACGGAGGGCGATACGAAAGTGACCGGCCCGAAACCGACCGTCACCATGGGCGTCAATGTTGTGATGCCGGCTGGCTGCACCATGAGTTGCGAGGCTGGAGTGCCGCTGATGGTCACGCCGGTTGGATCCATCTTGATCTGGGCGAGCAGGCCTCCGGGGCCGACGCTCAGCGTGATGCTCGTCTGGTCCATCTTGATCTGTGTGAGAGGGGGCGCATCTTTCGGCCCCACGTTCAGCGTGATCGACTCGAAGGCGTTGAGGGTGAAGTTTCCTCCAGCGTTCGACCCGCCGACTTTCGCCGCCTCCACGTCGACCGGCCCGACGTTGATCGTCTCGTCGCCCCCGACGGTCTCGGTGACATTGGCGCCGATGCGAATGTTCTGGTTGTTGTAAGCGCGAAAAAAGAGGTCCTTGCGCGCCCGAACATAGAACTTGTTCGGCTCCCTTCGCGTCGTCGAACCACCAGGCGTTCGCGTTATCGACTCGTCGAGCCTCCATCCGTGGATGACTTTCCGAGCACTCCGCTGATGGTTTTCTTCGTCGGCAGGTCGAGCGAGATCAAGTTTCCGGGATTCTCGGACGTGCCGTTATAGACCGAACCGACAACGATCGGCCGATCCGGATCGCCGTTCTCGTACTCCACCATCACTTCATCGCCGACGCGGGGAATAAACAGCGCGCCGCGCGTTGAGACCCGCCCAGAACTGGCCGACGCGAACACGTCGCGAGGGGGTCTTCTTGGGCGCGGTGGAGCCGGTCGTGTCGTCCCAATAGAACTCGACCAGGACACGTCCTTCCTTGTCGACGTCGATCTCCTGCTTCTCCTTGCTGATGACCTTCGCCGGCTGGGACCCGATGATCACGGGCCGGCGCGTGCGCAAAGGCATTCGGTAGGGAATGAAGGTGCGCGAGAGTTCGTAGCTCCCCGAATAGGCTCCATCAGCCGCCTCCTGCCCTAGACTTTGCGATGCATAGGACTGGTCGCCGTACCAGTGGTTGCAGCGCAGGATGAGATAGTCGCCATCCTGCGAGTCGCCGTCTTGCGATGTTCGCTGGATCGCAAATCCCGGAGTGAGCGACGGAGCGTATCCGCCGGCCGTGGCGCGGTCCTCGAACACCCGTTCAGCTTCCTGCCGCACTTTTGTCAGGCGGTCGCCGAGCGCCTTGTCGTCGTAGCCGCCGGGATAGTCGTAAACGATGCTATGCCCGGGTGGAGTAAAAAAAGCCTCGTGAGCTAGAGAGATTGGCGTTCGGCTTGTTGTAGTCGTAGTCGTTGAGCTCGAAGATTCCAGCGATGACGGCCTGCTGCCGGCTCCAGTCGTTGAACAATTGGGTGTCGTCCGGGCCGGCTGCGGAAGGCGGCACATAGAGGATCGATTTCGGCGCCGGCAGAGTTTCATGCGTGGTCGAGTCGGCGAGGACCAGGATAGTGCTGGCTGGGGGAGTCGCCGTCGCCCTTGTCGAACTTGAAATAGTAATAGATCCCGAATTTCTCCATCATCCGCAGGGCGAAGTTGAGCGACGTCTCACGGTATTGAACCGTGTACTCGAGCGTCGGATAATCCTCGATCATGAGGTCCACGATCGGGCCAAAGTTATCATTGCCGAGCGCGTCTTTGATGATGTCCTTGACGTTCATGTTGGCGAAGATTCGGCAGTGCGACCTCAGCGACATGATCCATGGCCAGGGCCTCAGCACCAACCGATAAAGCGGGAGGTTGAAGCGCATCCCCACCCATTTCGCCTCAGTCAAAATCCCGCTGAAGTCGCGCCCCACGTGATCGGTCGTTTCGAGGTGGACACTACAATTTTTTCCAAGCGCGGCGTGAAAATCGAGATTTGGGTCGGTGCTGACAGCTTCGATCCGATACTCGAACAGCTCCCCAATCGCCTCGCTTCCTTCGAAGCGCGTAAGGCACAGTTTGTCCTTGCCGAGCGGCGTCGCGAGCTTGCCGATCCGCCCGTCCTGGGTTGGACTATCAGCCATAAGGAACGCCCCTCACTTCCTCATTTTGGCGGCCCGCGACGAAACAACGCAAAGCCTTGTCGGCCGCTTGCGCGGACAACCCGACCTTCACTGCCTGTGCGCGACTCGCGGTATCCTTCATCATCCTCTACGCTCACCTCGAATGTTACATCTTTGCCCTGCGGGGGCTAGGCGGAGCAACGCGCATGGACGAATCCACGACAGGCGAACCGCTCGGCCGCAACGACGCGCGAAACGATGCGGGCGCGCCAATCGGAGTTCAAGGGCCGAGGGAAAAGCCAGGGCCAATCGGCGGACCCGCGCCGCCCCAGCCGTCGCCGACCAACCCGGCAGCGGCGGCGACGCAGGAGCTCAACCTCGTCGGAAACTTTCCCAAGCCCGCGAGTTGGACGGCGAAAAAGGAGCTGGACCAAATCCATGCCGACAAATGGTTTCCGAGCACGCTCGATTTTCTTGCGGTCGCCGGGAAGGGCAGCGTCGCGGTCACCAACACCTGGGATTTCTGCCTGCAGATCGTGAAGGCGCCGAAAAAAATCAGCCGGCTCAACTTTTTCTCGCACGGAACGAACAGCCTTATCGCGCTCCAGGGAGAGATCCTCGACGATGGCAGCAATGTGAAGCTTGGCCACGATTCAGGATGCGGGATGGACGCAGGTGCATTTCCCGAAAGCGATTCTCGATCCTTTCGCCAAGCAGTGGGGCGACGTCGGGCAGAACAGCGGGTCGGTCTCCTTGACCGTTAACGGAACGTCTTTCACGCTCGATGACGTGCGCAAGAAGTTCGCTACCGACGCGACAATCTGGCTCTACCTTTGCCATGGCGCCTCAGACCCAAGGCTATTCGACGAGGTCGCCAACACATTCCAGGTGACAGCCAAGGGATTCACCAAGGAAATCGTATATTGCGCCCCCTCCGATTTCCCGGCCAGCCGGAAGCACAAGGTCACCGTCCTCACCACAGCCAAAGCGATCAATTCCTGCGTCAATGGCGACGTCGACTTCAAGAAGTTGGACACCAACACGAACGTTCGCACAGCGCAGCCTCAAAGACCCTAGCGCCGCGGCTAGGTAACATTACCCATTGTAACAGCCTGCCAAACTCCGAGATGTGATCTGGAACACAGCGGAGATTTTCAGGGCATGGCAAAAGGTGGGGTGTGGATGTCTTGATCCTTGGATGTGTTCGCTCGTTCGGCGGCCGAGCCAGATGGAGAAAAGCGCGCGAACGGCGTTGTTTTCTCCCGGGTCGCCGAGGGTTGAGCGGGAGACGAAAATGACCAGATTTTCGCGCAGCCTCACACGGCTTATCCAGGCAGCGCTCGTTGCTGCTTTGGGCGAGTGTCGCTCGCCGCCGCCCCTTCGTCCGCCGCCGTGCAGCCGAACGACAAGCGGGTCGCGCTCGTGATCGGAAACGGCGCCTATCAGAGCGCCGTTCGCCTCGACAACGCGGTCTTCGACGCGAGAGCCGTCGCCGATTCCTTCCGCAAGCTTGGGTTTCAGGTCGTGGACGGCTACGACCTCGACATCGATCAGATGAGATCAAAAGTCTCGGAGTTCTCCGCCGCCTTGTCCGACTCGAAATCCGCGGTGATTTACTATGCCGGTCACGGCATTTCCGTGGACGAGGAGAACTATCTCGTTCCGACCGATATCGTCCTCAAGAGCCCGACCGACCTCGATTTGAACGCGATCAGCGTCTCGTTGCTGCTCAAGCAGATGAAGCGCGACGACCGCGTCAACATCGTCATCCTCGATGCTTGCCGCGACAATCCCTTCGCTGCGGTGCTTGCAAGGCAGAAGACGCGAGCGCTCGTGGTCGAGCGCGGACTGACCCGCATCGACGGCGATCTGGCGCGCGGCACGCTGATCGCATTCGCCAGCGACCCGAAGAGCACCGCCCTCGACGGGCCGACGGGCGCGCACAGTCCGTTCACGGAGGCGTTCCTCTCTCATCTGTTCGATTCCGGCGTCACCATCGACACGGTCATGAGCCGGGTTCGGAACGACGTTTGGGAGAAGACCGGCCACCATCAATTGCCGTGGGTCAACACGTCGCTGATCGGCGAATATGAGCTCAACCCGCAGCCGACGTCGGAACCGGTCGTAGAGAGCGCGAAGCCATCGACAAGTCTCGCGGAACCGCTGGCGGATTCGCGGCAGGCGCAGGAGAACCTCTTGTGGGAATCCGCGCAGCATTCGAACCTGGGGGCCGATTACCAGGCCTATCTGAGCGCCTTTCCCGGCGGCGTGTTCGCGCAAATGGCGAAGAACAGAATCGCCAGCATGGAGAGCGCGAGGACCTCCGCGCCGACGCCCGCGCCGCAAACCCTCGCCATGGCGGAGCCGAGCAGTCTCAAGGACGATGCGCTGAAAGACAGCGTCGCGACCGCCGACACCGAAAGGGCGCTGAACCTGGGCGCGGCGGGCGAGAAGGAAGTTCAGCAGCGTCTGAGCGCGCTCGATATCTATGCGGGACCAAAGACTGGAACGTTGGATCCAGCGACTCGATCCGCGCTCGGGGAATGGCAGAAAAAGAGCGGCTTCGCGCCGACATCGTTCCTCGATTCCGCGCAGCTTAGCCGCGCTTAAAGCGGACAGCGAGACCGAATATCAGAAGTCGCTTGCCGCTCAGCCCGCGACTCAACCGGCCGCGCCAGAGACGCCGCGCCGCGTTTTCGTCAAACCTTCGCCGAAGCCTCCGGTGGTGCGAGCGGCGAAACCTTCGCCGCCAGCGACGCCCGCCCGACGCGTCGTCAAGCGAACGAACCCGAATCGGCCTGAGACTGCGGAACAGGCTGCGCCTCCGCCGCCGCCTCCCGTCTTTCTTGGCGGGAGCCCCGCATGGCGGCAGCAGAGCGGGATTGCCCGAGCTGCCGACAGACCCCGGCATGGGCGGGCGGCCGCCAGGATTTTGGGTGGGTTCGAGCGGCGGCCTGTTGCTCGGAGGCTTCCGGCACTAAGATCGAACGATCCGACCGAACGATCCTGGGCTCGTGGTCAGCTCGCCGAAGCGTATCGGCGAGCCAGCGACGACAGTCCGACAGCGAGGACCAGCACCCCGCCCTTGAAAATCGGCTGGAAGTAGGTCGGCGCGCCGAAAATGCTGAGGCCATTAAATCCGACAGCGAGAATCAGCACGCCGATCAGAGTGCCGGCAATGTGAAACTGACCTTCTCGCAAGGTGGCAGACCCGAGAAACACCGCGGCGAAAGCGTCGAGAAGATAGCCGTCGGCGGCAGCGAGCGTTCCGCTGCCGAGGAGCGAGGTCAGCAGCACGCCTGTCAGAGCCGCGCAGAAGCCCGCGGTCGCAAACGCGAACATCTTCGTCCGATCGACGCGGATTCCTGAGAGACGAGCGGCTTCAATGTTGCTGCCGACCGCCTGCATCCTTTGCCCGAGATCGGTCTTGTTGAGGATGATCCACATGACGATCAGAAGCGCCGCCATGACGAAAACCGGATTCGGCACGCCGAACAGCGCGCGTCCGAGCGAGATTTCGGTGAACGCGCGCGGAATGCCAATCGCAATCGGAAAGGCGCTGTAGGAGAAGCCCAGTCCGGTCAGCATCGTGCCGACGCCGATCGTCGCGATGACGGCGTTGATCCTGACCTTCGTCACCAGAAAGCCGTTCACCAGGCCGATGGCGACGCCGACCAGAAGCGCCAGCGCGACGGCCAATGGAATCGGCAAATGCTCCTTGGCCATGAGGCCGGCGACAACCAGGCCGATGAAGCTTGCCACGTTGCCGATGCTGAGATCGAACTCGCCGACCACCAGGGTGAATGTGAGTCCCGCGGAAATAATGGCGGTCAACGACGCCTGACTAAGGATGTTGAGGAAATTCGCCCGCGACAGAAACGTGCCTGGCGCGTTGATCGCGAAGAACACGATCATCGCCAAAAGACCCATGATCGTGCCGTAGCGCGAAATGAAGGTCAGCGCCGCCCGGCGACGCCGGCCCGAGTCCAGTTCCGGCGTCTTCGCTTTCGCACCCTGCGTCGCGGTCGTCACGTCCTCTCCCCTTGAGGGCCGACCTCGTGGTAGCTCATTTCGACGATCCGCGCCTCGGTTATGTCGTCCCCGCTGAGTTCGCCGACGACATGGCCTTCGCGCATCACGACGACCCGGTCGGCGAGGACCGCCAATTCCTCGACGTCGGACGAAATGACGATGACGCCGACGCCACTCCGCGCCAGTTTGCGAATGGCCTCGTGAATCTCCTCGCGCGCGCCGATGTCGACGCCCCGGGAGGGTTCGTCGAGGATGAGGAGCTTGGTGTCAGGGCGCAGCCATCGGGCGATCAGCGCCTTTTGCTGGTTGCCTCCCGAGAGGCTCGCAATCTTCGTCGAAGGGCTCGGAGTTTTGACGCCAAGGTCGTTGATCAGGCGACCGGCCTGCTTTTTCATTTTTTGGGACGAGAGGAAAGGCAGCATATCTACGACGCGCAGCGATTGCAGCGACGCGATGTTGATGTTGAAGGCGACCGACTGTGCAAGCATCAGACCTTGAGAGCGACGCTCCTCCGGCACAAGCGCAATTCCAAGCTCGATCGCTTCGGTTTCACTACCGATCGTCAAGCGCTTTCCGCTCATCTCGAAATGGCCGCGCTGAGGGCGATCCACGCCAAAAGCCAGACGTGCGACTTCGGTGCGGCCGGATCCGACGAGGCCCCCGAGGGCAAGGATCTCGCCCCGGTAGACGTCGAAGCTGACCCCTTTGACAGCGCCGCGAGCCACGTCTCGCGCCGAGAACAGTGGGACGCCGCTCCTGTCCGCCTGGATCCTGCGGCGGGCTTCCGCGCCCTTGACGTCATGACCGACAATCGCGCGAATGAGCCCCCTCTTATCCAGGCTGCCGCGCGCGGCGCGGTCGACGACCTGGCCATCACGAAAGACGGTGATGCGATCGCAGAGGTCGAGCACCTCATCGAGCCGATGCGAGACATAGAGGATCGCAACGCCGCTCGTCGCGAGGTCGCGTATGATCGAAAACAATTGCTCGCTTTCAGGACCCGACAGCGCCGCCGTCGGCTCGTCCATCGCGATTAGCGAGGCTTCACGAACGAGGGCTTTGCTGATCATGACGAGCCAGCGCTCGCCGACCGACAGGTCCGACACTCTCGCGTCGAGAGGAAACTTGATTCCTACCCTTTCCGCGGCCGCCCTGGCGGGCCGGCTCGAGCGTTTCCAGTCGATCAATCCGAGCCGAGTCGCCTTGGGCGCGCCAAGGAGCATGTTCTCAAGCGCGCTGAAGTGAGGAACCAGGTTGAGCTCCTGATGGATGAAGGCCAGTCCAGCCTTTTCCGACGCCTGTGGAGAGCCTGAGCGAAGCTCCTCGCCGTCAATCAGGATCTTGCCCTCGTCCGGGACGGTGACCCCCGCGAGGCACCGAATGAGGGTGGACTTGCCCGCGCCATTCGCGCCGACAAGGCCGTGCACCTCGCCGCGCGCGATGCCCATATCGACATCGCGCAGCGCAACTTCTCCGGCAAAGTGTTTGCCTAAGCCCCGAATATCAATCCAGGCATCGGGGATCCCGTTTGCGCCTGGATCCCCGTGAACAGCGCCTACGCCAGCTCCCTCAGAGACCATTCGGGTGGTCGGCGATGAACTTGTCGACGTTATCCTTGGTCACGACGATTCCCGGGATCGCGATGGTCTTGGGCTCCCAGGATTTCCCGGCCGCGATCGAGTCGAGGATCGCCTGGAACATGGCCTTGCCCTCCTGATAGGCGGGTTGCCAGACGGTGGCGGTCATGTCGCCGTCCTTGACGAGCTGGATCGCCTGCGGGCTGCCATTGATGGCGACAGTCGTGACGTCGTCGCGCGCCGCTTGGCGAAGCGCCGCGACCGCGCCCTGCATGGGCTCGTCCCAGCAAGCCCAGATCGCAAGCGGCTTCTTGCCGCCGGCTGGATGCGCGGTGAGCCACGGCTGCGCAATGGCGTTGCCGTTCTGAACCTGCCCCGGCACCGTCACTTCGTTATAGGTGATGTTAAGACCGGCCTTGCCTTTGACGGCGGCGTCGAAGGCGTCGCCGCGGTCGATGCAGAGTTTGCCGGGATGGAAGGTCATCGCCAGAACGTCAGCGTTGTCGCCGACCTTGCCGAGCAGGTACTTCGCGGAATCCTCGCCGACCGTCTGACCGCTGGTGGTGACGATGATGCCGGGCACGATCTCGCCGCCCCAGCTCGCGACCGGGATGCCCGCGGCGTTGGCGGCGGCCAGACCGGAGCCGATCGAGCTGCTCGCGAAGGCGAGGACCATGATCGCATCGACCTTCTGCACCGCGAACGAGCTCATGCCTGCGTTTGCCTGATCCGCGCTCGCCTGAGTGTCGACCACTTTAACGTCCCAGCCGGCGGCCTTCGCAGCGTCGGTCGCGCCGGCGATCACGGCGACGTTGAGAGCATCGTTGGCGATAAGGGCTACAATGCCGAGAGTCTTCGCTTCGACGCCCGCGACCGTGGAGATCAGCGCCGCTGAAGCCGTGATGAACAAGGATAACGCGGCAGCCAAAATGCGTGTCATGTTTGATCCTCCCTTAATGATGTTTTTGTTGTCGCGCCCGAGGAGAGCCTCCGCGAGCGCTCAGACCCGCCCGGATAGATATTGAGAGGTATCAGAGGATCATCGCGCGCGATGAGTAAGGGCCTGATTATAACAGTTATGGCGAATCCACGCGGGCAGATTGTTTCCATTCTTTCAACGCTCCGCGCAAAATAGTGAGGCCACGATGAATGGCTTCGGCCCGCAGGCGGCTAAGTGGGCCGAACAGCACGCTAAAGGAGGAATCTGGCGATGCAGGTGACCTACGACTTTTCCGGCAAAAGCGTCCTCCTGATTGGGGGAACGACCGGGATCGGGCGCGCCACCGCCAATGCTTTCGCCACGGCGGGAGCGAACCTGTTCGTGGCCGGCCTCGGCGCCGCTGAAGGCGCGAGCCTCAAGGACGAAATCAAGGCGATAAAGAAAGGGGAGGTCGAATTCGCCGAAGTCGACGTCCGCGACGCCAAAGCGATGGCCGACCTGCACAAACGGGCCTTCGAGCGGTTCGGCCGGATCGACGTCGCCTTCAACAACGCTGGCGTGCCGGGCAAGACCGCGCCCGTTCAGGACCTGGATGAAGACGATTTCAGTCTCCTCATCGATGTGAACCTGAAGGGCATCTTCCTCGGTCTCAAACATCAGGTGCCCCATATGATCGCTCACGGCGGCGGCGCGATCGTCAACACCTCCTCACTGTTCGGCGTCATGGGTTTCGCCACGACGGCCGTTTATTGCGCCAGCAAATGGGGCGTCATCGGTCTCACCAACTCGGTCGCCCTCGAAGTCGCGCGCAAGAACATCCGCGTGAATGCGATTGCTCCCGGCTCGGTCATGACCCCGCTCCTGACCGGCATGTTCGGCAGCGAGCAGGGCGCCAAGGACACGGTCTTGCCGATGATCCCGATGGGGCGCATCAGCGACCCGTCGGAGATCGCGCAACTCGTCCTGTTCCTGTCCTCGGACGCCGCGTCGTTCATCACGGGACAGGCCGTGGTCATCGACGGCGGCGGCTTCGTTGCGGGGGCTGGCGGGTAGGAGCGAGCCTCAAGCGTCGGGCGCGACTGCGACGACCCGGATCTCGACCTTGGCGCGGTCCTCAATTTTCTTGAGGCCAGAGTTGCTGAAGAAACCGGCGGCGGCCTCAACGAACCAATGGCGCTAACCTATTGAACCCTACGGTTAGAAAGGAAATTGGCGTTTGCCAAGTTGTATGGTGATCCACTTCACCTCGGTCATTTCCTCGATCGAATAGTGCCCCCCCTCGCGACCGAAGCCGCTGTCCTTTGTGCCGCCGAAGGGAACATGGGGTTCGTCTGAAATCGTCGTGTCGTTGACATGGACCATGCCGGACTCAAGCCTGAGGGAGAGATCCAACGCCTTTTGGAGATCGTTCGTAATCACCGCCGCCGACAATCCATAAGAGGTATCATTGGCGACGCGAAGCGCGTCTTCGGCGTCCTGCGCGCGAAATAAGGAAACGACCGGGCCAAAACTTTCTTCGTGGTAGATCCGCATATCCGGTGTGACGTCGCATACGACTGTTGGCTGGTAGAAAGAGCCATCATGGGTTCCACCCAAGAGCACATGCGCCCCTTTAGATTTTGCGTCATCAAGATGCCCGTCGATGAAGTCGCACTGGGACCTGCGAATTAGCGGCCCAATGACCGTGGAGGGATCGCGCGGATCACCAACCTTTATGGTCTTCGTCTTGGCGATGAAGCGCCGGCAGAATTCATCATAGAGTGGCGCTTCGACAATAACCTTCGAGCTCGCCATACAAACCTGGCCCTGATGCAGGAAGATTCCGAATGCGGCGGCGTCGACTGCATAATCGATCTCGGCGTCGCTGAGGACGATGAGCGGACTTTTCCCGCCCATCTCCAAAGAAAACCTCTTAAGGTTGCGCGCGGCTTCAACAGCAAGATAACGTCCAGTCTTGGTCGACCCCGTGAACGCGATCATACGAACCCGGGGATCGTTCAGGAGGACGGCGCCGACAGAAGCTGGGTCACCCGGAACGACGTTAAGCACCCCCGCTGGAAGACCGGCTTCCTGGAATATGTCGGCGATCAAGAGGCCGGAAATTGGGGTTTCTTCCGAAGGCTTGAGAACAAACGTGTTGCCTGCGGCAAGCGCGAAGGCGATTTTCTTCATCGACAGTAGAAAAGGCGAATTAAAAGGGGCGATTCCGGCGATCACTCCCAAGGGTCGCCGGACTGACATGGAAAGTTGTCCGGGCATCGTTTTGGGCATCGTCTCCCCGAAAGCGCGACGGACATCCCCAGCTGTGCTGCGCATGAGATCAATGACGTAGTCAATTTCCCACAGCGCCTTCGAAAAGGCTGATCCACATTCCTCGATGAGCAAGTCTCGGATCTCGTCCTTACGCCGACTTACAACATCCCCAACGGCAAGGAGCTTTGTCTCGCGTTCGGTTGCTAAGGTTTCGCCCCAGATTTTCGCGGCGCGGAATGCGGCGCTGATCGCCGCTTCCACCTCCTCGGGTCCCGCCTGTTGCACTCGCGCAAACACCGCCCCTGTTGCCGGATTGAGGTCATCCGCAAGGACATTTCTTCCTGACGTTACCCATTCGCCGTCGATAAACAGCTTGTAAGTCTTGATGCCGTCGACTGACTCCGTTGCGCGGGGATGCATTCACATACCTTCCAATGGATGGGCTTTGTAGGGCTCGCCTACACAATCTGTTCGCGTGAACATCGCTCGCTCAAGTCATACCTTCATGTTCCGCGCGCCCGAATGACATCGGGCGCGAGAACGGCGTCGATCTTGGCGCGATTGACGTCTGGTTCACCGCCGACGCGCGGGTTGGCCAAAAAGGCGACGTCTGGCGACGGTGGGGCCGAGCGCGGCCCCACCCCGGGAGCTTTCGGCTGATGAGCCGGAGCCGCCCAGCCTATATCCTCGGCTCGATCTGGAAGCTATTCGCCACCCACCGTTCCAGGATTTAAGCCGCCAGCGGTGACAGAGGACCTACCGCTCAGCACCAGATAGACCACCGCGGCGACCGCCAATGCAGCAAGCCAGCTCAGATCGGCGCCGCCAAGCAGATTTATTGAAATCGGCCCTTGGAACTCCGGCACCAGTCCATCCTGGACTAACCATCCTGCGACCAGACCGAGCAGGAACGCGACGATCCCCGACCAGTTGATGTCGCCATACGCGCTGGTCTCTGGAGACCGGTAGAGTTCCGCAACGTCGATTTGTCCTCTCCGCTTCACGTAGAAGTCTGCAAGAATGACACCCGCGAACGAGCTCACCCAAAGCAGCAGCCCGGCCATCCAGTTATCGAAAGCGTTTGCGAAGGATGGAGTGAATACGAAATAGAGCGTGACCGCAAAACCCGCCACGCCAGAGATCAGCGCGAGCACAACACGCGGCAGCTTGATGCCCATGCTGAGCGCGGCGAGGGCGGCAGAATAGACGTTCAGAATGTTTGTCGCGATCGGACCGTGAAGCACCAACAACAGGACAAGCACCGCCATGGGTCCACCGAATACGGCGCTCACCATCTTGGCGGGGTCCGCATCGTGCGTGACGGTCGCAATCGACGCGCCGAGGATCCCCAGCCAAACCGCCGGGACGAACATCCCGATATAGCTGTACCAGAAGACCGTGGATGACGGGACGCTGCGCGGGACGAAACGCGAATAGTCCGACGCCCAGGTAACCCAAGAGATGCCCCATCCGACGCCAATCGCTGTCGTGAGGAGCGTCAGCTTCGTGAAGCGTTCGGCCGGAGAAAGTGAGCTTACCAGGTTCCAGTCGACAACGCCCGGCTGGCTCCAAGCAAGGATGCTCATCAGCAGCATGACCGCGATTGTCACCGGCACGGTGTACTTCTCGAAGGTTCGGATTGCATAAAATCCATAAGTCCCGATCGCGACCTGAATGATCATGACCAGCGACATGATCACGAGAGTCGGCGTGATCGTGTCAGCGACCCCAAACTGACTCAGAATGCCCAATGAGATCCTCACAGGAAAATAAGTGTTCACACCGATCCAACCGAGCACCATGAGGAAGACCAGCGCAGTCGGCAGATAAGCCCCACGGCGGCCAAACGCGGCGCGGCTGAGAACCATCTGATTGACACCGGTCTTGTGCCCCATGACCGTGAACGAGGCGAAGATCGCGGCGCCGACGATATTGCCAAAGAAGATGACCGCGATCGTGTCCCAGATGCCGAGCTTCAGGGCGATGCCCAAGGCTCCAAGCACCCAGTTGATCGGTGCGATGTTCGCCCCAGCCCAAATCCACATCTGCTGCGGCCCGGTGGAGTCACGGTCCGCATCCGGAATTGGTTCGATTGCGGTATCGTCTATCCGAAGTTCGGTCTTTGTCATTTGTCCCTCCCTCTATTTTAAACAAGAATTGCGCAGGATTGGCCCTCTCAATGAGGAGCGCTTCGCCTGTCTTGTTGTTTCTCCATTGAAGCGAAAGAAGATAGGCGCTTTAGCTCTTCCCCGAACGAGGGCAGAGCTTCGCGCGCGATCACGCAATGAACACCCTTCTCACGATCAACCGTTTGCGTGATTCTAAGGTCCGCCGCGATTGAGCAAAGCATGTAGGCGTCCTGACGCGATAGGTCCGTTATCTCGCAGATCAGCGAGATCATCTCGCTCAGCGCGATCTCGGCTGCGTTGTCGAGGCTGGGATGAAAGCCCATCGAAATGAGAGAAGTCTCGGTGATTGCGATCGGCAGCTTGCGCTGCTTGTTCTTTTGCAAGCCGATCGAAAAAGTGCCCGTCAGCGCGGTCTCGATTGCAGTCAGGCAGACCTCGCCGTCGCCCTGAAGGGCATGTCCATCGCCAACGCAGAAATGCCCGCCGGGTATGAAGACCGGCAACAGCAGCGTCGCTCCCGCCACCAATTCCTTATTGTCGATGTTTCCGCCGAACGCGCGTGGCTCAACAGAGCAGAGCCTGCCCCAGCTTAGCGGCGGCGCGACCCCGATCGCCCCAAAAAAAGGACGACATTTCATTCGCCGGCCCCAGGGCAGCAGAACAGTCTCATCGGCCATGTCGATCGGCAAATGGATGCGGCGGGCTTCGGGAAACTCGTTCGGAAGCGTGCCGTGCAAGGGAAGCTGAACGTTCCAGCCCCAGCTCTGGCGAAGTTTGATCTCCTCGATCCGCACTTCCAGAACGTCGCCCGGTTCGGCGCCTTCGACGTAGATCGGACCGGTCAGAAGATGCGGTCCCGCTCCTCTTTCGGTATTCGCCAGGACCTCTCGATGTTCGTCCAGGATTGTCAGCGTCTGGTCGTCCGGAAGATCATCCGGCTCCCCTGACAACGTATCGATTGTGACGACATCTCCCGGCTGTATCTTCAGGACCGGTGGGATGCGCGCGTCCCAAACCCCCCAGATGACAGTCTTCGAGTTTGCAGGAAGGTCATGGCGCACGATTGCGAAGTCATCCAGAGATGCGGCGAGCAAACTCCAACCAGCGACGGCGAGTTAATGGACCTATGTTTAGGATCATAGGAAGAAAAGCAAGATCATGTCAAGCTGGCCAAGGCGATGGACGACTGGCCCAAGCAGGCTTTCCACTGGTTTGGCGGGATCGACGGGGCGTCATCGGCCTCACCAACTCGGTCGCCCTGGAAGTCGCGCGCAAGAACATCCGCGTGAACGCGGTTGCTCCCGGCTCGGTCATGACGCCGCTCTTGACCGGCATGTTCGGCAGCGAGCAGAGCGCCAAGGACACGGTCTTGCCGATGATCCCGATGGGGCGGATCAGCGACCCGTCGGAGATCGCGCAACTCGTCCTGTTCCTGTCGTCGGACGCCGCGTCGTTCATCACCGGACAGGCCGTAGTCATCGACGGGGCGGATTCGTCGCGGGGGCCGACGGGTAGGAGCAAGCCTCAAGCGTCGGGCACGACCGCGACGACCTGGATCTCGACTTTGGCGCGGTCCTCCATGAGGGCCGAGACCTCAATCGCGGTCATCGCCGGGAAATGACGGCCGATTGTCTCGCGATAGGCTTGGCCAACGCCCTTTAGGTTGTCGAGGTATTCGCGCCTGCTCGTGAAGTACCACGTCATCGAGACGATGTGCTCAGGGCGCGCATCGTCGCAGGCGAGCACCGCAACGACGTTCTGCAAGCTCTGCTTGAGCTGCCCGACGAAATCGTCGGTCTCGAACTTCGAGTCCTTGTTCCAGCCGATCTGGCCGGCGACGTGAATGACGCGCCCGCGCGCCGAGACGCCATTGGCGTAACCGGCAGGCTTCGCCCATCCATCCGGTTGCAGCGTTTTCAGCATGACGCCCTCCGAATCCAAGCCGCCGTCACGACGGCCGCGACTTGATCAGCTCGCGCGCGACGATGAGTTTCTGCACCTCGGTTGCGCCTTCGTAGATGCGCAAAGCGCGAATCTCGCGATAGAGGCTCTCGACAATCTCGCCGCGTCTGACCCCGCGGCCACCGAACATCTGCAGAGCCCGATCGATAACGCGCTGCGCCGTCTCGGTCGCGGTCATTTTCGCCATGGCGGCCTCGACGGTCGTCGGCAGCTTCTGGACGTCGCGGCGCCATGCGGCGCGATAGGTCAAGCAGCGCAGCCGCATCGATGTCCGTCGCCATGTCGCCAAGCGCCGCCTGAGTGAGCTGGAGGTCAGCGAGCGTCGCGCCAAACATTTTTCGGCTCTTTGCATGCGCAAGCGCCTCATCGAACGCGCGCCGCGCGAAGCCAAGCGCCGCGGCGGCGACGGAGGCGCGGAAGATGTCGAGCGTGCGCATGGCGATCTTGAAGCCCTCTCCGGGGCCGCCGAGCCGCCGGTCCGCCGGAAGACGGCAGCCTTCGAAACGCAGTGTGGCCAGCGGATGCGGCGCCATGACGTCGATGCGTTCGGCGATCGAGAAACCGGGATCGTCGGGAAAAACCAGGAACGCGGAGATTCCGCGCGCGCCCGGCGCTTCGCCGGTGCGGGCGAACACCGTGTAGACGTCGGCGATCCCGCCGTTCGAGATCCAGGTCTTCTCGCCGTCCAGGCGATATCCGTTTCCGTCCTCGCGCGCCGAGCAAGCCATCGCCGCCACGTCGGAGCCAGCCTCCTTCTCCGAGAGCGCGAAGGCGGCGAGCCACTCGCCACTGCGAACCTTTGGCAGCACGAGCCTGCGCTGCTCGTCGGAACCCGCGATCGCGACGGCGCCGGAGCCGAGGCCCTGCATGGCGAAGGCGAAATCGGCGAGCCCGTCGTGGTAAGCGAGCGTCTCGCGCGCAAGACAGACGCTTCGCGAGTTGATTGCGGAGGCGTCGCCGTCGAGGAGGCGCGACCGCCGCGTCGAGCAGGCCCGCTTCGCCAAGCGCCCGCACGAGCTTGCGGCAGGATCCGTCGACGTCCGCATGATCGATCGCGGCAATCGCGCCCGAAGCGACGAAACGATCGAGCGCGCCTGCAAAGGCGCGATGGGACTCGCCGAAGAACGGCCAGTCGAGCCAATCGCGCTTCATCTGAGGCGCGGGTGACGCGACGTTCATCAATCCCCCTCGAAGACAGGTTTGCGCTTGGCTGCGAAGGCCTCGAACGCGCGCCGGAAGTCCTGCGTGGTCATGCAGATGGTCTGCGCCTGCGCTTCGGATTCGATGAGCTCGTCCAGTCCCATCGCCCATTCCTGGTTGAGCATCGTCTTGGTCATCCCGTGCGCAAACCAGGGACCGTCGGCGAGCGAGCGGGCGAGCGCAAGCGCCTCCCGCTCGAGGTCGGCGCCCGGATGCAGGGCGTTGTAGAAGCCCCAGGCCGATCCTTCAGCGGCGCTCATCGTCCGACCGGTAAAGAGAAGCTCCGCGGCGCGGCCTTGGCCGATGATCCGCGGCAGAATTCCACACGCGCCCATGTCCGCGCCGGCGAGCCCGACGCGGGTGAAGAGAAACGCGGTCTTCGCTTCCGGCGTTGCGAGGCGCAAGTCGGAGGCCATGGCGAGAATGGCCCCAGCGCCAGCGCAGATTCCGTCGACCGCGGCGATGATCGGCTGCGGGCATTTGCGCATCGCCTTGACGACATCGCCGGTCATTCGGGTGAACGCGAGCAGGTCCGGCGTGGTCATGCGCGTCAACGGCTCGATGATCTCGAACACGTCGCCGCCCGAGGAGAAGTTGCCGCCCGCGCCGGTGAGCACGATTGCGCGAACGTCTGATCCGTGGGCCAGATCCCGAAAGAGATCGCGAAGCTCGGCATAGCTGTCGAAGGTCAGCGGATTTTTGCGCTCGGGGCGGTTGAGCGCGATCGGTCGCGACCCGCCCGTCCTCGCTCGCGGTAAAGCGAAAGTGCCGCGCGGCATAATCGCGCAACGGATGGCGCAAGGCCTGCATCGCATTCGGCGTGTTCATCCGACCATGACCTCCCCGCCGGCGACCACGATCGCCTGCCCGTTTATCGACGCCGCGCCAGGCGACGCCAGCCAAAGCACCGCATCGGCGACTTCCTCGGGCCGCACCAGGCGCCCCTGCGGATTGGACTTGATGAGCTCAGCCTTTGCCAGCTCTTCCGATCGGCCGGTCTTCGCGACGATGGTTTCGAGCAGCGCGCGCAACGAGCGGCGTCTCGGTGAAGCCGGGGCAGACGGCGTTGACCGTGATTCCGGTCTTGGCGAATTCGAGCGCCAGCGCTCGCGTGAGGCCGATGAGGCCGTGCTTGGCGGCGCAGTAGGCGGCGACATAAGCGTAGCCGACGAGGCCCGCGGTCGACGCGATGTTGATGAGCCGCGCGCCCGCGCCGCGCGCCTTCAAGTCGGAGAGAACGGCGCGAGAGACGAGATAGGCGCCGTTCAGATTGACAGCGAGCGTGCGCGACCAGAGGCCGGGATCTGTCTTCTCGAACGGCGCGCTCGGCGCTTCGCCCGCATTGTTGACGAGGATCGTTACCGGACCCAACGCCGCGCGCGCTCTTTCGAGGCCGTCCGAGACCGCGGCTTCGGAGGTCACGTCGAATGAATCGACAACCAAGGCCGAGCCTTGCGGCATGCCGCGCGCGATGTCCTCGAGCGGCGCGCGGCGGCGTCCCGCAAGGCTCACGCGCGCGCCGGCCCGAGCGAGAGCAAGCGCGGTCGCTGCGCCGATGCCGCTTCCCGCGCCGGTCACCAGCGCATGATGGCCGTCGAGCGGTTTGTCCGTCATGTCGCCGCGGCCTGCGCTGCGGCGGCCCTTGCGAGGTTCGCCTCATATTGCGCCTTGGCGGAATAATATTGCTTGGGCCACGCAATGTCGGCCACGCCGATCTTGGCGACCTCGTGCAGGGTCCAGGCGGGATCGGCGAGATGCGGCCGGGCGATCGCGCAAAGATCGGCTCGACCCGCCGCGACGATTGAATTGACGTGATCGGCCTCGGAAATGGCGCCCACCGCGATGGTGTCGACATGCGCCTCGTTGCGGATCTTGTCGGAGAACGGCGTCTGAAACATGCGGCCATAGACTGGCCGCTCGGCCTTCGAGACTTGACCTGACGAACAATCGACAAGATCGGCGCCGGCTTCCTTGAAGAGCTCGGCAAAGAATGTCGCGTCTTCCGGAGTGTTTCCACCTGGCGTCCAGTCATGGCAGGAGAGACGCACCGACATCGGGCGATCCGCGGGCCATGCGGCGCGCATCGCGCGGAACACCTCGAGCGGATAGCGCGCCCGGTTGAGGCGTTCTCCTCCGTACTCGTCATTACGCCAGTTCGAGAGGGGCGAAAGAAAGCTCGAGAGGAGGTAGCCGTGCGCGCAATGGAGCTCGAGCCAATCACATCCAGCCGCCGCCGCGCGTCGGGTCGCAGCGATAAAGTCGTCGCGCACCCGGTCCATATCGTCTCGCGTCATGGCCTTCGGGATCCGCCCGTTCGGCAGGTAGGACACAGCCGACGCCGAGATCAGCTCCCAGCCGCCCGTCTCGAGCGGATGATCGATGCCTTCCCAGGCGACTTTCGTCGAGCCCTTGCGGCCTGCGTGACCAAGTTGAATGCCAGCTTTCGCGCCGGCGCCGTGAATGAGATCGACGAGCGCGCTTCCACTGCGCCTCTTGCTCGTCGCTCCATAGGCCGAGACAGCCCGGCGTGATGCGCGCATCCGGCGAGACGCAGGTCATCTCGGCGAACACGAGCCCCGCCCCGCCCAGAGCGCGCGCGCCTAAATGCGCGAGGTGGAAATCATCGATGAGGCCATCGGTCGCCGAGTACATCGCCATCGGCGAGACGACGACGCGATTCTTGAGCGTAAGACCCCGCACGCGATAGGGCGTCAGCATTGGCGGCGGCGCGCGTTCGTTGTCATTGAGCGAGACGCCCGTCTTGCGAGCGAACCAGCGCTCGTATCCTTCAAGCCAGACCTTGTCGCGCAGCCTTAAGTTCTCGTGGCTGATGCGCTGCGAGCGCGTCAGCATCGAATAGAAGAACTGCGGCGGCTCGAGCGAGTCGGCGTAGCGCCGGCCGACCACCTCGAACCATTCCATTGCGTTGCGCGCCGCGTTCTGGATGCGCGCGACATCGACGCGACGAATCTCCTCATAAGCCGCGAGCGTCTCCGGGATACGCTCGACCGCATGGCCTCGCGCGTCAAACTGGCGCGCAAGCTCGATGGCGTCATCCAGGGCAAGCTTGGTGCCCGAACCGATGGCGAAATGAGCCGTATGAGCGGCGTCGCCCACCAGTACGACATGCGAGCGCCCGTTGAAGCAGCTCCATTGGCCGCAGATCAGCCGATTGAAATTGAGCCAGGCAGATCCCCGCATGTGGCGCGCATTGGTCATGAGCTTCGCGCCGTCGAGGGTCTCGGCAAAAAGCTTCTCGCAAAACGCGATCGAGGCATCCTGGTCGAGTTCGCCCAGCCCGTGCGCCTCGAAGGCCGCGTCGGTCGTCTCGACTATGAAGGTCGAAGTGTCGCGATCAAACTTATAAATGTGGGCCTGAAACCAGCCGTGCTCCGTCTTGCGGAAGTCGAAAGTGAACGCGTCGAACGCCTTGGCGACGCCGAGCCAGATGTAGCGATTGGGGCGGACGAGAAGATCGGGCCGGAACTGATCGGCGTATCGGTGACGGATCTTCGAATTGAAACCATCGGCCGCCACGATGAGATCGGCGTCCGGGAATTCGATGTCGGAATCAACCTCGCGCTCGAATGCGAGCTCGACGCCAAGCGCCTCGCAACGTCGCTGCAAGATATTCAACAGCTGCTTGCGCCCGATGCCAATAAAGCCGTGACCGGTCGTGCGTTGCCGCGAACCCTTGAAGACGAGTTCGATGTCGTCCCAATGATTGAACGCGTCGGCGATCTCCGCCGCGCTCTCCGGGTCCGCGGCGCGCATCGCGCTCATCATCGCGTCCGAAAAGACGACGCCCCAGCCGAACGTGTCATAGGGCTTGTTGCGCTCGACCACGGTCACTGTGTGCTCTGGCCGGAACTTCTTCATCAGGAGCCCGAAATAGAGCCCGGCCGGGCCGCCGCCGATGCAGACGATGCGCATAGTGTCCTCGTCTCTGCGTTTCATCGCGCCAGCATTTTCGCCAGCATATAGCCCGACGCGGCGCCCGTCCCTGCGCCCGGCCAGGTCCCAGCGCCGCAGAGATAGAGTCGCGGCGTCGGCGTTGCGTAACGCGAGTAGCCTGCAACCGGCCTGAAGACAAAATTCTGATCGAGATGGTGGCTTCCGGTCAGATTGTCGCCGCCGATCAGGCAGGGGTTCTCGCGCTCGAGGTCGAGCGGCGACCATACTGAGCGCCCAAGGATCTTGGCGCGCAGACCCGGCGCATAAGTCTCGAGAATATCGAGCACGCGCTCGGCGTATGGCTCCTTGGCCTCGTCCCACACGGTTGCCTGAATGCGGCCGAGCGCGTCGCCGGCGATTGTCGCGGGCAAGACCCGAACCTGGACCCACAACACATGTTTGCCCGGCGGCGCGCGGGTCGGATCAATCGCGGTCGGCTGACCGACCACCAGCACCGGCTCGGCCGGAAGAAGACCCGCCGCGGCCTCGGCGAAGGCGCGGCTCATCATCGCAAGATCAGGCGCGACATGAACATAGGCGAAGCGTTTGCAGCTCAGGGCCGGCGCGCCAGTCGGGCAGCGACGTCGAGCGCAAGATGGATCATCATCGTGCCGGGGCCTGCGCGGATGCGCGCGACCTTCTCGTCGAAGGCCTTGCGCTTCGGGTCGGGGCTCATGAGCCGGCCGAACACGATCTGCGGATGAAGGTTTGCGATCACCGCCTTCTTCGCGGCGATCCGCGTCCCGTCGTCAAGCGTCACGCCGGTCGCGCCGCTCGCGTCGCTCTCGATCCTCGTGACCGGCGAATTCAGCCTGATCTCGCCGCCCTTCGCCTTGATGAGGCCGGTCATCGCGCGAATGATGACATCCGCGCCGCCTGCGCCGATGACCATGCCGAAGGCCTGGTTCGCCATCGACTCGAGATAGGGGAAAAGCGCGCCGCCCGCGGCCTCGGGCGGAAAATCGAGATGCATGCCCCAGGCGGCCATCATCGCCTTGACCTTCGGCGATTCGAAATGCGCGTCCAGGAAATCGCGTGGGCTCGCGAGCAGGAGGCGGCCGAGATCGAGAAGCGATTGTGTGCCTTTCGCGCGCCATGCGGACCATAAAGTCCGCGCGGTTGCGAAGGACGGCATGGGCGATCCGAGCAGGCCGAAGATGTGCGGCGCCTCCTCGCCAAAGCGGGCGAGCATCGCCCGCCAGGCCGCGGCGTCCTTCGCCGACAGCGCCGCGATCGCAGCTGCGGTCTTCTCGAGATCCTTGCTGACGCCGAGATAGGTGTGGTCGCGAAAGACGCTGGCGAAACAGTCGGCGGCGGGCGCGAAAGCGAGACCCTGCGCAATAAGCTCGTCTTTATGGGCGGCGAAGAATGGCGATCCTGCAAACAAGGAGAGGTTCATCGCGCAGAGGTCGTGGCGGAAGCCGGGCAAGGTGACTTCGCGGGTCTTGACCGCGCCGCCGGGCTCGCCCGCCTGCTCGATCACCGCGACCGACCAGCCGCGATTCAAGAGGTGGATCGCGGCGGCGAGGCCGTTGTGTCCCGCGCCGACGACGACGGCGTCGAAAGCGTCCATGCCGCGTTTTGGTCTCCGCGATTAGCCGCCAGATGCATATATCCTGAGCGTGGCGGCGCAAAGGTACGTCCAATGCCTGTCCCGCGCAATGCTTGAACTGTGCGAGGATAGGCCGGCGTGCCATCTCCAGCGCGCTCGCGCCGATTGCTTGCATCCGCATATTCCTCGGCTATTGTGGGCTCGCGTTCGCGCGCAACCAGTTCGACGGAACGCGAATGCGCGAGGAAACTTTCGAGGAGCGATGGAGATGAGCACGAACAAGGTCCTTTCGGACTTCGCCGCGGCCCTGTTGTCGGGGTCGATCAAGGTTGTCGACCTCACCGCTCCTCTCGGGCCCAATACGCCGGTGCTCTTTCTGCCGCCGCAGATCGGCAAGAACACGCCTGCGGTGAAAGTGCACGAGATCTCGCATTACGATCAGAACGGGCCGTTCTGGGCGTGGAACTGGCTCGAGCTCGGCGAGCACACCGGCACGCATTTCGACGCGCCCGTGCACTGGATCACCGGCAAGGACTATAAGGACGGCACGACCGACCGAATCCCGGTCAAGAATTTCGTCGCGCCCGGTCTGCGTCATCGATCGCTCCAAGGAAGCCGCGAAGGATCCGGACTATGTGCTCACCCCCGACAGCGTCAAGGAATGGGAGCGCGAGCATGGCGGCATCGAGGCCGGCAGCTGGGTTGTGCTGCGCACCGACTGGTACAAGCGCAACGGTTCGGCTGAGACCTTCCTCAACGCCGACGACAAGGGTCCGCATTCGCCGGGGCCGACCGCGGAAGCGATCGAATATCTGCTGACGAAGAACATCGTCGGCTGGGGATCGGAGACGGTCGGCACGGATGCAGGCTCGGCCGGCGGCATGAACCCGCCGTTCCCGGCGCACAATCTCGTCCACAAGGCC
Source organism: uncultured Alphaproteobacteria bacterium (assembly GCA_963770275.1). GTDB lineage: Bacteria > Pseudomonadota > Alphaproteobacteria > Rhizobiales > Beijerinckiaceae > Roseiarcus. The sequence goes on from CAVYPD010000058.1 coordinate 40,893, forward strand.
AATCGCTACGGCCTTGCGAGCCTCTGCAATCTCGACCAGCTGCCGCCCAAAGGCGCGATCCTGATCGCCGCGCCGCTCAAGTTCGTCAACGGCACCGGCTCGCCGGTGCGCGCGCTCGCCATCGTCCCCTGACTCTTAGAGACAGGCGAACGACACGAAGCATGAAACTCGCTCGCGAGAACGAGGCATGAGCGAATACGACTATGTGTTCGTCGGCGGCGGAATCAACGCGCTGGTCGCCGCCGCCATGCTCGGCAAGAAAGGGCGCACGACGCTCGTGCTCGAGCGCAATTCCGCGATCGGCGGCTGCCTGCGCACGGAAGAAGTGACCGCGCCGGGTTTTCTCCATGACGTCATGGCGACGACGCTGGTCCTCTTCCGGACCTCGCCCGCTTATCAGGCGCTCGGCAAGGATCTCGAAGCGCGCGGCTTCGCCTTCGCCGACACGAACCTGCCGACCGCGGTGCTTCGGCCGGACGGATCGAGCGTCATTCTCTCGATGGATCGCGCGCGCAACGTGAAGACGTTCGACGCGCTTGCAGAAGGCGACGGGCGCGCCTTCGCGGCCGAGATGGACGCGCTTGGCGCGGACGCGCCGTTTCTCTTCGCGCTGTTGGGCGGCTCGCTGTGGTCGTCCGGAATCGCCAAGACGCATCATGCGCGAGCTTTGGCGCCGAGGCCCGCGCCGCTTGGCGGAATGGTTCGGCGAGGCGCTCGCGCCCGCGCGCGGCTATCTCGAGACGACCTACCGTCGGACGCGGTCCGCGACCTCTGGGCGCCCTGGGTGCTGCACACTGGCCTCGGACCGGAGAGCGCCTATTCGGCGGCGATGGTGAAAGTGATCGCTTTCGCGATCGAGGCGGCGGGCTGTCCGATCGCGGTCGGCGGCGCCAAGACGCTGCTTGCCGCGTTCGAGCGGCTGATCGTCGATCAGGGCGGCGCGGTGCGGTCGAACGCGGACGTTGTGCGCATCATCCCCGGCCCCGGCTCACGCGCGAGCGGCGTCGAGCTTGCGAGCGGCGAAACGATCACGGCGGCCAAGGGCGTGATCTGCTCGACTGGACCCGAGCAGCTTTACAATGGACTGCTCAAGGACTGGCCCATACCGGCGCCTGCTGAGGTACGGCGAGGCCTGAAAGCCTTTCGGCACGGCAAGGGCGACATGCAGATCCATTATGCGCTCAAAGGTCCGCCACGCTGGCGCGGCGATCCGGATCTCGCCAAGGTCGCGCTCATCCATCTGACGAGCGGACTGGACGGCGTTTCGCGCGCCGCGAACGAGGCCGAACGCGGCCTCCTGCCGGCGGAGCCCACGATCTGCGTCGGCCAGCCGACGGCGCTCGATCCGAGCCGAGCGCCGCCGGGCGCGGCGATCCTTTGGCTGCAGATGCCGGAGGCGCCGCGCTTCGTGAAAGGCGACGCGGCCGGCGAGATCGAAGCGCCCGCGGATGGCCGCTGGACGGAGGCGATGCGCGAAGTCCTACGCCGACCGGATCGAGCGGCGGCTCGCCGCGCATATCGAGAACTGGGCCGAGATCAAGCTCGCGCGCCGCGCCTACTCGCCGGCGGACCTCGAGGCGATGAACATCAATCTCGTCGGCGGCGACCCTTACGGCGGCGCCTGCGCGCTCGACCAGTTCTTCCTCTGGCGCCCGTTCAAGTCGAGCGTCAATCACCGCACCTACGTTCCGAACGTCTACCACATCGGCGCTTCGACCCATCCGGGCCCAGGCCTGGGCGGCGTCTCCGGCTTCCTGCTCGCGTCGTCGCTTTAGCTGATGTCTGGCCGCATGGGATGAGCATGGAGCAGCGGTTTTCCGGCCAGATCATGCAGCGCGACGTCGATCCGGCCGCGCGTCAGGCGACGCTTGGCGAGATCGGCATCAACCAGTTCGCGCCCTACCTCATGAACCGCATCATGGAGCGCTGGAACGGCAATCTCGCCGAGGCCTTGAAGCTCCACAACATGTCGACGACCATGATGAGGGCGCTTGCCGTGCTCAGCATTTCCTCGCCGGTGACGATCAACGAGCTTTCGGCCTATGCGGTGACCGAGCAGTCGACGATGAGCCGCACGCTCGACATCCTCGAGGCGCAAGGGCTGGTGCGGCGCCAGCGGCGGGCGGAGGACATGCGCATCCGCGACGTCTCCATCACCGAGGAGGGACGAGCGGCGTTCGAGCGGGTGTGGCCGATGATGCACGCGCGGTTCCAGACGCTGTTCGACGGCGTCGAGGAGGAGGAATACCGCGCCTTCACCGCGACGCTGCTCAAGATTCTGCGCAACGTCGCGAAGCTGCCGGAGTAGGAGCGCGGCCGCTCGAGCTGCGACCGCGGATGTCACCATGGTCGGCTCGCCGTCTCGATCAGTGACCTTGCGTCAACTTCAAATCCGCCACAATTTTTGATTGATAATAACAGCAGTTCTCCGTGCGCGAGAACGAAGCCAAAAAGAAAAAAACGGGCTAGCCGCTTTGATCGGCCGGCGGGGGTGGGGTTAACGCAAAGGAAGGCGACCATGTTGAAACCATCCTCGATGATTGCGCTCAGCGTTCCTACGATCGCGCTCGGCGCAGCGTTGCTGCTTACGGCTACCGGAAGCGCGGGCGCGCAGGAAGGGTTATTCACCTCGGAGCGGGATTGCACCACCGACGTCAGTTCCCTCTGTGCGGGCGTCAAGCCCGGCGGAGGGCGCGTTCTCGCCTGTTTGCAGTCCCATGTCGGCGACCTCTCCGTTGGCTGTTCGACAATTCTGTCGAAGGCCATCTGGACCGCGCAGCAATGCGCGGGGGACATTCATCAATTCTGCCCCACCGCCACATTCGGCACCGTCGGCGACTGCATGAAACCGCATCTCGGCGAGGTGAGCGGGACCTGCAAGGCAGCGATGGCGTTCATGGCCTCTCCCGCCGCCGACCGATATTGAGCTCAGCCATATCCCACTGAGGCGGACCGACGGGCAGTGTGTCAATCTCCCGTTGGTCCTTCGGGGTAATCAGCTGAGATGAGGCCGGTCGCGGACGGCGGGCGAGATAAGGCTGTCATCGTCCCAGCCGCCGGCCGTCGATCGAAGCGCTCAATCGCCCATTTCCTTTGAGCAGCTTCACAATCTGCCGCCGCCGGGCGCGCACGTCTCTTATGTGCTGGTCGATGTGGTCGAGCTTGCTTCGCAACGCTTTGGCCATCGCCGCGCGTGACGGAAGATTGGGCGCCGCTTCGCTGAGGCCGGCGCGAATCTCGCTCAGCGAGAAACCCAATTGTTGCGCAGCATCGATCAACTCAAGGATTTTCGCCGCCGTATCCGGATACGTCCGATAGCCGTTCCCGTTCCGGGCCGGCTTCGGAAGCACGTCGTGGCTTTCGTAGAAACGAATGCGCGAGGTCGAGATCCCTGTCCTTCTCGAGAGCTCCCCGATGCGCATGGATTGTCCTTGACCTTAAACCTGGGTTTAAGGTGTAGCATCGTCTGATCGGTTCGGAGAACAGCTCATATGGCGCGCGTTTTGGTCACCGGCGGCACGGGATTCGTCGGCGCCCATTGTTTGGTCCAGCTCTTGGCGGCGGGGCACGAAACGCGCGCCACGGTCCGCGACCTCAAGCGCGAAAGCGAGGTGCGCGCCATGTTGCGCCAGGGCGGCGCCGGCGAGGTCGGCGAGCGCCTGACGCTGTTCCGCGCCGACTTGAACGCCGACGCGGGTTGGGCCGAAGCCGCGGCCGGGTGCGACTATGTGCTCCATGTCGCCTCGCCCTTTCCGAGCACGGTGCCCAAGGACGAGAACGACCTGATCGCGCCGGCGCGGGACGGGGCGCTGCGCGTGCTCAGGGCCGCGCGCGACGCCGGCGTCAAGCGCGTGGTGCTGACCTCGTCTTTCGCGGCCATTGGCTATGGCGCGCCCGAAGGACCGGACCGCGGTGTTCACGGAAGACGGACTGGACGAACCTCAACGATCCGACCGTGCAGCCCTATCCGAAATCGAAGACGATCGCCGAACGCGCGGCTTGGGATTTCATCGCGCGCGAAGGGGGCGAGCTGGAGCTGGCCGTGGTCAATCCGGTCGGCGTTTTTGGGCCTGTCCTTGGACCGGACACTTCGACCTCGATCCTGCTCGTCAGTCGTCTTCTGGACGGCTCTCTACCGGGCTGCCCGGATCTCTCGTTCGGCGCGGTCGATGTGCGCGACGTCGCCGATCTGCACCTGAAGTGCATGACTGACCCGGCCGCGCGCGGCGAACGGTTTCTCGCCATCGGCGGGGATTTCGTGAGCATGCGCCAGATCGCTCAGATGCTGAAGGAGGGCGCTGGGCGAGCTCGCGCGCAAGGTTCCGACCCGCTCCTTGCCCAGCTGGCTCATGCGCGTAGTCGGGCTGTTTGACCCCCAGGTCAAAGGGATTCTGCCGGAGCTTGGCAAACGCAAGAACGCGTCCAACGAAAAGGCGCGTCGCCTGCTCGGCTGGGCGCCGAGAAGCCCGAGGGAGGCGGTTCTGGCCACGGCCCGGAGCCTGTCGGAGCTTGGGCTCTTGAAGGCGGCCTAGCCGCCTCCGGCAAGCCTGCGCTCGGTCTCCTCGATCCAGCCTTTCAGCGGCGCAAGCAGCGGGCCTTGCGTCAAGCCGCCGCAACCGCGGCCATGCGCGCGCCTGCGCCCAGGCGACGATCGCAATCGCGGCCGATCCGTCCGCCGACCAGATCGGGCGCGCCGGAATCGCCGCTGCAGGCGCCGGCCGCCCTTCCGGTCGGATCGGCGGCCCAGATGAGAACCGTGGACGCCGGCTCGCGGACGGCAAGGGTGACGCTGCGCAACTGGCCGCCCGACGACCAGTCGCCCTCGCGCGCCGCGCCATAGCCCGAAACGATCGCTGACGCGCCGATCGGCCGGCGGCCCGCCATCGGCGATCGCCGCGGCGGCGAAGCGCGGGCGAAGCGGTCGCGCCGTCCTGATCAGCGCGAGGTCGATCGATTCGACGCGAGCCTTGATCGCATCGGCGCGGTAGAGCGGATGGGCGATCGCCGCGTCGACCGGAATGATGACCGGCGCTCCCGCGGCGTCGCGATAATGGACCGCCATGTCCCGCAAGGGTCTCAGACAATGGGCGGCGGTCAGAAGAACGCGCGGGCTCAACACCAGGCCTGTGCAGAAGCCGGCCTTGTCGCCGCCGCGGATCAGCACCATCGCCACCCGGTCGGCGAAGCGGCCGTCCGGCTCGGCGCCGACCAGCGCCCGCGCCGGAGCGAGCGGCGCGGCCAGCGCCGCGACGAACGTCAGCGATCGAAGAAAGCGGGAGAGCGGCGATGTCATTGAGCTGGCTTCATGCGCCAGAAGGCGCGGCGCATCAATCGCCCGCCCGTGAGTCGCCGCTTTTCCGCCCGCTTTCGCGCGCGTCATCCGTCTCGGCTTCAATCGCGCGCCTGACCATTCACATTGCATTCAGCCGCAAGCGCCAACATGGGCATCAAGTATTCGCAACAGAGGCTTTGCCGTCATGGCCGCGCTCGCCATGCTTTGCCGCGCCGGGGCTTGGTGCGCCCTCATGGGCTCGGCGGCTCACGCCGCTGGGGTGGGGTGCGGCTTTTGGGCATGCCCAACGGCCAAGGCCGCCGAAGCTGAAGTCGCACGTCGCGGCGAAGCCCGTCTGTCTCAACGCCGCCGAGACGCGCGAGATGGTCAAGTCGCGTCACCTGCTCGAGCCGTTCGCGGCGCTCAAGTTCGCCGGCGCGCAACGCAAGGCCGAGGCGCTGTCGGCGAAGCTCTGCCGCACCGGAGACGATTTCATTTATGAAATCACCCTCTTGCATCGGGACGGGCGCCTCGTTCATGTCGAGATGGAGGCTGGGACGGGGAAAATCGCTTCGCGCCCGGCGCGGGAGCCGCACGAAACTCACGAGCCCCGCGAGCCTCACGAATCTCACGAGCCGCAGCGTCAAGAATTGATTTTCGCCGGGAATTCAGGGGTAGCAGACGCCCCATGCGGCTTTTGGTTGTCGAGGACGATCGGGATCTCAACCGCCAGGTGTCCGCCGCCCTTGAGGCGGCAGGCTATGCGGTCGATCGCGCGTTCGACGGCGAGGAAGGCTGGTTTCGCGGCGACACCGAGCCTTACGACGCAGTCGTGCTCGACATCGGCCTGCCCAAGCGCGACGGGATCTCGATCCTCGAAGCCTGGCGCAAGGCCGGACGCACGATGCCGGTCTTGATCCTGACCGCTCGCGATCGATGGAGCGACAAGGTCCAGGGCATCGACGCCGGCGCCGACGACTATGTCGCGAAACCTTTCCATATGGAGGAAGTGCTGGCGCGCCTGCGGGCTTTGTTGCGCCGCGCCGCCGGCCACGCCTCAAGCGATCTGACGGTGGGCCCAGTCAGGCTCGACGCCCGCGCGGGGCGCGTCACGGTCAACAACGTGGCGATCAAGCTCACGAGCCACGAATATCGCCTGCTCTCCTATCTCATGCACCACACCGGGCGCATCATCTCGCGCAGCGAGATCGTCGAACATCTGTACGAGCAGGATTTCGACCGCGACTCGAACACGATCGAAGTGTTCATCGGGCGATTGCGCAAGAAGCTCGGCGTCGACATCATCAAGACCGCGCGCGGCCTCGGCTATGCGGTGGGCGTCGAGGAAGAGAGCCCAGCGGCGAAGTGAGGCGGCCGCTGTAGCTGGCCGTCGCAATTGGATCAGTCGTTTCCCACGAGACCTCGTCCTGAGGCGCCGCGTAGCGGCCTCGAAGGACGCTCCAGCATGCGCGAGAGGGGGTCCGCTACAGAGCGTCCTTCGAGACGCGCCTTCGGCGCTCCTCAGGACGAGGTCTGAGGAGCAGAATACAACGCGCAACTCAGCACGCCCCCGCTCAGTTCTTCCGCGCGGCGACGAAGCGCGCGGTCGCGCGCAGCATGTCGCCCTTGGCGCCCACTCCGGCCGCGTCGACCGCGGAGATCGCCTCGTCGACCAGGCGGTCGAGCTCGCGGCGCGCGCCCTCGAGACCAAGCGCTCCGACCAGGGTGCCCTTGTTCTGCTCGGCGTCCTTGCCGGCGCGTTTGCCAAGCGTCGCCGCGTCGCTTTCCACGTCGAGAATGTCGTCGGCGATCTGAAACGCGGCGCCAATCGCGCGCCCGTAAACTCCAAGCGCCGCGCGCGCCGTCGCGTCCGCGCCGGCCAGGATCGCTCCCGCCTCGACGCTGAACTTGAGAAGCGCTCCGGTCTTCATCGCCTGCAGGCGCCCGATCTCCTCAACCGAAAGCGGCGCCGTCGACTGCTCGGCGTCGATGTCGAGCATCTGCCCGCCGACCATGCCGGCGAGGCCGGCGGCTCGTGCAAGGCCCAGACAGAGCGCAACGCGCACTTCGGCGTTGCGTCGGTCGCGGGATCGGCGAGGATCTCGAACGCCAGCGCCTGCAGGCCGTCTCCGGCGAGAATCGCCGTCGCCTCGTCGAAGGCGCGGTGGGTGGTCGGGCGCCCGCGCCGCAAGTCGTCGTCGTCCATCGACGGCAGATCGTCGTGGATCAGCGAATAGGCGTGGATGCATTCGATCGCCGCGCCCGCGCGCCTCGGACCGTTGTCCGTTCGCCCTAACGCCCGCGCCGTCTCCACGGTGAGGAACGGTCTTAGCCGCTTGCCGCCGCCGAGCGTCGCATAGCGCATCGCCTCGATGAGGCGCTTGGGGCGCGCCGGCTCGCCGGGCTTCGGCTCGAGGCTGGAGCAGGATTTCGAGCTCGCGCTCGATTCCAGCCTGGGATTCGGCGAGCCTGGCCGCAAAGGCGCTATCGTCCATTGGCGCAGCTTACGTCCTTACGCGCCGTAATCGGCTGGGTTGAAGGTGCGCTTGGTCGAGCAGAATTCGCAGGTGACGCCGATCATGCCGTCGTCGCCCACCATCTCTTTGACCTCTTCCGGCGGAAAAGAGCGCAGCATCGCGTCGACCCCCTCGGCGGAACAGCGGCAGACGGCGGCAAGCGACGTCGGCGCGTAGACGCGCACGCCGCGCTCGTTGAACAAGCGAAACAGGAGCCGCTCGCCTGACAGCGTCGGGTCGATCAGTTCATGCGCTTCGGTCGTCGCGGCGCGACTTTTCGCCTCGGTCCACGCGTCGTCTTCGGCGATCGTATGAGGCTCGACGCCCTCGGGCGCGTCGCCTGGCGGGAAGTCCGCCTGCAGTCGCCGCCCGCCCTGCGTCGGGCAGATATTGGACGACGAGGCCGCCGGCTCGCCACGCGGCGCCGCCGGCGGTGACGATTTCACCGACCGCGAGCCGCACCAGCGTCGGGATCTGCTCCGATCGTTCGAAATAGTGATGCGCCGCCGCTTCCAATCCCTGGCCCTCGAGCGCGATCACGCCCTGATAGCGGTTCATGTCGCCGCCCGGATCGATGGTGAAGGCCAGATGCCCATGGCCGAGCAGATCGCCGCCCGCTTGAGACGCGGCCTCGAGCCGTCCTTTGTCGAACCGGGCCAGCGCCCGCAAATGCGACGGAGCGTCGAAATCGACCAAGAGCATGGTGACGGGCCCGTCGCTTTTGGTCTGCAACTGAAAGCGGCCGCTCGTCTTCAAGGTCGAACCGAGCAGCGCGGCCAGCGTCACCGCTTCCGCCACCAGCTTCGATACGGCTTCCGGATAGTCGTGGCGCTTGAGGAGCAGATCGATCGCCGGCGCCTAAGCGCACAAGACGGCCGCGCGTGCTCAAGGCTTCGACGGCGAACGGCAGCACGATGTCGTCGACGACCTCGGCGGAGGCCGCGCGCTCGAGCACGGTCATGGCGCCGCTCCGAGACACCAGGCGAGCACGCCTTTCTGCGCATGCAGGCGGTTTTCCGCCTCGTCGAACACGACCGATTGCGGTCCGTCGATCACTTCGTCCGTCACCTCCTCGCCGCGATGGGCGGGCAGGCAGTGCATGAAGACGGCGTCCGCGGCGGCGTGGCTCATGAGCTTGGCGATTGACCTGATAGGGCGCGAGCAGGTTGTGGCGCCGGCCCTCGTCCTCATCGCCCATCGACACCCAGCAGTCGGAGATGACCGCCGCCGCGTCTTGCGCCGCGACGACTGGATCGACGCCGATCGCGATATTCGCTCCCGCCTTCCGCGCGGCCTCGAGCCGTTGCTTGCCCGGCTGCAATTCCGGCGGACAGGCGATTTCGAGCCGAAAGTCGAACCGCGCCGAAGCGTCGATCCAGGACGACAGCACGTTGTTGTAGTCGCCAGACCAGGCGATCTTGCGGCCGCGGATCGAGCCGCGCTTCTCCTCGAACGTCATGACGTCGGCCAGCACCTGGCAAGGATGCGACTGCTTGGTGAGGGCATTGATCACCGGAACCGTCGCGTGCGCCGCCATTTCCTGCATGTCGTCGTGGCCAAGGATGCGAATGACGATCGCATCGACATAGCGCGACAGCACGCGCGCGGTGTCGGCGATGGTCTCGCCGCGGCCGAGTTGCATCTCGGCGCCGGTCAGCATGATCGACTCGCCGCCGAGCTCGCGCATGCCGACGTCGAACGAGACGCGGGTGCGGGTCGACGGCCGGTCGAAGATCATCGCCAGCGTCTTGCCGCGAGCGGACGCGAGGACGCCTCAGCGCCCTTAACCCGCGCCGCCTTTATCGCCGCGGCGCTGTCGAGGATGCCGCGGAGTTGCCCGGTGGAAAGCTCGAGCAGATCGAGGAAATGCCTCGGCTGGGTATGAACCGGCGCGTTCATGGCTCTTTCAGTTGATCGCCACGGCCAGGCGCTCTTTGACCGCCTCACAAGCGGCGTCGAGCCGCCGCACGCCTTCGGCGAGCTCCTCGTCGGTGACCACGAGGGGCGGCAAGACGCGCACGACATTGTCGCCGGCGGGAATGAGGAGAAGCTTCCGCTCCAGCGCCGCGTCGGCGAAAGTGGCCGGAGGAACCTTCAGCTTGAGGCCGATCATCAGGCCCTCGCCGCGAACCTCCTCGATCACCCCGTCGTGCCGATCCTTGAGCTCCGCCAGCCGCTGGCGCATGTCCAAGCCGAGCCTCGCGACCCGCTCGAGGAAGCCCGGGGCCAGAATGACGTCAAGGGTGGCGTTGCCGACCGCCATCGCCAGCGGGTTGCCGCCAAACGTGGTGCCGTGGACGCCCGTCGGTGAGACCGCGGGCGGCGTCCGCGGTCGCCAGGCACGCCGACATCGGAAAGCCAGCGCCGATGCCCTTGGCGGAGGTCAGGATGTCCGGATGGATGCCGCAGTGCTCATAGGCGTAGAAGCGCCCGGTGCGGCCGACGCCGGTCTGCACTTCGTCGAAGATCAAAAGCAGGTCGCGCCGGTCGCAGATCTCGCGCAAACCGCGCAGGAACGCCGGCGGAACGACCCGCACCCCGCCCTCGCCCTGGATCGGCTCGATCATGATCATGCCCGTCTCCGGCCCGATCGCCGCCTCGACCGCCTTGAGGTCGGTCAGCGGAATCTGGTCGAAGCCGTCGACCTTGGGGCCGAAGCCGTCGAGATATTTGGCCTGGCCGCCGGCGGCGATCATGGCGAGCGTCCGGCCATGGAACGCGCCTTCGAAGGTGAGCGTGCGGTAGCGCTCGGGATGGCCGTCGACCGACTGGCGCCGGCGCGCCATCTTGATCGCCGCTTCGTTGGCCTCAGCGCCCGAATTGGCGAAGAAAACCAGGTCGGCGAAGGTCGCGTCGGTCAGGCGCTTGGCGAAGCGCTCGCCCTCGGGATTTTGATAGAGGTTCGAAACGTGCCACAGCTTCGAGCCCTGGTTCGTCAACGCTTCGACGAGATGAGGATGGGCGTGGCCGACCGAGGTCACAGCGATGCCGGCGCCGAAATCGAGATAGCGCTCGCCATCGTCGAAACGAGCCAGCAGCCCTCGCCTCGCTCGAAAGCGACCTTGGCCCGGGCGTAAGTCGGAACCATGGCGGAAGTCGCGTCGGCGAGGCTCACCGTCAACTCCTTGTGCTGGCTCGAGAAATTGGCCTCTCGAGATCGGCTTGCGGCGGCTGAAATAAAAACGCCGCCCCGCTAGGGCGGCCGCCAAGTGCACTCTGGAACTATAGCGGAAGGCGCGCGATACGGTCAAATCACGCGCCACGCGCACCGGACCCGCCGTAGCTCGAAGCGGAGCGCTTAGGCTCTTCCGCCCAGGAAGCCGAACGCGCGGCGGCGCTTCGCCGCGAGACCGAGGCCCGCGAGGCCGACAAGCATCATCGCCCAGGTCGAGAGCTCGGGAACGGCGGCGGGCGGCGGGGATCGGGTCGATTAAGGGGCGGAGGATCGATTATGCGGCGGAGGGTCGACTATCGGGAGGGGCGACTATCGGGGGGTCGGAAGGTCGCGCGAAATCACGCCGTTGGCGCCGAGAAGAACTTCCGGGCCGCCAAAAACCACCTCACCCCGGAATCGCGCCTGGTTGAAGCCGACCCACGTGCCAGACTGGGGCGTTGCGAACGACAACGTGAGCGTGTCATGGCGCTATTGGATGCGCCGAGGATCCGACCGATGCGCGGAAGGACAGTGATACGCTTGGTGAAAACCGATCGCCCCTGCACCGTGATCTCTAAGGACTACGGCGTTTCCTGCGAAGTCGTTGCTGAAGTCCAGCTCAATCGTCCCGGTGAACGCGACCGGAGGGCCAAAGATGCTGCCGAGATTGCCGGACAGGTTGAACGTCTCGATGACGTCCGCTTTCGCGCCCGGGGCCGCGATCAGGGCGAGCGCCGCAACCGCGCCCGCCGACGCGAAGTCTGCTCGCCCATAGAAAGGAACGACCAGTTGCCCGCCGGCCTCTGAATCCAATTGCTTCATCAGTTCGCCGTCCCAGGCCCCTCGGGGACCGCTTTACGGCCACGTCGCGGCTATAGCATTAACCACCCGGCGACTACAACTAAACATCACGCGACGAAATTATTTTGTGATATAGATCACACAACGTCGGCGCGCATCACCACAACGTTCGCGTGACGCAAGCCTGCGCGGTCGCGGCTGGAAATTCGAATTTTCCTCAACAAAATCAAAGAGGCGCTCGAGCATCCAAGGCCGCTGCGGCGAATAGCGGGGCCGTCTGTCGCCCCTGTGACAGACCGTCAAACATTCTCCTCGCACTACCCGGCAGGCGCGGCGTCTCAACATGACGGAAACCAGCGCGAGCCGCTTTGCGATTCTCCGGCGAGAAAGTGCGTCCGCCGTCGTCTCCGCTCGGGAAACGCCAACGTCTTGATCCAACTCAGGCATTCGAAGGTCCGCGCGGCGAACACCGATCCCAATCGCGAAGAGTTGGGGAAAAGCGCCTTCGGGGACCCTCGAGGACTTTTGCGCGCGATTCAACGAGTAGTGTAGTTTTCCCCTCGCGGCCCACGAGATGTCGTGGGGAGGGTTCCAAATCGAGTGCAGGTCAGCGTTAGGCCCGGCGGGCTCCTCGCCAGGCGACGGGGAGGGATTCTGCGTATTGCGCGGCCTTTGGCGAGGATTGACGAACGAGGCGACAAATGGCTTGGACGGACGAAGTAGTCGAGCAGCTCAAGCAGCATTGGATAGACGGCAAGAGCGCGAGCCAGATCGCGAGTTTGCTCGGCAATGGCGTGACCCGCAACGCCGTGATCGGAAAGGTGCATCGGCTGGGCCTCGCGGGCCGGGCCAAAACGCCGAGCGCGAGCGTTGCGCGTCCTCGGCGGGTCGCGCCGCCGCCACGCATCGCATCGCCGGGCCGCGCCTCAGCTCCCCCGCCCCCGGATGATGCGCGGGGCGACCGCGCTCGCGCTATGCCCCGCAGACGCTGTCGGAGCTTGAGAGCCCGAGGATTCGAGAGCGTCGTCGTGCCGATGTCGCTCAGGGTGACGATCGTCGAACTGAAAGAGTCGATGTGCCGCTGGCCGCTCGGCGACCCGGCGACTTCCGAATTCCGCTATTGCGGATCGCCCACGGCGTCCGGCCCCTATTGCGCCTATCATGGCGGCCTCGCCTACCAGCCGGCCCAGGAACGGCGCCGCGATCGCGATCGGTCTCGCCGGGCCCTGCTGCGCTAAACGCGCCGCGGGCGAGGTTGGATTTCTCGGTCTGGGGCGACGTCCAGCGGCTGAGTCACAGCGGCGCTCAAATGCATGACAGGCGCGCAGGCCGTCTCTCTCCGAGGAGCGCGCGAAGCAGGCGTCTCGAAGGACGCCCAATGCCCGCCTGTCTCAACCGCTTCCCAGGGGCCTAGTTTCGCCAAGGCCGCTCCGGATTTGCGCCGATTCGGCCCCGATCACAAACAATGGCTTTCGTACGCGCCGCTAACATTGGTGAGGACCCCCGCGGCGTCGGCTCGCCACAGCACACGAGCGATCCTGTCGCATAGCAATCCGTTGAAAATGAACAGGCTCGCGTTGGCGTCGTGTTGAGGCCAATCAGGAACAAAGTTTGCCCCGACAAGGTAGCCGATCAGCTTGTCTTGGCTGGTTCCGATCGGGAAGCGCTCGCGAAGTCGGGCGTCGAGTTCGCGAGAGAATTGGGATTCGTCGCCAGGCAGTGTCGCGACGATTTCCGGCATGATCCGAACGCCCAGCGTCATTCGTCCTGCGGCGAAAGAGAGAGCCATGAGAATGAGCGTCGCCGCGCCCAAGCCAGACGGTGCATCGTTCCATTCCTGCAGCGAAGTCGGGCGAATGACATGACGATCGCCAAGCCACAAGCACGGCCTGGAGGAGGGCGTTCGACACGATGTCAGCGCAAGGTGAGCCTCGCCTCGGGGATCGCTGCTCTAGCGTTAAGCGCAGCGGCTTGTCGACGTTAGGATACAACTGGCTGGTGCGATCCTTGGGTGGCGAGCGGCGCAATGAAAGACGACCTCGGGAAGGACGAGGTGCGCGCCGGTCTGCCGATTTTGGCGTTCGCCGATGCTTCCGCATTCGACGGCTGGCTCGGGTCTCAGGCTCGATCGCGCCTGGGCTTTGGTTAAAGCTAGCCAAGAAGGACGCACCGCAGCGGACACTCACCAAGCCGGAGGCGATCGACGCAGCTCTTTGCCATGGCTGGATCGATGGCCAACTGGACGCGTACGATAACCACTATTGGCTTACTCGCTTCACTCCTCGCAAATCGCGAAGCAAGTGGTCGCAAGCCAATCGCACGCGCGCAATTGAGCTCCTCGCTGAAGGCAGGATGCGTCCCGCCGGCCTTGCTCAGATCGAGATGGCCAAATCGGACGGCCGTTGGGACGTAGCCTATGCTCCCGCCAGGACCGCTGAGGCGCCGCCCGACCTTGTCGCTGCGCTCGACGCCAATCCAAAAGCGGCCGCCTTCTTCGCCACCCTTACGGGAGCAAACCGCTTCGCCATCCTCTACCGCATCGGCGACGGTGGAGACGCGGGGCGCGCGCCCGCAAGATCGCCCAGTTCGTCGCCATGCTGGAGACGCGGCGAAAACATCCACGGCTGACCGGTCGAGCACGGCGTCGCGTAGAAGATGCGATTCGCTCGGAGCGACCGCCAGCCGCGCTCAGCGTGGATCGAGCCATCGCCTCAAGCTGGCAGAGGCGGCTTGGCGCGTAGACCGTCGAAGCGCCGATACCTCGCGCGCCACGCGAGGCGCGACAGTCGCCAAAGTATCACGCACATTGGCGACCGCCACCTCGTCGGCGGGTCGACGCGAGCTCAGCGAAACGCTGGGCGCTGCGCAAGGTCGTCCGGTAGGAGGCCGGAGCCCAGCGTGAAATCGCCGAGGATGCGCAGGGTCCCGATCGAATTCGCCGGGTACAGTCCGGGCAGTTCGGCCAAAGTAATCCGAGCGAAATGCAAGCTTCTTTCCTCGACGAGTCTACTGATACTGCGTTTATTTTGACCGTGAAGCCGATGCGCGAACGCGCGCTCAGGGCTTCGTCGTCGGATGCAGCGGCACGGTGGCGACGAATGAGGACCCCTGGTTGACGCGGCTGGTGATGGTCAGCCTGCCGCGGTGGCGGGTCAGGATATGTTTGACGATGGCGAGGCCGAGACCGGTGCCGTTCTTGGCCCGGCTCTGGGTCGGATCGACCCGGTAGAAGCGCTCGGTCAGCCGCGGCAGGTGCTCAGGCGCGATGCCGTGTCCGTAGTCCCGCACGGTCAAGGCGGCCTCCTTTTCCGTCGTCGAGACCGCGACGTCGACCACGCCGGCGGCCTCCGAATCGACGCGGACGCCATACTTGATCGCGTTCTCGATCAGGTTCTCGGCCACGCGCAAGAGTTCGTCGCGGTCGCCCGCCACCAGCACCGGCTGCTCGGCGCTGAGACGGATCTCGACGCCGAGATCCTTGGCCATCGGCGTCAGCGCGTCGACGACGCTGCGGGTCGTCTGCGCCAGGTCGACGACGTTTTCGGGCCTCAGGTGCTGCTTCTGCTCGATGCGCGAGAGCGACAGCAGGTCTTCGATCAGCCGGGCCATGCGCCGCCCCTGCTCGCGCATGATGACGAGGAACCGGTCGCGCGCCTTCGCGTCGTCGTGCGCCGATCCTTGCAAGGTCTCGATGAAGCCGACCAGCGAAGCGAGCGGCGTGCGCAGCTCGTGACTGGCGTTGGCGATGAAGTCGACGCGCAGCCGCTCGACGCGCCGGGCTTCGGTCTGATCGCGCAGGGTGATGAGCGTCGCCACGACTTCGCCCTCGGCCGTCGCGAGCGGCGCAACAGTAGACGTCGAACAGCCGTTCGACCGGCACGCGCTCGCTCCACTGCACGGTCTCGGCTTCGCCGCTCGCCATCACCCGGCGGCGCGCGTCGATGACGTCGGGCGCGCGCAGGCCGAGCACGAACGGATCGCCGACCCTGAGTCCCGGCAACAGATCGAGCGCCGGCTGGTTGGCCGCCGCCGCGCGCTCGTCCGAACTCACGATCACCGCAGGCTCCGGCATGGCGCCGACCAGCTGCGCCGCGAATGGCGATCCCACGAGGTCGGCGAGTTTTTGCGCGTCGAGCCGGCTCATCGCTTGGCCGCTAGTCGTCCGACCGGGCCGACATCGCTTCGCGCAGCGAACGCCAGCGGCGCACCGCCTCGACGCCGCCCAGCATCGCCATCGCGGCGATGAAAGGGAACGACGTAATAGATGCCACGAAAGAGCAGGAGCGAGGCCAGCACGGCGTCCTCGTCGCCGCCGACGCCCTGGAGGATCGTCGCCTCGAACACGCCGATGCCGCCAGGCGCGTGGCTTGCGATGCCGAGCATGGAGGCGAACGAGTAAAGCGTCGCGAAAGCGGGGAAACCGAAGCGGTTATCCCGCGGCAGCAGAACATAAAGCGCGGCCGCCGCCGAGCAGATGTCAATGACGCCGAGCGCCATTTGCCCCAGCGTCAGCCGAGGACCCGGGAAGCTTAAATTGCCGAGAACCGCCGCGTCCCGCCAGCGCATGACGGGTGATCCAGGCGAAGATAGGCGACCAGCGCGCCGATGGCGCCCACGCCGATCAAGCGATTGGCGAGCGGATGGAAATGATCGATGTCGGCGATCGGATCGGACGCCGACAGGAACCCGACGCCGACCACGAGCCCCATGCCGAGCCAGAACGTGATCCCCGCCACGACCGTGAGGCTCGCGATCTTGCCGGCGGAGAGCCCCGCCGGTCCATAAATCCAATAGCGGACCGCGGCCCCCGTCACCAAGGGAAACCCGAGCGTGAACGAAAACGCATAGCTGGTGAAGGACGCCAGCGCCGTCAGCCGGTAAGGAACCTTGATGCCCAGGTGGCGAAGCGCCAGTCCGTCATAGCCGGTGAGCGCGAGGTAGCTCAACGCGGTGAAGGCGAAGGAGAGCATGATCTGATCGCCGCCCGTTCCGGCGATCGCGGCCTTGAACTTGTTCGGATCGATGCGGGCGAGCGTGCGCACAAAAATCGTGAGCGCGCCGGCGATGATGATGAGGCTGGCCGCGATGCCCAGCCGTCGAAGCGCAGAGCGGTGACGCGCAATGGCGTCGATCAGACGATCGACGAATGTCGGCGGTTTCGGGGGCGGCGCTTCGACCGGCGCCCAGTTCGAAGCCGGGCGTCGTTTCTGGGCCTGCGCCATGCCGTCTTCCCGTTGAAGCCGCCGCCTATAGGGCCATGCCGCTTGAGGCGCAAGCGACATGGCCGCGCACGATCGTCAACCGACCGCGACCCGTTGCTTGGTTTTCCAGGACCGGTAGGCCGCGTCGGCGAGCAGGAGCGCCTTGAGGCCGTCTTCGCCGTCCGGATGAGGCTTCTTTCCGGACTTCACAGCGCTGATGAACGTATCGAGCTCGTTGCGATAGGCGGCCTCATAGCGCTCGAGAAAGAAGTTGAGCGCCTTGTCGCTGGTGAAGCCGTGCGCGCCGGCAAACTCGACCGTCGTCTCGCGCACGTTCGCGGCGTGCACCATGCCCTTCACGCCATGCGCCTCGACCCGCTGATCATAGCCATAAGCCGCGCGCCGCGAATTGGAGATCTGCGCCACCTTGCCGGACGCGGTCTCCATGATGACGACCGCGGTGTCGATGTCGCCGACGTCGCCGATCGCCTTGTCGACCAGCGCCGACCCCATCGCGCTCACCGCCACCGGCTCCTCGCCGAGAATGAACCGCGCCAAATCGAAGTCGTGGATCATCATGTCGCGAAACAGGCCGCCGGAGCGCTCGATATAGGAGATCGGGGGCGGCCCGGGGTCGCGCGAGGTGATCGAGAGGATTTCGAGAGCGCCGATCGCGCCCTCGGCGACGCGCTTGCGCAAAGCGGAGAAATTGGGATCGAAGCGGCGATTGAAGCCGACCATGAGCGTCGCGCCGGTTTGCTTGACGACTTCAAGGCAGGCGCGAACGCGCTCGACGTCGAGGTGGATCGGCTTCTCGCAGAAGATCGCCTTCTTGGCGCGCGCGGCGCGCTCGATGAGATCGGCGTGGGTGTCGGTCGGCGAGCAGATGGCGACCGCGTCGACGTCCTTGGAGGCGAGGATCGCGTCGATTTCGGCGACTTTGCCGCCCGTCGCCTTGGCCAAGGCGGCGCCCGCCGCGGGGTCCGCGTCGGCGACGAAAGCCACCTCGCTGTCGGAGCGCGCCGCGACATTGCCGCCATGGATCTTGCCGATCCGACCCGCGCCGATGATTCCGAATTTCATGCGCTCCTCCTCCGACGGCGCCGATCCCACCGCGCGCCCGTCAAAAAAGAATATACGTTCCATATTGACTTAGGAATAGAATTTTTGTTTCATTCTGGCGACCCGGAACGGCGGCAAGCTGGTTATTCCGCTCGCGCGCCGCTGGCGAAAGCCCTAGGAGAAAACGCCCATGGCCAAGACCTCCGCGCCCGAGGCCGGCGCGTCCGCGCGCTCGGCCTATCGAGGCCCGGCCAATCTGAGCGGCAAGGTCGCGATCGTCACCGGCGGCACGCAAGGCCTGGGCGAGGCCATCGCGCGGCTGTTCGCCGAGCGCGGCGCGGCGGGGCTCGTCATCTGCGGCCGCAACGCTAAGAGCGGCGAGCGGGTCGCAAGCGAAATTTCGGCGGCCGGCTGTCCGACCGTCTTCGTCCAGGCGGATCTCGCGAAGGTCGCCGACTGCCGCAAGGTGGTCGCCAAGGCGGACGAGCGCTTCGGCCGCGTCGATGCGCTGGTCAACGCCGCCGCGCTGACCGATCGCGGCAATATTTTCGACACCACCGAGGAGCGCTACAACGAGATCTTCGACGTCAACGTGCGCGCGCCGTTCTTCCTCATTCAGGAGAGCGTGCGGATCATGCGCCGCGAGAAGATCGCGGGCTCAATCGTCAACATCCAGTCGATGTCGGCCCATGGCGGCCAGCCGTTCATCACCGCCTATTGCGCCTCCAAAGGCGCGCTCGCCACATTGACCCGCAACGTCGCCCATTCGCTGCTCAAATTCCGCATCCGCGTGAATGGACTCAACATCGGCTGGATGTCGACGCCGGGCGAGGACCACATCCAGAAGACCTACCACGACGCCAAGGACGGCTGGCTCGAGGAGGCCGTCAAGGCAAAGCCTTTCGGTCGTTTGATCGATCCCAAGGAAGTGGCGCGCGCTTGCGCTTATCTCTGCTCCGACGAATCCGGGTTGATGACCGGCTCCAACATCGACTTCGACCAGAACGTTGTCGGAACCAGCGACCCGCCGCTCGAACCTTGAGCCGAGTCCGCCATGGCGCTTGATCCCCGCCTGGACGTCATCACCATCGGCCGCTCGTCGGTCGACCTCTATGGCGCGCAGGTCGGCGGCCGTCTGGAGGATATGGCGAGCTTCTCCAAGGCGGTCGGCGGTTGCCCGACGAACATCGCGATCGGCACGGCGCGGCTGGGCCTGAAGAGCGGCCTCATCACCCGCGTCGGCGACGAGCACATGGGCCGGTTCATCCGCGAGCAATGCGCGCGCGAAGGCGTCGACGTCACGGGCGTCCGGACCGATCCGGTCCGCCTCACCGCGCTCGTGCTGCTCGGCATCCGCGACGAAAAGACCTTCCCGCTCATTTTCTATCGCGAGAATTGCGCCGACGGCGCGCTCGACGAAGGCGACATCGATCCTCACTACATCGAGAGCGCCAAGGCGGTGCTGGTGAGCGGCACGCATTTCGCGCGCGCCAACACGGCCGCCGCGCAGCGGAAGGCGATGCGGATCGCGCGCGCCGCCGGGCGCAAGGTCGTGTTCGACATCGATTACCGGCCGAACCTGTGGGGGCTCGCCGGCCATGGCGCGGGCGAGGAGCGCTACATCAAATCGGGCGACGTCACGAAAAGCCTCAGCGACATCCTGCCGCAATGCGATCTCATCGTCGGCACCGAAGAGGAGATGATGATCGCGGGCGGAGCCGACGATCCGCTCGCCGCGCTGAAAGCGGTGCGCGCCGCAAGCCAGGCGACGCTGGTGCTCAAGCGCGGCCCGATGGGCTGCGTCGTCTTCCCCGACGCCATTCCCGATTCGCTCGAGCAAGGCGTCAAGGGACCGGGCTTTCCGGTCGAAGTCTATAACGTGCTCGGCGCCGGCGACGCCTTCATGTCCGGCTTTCTGCGCGGCTGGCTGCGCGACGAGCCGCTCGAGACCTGCTGCGCCTACGCCAACGCCAACGGCGCTTTCGCCGTCTCGCGGCTCTTGTGCTCGGCCGAATATCCGACCTGGGCCGAGCTCAGCCGCTTCCTCGAGCACGGCTCGCCTCATCGGGCGCTGCGCCGCGACGAGGCGCTCAATCACATCCACTGGGCGACGACGCGCCGCAGCCCAGCCGCTCCACGATCATGGCGCTGGCGATCGACCATCGCGCGCAACTCGAGAAGATCGCCGACGCCGCGGGCAGCCCTCGCGAGCGCATCAGCGACTTCAAGCTGCTCGCGGTCGAGGCCGCCGCCAAAGTCGCGGCGGGACGCCCAGGCTATGGCATGCTGCTCGACGGCAAATATGGGCGCGAGGCGCTGTTTCGCGCGGTCGATCACAATTTCTGGATCGGCCGGCCGGTCGAGGAGCCCGGCTCGCGTCCGCTCGAGTTCGAATCCGGCGGCTCGCTCGGCGCCAAGCTCGTGGAATGGCCGGTCGCGCATACGATCAAGTGCCTGTGCTTCTATCACCCCGACGATCCGCCGGAGATGAAGGCGCGGCAGGAGCGCGAGCTCCTGCGCCTGCACGACGCCGCGCGCCGGCTCGAGCGCGAATTGTTGGTTGAGATCATCGCCAGCAAGAACGGGCCGGTCGACGACCGCACGGTCGCGCGCGTCATCGAGCGGCTTTATGAGATTGGAATTCAGCCGGACTGGTGGAAGCTGGAAGGCCAGGCCAGCGAAGCGGCGTGGGACAACATCGCTCGCGCCATTGAGACCGGCGATCCCTTATGCCGCGGCGTGTTGCTGCTTGGGCTTGAGGCGCCGGAAAAGGATCTGGCGCAAGCCTTCGCGCTGGCGCACAATTGTCGCGTCGTTAAGGGCTTCGCGGTCGGCCGGACGATCTTCGCCGAGCCGGCGGTCGAGTGGTTCGCTGGCCGTATCGACGATCGCGAGGCGGTCGACCGCATGGCCGCCGCGTTTGCGCGTTTGGGCGATCTCTGGCGCAAGGGTGAGCGGATGACGCGCGAGGCGGAGATTGAAACGCCGCCGACGCGACAAACATTGATCGAAGCGGGGAAGCGCCATGACAACGATTCGATTGACCGCCGCCCAGGCGATGGTTCGCTTCCTGAGCGCCCAGCGGGTCGAGATCGACGGGCGCAAGCAGCGCCTGTTCGAAGGCGTGTTCGCAATCTTCGGCCATGGCAATGTGGCTGGCATGGGCGAGGCGCTGTTCGCCTCGCGCGATGCTCTCCCGACCTATCGCGCCCATAACGAGCAGGCGATGGCGCATGCCGCGATCGCCTTCGCCAAGTCTTCGCGGCGCAAGCGGATGATGGCCTGCACCACCTCGATCGGCCCGGGCGCGACCAACATGGTCACCGCCGCCGCGGTCGCGCATGTCAATCGGCTGCCGGTGCTCCTGATCCCCGGCGACGTGTTCGCCAACCGCAGGCCCGACCCCGTTCTGCAACAGGTCGAGAGCTTCGGCGACGGAACGGTGAGCGCCAATGACTGCTTCCGTCCGGTGTCGCGCTATTTCGACCGCATCACGCGCCCCGAGCAGATCGTGCCGGCGCTCAGTCGGGCGATGACGGTTCTGACCGATCCGGCCGAATGCGGGCCGGTGACGCTCGCCTTCTGCCAGGACGTGCAGACCGAGGCCTATGATTATCCGGCGAGCTTCTTCGACGAACGCGTGCATCGCATGCGCCGCATCGCGCCCGATCCGCGCGAGATCGAGGAAGCGGCGGCGATCCTGAAGACAGGCGAAGAAGCCGTTCGTCGTCTGCGGCGGCGGCGTCCTTTATTCCGACGCCGAGCGGGAGCTGATCGACTTCTGCGCCAAGCATGGAATTCCGGTCGGCGAGACGCAGGCTGGCAAGTCCGCGACGCCCGTCGATCATCCTTTGGCCATGGGCGCGGTCGGCGTCACCGGAACCGGCGCGGCCAACGCGCTCGCCTCGCAAGCCGACGTGATCGTCGGCGTCGGCACGCGGTTCGCAGACTTCACCACCGGCTCCTGGGCCTTGTTCAAGAACCCTGATCGGCGATTGATCAGCGTCAACGTCCAGTCCTTCGATGCGGCCAAGCATCAGGCTTTGTCTGTCGTCGGCGACGCGCGGACGGCGCTTGCCGCGCTCGATTCCAAGCTCGACGCCTGGAAGGCGCCGCGCGCCTGGAGCGACGAAGCCGCCAAGGCCAAGGCCGAATGGGAAGCGACCGCCGCCCGCTACATCGCGCCGACCAACGCGCCGGCGCCGACCGACGCCGAAGTGCTCGGCGCGCTCATGCGCGCGGGCGAGAAGTCGGACGTCGTCGTCTGCGCCTCTGGCGGACTGCCGGGCGAATTGCACAAGCTGTGGCGAGCAGGCGCTCCGCTCGGCTACCATCTCGAATACGGCTATTCGTGCATGGGCTACGAGATCGCCGGCGGGATCGGCGTCAAGATGGCTCTGCCGGACCGAGAAGTTGTGGTGGTGCTCGGCGACGGCTCCTATCTCATGATGAATTCAGAGATCGCCACGTCCGTGATGCTGGGGCAGAAACTCATCATCGTCGTCAACGACAATCGCGGCTTTGGCTGCATCAACCGCCTGCAACAGGCGACTGGCGGCGCGCCGTTCAACAACCTTCTGCGTGACGTGCGGCATGAGGCGATGCCGGAGGTCGATTTCGTCGCCCACGCGCGCGCTCTTGGCGCGGAATCGGTGAAGGTCAAGTCGATCGCGGACCTTGAGACGGCGTTCAAAACGGCGCGCGCCGCAAAGTCGACCCAGGTCATTGTCATCGACACCGATCCCATGGGATCGACGGACGCGGGCGGCTTCTGGTGGGACGTCGCCGTGCCGGAGGTCTCCGAGCGCAAGGAGGTCGACGCCGCGCGCCGCGGCTATGAGGAGGCCAAGACGTTGCAGCGGGTTGGAGATTAAGCATGAGCATTCGCATCGGCGCCAATCCGATCGGCTGGACCAACGACGACTTGCAGGAAATCGGCGGCGACACGCCGCTTGAGACCTGTCTCGCCCAGGCGAAAGAAGCGGGCGTCGTCGGCATGGAGAAGGGCCACAAGCTGCCGACCGATGGCGCGGCGCTCAAGGACAAGCTCGCCGAGTTTGGCCTGACCTTCGTCGGCGGCTGGTATTCGGCCGAATTGCTCAAGCGCTCGGCGCGCGACGAATTCAAGGCGGCGAAATCGCATATCGCGATGACCAAAGGCGCCGGGACCGACATCGTCATCGTGGCCGAGACCTCGAACTGCATCCATGGCGACCGCTCCAAGCCCTTGTCCGAGCGCCCGCGTCTGCATAAAGGCGACTGGGCCGGGTATGGCGCCAAGATGACCGAGTTTGCCGAGCGACTGGCCGACGAGGGGCTCAAGCTTTGCTATCATCATCACATGGGCACGATCATCCAGTCGGAACGCGACATCGACGCGCTCATGGCCCACACCAAGCCGCCCGTGCATTTGCTGCTCGACACCGGACATGCGCGCTGGGGCGGCGCCGATCCGGCAGCGCTGGCGCGCGCCTATCGCTCGCGCATCGGTCATGTGCACTGCAAGGACGTGCGCGAGGCGAAGATGCGCGAATCGAACGCCGGCGATTGGAGCTTCCTCGATTCGATTTTGGGGCAAGGCAAGGAGCTCGGCGTCTATACCGTGCCGGGCGACGGCGCGATCGACTATGTCGGCGGTGTTCAACGAGCTCAAGGGCTATTCCGGCTGGGTCGTCCTCGAAGCCGAGCAGGATCCGAAAAAAGCCCCCGCCCTGCCCTACGCGAAAAAGGGCGTGGCGCACATCCGCGCCGCGATGAAGGAAGCGGGATTGGCGTAGGGCCAAAAAACCATTTGGGAGCGTACGCTATGGCGCAATCGAAACTGCTCGTTCATCCCGCTGCTGACGCCGCCGACGGCGTCGGCCATCGCATCACGCCGGCCAGCGCCGGATGGCGCTATGTCGGCTTCGAGACGCGGACGCTGAAGCAAGGCGCGAAGTCCAAGCTCGACACCGGCGGCGACGAGATCTGCGTCGTCATTCTCTCAGGCAAGGCGCGCGTCAGCGCGGACGGCTTCGATTCCGGAACCATTGGCGAGCGCGCGAGCGTGTTCGACGGGCTGCCCTGGTCGGTCTACCTGCCCCCGCATAGCGCCGCGACCATCGAGGCGGCGTCGGATTGCCAAGTGGCTTTGTGCTCGGCGCCCGCGAGCGGCAAGTTCAAGGCGCGCGTGATCAAGCCGGGCGATGTCGGCACGCTCACCCGCGGAACCGGCTCGAACACGCGCCATGTCCGCAATGTTCTGCCCGAAGACGCCGAGGCCGAGAGCGTGCTGGTGGTCGAAGTCATCACGCCCGGCGGCAACTGGTCGAGCTATCCGCCGCACAAGCACGACCGCGACGCGCTGCCCGACGAATCCTATCTCGAGGAAACCTATTATCACCGCTTGAAGCCCGCCCAGGGCTTCGCTCTCCAGCGCATCTACACCGACGACCGCTCGCTCGACGAGACGCTGGCGGTGGGCGACGGCGACGTCGTGCTGGTGCCGAAAGGCTATCATCCGGTCGGCGCGCCGCACGGCTATGATCTCTACTATCTCAACGTCATGGCGGGACCGAAGCGCGTCTGGCGCTTTCACAACGATCCGGCGCACGAGTGGCTGATGAAGCAGCCCGCCGCGTGAAGACCGCGCCTTGACAGTCAGCGAACTGAAGCAGGCCTATCTCCGCGAGCTCCACAAGCGGAGAGAAGCATCGATGAGCAAGGCGCCAAATCCGAACGTCACGAAGCCCCAGCGCGTGCTCGTCGTCGGCCTCGGCACGATGGGCATGAGCCACGCGCGCGCCTATCAGGCGATCGACGGCTTCGAGCTTGTGGGCTTGTGCACGCGCAACGCCGCGGCGCGAGCCGATCTCGACAAGGCGTTCCCCGGCGTTCCGCGCTTTGACGGCCTGACCGAAGCGCTTTCTGCGCTCAAACCCGACGCGGTCTCGATCAACACCTACACCGAACATCATGCGCCGATGGCGCTCGAAGCGCTCGCCGCGGGCGCGCATGTGTTCTGCGAAAAGCCGCTCGCGAACTCGCTCGAAGCGGCGGAAAAGGTGGTCGCCGCGGCGCGCAAGGCGAACAAGGCGCTGCTGGTCGGCTACATCCTGCGCGTCCATCCCTCATGGACGCGCTTCGTCGAGATCGGCCGCACGCTCGGCAAGCCGCTCGTCATGCGCATGAACCTCAATCAGCAATCGGCCGGCTCGCACTGGCAGGTGCACAAGAACCTGATGCGCTCGACCTCGCCGATCGTCGACTGCGGCGTGCATTATGTCGACATCATGTGCCAGGTGACGCGGGCGAAGCCGGTCTCCGTGCATGCTGTCGGCGCGCGGCTCACCGACGAGATCGCGTCGACGATGGTCAACTACGGCCATCTGCACCTCACCTTCGATGATGGCTCGGTCGGCTGGTACGAGGCCGGCTGGGGTCCGATGATCAGCGAGACCGCCTTCTTCGTGAAGGACATGATCGGGCCCAAGGGCAGCGTTTCGATTGTCTCCAAGGAGCAGACGAATGCGGAGGTCAAATCCTCCGACCATGACAATCACACCAGAACCAATGCGCTGCGCATCCATCATGCCGGGCTCAACGCCGATGGCTCCTTCGCGCATCCCGACGAGATCGAATTCGACGAAGGACGAGCCCGGCCACCAGGAGCTTTGCGAGCGCGAGCAGCGCCTGTTCCTCAAGGCGATCCGTGGCGAGATCGATCTCAGCGAGCATCTCGAGGATGCGATCAACTCGCTGCGCATCGTCTTCGCCGCCGACGAGAGCATGCGGACGGGACAGGTGGTGAAGCTGTGACGGCCTCCAAAGAGACGCCGACGCTGACGTTCGCGACGGAGACGTCGCCAAGCGAAGCGACCATTCGCGCTATCGAATCGGGGCTGACCGCGCATGCGACGGGGCTCGGCTTGAGAACCGACTGGTCGCCGCGCTGGATCATCGGCCGCGACGAAGGCGAAGTCGTTCAGGCCGGAATTCGTTTCGTGCTGGCGTTCGAGTGGCTGTTCGTCAATTGGCTGTGGGTTGCGACTCATATCGCAAGCATGGGGTCGGCTCGCAGCTCATGGCTGGCGCGGAAGCGGCCGCGCGAGCGCAGGGTTGCCGCGCGGCTTATCTCGACACCTTCACGTTCCAGGCGCCGAAGTTTTACGAGCGGCTCGGTTACCGGGAGTTCGGTCGACTCAATGATTTTCCACCCGGCCACGCGCGCATTTGGTTCTCGAAGGCGCTTCGCTGATTCATCGCCGACGACGCGCGGTGACGCTCATCCTCATGTCTCAAGGCGCCCGCGTCAGCGGGCCTCGAAGAATGCTCCAGTTTGAGCCCTGGACTGTCCTTCGAGACGCAGCGCTTCGCGCGGCCCTCAGGCCGAGGCGGAGGGTGACCGCGCAGGAACCCTCACCCCAACCCCTCTCCCGTAGGAGAGGGGCACGGCACCTCCGCGCAAGCTCCTAGTCTAGCGCTACGCCGCATTCCTGCCCTTACGGCCTTCGACCTCGGCGATGAAGGCGGCGACGGATCGTCCGATCGTCTCGGGATGATCCTCCTGAAGGAAGTGAATGCCGTCGCCGAGCTTGACGAACTGGCAATCCTTGAGCTTGCCGGCCAGCTCCTCCGCGAAAGCCGGCGGGACGAGCCCGCCAGGCTCGGCGGCGAACAGAAGCTTCGGATAGGTCGAGGCGGCGAGCGCCGCATGCGCGCGCTCCATCGTCGCATAGACGTCCGCAGGCTCGCCGGCGATCGGCAATTCGTTCGGGAAGCGCCAGGTCGGGCGCCGCGACTCGGGCGTCGGAAACGGCGCGCGATAGACCGCCATCTCGTCGTCCGTCAGCTTGTGTCGCATGCCCCCCGGCAGCACCCGTTCGACGAAAGCGTTCTCCTCGAGGATCAGTTTCTCTCCTTCGCCGGGCGTGCGGAACTTGCGGAAGATCTCGCGCGCTGGCGAGCCGCGCACGA
This sequence comes from uncultured Alphaproteobacteria bacterium, assembly GCA_963770275.1. Classification (GTDB taxonomy): domain Bacteria; phylum Pseudomonadota; class Alphaproteobacteria; order Rhizobiales; family Beijerinckiaceae; genus Roseiarcus. The sequence goes on from CAVYPD010000058.1 coordinate 67,854, forward strand.
ACTCCTCCCAAGTCGGGACCGGCCAGATGAACTCCATGAACGCGAGGCCGCGCACGAAATCCGGGCGCCGCTCGGCGAGGTGAAAGGCGAGGCCCGTTCCCCAGTCCTGAGCGACGAGATAGGCCGAGCCGATCCCCATTTTCGCGAGGAACGCGTCAAGATAGCGCGCGTGATCCTCGAAACGATAGGCGATGTCGGGCTTGCCCGACTGGCCAAAGCCGATGAGGTCGGGAGCGATGCAACGGGCCACCGGCGCGACGAGCGGGAGAATCTTGCGCCAGATGAAGGATGAAGTCGGATTGCCATGCAGAAAGAGCGCAACCGGCCCGTCGCGCGGTCCGGCCTCGCGATAGGCCATCTCGGAATCGAGCACGGAAAGCTTGGGCAGGCTGACGTCATTCATCGGCAGGGCTCCTTGAACACGGTGGCGAAAACGATGCGCTTGAAGCGCTCGAGCGGTTCGGCGTTGCGTTCGACTTTCATCCGCAGAATGGCGCCCTCCCAGGAGGAGAGCAGGAAGTCCGCCAAGTCCTCAGGCGCGAAGGTCGCGGCGATCTCGCCTGTCGCCTGGCCTTCCGCGATGCATGCGGCGAAAGGCGACCGCCACTCGGCGAAAATTTCCGCGAGCCGCGTCCGCAGCATCTCGCTTTGCGGCGCGGCCTCGAGGCTAAAATCCCCAATCAGGCAGCCGCGGGTGAACGCGGCGGCAACGAGGCGATCGGTGATGAGATCGAGATAGCGCCTCAGACGTTCGCGCGGGCGACGATTTGCGTCGTCCAGCCCTTCGGCAACGAGCCGCTGGAGGTCGACGAAATAAAGGTCGAGCACCTCACGTGCGAAATCCTCTTTCGAGCCGAAGTGATTGGTGAACGAGCCTTGAGGGGCTGACGCCTCGGCGACGATGTCGCGCACCCCCGCCCCGCCATAGCCTTTGCGGACCATGACCTTGAGGCCAGCTTCGAGGATGCGGTCTCGGTTGGATGGCTTGGGCATCAATTTATAATACGTACGTACGTATTATTGTCAAGTTGCGTTTTCTTGTTCTGCGTCCAAGGGGAGTGGATGGCCGATGTGGCGCCTTGCATCTCGAGTATCGACGCAGGAGGCGCCCGAGCCGTGAGAAATCAGCGAAATTCGCTTCGCAGCAGTTCCTCCGTGCCGTCAGGGCTCAGCCAGCAATACTCATTTTCCTAACCCTTTCCGCGAGTTAGGCACAGGAGCGATCTCCGGTAATCCAGAATTCGCATTGACAATGTTCCTATTATGTTCTAGTCTTGCCGAATGCACATCGTCTCCGCCTTACGCCGCAAACGCGATGAGATCGCAGCGATGATCTCCATTTATGAGGACCGGATCGGTGCGGCAAAAAGTGAGATCGCCGCGCTCCAACAGGCTGCGCGGCTGTTCGATCCTGAAGGCGGGGGAGACGAAGACACGGTTCTGCATCGGGAATTGGAAGGAGTAAGAGAGCAAGAAGAGAGGCCTCCTGCGCAGCACAAAGTTTGGGAGTCGGAGACGGGGACCGCCAATGGCCAATTGACGCTCCCCCTCAGCGGGGCAAGAGACAACCAGCACGTCGAGTCGGTTGGAGAGCAAATACCGGGGGAGTTTTTTTATTTTAATTGGCCGTAACCCATTGAAAAGTCCCAATTCGAAAAAATAAACGCTAGTAAACGCTAGCACTTTTACTAGCGTTTATGGACGCTTATTTCCGTTTATTTTCCCCGTTGGCGCGCGAGCGCGCGGTGTCAAAAAGCTGGCCGTCGCTTGCCGCATGCGCCGTTTGCGCGTCATATCGCGCCGGCCAATTCGAGGGAGGAACATGTGGATCTCGGCGCAACCGAAAAAGTCCGTCCGCTCATCGCCGCCGTCCGGGCGATGGTGCGCGATCGAGATTATGCCGCTCGAGGAGGAGTACCATTCTGAGGTTGGGCGCGACGGCGATCGCTTCAAGCCGACCAAGCGCTTTATCGAGATCCGAGAATCCCTGAAGGCCAAGGCGCGGACAAAGGGGCTCTGGAACTTCTGGCTCACCGGCTCGGACAAGGGCTTCGGCCTCTCCACGGTCGAATACGCCTATCTCGCCGAGGAAATGGGCTGGTCCCCGCTCGCCTCCGAGGTCTTCAATTGCTCGGCGCCCGACACCGGCAACATGGAAGTGATCGAGCGCTTTGGCTCGCCCGAGCAGAAGGCGCGCTGGCTACCCGATCTCCTCGAGGGTCGCGCGCGTTCCGCTTATCTGATGACCGAGCCTGGGGTCGCCTCATCCGACGCGACCAACATCGCCATGGACGCGCGGCTCGAAGGCGAAGAATGGGTGCTCAACGGCGAGAAATGGTGGTCGTCCGGGGCCGGTGATCCGCGCTGCTCGCTCTACATCACCATGACGCTGACCGATCCCGACGCCACGCCCCACGCGCGCCATTCGATGATGTTCGTGCCCGCAGCGACCAAGGGCATCGAGGTCTTAAGAGCGATGAAAGTTTACGGTGACGACGACGCGCCGCACGGCCATATGCACATTCGCTTTCGCGACGTCCGCCTGCCCAAAGACGCCATGATCCTTGGCCGCGGGCGCGGCTTTGAGATCGCGCAAGGGAGGCTCGGACCGGGGCGCATCCACCATTGCATGCGCGCGATCGGACAGGCCGAGCGGGCGCTCGAGGCGATGTGCCGCCGCTCGGCCACGCGCACCGCGTTCGGTCAAAAGCTGTCGCGCCTCGGCGCCAATCCCGACATCATCGCCGAAGCGCGAATGAGCATCGAAATGGCCCGCCTGCTTTGCCTGAAGGCGGCCTGGACGATGGACACGCAGGGCGCGCGCGCCGCGGCCCCGCTCATCTCGCAGATCAAGGTGATCGCGCCGCGGATCGCGCTCGACGTGATCGATCAGGCGGTGCAGATGCATGGCGGGGCCGGCGTCAGCCAGGATTTCCCGCTCGCCCGCATGTGGACCCATGTGCGCACGCTGCGCCTCGCCGACGGGCCCGACGCCGTGCATCGACGCGTGATCGCGAAGGCCGAGATGAAGCGCTACACGAACGAGGCTGGCGCGCAGTGAGCGGCAGCTTCCCCGAGGATACGAGCGCGCTCGACGCGTGGGCGAAAGCCCATGTCGAAGGCTGGCGCGGCCCCGCTACGGTCAGGAAATTTCCGACCGGACAGTCGAACCCGACCTATCTGATCGAGGCCGCGAGCGGCCGGTATGTGCTGCGCCGCAAGCCGCCGGGCAAGCTCTTGAAGATGGCCCACATGATCGAGCGCGAGTTCCGCGTGCTTAGAGCTTTGGAAGGGGCGGGATATCCAGCACCGCGCGTGCTTGCGCTTTGCGAGGACGAGGGCGTGATCGGCACCGCCTTCTATCTCATGACCTTTGTCGACGGCCGTGTCCTGTGGGATCCGGCGCTGCCCGAGCTTAAACGCGAAGATCGGCGCCCGATCTATGATTCCATGAACGAGGGCCTCGCCCGGCTGCACTCGGTCGACGTCGCCGCCGCGGGCCTGTCTGATTATGGCAAGCCGGGCAGCTATTTTGCCCGTCAATACCAGCGCTGGACTGCTCAGTACCGGGCCAGCGAAACCGCGCGGGTCGAGGACATGGAGCGCCTCATCGCCTGGCTCGCGGACAAGGTTCCGACCGACGACGGCCGCGTCGCGCTGGTGCATGGCGACTGGCGCATCGACAACATGATCTTCGACTCAAACTCGCCGCGCCTGCTTGCGGTGCTTGACTGGGAGCTGTCGACCCTCGGCCATCCCCTCGCCGATCTTGCCTACCAGTGCATGCAATGGCGGCTGCCGAATGGCCGGTACCGCGGCTTGGGCGGCGTTGACCGCGCCGCGAATGGCATACCGACCGAAGCCGAATATGTCGCCGCCTATTGTAAGCGCATGGGCTTCGAAGCCATCCCCGATTGGACCTTCCTCGTAGCTTTCAGCTTCTTCCGCAGCATCGCGATCCATCAGGGCGTCTATAAGCGTTCGCTCGACGGGAACGCCTCGAATCCAGAGTTAGCCCGGCAAGTTGGCGAATCCGTGCCGTTTGTGGCGCATATCGCCTGGGAAGGAGTCGAAGCCGCCGCTTAAGCCTCGTTGGCCGCCTCGTCGTCGCGCTCCCGCGAAGCGCGCGAGCCGCCTTGCCGGCGATGATCGCCCATGCTAAGCGGCCCGCCGACCCTACGGCGCGCTTTTAAGGCGTGCCGCCGGCCCCGGAGAGGTGGCAGAGTGGTCGATCGCACCGCACTCGAAATGCGGAGTACGCGCAAGTGTACCGGGGGTTCGAATCCCTCCCTCTCCGCCATCCTGACAGATTAATGCTAATGATTTCAGTGGGCTGTGCGACGGGACACCTTGTCCAGTCCACAAATCGGTCCACAAGGCAGAAAGGGTCTGAGACTAGGACGCGGCGCGCTGGCCGGCTTCGCGCGAGGTCGCGGCTCGCTAGAATCAGCTTCGCCGACGATGCGCAGAAGCTCGTCGAGCGGGTCGACTGTCGACGGTCGGAAGTTTCCGCGCTACGAGATTTAGCCACTATCGGATGGTGCGGCGCGTCACTGCGACGTGAGTTGCTACGGGTCACTGCAACGTGACTTGTCGCCCAAACGTTATTCGCATGATGCTGCTGTACTGCCGCCCATGAGGCGGGAAGAGCAGCCGCCGCTGGGTCGAACGTCCGTGAACCATCAATTACTTTCCCCCTTCATATGGTCGGTCGCCGACCTTCTGCGAGGCGGCTACAAGTAGGCATGCTCTCGATAGCCGAGGAGCACCTAACCGCCATGGACCCAAGGCGCGCTTGACCATGTACGGGCAGGAGGCGAACCCGGAATCGTTTGCCATCTGCAAGGCCGACATGCTCATCAAAGGCAGGACGTCGGCAACATCATCTTCGGCAACACTATTACCGAAGACGGTCATCCGCACCGCAAGTCCGACTACATGCTATAAGGCGCCGAAAAAGCCAAGGCTCGTCCTCAGTCATGCGAGTCACCCTCGGGCTGTGCTAACGGGGGCACCGAGGTGGGCGTTGGCGGACATTTTCGTCAGCTACACGCGCAGCGATAGGGCGGGCGGCGAACCCCTGGATCCGGTCAGGGGGTACAGACGGCGCGAAACGCACATCTGCGTTCATCGCCCGAGCCGCCATCAAAGCGATACGCCCACCTCCCAAGATGCTATTTGCGCCGAGGCGACGTCTCGAACCGACATTTAGCAGACATTGCGGATCGCCGCCGATGCCAAGTCCTCTCACCAACTTACCCAGGGGACGATCCCCACAAAGCAAGACTTTCGGACTCCCCGATGTGACCTCGAATCCGCAATGCCCAGACTCCTCCAACGATCAGGTCATGCAGGCTCCCGGACGCGAGCTGCAGCTGTGTCTCCGTGGTGAATCTCTGTGCCGAGCACCTTCAAGCATTCCCGGATGAAGGCCGCGAGCGCAGTCCACCCCTTAGCCGACACCATCGTGCCGTCGACATAGGCCTCCGTCGGCGAGAGGTCGATGTAGGTCCCGCCGGCGAGTGTCACTTCAGGCTCGCAAGCGCCCAGCGCCCCAACCTTCTTGCCGCGCACAACGCCGTCCACCGCCACCAATATCTGCACGCCGTGGCAGATCGTAAAGATCGGCTTCTTGGCGTCGTGAAAATGGCGGACCATCGCCTGGATCCGTTTGTCCGTCCGAATATATTCTGGGCCGCGGCCTCCGGCGCAATAGACTGCGTCATAGTCCTTCAGCTGCTTCTCGGCCTCGGAGAACGTCTTGTTGATCGTGAAGAAGTGGCCAAGCTTCTCGGTGTAGGTCTGATCGCCCTCGAAATCGTGCAACGAGGTCTTGATGCGATCGCCCGCCTTCTTGTCCGGGCACACGACGTGCACGGTGTGACCGACCGCTTCCATCGCCTGCTGATAGACGAAGATCTCGTATTCCTCGGTGAACTCGCCGACCAGCATAAGAATTTTTTTGCCTGACATCGTTGGGTCTCCTCTCATCAATCGCTGGGCGGCGTTCAACCCGCCCGACATTATTCGCAACTACTCGCCGCTCGTTTTAAGGACTCACGCTTCGATGCCGAGCGCGCGCTTGACGGCGGACTGATCGGCGCCTTGGTCGATGAAGTCCTCGAAGGTCGACTGACTGACTTCGATCAGATGCTTCTTGATAAATTCAGCGCCCTCCCGCGCCCCGTCGTCGCGGTTCTTGATCGCGCATTCCCACTCGAGCACCGCCCAGCTGTCATATCCATAGACGGAGAGGCTGGAGAAGATCGCGCCGAAATCGATGTCGCCGTCGCCGAGCGAGCGGAAGCGGCCCGCGCGGTGCGGCCATTCAGAGTAGCTCGAGTAAACGCCCTGCTTCGGCGACGGACGAAACTCCGCGTCCTTCACATGAAAGGCTTTGATGCGCTCGTGGTAAACGTCGATGAACCCGACGTAGTCGAGCGCCTGCAAGCGGAAATGCGACGGATCGTAATTGATGTTGCAGCGCTTGTGGCCTTTGAGCTTGTCGAGGAAACGCTCGAACGTGACGCCATCAAATAGATCCTCGCCCGGATGCAGTTCGAAGGCGACGTCGACGCCCTGGTCCTCGTGCGCGTCGAGGATGGGCTTCCAGCGGCGCGCGAGCTCGTCGAACGCGGTTTCGATGAGACCGGACGGGAGCGGCGGCCAAGGATAAAGGAATGGCCAAGCGAGGGCGCCCGAAAAAGTGACGTGGGTATTGAGACCCATGTTGCGGCTTGCTTTTGCAGCGAGCGTAACCTGCTCGGTCGCCCATTCCTGCCGCGCCTTCGGATTGCCGCGCACGTGTTTTGCGGCGAACGCGTCGAAAGCCTGATCGTATACGGGATTGACCGCAACGAGCTGGCCCTGCAGGTGGGTCGCGAGTTCGGTGATCTCGACACCGTGCTTCTTGGCGGTCCCGATAAGTTCCTGGCAGTAGCCGACGCTTGCGGCGGCTTTCTTGAGGTCGATGAACCGGCTGTCCCATGTGGGAATCTGCACGCCCTTGTAGCCGAGGCTCGCCGCCCAGCCGCAGATCGAGTCGAATGTGTTGAACGGCGCCGCGTCGCCCGCGAACTGGGCGAGAAAGATTGCGGGTCCCTTGATCGATTTCATGTCGATTTGTCCTTTTCGCGTACTGAACCCCGGGTCAGGCTTTGGCCCATTCCTCGCGCAGGAATTTGCCTCCGAACTGGTAGACCTCGTCGCGGTTGGGGAAGAAGTCACGCCAGACGCGGGTGGCCGCTGCAAGGTCCGGCAAGGCGCGACCAAAAGCCTCGATCACGCACCAGCCGTCGTAGCCGCTCTGTTTGAGCGCCTTCATCGTCGCCGCCCAGGGAACATGGCCTTTGCCGGGCGTCCCACGGTCGTTCTCGGAGAAGTGCACATGATTGATCTGCGCGATGTTGGGCGCGATCACCCCGACGGGATCCTTCTCCTCGATATTGGCATGGAACGTGTCGTACAAAAGGCCGTAGTTGGGTTCGTTCACTTGTCGGACGACGTCGGCGGAATCCGCGACCGTATTGAGCACGTAGCACTCGAAGCGGTTCAACGGCTCGACCGAAAGCTTGATGTTATGTCGCGCCGCATAGGCGGCGGCGTCTTTATGCACGCTCACAACGTTGGCGCGTTCGGCTTTCGTCGGCGGCTCGCCAGTGAAGACGCCGAGCGGCTGGTAGAACGGCCCGCAAAGCGTCTCCCCGCCCGCGGCCGCCAGACAGTCGATTGCCCATTTGAGATGATCAAGTCCGGCGGAGCGGATCGCCGGATCTGCGCTCGACGCAATTGCGCTCGGCGTCCGGGAATGACCGTGACCGCCGTAGCCCTGAGGCCATTGTCGCGGATCGCTCGACCGACTGTGCGGAAGTGATCAGGCGTTCCTTCAAAAATCGGAAGCTCCACCCCGTCAAAGCCCGCGCGCTTGATGCTCCGCGAACAGGGGAAAGTGCTCTTCGGTGATATGCGTCGACCACAAGAGCATGTTGAACCCTAACAGCACTCATTCCTCCCTCGAATTTGAACTCGGGCCAGTCGACCTCAGCGTCTTAAGAGCGACGTGAGAAGCGCGGCGAGCGCTACGGCGATTGCCGCGACGCCCCAGACGAACGGCTGACGATAGAACGGCTCACTCGTATCCGGCGCAATGGCGTTCACGAAAAAGACGCCATAGAGATAGGCCGCAATGATCGAGATGAGCATGATCACGAAGAACGCCAGCGCGACAATGACGCTCGCCACGACGAGCGACCGCGGGGTTGTTCCCGGCTGACACAGCGGCAAGAGGTTGTTGGCGAGGCCCGCGAAGACAACGAGCGCGCAGCCGACCCCGAACAGCGCCAAGCTGAACGGCTGGAATATAAGCGCCAGCGCCAGAATCCCGAGCCCGATGAGGCCCCATTCGAGGCGCTGCGCGGTCGCGGGGCTCATGCCGCCGAGCGTTCTTTTGCCCGCAATAGCCATTTCATCGCTCATGTGCGGACCGCCTTTCCCGAACCGTCGAACACATGCGTCTCGCGCGCGTCGGTGCGAAGGCTCAGCGCGTCTCCCGACTTGACCTTGATCTCGCGCGGCACGACGACGCGCAGGTCGCTGCCAAGCGGCGTTCGGGCGTGGATGAGAGTCTCAGCGCCCATTGGCTCGATCAGCTCCGCGCGGCCTGCGATCGTGTCGGCGCTTCCCGCGCCCTCCGGGATAAACGCGCGGGGCCGGATGCCGATCGTGACCTGTCCCTTTGCGAGTTTCTTCACCGCCGGATCGACTGCAAGGCGGATCGGCTGGCCGTCCACTGTGAACCGGCCGTGCGCTCCCTCGACGCCATCGAACTGCGCGGTGAGAAGGTTCATCTGCGGCGTCCCGATGAAGCTCGCGACGAATAGTGTGGTCGGCCTCGCAAACACTTCGTGAGGCGAGGCGATCTGCTCGATGACGCCGTCGCGCATGATCGCGATCCGGTCGGCCATCGTCAGGGCCTCCAGCTGATCGTGGGTAACGATCACAGTCGCCTTCGAGAGCCCCGTCAGGACGCTCTTGATCTGGCCCCGCATGGTCTGGCGGAGCTCGACGTCGAGCCGGCTTAAAGGCTCGTCAAACAAAAAACAGTTCGGATCACGCACCACCGCGCGCGCGACCGCTACGCGCTGCTTCTCGCCCTCCGAAATGTGGTTCGGCAGACGGTCGAGCACCGGCTCAAGCTGCAGCATGCGCGCCACGCGTGCGACCCGCTCCGCGCTTGTTTGCGCATCCAGACCCTCGACGTGCAACGGAAACATGATGTTCTCGCGCACGGTCAGCGCCGGATAGAGCGCATAGAACTGGAATACCATCGCGATGTCGCGCTGGTCGGGCCTCAGATCATTCATCCGCTTTCCAGCGATGACGACGTCGCCGGCGCTTGCGCGCTCAAGCCCCGCGATGATGCGCAAGGTTGTCGTCTTGCCGCATCCGGAGGGACCCAAGAGGCAGACGACCTCTCCCGCCGAGACGGTAAGGTTCACATTCTTGACGGCGGTGAATCGCGCCGAAATGCTTTGTGACGCCCCTGAGCTCGATCGTCGACATCAGGCTATCTCTTGATCGTGCCGAACGTGACGCCGCGCAGGAGCTGGTTCTGCAGCGCAAAGGTCACGATGATCACCGGGATTAGGAACAGCGTTTCGATAGCGGCCAGAAGACCCCAGCGCACGCCGATGTCGCCACCGATCGTCTGCGACATGGCGACCGGAACGGTCCGCGTCTCGACGCCCGACAAGAGAAGGGCGAACAGAAACTCGTTCCAGGTCAGAATGAGGCCAAACACTGCGGTGGCGGCGAGCCCAGCCAACACTTGCGGCAGACAGATCTTGAAGAAAACCCGGACGTCGGACGAGCCATCGATGCGCGCCGCGTCCTCGACGTCTGGCGAAAGTTCGTCGAAGAAGCTTTTCATCATCCAGATCGCGAACGGCAGGTTGAACACCGTGTAGAGAGCGATGATGCCCAGATAGGTTCCAGCGAGACCCGTGACGCGGAACATGATGAAGATCGGGATGATGACCACGATCGCAGGCAGCATGCGCGTCGTCAGGATCATGAAGAGGTAGGTGTCATTGCCTTTGAGCGGATAGCGCGAGAAGCCGAACGCGGCCAAGGTGCCGATCGCGAGCGCGAGAAGCACGCTCACTCCGGAAATGAACAGAGAATTGAAAAAATAAAGCGTGAACCCAGTATTGACCGTGGGTCCGCCGGCCGAATAGGCGCGGCTGAAGACCTGGGCGAAATTTTCGAGCGTTGGCGTGAAGAAGAATTTCGCTGGAACGGCGAGCGCGTCTTCGTAGGTTTTGAAGGCCGTAAGGATGATCCAGAAGACGGGGAAGAAGTAGATCAGGCTGACGACGGCGGCGCCGAGGGTTCGGCCCCAACCAGCGTGGCCAACGCCGGAAGCCGATGAGCCAAAACGAAGCCGACGCGTGAGCGGGATGCTCGCCGGGCGAGCGGAGCCGACGGACGCGTTCACAGTCATGTCGGTCATGAAGCAGGAGCCTCCTTCGCGCGCGCGTTGGCGAAGTAGAGATAAAGGTTGGTGAGCACGATTACGGTGAAGAGCAGGATGTAAGCGAGCGCTGTCGACTCGCTCGTCTTGTTGTTCTCGAAGGCGATTCGGTAGACGCGAAGCGCGATCGTCTCGGTCGCGGTGCCCGGACCGCCATTCGTCAAAAGGAAGACGAGATCGAACAGCTTGAAAGCCTCGATCGTCCGGAACAGCAGCGCCAGCAGCATGAGCCCGCGAATGTAAGGGAACGTGATCGACCAGAACTGGCGCCATCCCGAGACGCGGTCGATCGCGGCCGCCTCGTAGAGGTATTTCGGAACGCTGACGAGCCCGGCGAGCACCAGCAGCATGACGAACGGCGACCACATCCACGCGTCGGCGAACACAATGCCGATGCGCGAGCCCCAGACGCTGTTCATCAGAATAAACGGCTGGCCGGTGAAGACCCGCACCGCCTGCGACAAGAGCCCGAAAGTCGGGTCGTAATAGTAACGGAAGAAGGCGCCAACCGCCACGAAGGACAGCATCATCGGCGTCAGCACGAGGATGAGCAGATACCGGCGCAAGGGGAATTGCTTCGAGAACAGGAGGGCGAGGAGGAAGCCGACCACCATCTGCAACGACACGGTCATGATGACGAGGATGATCGTGTTGTGCAGCCGATCCCAGACGTCGGGATCGCTGAGGACTTTGGCGTAGTTGTCGAGCCCGACCCAGGTCGGCGCCCGCGCCCGGTTGGCCTTGTAGCTGAAGAAGGACAGCCCGAACGACCATATAAGCGGAAAGACGTTCATCAGAAAAAGGAGCGTGAGCGCCGGCGTTACGAGGAGGCCGCCGATGTATTTTCCCCAGGCGTTTGCGATCAGCGTCACGGCGAAAAGCGCGGCGAGCGCGGATGAAGCCCAGAAAGAAACTTGCGGCGGCAGGAACGCAATCGCCAGCGCCATGCCGATCACGAAAACGATAAGCGCGCCCTGCCAATTGTCCCAGCGCAGCGCGATGACACGTTGGAAGAACGGAACGGTTTGAGGAACGTCAGTTGTCGTGGTCATTGGCTCGTCGGATCGAGGCGCCGCTGGTTTCGGATAGGAACGGACGACCACAACATTCTCATGGCCGGGCGGCGCGCCACACGGGGCGGCGCGCCGTTCTTCTAAAGCGTTCGCGTCCTATTTGATGCGGCCAGCTTCCTTCAGGGTCTTCTCCTGGAAGTTGGCGACGTTATCCATCGTCGTCTTGGCGTCCTGCTGGCCTGTCACCGCTTTCGTGTACTCTTCCTGCTGCTCGGTCAGGAGCTCGAAGAACTCTGGGATGTGCCAGAAGTCTTTCTGCCAGTCGAGGCTCTCCGCCCAGGTACGATTCCAGGGACGGAAGGTCACATAGCTCGGGTCCGTGTACACAGACTTAAGCGCGCTCTGTCCGCCGGCTTTGGCGAAAGCGATCTGAGTGTCCTTCGACAGCCACCACTTGCAGAAGTCGAGCGCTTCCTTGGTCTGCAAGTCGGTGTTCCACGTCATCAGCACGAACGGCTGTCCACCGATTTGCGACGTCCGCACAATGCCCTTGTCGGTCTTGAGGCCCGGCATTTGCGCGAAGGCGATCTTGTCCACCACCTTGGAGGTCGCCGGGTTGATCGAGCTTTCCGCAAATCCGATCCACTCGAGGTTGCTCGCCACCTTGCCGGCCCGGAAGAGTTCGTCCGTCTTGAAGATGTCGAGATTGCCAGTCGTTGCCTCCGGCGGCATATACTTCACGAACGACAGCAGGTGCTCGAACGCCTTGACCGCCGTCGGCGAATTGACGACGCCGACTGCATGGGCGTTGGGCTGCTTCGTCTCGTCCCAGATATCCGCGCCGTGCTGCCAGACGAACTGATGCGTGGATGTCGTGAAGAAGTCGTAGCCCTTGCCGACCTGGAACTCGACGCCATAGAAATCGTCATCGAGCGGCTTGTTCATCAGCATCTCGCCCTTCTTGCGCTTGAAGAACTCGCCGATGTCCTTGTAATTATCCCACGTGATCTGGTCCATTTCCTCGGGCGTGCAGGGCAGTTTATAGTTGTACTTCGTTTTGAAGTTTTTCTGCTCGGTATCGTCGCAGAAGACATCTTTTCGGAAGTAATTGATTACGAGGTCCGGCATCTGCGGGAAGCCGTACAGCTTGTCGGACTTATAAGGGTAAGTCGAGTAGGCGTCTTTCACCGCCGGATGCAGGTCCTTGAAGACGGCCTGCAGGTCCGGATCGGCGTCCACGTATTTGTTGATGTTGAGGTAGTAGCCGCCCTCGATGAAAGCGCCCAGCCACTGGCTGTCGGACACCGCCATGTTGTATTTCTTCTCGCCTGACGTCAGCGAGGCGTTGAGGCGGGTATAGTAGTCCGGCCACGGGATGAAATCGACGTCGAGCGTCACCTTGTTGCCGGACTTCGACTTGTAGGTCTTGTCGAACAGATCCTTCATGATGTGGGTTGGCGGCCAATCCGGGACCGCCATTTTCAGAGTCACGTCCTCGGCGGACGCAGGCCCGCTCGCGAGGCCTGCGGCGAGCATTAGGGACGCCGCCGCGAGGCCGGACGCCATCATTGCTTTCATCGTCATGCTTCGTTCCTCCCTTGGCGCCTATATTTTGCGCCACTATTTTCGGCTTATGGCCGAACCGTTATGACCTCTGAATAGATAGATCTTCGCCGGGTCAATGATAATCGGAAGCCGATCGCCTTCTTTGATGTTCGCCGCCTGAGCCTCCGGCAGGACCATTCGGAACGGATGGCTGTTCGAAATCAGCGATACGACGGTGACGTCTCCGAGCGGCTCGAGCTGCTGAACGGTTGGTTCGCTCGAGGCGGGCGCGCCTTTCGCGAGCCGCACGTCGGACGGCCGCACGCCAAGCGCCAATGACTCACCGGCGGCCATCGGTTCGGCGAAGCGCTGGGGCGTCAGCGGACCGAACGGCGTCTCGAGACTCACCCCATCGCCACCGACCTTCACGTCGAAAATATTCATGTGCGGAGAGCCGATCTTGCCGGCGACGTAGCGATCGACTGGCCGTTCGTAGAGATCGTCCGGCGAGCCCTGCTGAACGGCCCGGCCGTCGCGCAAAACCGCGATCTCCTCGCCCATCGAGAGCGCTTCGAGTTCGTCCGGAGTTGCGTAGACGACGGTCATGCCGAACTGCCGATGCAGCCGCTTGAGCTCGGCGCGCATATCGTACCTGAGCTTGGCGTCGAGATTTGTGAGCGGTTCGTCCAGAAGCAGAAGCTTCGGCCTGCGGATGAGCGAGCGACCGAGCGCAACGCGCTGCTGCTCGCCTCCCGACAGTGTCGCCGGCTTCTGCTGAAGCCGATGCGAAAGCTTCAGCATCTCGGCGGTCTCGCCGACGCGCTGCGCGATCTCCGCGCGCGGAAGACCATCTTCCACCAAAGGATAGGCCAGATTCTTGAAGACGTTGAGGTGGGGATAGAGCGCGAAAGACTGAAACACCATCGAGACCCCGCGGCCTCGAATGGGCGCGTTCGTCACATCCCGGCCGCTGATATGAATAGAGCCGCTGTCGGGCGGCGACGAGGCCCGAGATGGCTCGCAGCGTCGTCGTCTTGCCGACCGAACTCGGGCCGAACAATACGAAAAAACAGCCCTCGGGAACTTCCAGGCTCAATCGATCCAGCGCTCGGATCGAGCCATAGGTCTTCGTCAAATCCGACAAGGACAATGCGACCGCTCTCGCCATTACCCCTTTCCCCTCCCCCGGTTTCAGTCGTTTGAAAGTTCGCGCCTACGCGCCCGCTGCGCTACTGTGTGACGGCTCCTCCCACCGACCCGAAGCAGCCGAGCGCAGCACGGCGTCAGTCACCTGATCCGTGGCGAGGCCGTCGCGGAATGTCGGCGCAGCCGGCTTGCCGGATTCGAGCCCGTCGATGAAATCGGCTGCCTGATGAATGAAGCTATGCTCGTAGCCAATCTGCAGTCCCGGCACCCACCAGTGCTTCATATACGGATGATCACTGTCCGTGATGTGGAGCGATCGCCAGCCGCGCACGATTCCTTCATCGCGATGGTCGAAGTACTGCAGACGGTGAAGATCGTGGAGGTCCCAGAAGATCGAGGCGTGTTCGCCATTGATTTCGAACGTATAGAGCGCCTTGTGACCGCGCGCGTAGCGGGTGGCCTCGAAAGACGCGAGCGAGCCATTTGCGAAGCGCGCAAGGAAGAGGCAGGCGTCGTCGATGCTGACCGGCTCGACCTTGCCCGTGAGGTTGTGGCTTCTCTCCTTGACGAAGGTTTCTGTGAGCGCTGTGACCTTGTCGATGCTTCCGTTCAGCCACATGGCCGTATCGATGCAGTGCGCCAGGAGATCGCCAGTGACCCCGCTGCCTGCAACGCTTGCATCGAGCCGCCAGAGCGCAGCTCCGCCCTGCGGCAGGTCTTTGGAGATGGTCCAGTCCTGCAGGAACTTCGCCCGGTAGTGATAGATCTTTCCTAGCCTTCCTTCGTCGATGAGATGTTTGGCCAGGGTCACCGCCGGCACGCGGCGATAGTTGTACCAAACCATGTTCGGGACCTTCGCCTTCTCGACCGCGGCAACCATCTTCGCCGCCTCAGTCTCATTGCGGCCGAGAGGCTTCTCGCACATGACCATTTTGCCCGCCTCAGCGGCAGCCACGGCGATCTCGGCATGCGTGTCGTTGGGCGAGGCGATGTCAATCAGGTCGATATCCTTCCTCGAGACGAGCTTTCGCCAATCAGTCTCGGAGGATTCGTAGTTCCAGTTTTTGGCGAAGGCCTGCACCTGCCGCTCATCCCGTCCACAGACCGCTTTGAGTACGGGTTCGCGTTTCAGATCAAAAAACTGGCTCACCTTTCCGAATGCATTCGAATGGGTGCGGCCCATGAAACCGTACCCAACAACGCCAATGTTAAGCTTCTTCTTTTCCCCGGCCATACCGCCCCTGCCCTCTTCGGCTATTGCGCCCAACCGTGAGCGTCGCGCACCTGCACCATCGCACCCAGAATGTCGTCCCACGTCTTCTGTTTCATCATGTCCGAGTTCGGGAACATGCACCCATCCCAGCAGATGTGTTTGCAGACTTTGGTGAGTTCGCCCTTGTCGTCGCGCAGCCAGTAGCCGGCGTGCCGCGTAATATCGAGTTTGCCATTCGGATCGCCGACCATGCAGTGACGTCCCGTCTTGTCGTGCGAGCCCTCGCCTTTGACGGTTGCGTCGTTCTGGGCGACATGGAAATCGATCGTCCAGGGTCGGAGCGCGTGCGCGAGCTTTTTTATCGCCTCGTCGAGCGCTTTTGGGTCGGCCCAATCGTAGCCCTTTGGAAGGATACGGTGCTCCGGGGCGTTGTATCCCATTGTGTAGAGCAGCGTGTGGGCCATGTCGGCCTGGAAGCCTAGGGTCTTCGGCCGCCCAACCGCCTCCAGCAGGTCGACCATGTCCTTCCAGCTATGCATTCCGCCCCAGCAGATCTCGCCTTCAGCCGCCAGGCGCTCGCCGTGTTGATCGGCGACATCGCAAGCTTTGCCGAACGTCTTGGCGATCTGTTTCTGGTTCTCGGCCGGATTCGCCGCCCAATCATGCACCCCGGCTAGCGGAATCGATCCGGACAACTCCAGACTTGCGAATTCCAATGTCGCTCAGTTGCCGCGCAATGCGGCAGGCCTTTTCGACCATAGAGACAAATCTGTCGCGTTCTTCCTGCGAACCCATCGCTGAACCGCCGCCGACGGGCGGCCAGACGGGGGCGACCACCGAGCCGACCGCGAGCCCGTAGCCAGCGATCTTGTCGGCCAGGCGCTGGATGTCTTCCTTGGTCGAATCGATCGACGTGTGTGGATCGGCAAGAAAAAGGTCTACGCCTTCGAATTTCCCGCCATCGAACCGCGCGGCCGCGGTGAGCTTGAGCATGGTGTCGAGGTCGATCGGCGGCTCTGAATCCGGCCCCTTGCCGACGAGCCCCGGCCACATCGCGTTATGAAGCTTCGGGTATTCATTCCCGGGCATGCGTCCTCCCATTTGTAGCTTCGGGTCAAACCCGAGCGCTTAGGGCAGAACCGGTTTGCCAGCCCCCCTAGCTTGTCGTTTTGATTATACTGGTATGGCCAGTGACCAAAATAAGCAAGGCTGGGAAGAGTTTCGCTCGGCGATGTCCGCTAAAGCGAAGATGGCTTCTCCATACAACTCCCTTGTGCGACGAGCAGTCCTCCACAACGTCCCGAACATAGTGTGCCGCAGACTGCGACTTTAGCCTTTAAGGCCGCTAGGTGGATGACCGCTTTCCGCCGATACCGTTGAAAGTCCCTCTTTGATTGTGGGCGGAGGAGTGCCGTGATTTATTAGATCCTGCTGATTCGGCGGGAGAGACGGCGATGATGGGCATTCAAGAAACGCCTGCGCGGCTGTTCTATGATTTCTGCCTTGAGGAACATGTCCCAGTCGACCATGTGCTCAGGGGCATTGACCGCCATCTCGCCCTCGATGACGTCCGCCAATCGCTGAAGCCGTTTTACAGCGGGATGGGTCGCCCCTCCGTCGATCCAGAGTTGATGATCCGCATGCTGATCGTCGGCTACTGCATGGGCATCCGATCCGAGCGCCGCCTGTGTGAAGAGACTCACCTCAATCTGGCCTATCGCTGGTTCTGTCGGCTCGGACTGGACGGGCGAGTTCCTGATCAATCGACGTTCTCGAAGGACAGACACGGGCGCTTTCGCGAGAGCGATGCGTTGCGTCGGCTGTTCGAGAGCGTGGTGCAACGTTGCATCGCAGAGGGCCTGGTTAGCGCTGACGGGTTTGCGGTCGACGCCAGCTTGATTGCGGCCGACGCCAATAAGCAACGATCGGTTCCAAGCCGCGCGTGGAAGCCCGAGGAGATCAGGGAAACCGCGACCCGCGCCGCGCGGGAGTACTTTGCCACACTCGACGACGCAGCGTTCGGAGCCGCCTCGCCTGTGACGCCGAAGTTCAACTCGCGATCCGATCCGGCGGCCCAATAGACAGGCGCACATAAGGGACACGCCTTCTTCGCCTATGCCAATAACTACCTGATCGACACCTAACATGGCGTGATCGTCGATGTCGAAGCCACGCGCGCCACCGACAGGCTGAGGTTGGGGCGGCGCGGACAATGCTGGAGCGGACCGAGACGCGCCTCGGCATAAAGCCCGCATTCTTAGCCGCCGATAGCGCCTACGGCTCGGCGGAGAGCCTGTCTTGGCTGGCCAAACGCAAGGAGATCGCCCCACACATTCCGGTCTTCGACAAATCAAATCGAACCGATGGCACGTTCTCCCGCGCCGATTTCGTCTTCGACGCCGAACGCGACCGCTAGCGCGAACAGAGCCACGATGGCCGACGGCACCCGCGGCGCTGGCGGGAACGGCGTGAACCCAGCGGCAAGGCGGGCAACGGCAGCACCGCGAGAGCGCGTTTCTTGGAGCAATAGTCGGAGTTCACACGATGACGCGGCTCGCATCGAATCGAGCAATCTTATCCCGAACGCGTTGAAAGCAGGATACCGCGGGGTCGAAGGTCGTCGGCGCAGGCCATTCGCCGTGCGCTGTCGGGAAGAACGGCCTCGTCGCGTACGCCGCGGTCCGTATTAATTACTTGGCCGGTCGTAGTCCTCGGACGTCATTCCGGAACACAAAATAGACGCCGTCATCAGCCGCCGCAGAGCAGTCTCGATCGGTCAGACTCAGACGATAGACCGCGCTGTTGGGATACTCCCCTCCAAAACCGTTGGTGTAAGTGTATCCTCGTTGTGGATCAGGCTGCCGGTTCCGTATCGCGGTATTTCCAACTTGCGTTGGCTCTGGTGGCGCGATCGCTTTAACAATTTGCCGGATGCCGACAACGCCAGCCATCCTGCCATCGTCGTCGATGACGGCTAGGCTGTCTTCGCCGGATTGAGCCAGCATCTTTGCTGTCTCTTCCAAAGTAGTTTGGACGCTCACCCGGATTCGCGGCGGCACGGTCGTCGATACAAACGGATCCATAACGGCCCCGACTTGCAACACACGTCCTCGATTCACCTCTTTCACGAAGCGAGCAATGTATTCGTCAGCGGGCTTCAGCACGATTTCCTGGCTTGTTCCCTGCTGGATGACCTCACCGTCACGCAGGATCGCGATCCGATCCCCAAGCCGCAGCGCCTCGTCAAGGTCGTGAGTGATGAAGACGATCGTCTTCTTGATCTCCTTCTGCAGGCCCAGCAACACCGTTTGCATATCCGCGCGGATCAAGGGGTCGAGAGCTGAAAACGCCTCATCCATGAGGAGGATTGGAGCATCGTTGGTCAAAGCACGCGCAAGGCCCACGCGTTGCTGCATGCCACCCGACAATTGATTGGGATATCGGTTCTGAAAGCCGCTAAGCCCCACCCGCTCGATCCAGAGCATAGCGTTCTCGACTTGCCGCTTGCGCGAGACGCCCTGAACTTCAAGGCCGTAGACCGCGTTGTCGAGCACCGTCCGATGCGGCAAAAGCGCGAACTTCTGGAAGACCATCGCGGTTTGGTGGCGTCGGAACTGAAGCAAATCTGCCTTGTGTCATCTTCACGACGTCGACGCCGTCTACGAGCACTTCACCAACCGTCGGATCGATCAGCCGGTTGATGTGCCGGATCAGAGTTGACTTTCCGGACCCTGAAAGGCCCATGATAACTTGAATGCAGCCGCCGGACATCGAGATGTTGATGTCTTTCAGGCCCAGCACGTGCGAGTGCTGCTCCATGAGAGCAGTCTTGGATATTCCCCCCTTAACGGCGTCGACAAGGCGGGCCGCCTTCTCGCCAAAGATTTTGTAAAGATGCTTGATCTCGATGCCGTGGCCGACCCGGTCAGCCATGAACGGTTTCCCTGTGCTTTTGCAATCGGAGACCGAAGGCTTGGCTCACCCGATCGAAGATAACGGCGATACCCACAATCGCGAGCCCGTTGAACATGCCGAGAGTAAAATATTGATTGGCTATTGCCTTGAGCACCGGCTGGCCGAGTCCCTGCACGCCGATCATGGACGCAATCACCACCATCGCGAGCGCCATCATAATCGTCTGGTTGATGCCCGCCATGATCGTGGGCATCGCCAGCGGCAGTTGGACGTTCCTGAGTTTCTGCCAATTTGACGAGCCGAAAGCGTCGGCGGCTTCGAGGACGTCTCGGTCGACCAAGCGAATTCCAAGGTTAGTGAGGCGGACCATGGGCGGAAGTGCGTAGATCACGACCGCTATCAACCCTGGAACTTTGCCGATGCCGAGCAGCATCACGACCGGGATGAGATAGACGAAACTCGGCATCGTCTGCATCACGTCGAGGATCGGATTGACAAAGTTCTGCACATGCGCGGAGCGCGACATGACGATTCCGATCGGAATGCCAATTACGACCGAGAGAACAGTGCAAACGACGATCATGGAGATCGTCCGCATCGTATCTTCCCACATTCCGAAATAACCAATCGCAAGCAAGATGATGACTGATCCCGCCACGACGCGAATGCTGCGGCTTGCGGCCCACGCGATGAGCGCAATGACGGCGATCACGATCGGCCATGGGGTGTTAAGCATGAGCCTCTCGGAGAAGATTAGAAATGACTGGAGAGGACTGAAGAAGGCTTCGATGCTATCGCCATAGGCGCGTGTGAACTGCCGAAATCCCTCATCGATCGCCTTTTTGAAAGCCGTGAGGTAGGCGTCGTTCATTTGCGGAAACGTCGTCAGCCAAGTCATGGGACGTCCCCTCCCATCCAAGAGGCTAAGGCCGCCGTGGCCTCGGAGGCGATGAAGCGGCGGCCTTAATTCTAAAGCGCGGCTTTAATCTTAGCCGCAGTATCGGGAGACACCCACTTCGTCCAGACGGGCTCGTAGTTCTTCAAAAAGTACTTCGCGCCGTCTTCCCCGGTCGCCTGGTTGTCCGTCATCCAGGCCATAACCTTCTGCACCGTATCGTTCGACCAGCCGCGGGTCTTGAGGTAGTCCAAGGCCGGGCCGGCCCGATCCGCGAACTTCTTCGTCATTAAGGTCACGACGTGATCCGGAGGCCAAACATTCGGCTTGGGATCCGGGCAGGAGGCGACCGTGTTGCAACGCTTCCATTCCGCAGCGTCGGTGCTCGGCAGGCCGAAGCCGAGCCGAACCATCTTGTACTTGCCGAGGAGCGAGGTTGGGGACCAATAGTAGCCAACCCAGCCTTGCTTGTGCTCGTTCGCCTTGGCGATGGATCCGTCGAGCCCGGCCGCCGACCCAGTGTCCACCAGTGTGAAATTATGCTTGTCGCCGTCATACGCCTTGAAGAACTGGGCTGTTGCGACTGTGCCTCCCCAGCCCTGCGGGCCATTGAAAACCGCACCCTTGCTGGGATCCTCGGGAGCAGGAAACAGCTCCGGATGCTTGAGTACGTCCGGGATCGTTTTAACATCCGGATGCGCATCGGCGACATATTGGGGGATGTACCAGCCCTGAATTGCGCCATCGGTAAGCGCCGTCGCGCCTTCAACAAGCCTGCCCTCTTTGACGCCGTTGCTCACGACCTGAGGCAGCAGATCTACCCACCCCTCGGGCGCCACGTCCGGCTCTCCCTTTTCCACCATCGAGGTGATGGTCGGAACCGTGTCGCCCGTGATGATGTCGGCGTTGCAGCCAAATCCTTTGTTCAGGATGAACTTGTCGACGTTCGCGAGGACTTCGGCGGATTGCCAGTTCATGCTCGCGATCGTTACGGCCCCGCAGTCGGCCGCAAACGCCGCGCTTGCGCAGGCAAGAGCGCCTGCAGCTATGCAGGTCGACAGAAGCAAAGATTTCATACGAATCCTCCGATACGCGGCTCTGATTGACGATGCGACAGCCGCGCCGCGATACGACTGACCAGTGGGCGACCGCGGACGTTGTCAGCGGAATTCGAGCATGATGCTCGCGGACACGAGCGTTGAAAAGAAATGCTCGCAGCGGTGCTTGCAAAAGGCTCGGCGTTGGCGTCGAGGCGAAGGAGCCGATACTCGCGCCGCGGAGCCATGCCGCTAGCAGTCAAGGAGCGGCGCGAACGCCATCAGGGAGCCAGGCTCAGGACGGACAACGCAGCACATCGGCCCGAACGAGGCGAACGCTCGCTCGAGAATGAGATAATGGTTTGGACTTATTCACGGGCAGGCAAACCTCGACCAACTTCAACCCTACTGTAGTGCCGTTCGGAAGTGAGAGTTCCACAAACCATCTGGTTTCACAACAGAAAAGGATTCGCCGCCGCGAGGCCAACGGAGTGGGTCCCGCCCGAACTGGTCGTCTAAGAAATGATGGTTTTTTTCACGCCCCTTTTCTGATTGGCTGTCCTCGCGACTTCGCATCGACCGGATTGGCCTCCGCGGCGTCCACCGCGAAGGCGGAAGGTTTGTGGCGTAGCGGCTGCGGGTCGCCAAGACGTGGGATCCGAATATGGCTGAGCATACTCGCGTCGTGGTCATCGGCGGTGGGGTGGTGGGCGTGAGTTCCCTGTACCATCTGGCGAAAGCCGGATGGAAGGATTGCGTTCTTCTTGAACAGAATGAACTGACGTCAGGTTCGACTTGGCACGCGGCCGGAAACTGTCCGACCTTCTCGACAAGCTGGGCCCTTCTCAAGCTCCAGAAGTACTCGGCCGAGCTCTACCGCCGGCTCGGCGACGAGGTGGGCTATCCAATCAACTACCACGTCGTTGGAGCAGTCAGGCTCGCCCACACGCGGGAGCGAATGGACGAGTTCAAGCACGTTCGCTCCATGGCGCGAGCCAACGCAGATGGAATACGAAGTGCTCACGCCCGGGGAGATCCGCGCCAAGCACCCGTTCGTAACTCTCGACGACCTTGCGGGCGCCCTTTGGGATCCTTACGACGGCGATATTGATCCGGCGCAACTGACCCAGGCCCTCGCAAAGGGCGCGCGCGATCTCGGCGCAACGATCCGCCGGTTCACCCAGGTGAAGGCGCTCGCGCAGCTGTCGGACGGGCGCTGGCGCGTGACGACGAACAACGAGCGAAGACATCGTCGCGGACGTTGTCGTGAATGCGGCCGGATACCGGGCAGGCGAGATCATGGCGATGATCGGGCGCACCCTGCCCCTCGTGACGATGTCCCATCAATACCTCGTCACCGAGGATGTGCCGGAGCTTGCGGCCCGGACCGAGCGCCTCCCGCTCCTGCGCGACCCCGATGTGTCGTACTATCTCAGGCAGGAAAGGTCCGGCTTCATCCTTGGACCGTACGAATGGCGCGCCACGCCGATGTGGGTCGACCAGATACCGGAGGACTTTTCCTTCAAGCTGTGGAACGACGACCTCGAGCGCCTGGAGACCTATATCGAAGCGGCGATGGCGCGAGTTCCCCCTCTTGCGTCTGCTGGCGTCCGCCGAGTGGTGAACGGCCCTATCCCGTATTCGCCGGACGGCAATCCTTTCATTGGTCCTGAACATGGGCTACGGAATTTCTTCCACGCCAACACGTTCTCTTTCGGGATCACCCAGGCCGGCGGCGCCGGCAAGGCGCTTGCCGAGTGGGTGATCCATGGCGGCCCGGAATGGGATTTGTGGCCGTTGGACCGCCGTCGCTACACTGCTTATGCCGACGTCGCCTACACAAAAGCCAAGGCGATCGAGGTCTACCAAAACGAATATGCGCCCGCATACCCGAATGAGGAACGCGAGGCGGGACGGCCGCTCAAGACGTCATCGCTCTATGCGCGGCTCAAGGCCAAGGGCGCGCGTTTCGGCGCGCGCGGCGGCTGGGAGCGAGCGGTCTACTTTGACCCCGACGGCGAGCATCAAGGAGCATACGCTATCGTTCAGGCGCGAACGAAGCTGGTGGAACGCCGTCGCTGCCGAGGTTCGCGCGGTGCGGGAGCGTGTTGGCGTTCTCGATTTGCCGGGCTTTACCAAATTCGAAGTCTCAGGCCCTGGCGCCGAGGCTTTCTTGGACACGCTGACGTGCTCGCGGCTGCCGCGACCTGGTCGCATCAGCCTCGCCTATGTGCTCACTGAGCGCGGGCGGATCCTCAGCGAGTT
Organism: uncultured Alphaproteobacteria bacterium; assembly: GCA_963770275.1. Taxonomy (GTDB): domain Bacteria; phylum Pseudomonadota; class Alphaproteobacteria; order Rhizobiales; family Beijerinckiaceae; genus Roseiarcus. The sequence goes on from CAVYPD010000058.1 coordinate 91,414, forward strand.
CACCATCACGAGAACCGCTTCTGATAGTTTCTATCTTGTCGCGGCGACGACTGCGGAATGGCACGATCTGGACGTCCTTCAGAGCCGATTGCCATCCGACGGCTCGGTTCGGATCGTGAATCGATCCGACGCGATCGGAACGCTCGTCGTTGCTGGGCCGCGGTCTCGCGAGCTACTTGAGTCACGTCACAGCGTCGGATCTGTCCAACGCCGCCTTCCCGTGGCTCGCCGCACAAACGATCGACGTCCTCGGAAACCCTACGCTCGTCCTTCGGGTCAACTACGTGGGGGAGCTCGGATGGGAGATACACGCGCCGATGGAGCAACTTCCGGGAATTTACGATGCGCTGGCGGCAGCCGGGGTCGAATTACGGCCTGCAGGATTTTGGCCTCTACGCAATGGATTCCATGCGGCTCGACAAATGCTATCGCGGCTGGAAGTCGGACATCGAGAGCGGCTACTCGCCGTACGAGGCGTCTCTCGATCGATTCGTGTGTCTACAAAAGCCCGCCTTTGTCGGCCGGGACGCGCTCATTCGCGAAGCGGAGCGCGGCGTCGCCCAGCGATTCGTGCCCCTTACGCTCGACGACGAAGGCGACGCCGACGCGCCCCCCTGCGCGCCGGTGTTGCTTCGAGGCGAGAATGTCGGACTTGTGACCTCAGGAGGCTGGAGCTTTACTCTGAACAAGAGCGTCGCGCTCGCCTATGTACGCCGCGACCTCGCGACGCCCGGAACGAAGCTGGAGATCGAGGTATTCGGCAAGCGCCGCGTTGCAACTGTGCGCCGCGAACCGCTCTACGACCCGGAGAATACGCGTCTGCGCGCCTGAACGACGGCCCGCCAAGTTGGCGAGCCGTGGATCGCAACTCAGAGATCTTTGACCAGCCTGAGCGCATCGTAGATCGCCGCATGCGTGTTTCGCGCGGCCACGGCGTCGCCGATGCGGAACAGCTGAAATCGTCCGTCTTCGTTGTCAATTCGCGACTGGGGTCGGCCGGCGATCAAGATCGTCATAGTCAACCGCGCCAAGGTTCGTTGAGGCAGGCTTAAGCTCGAAATAAAGCTCGTCGAGAGGCCGCGTGCCATGGTTCACGACGACCTGGTCCACGCGCCGCTCCTGGGCGACTGCGCCATAATCGCTTCCGACGGCCGCCAGCAGCTGGTTTCCGTCGCGGCGAACGGACTCCAGCCGAAACGTAACGGTGAAAGTCACGTCGCGCTTCTGCAGGGAGCGCATGTAGGGAACAAGGTTCATGCCCATGACTTCCGGCGCGAAGGAGCGGTCCGGCGTCATGATCTCAACTTTGCCGCCGCGCCCCGGCGATGACTTCTGCCGCCTGCAGGCGCGGCGTGATCGCCGGCGTCGTCGAATATGACGACATTCGTGCCCGGCTTCGCTTCTCCCGAGATGATCTCCCACGATGAGACGACGAGTTCGTTGCCGCTCTTGAGAACTTCGGTATGCGGCGCGCCGCCGGTCGCGATGATGACGATGTCAGGCGATTCCGCGACGACGACGTGCGCCTCGGCCCAGACGCCAAAATGAAATTGGACGCCTCTTGTCCTACATTGCTCCATCCGCCAGTCGATGATGCCAATCATCTCCTTGCGCCGCGGGCTTCTGGATGTGAGCCTGACCTGCCCGCCTGGCTCGTCGGCCGCCTCGAAGACGACGACGTCATGCCCGCGTTCCGCAGCGACGCGCGCGGCCTCCAGGCCGCCGGGGCCCGCGCCAACAACGACAACCTTCTTCCGCCGGCCGGCCTTGGCGATCTCGTGCGGCATGGTGGTTTCGCGGCCAGTGGCGGCGTTGTGTATGCAGTAGGCGGCGCCGCCCTGGTAGATGCGATCCAGGCAGTAGTTGGCCCCGACGCAGGGTCTGATGTCGCCCTCGCGTTTCTCGACGATCTTCCGCACGATGTGCGGGTCCGTCATATGGGCGCGCGTCATGCCGATGAGGTCGACTTTGCCTGACGCTATGGCGTGCCGCGCAGTGGCGACGTCCTGAATCCGGGCGGCGTGAAAAGTCGGGAAGTTGGTGGCCGCCCGGATTTCGCCGGCAAAATCCAGGTGCGGCGCGCTTGGCATTCCTTGGATCGGGATGACGTCCGTCAGACCGGCGTCGGTGTCGATATGTCCTCTAACGACGTTGAGAAAGTCGATCAGGCCGCTGTCTTTCAGGCGCCTGGAGATTTCGAGGCCGCCCTCTTTGCCAATCCCGCCCTCAAGCAGCTCATCGCCGGTGTAGCGCACACCAATGATGAACTCCTCGCCGATCCGCCGGCGCATGGCGCGCAACACCTCAAACGTGAAGCGAAGACGGTTGTCGAGCGAACCGCCGTACGGAGGATCGAGCGCGTTGGTCAGCGGCGACCAGAACTGATCCATCAGATGTCCGTAAGCTTGAATCTCCAGGCCATCGAGCCCCGCCTCTTTCACGCGCTCGGCAGCGTCGACGTAATCCTTGAGAATGCGCTCGATGTCCCAGTCTTCCAGCTTTTTCGGGAATGAGCGGTGCGCGGCTTCCCGATTGTGAGACGGCGAGACGACCGGCAGCCAATCGGCCTTATCCCATCGAGTCCTGCGCCCCAGATGGGTGAGCTGGATCATCACGGCCGCGCCGTGCTCATGACACGCGTCGGCGAGCCGCCTCAGCCAGGGAACAACCTCGTCCTTATAGGCGAGGATATTGTTGAAGACGGGAGGACTGTCGGGCGACACCGCCGCCGAGCCCGCAGTCATGGTCAAGGCGACGCCGGCCTTTGCGCGCTCGACGTGATAGGCGCGGTACAGATCCTTCGGCATCCCATCTTCTGGATAGGCCGGTTCGTGCGCAGTGATGATGATCCTGTTGCGCAGCGTGAGGTGCTTGAGCCGGTAGGGCTGGAGCAGAGGGTCGGCTGACACGAGAGCGCTCTCCGAACCACGTTAGAATGAAGGCTGATATCAGATTGCTGGAGACTTCGTTTTGGAAATTGTCTGAGGCCCGTAGCCTGAAACAGGTCGCGTCTCGCGCTAACCCGGAGCGAAATTCGAGCCCTGCTCACGATACGGCTTTGTCACCCCGCCTCGGGCTTGCGCTATTCTCGCAGCCCAGTAGCCTAAGCGAATGAAGAAAATCAGCTACCCCGGGTATCGATTCCCACCTGAGATTGTACACCAAGCTAATCATGAGCGACGTCTCGTCACCCGGGAAGTCTACAAGCGGAGAGGCTTGGCCACATTGCCCGAGTTGCACGCTCTTGTGGCCTAGTCGTAGCTTGGGATTCGGCGAGCATGTTCCTCTTCAAATCGCTGCCGTTGCTCTGACAACGCCTGTGCCAGAGATCGGCTGAAGCCCTTTCAAGGCCGGATGACTGCGCCCGCGTGAGGAGGCCTTCGACGTGAGCAGCCCTTGCAGAATGATCATCGATGTCGACCCCGGCATCGACGATGCCATGGCGATTTTCTACGCCGTCCGCCGGCCAGCCATAAAACTCGAGGCTCTCACCACGACCTTCGGCAACACCGACACCGCGATCGCCACGGACAACGCCCTGCGCGTGCTGGAGCTTCTGGGCCGGCCGGACATTCCCGTCGCGAAAGGCGTCGGGCGCTCGTTCATTCACCCTTATGTCCGCCGCGCCGATCACGTTCACGGCTCGAATGCGATCGGCGACATCGAGCTTCCGGAGCCGAAGATCAGGCCGACCGACGAGCATGCCAGCGATCTCATCATCCGCATGGCGAAGGAGAACCCGGGCGAGATCACGCTCTGCCCGGTCGGACCCGTCACTAACGTCGCGTTGGCGCTGGTCAAGGCGCCGGAGATCGCCAAGCTCTTGCGCAAGATTGTCATCATGGGATCGACGATTTTTCATCCCGGCATTCACGGGCCTGCAGCTCCGATGGTCGATGCGAATTTCGCCAATGATCCCGAAGCGGCGCATATCGTGCTTCGGTCGGGCGCCGACATTACGCTGGTCGGCATGGACGTCACGATGACGACCCTGTTTTCGACCGAGATGATCGACGAAGTCGCACGGGAGGGCGACGAGGCGGCGAAGACGCTGATGCGGATGACCGAATTCTACGTGAAGGCCTATAAAAGCATGTATCCGGGCATAGCCGGCTGCGGTCTGCACGATCCGCTTGCGGTCGCAGTCGCGGAAGATCCAAGCCTGGCCAGAACGGAGCGCATGTTCGTCGACGTGGAGCTGCACGGAGAACTCACCCGCGGACAGACGATCGCCGACCGGCGACTGACCGCCGTCGCACTGCACAATGCCGACGTCTGCATGGACATAGACCGCCCGCGCTTTTTGGCGAACTTCCTGGCCGCGATCAAAGGACGGTAAGCGCCGCCATTCCTGGCGCCTCCATGCGCGCTCGATGTCGCGCTGCTTGTCGCAGCCGTCGTGGCGTCAAGAGCGATCGCCAACCGGCGGTGATTTCATCGATCCGACCCTCCACCCTTACTCTTCTATTGCCGTCGCCGCCGATTGTCTTGATCGCTGCGAGGCGCGAATTCGGCGGCGATGACTGATGACGAGCGCAAGCAGAGTTGCGACATAGGGAGCAATATCCGTGAGCTGATTGGGGAGGCCGTGGCTCTGCAGGTTCACCCCGATCGCGTCGGCGAAGCCGAACAGCACACAGGCCGCTGCGGCGTAAAGCGGATTGTTGCGACCAAGCATGACCGCGACGACGGCGATCCATCCGCGGCCCGCGCTCATGTCTTCGGCAAAGACGCTGACCGCGCCAAGCGACAGCTGCGCACCCGCAAGACCTGTAAGCGCCCCGGCGACGAGCACTGTTACGATCCGGTAGCGGACGACGTCGATGCCGAGCGCCCCCGCCGCCTCTGGCTGTTCGCCTACGCCCCGTAGCCGCAGTCCGACTGGCGTCAGGAACAGAACGACGCTGATCAGCGCGGTTAGCGCCCAGACCGCCAACGTCAGCGCCGACTGGCGGGCGAACGCCCAGCCGAGCACGGGCACGCCGACAAGCGCCGGGATCGTGATTCGGCCAAGCCCGACCACATTCGGGTCGCTGAAGGTTCCACTGACGCCGAAGACGACTCGCAGCAGATACGCCGTCAGTCCCGACGCGAGCAGGTTCATGCCGATGCCGATGACGACCGGATCGCCGCGGAAAATCGTCGCACCATAACCGAGGATCAGCGAAAAGACGGCCGTCGCGGCCATCGCCGCGGCGACGCCGCCGAACGCGCTGTGACCAAAGTAGCTGCCGACAATCGCAGCGAAGGCGCCGACAAGCATCTGGCCCTCGAGCGCGAGATTGAACACGCCAACCCGTCCGCACAAGACGCCCGCAAGCGCGGCGAAAAGGATCGGCGTGATCGCTTGAGCCGTGGATTGGAACAGAAACGGGGTAAAAAGGCTCTCGATCACATCCGCCGCCCCAGTCCCCGCCGCATGGCGAGGAAGAGGATCACGATCGCCTGCAAGACGAGCGTCAGCACGCGGGGCACCGAAGTCTCGCGCTGCATGGCGAAGCCCCCGGTTTGCAGCGCGGCGAAGAAGAGGGCGGCGACGATCGCCCCAACGGGCTCCCCGCTGACAAGCAGCGCCGCCATCAGCCCGGACCAGGTGTAGGCTGGCGTGACGAGCGCCCCGTCGATGAACCGGAATTGCGAGCCAAGCACGATGATCGCCCCGACGAGGCCGGCGATCGCGCCGCTCGCGAACATGGTCCGTACGGCTTGCCGTCCAAGCCGCACGCCGCCGTATCCGGCGAAACGCGGGTTCTTGCCCCGCATCCGCAATTCGTAACCTGCGCTCGTCCGCCGGTCGACGAAGACGACGGCGAGCGCGATCGCCGCGATGAGGAGACTGCCGACGTTGAGCGCTCCGGACAGAACGTAAAGGCGCGCGTCCGGCGGGATCATGAGGGTTTGCGGCAGTCCGGTCGAAACGTCGCGAAGGGGAAAGCGCGCGAGGTAGGATGTGACGCCGATCGCCGGGTAACTCAGGAGCAGACTCGAGATCAGCATCGGGACGCCGTGCCGGACCTCGCCCCAAGCCGCGAGCGCGGCGTAGAGGCCGCCGCCGAGTCCCGCGAGCGCCAGTCCGACCGCGGCGCCGAACGCGCCGTGTCCCGGGAGAAACAGAGGCGCGAGCGCGCCGATAAGGCCGCCGATGACAAGCTGGCCGTCGCCGCCGAGGTTCACCATGCCGCCTCGCAGCGGGATGGCGGCGGCAAGAGTCATTCCCACCAGCGGCGTCGCCCAATTGAGCGTGTCCGGCAGGGCTCCAGGCGACAGCGAGCCTCTGACGATCTCAGCATAGGCGCTGAGCGGATCGTGGCCGGAGACCAGGATGAGCGCGGCTCCGACCAATGCGGCGAAGCCGATTGCGAGCGCCACCGGCGGAATGCGCAGGCGGTCGCCGCCTAGTTTCGGCGTGCTGGAGAAAGGGCTCATCCGGCTTCCGCGCCTCGGCCTGCCATGAGCAATCCGACATTGTGTTCGTCGGCCCTCCCTTGTGGGAGGTCCGCCAGGATTCGTCCTTCGAACATGACCAGTACCCGGTCCGACAGCCCGAGGATTTCGCCCAATTCCGCCGAGACAAGAAGAACCGCGCGGCCTCTGTCGCGCTCGGCGACGAGCTGCTCGTGGATATGTTCGGTCGCGCCGACGTCCAGCCCTCGCGTCGGCTGCTCCGCAATCAGCGCCGGCGCTTCGTGCGCGAGTTCGCGCGCAACCACAATCTTCTGCAGATTGCCGCCCGATAGCGTTCCGACGTTCACGCGTTCGTTTGCGATTCGGATGGCGAAGCGCCGGATGAGCGCGCGCGCCCGTTCGGCGAACGCCGACGGGTTGATGAAGGGCCCACTGGCGAGCGGAGCGCTGCGATGGAATCCCATCGCAAGATTGTCGGCGGCGCTCGCCTCCGCCGCAGAGCCGACGGCGGCGCGATCCTCAGGGATATAGGCAAGGCCGGCGGCGCGGTGCCTCGCCACATCCGCATCCGTCACGTCGCGCCCGCAGACCTCCACGCGGCCGCCATCCGGATTGCGCAGGCCGACCAGCGCCTCGACCAGCTCGTTCTGACCGTTGCCCGCGACGCCTGCGATCCCGACAATCTCGCCGCCCCGCACGGTCAGGCTCACGCGGTCGACCGCGAGCTTGCCGGAGGGCGACGCGATCGTGACGTCGACCGCTTTGAGGAGCGGATCGCCCGGCTCCAGCGGTCGCTTCTTCACCTTGAGATTGACGTTGCGGCCAGTCATCGCCCGCACGATCTCGCCCGCGTCGGTGTCGGCGGTGCGCAGGCTTGCGACGGCGCGGCCGTCACGCAGGATCGTGACCCGGTCGGTGATCGCGGTCACCTCGTGGAGCTTGTGGGTCACGAACAGCACGGTTCGTCCCTCGGAGGCGAGGCTTTTCAGCACAGCGAACAGCGCGTCGCGCTCGGGCGGCGTCAGGACCGCGGTCGGCTCGTCGAGAATGAGGATGCGCGCGTCGCGGTGAAGCGCCTTGAGAATCTCGATCCGCTGGCGCACGCCGACCGAAAGATCGGCGACACGGGCGTCAGGGTCGACCGCGAGATGATGACGCTCCGCAAGCTCGGCGACGCGCTCGCGCGCGGCCCGGCGGTCGATGAAGGGTCCGCGCTTCGGCTCGGCGCCATAGACAATGTTTTCCCAAGCCGTCAGCGAGCCGAACAGCTTGAACGATTGATGCACCATGCCTAGGCCCGCCGCCATCGCGTCGATCGGCGAACGGAAGCGAACAGGCGCGTCACGCAGGCGAATCTCGCCCGCATCCGGCGCCTGCAGGCCAAACAGGATGCTCATGAGCGTCGTCTTGCCCGCCCCGTTCTCGCCCATCACGCCGTGGATCTCGCCCCGTTCGGCCGAGAGATCCACGCCATCATTGGCGACAAGGCCGCCATAGCGCTTGACGATGCCGACGGCTGCGATCTCGGCCACGAGACGAGGCCCGGATCGGCGGGCTACTTGGCGCTCATCGGGTCAGCGATCTTGATCGAGCCGTCGACGATCTGATCCCGCAGCGCCTTCACCTTGGCGATGGCGTCGGGATAGTCGGCGATGAGGCACTTCGAGCCCTTCACGTCGGTATCGAGCGCGGTCACCGACATGCCGCCCTCCTTGAGGCCGAGCGCGGCAATCGGCGGCTGGGAGCCGGCGACGATTCCCTTGACGGCGAGCTCGACGGATACGTCCGTCTTCTTCTCCACATTGTCCATGACAGCGCCCGGCGCCTGCGGGCACTGGTTCACGTCGACGCCGAACGCGGCCACGCCCTGAGCGTCCTGCATGGCCTTGAAGATGCCGCCGTTCGATCCGGCGCCGGCGGCGAGGATGCGGTCGGCGCCGTCGGCGACCATCGCCGCGCCGCGCTCCTGGCCGCGCGCCGGATCGGAGAACGGGTTGTTGCCGCCGACCCAGAGCGTCGGCGATATCTTGACGTCGGGCTTGACGTGCTTCGCGCCCTCGATGAAGCCGTCCGTGTAGCGGTGCAGGAAGGGGATATCGAGCGCGCCGATCGCTCCGACCTTGCCGGTCTTGGTCGTCAACGCCGCCTCCGCCCCGGTCAGAAAGGCTGCTTCATATTCGCGAAACACCGAGCAATGGATGTTCGGCTTCAGCTTGTCGAAGGGACAGCTGTCGACCTGGAGGAACTGCACGTTCGGATAGGCGGACGCCACCTCGGGCAGCATGTCGTTGAACTCGAAGCCGATAACAATGACCACCTTGGCGCCGGCCTTGGCGGCGGCCTCGAGGTTCTGCCGTTGCGTTGTCGGATCGGAGCTTTCATAGGTCTTGGCGACGCCGCCAAGCGCCTCAGCCACGCGCTCGGTCCCGATCTTGCCGAGCTTGAGGAAGTCGTTGACGCCGATCGGATTGGGCGAGACGTACACGAACAGCGGCTTCTCGTCGGCGAGGCTTGCGCTGGCGAAAAGAGCGGCGAAGGAAAGAGTGAGCGCTGCGATGCGTTTCATGGCTTTTCGTCCTGCTGGCGTTAAGGCTGAGAAAGCGGGACCGCGGGGTCATGTGCGGCCAGGAGGAACCGAGCGCGGCGCAAGCCTCTGGTCTGGTTTTCGGCTACGTCTACTTATGAAGCCTCCGTCAATATGGCGTGTCACCACCGTCCGCGCTGACGGCTTGCCCCCGGATGATAATTGCGTCGTCGCTTATGAGGAAGGAGATCGTCCGCGCGACCTCGACCGGCTCGATGTGTCGGGCCAACTGCGAACTGACAAGCTGCGGAAAGACGTCGCCCGCAGCCTGTCCGGCGAGGTTGCCATAGGCGACCGCGACCTCGCGCAGCATGTCGGTCGCCACGCCCCCCGGGCAAACGCAATTGACGTTGATGTCATGCGGGGCGAGCGCCGCGGAGAGGACGCGGGTCATATTGATGAGCGCCGCCTTGCTGGCGCTATAGGCCAAGGACTCCATATGCCCTTTTTTACCGGCCTCGGAAGCGACGCTGACGATCGCACCTCGCGCGCCGGACTCGATCATCGACCGCGCGACGAGCCTCGAGGTCTCGTAGGCGCCGAAGAGATTGATTCGGAAGATTCTCTCCCAGTCCATCCAGGCGGTTTCGAGGGGGTCAGCGTGTATGACGATCGCCGCACAATTCACCAGACCGTCGAGCGGACCGAGCCTCGCTTCGGCCGCGTTGATCGCGGCCGCGATCGACGTCGGCTCCGCCAAGTCCATGCGGACGGCGAACGCGTCCCCCCTGATTGCGGCCGCAGCCGCTTCGAGCGCGTCCGCGCGAATGTCGGCCAGCGCGACGCTGGCGCCTTCGGCGGCCAATAGCTCGGCGGTTGCGCGACCTACGCCGCCGGCGGCGCCGGTAATCAGGATGCGCCGTCCCACATGTCGGGTCGATCGGGGAACTTTGCGAACCGGCAATGGCGCGTGAGGTGGGCGGGTGAAGAACTGGCCGATGGAATTCCCCCAAAAGGCTTTCGAAAACGAAGCTAGACGACGCGCCCCTCGCGGCTCAAGAGCGCGTGACCCGCTCAGGTGTCACTTTGCCGGAACTTAAACCCCTTTCAACTGGGGTCTTTGGGCAAGAACCTCAACGCTCTTCTCGCGGTCGATTGGACTCGTTTGCCGCGCGGTCGGCAATGACCGCTATTTGCGCGAAGCCGAATGGCGGCCTCGCGGTCTTGATCGGCAATTCGCTCAAGCGTCAAGGCTGGACAACGACAGACTGGTAGCGTCGAGAGTAGGGCGGAGTCCCTCTCCGCCACCGCCTAAGCTCTTGATATGATCAACAATCATATCTGTTGCAGCACAGGTCGGAGATCGGCGGCTTCCCGCCGCGGGATAGGGACGGGAACAGCTCGCATCAACGCCTTCGTATAGTCTTGGGTCGGATTCTCGAACACCTGCCGCCGGGTTCCGTATTCCACGAACTCGCCGTCGCGCATGACCGCGACGTCGTGGCTCATGCGTTCGATCACCGCCATATCATGCGAGATGAAGAGATAGGCAAGCCCCATCTCCTCCTGCAGTTCGAGAAGCAGATCCAGCACCTGGCCCCTGACCGATACGTCGAGCGCGGAGACGCTTTCGTCCGCTACGATGACGCGCGGTTCGAGCGCCAGCGCTCGCGCGATGCAGATGCGCTGGCGCTGCCCGCCGGAGAATTCGTGCGGATAGCGGCTTGCGTGATCGGGCGAGAGGTGGACGCGTTTCAAGAGCATCGCGACGCGCTCGCGCCGTTCGGCGGCTGTTCCAACGCCGTGGATCGTCAAGGGCTCGCCGATCGCGGCGCCGACAGACATGCGCGGATCGAGCGACGCATATGGATCCTGAAAGATCATCTGCGCTTTGCGGCGCACGGGTCTCATTTCCGCGGAAGACAGGCCCGCAATCGACACGCCATCAATGACGACCTCGCCCGCGAAGGGAATGAGGCCGAGCACGGCCTTTCCGGTTGTCGACTTGCCCGAGCCACTCTCGCCGACGAGACCGAGCGTGCGCCCCGAATGCAGTTCAAAGCTTACGCCTTTGACCGTCGGGGCGGACGCCTCGCCTCGGCCGAACCAGCGGGCTGCGCGCCCGTAGGTCACTCTGAGATCATGAACGAAAAGCACTGGGTCGCGAGACGATGCGATCGGCGGCGCGGAACGTCACGCGCGGCGGCCCGTCCGTTCCGGCGAAGGCGCCGAGGCACGGGCACGGCGTCGAGCAATTGGCGCGTATAGGCTTCGCGCGGGCGCCCGAAAATGTCGCGCGTCGCGCCCTGCTCCACAACACGCCCCGACCTCATAACCGCGACGCGGTCGGCCATTTCTGCGACGACACCCATATCGTGAGTGATCAGCAGGATAGCCGCGCCGAAATCGGCCCGCAGTTCCCGCATCAGCTTGAGGATCTGAGCCTGGACGGTGACATCGAGCGCCGTGGTCGGCTCGTCGGCGATCAGCACCTTTGGCCGGCACGACAACGCCATCGCGATCATAACGCGCTGCCTCATGCCGCCCGACAGCTCGTGTGGGTACTGGCCCATGCGCCGTCCTAGGCTCGGTCATGTGCACGGCCTCAAGCATGGCGAGAGCGCGGGCCTCCGCCCCTCTCGAGCCGACTTCGCCGTGCGTGCGAATGGCTTCCGTAAGCTGAGCGCCAACCTTCATGACAGGATTGAGCGACGTCATCGGCTCCTGGAAGATCATCGCGATCTCCCCTCCGCGCACGCGCCGCATAGCCCGTTCGCTCAGAGTCGTCAGCTCGCGTTCAGCGAGACGAATCGAGCCGGACCGCGGCTTCAGCGACAGCGAGAGCAAGCGCATGATGGAAAGGGCCGTCAGCGACTTGCCCGAGCCCGATTCCCCCGCAAGGCATAAGGTCTCGCCGGGATGCAGCGTGAAGCTCACGTCTTCAAGAACCGGACGCAACCCTTCAGGCGTCCGCGCATCGACCGAGAGATCCCGAACGGCGAGAATCGGCTCCGTCATCTAGGTGAAGACGATCCGCGGAAAGTAGAAGGACACGATCCAGTTCGGCTGATCCACGACCTCGCTGATCCGCAAATCTCCACAGACGGAGAGAAGCAGATAGGCGTCGATGGGATTAAGACCATGCTCGGCCGCGAGCAGATCAATCATACGCGAGACGGCTTCCCGCGTGGCCGTCATCAGATCCGGCCCGAGGCCGGTCGTCGCCTCGTAACCCGCGCCGTCGAGATGCCGCGTAACGGGACCAGGAGTCGAAAAGCGCGGACTCTTCAGATTGGCGCTCTTGACCAGATCCAGCGTCAGTTCAACGTCCATCTGGCTTTCGATGGCGGTTCCGCACACCTCTCCGTCGCCCTGGGCCGCGTGCGTGTCTCCGATCGAGAACAGACCGCCTTCGACCTCCACAGGGAGATAGAGCGTCGTCCCCTCTGCGAGATCGCGGATGTCCAAATTGCCGCCAACCGCGCGCGGCGGCACCACGGAATGCTGGCCAGGTTCAGCGGGCGCAAGGCCGACCTCGCCCGCGAACGCCTTAAGGGGCACTTTTCCCTTTGGACCGTAGAGCGCCGGCGCCATCGTTGAAGGGTCGTAAGTCCAAAGGTGGAGCGCGGGATCGGGAAACTGATCGGCCAAGAGGCCGAAGCCTGGAATGTTTGCCGTCCACCCGAAACCTGAGGGGATGAACTTTCGGAAGGTGATCTTGAGCGCATCGCCCGGTTGGGCACCCTCCACGTAGACGGGTCCACTGACCGGGTTGACGCGGCTGAAATCGAGCGTCGCGACGTCGGCGGAAGTCGAGCCCTTTTTGAAGTGCCCGTCGCCCGCGTCCAGGCACTCGAAGTGGATTGTTTCGCCGGGCTTGCACCTCAGCGCCGGCGCGAAGTCGCGGCTCCAGGCGAAGTTATGATTCTTACGGTGGATCGTATGGTTGCAGGCGACGCACATAGGAGGTCCTTCGAGGAGTGTCGCAAAGAGTCGCTGCCGCGTCTCTCAAGGAAACGGCAGCAAAGCGTTACATCAAGTCACACGCGGCCAGACGAAGAATGTTGCCGGATATTTTCTTGTCGTACGCGTTCCTAAGCTCGAAACACGGCGGCCTCGTCCCCGGCAGCGCAGGATCGCCCGCGCCGAGGACGAGGCCGCACGGATCACTTCTTAATGTAGATGGCTTCGTAGTCGATGACGCGCGTCGGGTCGATATAGACCTCATCTGCGCCGCCCATCCGCTTCGACTTGGCGACGACGCGCCGTTCGTTGAACACGGGCGCCCAAGGCGCTTGTTGCGTCTGGATGTCGGTGAAGATCTGCGACCACACCTTGAACCGTTCATCCTTCTCCTCGGGCTTCGACATGGCGTCGGCCTTGGTCGCGCGATCCTCGAAGCTCTTGTCGCAGAACCATGACCAGTTCCATCCGCCCGCGATCGCGCCGCCGCAACCAAGAATTGGCCCGTAGAAGTCGGATGGATCCGGGAAGTCGGCGATCCACCCCATTCCGCCAGACCATGTCAGCGCAGCCTGATCCTTGTTGCCGCCCGCGGCGATGACCTCCGGCTGCGCGAGCGCCTTGATCTCCGCCTTGATGCCGATGGCGGCGAGATCCTGCTGAATCGCCTGAGCGATGCGCGGATTGGGGTCCGTGTTCATCGCGTAGAGCGTCGTTTCGAAGCCATCCTTGAGGCCTGCCTCGTCCATGAGCTTCTTCGCGCCGTCGACGTCGTAAGGATAACCCTTGTAGGCCTTGTCGTAGCCCGGCATCAGCGGCGGCAGCACTTGGCTGGCGGGTGTGGCGCGGCCGTTGATGATGCGCACGATGCGATCCTTGTTGATCGCCATGTTGATGGCCTTGCGGACGCGCACGTCGTCCATCGGCTTCTTGGTGGCGTTGATCGTGATGTAGCTGGTTTCGAACTGCTCCCGGTCGACGATCAGGTCTTTGCCGTCAGGTGAGTTCTTGATCTCGAGATATTTGGCCGGCGGAATGCCGTCGCCGGCGATGTCGACCTCGCCCTTCTGCAGTCTCAAGATCGCGACGAGCGGCTCCTGGCCGATTTCGACTTTGAATCCATCGAGATTCGGGCGCTCACGGAAATAGTCGGAATTGCGCGAGAAGACGAGGCGCTGGCCGGGAACCCATTCGTCAAGCTTGAACGCGCCCGAACCGATCGGCTTCTTGCCAAAGTCTGCGCCCGCCGCCTCAACGGCTTCCTTCGGCACCGCGGACGCGAAATTGAGAGCGAGCACATTGAGGAAGGTCGCGTCAGGCTGGCTCAGCGTGAACTTGATCGTGGACTCGTCAGGCGTCTCGATGCCCGTGATGGTCGTGGCCGAACCGTCCGCCATCTTGTCCTGGCCGACTATGGAATGGAAAAAGCCGCCGGCGGGTCCCTGAGTTTTCGGATTTACCGAGCGCTCAATCGAGTATTTGACATCTGCCGCCGTGACCTTTCGGCCATTGGTGAACTTGGCGTTGGGGTTGAGCTTGAAGGTGTAGACCATCCCATCAGGCGATATGGTCCAACTGTCGGCGAGCGAAGGAACGATTTCTGTCGTGCCAAACTTGTAGTCGACAAGCCGCGAGAACAAGCCGTTGATCATCGACCAGTTCTGCCAGTCATAGCCAATGGCGGGGTCGAGCGTCGCCATGTCGTCCTTATAGGTGACGACAATTGTCCCACCTTGATTGGGCGCGTCGGCGGCATTGGCAAAGTTCGCAAGGCCCGAACTGAGCACCAGCGCCATCGCGGCGCTCTTCAGCAATTTCCTATTCATGATCTCTCCCTCTTGTTTGAACTCAGTGGACGCGGATTCTCGGATCAAGCAGCGGCGCTACGAGGTCGGCGAGCAGATTGCCGAGCACGATCGCGAGCGAGGAAACGAGCGTCACGCCCATGATGATTGGAACGTCCGCCTGCTGGATTCCCTGCCAGGCAAGTTGGCCGATGCCGGGCCACCCATAGACGGCCTCGACCACGACGACGCCGCCCATGAACTGGCCAATGTCGATCCCGATCATCGCGACGATAGGCAGAAGCGCGTTAGGCAGAGCGTGTCTGAGAACGACGCGCGAGCCACTCAAGCCCTTGGCGCGAGCGGTGCGGACGTAGTCCTGATTGAGGACGTCGATCATCGCCGAGCGCACCATTCGCGCGTACCACCCAGCCCCCAGGAGACCGAGGGTCAGCGCCGGCAGAACGACATGCGCAGGCGTCCCGAAGCCGCTCATCGGAAACCAGCCTAGACGAGCGGCGAACACATAGAGGAGCAGCAGCGCAACCACGAATTGCGGTGACGACACGCCGACGAAAGCGAACATCATCACGATGCGATCGACGAAACCGTTGCGCCGCAAAGCCGCGATAACGCCGAGCGTGAGCCCTAGCGTGACCTCAACGAGAATGCCGCAGGCCATCAGCACCAGCGTCGCGGGAATGCGCGCCAGGATGAGCGTAGTGACTTGGCTGCGCTGGATATAGGATCGTCCAAGGTCGCCTTCGCACGAGGCCCGTCAGATAGCGCCAGAACTGCAAAGGCAGAGGCAGATCGAGGCCAAGCTGATGGCGAACGTTGGCGATCATTTGCGCGTTGGCGCTGCGGCCGGCGACAAGCGCCGCCGGATCGGCGGGCAGATAGTGCAAGAGCAGAAAAGTGATGATTGCGACGCCAAGCAGAACGGCGACCGCCTGCATGACCCGTCGAGCCAGCAGCGCCGCCATCAGCCGCGCCCCCGTTGGGTCGGGTCAAGCAGGTCACGCAGCGCGTCGCCGACAAGATTGAAGGAAAGCGCCGTCGCGAGAATGATCGCGCCGGGAATGAACACGAGCCACGGGGCGGCCTGAAAGTAGCTCTGGCTCTCGTAGATGATGTTGCCCCAGGAGGGCTGCGGCGGCTGCACGCCGACGCCGAGGAAGGAGAGCGTCGCCTCCAGCAGCACCGTCGTCGCGACGCCAAGCGTTCCCCACACGATCGCGCTCGGCAAAAGATGCGGGGCGATGTGGCGAACAAGGATGCGCATATGCCCGGCGCCAAGCGAGCGCTCGGCCAGAATGAAGTCCCGCTCCACGAGCCCGCGCGTCTCGGTATAGATGATGCGCGCCACCTGCACCCAATTGACGAGCGCGATCACGAGCGCGACGATCCACAGGCTGGGTCTCAACAGCGCGGCTAGAACGATCGCGAGCAGAAGCGCCGGGAAGGCCATCATCAGATCGGTGAAGCGCATCAGCGCATTCCCGACAAACCCGCTCACATAGCCCGCCACGACGCCGACGATCATTCCGATCATCACCGCGACGCCGTTTGCGACCAGTCCGATGACAAGCGAGGTGCGCGCGCCGTAGAGGAGGCGCGAAAGGAGATCGCGGCCGAGCGTGTCCGTGCCAAGCCAATATTTCGATCCCGGCGGCAATGGCGCGCCCTCCAACGACAGGCCGTCGAACGGTTGGGCGTCGGGTGAGAAAGGCGCGAGCCACGGCGCCGCAATGGCGGCGAAGACGACGGCTGCGATCAGGAGCACCGCCACACAGGTCGCAGGCTGGCGGGCGATCTCTGCGAGCGCTCGCTTCATCCCGCTTGTTTCCGCGGGCTTGCGAGAATGGACGCCGCGGTTTGCTCAAGGGTCAGCGCGCGTCTGCATCGCCTCGCGGCGCAGCCGGCCGTAGGCCTCGTTCTCGTCGCAACCCTCCGCGATCATTAAGGTCCGCACGGCGGCGTGCACAAGCGGCCGCAGGCGCACGCGCTCTTCGAGCCTCGCGATGCGTTCGTTGAGTTGTCGGGCCTCCGCATGCCGGCGAGTCGCCATCACCAACGCCGGATAGACAGCGGAAGCGGTGACGGGTTTGGCGATGAGCGCATCAGCGCCTTGATCAAGCGCCCAAGCAATGCGCCCAGGCGCCTCGGAGGCAAGCAACGCGACGAGCGGCGCCGGTTTTTCGGCAGGCGTCCACGGCAGGAGCCCGTCCCATCCCTCGTCGGCGTCAACAAGAACGATGTCGACGTCCTCAACCGCGCGCAACGGGCGCCAGCGCGCTTCGACTCGAAGTCCAAGCAGCGCGCACTGACGAACGAGACGATCGGTAGTCTCGCTGGGGCGATGCAGGATCATGGCTCTCTGGCCAAGGAAGCTGAGGGTCTCTTTCATGAGACGACCCTGAGCTGCGGCTGCGCGCTGCGCGGCTGGGCGATAGTCCGCTTGCGGATTAGGTACGGGTCCGCCACCGCGGCGGGTCGAGACTGAAGGATTGCGAAGTCGGCTCCCGATATCCGGCCGAGCAGAAATGGCAGATTGGCGTGATTGGTGGCTGGATCAACAAGCAGCGGTCCGAGGGGGCTCGGCGCCTCCAGGCCGGCGAGAGCTGAGCGGACTTTAACAGGATCGTCCGTTCCGCAACGAGTAACGGCCTCCACGCAGAGGCGGACCGTCGCGTAGCCGGTTGCGAAATAGCTCGACACCCGGCGCTCGGAGCCGAATCGCGCCGCCACCTGCGCTTTGAGGGCGCGGTTCGCTGGCGTGTCCAGGCTGTCGAAATAGGATGCGGCAGCCAATTGCCCGTCCGCAACGCCGAACCCAATCTCGGGCAATTCGCATTCGGTCAGATCGCAGCTCACGACCGGACAATGCTCCGGGCGGAAAGCCGGATCGCGCCGTCCGAGTTCCCGCATGGCTCGCAGGAAGGCGTGGTTCGAGGGACCGAGCATATTGCTGAGAATGAAGTCCGGCCGGCGCGCGGCGACCTCGGCGACGATGCGCTCGACGTCGGTGTCGCCGATTGGCAAGCACCGTTCGCCGACGATCTCGCCGCCCGCCTCCGTCACGATCTCGCGCGCGAGGCGGTTCATCTCCCAGCCCCAGATATAGTTCGCTCCGGTCAGATAGACGCGTCGTCCATAGGCCGGCAGCATGTGCTCGAAGAGCGGGAGCAGGTGCTGGTTCGGACAGGCTCCCGTATAGATCACATTCGGATTGGCCTCGAAGCCTTCATAGGGGCAAACGTACCAAAGCAGCGCGTCGTGCTTCTCGATGACGGGAATGACGTCCTTGCGCGCTTGCGAGGTCACTGTGCCGATCACGTGCCGGCACCCGTCCTCCTGGAGC
Organism: uncultured Alphaproteobacteria bacterium; assembly: GCA_963770275.1. Lineage (GTDB taxonomy): Bacteria > Pseudomonadota > Alphaproteobacteria > Rhizobiales > Beijerinckiaceae > Roseiarcus. The sequence continues at coordinate 109,454 of CAVYPD010000058.1, forward strand.
ATTTTCCGAGCGAGTTCGATGTAACGCTCGCTCGAGCCGGCGGGATCTCCGAAGACCGGCTCGATCGAGACTGAGCTTACGCCTCGCAGCTCCTCGATCGCGGTCATCGCGCCGTCACGGCAGTCTCGCCCGAGCACCCCGTAATCGCCGGAGGTCGAGAAGAGGATGCCGAGACGCAAAGCCGTCATATCGCCTCAACGAAAACGCCCCACGATGCAGCCCCGTTAGGAACTGCGCCGCGGGGCGCAAATGCCCAAAGCCCTTTCGGGCGAAATGCTCGCCGATCCGGTCGTACTGATCGACAGATCGGAGCATCACAGCTTCAACAGGAGAGTCAAGGCGCGCGGCGCCTAATCAGCGGGCTTCGAGCGCAACTCTTCGCGGCATACTGCCGCAAGCGGCAGCGATCCTGGAAGATCGCCGTAGCGTCGTGTTGACCCGTGCGTCGATCCGCGTCACATGATTCTCGGCTTCATCACGGAGTCGTGACGAAAGCGGCGCGAGCAGCGCCGTGGGCAGGAGGGAGATGGCAATGCAAAAGAGCGTCCTTTGCAGCGCGGCGGCGACGTTGGCCATAACACTGGGACTAAGCGCTGCTCACGCTGACGGGCTGCCGGGCATGCGCGGCCATGACCATACCGGCATCACCGTGCCCGACATGAACGAAGCGCTGACCTTCTTCGTCGACGTGCTCGGCTGCAAGAAGGCGATGTCGTTCGGACCGATCGCCGATCCCGAGCCGAACGGCACCTTCATGAAGGACGCGCTCGGCGTCGATCCGAAGACGGTGATCAAGCAGATCACGCTGGTCCGCTGCGGCATGGGCTCGAACATCGAGCTCTTCAGCTATCAGTCGCCGGATCAGAAGGTGGTGCAGCCGAAGAACAGCGACATCGGCGGCTATCACATCGCGTTCTACGTCGACGACATCAAGGCCGCCGCGGACTATCTCCACGCCAAGAACGTCAAGACGATGATGGGGCCGATTCCGATCACCGAGGGCCCGGCCGCGGGACAGGCGATCGTCTATTTCAATGCGCCCTGGGGCCTCCAGTTGGAGGCGATCTCCTATCCGAAGGGCATGGCCTACGAGAAGGACGCGTCGACGATTCTTTGGACGCCGAAGGACCCGGCTAAGTAAGGCTTACTATTTTACTAGTTATATATGTTATTTCTCCTCCTCGGCAGCGGGGCCATGATGCTGGCCCGGTCGATCCGTTTGGTTTTTCTTGGCTCGCCGCCTTTTCACTGCGAAAACCCCGCCTTTTGACCGTTGGATTTGCTTGGATTTCCTTGGATTCTCTCGTCCGAATCGAGACTTATCAATGGGTTACGCGGGATTTTCGCTGAAAAAATTTTCCTCTCGCTTTCTACCCGGAAGTTCGCATCGCGGAGACGCGAACCACCGATCTTGGAAGGCGAAGAGCGCAGGACTGTTCATAGGGCAAGCTTAGCTTAATTTCTGATTTTCTGCAAGATCTTGTCGTCCAAGCCGTTCTCTCGGCCGTCTCAACAAACGGGCAGCTCGCGTCAGACCTGTCCGGTCTGCCTCCGGCCGCGCTCAGGGCGAGCCCGCCGTCGAAGCGCTCGGGCAAAACTCCGGCGACAGCGTCGAGTCCCGGACACGTGCGCTCGCCAGCTCGTCTCACGCCCCGCGAGCGTGCTCGCCAGCGTCCAGGATCCAGGTCCGGTCGGCGAAGGCGACATAGATGCGCTCCTGCCCCAGCGCGGCGCCGAGTTCGGCGGCCAGTTCGTTGAGCATCGCCTCGATCGCAGCGTCCGGCAGGTGGCCGAGATAGGCGTGCACCGCCTCGCCCGTGAACAGGGCGACCGGTTCGCGGTCCGAACCGACCGTGCCGTCCTCTCGCGGCCAGGCGTAGGTCACCTCGGCGCGCGTGAACATGCCCGAAAGCGCGGGCTCGCCCGCTTCGACCCGACGCCTCATCCAGGCTCGCGCGGTGCGCACCGCTTCGGAGACGTCAAACACGCGCCCCTCCGCGTCCCAACCCTCGCGCAAGCCCACGCTGATCCGAAAATCGCGCCGCGGCCCATCCGAGCCGTCGACGACGACGTAGTCCTCAGCTTTCGGCGAGCGCGTCTCGGGCATGTCCGGGCTCTTCGGTTTGTCACAGCGATGGGTGAGGGAACCTGGCTCCGTGCTACCCACTCGATCATTCAGTCAGCTTCGCAGCACTCGATCCAATTGACGGATTTTCCAGCCAAGCTACAGAACACCGACGGTCGTCACTTCTACACTAATGGTTTCGTCGAGCGGATCAAATCGTCGTGCCGTCAGGGGAGCCCGGGGAGAAGCCCAGGCTCCTTTCCGATCTTCTTATAGTATGTCGAAGTCGGCCCGAATATCAGGGCCAAGGCATGATCACCGATGTCTACTTACCGCTCAAGTGACCGGACCGAAGGCGCCGGGCATGAGATTCATGCCGCCACGCTATCGGGACGGTTCTCGCGCCGTCGCCTTGGGGCTTGACACTGCTCGGGTTCGCTGGGATCGGACTTGCCTGCTATCGTCAAAGAGCGATGGCAATGCAAGAAGAGAAATTATGATCAATTACGCTGTCGTCGGTGCCGGATGGATTTCCCAGATCGCGTTCCTACCGGGCGTAGCTCAGTCTGGAAACTCGCGCGTCGCGGCTATTGTGACGGGCGACCGGACCAAGGCGTCGCGGCTAGCTGAGTTCCACGGCGTAGACACGATTGTCGGATACGACGACTACGACACGCTCCTCGCTAGTTCCAAGATCGACGCCGTGTACATTGCCTTGCCCAACGACATGCATGCCGATTTCGCCATTCGAGCGGCGCGCGCCGGGCGACATGTAATGGTCGAGAAGCCGCTAGCCGTTAACGAAGACGCGAGTCTCGCGATGATCGCCGCCGCGCGCGAGGCGAACGTGTTCTTGATGACTGCGTATCGCTTACACAACGAACCGGGAACCGTAGCCGTTCTCGAGCACATTCGCGCCGGCGCAATCGGCCAGCCATTGTTTTTCCAGTCGGTGCTTAGTTTCCAAATGGCCTCCGGCAACCACAGGCTAAGAGAGAAAGCCTGGGGCGGACCACTTCAAGACCTTGGAGTCTACTGCATCAACGCCGCCCGACACATTTTCGCGGAGGAGCCGATTGAGGCCATCGCGATGGCGCAACGGCCTCGGGATGACGCACGCTTCACCGAAGTGGACGCCTCGGTGGCCGCCACTCTGCGATTTCCATCCGGCGGCCTTGCGCAATTCGTCGCAAGTTTCGGCGGCGCGGAGATCGACAGCTATCGCGTCGTGGGAACGCTCGGCGATCTCGAACTCAACCCAAGTTATCGATTCGACACGGCGATGAAACTTCGTTTGCGCGTCAACGGAGAGACAGTCGAGACTTCGTTTCCACAAACCGATCACTTCGGCGCCCAAGTCGCGTACTTCTCGGATTGCATCAAGGCCGGAACGCCGCCGGAAGCCGACGGTGAAGAGGGGTTGGCGGACATGCGAACTCTGCTCGCAATCGAAAAGGCGTGTTTGACTGGCCTGCCTCAGGCGATCGTCTCGCCGCCGCGCATACGCCATCCGACCCCCGATATGGTGCGACTCACGCCGACGACCGATCGCCGCCTGGTTCTGTGACCCAGTCGCCATCATCCCAGTTTCACGAAGGCGAAAAGGCTGTTTGTTCATCAAGTCGCAATAGGAGCGACCCGTTCGGTTTTCGCCTCATTCCAATCCGATTATCCAGCTCTTTCGGTGGACCCCTATCGGCTGAGAACGATGTGCGTGGCGTGATCGGTGGCCTGATGTTCGGTGACGCGGTAGCCGAGCGCCGGCAGGTCGATCCCGGCGAAGATCGCTTCGCCCTGCCCGAGCACGACCGGGGACAAAGCGATATGCAGCTCGTCGATCAGACCGGCGCGAAGATATTGACGCACCGTCTCGACGCCGCCGCCAATCTTCACGTCACGGCCCTTGGCGGCGAGCCTCGCCTTCTCCAGCGCCGCCTCGATACCGTCGGTCACGAAGATGAAGGTGGTGCCGCCGTCCATCTCAATCGGATCGCGCGGATGGTGCGTCAGCACGAAGGTCGGCGCGTGATAGGGCGGATTGTCGCCCCACCAGCCCTTCCAGTCGGGCCCGCCCCAATTGTCGCCGGCCGGCCCGAACATATTGCGGCCGAGAATGAAGGCGCCGAACCCTTCCATTGAACGATGGGCGTAGGCCTGATCCACGCCGTCCGAGCCGCCGTCCTTACCGATCATTGTTCGGAACATACGCGTGCCGAACATCCACTCGTGCAGTTCCCGCCCGCGCTTGCCGAGCGGATTTTCAAGACTTTGCTCAGGCCCTGCCCCGAAACCGTCAAGCGAGATCGAAAAGCCTCCAACGCGCACTTTCGTCATGACGTACCCTTCCATCTCTCTCAGGATTGAGGACTGAAGCAATATGGACCGGCACTCGGCCCATGACGATGAGCGGCGATCGAGTAGGCACATTACGCTCGAACATTCCAAGACGCCGATACTCGCCTTTTTTCTCCCACTCGATCGTGTCCCAGCGACGATGCGGGCGCGCGGCCGAGGAAAATCATGTCTAGGGGTAGAAGGGTCATGCCGTCGACCGAGGTCACCGCGCGCTTGGCGGTCCTCGCCCCCGCCCGCAGCGAGGGTTTCTGGCAGAAACGATGAAATCCCGATAATATCTGCCAATGCACCATGTCGCTATCGTCATCTACCCCGGCTTTGAGCTGCTCGATGCGACGGGACCGGCGTCGGTGTTCAATGTCGCGAATCGCACTCTCGCCCAACGCGGGGCGGCGTCGTTCTACGAAGTTGTGCTGGTTTCGGCCAAATGCGGCGCCGTGAAGAGCAGCAGCGGTGTCGCGCTGGAGACGCGGCCCATCGCCGGATTGCAGCCCGCGGAAGCGCAAACTCTCCTCATCGCTGGCGCCGAAGGCGAACACCTTGCGCCCGCACTTGCGGATCCGACCTTGTTGACGGCGATCCCGCGATTGGCCTCGAATGCCGAACGATTTGGTTCTGTCTGCAGTGGCGGATTCTTCCTCGCTGCGCTCGGGCTAATCGATGGCCGTCGCGTCGCGACGCATTGGGACGCCACAGGTCCGCTCGCCAAACTCTATCCAAACGTCTCCGTCGATCCAGACGCACTGTACGTAGTCGATGGACGGCTCTGGACATCAGCTGGCGTAACCTGCGGCATTGATATGGCGCTAGCGATGGTCGCGCATGACTTCGACGCGACGATCGCTGCGGAGGTCGCAAAACGACTTGTTCTTTACGCCCGACGCCCCGGTTACCAGTCGCAGTTTAGCCCGGTTCTTCAGGCGCAGCTGAAAACGGACAGCCCCTTCGCTGACCTGATCCAGTGGATGCAGTCCAATCTTGATAAGCCGCTGGACATCCCATCGTTGGCCGCCCGCGCCAAACTCTCCCAACGCTCGTTTCATCGGAAATTTGTAGCTGCGACCGGAATGACGCCGGCGCGCTTTGTGGAAACTGTTAGGCTTGATGCGGCGCGAACACTGCTATCGCGTGGGCTCTCTCCGAAATCGGTTGCCGCAGCCGTCGGCCTATTTCCACCTAACCGATTCACGGATGCCTTTCAGCGCCGCTTCGGCGTGGCGCCACGGCTTTTTCGGGAAATGCACGCCGACTTTTAGCGGCTGGGTTTTCCGTAGCGCCAGCCCGGATGCACAACGAAACTCGACAACCCTTCGAACGTCTCGCACCCACGAAGAAGAGGGCTTAGCGCGTCTTTGGCAGACATTCGCTCTGTTCTTGGCAGTCTCTCCGGACAACAATTGTCGAGTTGAACGGTTTTCGAATTGAACGGGCCGCCATGGAGACATTCAATGTCTGACACCAACAAAGAGGCTGCCGAGCACGGAGCATTTCCTAGGAACCACCCTCCGATTGTATCGCATGACGAATGGGGAAAAGCTCACCGCGCCATGCTTGTGAAGGAAAAGGCGCAGATGAAAGCGCGCGATGCGCTGGTGGCGGAACGCCGGCGCATGCCGTGGATGGCGGTGGACGCCGACTATAAATTTGAAGGGCCCAATGGGCGCGTTAGCCTGCTGGACCTGTTCGAAGGGCGGCGGCAGCTTATCGTCTATCGCGCTTTCTTCGAACCCGAGGTCCATGGCTGGCCTGATCATGCCTGTGTCGGCTGCTCTGTCGTCGCCGACCAGGTTTCGCATCTGGCTCACCTTAATGCGCGCGACGTGACCCTCGTCTACGCATCGCGCGCGTCCCAGGCAGATATCGCGCGGCAGAAGGCGCGGATGGGGTGGGAGCAAATTCCCTGGTACACAATGCTGGACAAATTTGATGCCGACTTCGGCGTCGATCAGTGGCATGGCCACAACGCCTTCATCCATGACGGCACGAAGATCTACCGCACCTATTTCATCAACGGGCGCGGCGACGAGACCCTGGGCACGCTCTGGAGCTATCTCGACATGGCGCCGCTCGGCCGCCAGGAACTGTGGGAAGACTCGCCCGACGGTTATCCGCAAACGAAGCCTTACAGATGGCAGAACTGGCACGACCATTATTCGCCGGACGGCAAGGTCGATCCTGAGTGGGATAAGGTGTCGTCTGCAGGTGTGGCCGCGTTCAAGCGCGGCGAGTACGATCGGTCATGAATCCGAAGTCGACAGACATGCTGTTCCGCTGAACAGCGACAGCATTTTCCGAGCGGCTGAATATGACGCAGGCCGCCTCTCCCGCATCGGCCTTCGTGGCCTTGCTTACGGTGCGATACGAGGATGCGACGGACATTTTATGCAAAGCGCCAACGGCGCTTCGTGGAACGGATTGGTCGCCATGTACCCGCTGGTGCGCGCCGCGCATCTGCCGCCCTGGCTAAGGGTCCTCGCGCGTCGACGAAGCGGCATTGCTCGCACCAAGCCGCGAGCCAAGGCAAGTTTGTGAGCGCGTGCAACCATGAAGACCAACAGATCTAGTGAGTAAGGTTCCTTGCAGATCGCAATCCTCCTTTATCCCGGCGTTGCCGCCTTAGATGCGATAGGTCCTTGGGAGGTGCTCTCGCTCCTTCCCGACGCGGACGTTCGCTTTGTCGGCAAGGAGGTCGGGCCAGTCGTCGCAGAGGGTGATGCGCTCCTGCTGGGCGTCACCAATACATTTCTTGAATTGCCCTCTCCCGACATCGTGCTCGTGCCGGGCGGCGTCGCAACGCCCGGTCAGATGGTCGACGATACCGTCATCGACTGGGTGCGCGACGCGCATCAGACAAGCCAATGGACCGCTTCGGTCTGTACCGGTGCATTGATTCTAGGCGCTGCCGGCATTTTAAAAGGAGTGCCCGCGACAACCCATTGGTCTCGAATGAACGCGCTCCGCCTCATGGGCGCGAAGCCGGATCCTTGTCGACGTGTGGTGCGCGAGGGCAAGATCGTCACGGCGGCCGGCGTCTCCGCGGGGATAGATCTCGCGCTTTGGCTGGCCGGTGAACTCGCGGGACGCGAGCGCGCAGAGGCTATCCAATTGGTGATCGAATACGACCCGCAGCCACCGTTTGACGCCGGTCACAAAAGAAAAGCGTCAAGGTCCGTGCAGCGGCTCGCCTGCGCGATGTTGGACGGCCGGATGCCGTCCGATCAAAAACGGCTCGTGCCGAAGATTGCTTGGCGTCGTCTTATCGATCTCGTCCGCACGGGCCACTGAGTTAGGGACGCCCGCGTCCTGCAAGGAAGCATTCTCGACGTCGACGTTATTGTATTTGAAGTTGGCTTTGAGGACGGCGCGACCCTGGGGAGGCCCATCCCTCGCGCCGATCTGTGATAATCATTGTACCGATCCTGGACGATTGCCGGCTTCACTTACGCCGGAGTATCCAGAACTATCCTCTCGTATCCCGTCTCACTCCCACTCGATCGTGCCCGGCGGCTTGCTCGTCACGTCGTAGACGACGCGGTTGACGCCTTTGACCTCGTTGATGATGCGCGTCGCGGCACGGCCGAGAAAGGTCATGTCGAAGGGAAAAAAGTCGGCGGTCATGCCGTCGACCGAGGTCACCGCGCGCAACGCGCAGACAGAATCGTAAGTGCGCCCGTCGCCCATCACGCCAACCGTGCGCACGGGCAGCAATACGGCGAACGCCTGCCAGATTTTGTCGTAGAGGCCCGCTTTGCGGATCTCGTCGAGAAAGATGGCGTCGGCCTTGCGAAGAATATCGAGCTTCTCGCGGGTGATGGTCCCTGGGCAGCGGACGGCAAGCCCGGGTCCTGGAAAGGGATGGCGGCCGACGAACGTATCCGGCAGTCCAAGCTCACGGCCGAGAGCGCGCACCTCGTCCTTGAACAATTCGCGCAAAGGCTCGACGAGCTTCATGCGCATGCGTTCGGGCAAGCCGCCGACATTGTGGTGGCTCTTGATGGTCACCGACGGACCGCCGGAAAACGACACGCTTTCGATCACGTCGGGATAGAGCGTGCCCTGCGCCAGAAAGTCGACCGGTCCTTTGCCGTCGCTCGCGATGCGGCGCGCCTCCGCCTCGAAGGCGTCGATGAACAGCCTGCCGATCGTCTTGCGTTTGGCCTCGGGATCGTCGACGCCTTCCAGCGCTTGAATGAACGCCTCGGCCGCGTCGACATGAACGAGCGGAATGTTGAAATGGCCGCGAAACAGGCCCACCACTTCGTCCGCTTCGCCCTGGCGCATGAGTCCGTGGTCGACGAACACACAGGTGAGCTGATCGCCGATCGCCTCGTGAATGAGCACGGCCGCAACCGCCGAAATCGACGCCGCCCGACAAGCCGCAGATCACGCGCGCCTTGCCGACCTGCGCGCGAATGCGGGCGATCTCCTCGTCACGAAAGGCGGCCATCGTCCAGTCGCCTTTGAGGCCGGCGACCTTGAACAGAAAATTGGCGAGAAGCTTCGCGCCATCGGGCGTATGAACCACCTCGGGATGGAACATGGTCGTGTAGTAGCGGCGCTTCTCGTCGGCCGCGACCGCGTAGGGCGCGTTCTCCGACACGGCATAGACCCGGAAGCCTTCAGGCAGGCGCGTGACGCGATCGCCATGGCTCATCCACACCGGATAGTGGCCGCCCGTTTGCCACACGCCGTCGAACAGGGCGCAGGCTTCGAGGATCTCGACATCGGCCCGGCCGAATTCGGCCGCGTGCCCGCCCTCGACCTTACCGCCGAGCTGCTCGCATAGCGTTTGCTGGCCGTAGCAGATGGCGAGGATCGGAACGCCGCTTGCGAAAACTTCGGCGGGCGCGCGCGGGCTTCCCGCTTCGGGAACGGAGGCCGGGCCGCCGGACAGGATCACAGCCTTCGGTTTCAGCCGCGCGAAGGCTTCGGAGGCTTTCGAGAACGGATGGATTTCGCAAAAGACGCCCGCCTCGCGCACACGCCGGGCGATCAGCTGCGTGACTTGCGAGCCGAAGTCGACGATGAGAACGAAGTCATGGGCCATGGCGCCTCATGTGGCGGAAGAGAGTGCCAAGCGCAACCCGGACCTCGCTGCCGCCCGGTCGCAGCTCTTTATAGCGCCGCAGCCGCCTCTTTGAGACGCTTGGAGAGCTGCGCTCGTCCGGCGACGGTTGACGACCATCCTCGAGTGACAGCCGTTTGACCGCCGTCGATCACGATGTCTTGCCCGTTGACGAATCCAGAAGCGTCACTCGCAAGGAACACAGCTGCTTGCGCGATATCGTCGGACAGGCCGGCGCGCGGAATCGGTTGGATCGCCGCGAACATTTCTTTGGCAAGGCCCGAAACCTTATCGGCTTCCGCACCCGCAAGTCCTGCGTTCTTTCCGAAGATGCCGGTGACAATTGCGCCAGGCGAGATGGTGTTGACGCGGATTCCCTTTTCGCCGAGCTCCGCGGCAGCCGAGCGGGTCAATGCGCTAACGGCGCCTTTCGAGGCTGAATAGACATGAGCCGAGAGGCCGCCGCGGTGTCCGGCCACGCTGCCGATATTGATGATGCTGCCAGAGCCCTTTGGCAGCATCAGCGCGCGCGGCGTGCTTGACGCCGAGGATCACTCCACGAACATTGACCGCCAGGACCTGATCGATCGTCGGCACATCGATTTCAGTGATGCTGATCATCGGCGACGGAATTCCGGCGTTGTTCACGAGGCAATCGAGACGACCGAACCATTCGAGCGTTCGATCGACCATCGCCTTGATATCGGCCTCGTTGGATACGTCCGCGCGGACGAAACGGACGCCGATGCTGCTTTTCGAGCGCATGGCCCTCCTCCTCGCGGCGCCCGACAATCACGACCTTCGCTCCTTCCGAGACGAAGGCCTTGGCGATGCCTTCGCCGATGCCGCTCGTACCGCCCGTCACGATTGCGATTTTTCCGTCCAACGCGCCCATGTCAGCCTCCGATTGGTGACATGCCTTTGCCGACCGCTCAGCCTTTCGTTGCGGCGATGAGCGCCTCGAGCGATTCCGAAAGCCGCCGCGTGCAAACCGTGTCGGCGAGAATATCGTCCGCTGTCACCGCCTTTCCCGTCAGCGAAATCGACACGAACGCTTCAGGGATGAGACGCGCGGCCATCGTGGACAGGATCTCGCGCAAGGACGCCTGTGCGTGAAACGCGCGGGGCGACGTGTTGAGGAGCGCGGTGGGCTTGCCGGCGAAGGTCTCGCTCGCCACCAGCCAGTCGAGCGCGTTCTTCAGCGCGCCCGGAAGCCCATGGGCGTATTCCGGGGCGGCGATGACGAGCGCGTCGCTCGCATCGACGAGCGCGCGAAGCGTCTCGACCGGCTCTGGCTTCGGTTTGTCCTCGATGTCATCGTCGGGGTTGAACGGTGGCAGCGTTGCGAGATCGCTGTACAGGAGCAGCTTGACGCCCTCGGGCGCGAGCCGAGCCAGCGCCTCCAACGCCGCCGTGTTGGTTGACGCGCGGCGCAGACTTCCAGAGATGGCGAGGACGCGCATGGGCTTGGTCGGAGGACGGGAAATCGCTCATCGAGTCGCCGCCCCATGGTTAGGCTCAGCCGGCGCGGTCGATGCTTAATCCTCGTCGCCGGGCCAGACGATCGAACGCTGCATGATCTCGGCGTCCTCGAAAGGACGCCGCGCGGGAAAGATACTCAAGGGCAAGCCGGTCTCGTTTGCTGCTCAAGCCGCGCGTCTTCGTAGGCAGCCTCCAGCGCTTCGTCGACTTGGGATTTTAGTTCCGGACTTTTTTGCAGCTGCCGCTCGGCGCGTCGTCGTTGCTCCCGGATGGTCAGGGTCCACGAGCAGCTTCGCATGGAGGGCTGATGGTCCCACTTAAGCAAATGGAGCATGAGGACGCGGATAGCGCTCTCCAATTTGTCATATTGCTCCTCGCCCACGTCATCGATCTCCTCCGCTATTGCTGCGGCGTCGATTTCCGAGAGCCGGCCGGCGCGCAGAAGCTCGGCCTGACGGCGCGCCCATGAATAAAGATCAACCTCTTTCGCGGCGGCCCGTTCGTTCTTCACGGACCGCGCGCTCGACCATCGCTGTTTCCTTACGCCCCTCAGCTCAAAGCGATGTTCAGCGCGCTCTCCGGCAGCTCCTGGCCAAAGCAACGCTGGTAGAATTCGGCGACCAGGGTCCGCTCCAGTTCGTCGCACTTGTTGAGGAAGGTCAAGCGGAACGCGAAACCGACGTCCTTGAAGATTTCCGCGTTCTCCGCCCAGGTGATGCAGGTACGCGGGCTCATCACCGTCGACAAATCACCATTGACGAAGGCGTTACGCGTCAGATCGGCGACGCGAACCATCTTGTTGACGATGTCGCGCCCGTCCTTGCGCGCCCGGTGCGCAGGCGACTTGGCGAGCACAATGTCGACTTCCTTGTCGTGCGGCAGATAGTTGAGCGTGGCGACAATCGACCAGCGATCCATCTGACCCTGATTGATCTGCTGCGTGCCATGATAGAGGCCGGATGTGTCGCCGAGCCCGACCGTGTTGGCGGTCGCGAACAGACGGAACCCCGGATGCGGCCGAATGACGCGGCGCTGATCGAGCAAGGTCAGGCGGCCCGAAATCTCCAGCACCCGCTGGATAACGAACATCACGTCGGGACGGCCCGCATCATACTCATCGAAGCACAACGCGATATTGTTCTGGATCGCCCAGGGCAACATTCCGTCGCGAAACTCCGTAACCTGCTTGCCCTCCTTGAGCACGATCGCGTCCTTACCGACGAGATCGATGCGGGAGACGTGGCTGTCGAGGTTGATGCGCACACAAGGCCAGTTAAGGCGCGCGGCGATCTGCTCGACGTGTGTAGACTTGCCCGTGCCGTGATAACCCGTAATCATCACGCGGCGGTTGAAGGCGAAGCCCGCTAGGATCGCGAGCGTCGTGTCCCGGTCGAACAGATAGTCCGGATCGAGATCGGGAACGTGTTCGTCGCTCCCCGAATAGCCAGCGACCTCCATATCGGAATCGATGCCGAACGCCTTTCGCACCGATACGCGCGTGTCAGGCAGACCGGGCGCCGGTTGGGATCCCACCATGGCTTGTACCGAATTCATAGGGTCCTCCACGCTCTTCCGCAGCCAGAAGAGAGCGACTTTCTCATACTCGAATTCCGGGCGCGGGCAAAAAGCGAGCGCTCACAGCAATATCTTAACCGCCAGAATGGCGCGCCGTTCCACGGGCGCCAACCCTGCAATCAGACGAGCTTATTGGCGCGCAGGAAATTGTAGGCCTGAATGATCTCACGCAATCTTTCTTCCGACGAACGATCACCCCCGTTCGCGTCCGGATGATGGCGTTTGACCAATTCCTTATATCTCGATTTGATTTTCGCGGGAGTCGCGTCGCCGCCAAGTTCGAGCGTCAACAAGGCCTTGATCGCGAGAGCATTGTAGCGTGGCGGCGGCTCGGTCTGCGGCGGCTTGCCTTTCGCTCCGCGCCGGCGCGCGGCGCGGGCCTCGGCAAAAACCAATTCATCGACGGGCTGGCCGGCCGCCGCCGCCCGCGCGCCCATCTTCCAAGTTGGACGGTGGCCGACCGCGTCGGCTTGGCGATACCTAGCCATGGAAGCGTCGTCCATGCCGCGAAAGTAGTCGTAAGAAGCGTTGTATTCCCGCACGTGATCGCGGCAAAAGCTGAAATACTCGCCCTCGCGCTCGCGGCCCTTTGGCGCACGGAACACCCCTTCGGCCGCGCAGCCGGGAAAAGAACAAGGGGTCGTCGGCGCTTTTTCCGGCGCGCGCTCGGCCTTCTTGACCCGGATACCGTCGAACAGACGAGAGTTCAAATCCATGTCATGACCTTTATGACCGCCGACGCCATCGGGCAAGCCCGAAACGCCCGACGCCAGCAAAAGCCAGCAAATCGTGTGCCGATCGGGATATTCCAGCCCCCTACCCAGCGTAAGATATGTAGGGTCGCGATCTGCTTAACGGGAGTGCTCAAACCGTGATCATGCACGAGAGAATTGTCGCGCGTCTGACGGCGGCGCTCGATCCCGTTCTCCTCGACGTCGTCGACGAGTCCGATCGTCACGCGGGGCATGCGGGCGCACGAGCCGGCGGAGGCACGCATTATCGCGTCCGGGTGGTGTCCGCCAAGTTCGAGCGCCGCAGCCGAGTCGAGCGGCACCGTCTCGTCTACGAGCTTTTAACGGCGGAATTCGCCGATGGGCTGCATGCTCTAGCCTTGGTCGCAAAGGCGCCCGGCGAACCATGACGGCGGATCGGCTCCCCGATTCGTTCGGGCCCTACGCTTTTACGCTTGCGCCTGCCGAAGCCGAAGCCGCCGCCGCTCGCGCTGGACTGCGCACGGCGCTCAAAGGCGGATTGCTCACTGCTCACGTTGCGCCTCTGACCGCCTTCGCGCTGGTCATGGCTTTTGCGACGATCCTGGCGCTGACCGGTCTCATCAGTCGCCGCGCCGGCGAGGCGACGATCATTTTGGCCGCTGCCGCGTTCATGATCCAGCGACTGGTCAGTCATTGGCGGATTCGCGGCGCGCGCAGCGCCGGTCAGGCCGCGATCGGGCGCCTTCGATCGGCGGCCGCGCTCAAGGCCACGTTCGGCGATGAAGGCCTTTCGTTTGATATGGACGGGCGCACATTGAACCTGCGCTACGCCGATTGCGAACAGGCGGAAGACGCTGGCGGTCTCATTTACATATGGCCGCGGAACGGCGCGCCAATCGTCGTGCCAACTCGAGCGCTGGCTGACGCCGAGGAAGCCACGCGCCTCCTTTCCTGCCTCTCGGCTCGGATCGGGAATAAGCGGCGAGCGGGTCTCGCGGGTTAGCGCGATCATTCTTACTGCGGCGACACCTGTGGCCGGCTCGGAATCGGACGCGTCAGCCGGAGCTTCGGCAGAATTTCGTCGCGTCGGCGGGGTCGGCGGCGTATGCAGCGACGCCAAATGCACATTGTCGCGCTGCGGGGGGAGAGGCGAGGCAGGAACCTGTTGATCGGGATCAGTCGCCGCGGCCGCGATCGGCGGAGGCGCAGCGTCCTGACCGCCAAGGTGCAGCCACTTTTGAACGTTCTTGGCGCCCCCGGTCACCCCGCCAAGCATCCCGGCCGGCTGATTCGGCGTAGAGGCGGCGGCCACTGTGGTTGAAGCTGGCTGCGCCGCCGGAGCCTCGACGGGCGCCGGCGCAGCGCTCGCGACACGCTTCTTGTCGGCATCCGCCACAGCGACCTTCACCGCCGCGGACACCGGCTTCGCCCGGTCGTTGAGGACGATTTCCTGCGGTCCGCTCGCCAGGGCCTCCGGGTCGCTCACGTCCTTGTAGCCGGTGAAGGCCGGATTTTGGCCGCCGTCGGCGTAGACCAGACGAATAGGCTTGACGCCAGTCGCCGCGAGCTCGGCGACCTTCGCCTCGTCCTCGTTCGCTTTTTCGGCGACCTGCGCCTCGACATTCGGATCGCGCTTCAGCGCCGGGCAGGCTTCGCTGCCGGAAACCTCATCTTTCGTGGTCGCGTCGAAGACATAGTGCTTGCCGCAGACCAGGACGGACGGCTCATTCTTGGTGACCTCGAAATGGTCGGAGCCATCTTTGAGGTTTTTCCAGAAATCGATGTTGGGATCGAGCCGGAACTTGGCCATGTTCTGGGCCGTCATGTGGAACGGATAGGACTGGAGCTGGATCTCGCGCTGGCCGCCCGCGAACGAGTCTCGCGCGATCGCGTAAATGTCGGCGACCTGCTCGTCGGTCATCGAGAAGCAGCCGGCAGATGAACAGACGCCGTGCACCATTACACTGCCGCCGGTGCGCCCATAGGCCCGGTCGTAGGCGTTCGGGTATCCGACGTTGAACGCCAGATAATAGTGGGAATTGGGGTTCATTTGCCCCGGCGCGATCGAGTAGAAGCCTTCCGGCACCTGCATGTCGCCTTCGCGCTTCTTCGGACCGAGTTGTCCCGACCAGCGGCACATCGGGTAGGTCTTGAGCAGCGCATATTCGCCGTTCGACTTCATCTTCCAGATTTCGAGCTCGGCCTCCTTCTTGTAGGTCCGGATGACCGTCGGCGAGGAGGGCGTGGTGTCGAGCGCCTCCATCTTGGCAAGCGTGGCGCTGGAAATCGGCTGCTGAGATCGCGCAGAGCTCTGATCAAGATAGGAATCGTCGCAGCCGGCAATCAATGCACACACTGCGACGGTCAGTCCAACGGCGGTCCCGCGCCGGATGATGGAGTTCATCGATCTCCCCGCATTCGACCCGACTCTTAAGCGCGCGGGCGCCAAAAGTCCACCCGGCTATCAAGAGCAGCCGTCCTTACCTACCCGTTAACGGATTGTCTTCCCGACCCAAATTGCGGGTCGGAATCAAAGCAATACGGTTAAATTGCGGGGCCTCGGCCTTCACCAGCGGTCGGAAAGCGGCGCGGAATCGAAGATCTCAGCCAGCCTCGCTCGAGTGGCCCTCGTCGTTCCTTCCGGGAGTGCAAGACGTGGGAAAAAGCGCGCTTCGCGGATTTCCCAATCCGGCGTGCGCTCGCCCAGGACCCGGAAGTTTCGGACCACATAAGCGGCGACATGGTCGCGCTTCGACGTTTGGGTGTTGAAGAAGAGCCCGTGCAGGACGGGCGGCCCTTCCAGCGCAATGCAGGCTTCCTCCTCGAGTTCGCGTGTCACGGACTCGACGCAGGTCTCTCCGACCTCCACGCCGCCGCCTGGAAAATGCCAGCCGGAAACGTAGCCGTGTCTCACCAGCATGACTTCGTCGTCGGCGCTGATCACAATTCCGCGAACGCCAAGCGACATCGGCCGCGTGACGAGGAAGCCCAAGTGCAAGACACGGAGCCTCAGCCTTTCTCCGATCGACGCGGCCATATTGCGGATGCTCCCGACCCCACCAGGATTGTCTTTCCGTTCAAGCAATCTTATTTCCACCCGGTCAATGGCTCGAGGCCTCCTCGCCTTGGCGGATCGCCAAGAAGGGCGCCCGTGGATGAGCTTCGTCATTGCGCATATCACCGATCCGCATTTGAGCCCGGCGCCCATGCCTGGCTTTTCGGATTTGCGGCTCAAGCGCGTCATGGGCTTCATCAATTGGAAGCGCGGACGCGAACGGCTCAACGACATGGGCCTGCTCAAGCGCCTGGTCGAGGACCTGCGCGCCCAGCGTCCCGATCATGTCGCGGTGACCGGAGATCTGGTCAATATCGGGATGCCGGTCGAGTTCCAGCGCGCCGCGCTCTGGATGGAGACATTGGGCGAGCCGTACGACGTTAGCTTCGTGCCCGGGAATCACGACGCCTATGTGCGCGCGTCCATGCCATTGCTCGGAACCACGTTCGCGCCGTGGGCCACCAGCGACGGCGCGCGGGAGAGCAAGGCGACCTACCCGTACCTGCGCGTCCGCGGCGAGATCGCGATCATCGGCTTGAGCTCCGCCGTGCCGACAGCTCCCTTGATGGCGACGGGCAGGCTCGGCAAAAAACAGGTCGAGGCCTTCGCCGAACTCTTGCGCCAAACCGGCGCCAAAGGCCTGGCGCGGGTCGTGCTCATCCATCACCCGCCTCTGGCCGGGGTTACGCCGCCGCTGCGCGGACTCTCGGACGCGGTCTCATTCGAACGCGTCATCCGCGACTTTGGCGCCGAGGCGATCCTGCATGGCCACATCCACCGGCAGGCTGTCCGGTCGCTTCCGTCTCGCGCCGCGCGCACGGTCAGCGGCGCGGTGCCGGTCCTCAGCGCGCCGTCGGCCGCCGCGGCCGCGAGTCACCCGCGCTACCGCGCCGCCTATCATCTGGTTCGGCTCGATCGCGAGGGCGAGCGCTGGCGGATCGGCGCGCGCTCCCGCGGGCTGACCCCAGAGAGCGCGGCGATCGGCGAACGCGAGGCGCTCGGCGTGTGAGGAGGAGGCGCGCCCGGCTGGGTTCTGAGATCTCCGCGGAACTGAAACGGGTTGATTCTCTATGGGTGGAGGCGAATGGCTGAAAAGCGGTCGTGTCAGCGCCCGGACTTGAGCCGATGGCGATGAGCGGCTTGTTTGGCGCGATTGCCGCATAAAGCCATGCTGCACCATCTTCTCCCTCGCCTCCGGGTACGGTCGACGAAGACCAGAGTGCAGCTCGCTCCCTCGCATGCCCTGATGTCGGCGAAGTCCTCGTCGCACACGCACCTCGCCAAGGCTTCGCCAATCGGCAGCAATAAAGATTCGGACGATCGCCAGAGCCGCATCGTTTGCAGTTCCAAGCGATCACCGTCGGTGTCGGGACGGACCGCTATGCGGCTGAACATTTCGCCACGCTCAAGAAGCGCGTTCAGGGGCCCGAGTTCACGCATTGCCTTTGGCGTGAGCGGCCGCCCCATGTGCTTCCGCACGAAGCCCCTGAACCACTCGCGTAAGGCGCGCGCTTGGTCGGCGACCTTGTCCAGTTCACCGGGCGCCGCCTGCTCGGTCAACGCGTTTAATGCGTGCGCTGGAACAAGGTTGGCTTGAGCCAGCCACGCGACGAGACCGTCGCCGCTGTCGAGCCAGTCAATCGGTGCATCGACCGGCGTCGCGATGGAATTCAGGAAATCGAGGCCAGGCGAGTCGGCAATGAAATTTGCAGGCGGTCGAGGCGACACGACTCAGCCTAACCTGCCCGGCTGCTGTTGACAAGTTATGCAACATATCGTAACCTGACAAAAGGTCATTAACAGGTTACGGACGGATGAGTCCAGAAATCCAGCACCTGGCGTGGATCGCAGGAAAGGCCGTTTTGCTTTACGCGACGGCGATCGTCGGGCTCCGGCTAGGCAAACGACGAATTCTAGCGGAGCTGTCTCCGTTTGACTTCGTCGCGGCTGTTGCGGTCGGGGCGATAGTCGGGAGAATTCCAAGCGCTTCTGACGCCGACTATCTGGCCGGGGCCGTGACCTTAATCGCGGTGCTGTTCGCGCACGCCTTAGTCTCCCATTTGCGTCACTATTCGAGCGTGGCGCGTCTCGTCGACCAAAGCCCAAGAATACTCGTCGCCAACGGAAAAATATTGCAGGACGGTCTTCGGCAATCCGGGCTTTCCCGAGCCGATGTAGAGAGCTTACTGCGCCAACACGGAGTGCATAAAGTTGGCGAAGTCGAATATCTGATCTTCGAAGACGGAGGAAAAGTCTCCGTTGTCGCTGATGTAGCGAGAGCTCCGCCCTCCGAGACTGATTTGTTTTCGGATCTAACGCGGGGCCAGACCCGTGGCGCGGCCAACACCATCACGCGCTTACTTGAGCTCATTCTGCTCGGCATACGGACGCGGGCCGCTCGCTTGGGACTGGGCTCACTGTCCAAAAAGGAAGGAGAAGCAAACATGATCTCTGCAGCATTTCCGTATCAAAAGCAGCGGCGGCGGGTCCTCGGCCGCGAGATGGCGTACGTGGAGGTGGGACAGGGCGACCCCATCGTGCTGCTGCATGGTAATCCCACCTCGTCCTATCTCTGGCGCAACGTCTTGCCGCACCTGCAGCCACTCGGCCGCTGCATCGCCCCCGACCTGATCGGCATGGGCGATTCCGACAAGCTGCCTGACAGTGGCCCCGGCTCGTATCGCTTCGTCGAGCACCGCCGCTACCTCGACGCCCTGCTCGAGTCCCTGGCTGTCCGCGAGCGGGTCACCTTGGTCGTCCACGACTGGGGCTCGGCCCTCGGCTTCGACTGGGCCAACCGCCATCGCGGGGCCGTGAAGGGTATCGCGTTCATGGAGGCGATCGTGGCGCCGCAGGGTGCGGACCACTGGGACAACATGGGTATGCGTACTGCCTTGAAGGCGCTGCGTTCCGAGGCCGGCGAGACAATGGTCCTGCAGAACAACTATTTCATTGAAGAGATCCTCCCGAAAGCCATCCTGCGTAAGCTCTCCGACGAGGAGATGGCTGAGTATCGGCGGCCGTTCGCCGCGCCTGGCGAGGGGCGACGGCCGACGCTGACGTGGCCCCGGCAGATCCCCATCGAGGGCGAGCCCCCCGACGTGACCTGCGATCGCGACTGAATACGCGGACTGGCTGGGGACGAGCAATGTGCCCAAGCTGTTCCTGAAGGCTGAGCCGGGCGCGATCCTCGCCAATGAAACGCTGGTCAACCTCGTCCGCGCGTGGCCAGCGCTGACCGAGAAGACGGTCGCGGGGGTCCATTTCGTACAGGAAGATTCCCCGGACGAGATCGGGCGGGCCATCGCCGGCTGGATGGGTACGTTGGCTGACGGGGCGCCACGCAAGGCCGCGATGTCAGGAGCAACAGAATGACGGCGAACGATGCGACGGTGGTGCTCGTCCATGGCGCCTGGGCCGACGGGTCGAGCTGGGCGAAGGTCATTGCGATGCTCGCGGCGAGCGGGGTTAAAGCGGTCGCTGCGCCCCTGCCGCTGACATCGTTCCACGACGACGTCGCGGCGCTCGACCGGACGCTCGAGCGGGTGGAGGGACCCGTTGTCCTCGCCGGCCACGCTTATGCAGGCGGGGTCATCGGGGCGACGCGCAGCGAGAAGGTGAAGGCGCTTGTCTATGTGGCCGCGCTCGCGCCGGACGAAGGCGAGACGGTCGCGGACGTGTTCTACTCGCGGCACGCCGCATCCGCAGGCGCCCAAGCTCGCGCCGGACGCGCACGGGTTGATCTATCTGCCCGAGGCGGCCTTCGCCGCCGCATTCGCGCAAAATGCTTCCAAAGAAGAGCTGGCCGTGCTGGCGGCGGTGCAGCGGCCGATCTCGCCTGCCTGCATCACCGTCAAGGTCGACCGGCCCCTGTGGAAGGATCGGCCGTCCTGGTTCCTCGTCGCCGAGCAGGACCGCATGATTGTCGAGGACAATCACCGCTTCATGGCCGAGCGGATGAAGGCTCGAGTTCGGTCGCATCCCGTCGATCACACGCCTCTCGTGACCGCGCCCTCGACCGTCGTCGACATCATCCGCGAGGCGATCGGCGAAGCCGTCAAAGGCTGAGGCCCTCCCAATTTTTTGAGCGAAAGGACAAGCGTCATGACCGCCATCCATTATCGGACCGCCAAGGTCGACAATCGCAATGTATTCTACCGCGAAGCAGGCGCTTCGGGCGCCCCGAAGCTGTTGCTGCTGCACGGCTTCCCTACCGCCGGCCATATGTTCCGCGACCTGATCCCGCTGCTCGCCGACCGCTTCCATGTCGTCGCTCCGGATCTGCCGGGCTTCGGCAACTCCGATATGCCGGATAAGGCAAACACGTTCGACCAGATCGCGGCGACGATCGACCGCTTCACCGAGACCATCGGCTTCGACCGCTACGCCGTTTACGTGTTCGACTATGGCGCGCCGACCGGATTCCGCCTCGCGGTCAAGCATCCGGACCGTATTACCGCAATCATCTCCCAGAACGGCAACGCCTATGAGGAGGGATTGAGCGACGGATGGAATCCGATCCGCGCCTATTGGAAGGATCCGTCCGAGGCCAATCGGGAGGCGCTGCGCGCCTTTCTCAAGCCGGAGACGACCGTCTGGCAATATACCCATGGCGTGCCCGATCCGACGCGAGTGTCGCCGGACGGGTACACCCTCGACAATTTCTACACATCACGTCCCGGCGTGGCAGAGGTGCAGCTCGACCTGATGGGTGACTACAAGAGCAACGTCGCGCTCTATCCGACCTTCCAGCAATATTTCCGCACCCATAAGCCGCCCCTTCTGGCGGTGTGGGGCAAAAACGATCCCTTCTTCCTGCCGCCCGGCGCCGAGGCTTTCAAGCGCGACATCCCGAACGCGACCGTCCGCTTCTTCGACACCGGACATTTCGCGCTGGAGACGCACGCCACAGAGATCGCGGCGGCGATCCGCGAGTTCATGCCCCGCTGAAGCCCGTTTCGAGGGAGACGTCCGCATGGAGAAGTCAGTCGCGATCGTCACAGGCGCGAGCCAAGGCATTGGCCGCTCGACTGCCATTCGCCTTGCGCGCGATTTCTCGGCGCTCGTCCTCGTCGCGCGGGATCGCGCGAACCTGGAGAGCACGGCGGACGCGGTGAAGGCCGCAGGCGCAAAAGCGCTCGTCATCGACAGCGATCTCTCCCAGCCTGAGGCCGCCAAGAGCGTGGTCGATCAGGCTCTTGCGGCGTTCGACCGAATTGACGCGCTTCTCAATATCGCAGGCGCCGTCCCGCAGATCGACCTGTTCGAGATGACTGACGCGCAGTGGGAGGCAGGGCTGGCGCTTGAAACTACACGGCGCGCGCCGTCTGACCATCGCGGCATGGCCCGCGTTGAAGACAGCTAAAGGCGCAGTCGTCCTCATGTCCGGCAACTCGGCGCTATTTCCGAAGGCGCCTTACGCGGCTGTAGGCACGATCAACGCCGCAATTGTCGCGCTGGCCAAGGCGTTTTCAGATCGTGGCGTCGCTGACGGCGTGCAGGTTAACAGCGTGCTGCCCGGCCCGGTGATGACGGGTCGGCGCCGGTCCTATCTCGAGCATTGGGCGCCGCTGCATAACATGACGGCCGAAGAGGCGACGGCGAACTTCCCCAAGGAAGCGGGCATCGCCCGCTACGGCGAGCCGGAGGAGATCGCCGAGCTCATGGCTTTCCTCGTGTCGCCCGGCGCGCGCTGGATGACGGGCTCGACTCTGCGCATGGACGGAGGCGAAGTGAAGTCGATCTGACGAGATCGGCCGACGTCTTACTCCGGTTCGCCTGGTTTCGCCTCAGGGGTCGGCAACGACAGAAGCGGCTTCGTCTGTGCTGCTAGAGGCCGAATCTTCAACCGCTTGATCCGGCGCGGGTCGGCGTCGAGCACCTCATATTCGAATTCCCCCGGTCCTCGGAGAATCTCGCCGCGATCGGGAACGCGGCCCGCCGCCGCTGTGACGAGGCCTCCAATTGTGTCCACGTCCTCCGCCTCGGGAAGCGAAGAGAAATCGAAGCCAGTTGCCTCGGTGACGGCGTCGAGGGAGGCGCGCGCCTCCGCTATCCATTCGCCGTCGCCAGACGCGTGAAGCTCCGGCGTCTCGTCCTCATCATGCTCGTCTTCGATGTCGCCGACGATCGCCTCCATCACGTCCTCGATCGACACCAGTCCGTCCGTCCCGCCATATTCGTCGATGACCAGCGCCATATGGGTGCGGGAGGCCTGCATCTTGAGCAAGAGGTCGAGCGCCGGCATTGACGGGGGCGCGTACAGCACTGGCCTCAGGATTTGCGCCGCCGAAAGGGGCATGTCGAGCCCCGGTTGGCCCTCGCCGTTGGAGGGCGCGTCATGCCGCGCTTTCATGAGCCCGAAACGAGGATCGGAGGCGAGGAAGACGACGAAGTCGCGGATGTGAATCATGCCGCGCGGGTCGTCGAGCGTCTCATCATAGACCGGCAGGCGCGAGTGGCCAGCGATGCGAAAGCAATCAAGCACCTCGCTCAGCGGCGTATCGAGCGAAAGCGCGATGACATCCGCGCGCGGCACCATCACGTCCTCAACCCGCACGTCGTGAAGCGCCAGCACATTCTTGAGGATGGCGCGCTCCTGCGGGGTGAACTCCTCGCTCGCGCTCTCTTCGATCGCGTCCTCGATATCGTCGCGCGCCGAAGCCGGCGCCAATCCGAACAGCGTCCGCAGGCGCTCAAACAGGCCCGAGCCCTGTTCACGAGATGCGTTGACAGACGGCGTTTCCGCCGGTCCGATCTCATTCGTCACGGTCATCCGCCAACAACTTCGCGGGCATAAGGGTCGCCCACCCCGAGCCGCCTCAGAATTCTGGTTTCGAGCGCCTCCATGCGCTCCGCCTCGGCGTCCGTCTCATGATCGTAGCCGATGAGGTGCAAAAATCCATGGGCGAGGAGGTGACGATAGTGGTCGGCGAGCGGGACGCCGAGGTCCTCGGCCTCGCGGGCAAGCGTCTCGTAGGCGAGCGCGATATCGCCAAGCGTCGTCGGATCCCCGAGACGACCGGGCGGCGGCGCAGGAAACGAGAGCACGTTCGTCGGCTTGTCGAGGCCGCGCCAACGCAGGTTGAGCGCCCGCAAGGCCGCGTCATCGGCAAGGCAGAGGCTGACGTCGCCGCCGTCGCTCGGCCCCCCGCTTTCTGCGGCGGCGGCGATCGTCTCGCGCGCGATCGTGCGCGCCCGAGGCAATCGGCGCCAAAGGGGCGAGGGAACGCTGATATCGAGCGAAACCTTCATTTGGCCGCGGTTGGCTGTCCCTCTCCGCCCGCGCGCCCATAGGCCTCGACGATCTCGCGCACGAGATCGTGGCGGACGACGTCGACATGGGTGAAGCGAACGTGACCGATGCGCGGGAGCGACTTGAGAAGCCCAATCGCGTCGCCTAGGCCTGACTTCTGCCCGGGCGCGAGGTCCGTCTGGCTCGGATCTCCGTTGACCATCATCCGCGACCCCTCGCCAAGGCGGGTCAGAAACATCTTCATCTGCATGGCGGTCGCGTTCTGCGCTTCGTCCAAGAGGATGGCCGCCTTGGACAGCGTCCGTCCGCGCATGAAGGCAAGCGGCGCGATCTCGATCATGCCAGTCTGGATGCCCCGTTCGACCATGCGCCCATCCATGAAGTCATAGAGCGCGTCATAGACGGGACGCAAATAAGGATCGACCTTGTCGCGCATATCGCCCGGCAGAAAGCCGAGGCGCTCGCCGGCCTCCACCGCAGGACGCGACAGCACCAGCCGTTCGACCAAACCTTGCTCGAGCAGAGAGACCGCGTGTCCGACCGCAAGCCACGTCTTGCCGGTGCCGGCGGGACCTTCGGCAAACACCAGCTCAAACTTCCGCAAGGCCGCCAGATATTGGTCCTGCGCGGCGCTTCGGGCGCGCACAACGCCGCGCTTGCGCGTCTTGACGATGCCGAAACTCTCCTTGGACCCCTCCTCGCCCGGGAACAGAAGGCCCTGATACGCGCTCTCGGCGATGATGCCCTCGACATCCCCTTCGCTTGCCGGCTGGCCTTGCTTCACGCGTTGGTAAAGCATCTCAAAGACGCGGCGGGCCTGCTCGCTGGCCTCGCGCGGGCCTTTGATAACGATCTGGTTTCCGTTGGCGTAGGCCGACACGCCCAAGCTGCGCTCGATGCGCGCAATGTTTTGATCGTAATGGCCGAAAACCATCGAAGCGGCGGCATTATCGGGGAAAGCAATGGCGATTTCAGCAGGTTTGGATTCGCGGAGCGTAGGATGGATGACCGGGGGGGCGGCGGCGATGCGCGATGGCGAGCTATCCTGCGGCTTCAAATTGGCTGTCTCCGTTGTGTCCTGTCCAGGTTCAGAATCATCCCTCACGCCAGTAAAACCCCGATTTACGACGCTGGCGAGACAATGCGGCCACGCAGCGAACGCGGCTCGACGGCGATCATCTCGACCTGCATCAACTCGCCGATCAGCGACTGCGGGCCCTCGGCAAACACGGATTGCATGGTCGGCGACCGCCCGATGACCTGGCCCTCGCGCCGGCCAGGCTTCTCGAACAAAACCTCGAGGCGCTGTCCTACACTTGCCCGGTTGAAGGCCTGCCGCTGATCCTCGATGAGGTCCTGAAGCGCCGCAAGGCGGCGAGCCTTGGTCGCTTCGTCAACCTGGCCGGACATCTCGGCGGCAGGTGTTCCCGGCCGGGGCGAATATTTAAAGGCGTAGGACGAGGCGAACCCCACCGCAGACACAAGTGCGAGCGTTTGATCGAAGTCGGCGTCGGTTTCGCCGGGATAGCCGACGATGAAGTCCGAGGAGAAAGCAATATCCGGACGCGCGGCGCGCACGCGCGCCACAACGTCGAGATAGTCGGCGACGCGGTGGCGCCGGTTCATCGACTTCAACACGCTGTCGGAGCCAGACTGGACCGGCAGATGGAGATAGGGCGCGAGCTCTGGAATGTCACGATGGGCCTGGATGAGATCCTCGCTCATGTCGTTGGGGTGCGAGGTCATATAACGCACACGGCGAATCCCGGGCACAGAAGCGGCGGCGCGGATCAAATCGGCAAGCCCGATCGCTTGCCCGCGAGCGCCGAGCCCATGATAGGCGTTGACGTTCTGCCCGAGCAGGGTGACTTCGCGCACGCCGGCGTCGGCCAGGCGCGCGATCTCGTCGAGAACGTCGGCGAGGGGGCGCGAGGCCTCGGCGCCGCGCGTGTAAGGCACGACGCAGAACGAGCAGAACTTGTCACAGCCCTCCTGCACGGTCACGAAGGCGGAGACGCCGCGCAGACGAATGGCATTGGCCGACGGCGCCGGCAGTCGAGAGAATTTGTCGTCCGCCGGAAATTCGGTGTCCACGACGCCAGGGCGGATGCGCGCCTCGCGCAGGAGCTGCGGCAAGCGATGATAGCTCTGCGGACCGACGACGACATCGACAGCCGGTTGGCGACGCAGAATTTCTCCTCCCTCGGCCTGGGCGACGCAGCCAGCGACGACCAGCATCGTCTGCCGGCCTTCCCTCGCGCGTTCTTCCTTCAGCTCGCGCAGCTTGCCCAGCTCGGAAAAAACTTTCTCCGAGGCGCGTTCGCGGATGTGACAGGTGTTGAGAACGATGAGATCGGCATCCTCGACCCGGATGGCCTCACGATAACCAGCCTCGGCGGCGAGGTCGCCCATTCGCTCGGCGTCATAGACGTTCATCTGGCATCCGAATGACTTGATGAACGCCCGTGGTTGTGATTCCCGTAAGGGACTTGCAATCCCACTCGCGTCTTCAAGCACAATCGATTCGGACAATTAGGGGCTCCAGAGGGGTCCAACTCTATGTAGGCGCTTTCCGGTCGCGGGGAAATAGCCGGTGAGCGAGATCCCGTTGCTCGACGATTCTCTGATAGTCGATTAGCGGCGCAACTCCCCTAGGCGCGTTGCCGAATTTTCGAACCTCGTAGACGAATGCTGCAAGGAAGCATAAAAGAGAAGAGGTCCACGAACATCTGAGGGGGACGAGTGCGCTTGCCCCAATGGGTACAATCCAACTGGGTTCTAACTGGCCTCGGCGTGCTTTTTCTGATAATACTTGTTGCAATAGCGATATCGTTAGTCCTGCCGAGTGATGAACTCATGGTTCCACGCCCGGCACAAGATAGTTTCGAGGCCTCATTAGGAATCGCCGTTCGGCGGAGCATGGGCAGTTTCCTATGGTGGTATAGGAGTAATATAGTACTACAATTCACGCTCATAGCGGCGTCACTGTTAGCAACTGTAACAGCTGCTTTAACCACATCAGAAAACGCTAACCTCCTAAAAAAATACTCGATCGTTTTCACGGCGATAACTGCAGCCTTAGCCACCGCTCAACAAACGTTCCACGTTAGAGAAAACATCAATTCATTTATTTCATCTACGACGAGATTGGAACTGCTAGTATATGATTATGTGCTTCGACGGGCGCAGTTGAGTAAAGAAGGAAGGTCTGAGGGTTCGCCTGACCTCTTAGAGTTACAAAAGGACATAACGCAGAAATACAGCGCCATTGAAGCCGACAGAATGCGGGCTTGGGCAAGCATAGGCGAACAGACCGTGAAAGAGGACGGGCGCGACTCGGGCGAATCGCGCGCCGAACCGCAGGGCCAGGAGGGCGGACCAAAGCGATGAAAAGGCCGCGAGCGGCGGATAGAGGTCGGTAAGCCGCAGCGTAACCGCCGCTGGCAGCAGCCTATCCGCGGCAACGAGCCGGCACTCACCAAAGCGACTTGCGCATCACGACGGCGGTGGCGCGCGTCCCGTCGGCGCGGCGATAATAGCCGGCGCGCTCCCCGACTTTGACGAAGCCGAAGCGGTCATACAAGGCCAAAGCCGGTGCGTTGTCCTTGGCGACTTCGAGAAACATCGCCTTTGCCCCCGCGTTCGCGACCTGACGCAAGTTCTCGCTGAGAAGCGCCCGCCCCACCCCCCTGCCCTGGTGCGCAGCGTCGACGGCGATCGTCAGAATCTCCGCTTCGTCCGCCGCCAGCCGTGACAAGACGAATCCGACGCAAGCGGCCGCTTACCGGATCGAGCGCCGCAGCACCGACGGTCGACGAACTGGCGATCAGCGCACCCATTTCATCCGGCGACCAGGGATGGGCGAAACCCTCGGCGTGCAGGCGCGCGCAGGCCTGCGCCCGGTCCGGCCGAAGGAGACGGATGACGGGCGGGGGAGATCGGCGTAGGCCGAAGATCATAGGCTTGATCGGGTGCTCAGGCCGGCGCCCTGGCGATGGGCTCGGCCGCATTTGGCCGCGCATCTGGCGGTTTCACATAAACGGGCCGCGCGGGACTCTTGGCGGGGTCGACGGCGAGGCCCATCCGAGCCAGCGCGACGATGTCCGGCGCGACTCGCGCCGCGTCGAGGTCATAAGGCAGTCCGGCGCGCTGGGCTTCGCTGGCGACGAGCGCGGCGGCGTCGCCAGCGAACCAAGCCGGTCCGGCGCCAATCGCGCGGACACACTCCCGGAGCGTGTCGCAACGAGGCGGCCCCAGCGGACGGCCGGACGCCTCGAACAACTGAAAATAGACTGAGCCGTGTCGAGCGTCGACTGTGGACGCTATGATTCCAGTCCGGGGCTCGCTCAAGAGCGGCGCGGCGAAGGCGGCCAGAGTCGAAACGCCGACCACGGGAATCGCAAGCGCCACCCCCATCGCGCGCGCCATGGCGAGGCCGACACGGATGCCGGTGAAGGAGCCAGGACCCATTGCGACCGCGATGCGCACGAGCGAGGGAAAGCCGCCCTCAATGCCCCGCATGGCCTCCTCGACCATCGGGGCCAAAGCTTCGGCGTGGCCCCGCGCCATTGGCCGGCTGATGACCGCCAGCGGCTCGGCCCGGCCGCCTTCGACGACCGCGACCGACGCTGCTCCACAGGACGTGTCGATCGCAAGAATACGCATGTCTACCGCCTTGAAGGCCCGTTATCGCGTGATGAGCGTTCCCGCGCCATAGTCGGTCAGAAGCTCGATCAGCACGGCATGCGGGACCTTGCCGTCCAGGATCACGACGCCTTCGACCCCCCTCTCCAGCGCATAGATGCAGGTCTCGACCTTGGGGATCATGCCGCCGGTGATCGTGCCGTCCGCGATCAGGCCGCGAATATCGTCGACCCGCAGTTCCTTGATGAGGCCTTTGTTCTTGTCGAGAACGCCCGGAACGTCGGTCAGGAACAGGAGACGCTTGGCCCCGAGCGCGCCAGCGACGGCGCCGGCGAAGGTATCGGCGTTGACGTTGTAGGTCTGGCCATCGGCGCCTTGCGCGACCGGGGCCAGGACCGGGATCAGCTCGCGGCCAAGGATCTGCTCGAGCACGGTCGAATCCACCTTGTCGGGCTCGCCGACAAAGCCGAGATCGACGACGTCTTCGCCAGGGGCATGCGGACGATGGACCTTGCGCGCGGTGACCATGTTGCCGTCCTTGCCGCAAAGGCCAACCGCGCGCCCGCCTTCCGCGTTGATGGAGCCGACGATCTGCTTGTTGATCGATCCGGCGAGCACCATTTCGACGATTTCCATCGTCGGCTTGTCGGTGACCCGGAGGCCGCCGGAGAAGTGCGAACTCGATGCCGAGCTTCTTCAGCATCGTGCCGATTTGCGGACCGCCGCCGTGCACGACCACCGGGTTGATGCCGGACTGCTCCAGAAGCACCATGTCCTTGGCGAAGTCGCGCGCCTTGTCCTCATCGCCCATCGCGTGGCCGCCGTATTTCACGACGACGATCGCATCGTCATAGCGCAGCATGTGCGGCAGCGCCTGCATCAGGATTTCGGACTGCTGCTGGGGCGTGGGGTTGAGCGGCTCGGCCATCAGGGCTCCCAGGGGCGGGTGGCCGCTTCTAGCCGCTCGCGAGACGAAGCTCAAACGATTTGGAGCTCCAGCATGTCTATTGAGATTTATTAGATTTGACCGCGCTTCGCCTGCCGCCGATACTCTCGTCAAACTCGGTTCCGTGCGGAGGTCGACCGCACGAATTAAGGGAGAGAGAACGATGAAGCTTTTGGCGGTTCTGACACTATCAAGCGCGATCGCGCTGGCTAGCTCGGGCGCGGCTTTCGCAGGCGATCCGGAGAGTTGCAAGACGGTCAGGTTCTCTGACGTCGGATGGACGGACATCACAGCGACGACCGCAATCGCCAACGAAATCTTCAAAGGTCTCGGCTATGCGCCCAAGATCACGGTCCTCTCGGTGCCGGTCACCTACGCTTCGATGAAGAACAAGGACATCGACGTGTTTCTCGGCAATTGGCAGCCGTCGATGGAAAACGATCGCAAGCCCTATGTCGAGGACAAGTCGGTGATCGTGACTGGGGCCAACCTGCCGGTTGGAGCAAAATATACGCTTGCCGTTCCGCAATACACCTATGACAAGGGCCTCAAGGACTTCGGCGACATTGGGAAATTCAAGGATTCGCTCAAGGGCAAAATCTTTGGCATCGAGCCCGGCAACGACGGCAATCGTCTCGTCCTGGATCTCATCAAGGACGACAAGTTCGGCTTGAAAAGCTTCCAGCTCGTAGAGTTCGAGCGAGCAGGGAATGCTGGCGGAAGTGCAGCGGGCCACTAGCCACAAGGAAGATGTCGTCTTCCTCGGCTGGGCGCCCCATCCGATGAACGTCAATTTCAAGATCCAGTATTTGACCGGCGGCGATGACAGCTTCGGCCCGAATTTCGGCGGCGCGGTTGTCTACACCAACGAGCGCGCCGGCTGGGCCGAGCAGTGCCCGAACGCGGCCAAGCTTATCAGCAATCTCATCTACACCGTCGACATCGAGAATCTTGTGATGAACAAGATCCTCACCGACGGCGACGAGGGGCCGAAGGCAGCCCAGGAGTGGCTGAAGACCAATCCGCCGCAACTCACCGCCTGGCTCGATGGCGTGACGACGTTCGACGGCAAGCCCGGGCTCGACGCGGTCAAGAAGAGCCTCGGTCTGTAAGTGTAGCGATCGAATCCTGAGCGAGCCCATTCCGTCCGCGCGACGCGCGGACGGTCCTTAAGAGGGCTCGCTGGTATCCTTGTTGGAGGGGCGGCGTTGGAGAGTTGGTTCACCGAGCCCAAAGTGCCGCTCGGACGCTGGGTTAAGATCGGGATCACGTGGCTGCAAGACAACGCAGCCGGGTTCTTCGATGCGGTGACGGCGTTGATCGACTTCCTGGTCGACGGCTTCACCGCGATCCTCCTGCACATCCCTTTTCTCGTCGTCGTTTTCGCCCTCGCGGCGCTCGCCTATTGGATGCACCGGTCCTGGCGACTGGCGGCGTTCGTGGTCATCGCCTTCATCGCCATCGCCAACCTCGGATATTGGCAAGCGACAGTTGAAACGATTTCGCTGGTCGGTTTCGCGACCATCGTGAGTGTTCTGATCGGCGTGCCGCTCGGCATTGCCTCGGCCCATCGGCCGTGGCTCTACGCTTTGTTACGGCCCGTGCTCGACCTGATGCAGACGCTTCCGACCTTCGTCTACCTGATCCCGACCTTGGTGCTGTTTCATCTGGGTTCAGCGCCAGGCCTGATCTCGACAGTCATTTTCTCCATCGCCGCGCCGGTCCGCCTGACCTATCTCGGCATCGTTTCGGCGCCGACGCCGCTGAAGGAGGCGGGCGAGGCTTTCGGCGCCACGAAGCGACAGTTGCTGTGGAAAGTGGAATTGCCCTACGCGCTGCCGACGATCATGGCCGGCGTGACCCAGTGCATCATGTTAAGCCTCTCGATGGTCGTCATCGCGGCTCTCGTTGGCGCGGCGGGGCTCGGCGTGCCCGTGGTGCGCGCGCTCGGAACCGTCAACATTCCAATGGGTATCGAGGCTGGCGTGTCGATCGTCCTTTTGGCGATCGTGCTCGATCGCGTCTTCCGCAACCCCGAGCGAAGAGGAAGCGCGTAAGATGTCAGCGGTCGTTTTCGACAACGTCGATATCGTGTTCGGCGACAAGCAGGCCGAAGCGCTCTCGATGGTCGATCGCGGCGCAACGCGCGACGAGATCCTCAAATCGACCGGAGTCGTTCTTGGCGCAGCCGGCGTCACTCTTTCCATCGAGCCGAGTGAAATCTGCGTCCTGATGGGCCTCTCGGGATCGGGCAAGTCGACGATCCTGCGCGCCGTCAATGGCCTCAATAAAGTGGCGCGGGGCAAGGTGCTTGTCCGTCATGGCGACGGAGCGATCGACGTCGCCCATTGCAGCGCAGATGAGCTCCGGATGCTGCGTACGAGCCGCATCGCCATGGTGTTCCAGCAATTCGCGCTGTTGCCGTGGCGCACGGTCAAGGAGAACGTCGGCTTCGGGCTCGAACTTCGGCGCATGCCGAAGGAGCAGATGGATAAAATTGTCGCCGACAAGCTCGCCATGGTGGGCTTGACCCAATGGGCCGGCAAATTCGGCCATGAGTTGTCCGGCGGCATGCAGCAGCGCGTGGGTCTGGCGCGCGCCTTCGCGACCGACGCCGACATTCTGCTGATGGATGAGCCGTTCTCGGCGCTCGATCCGCTGATCCGCGACAAGCTTCAGGACGAATTGCTTCTGCTGCAGAAGGATCTGAAGAAGACGATCATCTTCGTCAGTCACGATCTCGACGAAGCGCTGAAGATCGGCAACCGGATTGCGATTCTGGAAGGCGGGCGGATCGTTCAATGCGGCACGGCCGAGGACATCCTCTTGCGGCCCGCGGACGCTTACGTCGCGGAATTCGTCAAGCATATGAACCCGCTCAACGTGCTGCGCGGCGGCTCGCTGATGACGCCCGCAGCCTTACTTCGCCGAAACGACAACGAAGTGATGCTCGATCGGGAGGGCCGCGTCCGGGTGCAGCTCGACACGGAAGGCAAGCCGATCGGCGTGACCCTTGATGGAAACGCTGGCGCCATGGCGGTCGCCGACCGCGTTACCGGCGAGGTCGCCGCACGGGCCGAGGACGTTGATATCGTCGTCGCGCCGATCGACTTGAGGATGCGCTCGGCGATCGCGCTGCGCAGCCTATCGGGCAATCCGATCGTGCTGGTCGACGACCTCGGCCGCATGGCGGGGCTGTGCGGCGACGACGAGATCTATCGCGCGCTGCTCCAGCAGCGCCGCGCGGCGGGAGAGGCTTAGAGACCGGTTCGCTCGGTTAGGCTAGCTCCGCAACGCCGCGTTCTTCGGGTCATAGGGGCTGTCGGGGATGACGATCGCGCGGCGCATCTCGCCCAAGGATGCGCACCTCGACCTCGTCGCCAACGTGCGAGAACTCAGGCTTCACCATCGCCAGCGCCAGCGACTTGCCCACTCTCCAGCCGTAGCCGCCGGACGTCGTGCGGCCGATCATCGCGCCATTCTTCATCACCGGCTCGGAGCCGCGCGCGTCGGCGTCGGTCACGCCTTGGACCTCGAGCGTCACCAGCTTGTTCTCGAACCCCTTGTCCCTCCAGGCGACGAGCGCGTCGCGCCCGAGAAACGGACCTTTGTCGAAATCGACGAACCTCTGGAGGTCCGACTCCGAGCGCGGCATATTCGATCGACAACTCGCGCCCAATGAGCTTGTAGGACTTTTCCAGCCTGAGCGAATCCATGGCGCGAATGCCGAACGGCTTGATCCCAAGCGGCGCGCCCGCGTCCATCAGCGCGTCGAAGATAGCGTTCTGCATCTCGATCGGGTGGTGCAATTCGTAGCCAAGCTCGCCGACGAAATTGACGCGCATGGCGATGACGCCCGCGGCCTTGATCGACAGGCGCCGCGCGGTGAGCCACGGGAACGCTTTGTTCGAGACATCGATGTCGGCGACCTTGGCCAGCACTTCGCGCGAGCGGGGACCTGCGAGCACGAGCACGCCGCGCTGGGTCGTCACCTTGTCGATGCGCACGCTGTTGTCGGCTGGCAAGAGTTTTTCCAGCGACGTCGAAATCATGCGTTTCGAGCGCTCCCGCTGAGATGAGATAGAATCGCTCGGGTCCGATGCGCGTCAGCGTGAATTCCGCCCGCACGCCGCCGCGTTCGGTGAGAAGATAGCTCAGGGTGACGCGGCCGATCGCCTTCGGCGCGCGGTTGGTGAGGATGGAATTGAGCCAGCCTTCCGCGCCGGGACCCGACACCTCGCATTTGGCGAAGGCCGACATGTCCATGAGGCCGACGTTGTCGTGCACGTTTCGGCACTCGTCGCCGACGAATTGGAAATAGTTCGAACGGCGGAAGCTCCATT
Organism: uncultured Alphaproteobacteria bacterium; assembly: GCA_963770275.1. Lineage (GTDB taxonomy): Bacteria > Pseudomonadota > Alphaproteobacteria > Rhizobiales > Beijerinckiaceae > Roseiarcus. Next base: position 142,952 of record CAVYPD010000058.1, read on the forward strand.
TCTCGCGCGGCTTCTCGCCTGAGCCAACGGGGGGATGGTTCTCGTTCAGAAGCACATCAGGCTTGGCGAGATCCGCCTCGCTTAAGCCGTAACCTTGCGGCGCGAACCAGTTCGGCCGCTCCCAGCCGTAGACGGAGCCGAACACGGCGCCGAGGTCCTTCATCCGCGCATAGCAAGGCGTCTGGCGCAGCGGGCGTGCGGCCGACCGCTCCTCGTCGGGATAATGCACGGTGAAGACCTTGGCGTAGGCCTCCTCGTTCTTTTCGATCAGATAGCCTGTATCCGCGTAGGGGCCGAAGCGGCGCGGATCGACGCCGAGCATGTCGATGGTCGGCTCGCCTTCGACGATCCATTCGGCGAGTTGCCAGCCGGCGCCGCCGGCCGCGGTGACGCCGAACGAATGGCCTTCGTTGAGCCAGAAGTTTCTTACACCCGGCGCCGGGCCGACGATCGGCGAGCCGTCTGGCGTGTAGGCGATGGCGCCATTGTAGACCTTCTTGACGCCGACCTCGCCGAAGGCGGGAACGCGCGCGATCGCGGTTTCGATGTGGGGGCCAAGGCGATCAAGATCCTCGGGAAAAAGCTCGTATTCGCTGTCCGACGACGGCCCGTCGACATAGCAGGCGGGCGCGCCTTTTTCGTAAGGTCCCAGCAGCAGGCCGCCCGCCTCCTCGCGCATGTACCAGGCGGAATCCGATTCGCGTAAGACCCCCATTTCAGGCAGGCCTTGCGCCTTGCGCTTGACGATCTCGGGATGCGCTTCGGTCACGATATATTGGTGCTCGACCGGGATCACCGGAACGTTGATTCCGACCATGCGGCCGGTTTGCCGCGCGAAATTGCCGGTCGCCGAAACGACATGCTCGCAAGTTACGTCGCCCTTGTCGGTTGAGACTTTCCATTCGCCGCTCGCCAGCCGCTCGATGGCGGTGACCGTCGTGTGGCGGTTGATCTCGGCTCCGCGCTCGCGCGCGCCGCGCGCCAACGATTGCGTCAGATCGGCGGGCTGGATGTAGCCGTCCTCGGGATGCTGGATGGCGCCGATGATCCCGTCGATATTGCAGAGCGGCCAGATGTCCTTGACCTCGTCTGGCGTGAGGAACTTGACCTTGACGCCGATCGTCTCCGCGACGCCTGCGTAATAATTGTACTCGTCCATCCGGTCGCGGGTTCGCGCGAGACGGATGTTCGACACCTGACGAAGGCCAGGGTCGAGCCCGGTTTCTTGTTCGAGAGTTCTGGTAGAGCGCGACCGAGTATTTATGGATCTGTCCGACCGAATAGCTGAGGTTGAACAGCGGCAAGAGACCCGCCGCATGCCAGGTCGAACCCGAGGTCAGCTCCTTGCGCTCGATGAGAACGCTGTCGGTCCAGCCCTTCTTGGCGAGATGGTAAAGCGTCGAAACGCCGACAACGCCCCCGCCAATAACCACTGCCCGCGCGTGCGTTCTCATTCACATCCTCTTGAACAGCGAACTTCCCAGCCGATCATCGTTGACACCCGCACTTCCCCTCCTACTGATAGCATCACAACCAAGGGGGAACGCCAATGAAGAACATTCGTGGAATCGCGGTCTTGTCGTGCCTGATGATTTCGGGCGCGGCGCATGCAGACTGCATGAAAGGAAATGCCGGCATTCCGCCGGGCGCGAACACGACCGATCCATCGGCGCCGTTCTACATCGACACGTCGGGCCTCGATCTCAAAACCTTGCCGCCGACGCGCGACCCCAAGAATCCGAACTATCCCCAGGCGACCGAACTGCCCGACGGAACGCTTCCGCCAATCAAGGCGGAAGGCAATTTCATCATCGGGCCGACGCATCCGCCCGCGCCGGAGCTGACCGCTCAGGACGGCGCGCCGACGGGCAAAGTTTATTCCTTCACAATGTCGTCGAACGATAGCACCGTCTTCAATCCCGGCATGATCCGGGATGATCCGGACAGCTGCCTCAACGCGTCGGTCTACACCGGACAGACGGCGCCCGGCGACAAGTCGAACCTTCTTGTCCCCACAGCCCACGCCGGGATCTGGACCCGATCCGTCGATGTCTATGTTCCGCCTGGTTACGTGGCGGGAAGCGAAGCTCCGTTCATCGTCGTTGGCGACAGCGGCTACCCCGTCGGAAAGCAGTTCTTCACCGTCCTCGACAATCTGATCCACGAGCGTCGCGTGCCGCCGATCGTCGCAATCTTGATCGGCGCCGGAGGGCAGGACGCGCAGGGAAGCGAACGGGGATTCGAGTACGACGCGGTCAATGGCGCTTATGCGGAATTCGTCGAGAACGAAGTGCTGCCGCTGGTCGAGAGCCACGCCAACATCAAGCTCACCAAGAATCCCGAAGGCCGGGCGACAATGGGCATCAGCTCGAGCGGATCGGCGGCCTTCACGATGGCCTGGTTCCACCCCGAGCTCTACCACCGCGTGCTGACTTATTCGCCGACGGTGGTTAACCAGCAATGGCCGCACAATCCGGCCTTGCCGGGCGGCGCCTGGGAATATCACAGCGCCTGGGCAGGTCCGCCGGTCCCCAATCTCAGCGTCGAAGGCAGCAAGGTGGCGAAGAGCGATACGCATTTCGGTTCGCCGCTGATTCCCAACAGCCCGACGAAGCCGATCCGCATCTGGTTCGAGACTGGAGACCACGATCTCTTTTACCCGGTCACTCCGGTGGCGGACGGCATGCACGACTGGGTTCTGGCGGACGAGCGTTTCGCCAAGGTGCTCGCGGACAAGGGCTACCACTACCAATTCCTGTTCGCCCGCAATGCCGAACACGTCGACAAGGCGACCGTCGCTCAAACGTTGCCGGCGGCGCTCGAATGGCTCTGGCAGGGCTATCCGGCGCAGTGCGAGCATCGGCGCCGTCCGACCTAATAATTCGTGTCCGGCATCGAGGCTTTGCGCTTGTCGATGAATTCGCGGATCGCCTCGTCCTTGCCTTGGTCGAGCGGCGGCGCCTCGTACTCGGCCAGCATCGACTTCCATAGCGCGTTGGCGCGGGTGGCGGCGTCCTTGGAGCCTTCCTCCCGCCATTGCTCGACCGAATTGTTGTCGGCGATATTGGAGCGATAAAAGGCCGTCTCGAAATTCGCCTGGGTGTGGGCGCAGCCCAGGAAATGCCCGCCCGGCTCGACCTGATGGAAGGCCTCCATCGCCTGGCCGTTGTCACTGAAGTCGACGCCCTTGGCGAGCACGTGCATCGCCCCAAGCTGATCGAAGTCGAGCACGAACTTCTCATAGGACGCGGTGAGGCCGCCTTCGAGCCAGCCCGCGGCATGCAGCACGAAGTTGGCGCCCGCCAGCACCGTCGGCAGAAGCGTCTGCGCGCTCTCATAAGCCGCCTGCGCGTCCGGGACCTTCGAGGCGCAGAGCGAGCCGCCGGTGCGGAACGGCATGTTCATCCGTCGCGCGAGCTGGCCTGCGCCAAAGATCGCCAGCGCCGCCTCGGGCGTGCCGAAGGTCGGCGCGCCGGACTGCATCGACAGCGTCGAGACGAAGGTTCCGAACACCACGGGCGCGCCGGGACGGGTGAGCTGGCAGAACGCAGTTCCCGCCATCACCTCGGCCAGCACCTGGGTCAGCGTCCCGGCGACCGAGACCGGGCTCATGGCGCCAGAGAGAATGAACGGGGTGATGATGCAAGCCTGGTTCGAGCGTGCATAGACTTCCGCCGCGCCGAGCATGCTCGAATCCCAGACCAGCGGAGAATTGGCGTTGATGAGGCTCGTCATCACCGTATTCTCGCGCACGAACTCTTCGCCAAATAAAAGCTCGCAGATGCGCACGCTGTCCTCGGCGCGTTCGGGCCTGGTCACCGAGCCCATGAACGGCTTGTCCGAATATTTGAGGTGCGCATACACCATCTCGAAGTGCCGCTTGTTGACCGGCAGATCGACCGGCTCGCACACCGTGCCGCCGGAATGGTGGATGTACGGGCTTATGTAGGCGAGCTTGACGAAGTTCTGGAAGTCTTCGAGCGTTCCGTAGCGGCGGCCTTTGTCGAGGTCGTGAACGAACGGCGACCCATAATTCGGCGCGAAGACCATCGCGTCACCGCCGATCGAGCACGTTGCGCTCGGGATTGCGCGCGTGCTGCACATATTGCGACGGCGTGGTGGCGCACAGCTGCCTCGCCAGGCCGCGCGGAAAGCGCACCCGCTCGCCCTTGATGTCGCAACCCGCGCCGCGAAAGAGTTCAAGCGCGCGGGGAAACTCGCGAAACTCGACGCCAACTTCCTGGAGCAGCGTCTCGGCATTGCGCTCGATCGTCTGCAGCCCCTCCTCGCTGATCATTTCGGTCAGCGGAATCTTGCGGGTGATGTAGGGGATGGAGGCGAGCGAGCGCTGGGCGCGCGCGCTTCGGCGCGCCTCGCGGCCACGGCGCGGCTCTCTGGCGGCAGCCGGCGCGGTGTCAGTCATGGCGTTCTCGCTTTCCCGAAGCTTATTTTGTCCGTCCGGCCGGGAGCTTGCGCTAAGGAGGCGCGGAATTGAACCCGAAAATTGAGGCCCACGCATACGCTACCTCTGCTTCGTCTCCCAGTCGGGCGCGACATAATACGGCGCGTTCGAAGCCGGCAGCGGGTCAAGCCCGCGGATCATGTCCGCCGCTTTCTCAGCCAGCATGATCGTCGGCGCGTTCAGATTGCCGTTGGTGATCGAAGGCATGATCGACGAATCGACGACCCGCAGCGCGTCGACGCCGATCACTCGGGTTTCTGGATCGACCACGGCGAAAGGGTCCGCGGGCGATCCCATCTTGCAGGTGCAGGAGGGATGGTACGCGGTGTCGATGTCATCGCGCACGAACGCGTCGATCGCTTCGTCACTGACGCAATCGGCGCCGGGCTTGATCTCGCGGCCCCGGTAAGGATCGAAGGCGTGTTGAGCGAAGATCTCCCGGGTCAAGCGCACGCAGGCGCGCATCTCAGTCCAATCTTCGGGATGGCTCATATAATTGAACTGGATCCGTGGCGGGTCCGTCGGATCGGCGGATCTCAAGCGAACCCAGCCACGGCTTTTCGACCGCATTGGGCCGACATGCGCTTGAAAGCCATGCTCGCGCGCCAGCGTCGAACCGTCATAGGCGACGGCCATCGGCAGGAAATGGAACTGAATGTCGGGATAGCGAACGCCGGCGCGTGAGCGGATGAAACCGCCGGCCTCGAAATGATTGGAGGCGCCGAGGCCCCGCCCACGCATCAGCCATTCGGCGCCGATGAGCGCGCGCCTGTACAGACCGATGTGCGAAAAGAGCGTGATCGGTTGCTTCGAGGCGACCTGAAAAGTGAATTCGAGATGGTCCTGCAGGTTCTCGCCAACCCCGGGCCGGTCGGCGAGGACGTCGATCCCGAGAGATCGCAATTCCTCCGCCGGCCCCACACCCGACAGCTTTAACAATTGCGGCGAATTGATCGGCCCGCCGCAAAGTATGACCTCGCGCCGCGCCCTCGCCGTTTGTTCGCGCCCGCGGCGCCGGTAGCGGACCCCGACTGCGCGACGCCCATCGAAGGCGATTCGAGTCGCGAGCGCGTGCGTGATCACCTCAAGGTTGGGGCGCTTCATCGCCGGCTTGAGATAGGCGTTGGCGGTCGACCACCGCACGCCGTCCTTCACCGTCATGCCGAGTGGGCCAAACCCCTCCTGCCGCTCGCCGTTGAGGTCGGCGCTGACCGCATAGCCCGCCTGCCGGCCCGCCTCGATGAAGGCGTCGTAGAGAGGGTTGGTTTTTCGCCCATGCGCCGTCGTCAGCGGTCCGACGTCGCCGCGATACGCGTCGGCGTCGCCCTGAAAGCGCTCAGCGCGACGAAAGTAGGGCAGCACATTTCTATATCCCCACCCCCTTGCGCCCTCCTCCTCCCAGCGCTCGAAATCGAGCGGATGTCCCGCGGACATAGACCATGCCGTTGATCGAAGACGATCCGCCCAGGACCTTGCCCCGCGGACAGGCGATGCGCCGGCCGCCGAGATGCGGCTCGGGCTCGGTTTGGTATCCCCAGTTATAGGTCTTGGAGTTCATGGGAATCGACAGCGCTGCCGGCATCTGGATGAAGATCGAACGATCACTTCCGCCGTATTCAAGCAAAAGCACGCTCGAGCGGCCGTCTTCGGTCAGGCGATCGGCGAGGACGCAGCCCGCCGAACCGGCGCCGACGATAATGTAATCGAAAGCCTCGCCATCCATCCGAGAGACGCTTGCTCACCCCATCGCTTCGGTCCCGACTATGCCTCGGCGTCGAGTGATGCGACATAATTTTTCAGATGGAGCCACAACGCAAAGATTGCGCCGAGAACGGATCGCGAAGCTCCGGCAAAAGTGATGCGACGCTATTGCGTCGTCCGCTCGCCGCTGTTGAGATTTCTCGCAACGAACGCCATTCGCATGAGGTGCGAAATGTTGCGCGCTTGCATCTTCTGAATAACGGCGGCCCTATGATGTTCCGCCGTCCTCGAGCTGATGCGCAACTGATGAGCGATGAGCTTGGTCGGCAACCCCTCCAAGAGAAGGGTCAAGAACCTCTCGCTCGCGCTGCGTGAGCAAAGCCTGCCGGGCCTTGAACTCCTTCATTTCGAGGGGAGCGTCGCCAACGTCATCTTCGCGCGACAAGGCTTCCTCGACAGTGGCCAACAGCGCCTCGGCGTCGAAGGGCTTTTGGACAAAGTGAAAGGCGCCCGCCTTCATCGCCAACACAGCCGTCGGCACGTCGCCATACGCCGTTATCATGATGACCGTCGAATCTCTGGTCGCAGCGACGATACGCCTCAGAAGTTCGATGCCGCTCATGCCGGGAAGCTGATTGTCAAGGAGAATGCAAGCTGGGTCCTCCAGGGGGTTTGAGGTCAGATATTCTTCAGCCGAGCCATAGGATCTCGACTCGATCTGAGCGGTCGACAGAAGCAGGGTCAGCGCATCCCGCACCTTTGCTTCATCATCGACGATGTGCACGCAACGTTCATGCAGCATTGTGTCCGCATCCATTTGTCGGCAACTCGACTACAAATCGCGCGCCCCCTGTGGTGATCGGCTCCCACCAGAGGCGGCCCGCGTGCCTCTGAACGATCCGTCGGCTCAAATGCAAGCCAAGCCCCATGCCTCGCGGCTTGGTGGTCTGATAGGCGTCAAAAATGTTGTCCGCGAGGTCCGGCGTCACTCCCCTGCCATTGTCCTCGACCCGGAGCGTGATTGCCTCGCCTTTTGCAGCGATCCGCATGGTCACGCGACCCCGGGCGTCCGATCGCTCTGCGGCGGAGTCAATCGCATTGGCGACAAGATTGATCAGAACCTGCTCAATCTGGACCCTGTCCGCCGTTACCAGAGGGACAAGACCCATGCTTTCGACCTCCACCAGAACGCCGCGCGCGGCTGCTTCCTCCCGACAAAGCTCGCCGATCTTCTCCGCGAGGGCGGACACATCGAGCGCTGTCAAGTTCAAGTTGCCATTTGAGACGAAATCGCGAATGCGCTCGAGAACCTCGCGGGCCCGCTGAGCCTCGGCCTCCGCCTTGATCAGCGCATCCATGACTGGCGCGTTCGCGACGCTCGCCTGGAGCAATCGCCGTGCGGCATGCAGGTAGGTCGCCACTGTTGAGAGCGGTTGGCTGACTTCGTGAGCGAGCGCCATCCCCATCGCCCCAGCCCGGGCGTTGGACACCATCCGAGCCATCTCCCTCTTTTGTTCGCGCAGGCGCAGAGCGGCGTCGTGGCGCTCCGTCGTGACCGCGCCAAGCAGCAGGCCGGTGATCGAAAGCACCAGCATCAGCAATTGGAGTATGGCGAAATCCGTCGTGTTGTAACCGACGAACGCGGTAAGTACGGCAAGGGTCAGCTGGATCGTCACCAACGCAAGCGCGACGCCCGCGTATCCTTCCCGCATCGCCACCCAGATGACCGGCAAGAAGAGCAGATTGAAGAGATAGTATAGTTTGTCGCCGACCCCAATGAGCGCGGCGAATCCCAGACCTATTCCCAGTGCGAAGATGAAAATAGTAAACAACGTATAGCCGGACCAGCGCCACGGTGGCGACGCGTAGGTGAAGGCAGCTGTCGTCGCAGGAATGATCGTGACGATCCCGAGCGCGGTGCCGATCCAGCAATGGACCATCGCGACAAAGACCTTATCCGACGACAGTCCGCCGCCCAGATACAGCACTCCACAATATATGACAGCCGATAGCGCCGCGCCTGCCGGAACAAGAAGCAGGAACGCCACCACGTCCGGCAATCTGAACTGCCTGATGTCAAATTTCAGCGCATTCTTCAAAACGAAAACGAGACCGACATAGGCGACGGTCAAACAGAGCTCGGCCGCCATCGTCACGCCGAGGCTACGATGAACCCCGGCGATCGACACGTCGACCAGAACCGCCGCCAGGAAAACGAACGGCGCAAAGGCGACGTTCTCGAGCAGCAGCGCGAGACTCAAACCATCGTCCGGGCTCCACAACGTGATTCCGAGGCGATCGAATTCATGCCACTCCGTCAGTAGGTTAAGCGCAAAATAGATGGCAATGAAGGCGGCGCCGGTCCCCCAAAACCTGGGACCCGCTCCAACAAAGCCGGTCCAACCCCGGTGAGGCTGGAGCGGCATGTCATGCGAATTCGAGAGGGCCATTTTCATCCCGAACCAGACGGGAATGATATGGCGCTTTGTTTCTAATTCAAACCCGCTTGACGTAGGTAATTATACCAATCGCCAGCAGTTTTAGCCTTGGTGTATCGTAGCTCGTCGAGCGGCCCACGCCGTTGGCGGTCGGTCCGCTGTCGATGACGCCGAGCGCAATCCCTGGCCACACAGCGCTCGGCGTCGCCCACCTCGCTTCGCACGCCCGGCCCTTTGCCTGGCGCTGACCCGCCCATCGAGGCCGGTTGACCAACCCCGCCGCTTTCGGCGAAGTCCCCCGCCAACGAGCCGATTCGGGAGACCACGACATGGCCGAGAGACTGCGCGTCGCATTGCTGTTCGGCGGCCGCTCGGCCGAGCACGACGTGTCCGTCATATCCGCGGGCAACGTGTTCCGTGCGCTCGATCCGGCGCGCTACGACACGATTCCGATCGGCATCACGCGGTCCGGCGTCTGGCTGCTCAGCTCGTTAAATGACGGCGCGTTTCCGGTCGCCGTTCCCAAGAGCGGACCGCGCGTCGCCCTTGTTCCAGGCGGCGCCGGCCAGCTCGCGATTCTTTCGGAGACGGATGACGGCGGCGCCCGACTTGTCACGCTCGGTCGACGTCGTGTTCCCGGTTCTACACGGCCCGTTCGGCGAGGATGGAACGGTCCAGGGCGCAGCGGAAATTGCGGGCGTGCCTTATGTCGGTTCCGGCGTCCTCGGCTCGGCCGCGGCGATGGACAAGGATGTGGCCAAACGTCTCATGCGCGACAGTGGCCTGCCGATCGCGCGCTTTTCAAGCTTCGTCCAAGGCGACGCGCCATCGTTCGATGCGGTCGCCGCCGAACTTGGCCGACCGGTGTTCGTCAAGCCGGCGCGCCTGGGCTCGTCGGTCGGCATCAGCAAAGCGGGAACGCGAGAGGAGTTCGCCAAGGCGATCGCCGAGGCGTTCCGGCATGACCGCAAAATCCTGGTCGAGGAATATGTTCGCGGCCGCGAGATCGAGTGTGGCGTTCTCGAAGGTGAGGACGGTTCGCTCACCGCCTCGCCGCCTGGCGAGATCGTGCCCAGCAACCGCCACGGCTTCTACACCTATGAGGCCAAGTATCTCGACGAGGAGGGCGCGGCGATCAAGGTCCCGGCTGATCTCGCCCCCGGCGTCAGCGACAAGGTTCGCAAGCTGTCGATCGAGGCCTTCCGCGCGCTCGGCTGCGAGGGCTTGGCCCGCGTCGACTTTTTTCTGCGCGAAGACGGCAGTCTCGTGATCAATGAGGTGAACACCCTGCCAGGCTTCACCAACATCAGCATGTACCCGAAAGTCATGGAGGCGCTCGGGATCAGTTACGCCGAGCTGGTCGACCGCCTCATCCGTCACGCACTGGCGCGGGCGGGCTTGAACACGGAAAAAGCGGAAACGCGAATGCGAGCTTGATTGCGTTCTTGGCGAGCGGAGGAGAGGTAACAAACGCCTGTCCGCGTCGAAGCAATGCACATGACGTTTGCTTCCACACTTCGCCGGCTTGCCTTCGCTCCGCTTCCCGCGCCGCCAGGCTTTTTCGCGTTCCCGCTTCGACTCATGGTCGGCTACGGATTTCTTGCGCACGGCTACGCCAAACTCGCTCGTGGCCCCGACGTCTTCATTGGCATCCTGCACGCAATTGGCGTGCCGTTCTCGTTCTTTCTCGGCTGGGCGACGATTCTCATCGAGGTGATCGGCGGACTGCTTATCCTCTGCGGCGCTTTCGTGCCTCTCGCCTCCGCGCCCATGATCGTCGTCCTGCTCGTCGCAATTTTCACCGTCCATCTGCCCAACGGATTCAGCTCGATCAAGCTCCTCGCCTACGACGCGTCGGGCGCGCATTTCGGACAGCCGGGCTACGAGACCGACCTGCTCTATCTCGCCGCTCTGCTCGCGCTTTGCTTTGGCGGCGCCGGGCCGTTCTCGCTTGATGGTTATGTCAGCGCACGCCGGAGAGCTGAACGGCTCGACGGCGGCAAATCGAGCGCCCGATCGTGACGCGTGATCCGTCTAGGCGACACGAACAAGTGAGGAAGCAATGACCGAGACCCTGGCCCAATTGTCGAAAGGCGCGTTGAGCGATCTTGCTGGTGTGTTCGCGGCCATGCCGGAGAATGCGCTCGACGGATTGATCGAGGCCATTGTCGCCGCGAGGCGCATCGTCGTGTTCGGGCTTGGGCGCGAAGGCTTGCAGATGCGCGGCTTCGCCATGCGCCTCTTTCACATGGGCCGCGACGTCGCGGTCTGGGGCGACATGACCACGCCGGCCTTGGGCGCGGGCGATCTCTTCATTGCCTCCGCGGGACCAGGCGATCTCCCGACCGCGCAAACGCTGGTCGAGATCGCGCGCAAAGCTGGCGCCCGCACGGCGCTTGTCACCGCCCAACCCGCAGGCGCACTCGCCAAACACGTCGATGTCGTCACGGTCATTCCCGCCCAGACGATGGCGAACGATCAGGGCGGCAAGCTCTCCGTCCTGCCCATGGGCTCACTGTTCGAGACCGCGCAGATGATCGCCTTTGAACTGGTGATTCTCAAACTGCGCCCGCGCTTCAACGAAACGTCGGAGACGATGCGCGCGCGGCACACCAATCTGGAGTGAGCGTTCGCCGGTCCCGCCAGGGCAGGCCGCGAGGGTCGCCGCGCTTCAATTAGGACCACAATCTCTCGCGATTGCAGCCACAATTCCTTTCTAAGCCGTCAGGGTTGATCACGACCAGGATAGGCGGAGGCATGGTGATTCGCGCTCTCGACTTCATGGCGAAGATATCATCGAGATTCGCTTACGAGATCCTGCCGGTGACTGTGGCGAGCGTGATTGGCGCGGTGCTGGTCAATCATTATGGCCATCAACCGCCCTCGCCCCCAATCGTCATTCAGGCGCCCCCGTCGGCGTCCGAAGATGCGATGGTGCAATCGTTGCGCGAGGAGCACCAACTCATCGCCAGCTTTATGAAACGCAATCAGGAGACAGCGAGCGACCCGGAGGGTTCGGGGAGCGCAACGATGCAGGTGGCGTCGCTTGCCCCGCTCCCCCTTTCGCTCGTGGATCCGCCGATGCCCGAGCCGCGACCGGCAGCGCCAAAAGCCACGGCAAGGCTCGCGCCGAAGCCCGGCGTCAGGAAAAAGTCTGCGCCGAGTGAGGCGCCGCCGCTTCAGCAGGCTCCCCCTGCGGTCGTGTCAGAGACCCCCCCGCTACTGGCATCCTCGCCGCCCCCAGCTCAAATTGAGTTCGAGCCAAGGCCGCGTCGGATCATCCGCGTCGCCGGCGAAGTGCGCGAGTGGGTCGCGGACGTCGCTCAGGCGACAGGGCGCGTGGCGTTCCTGCCCGGGTCTACCGGATTGGTCCTCGGCGCCGCCGTTCGCCCGGACGCTTAGCTTCTTCCGGCAGAACTGACCCTCAAGGCCCACTAACCGGCTTCGTTCCAGGCCTTCACGAACGTCTGCGCCGCGCGCCTAACGCTCTCGACGCTTGCGCCTGGCTTATAGAGCGCCGAGCCGATGCCGAAGCCGCTTGCGCCCGCGCGCCGATAAGGAGCGATGCGCTCGGGCGTGACGCCGCCGACCGGATAGAGCTGCGTTTCTTTCGGCAAGACAGCGCGCCACGCCTTCACGATGTCCGGGCCAAGCGCTTCGCCGGGAAAAAGCTTCAAGCCCGACGCACCTGCCTTAAGCGCCGCGAAGGCCTCCGTCATTGTGGCGACGCCGGGCACGGCTACGAGCCCAAGCTTAGTCGCGCGCTCGATGACCGCCTGATCGGCGTTGGGCGCAACTACAAGCTTCGCGCCCGCTTCCGCGACTTCGTCGACCTGATTGGGTTCGAGCACCGTGCCGGCGCCGACCAGAACCTTATCCCCAAACAGTCGCGCAATGAGTTCGATGCTCGCCAAGGGATCGGGCGAATTGAGCGGCACTTCGATGGCGCCGAAACCCGCCTCGACAATGACCGCAGCGATCGAATCCGCTTCGTCCGGCGTGACGCCGCGCAGGATGGCGACGAGCGGGGTGGGGGCAAGCGTCAAAGTCACAGAAGACCCCCATCACGGGCAATGCGAAATAGCCCGCGCGCCGCGGCGCGTCGGGGCGCTGCGCGAGCGGAAACCTCGAGCGCCTGGAAGGCGGCGAGATAGCGCTCGACGAGCGCCTCTGCGCCTGCCACATACGGCATCTCGCCAGGAAAGAGCCGCCGCGCCTCGCCAATTTCCGCGCCGATCAAGAGGCCGGAGAGATATTCGCCAGAGTCATCGTCCGGAAGGGCGCCCATGAGCGGCAGCGAACGAGCTCCAAACATGAGGCCGAGCAAGCCGGACTTTCCTTCGCAAGCCCCTGCCGCAGCGCCGCGTCGAACGCCGAGCGCGAACGCTTCTCCCGGACTCTTGGCGGGCGCAGCCCGAGCGAACGCGCCGGCAATCGTGTGGTCCCGCAACGCCGCAAACAATTCGCCGGTGATGAAAGTCTTGAACGCAACGATGCGATCGCCGTCGACCTTCGCCCATTTCGAATGCGAGCCTGGCAGCACGATCAGGCGGGCGCCTGCGTCGGCGACGCCGAAGATTTCCGTTTCCTCGCCCCGCATCACATCCGGCTGCGCGTCTTCATCGACATAGGACAGGCCGGCTGCCAGATGAACACGCCGGCCGTCCGCCTCGACCGGCGTGAGTTGCGCCGCGACCTCGCTGGGGCCGGCCGGGCATTTGACGTAAGCCGCTTCGCGCCAGCCATGCCGGCTGCCGACCATTCCCGAGGCGACAATCGGCAGAGATGGATGAGCCTCGAGCCAGCGCCCGATCAGCCGCAAGAGCGTCGCTGGATAAGCGCCCGCCGCGACGCTGCCGATTCCGTCGCCGGAGACGACCTCGTCGAGAACGTGGGCATCGGGCGACATAAGATAGGCGCGAAAGCTCGACGATCCCCAGTCGATGGCGATGAGCACGGGCGACATAAAGACCGATTGACCATGCGCGAGTGGCGCGGTCAATCATGAGCGGGTATGCGCCGGCAGCTTCGCCTCGATCAGAACTCTCTGGTTAGGCTGCTGGGTCAAGCGACACGCGAGGCTGGGAGGCCAAGGATGAACGGAAGCCTGAAGAACAAGACCATGATCGTCACCGGCGCCAGCTCCGGCATTGGCGCCGCAGTCGCAAGACGATTTGCGGCGGACGGCGTCAAGCTCGCGCTTGTTGCGCGCTCGGCGGAAAGGTTGAAGGCCTTGGCGGGCGACATCGGCTCGGAATGCATCGTCCTCCCCTTGGATCTGACAAAGCCGGCCGACGTTGCAACAATGGTCAAAACGACAACCGACCGCTTTGGCCCCATCGACATTCTGTTCGCCAACGCGGGAAGCTATGTCGCCGGAGAAGTCGCTTCCGGCGATCCCGAGGAATGGGACCACGTCGTCGATATCAATGTGAAGAGCGTGTTTCGCGCGGTTCGCGCGGTGCTCCCGGACATGATCGCTCGTCGATCGGGAGACATCGTTGTCACGTCATCGATCTCGGGCCATCAGGCGATCCATTGGGAGCCGATCTATTCGGCGACCAAGCATGCGGTGCAGTCGTTCGTTCATGGCGTGCGGCGGCAAATCGCGAAGCACAATGTGCGGATCGGATCGTTGGCGCCGGGGATGGTCTTAAACGAGCTTTGGGGCCTGACCGATCCGGAAGAGATCGAGCGTCGGATCGCCGCGCATAGCGGCTTGCGCAACGACGACGTCGTCGACGCGCTTCTTTTCATGCTCACCAGGCCGCCGCATGTCGCAATTCGCGACCTCGTCATTTTGCCGCAGGGCCAGGATCTTTGAAACGGCGGGGCTACCGGCTCGATTATTGACAATCGGCGGCCTCGCCTTCTATGCGCCAACTCTCGCTGATTAGGGACGCCAAAGAATGAATCGCCGTCAGTTCGGCCGCATCGCGACCGTGGCCGCCGCATTTCCGTTCACCCCCGCGCTCGCCCAGCGGGTCGATAAATACGCCGAACAGCTCACCAACGGCGAGTTCAACTGGTATCCGGACCGCTCGGAAACCGGCCCCATCATCGCCATTGTCTCGATCCCGGATCAGCGAGTCTATGTCTATCGCAATGGCGTTCGCATCGCCGCTTCGTCCTGCTCGACGGGCAAACTCGGCCACCGAACGCCGACGGGCGTGTTCAAGATCCTGCAGAAGGACAAGAACCACCATTCCTCGACTTACAACAATGCGCCGATGCCCTACATGAACCGGCTCACATGGTCTGGAATCGCACTGCACGCCGGGCAGTTGCCTGGCTACCCCGCGTCGCACGGATGCGTGCGCTTGCCGAAGGATTTCGCGGAACTCCTGTTCGGCGTCACCAAGCTCGGCATGACGGTGGTCATCGCCGACGAGAAGTCACAGCCCGAAGAGGTGACGCATCCCGGCATGGTGCTCGGCGAATATGCCGCGCGCGAATTCAGTGCAGTCGACGCTGCGATCAAGGCGACCGAATATTCGGAAGGGCACGATCCGGCGCCGAAATCGCCGAGCGTCGTCGTCAGCAGCGCCGACAAATCGATCAGGGTGTTCGACAATGGCGCCTTGGCGGCTTCTGGCAAGGTCGAGATTCAGAACCCAGAGAAGGCGCTCGGCGAGCGTGTGTTCACCCTCAATGGGGCGGACGATCAGTCCGGTCTTCTGTCATGGCAAGCCGCGGAGGTCGGAGCGACGGCGAAGACAGCCGAAGACAATGGCGCATCTCTGCGCCGCATCAAGGCGGATCTGCCAGCCCGCGAGGCCGTCCGCAAGCGGCTCAAATTCGGCATGACCATCGTCACCACCGACCAACCCGCGGACGCGAAGACTCGGTCAAGCGACGGGTTCGTCGTCCTCGATTCGCAGAGTTGAGGCAGTGCTCAACCGTTCGCTGCGGCCTGTTCCTGCTCGCGTAGCCGGAAGCGTTGGATCTTCCCGGTCGCAGTCTTCGGCAGTTCGGCGATGAAGGCGATCGAGCGCGGGTATTTGTACGGCGCGAGCCGATCCTTGACGAAGCGCTGAAGCTCGGCCTCGTCTGCCGAGGCGCCCTCCTTCAAGACCACGAACGCCTTGGACTTGACGAGCCCGTCTGCATCGGGCGCGCCGATCACCGCGGCTTCCAGCACAGAGGGGTGCTGCACCAGCGTCGCCTCGACCTCGAAGGGGCTGACCCACACGCCGCCGACCTTCAGCATGTCGTCCGAGCGGCCGGCGTAGGTGAAGGCGCCATCGGGATTGCGGATGTATTTGTCGCCGCTCCTGGTCCAGCGGCCTTCGAAAGTCTCGCGCGTCTTGGCGCGATTGCCCCAGTACATGAGCGCTGCCGACGGCCCGTGAATGTAAAGGTCGCCTGGCTCGCCGTCCGCAACGGGCCGCCCGTCCTCGGAGCGCAGTTCAATGTCGTAGCCCGGCACCGGCCAGCCGGTCGAGCCATACCGCACCTTGTCCGGGCGGTTGGAAATGAAGATGTGCAGCATCTCGGTCGAGCCGATGCCGTCAACGATGTCGACGCCGAAGTGGCGCTTGAAGCGCTCTCCGATCTCGGCCGGCAGCGCTTCGCCGGCGGACGACACGAGCCTTAAGCTTACATCCTCACGTTTCGGCAGCAGGTTCGAAGCGAGCATGCCGGCGAACCCGGTCGGCGCGCCGTAGAAAACGGTCGGTTTGACGCCGCCGACCCCGCCCAGCCAGCGCTTGAACACGGCCTCGGGCGTCGGACGCTCGGCCATGAGCAGCGCTGTCGCGCCGACCGCGAGCGGGAAGGTCAGCGCGTTGCCGAGGCCATAGGCGAAGAAGAGCTTGGCGGCGGAGAAGCAGACGTCGCTCTCGGTGAGGCCCAGGATCGCCTTGCCGTAGAGCTCGGTCGTCCAATACGGGTTGGCGTGCGAATGCACCGTCCCTTTTGGCCGTACCTGTCGACCCCGACGAATAGAGCCAGAACGCGGAATCATCAGCCCGGGTGTGCGCAGCCTTCGCGAGCGGCGCCGCGCGGCGAAGGAAATCCTCGAACTCGATTTCCTCCGGCTCGAGCGGCTGAGTCGGGCGCGACACGACGACGGTGTGGACTTCGTGATCCGCTTTCGCGAGCGCGGCCTTCAGCGCCGGCTTGATCGCGCCGCTGACCAGCACGGCCTGGGCGCGCGAATGCTCAAGCATATAGGCGAGATCGTCGGCGGTAAGCAGCGTGTTGACCGCAACCGGGACCACCCCCGCCAACATCGCGCCGAGGAAGGCCACCGGCCAGTCGGCGCCGTCCTGCATGAGGATTAGCGCGCGCTCCTCGCGCTTGACGCCTCTCTCCTTAAGCGCGGCGGCGAACCGACGAGCGCGCTCGTCGAGCTCCCCGAAGGTCACGACGCCGACGTCGTCGATGAACGCCGCTTTGGCTGGGCGCCCCGCATTGGCCTGAAGCAGATGCGCCGCGAAGTTGAACGCCTCCGGCGGCGGTTCAACCGGGCTCGCGGTCATCGGCGTCCTCCCTCTCGCAGGCGAAGCCGCGTTGGCGGCTCCTCTGGACCGGAGCAGCGTTTCAAAGCTTGCCGACCTCGGTTTGATGCAATATTATGCCTGTTTTGGTCTTAGAGGTGGGTTCGGACCTTGTCAAACACCGTATCGTCGTCGCCAGCTGTTGCCGACATCACTGGGCCTCATGGAGCGCGTGATCACACGGCCGCCGATCCGGGTGTCAGAACGGGTGACGAGCCGACGATGATCGAGACGGCCGAGGTGGCCAAGGAGCCGTTTTTGGCCGCGCTCGGTGAGCGCGCCAAAGCTTTGCGCCTGCGTCAGGGACTGACCCGCAAGGCCCTCGCCCGCGCGACCGGCGTTTCCGAGCGGCATTTGGCTAATCTCGAATATGGAGTCGGCAACGCTTCGATCCTGGTTCTCTTGCAGGTGGCTCGTGCGCTTCAATGCTCGCTCGCCGAGCTCGTCGGCGACGTCACCACCCAATCGCCGGAATGGCTCATGCTGCGCGAGATGCTGGCCGACCGCGACGAGGCGACGTTGCGCCGCGTGCGCCTCGCGGCCCTGGAGCTCACAGGCGGCGGACCGCCGCGCAGCGAAGAAGCGCCCGTCCGCTCGTCGCGGATCGCCTTGATCGGCCTGCGCGGCGCCGGAAAGTCGACGCTTGGCCGGATGCTGGCGGAGGACCTCAACTTTCCGTTCGTCGAGCTCAGCCGCGAGATCGAGACGCTGGCCGGCTGCAGCATCAGCGAGATTCTCGGGCTCTACGGTCAGAACGCCTACCGTCGCTACGAGCGCCGCGCGCTTGAGGAGGCGATCGAGGCCTATCCCGAGGCGGTCATCGCCACCGCAGGCGGGCTGGTCAGCGACCTCGGCAGCTTCAACCTCCTTTTGCGCCGCTGCACGACCGTCTGGCTTATGGCCGATCCCGAAGACCACATGAGCCGGGTCTTGGCTCAGGGCGACTTGAGGCCGATGGCCGCGAGCCGGGAAGCGATGGAGGACTTGAAGTCGATCGTCGCCAGCCGAGCCGCGTTCTATTCCAAGGCCGATATGCGGGTCGACACCAGTGCTCAGCCGTTGGCGGAAACCTTCCAGATCCTACGAGCCGAGGCGCGCGAGGCGATTGGCCTGCTGGCCGAATGACGCAAGGGCAAGGTCGGCCTTGCGTAGAAACCGATAGCGCACTATGATGCATGAACTGCAATAAATTGCCTATGAACGGGAGTCCCATGGATCGGGTCGACTATCAAACCGAGCCCTCCCGCTACAAGCACTGGAAGCTCAAGTTCGACGGGCCGGTGGCGATGCTCCTTGCAGACTTCGACGAGAACGCCGGCTTGCGCCCGGGCTACAAGCTCAAGCTCAACTCTTATGACCTCGGCGTCGACATCGAGCTCAACGACGCGGTCAATCGCATCCGCTTCGAGCGCCCGGAAGTGCGCGTCGTCGTCATCATGAGCGCCCGCGAGCGCGTGTTCTGCTCCGGCGCGAACATCTTCATGCTGGGCGTCTCGAGCCATGCGTGGAAGGTCAATTTCTGCAAGTTCACCAACGAGACCCGCAACGGCCTGGAAGACTCGTCCAAGCATGAAGGCTTGAAGTTCCTGGCCGCCGTCAACGGCTCGTGCGCCGGCGGCGGCTACGAGCTGGCGTTGGCCTGCGACGAGATCCTCCTCATCGACGACCGTTCGAGCGCGGTCAGCCTGCCCGAGGTGCCGCTGCTCGGCGTGCTGCCCGGGACCGGCGGCCTCACGCGGCTGACCGACAAGCGCCACGTCCGTCATGATCTTGCGGATGTCTTCTGCACCACCAGCGAGGGCGTGCGCGGCGAGAAGGCTGTGGCCTGGCGTCTCGTCGACGCGATCGCCAAGCCCGCGCAATTCGAGGCCAAGGTGAAAGAGCGCGCTCTGGCGCTTGCCGGCGCCAGCGATCGCGCCTCGTCGACCAAGGGCGTCGCGCTGACGCCGATCGAGCGAACGATCGAAGCTGATGCGCTCCGCTACTCTCATCTAACGGTGACGATCGACCGGGGCGCCCGCGCCGCGACTTTCGTGATCAAAGGCCCGAGCGGCGCGCAGCCGCAGGACGTCGCCGCGATCGAGGCCACGGGCGCGGACTGGTATCCGCTTGCTGCTCGCCCGTGAGCTCGAGGATGCGATCCTGTCGATGCGCACCAACGAGCTCGATATCGGCGTGTGGTTGATGAAGACGGAAGGGCAGCTCGAGGCGGTTCTCGCGATGGACGCGACGCTTCGCACGCTCAAAGACCATTGGCTGGCGCGCGAAACCATCGGCTATCTGCGCCGCACTTTGAGCCGACTCGACGTCACTTCGCGCAGCCTGTTCGCACTCGTCGATGAGGGCTCCTGCTTCGCTGGCGCGTTGCTCGAAGTGGCCCTCGCCTGCGACCGGATCTACCATCTCGCGCTGCCGAGTGATGCGGCGCCCAGAATCGCGCTGAGCGCGGCGAACTTTGGCGACTACCCGATGGCGAGCGGCCAGAGCCGCCTCGGACGGCGCTTCTACGACGAGAGGCCGACGCTCGAAGTCGCTGAAAACAAACATCGGCAAGCCCCTCGACGCGGACGGCGCCTTCGCCCTTGGCCTCGCCACCAGCATTCCCGACGATATCGACTGGGCGGACGAAATTCGCATCGCTGTGGAGGAACGCGCCTCGATGAACCCGGACGCCTTGACCGCGATGGAGGCGAACCTGCGCTTCGACGGCCCAGAGACTCTGGCCACCCGCGTGTTCGGCCGTCTCACCGCCTGGCAGAACTGGATCTTCCAGCGCCCGAACGCGGTTGGAGAAAAGGGCGCGCTCAAGGTTTACGGCAAGGGCGAGAAGGCCGCGTTCGACTGGAACCGGGTGTGATGTGGAAGCGACCGAGGCCGAAGTCATCAGGCAGCACCTGATCGACCCCGAAATCTGCATCCGCTGCAACACCTGCGAGTCGACCTGCCCGGTCGGCGCGATCACGCATGATGCGCGCAACTATGTGGTCGACGCGAGCATCTGCAATCTCTGCATGGCCTGTGTGCCGCCCTGCCCGACCGGCAGTATCGACAACTGGCGCGCAATGCCGCGCGTCGCGAGCCTACAGCGTCGAGGCGCAGTTCGAATGGGATTCCTTGCCCGCGGAACTGAGCGCCGATGAACTGGGCGGGGCCGGCGCTTCCGCCGCGGCGCTGGCAGAACCGGCGCCCCGATCCGCGCCCAGCGAAGCAGGCGAGGAAGCGGCGTTCGAGGTCGGCGCCTACGCAGCCGTGATCCCGCCCTGGTCGGCCGCCAGCCCTTACGCCAACCTCTATGGTCCGAAGGCCGCGACGCGATCGGTCACGGCCACTGTCGTCGGCAATGTTCGGGTCACCGAAGCAGGCAAGGACTACGACACCCATCACATCGTGCTCGATTTCGGCGCGATGCCGTTTCCGGTGCTCGAAGGGCAGTCGATCGGCATCATTCCTCCTGGCGTCGATGCGGACGGCAGGCCGCATCATCCGCGACAATATTCGGTCGCAAGCCCCCGCAATGGCGAGCGCCCCGGCTACAACAACGTCTCGCTCACCGTGAAGCGGGTGCTGGAGGATCACCAGGGCCGCCCAGCGCGCGGAATCGTCAGCAACTATCTCTGCAACCTCAACGTCGGCGACAAGGTCGAGGTGACCGGGCCGTTCGGCGTGAGCTTCCTCATGCCGAACCATCCGAAAAGCGCGATCGTGATGATCTGCACCGGCACCGGAAGCGCGCCGATGCGCGCGATGACCGAGTGGCGGCGCCGCTTGCGCAAGTCGGGCAAGTTCGAGGGCGGCAAGCTGATGCTGTTCTTCGGCGCCCGCACCAAAGAGGAGCTGCCGTATTTCGGGCCGCTCGGCAATCTGCCGAAGGACTTCATCGACATCAACTTCGCTTTCAGCCGCACGCCCGGTCAACCGAAGCGCTACGTGCAGGACGTGATGCGCGAGCGGGCGGCCGATCTCGCGCCGCTCATCGCCGATCCGCACGCCTATTTCTACGTCTGCGGCCTCAAGGCGATGGAGGAAGGCGTGGTGCTCGCGTTGCGCGACATCGCGATCAACGCCGGGCTCGACTGGGAGACCGTCGGGCCTGCGCTCAAGCAGCACGGGCGACTGCATCTCGAGACCTACTAGCTTGCAACCTTCGAACAGGAGAGACCCATGAGCGCCGAAGACACCGTGAGCGACGCCGCAGGCGCCATCTCCGCCGACCGCTTCGTCGAGATCAGCTACGACGAGGTCATTCCCAACAATGTCGCGCTCGGCTCGGACAAGCAGCTTCAGCGCGCGCTCGAAGGCTGGCGGCCGAAATATCTCGACTGGTGGACCGGCATGGGGCCAGTCGGATTCCAGCAGTCGGAGGTCTATCTGCGCACCGCCGTCGGCGTCGATCCGGCCGGCTGGGCGAAGTTCGGCTATGTGAAGATGCCGACCTATCGCTGGGGCATTCTGCTCGCGCCCAAGGTCGAGGGGCGTACGATTCCGTTCGGCCGCCACAAGGGCGAGCCTGCGTGGCAGGAAGTGCCGGGCGAGCACCGCGCGCTTCTGCGCCGGCTCATCGTCGTGCAGGGCGACACGGAGCCCGCTTCGGTCGAGCAGCAGCGCTGTCTGGGCGCAACGGCGCCGAGCCTCTACGACATGCGCAACCTGTTTCAGGTCAATGTCGAGGAAGGCCGCCACCTGTGGGCGATGGTCTACCTCTTGGTCAAATATTTCGGCAAGGACGGCCGCGAGGAGGCGCAGGCGCTGCTCGAGCGCCAGAGCGGGCAGATGAACAACCCGCGCATCCTCGGCGCGTTCAACGAGCAGACGCCAGACTGGCTGTCGTTCTTCATGTTCACCTTCTTCACCGACCGCGACGGCAAGATGCAGCTCGCGGCGCTCGCCGAAAGCGGCTTCGATCCGCTCTCGCGCACCTGCCGCTTCATGCTGACCGAAGAGGCGCACCACATGTTCGTCGGCGAGACCGGCGTGCAGCGCACGATCGAGGCGACCTGCGCGGCGATGGTCAAAGCCGGCATCAAGGATCCCAATGAGGTCGAGGCGGTGCGCAAGCTCGGCGTCGTCGACCTGCCGCTCCTGCAGCGCAAGTTGAACTTCCACGCATCCGTCACCCGCGATCTGTTCGGCAGCGAAATCTCCAGCAACGCCGCCGAGGTGTTCGGCGCCGGCATCAAGGGGCGCTTCAACGAAGCGAACCTCAAGAACGACGACCACGTGCTGCAGGACGCGACCTATCCCGTCACGCGGGTCGTCGACGGCAAGCTTGTCGCGGAAGACGCGCCGGCGTTGCGCGCCCTCAACTCGCGGCTGCTCGACGACTTCATCGTCGATTGCCAGGGCGGGATCGACCGCTGGAACAAGTCGGTCGAAAAGGCCGGAATCGACTTCAAGTTCGTCCAGCCGCACAAGGGCTTCAATCGCAGGATCGGCGAATTCGGGGGCAAGCGCATCAGCCCGACCGGCGAAGCTCCTGACAGACGATCAGTGGAACGCGAAGAGCGGCGACTGGCTGCCCAACGAGGACGACATGGCCTTCATCGTTTCGCTGATGAAGCCGTGCCATGAGCCCGGCAAATACGCGAGCTGGATCGCCCCGCCCCGCGTCGGCGTCAACAGTCAGGCGGGCGATTTCGAATATGTGAAGATCGCCTGACGGCGCCCTGGCGCGTTTCGTCGTTGGATATGCTCCTCCCCTCATTCTGAGGCGCCCGCGTCAGCGGGCCTCGAAGAATGCTCCAGTTCGCGCTGGCTGGAGCGTCCTTCGAGACGCCACGCTTTGCGCGGCCCTCAGGACGAGAGTTGCAGAGGTGCGCATGCAGCAGACGTACTTCTAGTGACGCATCTCGATGCGCGAAAGAAAACTCCGCAGCCGCTCGTGAGGCTGCTCGCTGAAGACTTCGCGCGGCGTGCCCTGCACCGCGACCTGGCCGGCATCCATGAACACGACGCGCGCGGAAACGTCGCGGGCGAAGCTCATTTCGTGCGTGACCAGGATCATCGTCATGCCCTCGGCCGCGAGTTCGCGCACCACGTTCAGCACTTCGCCGACGAGTTCAGGGTCGAGCGCCGAAGTGATCTCGTCGAGCAGCAGCACTTTCGGATTCATGGCGACCGCACGCGCAATGCCGACGCGCTGCTGCTGGCCGCCCGACAATTCGTAAGGCAGGCTCTCCCGCTTGGCGGCGAGGCCCACGCGCGCGAGCCAGCGATCGGCGATGTCGCCCGCCTCGCCCTTACTCAGCCTGCGCACCTTGCGCAGGCCCAGCATCACGTTCTCCCGCGCGGTGAGATGCGGGAACAGATTGAACAGCTGAAAAACCATGCCGATGTCGGCGCGAACGCGCGCGAGCTCGCGCTCTCCGCGGCGGCGACGCGCCGGCCCTTCGCCGCTGTAGCCGACCTCCACGCCGTCGACCGTGATCGAGCCGGAATCATAGGTCTCGAGCAGGTTCACGCATCGCAGCATGGTGGTCTTGCCGCTGCCCGAGGAACCGATGACGCTGACGACCTCGCCGCGCGCGACGTCCAGATCGACGCCGCGCAGCACCTCGTTCTGGCCGAAGCTCTTGCGCAGCTCGCGCACCTTCACGAGCGGACCGTCGCTATTCGCGGACATAGGCGAAACGGGCCTCCAGACGCCGGCTCAACTGGGAGAGCGTATAGTTGATGGCAAAATAAATCAGCGCGCCGAGCACATAGAGCGGCAGCGGCTGGAACGTGCGGCCAATGACCTGCTGCACAGCGAGCATCAAGTCGACGATGCCGACGAGCGAGACGAGGGCGCTGCCCTTCACCGTATCCACCACCGTGTTGATCCATGGCGGCAGGAAGCGGCGCAGAGCCTGGGGGAAGATGACGTAGAGCATGCGCTGCCCGAAGGTGAGGCCGATCGCGCGGCCGGCTTCAGTCTGGCCCGGATGGATCGATTGCAGCGCGCCGCGCGTCACCTCGGCGACGTGGGCGGTCTCGAAGGCCGCCAGGGCGGCGACCGCCGCCCACCAGCCGCTGACATTCACCTTGAGCGCCGGCATGGCGTAGTAGACGAAGAAAATGAGGGTGATGAGGGGCAGGCCGCGCGCGATGTCGCTGTAGGCGCGCACCGGCCACGCCACCCACCGGGGCGCGTAAGTCAGCGCCGTGCCGAAGAGGACGCCGAGCACCAGCGCGATCGCCACCACGATGGCGGAAATCTGCAATGTGACCAGCAGCCCCTGCCAGAGGAACGGCAGCGCTTTGACCATGGCCATCATGCGCGGCGCAACGCGTAGCGGCGTTCGACCTGGCGCAGCAGCAACAACAACGTCCAGCCGGTGACCAGGTACATCGGGGTGACGACGGAATAGACCTCGATGATGCGGAACGTGTTCGTCGAGATCCAGTTCGCGCCATAGGTGAGTTCAGGCACGGCGATCACCGAGGCGATGGCGGTGTCCTTGAACAAGGAAATGAACGCGTTCGACAACGACGGCAGCACGATGCGCAACATCGTCGGCGTCTGCACATACAGCGCATGCGCTGCCATGGCGTGAGCCCGATGGCGCGCCCGGCGTCGATCAGGCCGCGCGGAATGGCGTCCAATCCCGCGCGAAACACTTCCACGAGATAGGCGCCGGCATAGATCGAAAGCGTGACGATGAAGCTCGTCGTCGCGCTATAGGCGAAGCCGCCGACGCTCGGGATGCCGTAGAACACCAGATAGACCAGCAGCATCAGCGGCACGTTGCGGATGAATTCGACGTAAGCGGCGATCAGCGTGCGGACGACGCGGCCGCGCCCGTGCGCGAGCAACGCGAGCGTCAAGACCAATGACGACGCCCGCGGCGATGCCGATCGCCGCGAGCTCGAGGCTGAGCGCCAGTCCCCACCCCAACCGCCCGAAGTTGCGCCAGACGGCGGCGAAGTTGAGGTGGTAGTGCACGAGCCGCCCGGCGCCTCACATGGGCGGAAATCCGGTCACCCGCAGCGGCCGCTTCTCGCCGAAGAATTCCTCGTAGGCCTTGTCGTAGATCCCGTCCTCGTGACCGTACATGGCGACGTCGAAGCAGGTGTTCACAAATTGCAGCCAGTCGAGATCGCCCTGGCGCACCGCGGCGCCGTAAAGCTGCGCCTGGCCGGGAATGTCGCCCTCGACCGGATTGGCGTAGACATCCGGGTTGCGCTTGACCAGCCATTTCACCGTCGAAGCGTCGACGAGCGCGACATCGGCGCGGCCCGCCGTGATCGCCTGGAAGACATTGGCCTGGCTGTCGAGCTGCAGGACCTGCGCCTGCGGCAAGAGCTTGTGAACGAGGTCGTCCGCATAGACGTTCGCGAGGATCGCAGCGTTCACCGCAGCGCCGGCCGCGACCAGCTCCTTCAGGGTCTTGTATTTGCTTTTCGGCGTGACCATCAGGCCCGAGCCCTCGATGTAATAGGGCCGCGAGAAGGCGACGAGCTGGGCGCGCGAGGACGAGATGGTCATGAACTGGATGACGATGTCGACCTTGCCGGTCGTGATGTTCGGAACCCGGGCGGCAGGATCCTGACGCACGAACTCGACCTTCGTGTCGTCGTCGAACAGGCCCTTGGCCAGGATGCGGGCCATGGCGATGTCCATGCCGGTCAGATTGCCTTTGTCGTCTTCGAAGTGCCACGGCGGGTTGGTGCTGCCGGTGCCGACGATGAGCTTGCCGCGATCGAGCGCCGTGCGCAGCACGCTCTCTGACGCCGCCTGCGCGGCCGCCTTCTGGGGGTCGAGCGCTGCGCCCGCGGCGAGAACGGCGCCGGCAGCGGCGCCGAGGCCGAGCACGTTGCGGCGTTGCATGAAGCTATCCATGTTTCCTCCTCCTGACGGTCCGGCCGATTGGCGCGCCGCAAATCACTATAGCGCCGCAAATCACGATCTCTAGAGTGATGAGCCTGCTATTCTACGCCAGGCCCTCGGCCTTGAGCGCGCGTTGAACCGCTGGGCGCTCGGCCATCCGGTCGCGGTGGTCGAGCACGCGCGGAAACGCGGCGGGATCGACGCTGTCGACCTCCATCCAGCGCGCGATGGTGAAGAGATAGGGATCGGCGACCGTGTAGCTGTCGCCCATCGCCCACGGACCCCGGAACATCTTGCGCTCGATCAGATCGAAGCAGGCGCCGACCGACTGCGGCACCTTCTTCTTCATCGCCTCGTGCGCCGCCGGGTCGTCCGCCCATCGATAGCCGCGAGCGCGATGCGCGTGCGCCACATGCACGGTCGCGCAGAGATAGTTCATGAAAGACTGCAGTTCAGCGAAGGCGAACGGATCGTCGAGCGGCGCGAGCTGAGCCTGCGGATGCGTCTGCGCGATATAGGCGAGGATGGCGGGCGTTTCCGTCACCACGCCGCGCTCGGTCATAAGCGAGGGCACCCGGGCTTTCGGGTTGATCTTCAGATAATCGGGCTTCGTCTGCTCGGCGGCGCCGAAGTCGATCCATCGTGTTTCGTAGTCAGCGTCCGCCTCTTCGAGCGCGATATGCGAAGCGAGCGCGCAGGTGTTGGTGGCGTAGTAGAACGTGAGCATGGAGGCCCCAGGATGACGGGGCCCGACAGGCGCCCGACCCTATAAGGTCACGATATAGCCGCGTCGTTCAAGCTCCTTGACGACCCGATCGGCCAAAGCCTCGGGCGAGTCCCCAGCGGAATTGAGCGTCAGCTCCGGCGCTTCGGGCGCTTCATAGGGCTGGTCGACGCCGGTGAAATTCTTGATCTCGCCCGCCAGCGCCCGCTTGTACAGGCCCTTGGGATCGCGGGCGATGACCGTCTCGAGCGGCGCGTCGACGAAGATCTCGATGAACTCGCCCTCGGCGGCCGTGTCGCGTACGAGGCGCCGTTCGGCTTTGAACGGCGAAATGAACGAGCAGAGCACGATGAGGCCGGCGTCGGTCATCAGCCTCGCCACCTCGCCCACGCGCCTGATGTTCTCGACGCGGTCGGCGGCGGTGAAGCCCAAGTCCTTGTTGAGGCCGTGGCGAACGTTGTCGCCGTCGAGCAGCGTCGTGTGCACGCCGCGCGCGTGAAGCTTGGCCTCGACCAGATTGGCGATCGTGGATTTCCCCGCGCCCGAAAGCCCGGTGAACCAGAGGATCGCCGGCTTCTGGTGCTTAAGCGCCGCGTGCGCCTCGCGGCCAATTGTCGCGCCATGCCGATGCACGTTGGTCGCGCGTCTCAGCCCATGCGCGATCATGCCCGCGGCGGCGGTCTCGTTTGTCTGGCGGTCGATCAGGATGAAAGCGCCCGTCTCGTGATTGTCGGCGTAAGGATCGTAGGCGATTGGCGCCGTCGTCGCGAGATTGCAGAAGCCAACCTCGTTGAGCTCAAGGCTTTTGGCGGCGAGCTTGTCGTAGTTGTTGACGTCGATGCGGTGCTTGAGATCGGTGACCTGCGCCGGCACGGTGCGGGCGCCGATCTTCATCAGATACGAACGGCCGGGCAGCATGGGGTCGGCGCTCATCCAGATTAGGTGCGCAGTGAACTGGTCGGCGACCTCCGGCCTGCTCGTCGGATGCGCAAGCACGTCGCCCCGCGCGATGTCGACTTCGTCTGCGAGGGTCAGCGTTACCGCGTCGCCAGCTTCAGCGCTATCCTTCTCCTCGTCAGCGACGAGGATAGATTTCACGGTCGTCTGCTTGCCCGATCCGGCGACGACGATCGGCTCGCCACGCGCCACGCGGCCGCTGGGAATCGTCCCAGCGAAGCCGCGGAAGTCGAGATGCGGCCGGTTGATCCATTGCACCGGCAAACGGAAGGTCGCGCTGCGGCGGTCCTCTTCGACCTCGATGGTTTCGAGCTTCTGCAGGAGATGCCCGCCCTGGTACCAAGGCGTTTTCGGGCTGTCGGATGAGACATTGTCGCCAAAACGCGCCGAGATCGGGACGGCGAATAGCGAGCGGAAGCCCAGCGGTTCGGCGAATTTGCGATAGGCGATGACGATGTCGCGATAGACGCGCTCGTCATAATCGACGAGGTCGATCTTGTTCACCGCAAGCACGACGTGTCGCACGCCAAGCAGCGAGACGATGATCGAATGGCGGTGCGTCTGCGTCAGCAGCCCTTTGCGCGCGTCGACGAGCACGATGGCGACGTCGGCGTTCGAGGCGCCGGTCGCCATGTTGCGGGTATATTGCTCGTGGCCGGGTGTGTCGGCGACGATGAAGGAGCGCGCTTCGGTGGCGAAATAGCGATAGGCGACGTCGATGGTGATGCCCTGTTCGCGTTCGGCCTCGAGGCCGTCGACGAGCAGTGCGAAGTCGATCGCATCCTCGGTCGTGCCGAACTTTTTCGAATCCTTTTCGAGCGCGGAGAGCTGGTCGTCGAAGATGAGCTTCTTCTCGTAGAGAAGCCGCCCGATCAGCGTCGACTTGCCGTCATCGACCGAGCCGCAAGTGAGGACGCGCAATGTCGGAAGCGCGGAAACGCGAAGCGGGGCGTTCATGCCAGACACTCGTCTGCAGTGGCTGCGACTCTGGCGTTGCCGTCGACGCCTGCGGAGGCGCGCGCCCCCTTCTCCCTCGGGGAGAAGGTGTCGGGCAAAGCCCGACGGATGAGGGCTGCAACCGCTTGCGTCGATCGCGGCGCTGGCGCGATCGTATCCGGTCTTGGCCGAAAGGCGGCCGACGTTTCGCGCCGCGCCCTCATCCGTCACGCCCACGGCGTGACACCTTCTCCCCGAGGGAGAAGGGAGGGGATGGCGGCCTTGAGGTGCTGGGGCATTCATCAGAAGTACCCCTCGCGCTTCTTCTTCTCCATGGAGCCCGCCTCATCGGTATCGATCAAGCGTCCCTGCCGCTCGGAGGTGGTGGACCTGCGCATTTCAGCAATGATGTCGTCCAGACTCGTAGCGTCGGACTCGATCGCGCCGCTCAGCGGATAGCAGCCGAGCGTGCGGAAGCGAACCTTGCGCATCTGCGGCGTCTCGCCGGGCAAGAGCGGCAGTCGGTCGTCGTCGACCATGATCAGCGTCCCGGAGCGCTCGACGACAGGCCGCTCCTTGGCGAAATAGAGCGGCACAACCGGAATGTCTTCCGCCTGCACGTATTCCCACACATCAAGCTCGGTCCAGTTGGAGAGCGGGAAGACACGCATCGACTCGCCCTCGCGGATGCGGGTGTTGAACAATCGCCACAGTTCAGGACGCTGGTTGCGCGGGTCCCAGGCATGGGCGGCGGAGCGGTGCGAGAAAATGCGCTCCTTGGCGCGGCTCTTCTCCTCGTCGCGCCGCGCCCCGCCGAAGGCCGCGTCGTAGCGGCCGCTGTCGAGCGCCTGACGCAGCGACTCGGTCTTCATTACCTGGGTGTGGAGCTGCGAGCCCGAGGCGAACGGCGAAATCCCACGCTTCACGCCGTCCTGGTTGATGTGGACGATCAGATCGAGGCCAAGCCGTCGCACCGTTTCGTCGCGGAAGGCGATCATCTCCCGAAACTTCCAGGTCGTATCGACGTGCAGCAGCGGAAACGGGGGCTTCGCCGGATAGAAGGCCTTCATCGCCACATGAAGCATGACGCTTGAATCTTTGCCGATCGAGTAGAGCATCACGGGATTGCGCATCTCAGCGACAACTTCCCGCATGATGTGAATGGACTCGGCCTCCAGCCGCTTGAGATGGGCTGGCAATACGCTCGGCATCGAGGGCCCCCTGGACAAGGGGCGCTACATAGGGGGCTTCCAGGCCGAAGGCAATGATTTAAGCTATATGATTAAGTTGTTATTTCTTACAGACGAATCACATTTGTTCTTTCATCCTGACCGAAGCACATTGACTCCAGGCCTCGCGGCGACCATCGATAGCGCCGCGTTCGACCGGCCGTCGAAGAGGAGATCGGCGCGTGACCAATCCCATAATCATGGCGCCGTCGATTCTGTCGGCGGATTTCGCCAAGCTCGGCCAAGAAGTGCGCGACGTCGCCGCGGCGGGCGCGGACTGGATCCATCTTGACGTGATGGACGGCCATTTCGTCCCCAACATCACCTTTGGCCCACCGGTTGTGTCGGCGCTGCGGCGCCTGACGGACAAGCCCTTCGACTGTCACCTGATGATCGAGCCCTGCGATCCGTATCTCGAAGCCTTCGCCAAGGCGGGCGCCGATCACATGACCGTTCACGCCGAGGCGACCAGGCATCTCGACCGCTCGCTGCAGGCGATCCGCTCGCTCGGCAAGAAGGCGGGCGTGGCGATCAATCCTGGCACACCGGAGAGCGCGATCGAATATGTGCTCGACCGGCTCGAC
The DNA here is from genome assembly GCA_963770275.1 of uncultured Alphaproteobacteria bacterium. GTDB lineage: Bacteria > Pseudomonadota > Alphaproteobacteria > Rhizobiales > Beijerinckiaceae > Roseiarcus. Next base: position 173,290 of record CAVYPD010000058.1, read on the forward strand.
TTGATCCTGGTCATGACCGTCAATCCGGGCTTTGGCGGCCAGGCGTTCATTCCCGCCATGCTCGACAAGATCGCGCGGGTGAAGCGCATGATCGGCGACCGCAAAATTGACATCGAAGTCGACGGCGGCGTCGCGCCGGAGACCGCGCCGCTGCTCGCACGCGCCGGCGCAAATGTCTTTGTCGCCGGCTCCAAGGTGTTCGAGGGCGATCCGAAGGCCTACGCCGAGAACATCCGGGAAATCCGCGACGCCGCTTAGGACGGAAAGATTTTAGAGCCAATCGCGGGCCATCCTGTCATCCCGCGGAAGCGGGAATCTAGTCTCAAAGGCACGGCCTACTCGCCTGCGAACGTTTTCCGGCTCCGGCGTTGGCGGCGGCTAAGGCCAAAGGCCCACGACAATCGATTGCAGAAAATCCGAATTTGAGGTAAGCTTGCCGCATGAGCAATCCTACCTCCCGCATGCCAAAACGTCGCGTTCGCTCCGGCGCTTCGATTGCGAAGAGGAGAAAGCGACAAGAAAAATTTTTCTCGGTTTTTCGCTCGTAACCCATTGATAAGGCTCGTTTCGCACGAGAGAATCCAAGGAAATCCAAACGAATCCAAGGCTTATAATCGGGCGATTCTGTAGCGAATCGGCCACCAGCCAAGAAAATCCAAACTCACCGACCGGCGCGCTAGCGAGAAGGCTCCAGCCACACCAGTTCACCGCCCCATGCAGGCGTCGGCGAGCCGCTTGAGATCGGCCCGGCGCTCCGGGGTGACCGTCGCCAGCCGGTCGGCGTCGCCTGAATGGTCGACCGCGTCGGCGACGCATCGGCAGCCGGTCTCGCACTCGGCCTCCGAGCGCCCTTGGGCGACGCAGGCGCGCTGGCATGAGGCGAGGAAGGCGCTCCTGTCCGCCTTCGGCGCCAGCGGGCCCCAGGCGGTCAGCGCCGCGAGGAGACCGATCAGGATCGGTTGATGCACGAGATAGATCGGCAGGCTGTGCCGGCCGGCGAAGCTGATCCAGCGCGCCGGCGCCGACTCGGCTCGCCAGCGATCCGGCCGCTTTAGCCACGTCAGGACGCCCGGCAGACGCGCGAGCCCAAGACCAAGAAAGACGACCCCCGCCCAAGGCAGGAGCGGGCGCCAGTCGAGCGTATTCGGTAGCGCCTCGCCGAGTCCGACCCACAGGAGCCAGGGCGGATCGAAGAATGTCGAGCGGCCGAGCCACGGCGCAACGATGGCAGCAAAACCCACGACGAGACTGGCCCAGGCTGGCGCGATCACGAACGGTCCGGCGAGGAGGCTCGCGACCGCGATGCAGTGGAGAATGCCAAAGGTAATGGGTTCGCTCGGCGCGAAGACGAAGCTGCCGACGGTCACCAGCGCCGCCGCGCCAGCGACAATCGCGAGCCTGCGCCAGAAGGCCCGAACATTAAGCCCGTTGCGATGGGCAAGCGCCAGCGACACACCAACCAGAAGAAGGAAGGCGCTCGCCACAATGTGCGACAACAGCCTCATCTGCGGCGTGAACGGCAGCATTGGCGGGGCGAGCCGGAAGTCGGCCAAGTCCCAGCTGAAGTGGTAGACGGCCATGCCCACGAGCGCCAAACCGCGGGCGCAATCGACGGCGTCGATGCGGCCCGGAGTGTGCTGATGATGAGCGGAGTGGCCCAGCGGGCCCTCATCCGGCCCTTCGGGCCACCTTCCCCCTGGGGGGGAAGGGGTCGTCCGCGCCGTTATGCCCCCCTCTCCCCATAGGGCGTTCGGAAGGACGCCCGTCTGTCGACGGGCTTTCGGGAGAGGGGTTGGGGGTGAGGGCTCGCCAGCGATCACGACGCCGCGGCTTCGAACAGGGCCTCGTCGAGAAGGAACGCGCCCTCGTATTCGACCGGGCCGGTCATCAGCACATGGTCGTCCGAGCCGCGCCACTCGATGATGAGATCTCCGCCCGGCAGGCGCACCGTGCCCTTGCGGTCCATAAGTCCGAGCCGCGCCGCCGCGACCAGGGTTGCACAGGCGGCCGACCCGCAAGCGAGAGTGAGACCCACGCCCCGCTCCCATACCCGCGCCCTGACGTCATCGCGCGCCAGCACCTCGGCGAAAGTGACATTGGCCTTCTCCGGAAACATCGGGTCCACCTCGATCTGCGGGCCGAGGTCTGCCGCGTCGATGCCTTTCAAGTTTTGGACGAAAAATACCGCGTGCGGGTTGCCCATGTTGACCACGGAAGCGGGCCCAAGCCCGGCCGGAGCGGCGCCGTCCGGCCACAGGTTCACCCGTCGCGTGTCGGGCACAGCATGCTGAAGCGGAATGGCGTTCCATTCGAGGCGCGGCGGCCCCATGTCGACCCGATAGGACCAGGGTCCGAGCCGCTCGCACGCGATCACGCCGGCCTCGGTCTCGATCTTGACCGCTTCGGCGCCGAGTTCACGGCACAACCGATCGGCGACGCAGCGCGTGCCGTTGCCGCACGCGCCAGCGAGCGTTCCATCATTGTTATAGATCAGCACGTCGACGGCGGTTCCTGCCGTCTTCGGATTGCGGAGCACCATCATCTGATCGTAGCTGAGGCCCGGTGCGCGATGGATGGCGCGCGCGTCTTGCGCCGTCGGGCGCACGGGCGAACCCCGCAGGTCGAGCACAAGGATCGCGTTGCCGGCCCCGTTCATACGCGCGATCGTGCGGCCGGCGAGCGAATGGCGGGGAGACAAGCCTTACCCTCCCTTTGAAGTTCGGGCGCCCCCGGCCCCACGCAGACGGGCCGACCTGTCGATCACTCGCGCGCCCAGATGCGTGACGGCATCGCGCAACCCGTCATCGACGATCGGCGAGGCGGCGGCGCGCGCAGCGTCTTTCGCCGCGTCAGAGGGGGCTGCCGCGGGCCGGCGCTTCTCCTTGAAAGGAGGCAGAGGTCCTTGCCGGAAGGCGATCTTGTCGACGCATCGCCAGCCAAGATGCGCGTTCGCCCGAGCCACGATCACCGAGGCGCTGTGCTGCGCCTCGAGGGCGAAGGCGCTTTCGACCCTCAGCACCAAGGTCGCGCCAGCGACCGGCGCGTCCGGATCGCGTTTGGCGGCCCGGGGCGGCCATTGCAGCTCGATTGGTCGGGCATGACGCGCGAGGGTCTCGCCGACAATGGCCGGCCAATCGGCGATCAGGCTTGTTTCGCCCAAACCGCGCGCGGCCAATGCCTCGGCGACCAGCCCGGGGGTGAATTCAGCCAACGACTTGGCGCCGCCCCGCGCGCGCTTCATCATCGCTTGGGCACAGAAAGTAAGAAAGCGGGGCATGAGGTCGATAGCATGAGCGCCAATGTAAGCGCGCTGGCGTCCGAGGCAAAGCGAAAGGCGATTGTCGCCCGTACGCTTGCATGGTGGGACCGCTCCCGCCGGTCGCTCGCGTGGCGCGCCGAGCCGGGGGAGATCCCCAACCCGTACCGTGTTTGGCTCTCGGAGGTCCTGCTGCAGCAAACGACCGCCCAGGCGGCGACGCCCTATTATCGGGCCTTCATCGCCAAATGGCCAACGGTCGAGGACCTGGCTCTTGCCCCAATCGAAGACGTGATGAGCGCGTTCGCGGGCCTCGGGTACTATTCGAGAGTTCGCAACTTGCACGCCTGCGCGAAGGAAATAGCCCGGCGAGGCGGGGGGTTTCCGGGCGAGGAAGCCGAACTGCGCGCGCTTCCGGGCGTTGGCGCCTATACCGCGGCTGCGGTCGCTGCAATCGCCTTTGGTCGCCAGACTACGCCTGTCGACGGCAACATCGCCCGGATTCTGGCACGGCTCCTGGCGCTCGAAAAGCCAATCGCCCGCGCGCGAGCCGAACTCGCAACGGCGGCGCGCGCGCTGGCTCCAAGCGGCAGGGCGGGTGATTTCGCTCAAGCTCTGATGGACATCGGCGCGACGCTCTGCCGCCCCCGTAATCCCGCTTGCGGCCTCTGCCCGCTAGCGGAAGACTGCGCGGCGTTCCAAGCCGGCGTCCCGGAGGTTTACCCCCGCCGCGCCGAGGCGAAGGCTAGACCGCAACGGCAGGGAGCTGTGTTCTTCGCTCGCCGCTCCGATGGCGCCTTCCTCGCGCGCCGCCGCCCGCCCCATGGCCTTCTGGCTTCGACGCTCGAGTTGCCGGGGACGCCATGGACGAGCAGAAACCCGGATGATGGCCTTTCCGGCGGCGCTCCGGTCGACGCGCGTTGGCGGCGGCTGCCGGGAGACGTCGAACAGGTTTTCACCCATTTCGCGCTGAAGCTCATCGTCTACGCGACGGAATTCGAGGGTCGCGCCCCGGCCGACTGTTTTTGGGTCAACCCCGACGCGATCGGTACAGCGGGCTTCTCGAGCATGATGCGAAAGGCGGTCGAGCACGCCCTGACGCAAAACGTGACGAGCGCAAATCGTCTGTTATAGAAAGATCAAGGCGTCGCCGGTAATCTCGGCACGCAGTCGGGTGTAACGGAGCCTAAATTTGACCCGTAGAACCGGTGCTTGTCCATGGCGCCCCTGATTGCGCCGGCGGCGTTCCGCCTGCCCACCGACGAGACGCTGCGAGCCCGCTTTGGCCATATCACAACCTGGGTCTTCGACCTCGACAACACCCTTTATCCCGCGGATAGCGGCATTTGGCCCAAAATCGACGAACGGATCACGCTGTTTCTAGTTGAGCTTTTCGGCATTGATGGCCAGTCGGCTCGCGCCCTGCATAAGCACTATTATTCTCGCCACGGGACGACGTTAGCCGGGCTGGTGGAGGAACACCTCGATCTAACCGAGCGCTTTCTCGACTTCGTCCACGATATCGATCGCTCCAGCCTTAAACCGGACCCCGTTCTTGCCCATGAAATCGGCAGACTGCCGGGGCGGAAGCTGATCTTCACCAACGGATCGCGAGCCCATGCCATCCTCACGGCGAAGCAGCTTGGCCTTGAGGGGCTTTTCGAGGATGCCTTCGACATCGTCGCCGCCGGCCTCATTCCGAAGCCCGCCGAAGGCGCCTACGACCTCTTTTTCAAGCGATACGAGGTCGACCCGCTATCCACCGCAATGTTTGAGGACGTGGCTAGGAACCTTGCAGTTCCTAAGGCAAAAGGCATGACAACGACCTTGGTCACAACCAAAGCTGGACGCCTGGATCATCGTGAGGCGCACGATCAGTCGATCGCGGACGCGCCAGACGTCGCGGATTTTGTGACGGACGATCTCTCGGAATTCCTCGCGCGGCTGAACGTACAGATCCGCTTCTGACCGAACCGAGGGAAAGCGCAGGGCTCCGAGCACCCCTGGTTAGTCATCTATCGTTTGAGCCCGTAGCGCACCGTAACCACCCCGGTCAAAAACCGGAAGCCTCACATCAACGCGAACGTGGCGGCGCTGCGGACGAGATCATGGTAGAGGTAGTTGCCACTGACGAGCGTCCACCGGCGCTGGACGAATCCCTGAGATTGCAATCTCGTAAATCTCCGAATGATTTTCAGCTTGTCAGGCGGCATCCTTCCGGTCATGGCGTCGGCAAGCGCGTTAGCTTGCTCAATCCGTCTTCCGAGCCCACGACGCAGGAAACTGGTGTCCAATCCCATTTTTAGGTACGGAACAAGGCCAACTTCCTTTGGAATGGAGGCGTTTCCGCCGTGAACTCGATACAGCGCGGTCACGGTGGGGTCGGAAATGACTTTGCCCATCGCCGCTGCAATGAGCTGTGTCCACCAGTCGTGACTAATAGCCTTCTCTGCGACCGGGTTCGCCAGATCTAGAAGCGCCCGATTGATTCCTGACGCCATGCCTTGAATTGGCACGCATATAAGACTTTGGCTTAGTTTGCCCATCATGCTTGGATTAAGACGTTTCCATTTCCAGTAACTGGGACTAATCACCTCGAGGTCTTTATTGACCACCGCGATGTCGGTCGCAAAGTAAATAGGCGTCGACTTGCCATACTTTGCTTCGGCCTCCCTTAGAGATCGCAACGTCAGTCCGACTTTTTCCGGCTTCCAGACGTCATCCTGGTCAGCGAAGAGCACATAATCGGCTTTGGTCTCTCGCATGAGTATCGCAAAATTTGCCGTAGCGGAGCGCGTCGGCTCGCCAACGATGATGCTGAGGCGACCGCCGAACTTCGGTTTGTAGGTCTCGAGAATTTCCAGGGAGCCGTCGGTCGAGCCGTCGTCCCGCACGAGCACGTTGAAGTCGCCGGTCGTCTGGCTCAACAACGAGTTGAGCATCGCGGGAAGATACTTCTGGCCGTTCCAAACAGCCAGAATGACATCACAGGTGCTCATCGCGCGCGAACCTCCGTGCAGCCGTTCTTTCATACATCATATATAGGCGCTGTCACGCCGCCGCATAATTTGATGCAACGACTTCGAGAAGAGTTCGTTTGCGAGCAAAAGCGGCGGGTTGCCCTTCGGGGATCGGCGCCACGGCGGGGCTCCGTCGGTCGGCGACAGCAATGGGATTGATCCAACCCCGGTAGCGCGCGTGCCGAGAACTGAGACGAGGCGCGAGGGAGGTCGGACCGTCAAGCGCGTCTGCAACGACTGCCAGGTCGTTCTCGCGGTTGACGCGACCGCGACGTTTACGTTTCCAATGCGTTCCGGTTCTGGGGCGAAGGCTGAAGCGCTGATCTTTCGAGGCGGGTGCGATCCCGTGCCGAAAGAATTCGGGTAACAGGGGCGGGAACGCCGGAAACAAAATCGCCGGATAGGCCGCAATACTTTGTTGTTAACAAATGATCAATCCTGCCCCGCATCGAACGCGCTGAAAAGTTCGGTATCGTCGATGAAGTAGCCGCGGTTCGCGCGGATGGGCGTGTAGGCCGTGTATCGGACAATATGGCGATGATCGCAATCTCATGAGCGTTCGGGAGTCGACAGAAATGGCAACTCGCATCCGGAACCGCTTCGCCCTATTCCAAATCGCTTCAGTCGCGATGGCGGAGACGAGACTCGTCGGCCAAGCCATTCCCAACGTCCTTCGTTACCTTGCGCCGATTGTCGCATGGACGATCGCGTCAATTGCTTTAGGCATCGTTCTCGGCTTCTCCGCGGTTATTCTGCCGCCGATGGGCGCCTTTGGAATAGTCGCAGTTGCTGGACTGGTGCTGCTCTGGGTGATGCCACGCCCAGCGCATGGGTCGAATTCGGAGCGGGATTTCCGAAATCAGCAAGATTTTGATTTCAAATCTGTTGTCTGGGCGGAGGGCAGCAGGAGATGGCAAAGGCGTATTCGCAAGACTTGCGTGACCGCGTGATTGATGCGGTGAAGCGGGCGAGATGAGCCCGCCGCGCAGCAGCGCGCCGGTACGAGATCAGCGAATCCGTGGCTACCAAATGGCTTGAGCGAGTTGACAGCCACGAGGCGATAAATCGCTGCGGAACACATATCACCGCGCAGGGAGTGTTTCACCCAGCCAGCGGACGCGCCAAACGGACGAGGCCGGCGTCAATTAAAGCCCGCACCTCGATTGGCGACTGCCTTCGAGACCTTCTCCCTTGGAAATACCAGCGTCGCGGGACGCACGCTGCGTCAGGTCGGAGGGTGCTTTTCAGCCGCTGGATCGGAGGAAGTGGCCGTTCGCGAAGACATGAACACGGTGAGGCGATCGGCTGCGCCTCGCAGCACAGCGCGAATGGGCATCGCCTCCACCGGTCCGGATTCGAGCGCTTTCGCGAAAGTAGCAAGCTTTCCCTCGCCCTGGATCTCGAGCACGATCGCCCGGGCGCGCAGGATTACGCGCCCCGTAAGCGTGAGGCGCGGCTCGGGCGCGTCTGGCGCAGCGATCGGCACGACGAGCTGCCGAGCCGCCGGGTCCATCGCTTCAACGAGACCGTCGGCCCCAGGGAACCACGAAGCGGTGTGTCCATCGTCGCCCATTCCAAGCACCACGACATCGGCCGGCATCGGCAGATTGGCGATACGCGCGCTTGCTGCAGCCAGCTCCTGGTCCTCAGGCAACCGAACGTCAGCAAGCGGCGTAAAGCTCGCCGCTTCCGCGCGATTGCGCAGCAGCCGCTCGCGCACCAGCCGAGCATTCGAGCGGGGGCTGTCGTCGGCCACACGCCGCTCATCGGCAAGGGTGATTGCGACCCGCGTCCAATCCAGGTCCACATTCGAAAGGAGATCAAAGAACCGAGCAGGCGACTTCCCGCCGGAGACGATGAGCAACGCGACCCCTCGCGACGCGATCGCTCCGCGCAAACGCTCCGACGTCCAGCTTGCTAGGCCCGCAGCGATCTCTTCGCCATTGGCGAATTCTCGGCGTTGGAAAGCAGTCTCAATCATCGTATTCCTCGTTCCAGGTGCGTCCGTCTCGTTCGATTAAAGCCACCGACGCGTTTGGGCCCCATGTACCCGCGGCATACGGCCGCGGGGACTCCCCAGACTGCGCCCATGCGTCGCGAATAGGATCAATAAACTTCCAAGCCGCCTCGACTTCGTCCCGTCGCATGAACAGAGCCGCGTTGCCGCGAAGCGCATCCATCAACAACCGTTCATACGCGTCGGCGGGAGCGACTCCAAAGGCTTCGGCGAAGCTCATGTCTAGCGGCACGTGCTGAAGGCGCATGTCGCCCGGGCCTGGCTCCTTAACCATCATCCACAGCTTGATCCCTTCGTCTGGCTGCACCCGCATCACCAGGCGATTGGCGGGTATGCCGTCGGGATGCATCGCGAATATGACGTGCGGCAGGCGGCGGAATCCCACCACGATTTCCGAGAAGCGCTGCGGCAGCCTTTTCCCCGTGCGGAGATAGAAAGGAACTCCAGCCCATCGCCAATTGGCGATGCCAAGTTTGAGAGCCACGAAGGTTTCCGTGTCACTCTGCTCCTTGCCGATGTCCTGCAGGTACCCGGGAACCGGGCCGCCGTCGGCAAAGCCCGCACGATATTGGCCGCGCACGGTGAGTGTCGACACGTTCGTTTCGTCGATCGGCACCAACGCCTTCAGCACTTTCAGCTTTTCATCGCGAAGCGAGTCGGCTTCGAGCGAATTCGGTGGCTCCATCGCAACAAGGCAAAGAAGCTGCGTCATGTGGTTCTGGACCATGTCGCGTATGGCGCCGGATTCTTCGTAGTATCCGCCTCGGCCCTCCACACCGAGCGTCTCCGCGACGGTAATCTGTACGTGATCAATATGCGCGTTATTCCACACCGGCTCTAGCAAGATGTTGGCGAAACGCAGCGCCATAAGGTTCTGTACAGACTCCTTGCCCAGATAGTGATCGATGCGAAAAATGTTTCGCTCGAGGAAGACCGAACCGATCACATCGTTAATAGCCGCAGCGCTCGCGCCATCTCTGCCGATTGGCTTCTCGACGATGATCCGTGAACTAGGCGTCGCAAGGCCTTCCGCGCCGAGACGCTTCGCGAGCGGGCCGAACAGGTCAGGACGCGTTGCGAGATAATAAGCGCGGATGCGTTCGTCGGGGCCAAGCAACGCCTTAAGGTCTGCCCACCCACCGTCCGCCGAAGCGTCGACTGCGATGTAGTCGAGTCTGGACAGGAATCGCTCCGTCGCCCCGCCCGATGCGCTGTCGATGACATTAAACTTTATCAACGTGTCCTTGACGGAGGCGCGGAAAGCCTCGCGATCCAGGGGACGGCGGGATGCTCCAATAATCCGGGTCGGCTCGGAGAACTGATTGCTACACTCGCGCCGAAAGAGCGCTGGGTAGAGCTTGCGATAAGCCAGATCGCCGGTGCCGCCAAAAACGACGAGATCGAAGGGCTCAACCTTGACAATGCGTGCGGCCATAACGCCTCTATTTGTCAGTGGTGGAAATGGATGCCGTTAGGACGAAGACACCGGGTGTTGCCCCGCCGAAGAAATACCAACCAAAGCGTCGCGAGCCAAGCGGACCGCGAAATACTCCTCGGTGCTTTGTCAGCTTGCCTGTCTCATCGCATCCTTAAATAGAACTTCTCGATCGCGAGCGAAATGTTTAATCAGCGGCAGCGCCGCGCCTCCGATCGAACCCGCGTCCGCGCCGATCGAACCCGAGACAATCTCGACATCACTCAAGCCTCGCCGATCGAGGCCGGCGAAGATCTGCGCCGCGCGGGCGGTGAGGCGCTCGCGCACAGTCGCTGGAAGTGCGCCGTCGATCACGATCGCCTCGAAGTCGATGACGGAGATCGCAGCAACCATCGCGTAGGCTAGAGCCGATGCGGTTTCCTCAATCCAATCGTCAAGCTGAACCCCGAATTCGCGCCAGGATTCGGGCGTCGCACTAATCGACGAGGCGTCGATACCAGCCGCTTCCAATCGGCGCTCCAATTGATAAGTCGACGCGCATGCGATCAGCTGGGTAGCGGCGCCGACGTCGCTCTTCGCCATGATCGGCATTGATCCGAGCGCGGCCGCGTTACCCGTGCGTCCCGGAAACAGCGCGCCGTCGAGCACCAACCCGCCGCCGAGAAACTCGCCGACGAAGAAGTAAAGGAAATCGCGGTAGCGCCAGCAGCGGCCGAAGAAGAACTCGGCCGCACAAGCCGCCGTCGCATCGTTACACAGCGTCGTCGGATAAGCGCTGGCCGCCGCAATTTCACCTTCTGTGTCGAAGTGTCGCCAGGCGTTCATTGCGCCCTGCGGCGCGCCGATCTCCGTTTCCCAGCTCCACAACTCGAACGGAGCTGCGACGCCAAGGCCGACGATCCGTGGTTTCTGCGACGCGCTGAGCGAACCGGCGAGCAACGGCACCGAATCTCGGACAAAAGCCAGGACGATGTTCGGTGTCGGAAACGAGTAGACGCGGTAAGCGCGTCGGCAAATAGCGCCGCGAAAATCGACGAGCACCAAATCACAGCTGCGTCGCCCTATTTTAAGTCCGAGCGAATAAGCGCCTTCCGGATCGATCGACATAGGGATCGTCGGCTGCCCAACTCGGCCACGGAGCGGGGCCTCCCGCTTCAACAATCCCTCCGCTTGCAGTCGGTTCATAATTGCGGACGTCGATTGAACCGACAGTCCCGTCAATCGTGCGACTTCAATCTTGGATAATGGACCGAAGCGACGCACGAGCGAAAGCAACAGACGCTCATTGTAAAGACGCACGCCCGCCTGATTCGCGCCGCCGGCGTTCAACGGGGAGAGGCCACCAACCGTCGAGGCTAACGCCTCGCCGCCGTCGAGCCCGCTCGCAGTATCCGCGCGCAAATCGCCCTGCGCCTCCTTCATCCTCCGCCTCGGCGTTGCGTTGTTGTAACCAGCCTCCGACGCATGATTGTGCCGGACAGCGCGTCTGTCAAGGATAATTCAAGCGGATGTAGTTATCCTTTGACTCTCGGCCAAAAGTCTGCCCTATGGACTTACGACGGCGCGAGGCGGTCGCGGGGAGGCAAAGACTTTACGTCCAGCCACCAGGGGCCGTGATGACCGACGTCGCTGTATCAACTCATCGGGAGGAAACCTGTGTCCAAGATGTCTGGATTGTTCACGTCCATCGCTGCTGCGGCGCTGTCTGTTGCCATTATGGGCGGGCCGGCGAATGCCGGCGAGATTGTCGGGCTCGTCACGAAAACCAACACCAATCCCTTCTTCGTCAAGATGAAAGAAGGCTTCGATGCCAAGGCCAAGGAGCTCGGCCTGACGCCTCAGGCGTTCGCCGGCAAGTTCGACGGCGACAACGATGGCGAGGTGAGAGCGATCGAGCAGCTTATCGCGGCCGGCGCCAAGGGCATCCTGCTCGTCCCCAGCAATTCAACGGCGATCGTGCCGACGGTGAAGAAGGCGCGTGACGCGGGCGTACTCGTCATCACGCTCGACACTCCGCTCGACCCGATCACGGCGGCTGACGCCAACTTCGCGACTGACAATTTCAAGGCCGGCCAGCTGATCGGGCAGTGGGCCAAGGGCACGCTCGGCGATAAGGCCGCCAGCGCCAAGATCGCCACCCTCGACCTCACCCCCAACGAGCCGACCGTCGACTATCTGCGTCACAACGGCTTCCTCGATGGCTACGGCATTAAGGTCAAGGATCCGAAACACTACGCCGCCAGCGACAGCCCACAGATCGTCGGATCGGACGTGACCAAGGGCGCGACGGAAGGCGGCCGCCAGGCGATGGAAAACATTCTTCAGAAGGCCGACCACATCGACCTCGTTTATGCAATCAACGAGCCGGCCGCTTATGGCGGCTATGCGGCCCTCAAAGCCGCCGGGAAGGAGAAGGACGCGCTGTTCGTCGCCGTCGACGGCGGATGTCAGGGCGTGAAATGGGTCAAGGAAGGCATCCTCGGCGCAACTTCCCAGCAATATCCGCTTCTGATGGCGGCGGACGGCGTCCAAGCTGTGGCGGACTTCATCAAGACCGGCAAGAAGCCGACAAGCATCGACACCGGTGAGAAGCTCGTTACCGATAAGCCGGTTGCGGGTGTTCCTTCGATCACCTCCGAGGAGGCGCTGAAGATTTGCTGGGGTTGATTTCCCCCAGCGTTCGGAGCTTTAATCCGCTGAAATAAAAAAAGGATCCGCCGGGTTCCTACCCACGGCGGATCCACAAAAACAAGAGGCGACCGGAAACGAACGAGGAAGCGATGAGCGAAGCGACTGGCCGTCCCGCGCCCCAGGAGTTCGAGAAAGTTCTAACCAGCGCGACGGCGACGGTCGCTTCCTTCGATGAAGAGCGTCTCACCGTCCTCCAGCGTACCCAGCGTTTCCTCCACGCCTACCCGACTGTTGTACCATTCGTAGTGCTCTTGCTCGGCGTGCTGTTGGGAGTCCTCGTCAACCCTTCGCGGTTCACGGCCGCCAGCAATTTGTCGACCATACTCACCCAGGTGATGGTCATCGGCATTGTCGGCGTGGGCCAGACCCTCGTAATCCTGACGGCGGGCATCGATCTCTCGGTCGGCGTCATCATGGTCATCTCGTCAGTGGTGATGGGACGCTTGGCCGTTTACAGCGGCGTTCCGACGTTTATCGCCTTTCCGATCGGTCTCTTGGTCGGCGCCGCCTTCGGCTATCTCAATGGGGTTTTGGTGACGCGGCTCAAGATGCCGCCGTTCATCGTCACGCTCGGCACGCTCAGCATCATCGGGGCGCTCAACACGTATTATTCGCAGAGCGAAACGATCGGCATGCAGGACATCGAGGAGAAGGCCTGGTTCCTGCAAATCATGGGCAATCAGATTGCAATCGGCGGAGCCCGCATCATGTGGGGCACGTTCCTGATGCTCGCGGTGGCGGCCGTCGTTTGGTACGTCCTCAACCGCACCGCCTACGGCCGCCACATCTACGCCACCGGCGACGATCGGGAGGCCGCGCGGCTCGCGGGCATCAATACGGATCGCATTCTGCTCAGCGTGTACGTGTTCGCGGGCCTTATCGCCGCGATCGCCGGCTGGGCATTGATCGGCCGCGTCGGCGCCATCAGCCCAACGGCTGGCGAAAACGCCAATCTCGACAGCATCACCGCGGTGGTGATCGGCGGCACGTCGCTGTTCGGCGGCAGAGGGTCGATCATCGGCACGCTTGTCGGCGCGCTGATCGTCGGCGTTTTCCGCTCCGCCGTTTCGCTCGCTGGGCTCGACGTGCTGTGGCAGGAGTTCGCCATCGGCGTCCTGATCATTGTCGCGGTCGCTCTCGACCAATGGATCCGTAGGGTGTCGAAATGAGCGTCGAACCGGCCCTCACGGCTCGCAGCCTTGTCAAGCGTTACGGGCGGGTCACCGCGCTCGACCACGCCGACTTCGACCTTTATCCGGGGGAGATCCTGGCGGTCATCGGGGACAACGGCGCCGGCAAGTCGACGCTGATCAAGGCCCTCTGCGGCGCAGTTATTCCCGACTCGGGCGAGATTCGGCTGGGTGGAGAAGTCGTTCACTTCACCTCGCCGATCGCGGCGCGCGAAGCGGGCATCGAAACCGTGTATCAGACGCTGGCTCTGTCGCCCGCTCTGTCGATCGCCGACAATATGTTCCTGGGCCGGGAGCCGCGCGCGCCCGGCATCATGGGACAATGGTTCCGAGCAACCGATCGCGCCCGCATGGCGAAATTCGCCCGGGAGAAGCTGAACGATCTCGGCCTGATGACGATCCAGAACATCCATCAGCCAGTCGAGACGCTATCGGGCGGCCAGCGCCAGGGTGTCGCGGTCGCGCGCGCCGCGGCCTTCGCCAAGCGCGTCGTCATCATGGACGAGCCAACAGCCGCGCTCGGGGTCAAGGAATCGCGCCGCGTGCTCGAACTCATCCTTGATGTGAAGAAGCGTGGGCTGCCGATCATCCTGATCTCGCACAACATGCCCCACGTGTTTGAGGTCGCCGACCGTATTCACATCCACCGTCTGGGCCGTCGTTTGACGGTCGTGGACCCGAAGGCGGTGACAATGTCGGACGCGGTCGCGATGATGACTGGCGCCATGGCCCCGCCCGTCGAAGCAGAAGTGGCCTAATTCGAGCCTGCGCGTACAGCAAAGCTGGACGCATCCGCGCGGCTCTGGTCACGAAACCGCGATTTGCGTAAACGAGCCGCACGCGGTTGAATAGGGTCGCGCCACCGCCACGGCGTTTTCCAAAAAGGAATTGACGTTTCATGCGCTATCGACCGCTTGGCCGTACGGGCCAATATGTTTCGGAAATCTGTCTTGGAGCGATGACCTTCAGCGGCGGCGCCGGATTCTGGCGCGCCATCGGGACGCTCGATCAGGCTGCCGCCACCAAGCTCGTCGCCCGCGCGCTCGAAGCGGGAGTCAATTTCATCGACACGGCCAACGTCTATTCCGAAGGCCAATCCGAGGTTCAAGTCGGTCAGGCGTTGCGCGATCTTGGCGTCAAGCGCGAGGACGTCATCATCGCCACCAAGGTTCGGGGCCGCATGGGGACGGGGCCGAATTCCGTGGGCCTGTCGCGCGGCCACATCATGGATCAGATCGCCGGCAGTCTGAAGCGGCTCGGACTCGATCACGTGGATCTCTATCAGATCCACGGCTTCGACCCCGTAACGCCGCTCGAGGAGACCCTCCGCGCGCTCGACGATTGCGTGAGCCGCGGTCTCGTCAACACGATCGGCTGCTCGAACCTCGCTGCCTGGCAGATCATGAAGGCGCTCGGGATTTCCGACAAAAGCGGGCTTCGCGCGCTTCGAGACGGTGCAGGCCTACTACTCGATCGCGGGGCGCGAACTCGAGCGCGAGATCGTGCCGGTGGTCGAGGATCAGGGCCTCGGCGTAATGGTCTGGAGCCCGCTCGCCGGTGGGTTTCTCTCGGGCAAATACACGCGCGACAAGCGCGGCGACAACGACTCGCGCCGCACGGTGTTTGACTTCCCGCCGGTCGACAAGGAGCGCGCCTACGACATCATCGACGTCATGGCGCCGATCGCCAAGGCTCACGGCTCCTCGGTGGCGCGCGTCGCGCTCGCCTGGCTTTTGCAACGCAAAGGCGTGATGAGCGTCATCATCGGCGCCAAGACCGTTGAGCAGCTCGATGACAATCTCGCCGCGGCCGAACTTGAGCTTACGCCGGAAGAGATCACGAAACTCGACGAGGCGAGCGCGCTCAAGCCTGAATATCCGGGCTGGATGCTGGCGCGGCAGGCCGATGGCCGCGTGCCGGCCCCGAAGGCGAAAGCTTAGGGATTTCCGCCGCTCGCGACCGGGCGACGAATGTCAACGGGAGGGAAGCAGTTGCGCAAAGTGAAATGGGGCGTGATCGGCGTCGCCAAGATCGCGACGGAAAAGGTCATCCCGGCGATGCAGCGGGGCAAAGTCTCGGACATCGCCGCCATCGCCTCGCGCGATCCCAGCAAAGCGCGGGCGGCCGCGGAGAAGCTCGGCATTCCGCGCTCGTACGGTTCCTACGAGGAGCTGCTCGCTGACCCCGAGATCGAGGCGATCTACAATCCGCTGCCCAACGAGGGGCATGTGCCGTGGACGCTCAAAGCGCTTGCGGCGGGCAAGCACGTTTTGTGCGAGAAGCCGATCGCGCTTGACGTCGAAGAAGCGCGACAGCTCATCGACGCGCGTAACCGCTCCGGCAAACTGGTCGCCGAGGCCTTCATGGTGCGTTTCCACCCGCAATGGCGACGCGCGCGTGAGCTTGCGCGGGACGGGTCGATCGGGGAAACGCGGGCGATCCAGACCTTCTTCTCCTACCGGCTGCTCGACCCCGACAACGTGCGCAATCGGCCTCCGGGCGGCGGCGGGCTTTACGACATCGGCTGCTACGCCATCCTGACCGCGCGCTACATTTTCGGCGCGGAGCCAACGCGGGTCGTGGCCACGATCGACTGGGACCCGAAGTTCAAAACCGATCGCCTGGCGAGCGCTCTGCTCGAGTTCCCTGGCGGGCGCCACCTGACCTTCAGCGTCGGCACGCAATTGTCGGCGCACCAGCGCGTGACGATCGTCGGCGACGCCGGGCGGATCGAGGTCATGATCCCTTTCAACGCCCCGATCGACCAGCCAACCGAAATCGCCATCGACACCGGCGCCGATCTTATCGGCGGCGGCCGGCGGGTCGAGAAATTCCCGATCTGCGACCAGTACACGCTGCAGGGCGACGCCTTCTCGAGCGCGATTGTGGACGAGGCGAAGCTCGAGTTCCCGATCGAGGACGCGATCGCCAACATGCGGGTCATCGACGCCCTGTTCCGCTCGGCCAAGAGCGGATCGTGGGAGAAGCCCTGAGCGCCGGACGCGAAGTGTGCCCGTCCGGCTTCGCCGCCAAATAAATCCAAAGGAATCCAAGGAAATCCAAGAAAAAACGCTTGGATTTCCTTGGATTCCTTTGGCCGAATCGGGACTTATCAATGGGTTACGGCGAATCCAAATAAAAAAAATCTTTTCCCTGTCACACTGTGCCTGAAAAGCCACAAATCGCCTTTCTCGCGCGCGCGCCAGCGCCCCCGTTCCGATCCAGCATTAGCCTAATCTATAGCATGGATTCGGATTATCGTAAAGATATTCCACAGGCTTTCTGTTTCCATCTAGGCCCCGAATTTCGCGATTTCAGCCTTCGTCACGTCATTGTCATCCGGTTCCCGCATTTGTTACCGCACTGCACCATTGATTTTTGCAGTGCAGCAATTTAGTTACGCCGTCGTCTAGGAGAGGGAGCAGTTCGTCAGGCTCGACTGGAGCTAAGACCATGAAACGCTTACCTGTCATACTACTGTCGACGGCCGCGATCTGCGCCTTCGCATCTGCAACGCCGGCCGTCGCGCAGGAACCATTCACGGGCTCGCTTGAGGGCACGGCGCCAATAACAGCCGCGCCGCCAAACACACCGAGGCGCGGACCCGGCAACGGCCACGACGATGGTCCTTTCGGCGCGCTGCGCGCAATCTTCGCGGCGCAATTCGTCACGACGACCGGGAGCTCGGCCGACACGACCCAGCCCAAGGCGCGATGCCAAGTGAGTCGAGACTTTAATGACGCTCACGCAAGGCCTACAACCGTCTGCGGTCCCTACCGCCTGTCCGAAACCTGGCGCCGTCCCTCACAAGGGGCGGCGCGAGGACGCGTCGAGCGCCAGTCCCGCGCGCACTTTGGGCGACCACACCAATGCGTGGTAAGTCGCGTGGATGGATGATTTCTTCCGCGATTACGGGACGCAGTTCGTTTTGGCGATAGCTGGGCTCGCCACGATCATCAGCCTGGTGATTGGCAACTATTTTAAAGACAACCCACGTGCTGGGTTAATTTTGGTGGGAGCCTCGGTTGCGCTCATTGTACTTGGCAATGGGGCATCATTCTGTACCCAATATCAAAATGTATTAGCTAACAGCGCTGAGAAGGCACGTCGTTCCATGATTAGAGAAGGAATTGGTCGGTACATTGGTGAAGGTAGCGCCATCATGAATAGATTTGGTGTAAACGAAATGCTTATGCCGACCATGGACGAAGTAGGATGGGTGGGTAGAACTGAGGACTTTCTTCGGACAAATTTATGTGAATCTTACATAACCAGATTCCATGATAGCAGTGGTCTAGCACCAATTTGGGCCAATGACGCCGATAGTGCACATAATAGCCAATATGCAACTATGTTTCATGAAATCGCTAGACTAGAAGAATTTAGTCATGAGACAACTTTATGCTGACTTGTTAGTGGCGCATCAGAGCATCGCCATTTGCCGTTACTGACTATACATGATGATACTGTAATATATTTTGGATTGTGAAAATTTGACGGATTGGCAGAGGGTGTTGCGCTCTCGAGCATTGAACGGCGGCCAGTCGCGCTCGAACTCGGTGCGACGCGGGCGCGGCGGCCGGCCTCGCGATACGGCCGGCGGCCATCGCCCGTAAACTTTTAGCGACGCATTTCGTCGTGCCCCTCTCATAGTTCTTCGGCTAAGAATTCTCTCAAAGCTTTTTTCAGGGGGTTTTCATGTCGCCATTCAGCAAAGCGCATGCGTGGCTTCTGGGCGTCGCGATTGGCCTCACGGCCCTATCAGCATCGGCGCGCGCCGACGTATTGTTCGACAGCCTCGGTGGTGAGAACTCGGGAATCGTTGGATCGCCCTCCCTCGCCCCTCTCTTCGATGCAAGCTTCAGACAGGCGTTACGGCGGTTCGCCTGACCGACGTAGCATTGTCGCTCAACTCAATATTTTCCCTTCCTGGGGATACATTCACAGTATCGGTGTCCGGTGGCGTCCCGCTCGCCGATGTCGAGTTTATCCCGGGCCTTGGGCTGAACGTCGGGCCTGGAGGGCCAGCGCTCGCTTCGGTCACGCGCCCGATCTCGGACCTCTCGACGAATTTGACCGTCGAGCACTTCAGCGAATTCGACGGGCTCCAGCTTCAGGCCAACACGTTCTATTGGATCGATCTTACGATTTCCGGCCAAAGCGATGCCGACGGCGCGAGCATCGGTTGGGGCGTGACCGACGACGATTCCGGCCCCGGCGTCGCTGAAGAATACAACAGCAGCGAGATTACAGACTTCACCTTCTTTCCCAATGCGCCCACGCCTCCGCCAAACAACGGCGGGCCGATTTTGCAAATGGAAGTCAGCGCCGCCGCAGCGCCAGAGCCTTCCACCTGGGCGCTCATGCTCATGGGGCTCGCAGGTCTCGGGCTCGTCGCCCATCGCCGCCGGACCGGCACACCGGCATAGCGGGCGCTGGAAGTTGCTGGAGCCTCTGGGCGGGGAGCGGACCGCGTCCAAGGTCTAATTCAATTGCATTATTGCCCGTTTTCAGGCGGAAACCTTCCGCTTCGCGAGCTCCGCGCGCACCTTGGGCGCGACCACCGTGCCCAGAAGCTCGATCGAGCGCAGGATCGCGTCTTGCGCCTGGTCGCCGACCGACATCTGCATGAGATAGCGGTCGTGGCGAAAGACCTCGTGTTGCGCGAGGATCTTGGCGATGGCCTCGTCCGGCGTGCCGACCATCAAATGTCCGCGTTGGCCCCGGCCCTGATCGAATTGCGCCCGCGACAAGGGCGGCCAGCCGCGCTCGCGGCCGATGCGGCTCATCACCTCGGCGTAAGGCGCGAAGAACGCATCGACCGCCGCTTCGGTCGTGTCGGCGAGGAAGCCATGGCCATTGATGCCGACCAGGAGCTTGTCGGGCGCGACGCCGGCGCGGCGGCCAGCCTCCCGGTAGAGTTCGGCCAGCGGCGCAAAGCGCGCAGGCTCGCCGCCGATGATCGCAATCGCCAGCGGCAGGCCGAGCGCGCCGGCGCGCGCGACCGATTGCGGCGTGCCGCCGGAGGCGATCCAGACCGGCAAGGGCTGTTGCAGCGCGCGCGGATAGACACCCTGGCCCTTGAGCGGCGCGCGATGCAGGCCTTGCCACGTGACGTTTGGCTGATCGCGGATCTGAAGCAGGAGATCGAGCTTCTCCGCGAACAGCGCGTCGTAATCGTTGAGGTTGAAGCCGAACAGCGGAAACGAACTCGATGAACGAGCCGCGCCCGGCCATGATCTCGGCGCGACCGCCTGAGATGAGATCGAGGGTGGCGAATTGCTGATAGACGCGCACCGGATCGTCTGACGACAGCACCGTGACGGCGCTCGTCAAGCGGATGCGCTTGGTGCGCGCAGCCGCCGCGGCCAGCACCACCGCCGGCGCCGACACCGCGTAATCCGGCCGATGATGCTCGCCGAGCCCGAACACATCGAGGCCGACGCGATCGGCAAGTTCGATCTGCTCGATGACGTCAGCGAAGCTCTTGTCGACATCGACCGGCTCGCCGGTCGCGGGATCGCGCCGGGTCTCGACGAAGGTGTAAGCGCCAAACTGCATGAGAGCTCCAAGACCACGCGCTTCGCACGGCGCGAGTCGTGATGTTAGCATGGGGTAAAACAGCGAGGCATGTCGTGACCCAACTGCCGATCAGCCGATTTCCAACGCCCGAGCTTGCCGATCTGCCGCAGGACATTCGCGAGCGGATCGAAGCGGTGCAGGAAAAATCGGGCTTCGTGCCCAATGTCTTTCTGGCGCTTGCGCGAAGGCCGGACGAGTTCCGCGCCTTCTTCGCCTATCATGACGCGCTGATGGAAAAGTCTGGCGGCCTGACCAAGGCCGAGCGCGAGATGGTCGTGGTCGCCACCTCGGGCGTCAACAATTGCACCTATTGCGTCGTCGCCCACGGGGCGATCCTGCGCATCCGCGCCAAGAATCCGCTGATCGCGGATCAGGTCGCCGTCAATTATCGCAAGGCTGATCTTGCGCCACGGCACAGGGCGATGCTCGATTTCGCCGTCAAGGTGGCCGAGCGCTCGCACGCGATCGACGATGCGGACTACGAGGAACTGAGGAGCCACGGCTTCTCCGACGACGACGCCTGGGACATCGCCGCGATCGCCGCCATGTTCGCCATGTCCAACCGGCTCGCCAACGCGTTCTCGATCAGAGCCAACGATGAATTCTATGCGATGGGGCGAGAGAGCCGAAGCTGAGCGGCGCTCACGTTGGCCCACGCGAAGTCACAAAGGGAGCCATGAGCGTTTCCGTCCTTCAGCAGGCCAAAATCCAGGCCCAGGTGCTCGTCCCGCTCGTGAAAGCCATGCAGGCGGAACTGGGAGAGGAGCGAGCCAACGCCATCGTGCGAAAGGCGTTGCGCGATCTCTATCGTCGATACGGCGAAGAGTTCTGGCGGGCGAAGAACGAGGAGAACATCGGAAAGGCGATGACATCGGCGTTCGCGACCTTCGCTCGCGACGGCGCCCTCGACTTTGAGGTGAAACAGCAGTCTGAAGACGCCTTCGACATCGATGTCAGACGATGCCGCTACGCCGAGTTCTACCACGCCTTGGGCGAGCCGGAGCTCGGCTTCCTCATGGTCTGCAGCGCCGACTATCACATGGCCGAGGGATTTGGCCCGGACGATCAAGCTCACCCGCACGCAGACGATCATGCAGGGCGCGAGCCATTGCGACTTCCGCTACAGACGATCACGAGCGGGTGAGTGAGCGCGGGCGAACGCGCCCATTTCTTCGCGCATTCCGGATCCAGGCGTTCGCGATGAAATTGATGTGATTGGACAGGAGAGCCGAGTTGAGACAGGAACCGGCAAGGGCTCGGGCGGGTTTCTTGGCGGGTTTATCGTCACGAAGGTGAGATGAATGCGACTGGGATTTCTCGTTCTCCTCGGCCTTGTCGGCGCGACGCCGGCGTTTGCTGACGACGCGGTCCGCACCGGCGCGGCCGCGTTTGGCGACTGGCGCACGGACGCGCCCGGCGCGCGCCGCCTGATCACCCCAGCCGACCTGCCGGCGCCCTTTGCAACGCGCTCGACAGCGAACATGTCGCACCACGAAGCATGGACCGAGGCCGACGTTCCAAAAGCGCCGCCAGGCTTCGCGGTCGATCTTTTCGCCACCGGGCTCAACATGCCGCGCGTCATTCGCGTCGCGCCGAACGGCGACATCTTCGTGGCCGAAACCGGAGCCGGAAGCGTGCGCGTCTTCCATCCGGGAGCCAGCTCCGGACCGGCCAAAGGCGAGATCTTCGCCGCCGGCTTGCAGCGGCCATACGGGATCGCCTTTTACCCGTCAGGATCAGATCCGAAGTTTGTCTATGTCGCGTCGCCGGACTCCGTTGTGCGCTTTCCCTATCGCAGCGGAGACATGAAGGCCTCAGGCCCCGCGGAAAAGATCGCGAGCTTGCCGAGCGGGGGCGGACACTGGACCCGCGACCTCGCGTTCTCAGCCGACGACAAGACGCTGTACGTCTCCGTCGGCTCCGGCAGCAATGTTGACGAGGGCGTGCCGCGCGCGGACCAGGCCAGCATCGCCGAAGCGCCGATCGGCGCTTCGTTCGGCGATGAGGCGCGTCGCGCCGACGTGCTCGCCTTCGATCCCGACGGCAGACATGAACGGGTCTACGCGACCGGCATTCGCAATTGTTCAGGCCTGGCGGTTCAGCCCGGAACGGGCGCCCTCTGGTGCGCCGTCAATGAACGCGACGGGCTCGGCGACGACCTGCCGCCCGACTACGCAACGCATGTCGCTGAGGGCGCTTTCTATGGCTGGCCTTGGTACTATCTTGGCGATCATCAGGACCCGCGACACAAGGACGAGCGGGCCGACCTCGCGAACGCCATCACGACGCCCGACGTTCTCATTCAGGCGCATTCGGCGCCGCTCGGCATCGCCTTCTATGGCGGCGGATCAGTTTCCCCCCGACTATAAAGGCGACGCTTTCGTCACGCTGCACGGCTCGTGGAACCGGGCAAAGCGCACCGGCTACAAAGTCGTGCGCCTGGTGATGAAAGACGGCAAGCCGACAGGCGCGTACGAGGATTTTCTTGTCGGCTTCGTCGGCGATGACAGGAACGTCTGGGGCCGCCCGGTCGGCGTCGCGGTGACGCATGACGGCTCGCTGCTCGTCAGCGATGACGGCAGCGGCTCGATCTGGCGGGTGTCCTACAAAGGGAAGTGACGGCTCGCCTCAGCGCGAAAGCGCGGTCTCCATACTGAGCCCGATCGACAGGAGGCGATCGTCATCCCCTCCTGGCGCAAGGAACTGGACGCCCGTCGGCAAGCCCGCGGCGTCCGTTCCGGACGGCAGCGCAAGGCCGCACATCCGGAACAGATTGCCGAGAAACGTATAGTGGATGGCGCGCAGGTTGGTGACGCGGAAGTGCTCGTCGTCGCGCTCGAGCGCATCGATGGCGGGGGCGGTCATGGGGGTCGCCGGCAACACCAAGACCGCTCCCTTCAGTTCGTCGGTCAGCGCTGCAATGAGCTCCTCACGGCCGCGCTGCAGGTTGAGCGCGTCACGCTCGCCGACCCGACCCCCCATGGCTCGCTTCACCACGCGTTGATCCATGCGCTTGGCGTCAGCGGAATCAAAGATCGCGCGATGTTCGGCATAGGCCTCGATCGCGACCATCGAGCCGAATTGGGCGGAGAGCGCGCGCATTGCGCCAATCTCGGGGATTGGCCTCGACGTGACTTTGGCGCCCGCGCCGGCAAGCCGTTTCAAGGCGGCCTCCAGATTCGCCGCGACTGCGGCCTCGGCGTCGTCGATCCCGGTCTTGTCGGGCACGACGAATTCGACGCCGCTGAGATCGATCGGGCGTACGGGCGTGCTCGACTGGCCACGCAGCGCCATGTCGATCAGCACGCAATCCTCGACCGTGTGCGCCATCGGGCCGATCGTGTCGAGCGTGCGTGACAGCGGAAACACGCCCTGCTTGTCGATCCGTCCTTCGCTGGTCTTGAACCCGACGATGCCGCAGAAGCTGGCGGGCGCCCGGATCGAGCCGCCGGTGTCGCTGCCAATGGCGCAAGGCGCAAGGCCGCCAGCAACCGCGACCGCCGCACCCGACGAGGACCCTCCAGCGATGCGAGGCGTCGCCAGATCCCGCGGATTCCTCGGCGTGCCGAAATGCGGATTGAGCCCAAGCGCCGAGAAGGCGAATTCCGAGAGATTGGTTTTGCCCAGGGCCGCCATTCCAGCCGCGGCCAGATTGGCGACGATCGGCGCGTCACTGTCTTTCGGCGGCGAGTCGGCATGGAGCGCCGACCCTGCGGTCGTGCGCTCGCCCGCCATGTCGACAAGGTCTTTCCAGGCGATCGGAACGCCATCGAGCGGGCCCGCCGCGCGTCCCTCGCGATGACGTTTGCGGCTCGCCGACGCTTCCTCCAGCGCCCGCTTGCGCGTGACGAGAATAAACGATGGGTTCTCGCGATCCCGCTCGATGCGATCCAAAAAGAATTCCGCAACCTCGACCGGATCGAGCCCGCCTTTCGCGATGCGGCGCCCGATTTCTGCCGCGGACTGCTTTTCCAGATTGTCGATCATGTTGCGAGCGGTCTCCGTTCAGGCGAGCCTATCGCGATTGTTCGTCGCGGCAAACACCAAAGCGAGCATCGGCCCTGGCAATGGGGCCGTCGCTCGAGATAAGAGAAGCTGAAAGGAGATGTCTTGCGATCGACCCGGCCCAGCGCTGGCTAAGCGCCGGGCCTTAGGGGCGCAAAGCTCAGTTGGTTGTCATCGTATTCAGATCGATGGCGCTGCCCATCACTTCATAGCCGGCCGCATTCGGATGAAGGTGATCCCCCTTATCGTACTTGGGCAACGAATAGCCAGGCTTCTGCGGATCGACGATGACCTTATCAAAGTCGATGACCCCGTCGAAGGCGCCGCTGCGAATGAAGTCGTTCAGCGCCACGCGGATCTTCTCTTTCTCGGGCGTATAGTAGCCTTCGAAGGGAGTGCCCGCGAACGAATCGCCGAAGGGCGTGAGCGTCGCGCCAATGATCCGCAGCCCACGGGCATGCGCGCGCGCGATCAACTGCTTATACCCGGCGATGATCGCCTCGGCTGTCGGCTCGGGCTCGTGCAGCGCCAAGCCGCTGCCAGGCCACCCAAGGTCGTTGATTCCCATCATCAGGATGACCGTGTCGGCCTTGGGCTGACTGAGCACGTCGGTGTCGAAACGCGCCAGCGCGTTGGTTCCCATCCGGTCTGACAAAATCTTTGCGCCCGATATGCCCTCGTTCAAGACCGCGACAGGCGGACCGCCGACCTTCGCGAGTCGTTCGGCCAGCCGGTCGGGCCACCGGTCGTTGCCATCGACGGTTGAGCCATCGCCGTCGGTGATGGAATCGCCGAACGCGACGACAGCGCGCGCGCCAGCCGGCGCGTCAACCAGGATCTCGCTTAACAAAACGCGTTGCGTCATTTTGGAATCGGCCTTGAAGTCGACGTTTGCGACTTGGTTTCCGGCGCCGACGTAGGCGGTCTGATGTCCATCCCAATGGATTGTGGTCAAAGGCGTCACTTCCGGGAGATAAAGACTGACCGAAACCAGAGCGAGCGGATCAACGCTCATATCGACCGGATCGCTGATCGCTGGCGCGCCTGGGGGAATGACGATGGTCGGATTTCCGCCGAACGTCACCGCGTGCCCGGACCCCTCCTTGATCTTGCCGGCTTCCCCGGCCAACGCGATTTCGGCCGCGCCAATGGTCAGCGGCGTCTTTCCATATTCATTCGAAAGCACGATGCGCACACGGCTGCCGCCGATGCTGAGCCGCGCCGTCTGGCGAATGGTCTGCTTCCACAGATTGGCGGGCATCCCGAGCGGCACGGGAAAGTCCCCTCCCCATGCCGGCTGGGCGCTCGACGTCCAGGAGCCGATCCAATTGCCCGCGTCCGCAGCCCTAGAGGCAGAAGAGAATCCAACGACGGCAGCGAGCCCGAGCGCAAAACACGCCGTGCGCCAATTGACCTTTGCGATGGCGGACGCACAGCTCGAAACCACACGATCAGTCATGTCTTCCTCCCCAAATATCTTTGAGCGACTAGCAAACACACATTTGCAGCGTGTCACCGACGCCAAATTTTTGGCGAGGCGCGCGTGAGAGTCAAGACAACCGATTGGCCGAGGGCGTCGCTAATCGCGGAGGTCATGGCTCTCGCAACACAAGCCGCTCTTGATGATTGTGCTGTGATATATCGGGTTCGGACTTCTCGGCGAGGAGGCGATCTTGCGAACCTTAAGCGCGTTCTTGATTCTTGGAGCCATGGCGTCGGCCCCGCCGGCGTTCGCCGCCGACCCGTTTCCCGTAAGCGGCGCGGCGAAGCTCGCGGCCTATTCGGTCTGTCGCTCCGCGGTGATCGTCGACATGGGGCCGGTGGGCTCGAATTCTTCCGCCGAGTGCACCGGCATCGTGAAGACGCTCGATGGATCAAAGATTTTGGACAATCTTGCGATCCGCTGCATCGAAGAAGCGAAGGCCCGGCGCGAGGGCTACGCGTTCAGCGGCACATGCATTCACACCGACGCTGACGGCGACAAGATTTTCATGACCTACGAGGGTCCGGAAAGCGGCACAATCGAGTGGATTGGTGGGACAGGCAAATATCAGGACATCCTTGGCAAGGGAACGTGGTCGGTCGTCGACGCGCCCGGCAACAATGCGCAGCTTTTCGCGTTCACGTTCAACTATGATGTGAACTGGACGTCGAAGACGAAGTGAGGCCCCTTCTCCCTTCGGGAGAAAGGGGCGCCGAAGGCGACGGATGAGGGCGCCAGGCGCTTGATACGTCACAACCGCCTCATCCCCGGCCCTTCTCCCCGAGGGAGAAGGAGAGAGAGGAGATCGAACGATGTCGATCACCCCGAAACCGCCGCAGATCATCCCCTATCTCATCTATCGCGACATTGGCGCCGCGCTTGATTTTCTTTGCGTCGCCTTTGGCTTCAAGGAGGAGATGCGCACCGGCACGCCGAGCGGCGGCATGCACGGGGAGGCCTCGTTTCAAGGCCAGCTCGTGATGATGGGACAAGGCGCACATGAGCACAGCCTAACAACGCCGAAGGCGGCCGGCGGTGCGACGATGGGCGTGTTCATCTACCTCGATGACGTCGACAAGCATTACGAAGTCGCCAAGGCTGCTGGCGCAGAAATTGTCCATCCGCCGAAGGACGTCGAGTACGGCCGAACGTATTGGGCGAACGATCCCGAGGGACATCCCTGGTTCTTCACGAAGCCGCCGAAGGCGCCATGAATCGCGGCGGCGTGAGGATCGCGTTCATCCTCGCGGCGCTGACGCTTGCCGTGCTTCCTGCTGTGGCCGGCCAGCCTGCCGCGCTCTGCGCCGCGGCGAAAAAGCCGACCCAGGCTGAACCGCTTCTGGCCGCGGCGGTCGCGGCGGCATTCGGTAAGGCGACGTTCAAAGCGACGGCTGACGACTGCGTTTATCCGCTGAAAGTTCTGCATTACGCGACCGCGGACGCACTCATCGTCCAGGCCGGCGAGCCCGGTCAAGCCTGCCACGGCTGCGCAGCGTCGCTCTCGGCCTATGTGCTGCGGCG
The DNA here is from genome assembly GCA_963770275.1 of uncultured Alphaproteobacteria bacterium. Classification (GTDB taxonomy): domain Bacteria; phylum Pseudomonadota; class Alphaproteobacteria; order Rhizobiales; family Beijerinckiaceae; genus Roseiarcus. The sequence continues at coordinate 200,490 of CAVYPD010000058.1, forward strand.
GCTCGATGACGGCCTCAAGCTTGTTCGCGCTTTTCACCAATTTGCGACGCTCGGGACGTTCGGCGCGGTTGACGACATTTCCCCCATCGAGATCGGCGGCGACGACGGCATGGCGATCAAGAGTGGAGGGATGTTCCAGGGCTACAGTTCTGCAGGCGTCGACTTCTTCGCGTTTCATGCGGGCCAGCTCATCAGCCTCAACAGGGCGCCAATCACCCTCGCCGACGATAACTCGGGCGCGATCCTCGATCCGGACAAAACGGTCGAGGTGAATGCGAAATGGTTCCTCGATCCCGCGGACAACGCGGCCGTCGTCGTCGACTACGAGATCAAGGCTCACGGCGCGAAACGCGTTGAGCGCGTCGTATGGCGCCTGCAGGGGACCTCGCTCATTCTCTTCCACGGCCACGTTCCGCCGGAAGTTTTGCCAAACTTCGGCGGCGGCTGAGCCTCCTGCGCAGCTAGGTAGTCTTACGCATTGCCGATGGCCCTGCTCCGCGCGCTATTGCTTCTCGTTGTGATCCGAATTGTTTCTTCGTTGCTCGCCGCAACCGCCCTCTGCCTTTTTCCTCTGGAACCAGTCCGCGCTGGGCCTGCCGATCCTCCAACGATCGCGCCGCAAAGCAGCCCCTTGAACTCGGGGATGGGCTTCAGTTTTCCGAGCATCAAGACAAGGCGAGCCTTGAGCGGCATTGCCTGTCCGGCGAGCCGATCACGTGAGCGCCTTTGCCTCGCGGTGTTCGACGAAGGCGCGGAAGCGCGCCATCTCATGATCAACGACGACGCTTATGTCCCCGACAACGAGCAAGTGGCGCTGCGGCCCGGAAATATCGAACTCGATGCGGAAGCCGCGGCAACCGACGGCGCGTTTTATTATGTCGCGGGGTCGCATAGCGCGAAAAGAAATGACTGCGCGAACAATCCGGAGAGTCGTCATGTCATCCGTTTTCGCGTCGATCCCAAAAGCGGCCGCGCGTTAAGAAACGTGCGCGGAACGCTCGTCGACTACTCCGATACCGATCGCCTGTGGTCCATCATGGCGACGACGCCCCAATTGCAGGCTCACGTCGGCGACAGCATGTGTCTGGGGACAGAGCCCCCACGGGACGCTCCGCAACTCACAGGCAAGGGCGGAATCAACATTGAAGGCCTCGCCGTCAAGAATGGGCGGCTGTTCTTCGGCTTTCGTGGGCCCGTGGACGACGGGAGGGCCCATATCCTGGCGGTCAACGCGGATGGATTGTTCAGCGGCAAAGATGCGCGTCCGACGCGGGTCAGCGTCAATGTCGGGAAAGGCCGTGCGATCCGCGACTTGCTCGCCGTGAGCGATGGCGTTCTCGTGCTGGCTGGCCCCGACGACGATGAGAAGAATGCGAGCGTCGGATGGATCGTGTCGCGCTGGGACGGGCAAGAGACATCCGATCCCGAAGGCCAAATCAAGACCTTGGCCACTCTGGATCTGAGCAACGTGAAACTGCATTCCTGCGATCACGAGCCACGCCCCGAAGCCCTGGCCATAACCGCCGACAAACCCGGCGAAGCTTACCAGGCGGTCATTTTCTCCGACGGCATGTGTGACGGCGGCGCGCTACGTTTCACAATTCCGCGTTAGCGCTGCTTCTTCCCCCACCCTCCCCCGGTCGGGGTGATAATCTCAACCGCCTCACCCGCTTCGACCCTGGTCTCGGCGCAACCCGGCAGCATCTCGATGCGACCGTCGTTGCGGCGGACCGAATTGTGGCCGAGCTCGCCCGGGCGCCCGCCCATCATGCCAGGATTGGCGACGTCGCGAAAACCGCTGAGGATCGCCGCTTGCATCGGCCTTAAGAAACGGACGCGCCTCAGCGTGCCGTCGCCCGCGCGCCACTCGCCCTTGCCGCCGGAACCGCGGCGGATGTGGAACTCCTCGAGCACCACCGGAAAGCGACTCTCCAGCACTTCGGGGTCGGTCAGGCGCGAATTGGTCATGTGAACATGAACTGCGCTCGCGCCGTCAAAGCCGGGGCCTGCGGGCGCGCCGGAGCATATGGTTTCGTAGTACTGATATGTGTCGTCGCCGAAGGTAAAATTGTTCATCGTCCCTTGCGACGAACCGAGCGCGCGGAGCGCGGCGAACAAGGTGTTGGTCACGATCTGCGACACCTCGACATTGCCGGCGACCACTGCGGCTGGGTATTTGGGCGACAGCATCGAGCCTTCCGGCACGATGATGCGGATCGGCCGCAGGCAGCCGGCGTTCATCGGAATGTCGTCGTCGACCATGACCCGAAACACGTAGAGGATCGCAGCGCGGGTCACCGGCTCGGGCGCGTTGAAATTCGACGCTTGCTGCGGCGAGGTGCCGGTAAAATCGACCGTCGCTTCGCGCCTCTCTTTGTCGACGGTGATCTTGACCTTGATGATTGCGCCCTGGTCGGAAACGCTCTCAGCCTCGCCGTCGGCAAGCCTGTCGAGCACGCGGCGCACGCTTTCGTCCGCGTTGTCCTGGACGTGGCCCATATAGGCCTCGACCACCTCAAGCGAAAACATCTCGACCATGCGCTTGAGCTCCCGCACGCCCTTCTCGCAGGCCGCGATCTGCGCCTTGAGATCGTTCACGTTCTGCAGCGGATTGCGCGCCGGATAAGGCCCGCTCTTGAGCAGCGCATAGAGTTCGCGCTCGCGGAAGCGACCACGATCGACGAGCAAAAAGTTGTCGATATAAACCCCCTCCTCGTGGATCGAGGTCGCAAGCGGACTCATCGATCCCGGCGCCGTTCCGCCAATGTCGGCGTGATGGCCGCGCGAGGCGGTCCAGAACAGAAGCGTCTCCCCGCGTTCATCGAAGACCGGCGTGCAGACGGTGATGTCGGGCAGATGCGTGCCGCCGTTGTAGGGGGCGTTGAGCGCGAACACATCGCCCGGGCGAATGCGCCCTTTGTTGTCGCGGATGATCAACTCGACCGAGCGATCCATCGAGCCCAGATGCACCGGCATGTGCGGCGCATTGGCGATGAGGCGTCCCTCGCGATCGAACACGGCGCAGGAGAAGTCGAGCCGTTCCTTGATGTTGACCGAATAGGCGGTGTTCTGCAGCGTCACCCCCATCTGCTCGGCGATCGACATAAAGAGATGATTGAAGATCTCGAGCATGACCGGGTCGGCCTTGGCGCCGATCGCCTCGCGCCGGGCCATGGGCTCGACGCGTGTCATCACCACATGGTTTTTTGTTGTGACCTCGGCGCGCCAGCCCTGTTCGACGACGATCGTCTGATGCGGCTCGATGATGAGCGCCGGCCCGTCGACGGCGGCGCCGACCTGAAGCGCCCCCCGCAGAAAGACATTCGCCTTGCGCCAGCCCCCGTGCGAAAAGAAGCGCGTCGCGCGGGCGGGAACGGACGGCGCGGTCGATGGCGTTGGGTGAATCCGCTCGACGATCCGCGCCGCGCCTCCGACGGCCTCGACCGACACCGCTTCGATGACGATCGCCTTGTTCCGATCGATGAAACCGAAGCGGCTTTTGTGGGCGCTTTCGAACGCGCGCCGCATCGCCGCTGGAGTCGAGAGCGGAACCTCGATCGTCGTATCGGAACCCGAATAGCGCAGCTGCGCGCGGCGATGGACCTTGATCGCCTGCCGCGCGATCCCCTGCCCTTCGACCTCGGTGACCGCCGCGCGCGAGAGCTGATCCACGATGGCCGCGATCCGAACAAGCGCCTCGATGCGAAGGGGCTCGTCGACTCCCTGCGCCCGCTGCGCGGCGATGTCGGCCAGTCCCATGCCATAGGCCGAAAGCAGCGACGAAAATGGATGGATGAGGACGGTTGAAATCGCCAAGGCGTCGGCGACGTCGCAGGCGTGCTGCCCGCCCGCGCCGCCGAAGCAATTGAGCGCATAGCGCGTGACGTCGTAGCCCCGCGCGACCGAAATCGTCTTGATCGCCTCGGCCATCTTCGCAACCGCAATGGCGAGAAAGCCGTCGGCGACCGCCTCCGGCTCCCGTCCGTCGCCGATGTCGCGCGCGAGCGCGGCAAAGCGTTCGCGCACGATCTTACCGTCGAGCGGCTCATCGCTGCCGGGGCCAAACACTTTCGGGAACAGATCGGGGATCAGCTTGCCCGTCATCAGGTTGGCGTCGGTGACCGTGAGCGGACCGCCGCGGCGATAAGCGGCCGGTCCGGGATCGGCGCCGGCGGAAGCGGGACCGACGCGAAAGCGCGCGCCGTCGAATGAGAGGATCGAGCCGCCCCCCGCGGCGACGGTATGGATTTTCATCATCGGCGCGCGCATGCGCACGCCCGCGACTTCGGTCTCGAACGCGCGCTCGAATTCGCCGTCAAAATGGGCGACGTCGGTCGAGGTGCCACCCATGTCGAAGCCGATGATGCGCTTGAAACCTGCGCTGATCCCGGTGCGCGCCATCGCCACGACACCCGCCGCAGGGCCTGACAGGATCGCGTCCTTGCCAGCGAATAAGCCTGCCGAAGTGAGCCCGCCCGACGACATCATGAACATGACGCGCGCGCCGGTGCGCTCAAGGTCGAGATCGCGCGACACCTGGCCGACATAGCGCGCAAGGATCGGTGAGAGATAAGCGTCAACCACCGCCGTGTCGCCGCGCGAAACGAGCTTGATGAGCGCGGAGGCGACATGGCTTTCGGAGACTTGGGCAAAGCCGAGTTCGCGCGCGATCTCCGCGACCACGCGCTCGTGCGCCGGATAGCGATAGGCGTGCATGAACACGATTGCGACGGCGTCGTAGCCCTGGGCTCGCGCGTCGGCGAGCGCGGCCCGGACGCGCTCAGGGTCGGGCGCCGTCTCGACCACGCCGTCGGCGCGCACCCGCTCGTCGACCTCGACGACACCGGAATAAAGCTGCTCGGGCTTTATGATGTTGCGCGCGAATATGCGCGGGCGCGCCTGATAGCCGATCTCGAGCGCATCGCGAAAGCCACGCGTGGTCACGAGCAGCGTGCGCTCGCCGCGCCGCTCGAGCAGGGCGTTGGTGGCGACGGTCGTTCCCATCTTGACGGCGCGAATTGCGCCGGTCGGAATTGGCTCGCCCGAAGCGAGACCCAAGAGCCGGCGGATCGCCTCAACCGCCGCGTCCGTGTAAGCTGAACTCTCGGACAGAAGTTTGATCGGATGCAGCCGTCCGCGCGGGTCGCGGCCGATCACGTCGGTGAACGTGCCGCCGCGATCGATCCAGAAGTCCCATGCCCCCGCTGGCTTTTCTTTGGATGGGCCGCGCTTCGCGTTCACGTTTGGTTGATCTCCGGTTCGGGTTCTCTCTTTGCCGCGAGCCCGCTAATGGTCCTATCATTGGGGCAAATCAAACGAGAAAACGTGGGGACTTCGACATGGAAACCGTGAAGTTTGGCAAAACCGGCATGCAAGTGTCGAAGCTTTGTCTCGGCTGCATGACTTACGGCTCGACGAAATGGCGCGAATGGGTGCTGGAGGAGGAGGCGTCGCGTCCGTTCATCCGCGAGGCGCTGGAGAAAGGCATCAATTTTTTCGACACGGCGGACGTTTATTCGCAAGGGGTCAGCGAGGAAATCCTCGGCCGCGCGCTCAAGGAATATTCCAAGCGGCCAGACGTGGTGATTGCAACCAAAGTGCACGGCGCGATGGGACCGAACGCAAACGCCAAGGGCCTGTCGCGCAAGCATATCATGGAGGCGATCGACGCTTCGCTGAAGCGCCTCGGCACCGACTACGTCGATCTCTACCAGATCCACCGCTTCGATCCGCTGACCCCGATGGAGGAGACCCTCGAAGCGCTGAACGATGTCGTTCGCGCCGGCAAGGCGCTCTATATCGGCGCTTCGTCGATGTACGCCTGGCAGTTCGCGCGCATGCTCGACATCGCGCGCGCAAAGGGACACGCCCAATTCGCCTCGATGCAGAACTACTACAACCTCGTCTATCGCGAGGAAGAGCGCGAGATGATGCCCTTGTGCGCGAACGACGGCATCGCTGTCATTCCCTGGTCGCCGATGGCGCGCGGCTACCTCGCGGGCTCCGGAGTCGGCGCCGAGGCCTCGACGGTGCGCGGCCGCACCGATCCGTTCAGCGTGACTTTGGGGCTGGGGTCACGGCAAGACGAGGCGATTCGCAAGCGCGTGGTCGACACAGCGGAAAAGTTGAACACCAAGCCTGCGGTGGTCGCGCTCGCCTGGGTGCTGTCGAAACCGTTCATCACCTCGCCGATCATCGGGGCCTCGAAGCCTCATCACCTCGCCGACGCCGTCGCGGCGACCGAGCTCAAGCTCGACGCGCGCACCATCGCCAAGCTCGAGGAGCCGTACAGCAGCAAACCCGTGGCCGGCCACGGCTAGCGGACCGCCGGGCTCCCGCTTATGTATGAGGTTGCATGACTTGAAGCCTTTGAGGAGGCCCATGATGACTTAAGCTGGAACCAAGGATCATCTGATCACGATCGAGCCGATCCACGAACGGGTGCGGGTGACCTGGCATGGGCGCACGATCGGCGACAGCAAAAGCGCGTTGGAGTTGCGGGAAGCGAGTTATCCGCCGGTCGTCTACGTGCCGCGCGCCGACATGGACATGAGCGCGCTGGAACGCACGGCGCGCGTCACGACTTGCCCTTACAAGGGCGAGGCGAATTACTTTTCGATCACCGACGGCAAAGCTCGCGACGACAACGCCGTCTGGACTTACGAGCTGCCGAAAGCAGAGGTGGGTGAGATCGGGTCCCACCTCGCATTTTATCCCGACAAGGTGGAGATCACGCGCGGCGGATAAGCGCCATTCCGCGCGCCGGTTGAGGACGGCTCAACTCGCGCTCTCGCTGCAGGTCGCCGCCGTCTCCCAGTTGTCGCACCAAGCGAACCAAATGGCGGCTGTGCATTGGGTTAACATTGTTCTACAATGACCCCGACTCGGTTGGGACAGGGAATAAACACAATGCCATTTGAAGGCGGATTTCACATTCAGCAATTTTATCGCCGACGCCTTCACAATATTCATGTTCATATTGTGGTTTTGGCTGCTCATCGTTGTGTCGGGCGATCTGTTCCGCCGGCACGACGTGTCCGGCTTCGCCAAAGTGCTCTGGGTCATCGCGTTCATCCTGTTTTCCTACCTTGGCGTCTTCGCCTATCTTCTCACGCAAGGCCGGCGGCATGGCGGAACGCAACCGGGCGCAAGCGAGCGAGGCCCGGGAGGAATTGCGGCACATCGTCGGTTTCAGCGCCGCGGATGAGATCGTGAAGCTCGACAAGCTGAAGTCGGCGGGCTCGATCACCGAGCAGGAATACGGCCGCCTGAGAGCCAAGCTGGTCCAATAACGGCTCCGAACGCGAACGCTGGTTCGCGCCGACAGATCATCAAGCCGGTCGAACGAAACGACCGCATATTCAAGACGGCTCGTAACGAGCCCGGACGTCAGGGAGGCGCGCGATGTGCATCAAGTGTGAAAGCAACGGAATTGGCCGGCGGGATTTGATGAAGTTCGGCGCGGCGGCCGCGATCGCGCTTGCCACGGCAGGGGCGTCACCTGCGGCGCGGGCGGCGGAAGCTACGACGGGCGCGCTCTCGCCCGCGGACGCGCTCGCGGCGCTCAAATCGGGCAATGAGCGCTTCGTGAGCCATCCAGAACTTTGTTCGGTCGATCTCGCGCAGAGCCGCAGCGACGTCGCCGGAGGCCAGGCGCCCTGGGCGACGATCATCAGTTGCGCAGACAGCCGCGTGCCTCCCGAGCTCATTTTCGGCGGCCATGGCGTGGGCGAACTGTTCGTCTCGCGCGACGCCGGCAATCTCGTCGATACCGCCACCTTGGGCACCGTCGAATTCGGCGCCGCCGTTCTCGGCTCGCCGCTGATCGTGGTCCTTGCCCATACCGCCTGCGGCGCTGTGAGGGCCGCCTGCGATGTGGTCACCAAGAACGCAACCTTTCCTGGCGCAATTGGCCAGATGATCGAGCCGATCATCCCCGCCGCGCTTGCAGTGCGCAACGACCCCGGCGATTTCACCAACAACGCCGCCAAGGAAAGCGCGAAGCGGACCGCGGGCCGGCTAACCGCGGCGAGCACGCTCATCGCCGACCTTGTGAACACGGGCAAGGTGAAGATCGTGGCGGCGATTTACTGACCTGAAAACCGGCGTCGTCACTTATCTCGACTAGCCGCGCGGGTCGGAGCGATCGGCCGTGAACTTACGCGCGATCCGTTAGGATCATTCCAGCGGTGCGAAAGCGACGCGCGGAGGCTGAGTGACGCTCGCTGCGGCCCGGTCTTGGTCGGCCGCAAGAGGTCGCACAGATTGGCGCTTCCTGAGCACTAGGCTTTGAGGCGACCCGCGACTTCGTACGCGATTGCGGAGCACAGTTTCATGACCACGAAGGGCAAACCCGCTCTCATAACCGGCTCGACCGATGGCGTCGGGCGCGCACGTCGCCGAGCGCCTGGCCGCCCAGGGCTGGCGCATCATCGTCCACGGCCGTGATCGGACCCGCGGCGAGGCTGTGATTGAGCGGATCACGCGCAGCAAGGCGCCAAGGCGCGCTTCCTGGCCGCTGACCTCGCCTCGCTTGCCGAGGTCCGCTCTCTCGCTGATGCGGTGCAGCGCGATGGCGACGGCCTCGACGCGCTCGTCAACAACGCCGGGATCGGCACGAGCGGCGCCAAGCGCGAACTCAGCGCCGACGACTTTGAATTGCGCTTCGCGGTCAATTATCTCGCGGGCTTCCTGTTGACGCGTCTTATGCTGCCCATGCTCGCGAGCCGCAAATCCGCGCGCATAGTTAACGTTTCTTCAGCGGGCCAACAGGCGATCGACTTCTC
>CAVYPD010000059.1:0-19071 GCA_963770275.1 uncultured Alphaproteobacteria bacterium
CGGCTGGCTGGAGCTTGAGCGTTTTCGATGGCTTTGATGGGCTTTGTCAGAGCAACCTCAGGGTCGTGTGCGCGGCACTGTGAGAGCAATTTTTCAGGCAGTCTTTGGGTGTAGTAGCTTCAGGTCATGAGCGACCCGTTCCGATATTTCAACAGCTCGCCAGAAGTGATCCGTCTGGTCGTGATGATGTACGTGAAATACCCGCTATCGCTGCGCAACGTCGAGGATCTCCTTTCCGAGCGAGGGATCGACATCAGCCATGAGACGGTCCGGTTTTGGTGGAACCGGTTTGGCCCGATGTTTGCTGGCGAGATCCGAAAGAAGCGGGTAGCGCACATGCGCCGGTATCCTCAGTTTCGTTGGCATTTGGATGAGGTGTTCGTGAAGGTCAACGGCAAACTCTGCTATCTCTGGCGCGCCGTCGATCATGAGGGCGAGGTTTTGGTAGCGGTCGTCACTGCGAAGCGGGACAAGGCTGCGGCGCTGAAACTTCTCAAGCGGATCATGAAGAGGTACGGCCAGCCGCGGAAGATCGTCACCGACGGCCTTTGCTCTTATCCCGCGGCGATGAAAGAGATTGGCAATGCCGACCACCACGAGGTCGGTCGTCGGCTCAACAATCGCGCGGAGAATTCGCATCAGCCGTTTCGACGACGAGAACGGGCCATGCAGCGGTTTCGAAGCATGAAGACGCTGCAAAAATTCAGTTCAGTCCATGCGAGGTCCACAACCATTTCAACCACGACCGCCATCTCGTCACCCGCCAAGTTTACAAACAAAGACGAGCCGGCGCGTTGGCCAAGTGGCGCGTCCTCGCAGCCTAACGGCCGCTCGGGTCAGGGCGTGGTGCGGCATCCGCACACGACCTGAGGTTACTCTGACAAAGCCCCTGCACTCATCGAGATCTGACCGAAGATCGCCCGCCCTATCGTATGGTGGCCGGCGCCGCGCAAGCCGACGAGTTCAAGAATTTCTCCGCCAGCGACAGAGAATGAAACGGGACCCATACGCTCCGCGACGAGTTCCGCGACGGAGAACGCGCTGCGCTCGGAAGGCCACGCGGATCTGACGAAGGCGTCGTTCATCGAGCGGCCGACAATCATCTGCACGAGTTCGCCCGCGTTGGTTCCACTTGCCTGGACCGTCGCCAGCCGGCGTCGTCGCGAAGGATGGTCACTCGGTCGGCGATGCGCAGCACGTCGTCCAGCCGGTGGGCCGCGCCGCGGACTATAGACCCATTTGCAACCGCTCTCGCGTACAATCTCCAAGCGTCACTTCACGATCGGGATTTTGGTCCGGTCGATTGTGATGGCCACTGCGCCGATCAGAACTGCGCCGAACACGATGTTTTGGGCGAAGATGTTCACGCCGAGGAACGTCATCCCGATGCGCACGACGGAAATGATCAGTGCTCCAACCAGTGTGCGCCATATGCTGCCGACGCCGCCAGTTATCGCGGTCCCTCCAACGACGACCGCCGCTATCGACGGCAACAGGAGCTCCGCGGCCAATGTGGGGGAACCGCTTGCGAGCCGCCCAGCGAGAACGACTCCCGCGAGCGCCGCGAACGCCGCCGAAAGCACAAAGGCGAAGATTTTTTGCCGGCCAACCTTCACGCCGGAAGCATAAGCCGCAGGCTCTCCCGCACCAATCGCTGCGCTGTAACGGCCGAACCGTGTGTGCGCCTGAACGACATGCGCTCCGGCCAGAACGAGAAGCCCGATAAAAATAACGTTCGGCAAGCCAAACGACTGGCCGGTGATCCACGCTTGATAGGCGCGCCCCGACTCGTCGAGCGTGATTGAGCGCTCCTTTGAGATCACCAGCGCGGCGCTGAACAGCACCCCGCCCATCGCGAGCGTCGCGATGAAGGAGGGGATCTTCAGGCGCACGTGCACGATCCCAGATAACAATCCGGCGATTGCGCCGATGACGATTGCGAGCAGAAACGACCCGTAGCCCAGTCGGGTGATCGTGAGAGCAACGATGACGCTCGCAAGCGAAGCCATCGATTGAATGGAGAGGTCAATTCCGCCAAGCATAATCACGAAGGTGACGCCGGTCGCGAGGATGAACAAAACGGCGGTATCGCTCGCAAGCTCTATCAACGTGCCAGGCTGAAGAAAGCTCGGTTGGGCGATCCCCACTAGAAGAATGAGGACCGCAAGCGTCGCGAGCGGCAGCCACTTTCTAATGTCGTCGGGCCCCAGCGCCTTCACAGCCATCGCTAGACCATATGTCCGATGAGGTCGATCTGTTGTGGCTTTGCGCCGCGCGCCGCGTCAGCCCGATGCGTAATCTCGCCGTCGCGCATAACGAGCACACTGTGGCTGAGCCCAATGGTCTCCTCCAGCGTGTCCGAGGTCAAAACGATCGAGAGACCTTCGCCGGTCAAGCGGCGGACGAGCTCATAAACCTCCTCCTTAGCGCCCACGTCGAGGCCACGAGTTGGATGATCGAGTACGAGAATTCTCGCCTTGGCGTTCAACCACTTCGCGAGAACCACCTTCTGCTGGTTGCCGCCGGAAAGGCCAAGGCACAGGGTGTTGATGTTCGGCGTGCGGACTTTAAGCCGAGCGGTCCAGTCTGTGGCGACGCCTCTCTCCTTCCGGGCGTCGATCAAGCCGAAGCGCGTGAGACTCGCGAGATCGGCCAGAGTGATATTGGCTGAAACAGACAGGAAGAGAACGAGCCCCTCGACCCGCCGCTCGCGAGGAATGTAGCCAATGCCAAGGTCCACCGCCTCGGCGGGGGTTTCTAGCCGCACCTCGCGGCTGGCGACCTTGAGAGTTCCGCCCGTGTGCGGAGCAAAGCCGGCGAGCGTGCGCGTCAACTCTTCGCGCCCTGAGCCGATGACTCCGGCTATTCCCAGAACCTCTCCGGCGCGGAGCTTGAAGCTGACGTTCCTGTAGGCCGCGCCGCACGCAAGGTTATCGGCCTCGAGCACGACCGCGTCCTGAACCGGCATCTGTAAAGGTTCATAATAATAGTCGGATTGCTGGGTCCTTCCGACCATCAGCCGATGCAGCATCGCGACATCCGCATCGGCTGCCGCAAGTTCCGCGACCACCTCGCCGTCCTTCATGACGTAGACGCGATCAGAAATCTGCAGCACCTCGTCGAGCCTGTGGGAGACGAAGACGAAGGAGGCGCGCGACTTCAAGGCGCGCACCCGATCGAAAAGAATACCGATCTCCGCGCGCTCGAGAACAGAGGTTGGTTCATCGAGTAGGATGACGAGGTGGCCTGCAGCGTGCTCCTCGAGCGTTAGAGCTTTGGCGAGCTCCACCATCTGACGAGCAGCGAAGCTGAGCGCATCCGCGCGCTTGCGCGGGTCAATGTCGACCTTGACCTTCTCCAGCTGTCGCGCTGCGGCATCATAGAGCGCACGCCACTGGACGAGGCCGAATTTTGTGAACTGCCGCTCGTTGCCAAGATAGATGTTCTCGCCGATCGTCAGGTTTGGGAGCAGGGATTGCTCCTGGAACACCATGCCGATGCCTTTGCGGTTGGCGTCCGCAGCGCTTTCAATACGAGTCTCGTTGCCCGCGACGAAAATCTTCCCGGAGTCGGGTTGATAGACGCCGCTCAAAATCTTCATAAGGGTCGACTTGCCAGCGCCGTTCTCGCCGATGAGGCCAACCACCTCTCCCGGTTTGATCTCGATCGAGACGTCCTTCAGCGCGTGCACGCCCGGGAAGCGCTTGCCCAGTCCTACTACCGAAATCGCGGCTTTGGCGCTTGCGCTCATTTGACGACCCGCACCTTGCGATCGATGGACAAGGCCACGGCGCCGATAATCATGAGGCCCTGAAATCCAATCTGAACGCTCGGCGGAACGCCCATGAGAACCATCCCGTTCGACAAGACGGAGACGATCAGAACGCCGACGAAGGTCTGTAAGACGCCGCCCTCTCCCCCGGAAAGTGACGTTCCGCCTACGACAACGGCGGTTACTGTTGTGAAGAGGCGACCGTTGCCGATCTGCGCGTTTCCCAAACCGAGCTGCGCCGCAGCCAGAACGCCGCCCATAGCGTAGAAGACGCCCGCCAGGGTGAAAGTGATGATACGAACCCATGAGACCGAAATACCCGATAGAGCTGTGAGCTCCTCTCCGCCGCCGAGAGCGTAGATATAGCGGCCGAGACGGGTATGGTTCTGAATCACGAAAGCCACCGCGAGACAGGCCAGCGCCAACCAGACACCCCAAGGAAGACCTAGCGCTCGCCGGATCGCAAGCCCGCGTATCAACGGGTCGTTGATCCTTATCGCCATGCCGCCCAGCATAGCGTTCGCAATCCCAACGCCGATAAACCAGGACCCAAGCGTCGCCATGAACGAAGGCACCTTCAGGCGCACATGGACAATGCCGTTCGCGAAGCCAACGACGCCGCCGACCGCCAGCACGAGGAGCACAGCCATCAGGCCGAGGTTATTGTCGTTCAGTCCGTTGAGGACCGTCATCGACAGAATCACGGCGGCAAGGGTCAGGATCCCTTCGACCGACAAGTCGATAGACCCCATCAGTATGACGAAAGTCTCGCCCAGGCCGAGCACAAGCGGGATCGCGGCGTCCTGGCTGATCCGAACGAAGTTCCCGAAGCTGAGAAAGTTGTGGTTGATGACGGCGATGATGAGGCACAGAAGGACGAGCACCATCGCCGGCGCCCAAGCGACTATGCGCAAGCGGCCCCATCTCGCTCCTGCGCTCGCGGAGGGCGCAACTTTCAGAGACGCGCTCACTGCGTCGCCTTCGCTATTACTGAAAGTCTGAGGAAGGGCGCCGAGTCAGAAGGCGCCAGCCTTTCGCGATGGCTTGCTAGTTGTACTGAATCTGCCCGCTCACGCGGCCCCAAATGTCGTTCCAATCGAGTTTGGGCTCCGCCTTGATGTTGCTATCATAGAACGACTGCGCGTTGTCAGCTGTGATGACGACGCCCTTTCCGTAGAACTCGCGATGATCTTTCGGCTCCTTCGACGGATCGAACTTGCCGGTCTTGGCGTGATAGCCGATGGACAGGCCCATTCCTCCTTGCCAGAATGGATCCCACGCGACCGTTCCCGCCATCTCGCCCTTGAGGATAGCCTCGACGGCGAGCTGAATGCCATCGATTCCCGTGACAGGAACCTTCCCTGCTCGACCGTCGCTTCTGAGCGCCTCGACGGCGGCAAGCGCCATATCGTCGTTCGCCGCCCAGATTCCCCCAATCTTGTCGCCAAATTGGGTTAGCCAGGCGTTCGTTTTTTGCAACGCTTCTGTCGCCGACCAATTGGCGACCTGCATGTCGAGCAGTTCAACGCCCGGATTGGCCTTGAGCGCTTCCATGAGCCCGGCCTTCCGTTCAATCGCCGGCACGTTCGATTCGATGCCGCCGAGAGCTACGATCCCGCCTTTTCCGCCCATCCCCTTAATCAGCGCTTCCGCCATCGCCTTGCCATAGGGAACGCCGCTGAACGAGATGTGGGCGACGTAATTGGGATTGAAATCCCAAGGATGCAGATCGTTGGGCTTGTTCCACTGAGTCACCACATAGGCGCCCGCGTCCTTGCAAGCCTGCACGATCGGCCGGGCGTCGGGGCTGTCGTTCGGGTCGACGTTGATGACGCAATTGCCATTGGTCTTGGCAAGAATCGCCTTGATATCGGCGATGCCCTTCTCGCTGTTGCCCTCGGTCACAAGTGTCACGTAGTCGACGCCGATCGATTTCGCGAACGCGGCTCCGCCCTTGTTCCAAGTCGCGTGATACGGGTTGGAAAGCGAGCGAATCGAGTTGACGACGGTTGGATTACCCTCCGCCAGCGCCCGACGCGTGATGATCGCCGGAAACGCGCCAATGGCGCCAACAGCCACCGCTCCCTTCAGAAAGCGGCGGCGGGGGACCGAAAGCCGCGAATCAAACGGCAGTTGTGGGTCGCTCATTTTTCCCTCCCTTAGATCAATCAACACGGCCAACTCGGTCGCGTGAATGTCGCGCTCGACCGCGCCTCGATTGTCGGAGAATCCGGCATCAGCCGGGCGCGTCTGCGAAATGATTTTGAGCAGCCAAAGTGCACGCTTGGCCGGCCCTGTCAATTGTCGCTATTGTGGATTACCGCGCGTTCTGCCGGCTTGCCGAGCTCCACGCGGAGCTGCATCGTCTCCTCCGCGATTGGCGTTTGGGACAAAGCGCCGGTCGATCGAAACGTGAAAGGGCACCGCCATGGCGCTTAATTTTCTCAGCCGGCTAACCGGCTCATTCGCGATGCCGGCGGCGGAGAATCCGACCGTCGCCATGGTGGAAGCGGCGTATCGGCATCATCGACTTGATATCCGGTACATCAATTGCGAGGTGCCCCCCGAGAAGCTTGCTGACGCTGTCAAAGGCGCCCGCGCTATGGGCTGGATAGGCTTCAACTGCTCGATCCCACATAAGGTCGATGTCATTGGACATCTCGACGGGCTGGGCGATTCGGCGATGGTGATCGGAGCGGTCAACTGTGCGGTTCGCCGTGGCGAGAAATTCATTGGCGAAAATACTGACGGCAAGGGATTCCTGCAGTCCCTCAGGGAGGTCGTCGATCCCAAGGGGAAGCACGTCGTCATGTTTGGTGCGGGCGGCGCTGCGCGGGCGATTGGGGTGGAGCTCGCATTGGCGGGCGCCACCCGCATCATTGTGGTGAACCGGGGCCAAAGCCGAGGCCGCACGCTTGTTGATCTGCTCAACCGCAAGACCAAGACTGAGGCCGAGCTCGTCGTTCAAGGAGACACTTACAAAATTCCGACGGAAGCCGATATCGTGGTCAACGCGACCTCGATCGGACTCTACCCCGATATTGACGGTCGCCTGAATCTCGATGTCGAAAGCCTGCGGCCGTCGCTCATCATTGCGGACGTCATCCCCAATCCACCGCGCACCCGGCTTGTTCGTGACGCAGAAGCTCGTGGCTGCCGTGTGCTCGACGGACTCGGCATGATCGTCAACCAGGGAATCATCGGCATCAAATATTGGACCGGCGTCGATGTTGAAGCCTCTGTAATGCGAAAGGAATTAGAGAGTCTTTTTGCGAGCTGACACTAAGGGGCGGTCGCGGGCGCCCGGATGCGCTATTGCACCACTCCGACGGGGGCAGCCAGCATACGAGCGAGCAGTGCCAGCGGCTGATCGCCGGCAATGGCGCCAACTGTTCAATGAGCCGTTCCGGAAACGTATGGGACAACGCGCCATGGAAAGCTTCTTCTCGTCGCTGAAAACCGAACGGATCGGACGATAAGGTCTACCGAACGCGGGACGCCGCCAGAGCCGACGTGTTCGACTCCATCAAGATCCTACACAATCCGCAGACACTCGACCAACGGCCACCTCAGCCCAGTTGAGTTCGAAAGGAAGGTTGGATTAGCTTAACTGCTTGTCCACGGAAGCGGCAGCAGGCCAACTCCCACACGTAATACGTGACGAATGGGTCTGTCGTGGTGCTTGAAGTGCTGATCAGAAGATTGCGGCTGGACTGCGACTCGCTCCTGGCACCCTGTCGTCGCTCAAGCGACAGAGGACTAGCCATAGGATCGCGCATCGGCTGCATGCTTCGAAGGGAGACGCGACTTCACCGAAGATCGATTGCCTCCACGCCCGCCGGGACGGCGGCACCGACTAAGCGCCAAGTTGCTGGCGAACGCTTCTAGCTTAAGGCCGATCACATCGAGTCCATGCCACAGATTGAGAAGGTCTGTGACAAGTGGATGGAGAAGAAGGAGGACGCCGCTCCATTTGTCCTCTCAGGCCAACAGCATCCGGAAATAGTCGTTCAGCAGCCGGTCCCCCGGATCGAACTTTCTGCGCGCCTCGGCAAAGGTTTTCAGCCGGTCGCCATAGGCCTTGCGAGCGATCGCCGGCGTGAGGCCGAAGGTCTGGTTGAGCAGCGGCATGCCGCCGCGGTCGCTGCAGAACTGATTATAGGCCTCAAGGAAGGGCTTCCAGCCCGGATTGCCGGTCGACACCGGATCGATCGTCATGACGTTCCCGTCATAGGAATAGGAGAGAAGCGCGTTCTGGTCCTGAGCGATGCGGTAGCCGACATAGGCAAGATTCGATCGGTAGCCGACCCGGTCGTGATAGTCGCGAACGAAAGTAATGAATTCCGAGAAGGCCGCCGGAAATTGCGCCTCCGGGAACGCAAACAGGCTGAACGTGTAGCGTCTGTCGTCCGACACAGGCGGATATTCGACGATCTGATCCGGCGGGAGGGTATAGTCCGCGCGGACCAGATGTTCGAGCTTGAAGCGCAGGATCGCGCCGAAACTGTCGATCACCTCGTAGCGAAGCGTAGGATCGGGGATGGACGCCTCGATGTCGTGTCCAAAGCGTGGGCCGGCCGTGCCCCACAGATAGTTGCGCAGAATCCAGGCCGCGCGATTGGGGATGCCGGTCGCGCCGGGGTTATGCCGACGGAACTCGACGGTGATCCTGTCCGCGAACGGGAACGCATACCAGAACATCGATTCGCCGCGCGCCTTGAGCGAATCCAGTTTCGCGACGAACTCGTCGAGCGTGAAGGTCTCGTGATAGACGGCCATGGGAAGCAAGGGACGGACGCGATAGGTCACCTCGTAAACGACGCCGAACGTGCCGTAGCTCGATCGCACGAGCCGCATCAGATCGGGCTGGGCGTCCGTGACCTCAAGCAGGTCGCCGTTTGGCAGCACGAGCTTGACCGCGATGATGTAGGATCCGACTTGGCCATACTCGCCGGCGAATGATGCGTCTTTGGTGCCGGCGCAGGCCGCGCTTCCCGCGGTGAGGCTGCCGATCTCGGTATTGACGTAAAATTGCAGATTTCGCTTTTCGAGCTCGCGCGCCATGTCGATGTGCCGTGCGCCCGCCTCGACGGTGATGGTGTCAGCGTCGATCTTGAGAATGTGATTCATCTTCATTCGTAGGAGAGTGCCTCCGTCGGCGACTGCGCAAGGCGCAGTTGAATGGTTGGAGCCGGCCGCGCGCACCGGCGCCGGATATTTCGTCGCGTCCTTCATGACGGCGACGATGTCATCCACCGAATTTGCGTCGACGATGACTCTCGGATGCGAGACGAGATCGCCGAACCAGTTGGTCACTTCGAGGTCGGCCATTCTTCCCCTCCAGCTCGTGCTCCGCACCCCCGCGGGGCTCAATTACGGAAGTCAATAGCACGCTTCGCACGTCGTCCATCAGGCGCGTCAGCGTGAGGCGAATCAGGATCAGGTCGAAGGCGGCCGGCAGGCAGAGCGCCGAGCGAAGACAATACGGGCTTCGTGCTTTTGAGGTACCCCTTCACTCCTGGCACGCAACTGAGCCATACAGGAGGTCGTCCCCGCGCCGGGAAGGGGGTAGCGTCAACGCGGTGGACCGTCCTGAAAACAAGGCGTAATTCATTCCAATTTGACGCGGAGGAAAACGATGGCTCTGAATGCGAACCAGCTGCTCGGGATGTCTCAGGGAGAGCTCGATGCGCTTTTCAGTGCGCATGAGGCTGGCCCCATTCCTGACGGCGAAGCCGCAGGCACCGCAATCATCGCGCCGGGAACCTCGTTCAGTCCCGATATCGCAGCCGCCATCAATATCTTCGGCTGGAAGGGCAAGGTCTTCGACGCCAAGGCCGGACTTCTCCGCAACGAGATCCTCTCCTTCGGTCTCAAAGCCATCGTCGCGCGGGTCTACAAGGCGTCGAGCTTGCTCGACGGCAAGGAATGCATCGTCCTCGACTATTCCGAGACCTCCCTCATTGCATCGCACGTTCGGGATGAGATCCGGCTCGTCGATGAGGGCTTTTATCTCGGCAAGGTGTATTGGGACTCGAAACGGCTGATCGATTTCTCGCTCGACTTCCGGAATACAGGCGCGAAGGCGTGAAGGCACGGTCCGCAGCTGAAGGCCGAGGATCGGTGGAGGGAAGGGGAGCCATGGGATTTCGCGAGGCGTCATGACGCCGCAGGACCATCTCATCGTTGTCGCTGCGGTGCCGGACGATCGGGCCGCGGATCTGCGCGCGTTTCTCGCGACGATGACGTTGCCGGGGCTGCCAGGCGCAGCCGACCCCGCCAATGTGATCCTTCCCTTTGGCCGGTTCGACACGATCCATTTCGCCCGACTTCTCGTGCTTGAAGACAACACGCTCGACGACCGCGCGGTGTATCCGGACTTACCCAAAACCGAGCCGGTCTATCTCTGCCTCATGATCGACTGTGACGGCGAAGCGACCGAACTGATGGTGAGGATCGCGCGGGAATGTCCGGCGCTGAGGCAGGCGTTCGCGTTCTGCGCGGATTTCCAAGCCGACGGTGACCTCGAGCGTTGGATGGCGGCGCATCGGGTCGCGTCCGCCGCTTCCTACGTCAACTGGGTCGGGCGCACTGCGGTACAGGCCCGGGAAGAGGCTCGCCTGAGGGAGCTCTTGCGTGACGCCCTGCCGCGGGTCACGGCGCGGGAACCCCAGGCGATGCTCCAGGCGCTGCGCGCCGCCGTCGGCCCGCAGGTCTCGCTGACGCCGATCCCGCCGACGCCGGTCGTCTGGCGTAACGCCAACCTTTTTCACTTGCTCGCGCCGATTGTCGTCGCCGCCGCTCTACTTGTGTTCATCCCGTGGGTGACGATCCCCGTCGCGGTCGTCGGCCTGATTCTCGCCCTCGTGGCGCTGAGGCGACGGGAGCTGACGGACCCGATCGTCGAGAACCCCTATGATCCCGCGTGGGTCGCAAGGCTGCGCCTTTTTGAGGATCACGACGTCTCCAACCAGTACACCGCCATGGGATCGATCAAGCCCGGCCGCTTCCGGCTCGGCCTCGAACTCGTGATCCTCCATGGGATCAATTGGGTCGCGCGGCACATCTTCACCCGCGGCGGTCTCGGCCGCATTGGCACAATCCATTTCGCCCACTGGGTTCTTATCGACGACCGTCGCCGCGCGTTCTTCTGCAGCAATTACGACGGCGGCCATGAGGCCTATATGGACGACTTCATCAATAAGGCCGGCTTCGGACTCAACCTGTCGTTTTCGAGCGCGATCGCCTATCCGCAGACCGATTGGCTCATCAAAAGGGGCGCGTGGCGAGAGATGGACTTCAAGCACTTTCAGCGCCGCCACCAGATCCCGACCGACGTCTGGTACAAGGCCTACCCGGGTCTGACGACTCGTGATCTCGCGCGCAACACGCGCATCCGCAACGGGTTCGAGAAGCCCGAGATGAGCGACGACGAGGTCCGCCGCTGGCTTGCGGAAATCTGAGGGTCGCCCATGTTCCGTCGCGACGTCGACCGCCCCGACATCCAGGCCTTCGCCTACACCGGCTTCGGTTCGTTGTCGGGAGCGGCTTATCTCTTCCTCCGGGTCGTGGACGCGCCGTCCGCGCGGCGCTTTCTTCGGCGGACTCAGGATCGCCTCGGTCGAGGACCTCGAGCAGGCGAAGATCGCCGAAGTGACGCAATGCGCGATGACCGCCGCCGGCCTTAGGGCGCTCGGTGTCGACGAGTCCGTTATCGGGCGATTTAATCCAGAGTTCGTCGAGGGCATGGCCGGCAACCCGAACCGCTCGCGGCGGCTCGGCGACATCGGCGCCAATGCGCCGGAGAAGTGGACGTGGGGCGTCGGCGACGGCGAGCCGCACGCGCTCCTCATGCTGTTCGCCCGCCCGGAACGCATCGGCGGCCTCGTGCGCGAGACGCGCGGGGCGGCCGAACGGAGCGGTTTCTCCGCCATTGAGGCGCTGCCGACCACGGACATGGAGCGATATCGAGCCGTTCGGCTTCGCCGACGGGATCTCGCAGCCGGTATTCGATTGGGACGTAGCGCGCACGCCCGGGACGAAGGCCGATCGTGCGTTCACCAATCGAATTGCCCTCGGCGAGATCCTGCTCGGCTATTACAACGAATACGGCTTCCGAGCGGACTCGCCGAAGCTCGAGCCGGGCGATCCGAACGCTGCGCTACTGAACCCGTCCTCCGAGGCCGGGTCGGTAAATGACCTCGGGCGCAACGGCTCGTATCTCGTCTTTCGCCAGCTCGCCCAGGACGTGCGCGGCTTCTGGCGCTGGGTCGGCGCGGAGGCCGAGCGCGTCGGCGTGGACCCGGCAGCGCTCGCCGAGGCTATGGTCGGACGCCGCATGAACGGCGCGCCCCTGCCGGATATCGAGACGGGGCTCGACCTTCCCGGCGTCGATCCGGCCGACCGCGGCGTCAACGGCTTCGTGTTCGACGCGGATCCCGACGGCCTTTCCTGCCCAATCGGGGCCCATATCCGGCGCGCAAATCCACGCACAGGCGACGCCCCTCCGGGCGCCGAGGGCGCTATCGACAACCTCCTCGCGACACTCGGGCTTACGGCCCGCCGGCAGCGGACCCCGACCTCCTCCACTCTGCCGTGGGAGGAGAACAACACCGTGTGGCCCTACCTGCGTCGTGAGGACGACGCGATCGCTTCGGCCCGGTTCCACCGCATTCTGCGACGTGGCCGCGAATATGGGAGGAAGATCGACCCCCAGGCGGCCCTCGATCTCGCGACGCCCGATCCTGAGGCCGGCCTCCAGTTCATTTGCCTCAACGCCAACATCGCCCGCCAGTTCGAGTTTGTGCAGGGCGCGTGGCTCGCCAGCACCAAGTTCGCCGGCCTGACCGGCGAACAGGATCCGCTGCTCGGCAACCGGGAGCCGTTTCCCGCGCCGCCTATGAGCGAGACGCCCGAGCGCACTGACAGCTTCACACGGCCAGCCGCCGAGCCCGCCTGCCGTCGTGCGACAGGCCTGCCGCAGTTCGTGACCGTGAAGGGCGGCGCCTATTTCTTCATGCCCGGGCTCGCGGCGCTGAGGTGGATCGCGAGCCTGTAGAGCGGACTATTCCGCAGGCTCGAAAGCCTGAGCGGCCTCCCGCGCCACCCCAAAAACCTCGTCGCCGGTGGGCTCGATATGCGGCACGGCGTTCATCTTCTGCCGGAAGGTCGCCATCTCGTCGTACATGCGCTTGCGCGCCCGGCTCTGGTTGCCGAGCGGACGGTGGTCCGGCAGACAATGCCAGGGATTGAAGCGCAGATAACGCGTAAAAGCGAGCTGATCCGGGTAGTCGAACGTCTGCTTCGGGATGCGCAGCGTCGCGACGGGGACGCGCGGCGAAAGTCTGGTCGGCCACATGACCGCGTTGTTCTCGATGGGCATGAGGAACGGGTCGGTCTGCAACTGGACGCGCAACTCGAACTCGACATCCATCGCGTTCAGCGTCCTAATCATATTATCGCGCAAGTAGTTGTCGGCGACCCAGAACGGCAGCCCCTCGATCCTCTTCGAGACCTTCGTCATCGGCCAAAAGCTGTACTGCATCGCCTGACCTGAGCCGATAAGGTACGGCACGCAGGAATAGTAAGTCTGACCGAGCGGATTGGTCTGGGTCTCGTTCCATAGGCCCTGCATGATGAAGTCGAGCAGGTGAGTCTCTCGCGGATCGAAGAAATAGAATACTGGCAGATGCCGGCGGCTCCAATATTGCAGCCGGGCGTTCGCCTTGACGTCGGGAGTGACGAAGGCCGGCGTGCACACGGAAGTGAAGTCTTGCGTGTGCTTCTCATCGTCCCACAGCTTCTCGCCCGGAACGCCCATGACCTTCACGGAGATGCTGCCGAATCCGACGTCGTTGATGTCCGGCTCGATATGCGGTCCGGGACCCGAAAAGCGTACCCAGCAGCGATAGGTCTCAGGCGTCGCGAACAGGCCCTTGCGAAGTTCGTCCGGAAGGCGTTCGTGGATGACAAGCTCGCCGCGCACGAGCCCGTGGGTTTTGGTGTTGCCCGCCCGCTCGAAGCCGCCACGCGGAAAGTCACGCATGAGATGGCGGCGCATCTCATCGATCATCGTCTGCACCGCCTCGTCTTCGCCGGGCAGAGGCGTCTCCTCGGCGAGGCCAATATCCTCGCGGCTGCGCAACGAATTCTGGATCCTTGTTACGAGCAAGGCGATCGGCATGCGGAGCGCCGCGTCGAGGGCCGGGCGGAGGAATGGTTGCTCGAAGCGTCGCTCCACATGAAGGAAGATCTCGAGCAGGCGGTGCAGGAATTTGAGGAACATCGGAGCCCGCTCCCCCTTCTGGTCGCCGGCGGCGCCCGGCTGCGGCGCAATGTGACACAGCGCACAGCGAAATGAAACGCGCCGCGGCAAAACTCTCCCTGGCGCAACTATTGCGCCCCATCCGGAAAGGCGCAAAGAATGATCGAAAAGATTCTATGGACGCGCACCTTCCACATCTCGGCGGCGAGCGGGTCTCCAGGTGGCATCGGTGGGGAGACGGTCATGCGGCTTTTGCTTTCGAGCCTTCTGCGTTGCGCGTTCGGCTTCGCGATCGCGTCCGCTGCATCGGCGGCGTCGGCCCCCCAGCCCGACGAGGCGCAGTTCGTCGGCCGCCCGGCGGCGAGCTTTCCTCAGGCTTCGGAAAACTATTTCCACGACATGGACAATGGCGCCCCCCTGAACGCCGACCAGGTCAAGGGGCGCAACATGTGGATCGTCTGGACTGGAGGCAATGACCGCTTCTGGGACAAGGTCACGCAGAACAGCCTCGCCACCTTCGACCTGCTCAAGATCATCACCTCGCACCCAAGCCAAGCCTATTGCGACGGCCAGCGTTGTGACCGTGACACTCGCTGGAAATGGCTCGGCGCGCTCAACGAGCCGTGCTTCGAGAAGCCAACCACGCCGGACCCCACGCATTTCGGCCTCTGGCTCGACCATCGCAGCGCCGGCTGCGCGCCGGACCCGTTCGAGAACGCAACGAATTATCCGGGCGTGAAGATCGGCCAACGCGGCCAGGCCTTCAAGGACGGGACAACGCTGCCCGTTGGCTCCTATTTCGGCGAGGCGACCGGCATCCTTGGTCTGCGGCTCTTTCCCAACCCGGAATTTGACGAGGCCGCGAAGGCGCACTGGGATCCGGAGCGCTATTACAGCGATTACAAATATTACACCGACCCCAAGCTCGTTCGGCCGTATCGGGTCGGTATGTCTTGCGGCTTCTGCCACGTCGGTCCGAGCCCGACCCATCCGCCGGCCGACGCGTCGCATCCCGAATATTCCAACCTGAATTCGACAGTCGGCGCGCAATATCTGTGGATGGATCGTATCTTCGTGTGGTCGGCGGACGCGAAGAATTTCGTCTACCAGCTCGTCCATTCCTACCTGCCGGGGACGATGGACACCTCGCTCGTCTCGACTGACTACATCAACAACCCCCGCACCATGAATGCGGTCTACCTTCTCGGCGAGCGACTAAGGCAGGCTCATATCTGGGGCAGGGAGCGGCTAGAAGGCAACGAGCGCCAGAACAAGCAGCTTCCTGGCACGTTCGATCCGCCCGCGACTTCGTGGTCGCCGCGCGTGCTCAAGGACGGCGCGGATTCGGTCGGCGTGCTCGGCGCGCTGAACCGCGTCTACATTAATATCGGGCTCTACAGCGAAGACTGGACGACTCATTTCAATCCGTTCTTCGGGTTCAAGCCGATCAGCCCGATCCTCATCCCGACCGCTGAGAGATATTCCTCCTACTGGCGCGCGACCGAGGCGGGCACGCCGTCGATGGCCGCCTTCCTGGTCGCCGCGGGCCAGCCGGACAAGCTCGCCGACGCGCCGGGCGGCGGCAAATATCTCAACGCGGACGCAGACACGCTGACGCGGGGCAAGCGCGTCTTCGCCGAGACCTGCGCGCGCTGCCATTCAAGCAAGCAGCCGCCCGAAGCGCTCAAGATGATGCCGGACGGCTGCTCCGGCGCGAACTATCTGCAGTGCTTCATGCGCTACTGGGCCTACACGAAGACCGACGACTACAAAGCCAAGATGCGCGACATCGTCGCCGCGCCGGACTTCCTCAAGGACAATTACCTCTCGACCGACGCGCGCATCCCAGTGACGCTGCTCCGCACCAATGCATGCAGCCCGCTCGGCACCAACGCAATCCGCCGCAACATCTGGGACAATTTTTCCTCCGAAACCTACAAGTCCCTGCCTTCGGTCGGAAACGTCACGGTGCAGGATCCGTTCACCGCCGAGCGCTGGCAGTTCCACATGCCGGATGGCGGTCTCGGCTTCACCCGCGTGCCCTCGCTCGTCAGCGTCTGGTCGACGGCGCCGTTGCTGCTCAACAATCGGCTCGGGCCATTCTCAACCGACCCGTCTGTCGACTCGCGGATGAGTGTATTCAACGCGTCGATCGAACAGCTGCTTTGGCCAGAGAAGCGCCAGAAGGAGCCAGGCTTCGACGGCTATATCGCGCGCACCACCGAGCGCAGCGCGGTCTACGTCCCCTATCGCAACATACCCGGCGAGCTCTCGAGCCTCATCCAGGGCTTTCACCTGCCGGTTCTGAACAAGCTCTTCGACAAGGATGGCGGCTTGACGATCGGGCCAATCCCGAAAGGCTTCCCGATTAACCTCGCTTCCAATGTGCAGCCGGCGGCGGATTTGCCGCTCTTCAGCGCGCGGCGCGTGTTGCACGACGCCGCTGTCGGGGAGTTGGTCAGACAGGTCGCGGCCGCTGTGCCCTCGCTCGACCCGAAAGCCGACGACGCGGCCCTGCTCGAATGGGGCAAGCAGTTCCGCGGGCCGCTGCTCAAGCTCCTCAAATGCCCGGATTTCGTGGTCAACCGCGGCCATTATTTCGGAACGGCGGAGTTCAACGACACGGCCAGTCTCAGCAGCGACGAGCAGAGTTTCGGACCCGAGCCGGCGCTGAGCGAAGACGACAAGCGCGCGCTGATCGAATTCATCAAGACGTTCTGAAATCGATGCCCGAGGCCGGCGTCGAGACCTTCGACTATATCGTCGTCGGCTCCGGCGCCGGCGGAGGAACGGTCGCGGCCAGGCTCGCCGAAGGCGGCATGAGCGTCCTCATCCTCGAAGCCGGCGCGGATCCCGCGGCGCTGCCGGCCAAGGGCCTGCCAGAGGACTACGACGTCCCCGCATTCCATGCCGTTCGCCTCCGAAAACCGCGCGATAGCGTGGAACTACTGGGTCCACGACTTCGGCGACGACGCGAAGCGCCGCGCGCGGCCGCCCGGGTCGATGCAGGAAGGCGTGCTTTATCCGCGCGCCTCAACGCTCGGCGGCTGCACCGCACATCATGCGATGCTCTTCATGCGCCCGCCCGATTCAGACTGGAACGCTATCGCGGACGAGACCGGCGACCCGTCGTGGCGCGCCGCGGCGATGCAGGCCTATTTCCAGAAGATCGACAATTGCCAGTACCGCTGCTTTTGGCGCTTCATCCACAAGCTCTCGGCTGGGCGGATCAATCCGACCGGCCACGGCTTCGGCGGCTGGCTTAGCGTCGAATGGCCGATGCCGATCGAGGCGATCCGCGATCACCGGCTCATCAACATCATCCGCAACGCGGCACGTGGCGACCTTTTCGGCGATTCCCGGTCGCTTGTCGGACGGCTCATTCATGGCGGCGCACGGCTGATCGACGGCTGGATCGGAATTGTCTTGGGCGAAGGCGACCCCAACGACATCCGCCTCGACGGCGACAAAGGGGTAGGCCTCACGAAAACGCCGATGTCGACGGAGAAGGGCCGCAGGCGCGGCGCGCGCGAGCGAGTTCAGCGCGTGGTCGCCTCCGGTGAATATGAGCTCAAAGTCGAATATGACGCGCTCGCCACGCGCGTCATATTCGAGGACAAGCGCGCGACTGGCGTCGAATACCTCAAGGGCCGTAATCTCTATCGCGCGTGCCCCGAACCATCGTCGGAGCGAGGAGAACGCCGCGAGGCCAAGGCGCGCCGCGAGGTCATCCTGTGCGCAGGCGCCTTCAACACGCCTCAGTTGCTTATGCTGTCCGGCGTGGGCCCAGCCGAGGTCCTGCGCGCCAACGGCATCGAACCGGTTTCGGTCCTCGAAGGCGTCGGCCAGAACCTGCAGGATCGCTACGAGATCAGCGCGATCCACCGGACGACGAAGCCGTGGTCGTGCCTTGCGGGCGTCGAGTTCTCGACCGACGACCCGATGTTCGCCGAATGGCGGCTCGGGCGGGGCATGTATTGCTCGAACGGCGCAGCGGTCGCGTTCATCGGACGCTCCTCGTCGGCACGCGAGGCGCCCGACCTCTTCGGGATGGCGTTGCTGACGCGCTTCGGCGGCTACTTCCCCGGCTATTCGAAAGACATCCGCGCGAGCCGCAGCGACTTCAGCTTCGCGCTGCTTAAGGCGCACACGCTCAATCATGGTGGATTTGTCACCCTGCGCTCGCCCGATCCGCGCGACCCGCCGCTAATCGACTTTCGCGGCTTCGAGGAGGGAACGGACACGGAGGGCAAGGATCTGGCCGCTGTCGTTGAGGGCGTCTCGCGCTTACGCAATATGATGAAGGCGGGCGTCGGCGGCGAGCTTGAATCCGAGGACACACCCGGCCCGGACGTCACTGGCGACGTCTCCGTCGCGCAGTTCATCCGCGACTGCGCCTGGGGCCACCACGCCTCCTGCACTTGCAAGATCGGGATTGGTCCCGACGCCGTTCTCACCAGCGACTTCCGCGTCCGTGGAACTGAAGGCCTGCGGGTCGTCGACGCGAGCATCTTCCCGAGGATTCCCGGCTTTTTCATCGTTTGCGCGATTTACATGGTCGCGGAAAAGGCCGCCGCGGTCATCCTCGATGCGGCGTCTGCAAGAGCTTGAAGTCGTCTGCCACGACCGGTCGGGTTTATGTCGCCCAACGGTGGGCGAGGGCCTTCCCGGAGCGCCAAAATTGCGGAAGCGGGATTCCACGAGCCGAGGGACAGGAGACACGATAGCCACGAAGCCCCTTGCGACCAATTTGCGGCAACGAGAAGGGCGCGCAATTGGCAAATCCTTCCGTGCCGGACCAAGTTAGGAGGCTGAGGAAAACAAGCTTCGACGACATCCTAGATCGTTTGCGAGATAGCCGGCGCTCCAATACGTCCGCATTTCGCTCGACCAAATTGCCTGGTTGCTAGAGCGAGCGCCTCACCACCGGTCAAGGCGATAAACACCGAGCCCAAGACCGCAAAGGTTGCCCCGGTCCGCGACATGGTCTGCGTAGGCCAGCGCATAGTTTGGTCTGAGAGCTAGCAGCACTCTA
>CAVYPD010000060.1:0-111680 GCA_963770275.1 uncultured Alphaproteobacteria bacterium
GGGTCGCGCTCGAAGAGCGCGAGCGCCGACGACAAGTATCGATCCGCCTCGTCGAGCGAGTAGACGCCCAAACTCTTCGCCCCGGCCATGGCGAGATAGGTGAAGGCGAGGTTCTTGCGATCGGCGAGAACATAGTGGTGCGCGAGCGTTTCCGCCGCTTCGGCGAGCCTACCTTCGCTCCGCTGTTCCAGCGCCTCGGCGATCTTCCGATGCAGCTCGGTCCTGCGCCCCGTGACAAGGCTCTGATACACAGAGTCTCTCAAGAGGATGTGCTTGAAAACGTAGTCCGACGAATCGGCTTGCCTGTAGACGATATCCTGCGCCTGCAGTCTCTGAAGCGCCGCGCCGACGTCATCTTCCGTCTCGACGACAAGCGAGAGCAGATTCGGGTCGAACCGCCGGCCGATAGTCGCCGCGGCCTGCAACAACGCACGGTCTTCCCGAGGCAGCCGATCCACTCTGGCCGCGAGCAGACCCTGTATGCTTGCCGGCAGACCGTCCACTCCAATCGCGGCGTCGAAATCCGCTTTGCCTGAGGCGACGCGCAACGCGCCTTGTTCGATCAGGAAGCTCAGGATTTCCTCGCCGAAGAGAGGATTGCCCCCAGCCCGCTCCGTCACTTGCCTCATCAGAGCGTCGGGCGGGGACGCCACGCCGAGTTGCGTCTGCAAGACATGCTGGATGTCGCCCGCGCTGAGGGGCTTCAGCGCAAGGGTCGTCACGCCGAACCCTCCTCGCCAGCGGGGAAGGTATTCGGGTCGCGTCGTATGAATGACAAGCAAGTTCGGCTGCTCGCCGGCCTCGATCAGTTTGCCGAGCATCTCTTCGGACGCGCGGTCGACCCAGTGGATGTCCTCGAGCAGCACAACGACCGTGGATGCCCCACGTCGCGCTTTCATCAGCGTCAGCAACAGTTCGCGCGTGCGCAAACCGATCAGAACGCCGTCGAGTCCCGCCAACAAGCCTTCCGGCGGCTCTAGACCCAGCAGATTAAGCAGCAGGCCCAAATTCTCCGTCGTATGAAGCTCCAGCCCGCGAAGGCCCGCATCCAACTTTCGCGTGATTTCGGCCGGATCGTCCTCGGGTCGAATCCGGAAAGCGCCGCGCACGACCTCAAGGAAAGGCAGAAACGGAATTTGTTGCCCGTCGGCCGCGCAATGCCCGATCAGGACGAAGGCCTCGTCGGCCTGAAGCCGCTGCAGAAATTCCGACACGAGGCGCGTCTTGCCTAGACCGGGCTCGGCGACAAGGTCGATCACTTGAAGCCGCTCTCGCGCACGGCCAAGCGCGTCGTGGAGCTTCGCCAGTTCGTCGTCACGACCGACATGCGGGCCGAGGCCCCGGCGGAGCGAGGCATCGAAGCGCGTGCCCCCCTTGCGCACGGAGTTCAGTCGCCAGACTTTCTGGGGCTTGGACTTGCCCTTGATCGGTTTTTCCCCGTCGAAGCTCGTGTCGGCGAGCCATTCAACGAGACGTCGTGTGGTGTCGCAGATTATGGTGCCGCCCGCCCGCGCCAAGCCCTGAAGACGCGCGGCAAGATTGACGGTATCGCCGACGGCGGTGAGAGCGGCGCCCTCCCCCTCGACCGGCGCCATCACAGTGATTCCCGAACTCACGCCGGCGCGCATGAGCGGACGCTCGCCGAATTGGGACTCCATCTCATCGGCTGCCGCCGCAAAAGCCGCGTGGATCGCCAAGGCCGTGCGGCAGGCTCGGAGGGCGGTGTCTTCCTGCGCCTCGGGGACGCCGAACACGGCCATGATGCTGTCGCCGGCGAAGCCGCGCACCGAGCCGCCGTGTTCGCGAACGGCCCCCGTCAGCTTTTCGTAGATTATTCGGACGAGACCGAGGGTTCTCTCCTCGCCAATTCGCTCCGCAATCGCCGTGTACCCGACCATGTCCGCGAAAAGTACAGAAACCTGACGCCGTTCGCCCAGAGGCATCGGTGCGCTCGCGCCAGTACTTTTTGCATCTTCCACGGCGGAAATGCCCTCACCCGTGCGCCTGCCTCCGCGTCGTCGTCAGAGCATTCGGGACCGTGAGCGGAGAGTTGGTCTCATCTGATTGTTGACGGCTGTTCACTGTCTGAACCCATGCGGCAGATTTTTGCAACCATCTGGTAGAGTTATTTGTCGGAATTTCATCGCAATCACGGCGAAACGCGGCACTGGAGGCAGGAAAGAACTCCGCAGGCCGACACCAAGCGGACGCAATGTGGCCCATGCGGGAGGCTGACCAGCCCCACCGAGTGGTCCGAATGGAATGTTGGTTTAACTGCGGCCGCCAAGGGCCGCGCCCGAGCCCGGAGGGAGCTCCAGGCTTGATCATGTCGACGAAGGACGCTCCAGGAGCGACCGTCCCTGAACAAGGCGCCAACGTGTCCGTTCGACCCAACCCGGTCGAGGAGCGGCGTGTCGGCCAATCCCGAGTGAGGCGTTAAGCGAAGAGGACCCTTCTCGGCGGCAGCTGTCTGCGATATCAGAACCAGAGCCACGAGGTCGTCGGCCGAGAAGACGCGGTATCACCCTGACCACAACACTCGGGCGAGGCCGGCAGCAGCAACGTGGGTCACTCGTCACGACCAAGGAACGGAGCGCATCATGAAAGTCCTGATGGTTCTTACCTCCCACGACCAGCTCGGCAACACAGGTCGCAAGACTGGTTTCTGGCTCGAGGAACTGGCGGCGCCTTACTATGTCTTCAAGGATGCCGGCGTCCAGATCACCCTCGCGTCGCCCAAGGGCGGACGTCCGCCACTCGATCCCAAGAGCAACGAGCCGAACTTTCAGACCGACCTCACCCGTCGATTCGAGAAGGATGCCGACGCCAACGCTCAGCTGGACAGGACGGTGCGCCTCGATAGCGTCAAGCAGGAAGATTACGATACCGTCTTCTACCCCGGTGGCCACGGGCCGATGTGGGATCTCGCCGAAGACAAGAACTCGATCAAGCTGATCGAATTCTTCCTCGCCGCCGGCAAGACCTTCGCGTTGGTCTGCCACGCCCCTGGCGCGCTGCGCCATGTCAAGACCGCGGACGGCAAGCCGCTCGTCGAGGGCAAGACCGTGACCGGCTTCACCAACGGCGAGGAAGAAGCCGTAGGATTGACGAAGGTGGTGCCCTTCCTTGTCGAAGACGAAATGATGAAGCCTCGGCGCCATCTTTTCCAAGGTCAAGGACTGGGGCGTTCACACGGTCGCCGACGGCCAGCTGATCACCGGCCAGAATCCGGCCTCGTCCGGCCCGGCCGCCAAGCTTCTGATCGATACGCTGAACAAGAAGGCAAAATAGTCAGGCTCAGGTGAGCGCCCGCATTCTGACGCACGGAGAAATACTATACCCTGATGGGGTCGTCCATGAATCAAGTCGAAGTCGAGCAGAAAAACTATCAGATGCCGCCGCAGGATGGGTTTACCATCGCGCACTTTCTCACCGTCTCGGACATCGAACGATCGGCTCGATTTTACGAAACGGTCTTCGGAGGTCGCATTCTGAGCAGAGGCGACAGCAGCGGCGCGCCGGGGTACATCCAGATCGCGAACACGTGGCTCATTGTCAACGTCGGGGGCGGTCCGACACCGGACAAACCATCGGTAACGCTCAGCGTCCCCGCAGACCCCAATTCAGTCAGCAGCTTTATGAATATCCGCGTTGCGGATATTCAAGCCTCCTATGAACTATGGCGCAATCGAGGAGCGGAGTTTATTACCGAGCCAAAGGACAAGTACGGCGAGATCCGCTGCTACATTCGTGATCCTGACGGTTATATTATAGAAGTTGGGCAAAGCAAGCCGGGTGTAGCCTACGGCTAAAGACCCGACCGTAGGTGCGGCCGGTGAGCGCCTACAATCCTTCTTCCTCGACGAGGGCTTTAGGTTTTTAGTTATGGGTCCCAGTTCATGCTGAATCACGCGACCCTCGCATTCCGGCGAACGGAGAAACGCTATTCCCGAATCGGAGTCGGCCATGAACCAAGTAGAAGTCGAACAGAAGAACTATCAGATGCCGCCGCAGGATGGGTTTACCATCGCACACTTTCTCACCGTCTCTGACATCGAACGATCGGTTCGATTTTACGAAACGGTCTTCGGGGGTCGCATTCTGAGCGAGGCAAGGCGGCCGCCGGGGTACGTCCAGGTCGCGAACACGTGGCTCATTGTCAACGTCGGGGGCGGTCCGACACCCGACAAACCATCGGTCACGCTCAGCGTCCCCAACCCCGATTCAGTCAGCAGCTTTATGAATATCCGCGTCGCGGACATTCAAGCGTCCTATGAACTATGGCGAAGTCGAGGAGCCCAGTTTATCACCGAGCCAAGGGAACAGTACGGCGAGACTTGCTGCTACATGCGCGATCCGGACGGTTACCTGATCGAAGTCGGCCAAAGCAAGCCGGGCTTCGCCTACGGCTAGCGGACGCGACATATGAGAGCATCTGCGTGACCGCGTACGCGCCGACGACGTGACGCCCCTGAGAAGCCGTCATCGGGGAAAGGGCAGAAACCCGCCCGAAGCCATATTCCGTTGCGAGTGCGAAATAGGCTTCACCGCCCGAAGCGGGCGCCGATCGACGCTCCAACAGAACGTCGCGATGGAGGGAGGGGACCTCGGTCGCTCGACGAGCGGTCGTGGCGAGGATCGCGCAAGGCGACCGAGACCGGCCATTAGCCGCGGCAGCCTTTCAACTCCGAACCAAACCAGATCGCGGCGATGCCGACGACATAAGCATAAGCCTGCCGGCAGCCTGACCGGTCGCGTGGACGGCGGTCGAGCAAAAATCCAAGAAGGGCGCGAGCCGACTCTTGCGCTCGTTCCTCCCCGTGGCCTTCGCAATCTTGCGATCCTTCGCAGATCCCCAGGCCCGGGCAGAACTGCACCCAAGAAGTCTTCAGCCCCTGTCGCCGCAGGCGTTCTTTATAGCCGCTTTATACGCGCGCGCCGCAATCGGTATCGATCCCTTATCAGGATCGCGCTTATCCCTTCGCGCCCAGATGTACGCGGAACCTTCGAGCCGCAGCGACGCCGCAGATGACGGCATAGGCAGTGGGGCGAATGTCCTCGACCGCGTGGCCGCCAAATGGGCGGACGACAAAAAGCTGAAAGCCGACGACGTGCGCACGGACATCGAGGCCCTCCTCCAGCAAAAGGCGTACGCGCCTTGGAGCAGCGCAATCGGCGAGACGCTGGTCAATGTGCTCGACGTGAACCTCGAGCTGCATAAGCGCTACGGCGATCCGGCGTGAGCCGATCGACTTCCGCCGGGATCGGTTGATCTGGACGGAAGCCGGGGAACGCGCGCGGACTCGCCCCCGCGCGCGTCTCCTCCCCTAAGTTCTCACATGATCAACAGGCCGGTTCGGTCGGCGCTGCAGGCAGAATCATGGGCGCGAGCGTTGGGCGGCGGCGTCGGACGCGCGTGCTCGTCATAACGAGCGAAATCGAACTCGTGCGCCTTATCCGGTCGGCTCTCGAAACGGAGGGCTGCCTGGTCGAGGCGACGGCGAAGGCGGATGGTCCGTTCGACATTGTCCTCGTCGACCTGCCGGAGCTCGACCTCGACCAACTGCGTCAAGCAAAGTGCGCCCACTCCGACGCGCACGTCATCGCCATCTGCGGCGGCTATCGAGAAGCAGACTGCATCGCCGTTCTGGATCTGGATGCCGACTACCTTGCTCGTCCCTTCCGCCAGCGGGATTTAGCGACGCGCGTGCGCGTAACCGAGTTGCGACGCTTCAACGCTACCGGGCGTCGACGCTTCTATCGACGCGGATCGTTGCTGATCGACCTGTTCGACCACAAAGTCGCCCTTGGGAACGAGCCGATCGCGCTTGCCCGAACTCACCTGCGCATCCTCACGCTTCTGGCGCGCAGGGCGAACCATGTAGCGACCTTCGACCGCATCCTCGCAGAGCTCGGGCGAGCCGACTCGGCAGGCGGGCGGCGCGCCCTGCGGTCGTCCATCTTTCGCTTGCGGCGCAGGATCGAGCGCGACCCGCAACGCCCCAATCTTCTTCTGACCGAACCCGGAGTCGGCTATCGGCTTGCGGACGAGAGCGAAAACGAGAACCCATAGCCCCAACGCAGCAAGCCGTTTCTTAGCGAAAATAGAATACCACAGGGTGAAGCTGAG
The DNA here is from genome assembly GCA_963770275.1 of uncultured Alphaproteobacteria bacterium. Lineage (GTDB taxonomy): Bacteria > Pseudomonadota > Alphaproteobacteria > Rhizobiales > Beijerinckiaceae > Roseiarcus. Next base: position 6,131 of record CAVYPD010000060.1, read on the forward strand.
CGCCCCGATTGACCGTGTTGCCTCTCATCTCGCTTCACCGTGACATCATGGGCGACTTTTTCAAGCCTCGCGAGATCTCTCTGCGCTATGGCGCCGCTAAGGATTTTCAGATCACCTCGGCTCTGGTCGGGTGTCCCGTGAGGTTTGAGCAACAAATCAAATCCAGTTTGATTCAGGGTTCTTGGACGCCCCGCCCAAACTTGGCAATCGCACAACGTATCCTTCCGTGATCGCCCTGTGCGACGACCTCATCGCTGACCTTGTACTGCGGTCAGGCGCGGCCGGCAGGGTTCGCAGCCTGCTGTTGACCGACGTCGCTGAACGGCTGTCATTCGCTACCGTCGCCAAGTTGCTCAAGACGACGCCACGCACGCTCAGGCGCCACCTTCGTCTGCAGAACACTTCGTTCCGCGAGTTGTCAGACGAACTCAGGGTCCACGCCGCGCTGCGCTACTTGCGCGAAACGACGATGACGATGGAGGACATCGGCTTTGCATTGGGATTCAGCGACTCGGCGAACTTCCGGCACGCATTCCGGCGTTGGACCGGCAAAGCGCCACAAGACTTTCGACGGGAACCGGCGCCCCCTGCTTGAACGGTTGGCGCTCGATGGCCGAGCCTGGATTGGGCGAGCAAGCAGCGCCGAAATGGCCAGATCGCACCCCATGAGTAGCCGTATCGAACCTTGACCCTTTAGTGGGCGCGCGCGAGTCTCGAAGGACGCAATGGCGGAAAAATCGGCTCTCGTCCGCTGAAGGGCCACAAAGGAAATCGGGGAGGAGGTCAATGAACGGCAAAAAGATCGCCGTGACGCCTTCGGCCTACTCTTACCCTTTGCTGATTAAACAGCTTCTGCACGCGCCGCTGGCTCAGACCGCGCGCCAGGAGATTGTCTATCGCGATGTACGGCGCCTCACCTACCTTGAATTGCGCGATCGCATCGGCAGGCTGGCGAGCGCTCTTGAAATGGTCGGGGTGCGCCCGGGCGATTCCGTCGGGGTTCTCGACTGGGACAGCAACAGGTTTCTAGAAGCGTTCTTCGCCATCCCGATGATGGGAGTTGTCCTGCAGACGGTGAACGTGCGACTGTCTCCGGAGCAAATCGCCTACACGATCGACCATGCCGGTTCGTCGACGCTGCTCGTCAACGATGAGTTCGTCGACCTCGTGCATTCGATCTTACCGAAATTGTCGAAAGTCAAAAGGCTGGTCGTTCTCACCGACCGCAAAGCGCCCTGACCGGCAAACTTGAATTCGTCGGCGAATACGAGCAGCTGCTCGCGGCCGCATCTCCGGACTTTGACTTCCCCGACTTCGACGAGAACGTCCAGGCGACGACTTTCTATACGACGGGAACCACGGGGCAGCCGAAAGGCGTCTACTACAGCCATCGTCAGTTGGTGCTGCATGCAATGGCGGAACTCGCCGTGTTTGGGCTTGCAGCGAAGCAAGGCAGCTTCCATCGCGACGACGTTTATATGCCGATCACGCCGATGTTCCACGTTCACGCGTGGGGCTTCCCGTGGGCGGCGACGCTTGCCGGCGTCAAGCAGGTCTATCCTGGCCGCTACGATCCGGCGCTGCTGATCAAGCTGATCAAGACCGAAGGCGTGACCTTCACCCATGGTGTGCCGACGATGCTCCAGATGCTGCTTGACGCGGCCGCCAAGGCCGACGTCGATCTCGCCGGCCTGAAGGTGGTGATCGGGGGTTCCGCGCTTCCGAAAGCGCTCGCCAAGCAAGCGATGGATCGCGGCGTCGACGTGTTCGCTGGATACGGAATGTCCGAGACGGGCCCGCTGTTGACGGTTACGCATCTCCAGGCGAGCGATCTCTCGGGTGATGCTGACCAGGAGGTGGAAATACGCACCAGGGCCGGACGAGCCGTCCCCCTGGTCGATCTGCGCATCGTCGACGCCAATATGAACGAAGCGCCTCACGACGGCACGACCTCAGGCGAAATCGTCGTGCGGGCGCCCTGGCTGACCAATGGCTACTTCAACAGTCCAGAGGCCTCCGAGCAATTGTGGGCGGGCGGTTATCTGCACACCAATGATATCGGAGTGATCACGCCCGACGGCTATCTGCGGGTCACCGATCGCATCAAGGATGTCATCAAGACCGGAGGCGAGTGGGTCTCCTCGCTCCAGCTCGAGGACATCATCATGCATCGCGCCGGAGTGGGGGAATGCGCGGTGATCGGCGTCAAAGACGACCGATGGGGCGAAAGACCGCTCGCACTTATCGTGCGCGAGCCGAAGACGACGCCGCCGGTGATCGAGGAGGACATCAAGGCCCACGTGCTCTCTTACAGCGAAAAGGGCGTGATCTCGAAATTCGCCGTTCCGCAGAAGATCCTGTTCGTTGAAGCGTTGGCCAAAACGAGCGTTGGCAAGTTCGACAAGAAAGCGCTGCGCGCGCAATACGGCGACGGCGCATGACCCGCGGCGGCACGCCTGAACAGCCGCGCGCCGAGCGCGATCCGGACTCCCTTTCTGAGGAGGCAGCGCGAAACACGCTGGCGCTGAACCCCCTGATCGGTCTGCGCGGCAAGGACTTGATGGACGGCGCCGCCACCCTCCTCAAGGCTATGGTCAACGAGCCCCGGGGCCCTGCGGCTGTCCCTTGCTGTTGTAGTAGCCGGGCGTGCAGTCGGGCGAGCCATCAGGTTGCCCATGCCCGTCAGCAGCAGCGCGACCCAGGCGTCTTGGGCTTCCGGCTTACCCTCCCATGTGCGTGTCTCCGCGCTCGCGTGGAACGACTGCTTTCCCGGACTCTGATCCTTCCACAGGCGACCGTTGTAGGCAAGCTATCCGTCGAACTGCGACCTCAGGGCCGCGGTCCGAACGAACGCTTCACATTGGCCGACCGTTGTGTCTGGTTTTGTGTCCGCTCACTTCCCAGATACCTCAGCCGCTGAAGTGAACGACGCCTAACATCTTGATTGATTTGGTGCCGGATGAGGGGATTGAACCCCCGACCTTCGGTTTACAAAACCGCTGCTCTACCGCTGAGCTAATCCGGCGCTTCGGCGGCTTTTGCGCTATCAGCGAGCCGCGCCGTGCGCAAGAGCGCGGCTAGCCGGCCGCGACGGTCGGCGACCATGGGCCCTGCGCGGACACGGCCTCGTCCATCCCGGGCCAGGGCGGCATGGTGATCGCGACGAACGCTAGGGCCGAACCGGCTTCGGCGCGAAACTGAAACGCGGCGCCGAGCGGGATGGTCAGCGACGTCCCAGGCCCGAGCGGATCGATCGATTCGACATCCCCCTGACGGCGCCAGATGGCGCCGCGCCCGCTGACCACAAACCAGATTTCCTCGACAGTTCGATGCGTGACCGCGTGCGACACCGCCCCGGCGGGCAATTCGAAATGCGCCATGCTTCCGCCGGCGAGGCTCAAGAGCAGGCGCACCGCCGTTCCGTCCGGCGCGGTCGCATCGACGCCCTCGCCCAGCGTCTTGGTTTCGTAAGGCTTGGTCGCCGGCATCGGATGAACGCCTCGCGGTTTCAGCGCGCCGCGAAAGCCGCGCTCATCTTGGCGCGGCAATCGGCGGCCTGCTAAGAAAGGGTATGACGAGCCCAAGCCTAACCGCGGATCAGGCGCTTGACGAGTTTCGCGCCGCCGGCGCCCTGCTCACCGGCCATTTCATCTTGTCGTCGGGGCTGCACTCGCCGGTCTTTCTGCAAAAGATGTTCGTGTTCCAGGATCCGGCGCGCACCGAGCGCCTTTGCCGCGCGCTGGCGGAGAAAGCCCGCGAGGCGTTTGGCGCGATCGACATCGTCGCTTCGCCCGCGCTCGGCGGCATCGTTCCCGGCTACGAGACCGCGCGCTGGCTTGGCGCCAAGGCGATCTTCGTCGAGCGCGAGGGCGGCGTCTTCAAGTTGCGCCGCGGGTTCGCGATCGCTCCGGGCGCGCGCGTGCTGATGGTCGAGGACATCATCACCACCGGCCTCTCCTCGCGCGAGACGCTGGCGGCGCTGGCCGAGCATCCGGGCAAGATCGTCGGCGCCGCCTGCCTGATCGACCGTTCCAACGGCGAAGCGGACATCGGCGTCAATCGCGTGGCGCTGGCGACGCTCGACATTCCAGCCTACGCGCCCGACGCGCTGCCCCCCGAACTGGCGGCGCTTCCGGCCGTCAAACCGGGCAGCCGCGCACTCGCCGGCGCGGCCTGAGCGGCCCAAACGAAAGAGGAGCGGCCCGATGAAAGCGCTCAGGCTTGGCGTCAACGTCGATCATGTCGCGACCGTCCGCAACGCCCGCGGCGGCGCGGTCCCTGATCCCGTTCGCGCGGCGCTCATGGCGATCGAAGCTGGAGCCGACGGCATCACGGCGCATCTGCGAGAGGACCGCCGGCACATCCTCGATGACGACATGCGCCGCCTCAAAGCCTCAATCGGCAAACCGCTCAATTTCGAGATGGCCGCGACTGAGCCCATGCTCGATATTGCGCTCAACATTCGTCCGCACGCCTGTTGCCTCGTGCCGGAAAAGCGGACAGAACGCACAACCGAAGGCGGTCTTGACGTGGTCGGCGGATTTAAGGCCTTGAAGCCGTTCGTCGACGAACTCACGCGGGAAGGAATCCGGGTCTCGATGTTCATCGAACCCTCGCCGGAGGCGTTGAAAGCCAGCGCCGAACTCGGAGCGCCGGTCGTCGAGCTCCACACCGGGGCCTGGTGCGACGCGCGGGCTCGCGGCGACGCCGCCAAGGCCGATCACGAATTCGCCGCCTCGGCGCAGCAGCCGCGGAGACCCAGGCGCTCGGGCTCGAGTGTCATGCCGGCCACGGCCTCGACTACGACACCGCGCGCCTCATCGCCGCCCTGCCGCAGATCGTCGAACTCAACATTGGCCATTTCCTCATCGGCGAGGCGATCTTTGTCGGGCTCGCGGAAACCGTGAAGGCGATGCGCATGGCGATGAATGAGGGGCGTGCGTCCGTGGAGCGCCGGCTTTGATCATCGGCATCGGCAGCGACCTCTGCGACATCGAGCGCATCGAGACGACGCTGGCGCGGCACGGCGAGCGCTTTACAGCCCGCTGCTTCACCGAGACCGAACAGCGCCGCTCGGATCGACGCGCCGGGCGCGCGGCTTCCTACGCCAAACGATTCGCCGCCAAGGAGGCCTGCGCCAAAGCGCTGGGCACCGGATTGAGGCGGGGGGTGTTCTGGCGCGACATGGGGGTGGTCAATCTTCCGTCCGGGCAGCCGACCATGAAGCTGACTGGCGGCGCCGCCGAACGGCTGAAAGCGATGCTGCCGCCCGGGACCGAGCCGTTCATTCATCTGACGATCACCGACGAGGGGCCGTACGCCCAGGCGTTCGTGGTCATCGAGGCCCGCCCCGCCCTTCTGCTGCACGAAAGCGACGCGCGCCCCGCGTAAGGCTAGGTCCAAAAACACCATCGCCTCGGACCCATTTCGACCCCAAGCAGACGTTCGTCGCCCGAAATCGAACGGCTGAAGTCGACGGATATTATTGAAAAAGTCGGAAACCGAGGTGCCGCGAAAATCCCGCTTCCGCCTGCCGACCTCCAACGGCCTCTGTGCCTGGGAGTTCGAGGGCGACGGACGCAAGGTCAATGTCCGCGCCGACGGCCCTTTCGTCCTGAATGAGCAACACCTGCTCATCGACGCCGCCCTTCATGGCGCGGGGTTGGCGATTGTGATGGAAGACATGGTGGCGCCGTTCATCGCCGACGGACGCCGGGTCCAGGATTGGGAGTGGAGCCCGACACTCTCCGGTAACCGTCTCTATTACCCTAACCGGCGCCACCCCTCCCCGGCGTTCACTGCGCTTCTGGAGGAACTACGGGCCAACTCTCACCTATAAGCCGGGCGAATGTCCGACATTGCGGATACGGACACCGGCCGAGCCCGTCGCCAAGCCGTCCCGGAACGGCCGCCGTTTGCGGAATCCCGCCGTTCAGCCGGAACGTCGCCTGCCGCTCAAGCTGGACGCAGGCGTAAGCGGCGATTGGTTTTTGACCTCAGGGCCATCGGCGATGGGCAGGGTCAACGGCGGTCAACGCAATCACGAAAGTTTAGAAAAACCTTCTCTTTTGGAGAAATATCGGATCGGATGTTCAGATAACGTCAAAAACGAAAGATCCTCGCCGGCCCCTTTCTGAAGCCGCCAGGAAAGGAGCGTCTGCCGGCCTGAGGGCTATTGAGGTTCGTCCGCATGGGATTCCCGCGGCGCCATCTTTTCGAGGCTGTCCGGCGGTTCGGCTAAATTTAGGCCTTTCGAATCCAGGACCCGGCAATGTTGAAAGAGCGCGGAACGAAATGGCTGTTAAGTCCTTGAAATCCAACAATTCCGCGAAATCACTAATTCAGCACTCATAATGATTTCAATGGCTTACGACCAGCGATGCGTACCGCCGTTTCACGATGCGAAATATCCCTTCGTTTGCGTCTGTTTTGGACTACGTCGGCGCCGGAAACGAAACGGGCACGTAGGGGTCCTCGTGCTTGGGGAGCCTCAGATTACGGGACGCTTCGTCATCGCGCCCGAGGCCCCGAAGAGTCCAGGTCCCGACGATCGCTCTTCATCGGATGGCGACAGGCTTAGAGGTCGCCCGAAAAAAGTTGCGCAAAAAGAGCAGCTAAGCCCATGAAATCATTGGCGCGCGTAAACTTGTGCGCGGACGCCGTTCTTTATGGAGTGGCTTAGCCGGACGTCCTCTTCTTCCTGCTCCTGTGGCCTGTCGGCGACGGGCCGCCGGTCCCGCCTTCAAAGCCGACGGTGATCGAATAGAGGTCCGCAAGTTGAAGAGTGGGCATCGGCAGATTGACTGGATCGGTCACAATACGAAACTGGCCAGCCCTCACCCCGTCCGTCGTCGCCTCGGCCCGGTAGGTCTGGGAAAAGACCGACGTGTTGTCGGTGAGCCGCGTCACCGTGATCTTCACCGGCGCGCTGAACGTCCCAGCTTGCCCCGCCGGTCCGATCACCACCTGACCCGAGACGCCGATCTTGACGCCGGCCTGCCCCGCGCCGGCCGGATCGCACTGGCGCGCGGTATCCTCTATGTTGAACTGATAGCGCACCGAAGAATTCTCGGGGCCGCCGACGCGCAGCGCAGCGCCACCGTCGGCGACGGTCACGTCCGGGCAATTGATGTCTTGTGCGGCGACCGGCAGAACCTTCAGCCTGTCGGTCGGATTGGCGGTGGGCTGGAGCACCACCTGCTTCGAGTTCGGGGTCGCCCCGAGATTGACGCCTTCGGCGGCCGGATCGCGATGTGAGAGAAAGCCGCCGACAGAGCTGCCGGCTGAGCTCATTGCGCCGCCGACCGTGTCGCAGCCGGTCAGAGCGCCAAGGGCGGTCGAAAGAAGCGCGATGCGAACCAGCGTGGCGCGAGCGATCATTGCGTCTGACTTCGACAATTGAGCAGCTGGGATTCGTTTGAAGATGAGCGCGGTGCTTACCCCGACCACGGCGTCAAGGCAATTGTTCGTAGGCTTCCTTGAAGCCTGCGAGCGGCGCCTGCACGCCGACGCCTTCCTCGGGCGTCTGGAAGATGCCAAGCGTCGCCGTCTTTCCGGTCTTCAGCTTATCGATCAGGGCTTGGTCCATGGCCAATTGGCCGACGCAGCCATTCGGAAGACATTGCAGGAAACTCAAGCGCCCCGCCTCCGCGTTGTCGATCCGCAAGCTCACGCCGGGGGGAAGCAGCACCCCGAGCGGCGCAATGACCCGCATCAGGCGGGTCTTGCGATCCGCGGTATTGAGCACGATCACGACCAGAATCAAGTTGGGCCGGTCCTGGTCGACGACGCTGAGCACGATCGCGCATTGCTCGTGGGCAGCGCCGGGTGGAGTTTCGCAACGGGTCACCCAATCGCCGTGCTTGTCCCTCACTGCGCCCTTCGCCTCCGAGTCGGCTGCGGAAGCGTGGGACGCGAGCAACAGCAGGCCACCGACGAGGCTCATAAGCGCCCAGCCGACTTTCGATCGTTTTGCCTTGGTGAACGCCATCGTCCGAAGTGACAATCGTTTAATCCGTCAAGGAGGCGGCGCAGGCGCCAGGAAGGATGCGTCGTTTCGGAGGCTCGTGGCCGAGAACCGGCGCAAAAATGAGGCGGAGCTGGAGTTAGGAGATGGTGGGCGCTAGAGGGATTGAACCTCTGACCCCTACCATGTCAAGGTAGTGCTCTACCGCTGAGCTAAGCGCCCATCTCCCATGATCTCGAGCGACGATCAGCCGGCTCAAGGACGGCGCGATATAGACGCTCGCGCCGCAACGCGCAATGGGTGAGGCGACCCTTGATTTGCCCGCAACCACCCTGCCCGTCATGAACCCCTTCCGGCTTACGTTGCGCCCGGCCCTGCTTGCTGACATCGGCGCCATGATGGCGATCGAACGCTCGCCGGACTACGAGCTCTACGTCGCCCGTTCGGAGGAGGAGGAGCATCGCGCGATGCTGTCCTCGCCCTCCCACGCTTACCGGCTTGGCGTCGGGGAATCTGGAGCGGTCGAGGCCTTCGCCATCCTGCGCGGGCTCGGCGATCCGCACGCCAACCTCTACCTCAAGCGCATCGCGGTCGCACGCCCCGGCCAGGGCCTGGGCACAGCGTTTCTGAGGCTCGTTCTCGACGAGGCTTTCGGGCCGATGGGCGCCGAGCGCTTCCATCTTGACTGCTTCGCCGACAACGCCCGCGCCCAACGCGCCTATATGAAACTGGGCTTCACCCGCGACGGCGTGCGCGCCAAGCCTACCGGCTGGCAGACGGCAGGCGAAGCGATCTCATCATGATGGCGATCCTGAAGAGAGAGTGGGAAGCGCAGCGGTAATGCTCAGTGCGCTCCAGATTGTTGCCCGCATCTTCGCATTGACAACCTGCATAGGTCATGGTTCTGCAAAGCCGTCGGCGCTCTCCCGCGCCGCTCCGGATCAGGATCGATGTCGCGCCACTGGTTAAAAACGATCGACCAAAACGCGCCGCCCGCTGAAAAGCGGGACGAACGGCTGACCGCGCCCCTGCTCCGGCTCCTCCCCGGCGGGCGCCGGGGTTCATAGGGCCCGCGTTCCAGGGTCTTAAGGGGAGGAAGGGCGAACAAGGAATTCTTCACCATGTCAGGCTTCAAGGTCGCGGTTGCCGGCGCCACCGGCAATGTTGGCCACGAGATGCTCTCGATCCTCGCGGAGCGCCAATTCCCAGTCTCTGAAGTGGTTGCGCTCGCCTCCCCCGCTTCGATCGGCCGCGAGGTCTCGTTTGGCGACAAGACGCTCAAGTGCAAGGCGCTCGAGCATTATGATTTTTCCGACACCGACATTTGCCTCATGTCGGCGGGCGGAGCGGTGTCGAAAGAATATTCGCCCAGGATCGGCGCGAAGGGATGCGTGGTCATCGACAATTCGTCGGCCTGGCGCCTGGACCCGGATGTCCCGCTGATCGTGCCCGAGGTCAACGCGGCCGCGGCGAAGGGATTCGGCAAGAAGAATATCATCGCCAACCCCAATTGCTCGACGGCCCAGCTCGTTGTGGCGCTGAAGCCGCTGCACGACCGCGCGACGATCAGGCGGGTGGTGGTGGCGACCTATCAGTCGGTCTCCGGCGCCGGCAAGGAGGCGATGGACGAATTGTTCGCCCAGACCCGCGCGGTGTTCGTGTCCGATCCGGTCGAGCCGAGGAAGTTCACCAAGCGAATCGCCTTCAACGTCATTCCGCAAATCGACGTGTTCATGGACGACGGCTCGACCAAGGAAGAGTGGAAGATGGTCGCCGAGACCAAGAAAATCCTCGACCCCAAGATCAAGCTGACCGCGACCTGCGTCAGGGTGCCGGTGTTCATCGGCCACTCGGAGGCCGTCAACATCGAATTTGTCGATCCGATCAGCGCCGACGAGGCGCGGGATATCCTGAGCCGTGCGCCCGGATGCCTGGTCATCGACCGACGGGAGCCCGGCGGTTACATCACCCCCCACGAGGCGGCAGGGGAGGACGCGACCTACATTTCGCGAATCCGCGATGACCCGACAATCGACAACGGCATCAATCTTTGGGTGGTGTCCGACAATCTGCGCAAGGGAGCGGCGCTTAACGCGGTGCAGATCGCGGAGGTGCTGGTCAACCGCGGCTGGCTGAAGCCCAAGATGAAGGCGGCGTAGCCTATCATTCGCGTAAGGCGAGGCGGCGACCCGAACACTCTATCGTCTCGCCGCTTTGCTTTGTCCGTTCAATCGTTATGGTATGAGAACGAAAACGTCCGCGTTGTGTTTTAGGGGTCGATTCGGCAATCCATGGCGCAAGATCCGGATATCCGCCTGCTGACCTCCCCGCGTATTTTCCTGGTGGGGATGGCGGCTTTCCTGGCCCTGGTCGGATTCGTCGTTCTCATCCTCTATCAGCAGATCGCGATCGCCTTCAGCGCCAATCCCGGTTTGAACGGCCTGATCCTGGGCGTGCTGGCGATCGGCGCGCTGTTCACCTTCCGGCAGGTTATCCGGCTGTTCCGCGAAATACACTGGGTCAACTCGTTGACTGGTGCCGTGACCGACGGCGCCCCGCCGGCCCCGATACTGCTTGCGCCGATGGCGGTTATGCTCAATGCCGGCGCGGGCGCGCGGGGCTTGTCGACGCTGACGACGCGCGCCATCCTGGATTCGATCGCCACGAGGCTCGACGAGGGCCGCGAGCTCAGCCGCTATCTGGTTGGGCTCTTGGTCTTCCTCGGGCTGCTCGGCACGTTTTGGGGCCTGTTGGAGACGGTCCACTCGATCGCCGGCGTCATCGACAGCATGAAGACCGGTGTTGACACCGGGACCATGTTCGACGACCTCAAGCAAGGATTGTCCGCGCCGATCGCCGGCATGAGCGTTTCGTTTACCTCCTCGCTGTTCGGCCTCGCGAGTTCCTTGATCCTCGGCTTTCTCGATCTCCAGGCCGGTCAGGCGCAGAATTGATTCTATTCCGAGTTCGAGGAGTTTCTCGCCAGCCACGTCCAGACGACCCCGGTTGTCGAGGCGGTTCCGGACGCGCCAATTATCGCTCAAAGCGCGCAGCCAGCGATTGAGTATCAGCGCGACACCAAGGCGATTGCGACGCTTGCGGAAGGCATTCAGGCTCTGGTCGGCCACATGCGCACCGAACAGCAGCAAATTCGCGATTGGGTCGACGCGCAGGCGACGCAGCAGGAAGATATCGGCAAGCTTTTGCGGCGCCTGTTGGACGAGCTGGGCACGCGATGAGGCGGGGATTTGAGATGGGCGGGGGGTTCGGGAGTTAGATCATGGCGCTGTCGCGCGGACGCCGATATGAGCCGGTGAACTATTGGCCGGGCTTCGTCGACGCCTTGTCGACGATGCTGCTGGTGATCATTTTCCTACTGTCGGTGTTCATGCTGGCCCAGTTCTTCCTCTCGCGAGAGGTTACGGGCAAGGACGAGGCGCTCACGAGGCTCAATCGGCAGATCGAGGAACTGACCAATCTGCTGGCGCTCGAGCGCACCCAGAAAGGCGTCGACGAAAGCAAGATATCAGCGCTCACCGCCACGCTCGACTCAGCCCAGCGGGAGCAGAAGCAGCTCAAGGACGTTGCGTCGCATGGCGTAGTCGACGCCGACGCCGCCAGCAGCCAAGCCTCGGCGGCGGCCATCGTGCTCGATCAGCAGAAGCAGATATCGGCTCAGGCTCTTGCCCAGGTTGACGTGCTCAACCAGCAGATCGCCGCGCTCCGCAAGCAGCTCGCGGCGATCGAGGATGCGCTCGCCGCATCAGAGTCGGCAAACAAGGAATCGCAATCGAAGATCGCCGATCTCGGCCAGCGGCTCAACGTCGCGCTGGCGCAGAAGGTTCAAGAGCTTAATCGCTATCGCTCGGACTTCTTCGGCCGCCTGCGTCAGATCCTTGGGGCCCGGCCCGATGTCCGGGTGGTGGGCGATCGGTTCGTCTTCCAATCCTCAGTGCTGTTCGACGTCGGCAAGGCCGACATCAGCCCGGCTGGCCACCAGTCGCTCGATACGCTCGCCGCCGCCGTGATCGACCTCGAGCGCGAGATTCCGCCCGACATTCCCTGGATCCTCAGAGTCGACGGACACACCGACAACAGCCCGATCACCGGCAACGGTCCCTACAAGTCGAATTGGGAACTGTCAGCCGCACGCGCTGTCGCGGTGGCGCAATATCTCATCAGCAAAGGGGTCGAGCCCGACCGCCTGGCTGCGGCCGGTTTTGGCGAATTTCAACCGCTCGATCAGGGGACTGACGACGAATCGCGCGCCCGCAATCGGCGCATCGAACTCAAGCTCACCGAGCGATGAGCCCTTAATTCACTCAGGATTTCGCTAGGACTGCTCTCTCGCCTGTCTATCCGCAGGTTGCGGGCGGCAGTTGCCATCGTCGCCCTTCCCGGCTATCGCGATGGCCAGTGACTAAGATTAAGGCGCCGCGAGCAAGCCCAACCCAATAGGGCCGATCGCGGAGGGAACGCGAGACACGGGAAAGGTCAACATGCGCGGATCATGGATTCTATCACTGACGGGGCTCGGGCTCGCCGCGCTGACTGCGCCGGCCAAGGCCCAGGACATCACCATCGCTGTCGCCGGACCGATGACCGGCCCTGTCGCCAGCATCGGCGAACAGATGAAGCGCGGCGCGGAGACCGCTGCCGCGGCGATCAATGACGCCGGCGGAGTGAATGGCCGCAAGATCAAGATCGCGATCGAGGACGATGCCTGCGATCCGAAGCAGGCAGTCGCTATCGCCAATCGCATTGTCGGGCAGCAGATCAAATACGTCGACGGTCATGCCTGCTCGGGGTCGTCGATCCCCGCGTCCGATGTCTATGCCGACAACGGCCTCCTGATGATGTCCCCCGCCTCGTCGAATCCGGTCCTGACTGAAAAGGGCCGCCCGACGATCATGCGCATCTACCCGCGTGACGATGAGCAGGCCGCGTTCATCGGGCCTTGGATCGCCGAGAAATACAAAGGCAAGAAGATCGCCATTCTTCACGACAAATCGGCTTACGGAAAAGGTCTGGCGCAGGTGGTGAAGGACAGGCTGAACGCCGGTGGCGTCACCGAGGTCCTGTTCGAAGGCATCAATCCGGGCGAAAAGGATTATACCGCGGTCATCACCAAGCTGAAGAATGCGGGCGCCGAGTTTGTCTATTTCGGCGGCTACCATACCGAGGCCGGCCTCATGCTGCGACAGGCGGCCGACCAAAGCTATAAACTGAACCTGATGACCGGCGACGCCATCGCCACCTCGGAGTTCTGGCAGATCTCCGGCCCCGCAGGCGAAGGCACGCTATTCACCTTCCCCACGGATCCGCGCCGGTCGCCGAACGCAGCCAAGGCGCTCGAGCAGTTCAAGGCGCAAGGGTTCGACCCCGAGGGCTTCACCCTGTTCAGCTATGGCGTGGTCCAGGCGATCGCTGAGGGGATCAAGCGCGCCGGCTCTGACGATCCAAAGGCGATCGCCAAGGCGTTGGAAGACGGCAAGCCGGTCGAGACCGTCATGGGCCCCGTCCGTTTCGACAGCAAGGGCGACGTTCTCGACCCGAGCTACGACATCAACGTTTGGAGCGCCGCCGGCAAATACGCGCCCATTGCAAAGTGAGCCAGGGCCCGACGCTTCGGCTTAACTCTGCCGGCTGAGAATCGGTTTCAGACGGTCTCGTTGACGAAGGCTTCGATGAGCGCGTCGAAGACCTTCGGCGTCTCCCATTGGGGCGTGTGCCCGGCGTCGGGAATCATCTGCACCGCGCGGCGCCACAGGGTCGGCATCGCCACCGAATCGAAATAGCGTCGGTTGACCAGCTGCTCTTCATCGCCGTGCAGCACGGCGAGCGGGGCCCGAAGATCGCGCACCACCGCGCACTCGTCGCGGAACTCGCCACGCTGCGACGCTGGCTCCAAGATTGCTGCGCGCCCGCCCGTCCGTGCGCAAAACATCGTCGAGAAAGAAGGGCGGAATATCGGCGAAGCCGGGTCTGAAGAAGGCGGCGACATAGGCAGACGCTTCGGCGGCTGTCGACGCTTTCCTGAAAAGTGACTTTCATCGCCGGATTGGGCAGGAAGGCCTCGCTCATCGCTTCGCCGGATGTGATCGGCGGCGTGCCGAAAATGACGAAGCCGCGCGCGCTCCTGAGATCAGGCGCCATTTCGAGCGCGATATGACCGCCGAGGCTCCAGCCGACGAAGTGCGCCTCGTCGATCCTGAGCGCGTCCAGGACCGCGCGAACCGCGCGGGCATGGCCGGGAAGCGAATAGGCGCTCGGATCCTTCGCGTCGTCCGACGCGCCGTGACCCGGAAGATCGACCGCGATCAGCCGGAAGCGTTGGCCAAGCGGCCCATCGAGCTGCCGCGAAAAGGCGCGCGAGGACGACGAATTGCCGTGGATGAGCACCACGGGTGGACCTTGGCCAGCCGATTCGTGAACGGCGATTGCGCCATTCGGCGCGTCGATTTTCCGGGTCTTCATCGCCCTCCCCCCAACGAGAAACTCAAACGTTTCAACCGGGACGGCCGCGTATCGCGGTTGAAGCTCGCCGCTCAGCCCCTTCCGAAAGTGGGGTCGAAGTCGAAGACTTGCAATATCCATAAATGTCTAAGCCGGACTGGGCGAGTCGGGCCGTCTGACCCTCCTCGAACGCTGCCCCCGATTGAGCGGCGCGTTCATGTTTCGCCTATGATTTGCCCGGAAATCAATGGGCCGGTAGCGTACCGAATTCGCTTGGGGGCTTTTCGGAATGGCCAAGTCTGCTGGCGGCGCGAAGGCGCCGATAACTTTGCCCGTGCTTGCCTGCCTGCTCATCGTCGATTGCCTGTGGCGGCTTGTTGCGCCTGGGGGACCCTGGCCGGTCACGCCCTGGAACTATGTCTCGATGGGCGTCGATCTGCTCTTGCTCATCGGGCTGGTCGCGCTTTGGCGGAGCTATCCTGCGCCCACTCCAGACGCGCCTCCCCATGTCCGCTGGGGCGGCTGGCTGTTTGGGCTTGGGGTCGCAGCAGGAATCATCATGCTGCTGCTGCGCTTCACCAGCGAACATGCCTGGTGGACCGGCCACCTCAGAGGCGGCGGGTTCTAGGCTCGTCGCCGGACGCGCTGCGCCGCCCCTTCCCTTTCGCCGATCTTTCGTGTATTGCACCGCACAATCAATCGGCTGAGCACTGTTACGTATGGCTCGCCGTCGTATTCCCGTCATCCCATTCAAGGAGACAGCGCCCGCGCCTCGCTCGGTTCGAACGTTTGTCGCCAGTAAAGCCCGCTCATGAAGCTTCGCAACATCGCCATCATCGCCCACGTCGACCATGGCAAGACGACCCTCGTCGACCGGCTCTTGCAGCAGTCGGGCGCGTTTCGCGACAACCAGCGCGTCGCCGAACGGGTCATGGATTCGAACGACCTCGAACGCGAGCGCGGCATCACCATCCTCGCCAAGGCAACCTCGGTGGTGTGGAAGGACGTTCGGATCAATATCGTCGACACGCCGGGCCACGCCGATTTCGGCGGCGAGGTCGAGCGCATCCTTTCTATGGTCGACGGGGCGATCATCCTGGTGGATGCGGCCGAAGGCCCGATGCCGCAGACCAAGTTCGTCCTGGGCAAGGCGCTGAAAATCGGGCTGAAGCCGATCGTCTGCGTCAACAAAGTCGACAAGCCGGACGCTCGTCCGACCGAAGTCGTCAACGAAGTGTTCGACCTGTTCGCCGCGCTCGACGCGACCGACGAACAGCTCGATTTCCCGATCATCTATGGCTCCGCCAAGCAGGGCTGGATGTCGGATTCGCCCGACGAGCCGAAGACCGACATGGCGGCCTTGTTCGACCAGGTGCTGAAGCATGTGGAGCCGCCGAAGGTCGGCGCGGGCGGTTTTCGCATGCTCGGCACGCTCTTGGAGAGCAACCCCTACCTTGGCCGCATCGTCACCGGCCGCGTGTTCTCCGGCTCGATCAGGACCAACACGCCGGTAAAAGTGCTGGACCGCGAGGGCGATCTTGTCGAGGCGGGCCGGGTCTCGAAGATCCTCGCCTTCCGCGGCATCGAGCGGGCGCCGATCGACGAGGCGGTCGCCGGCGACATTATCGCGATCGCGGGGCTTGGAGAAATTCAACGTCGCCGACACGCTCATGAATCCGGAGGAAGTCGAGCCGCTGCATGCGCAGCCGATCGATCCGCCGACGCTGTCGATGACGTTCTCCGTCAACGACAGCCCGCTCGCCGGGACCGAAGGCGACAAGGTGACGAGCCGCGTCATTCGCGACCGGCTTTTCAAGGAAGCGGAAGGCAATGTCGCGCTCAAGGTCGAGGCGGCCCCTAATTCCGATTCCTACGTCGTGTCGGGCCGCGGCGAATTGCAGCTTGCGATCCTGATCGAGACGATGCGCCGCGAGGGTTTCGAGCTCGGCGTGTCGCGTCCGAAGGTGCTCTACCGCAAGGACGAATCCGGCGAGATCCTGGAGCCGATCGAGGAAGTCGTCATCGACGTCGACGAAGAGCATTCCGGCGTCGTCGTGCAGAAGATGAGCGAGCGCAAGGGCGAGATGATCGAGATGCGCCCGTCCGGCGGCGGCCGTCTGCGCCTCGTTTTCCTGGCGCCGACGCGCGGCCTCATCGGCTATCTCGGCGAATTGCTGACCGACACGCGCGGCACCGCGATCATGAACCGCCTGTTCCACAACTGGGGCCACTGGAAGGGCGACATCGCCGGGCGCCGCAACGGGGTGCTGATCTCGAACGAGGCGGGCGAAGCGGTCGCCTATGCGATGTGGAACCTCGAGGATCGCGGCCCGATGATGATCGAGCCGGGCTGGAAGGTCTATCAGGGCATGATCGTCGGCCAGCACACGCGCGACAATGACCTCGAGGTCAACGTGCTCAAGGGCAAGAAGCTCACCAACATCCGCACCCACTCCAAGGACGAGGCGGTGCGTTTGACTCCACCGATGCAGATGACGCTTGAGAAGGCGCTGGCCTACATCGAGGACGACGAGCTCGTCGAAGTGACGCCGAAGTCGATCCGCCTGCGCAAGGGGCGCCTCGACCCCAACGACCGCAAGCGCGCCGAGCGCGCGAAGGCGGCAGAGAGCGCGGCCTAAGGACTCTGCCGAGAACGAGCGTCGCTGACGGATCGCTATATCCGGCTTAAGGAGCGGCGGAAGCGTTCGCGATCTGGCCGCTTCGCCGCGTCGCGGGCGCAAGGGTCACGGCTTGGACATTCGGCGGCGAGCGGCTAGTTTGTTTGAGGTTTGACCGCATTCCGCGCGCGAGCCGCGGTGAAGGCGTGGGCGGCGAAAGCGAAGACTGGGGCACGCGGAGAAAGCCATGCCGGCCGCCAAGATCATGATCATTCGCCATGCGGAGAAGCCAAACGGCGACGGCGGCCCCGGGCTCATGCCGAACGGCGTCGAGAACCCCAGAGCCTTGACCCTCACCGGGTGGAAACGGGCCAATGCCCTGGTGGGTCTGTTCAATCCCTCCGATGCAGCCTCGCCGAGACCGCCGCTCGCAAAGCCCAGGAGCCTGTTCGCCTCGGGATCGGAAAGTCTGCGGCCAAAGCAAACGATCGCGCCGCTCGCGACGGCGCTCAATCTCCCCGTCAGGTCCTTCCTGAAGGGTCAGGAGCCTGAGCTCGTGGCCGCGGTCAAGGCGGCCGAAGACCCGGTTCTCATTTCCTGGCAACACGAAGCGATCCCCGAGATTGCCAATCTCATTCGCGGCAGCGCAGACGGCGTCCCGCCGAAATGGCCCGCTCACGTCTACGACCTTGTCTGGGTGCTCGACCTTCAGGCCTCCGGCGCCTGGAGTTTTACACAGGTTCCCGAGCTCGTCATGCCGGGCGACTCTGAAAAACTGATCGGCCTCGACGGGTAGGCGCATTCTCCGAGTTATGACGAAGCTCAGCCGCGACCAGCGCGGCTGAGCGTCGTCTGGGCGTCGGCTATTGGATTCGGATCCGGCGTGATGTGGATCGACGGCGCCAAATAAACGGCGAGTTCGAGCAATACGTCGGCCGCGACATCGAATGGCGCGCTCGGCGGAAAAAGGACTGCGACGACATCAAGCGCGACCTCGGCGTCATCCGCGAGATTGCCGAAGTTAGCGTTGATCGCCGTGCGGAAATTTGTCGATCCCAGCTCGCTGACCAACGCCGCGAGCGTCCGCACTTCACCGGCTGTCATCCGCTGCGCCTCCTATCGCTGAACTTGAACGAGGCTTTCCCAACCTCGCGCACAAGTTTACGCGCCCCAGTTATTTCAACGACTTGAGTGCTCTTTTGCGCAAGTTTTTCGCGCCTTGGAACTCCCCAACTTCGTTCTGAAGCGCCCGCAGGGCGGGCTCGAAAGCCAGCCCAGAGCTTGTCGGAACGCTCGAGAGCCCACCAGCTTCGAGGGCCTTCGTGCACGAAGATCCTCCAGACCTGCCAATTCCATCGCCCATCGAGCATCCGCCCGTTTCGCTGCGGACGCGGACTCGGCCAAAACCGCGAAAACGAAAGGATTCATTTCGCCAAACGAAACGAAACATTTCGTTTGGCTGGTCATAAGTCATTGAAATCCTTACATGCAGCGAATCATGATTTCGCGGGATCGTTTGTTTTCAAAGGGTTAAGCGCCGTTTCGTTTCGCGGTTTTCTCGCATGCGGTTGGCGCCGCCTCAAAAAGCTGACGGACAGCCAGAGATCAGCGAGCAAACGGGACGTATTCTCTACTTCCGATTGATTATACGGCTAATTCTCTTTTACACAAGAAATCGTTCTCGGCGTTTCGTTAAAAATGGGCGCTGGCAGTGCGAGGGGCCCCTCATTCGGGCCTCTCCCTAGCGGCCGGGATAAGGCACGCTACGGCCGAGGATCGGGAAACAGCGGCGAAGGAAAGTCCGGCACGAGCCCTATCCGGCTCGCGGGGAGCTTCAGCCCGTCAGCCTTAACTTAAAAAAAGCCAAGGCGCCGTAAAGGAACGCTGACGACAGATCTGTGACAGAAGGTCGATCGGAGGATCAGCCCTTGCGTATCCACCACCTCAATTGCGGGTCTCTCTGTTCGCGCGGCGGGAAGTTGTTCGGCGGCTCCGGCGGCCCGCTGTCGCCCGCGCCCATGTGCTGCCACTGCCTCCTGATCGAGAGCGAGGACGGACTGATCCTGGTCGATTCCGGGCTCGGGGTCGAGGATGTCAACGAGCCGCGACGACTCGGATTCCTGTTCAACGCGATCGTGCGGCCACGGCTCGACGTTGCCGAGACGGCGCTCAGGCAAGTCGCGGATATGGGCTTCCGCCCGAGCGATGTTCGCCACATCGTGCCGACTCATCTCGACCTCGACCACGCCGGAGGGATCTGCGATTTCCCCGACGCCGCGGTCCATGTTTTCGCCGACGAGCTTCGGGCCGCCTCCCATCGGGCGACCATCGGCGAGCGAAACCGCTATCGCGCCGTGCAGATCGCTTCGGTCAGGAAATGGGCCCCGCTCGAGGAAGACGGCGAATCCTGGTTCGGCTTTTCGGCCGTGCGCGCCATTCCTGGAACCCGCGACGAGGTGCTGCTGGTGCCGCTGCCCGGACATTCGCGCGGGCATTGCGGCGTCGCCGTCAGGCGAGCAGACGATTGGCTGCTCCATTGCGGTGACGCCTATTTTCATCACTCCGAAGTCGAGCCGGACGGCGGCGCCACGCCGAAGGGTGTGCGCTGGTTCGAGTCGATGGTGGCTGTTCGACGGCGCACAGCAACGCGCCAATCAGGCGCGCTTGCGGGAACTCGCACGCCTTGCGCTCGGGGAAGTGAAGCTCATCTGCTCGCACGACATGGCGGATTTCGCCTCGATGAAGAGCGAGGCCCGGGAAGCTCGACCGGCCCCTACGCCACTTCGTCCGCCTCGGCTGGACGGGGCGTTGCGCAGGGCGGCGCGTCCGGCCCAGCAACGCGACGCTCGGGCATCGCGGCGATAGGCGGTTCCGGCTCGGAGTTCGGCCCGCGCCAGCATGAATCAGTCCGCCCCGGTTGTCTTGCCCCTCAGCGCCTTGACCGCGCCGCGGCGCGTCTTCTCGTCGACGCGGCGCACTCTGGAGGCGCGTGTCGGTCGCGTGGCAAGGCGCCGCTTTGGCCGGACCTGAGCTTTAACAAGCAGGTCGGTCAGCCGGGCTCGCGCGTCTTCGCGGTTGCGGGGCTGGCTCGCGAAGCTCTGGGCGAAAATGACGATCACGCCGTCCTGCGTGGCGCGCGACCCGGCGAGCTTGATGAGCCGGATCGCAACATCGTTCGGCAGACTGGGCGAGCCGCGGGCGTCAAACCGGAGTTCGACCGCGCTCGCCACCTTGTTGACGTTCTGTCCGCCCGGACCCGAGGAGCGCACGAAGGTCTCGACGATCTCTCTCTCGTCAATGAGGAGATCGCCGGCTTTCATGCCTCAACGCCAGTCGCGCACGTCGACGAAGCGCCCCGCGATTGCCGCCGCGGCGGCCATTGCAGGCGACACGAGGTGCGTGCGGCCCCGGTAGCCCTGGCGGCCCTCGAAATTGCGGTTCGAGGTCGAAGCGCAGCGCTCGCCCGGCGCAAGCTTGTCCGGGTTCATGGCGAGGCACATCGAGCAGCCCGGCTCGCGCCACTCGAAGCCAGCGGCGAGGAAGATCTTGTCGAGACCCTCGGCCTCGGCCTGCGCCTTGACCAGGCCTGATCCCGGCACGACCATTGCGTTGACGCGCTCGCTCACCTTGTGGCCGTTCGCGATCGCGGCGGCGGCGCGCAGATCCTCGATGCGGCCGTTGGTGCAGGAGCCGATGAAGACGCGGTCGATGGCGAGATCCGTCATCTTCTCCCCGCCCTTGAGGCCCATATAGTCGAGCGCGCGCTGGATCGAGGCGCGCTTCTGCTCGCTCGTCGCATCCTCGACGCGCGGCACGACGCCGAAGATCGGCGCGACGTCCTGCGGGCTCGTGCCCCAGGAGACGATCGGCGGCAGATTGGCTGCGTCGAGCTTCACGTCGGCGTCGAAATGCGCGCCCTCGTCGCTGCGCAGCGTCTCCCAGTGCCGCTGGGCGTGGTCCCACAGTGCGCCCTTCGGCGATTTCGGCCGATCCTTGAGATAGGCGTAGGTCTTCTCGTCGGGCGCGATCATGCCGGCCCGCGCCCCGCCCTCGACCGACATGTTGCAGACCGTCATCCGGCCTTCCATCGACAGCGACTCGATCGCCGAGCCGCAATATTCGATGACATGGCCGGTGCCGCCGGCCGTGCCGATCTGGCCGATGATGGCGAGGATGATGTCCTTGGCGGTGACGCCGGGCGGAAGCGCGCCGTCGACCTTGACGCGCATGTTCTTGGCCTTGGTCTGGATCAGCGTCTGGGTCGCGAGCACATGCTCGACCTCGGAGGTGCCGATGCCATGCGCGAGCGCGCCGAAAGCGCCGTGGGTCGAGGTGTGGCTGTCGCCGCAGACGATCGTCGTGCCGGGCAAAGTGAAACCCTGCTCCGGCCCGATGATGTGCACGACGCCCTGGCGCACGTCGAACTCGTCGTAATATTCGATGCCGAATTCGCGCGCGTTCCTGGCCAGTTCCTCGACCTGCTGGCGGCTTTCTGGATCCTCGATGCCGCCGCTGCGGTCGGTGGTCTGGATGTTGTGGTCGACGACGGCGAGCGTCTTCTGCGGCGCGCGCACCTTGCGCCCGGAGAGGCGCAAGCCCTCGAACGCCTGCGGGCTCGTCACCTCGTGGACGAGGT
Source organism: uncultured Alphaproteobacteria bacterium (assembly GCA_963770275.1). Lineage (GTDB taxonomy): Bacteria > Pseudomonadota > Alphaproteobacteria > Rhizobiales > Beijerinckiaceae > Roseiarcus. The sequence goes on from CAVYPD010000060.1 coordinate 27,807, forward strand.
GACGGTCGATATAGATGAGACTGAGATCGCCGGTCGTGTCCAAGACATGCTCGTCCCAGATCTTGTCGTATAACGTACGCGGCGTGGACATAACGATCTCCGGCGCCAATCGGGCGCAAATGAAAGGGAGTTCGAGCTATCTATGCCTGATGGGGCGGCGATGGAAGGGGAATCGCGACGATGTCAGCGCCGCCCTGCCCTAGCGGCGGGGCGCCGGCGGCTGCTGTTCGTCGAGGCCGAGGCGCCTGGCTCACCCCTCGTGACTGCAACCTTTGCGCGAAGGTATGCCCGAAGCAAACTCAATAAACGCTCGCTAAACGCCAGTAAGCGCTAGTAAACGTTAGTAAAAATGCTAGCGTTTACTAGCGTTTATTTTTCGGAATTGGGACTTTTCAATGGGTTACGGCGCGATTGGAATAAAAAAATCCGCTCCGTCTCTGCTCGCTCCTCGCGCTTCGGTTGTGCTCAAGGACGTTTCAGCCAGCATCTCCCTTCACTTCCTCACCGCCACGAGTGACCTCGATCTGGCAGTGGGAAGACCATAGCACAAATTCTGGATTTCGAAACGATTGCACGGGCTCTAGCTCAGGTGGCACGGTCACGCGGACACGCGCTTCGTGTGTGCGCAGATGCGTCAGACCTGATGGCTCGGCTATGCCACGCTTGTCGCTTCGACGATCCTGGTCCGTGAGCTTGCCTGACACCTGCCGCCTGCGCATGCCTCTTGCGTTCTCACGTGCCACCGATACGCCCCGGCGTCCACGCACACGTGGTTGGCTGCTAACGCTGTCGGCGAGCAGCGTGGATTACTGGATACCATTCATTCGACGGAGAAGATTCATGAAAGGCGACTGGCACATACCGCAGCGCACGCTGCGGGCTCGATCAAAGGCCGGCCCCTGCAGTCGCGAAGGGATGGCATCGGATTCTAAGTATGTGTCATAGACGAGTCATAGTTCGGTTACGGCGACAATCACTCGAGACGGGCGATCGAACTTACACCTTCGTGAGTCGCATGGAGTACGGCGTCGATCGCGCGTCAAGCCGGTCGTCGTACGACAATTTCAACGCCTAAAATGTCTTCAAAGAGGGATGTTCGCGGCCCCCTCAACAAAGACGTTCTGTGGGCTATGCTCGAGTTTTTTGAAGAAGCACTGGCACTGTCCGGAATCTGGACGCATCTGAAGTAGCTCTAACGTTCGATGAAGCTGGCAAATCAAATGCAGCGCGGTCATCGCTGTATCGGTCGGACATGGACGGCAAATTCAATGCCTTAGTACAGCCGAGCAAAGCTACCGCGAGGGATAAGTATAGGCTATTACGGCAGCGCATTTTGCCGCTGTACCAAGCGGGGATTGCGACAGTTTTCATCGCGGGCGTTTGGTCGCGCGGTGACGATCCCCGTCCAGTGACATTCGATCGAGAAAATGTGATATGGAATTCGCGACTGTCGCTTGTGTGGAACATCGAAGCGTGAGGCTCTGTTTGACGAACACTGCACTGTCGATCGACGGGAAATGTCGCCCAACGCGTCGAGGTAATCGAGACTAGACCACTGAGCCGGATGCCGAGGCAGCGATTTATATGGCGGGACCGTGGTCAGTGCCTAAATATGGAGGAACAGACTGAAGGCCTTCCTCGACGGCGATCGGCCTGGCATGGCTCAGCGTGGCCGAATGCCACCTGAGCTGGGTCGAAACCATCACGTCAATCTCGCGATGAACAAGAATCGGCGCTCATGGGCGTATCTAATGCAAGGAATGAATTTCCGCTAGACGATGCAGCCATCAACCGCCCAGGCCGTCACGACTTCACGTCGATCCGTCGTTCAGCCGCGCGAAGCGCGCCAGCAGCCCGTTCACATAGTCCGGCGAGGGCTCGCCGTTCGCGAACAGGATGCGGTAGCAGATCGGGGCGATCAGGATGTCGATCGCTTCGTCGACCGAAAATGCGGCCTCGCCGCGCTTGAGAGCGCGGTTCTTGAGGGTTTGCAGGTGATGGGTCGTGTAAGCGCAACAGCGCGCGGCGGCGACTTCTGAGTCTGTCTCGGCCAGCACGTCGCGCATCAGCGCCCGGCCGACGGGAGAGCCCATTTCCTCCGCATATTGCAGGACGAAGGCGCGCAGGTCGCCCGCAAGCGAGCCCGTGTCGTCCGGGTCGGCGATTGGGCGCAGCCGTTCGGCGGCGGTGTCGGCCAGCAATTGCGCGAGGTCGCCCCAGCGCCGATAGACCGTTGACGGCGTCACGCCTGCCCGCTCGGCGATCATCGGCACGTTGATCTCGCTGCGGCCGACTTCATTGAGCAGCGCCTGCGTCGCCAGGTGAACCGCCTCCTGTATGCGGGCGCTTCGCCCGCCCTGTCGAACCATTTCACGCGCCATTCGCATTCCTTGAAAAGATCGATCGCCACCCTCATCCTGAGGAGCGCCGCGGCGCGTCTCGAAGGATGGTCCAGTTCACCCCCTCGTTTGCGCCTCCTGGAACGCCCTTCGACACGGCGGCTGCGCCGCCGGCTCAGGACGAGGGGTCGGTGCTTACCCGCTTAAAGCAAAGATATTGCATTAAGCCGCGTCCGTGCTATCTTCCCTCTAACGCAATAATTTAGCTTTAGGCCATGAAAATGTCCACCACCGTCGCCACAGCCGCCGCTCGGCCGGCTTCGAGATCCCTCGCCGCGGTCTATGCGACGCTGACGGCGATCACCTTCTCGACCGTCGCGGGCGCGCCGACGCCGATCTACCGATTCTATCACGAGGTGTTGGGCCTCACCCCGTTCACGATCACCCTCATCTTCGCCGTCTATTCCTTCACGATGATCGCCGGGTTTCTGACGATTGCGCGCCTGTCGGATTATGTCGGGCGCAAGCCGATGATCGCGTTGGCGCTTGGGCTCAACGCGGTCGCGCTGCTCCTGTTCTTCGTCGCTGAATCCGCCGCGACGCTCATCGCTGCGCGCGCCGTGCAAGGGGTCGCGACGGGCATCGCGCTGGCGACGCTTGGCGCGCTCATTACCGATACGGCGCCGCAATGGGCCGCGACGCTCAACAGCGTGACGGCGTTCGTCGGTCTCGCGCTCGGCGCGCTCGTCTCGGGCGTGTTCGTCACCTTTGCGCCTTGGCCGACGCATCTCGTCTATGCCGTGCTGCTCGGCGTGACGCTCGGCGAGATGGTCATCCTTGCGTGGGTCGCCGAAACGACATCGCGAAAGGCCGGCGCCTGGAGCGGAATCAGGCCCAAACTCACCGTGCCGAAAGCTGCGGCCGCCCCGATGGCGCGCCTTTTCCCGCTGACCCTGTCCGCCTGGGCGCTGGGCGGATTCTATCTCTCGTTGATGCCCTCGCTCATGATCGCGGCGACGGGCATCCGCTCGCCGCTTGTCGGCGCCGCCGTCGTCTCGGCGCTGATGGTCTCCGGCGGTCTTTCGTCCTACGCGACGCGCGCCCTCGAGCCCGGGAAGGCGGTGCGCGCGTCGGCGGCTTCGCTCGCGATTGGCATCGTCCTCACCCTGTTCGCCATTGCCGCCGGTTCGCCGGTCGGCATGGTCTTCGGCACGATCGTCGCGGGCTTGGGCTTCGGCGCATCCTACGGGGCGTCGCTGCGCGTGCTGCTGCCGCTCGCTTTGAGCCACGAGCGGGCCGGTTTGCTTTCGGCCTATTTCGTGGAGAGCTATCTCGCCTTCGCGCTGCCGGCGATCGCGGCCGGCCTCGCCGCGCCCCGGTTCGGGCTCGTTACGACAGCGCTCTTTTACGGTTCGGCGCTCGCGCTCAGCGCCCTGGTGACGCTCGCAGTCGAGACGCTGGCCGCGCGTCGATAAGGGGGAGCAAGCTGCTCAAGAAAAAGCGAGCCGCAGGCCCGTTATGGGCCCGCCGCTCGCTTCGGGTTTGGCGCCGGAAGCAAAGCTTTCTGGAACAGAGTTTTCTGTTCCTCTCAGCTACACGGTCGACGCGTTCAAGCTTTCACGTCAATCGTCGTTCAGACGGCCAACGCGCGCCATCGCGCTCAGTACTAATCAATGTTGAGCGGCCAGACGCACGCCGCCCGGCCCGATCAGTCCGGGATAGGGCGCTTTGAATTTATAGATCGTGCCACTGACGGCGCCTTCCATGTAGATATATTGATTGTTCTCGCCGCCAAAAGCGAAGTTCGTGCCTGCTGGATCGCCGTTGGGCAGGGGCACGAAGCCGAGGATAAAACCACGCGGATCGTATTCCATGACCCCGCCGATGCCCATAGCGGCCCAAAGATTCCCGTGCACGTCGTAGTGGATGCCATCGGGTCCGCCGTTACCTGGATTGTAGCTGCCGCCCGTCGCGAAGAAGAACGTCGTGTGCGACGGATCTTTCGCACAATTGGCGCACGCCGCATTCGGCCCGCTCAGGAATGAGTAGTAGAGCATCCGATTGGCGGCGTAATCGGCGACAGCCAACGTATTGTCGTCCGGTGAAACGGCGATGCCGTTCGGAAAACTGGCGGTCGTGATGAGGCGTCGGAGAACGCCGTCTTTGGAATACTGGTACACCGCACCCTGGGTGTCTGGCCCGTCAGGTCCGATCCCAGTGCCCCATGGATCGGTGAAAAACAGATTGCCCTCCGCATCGAAGTCGAGGTCGTTCGGGCCCTTGAAGAGCTGGTTGCGGAACGTCGAGACGAGCGAACTCACCTGCTTTGTCTGCGGATCATAGACGAGGACCCCAAGATGGCGGGTCGTCACATAAAGCTTGCCGTCATGCCAACGCGTGCCCTGCGGCTCGCATGCCGGACTGACATCGTCTTTCGGATTGCAGTTAAATACGGGAACGAGTTTCGCATCGGGCGTTAGATAAGACACCCATCCGGTGCCGATCCCCACAAACCAGAAGTTGCCGTCGTTATCGAAGGCCCCGCCTTCGAGAAACTTGCCCTGTGGCTGGTCGTGGATGTCGGCGAACAAGGTGACCGGCCCAATGCCAGGCGGCGGAGGCGGGAGGCCCCATGGCTGCACCTGCTCGGGCGACGGAGGCCCTGCCAGCGGGGGCGGGGGTACGGATGGCGCTTGCGCCGACGCAGGGGCCAAAGTCGTCAGCAAAGCTAAAGCTGCAAACGAAAGCCCACAGGTCAAGTCTTTTAGCTTGAGTATCATGGCGGCTCCTCCGGATGCATCCGCGCGGCGCTTACGTTCCGCCGCGTCTCAATGCATCTGTAAGGATTAGATATCGCACTTCGGTGACTGTCAAACGCGTGGCCCTATGGCGCGCTCGGCCGAAGCCAGCGTGATGGCCGGCGATTGAAGCGAAAACCTTTGGGATCGTGTAGAGCGATCCGTCCTGGAAGATCGCGTGGCCCACGGCCTCGGGCCGTCGGGCCGATCGAACCTGCTTCGGAATGAGGTCGATTCTGGAGAAGGCGGCTGGCGACGCAGCGCGCTCAGCCTCCCCTTGCATATCGTCAATCCCTGCTCCATACTGAACCACATGGTTCAGTATTCCCGAGCCCCCTTCGACGCCTCATTCGCCGCGCTCTCGGACGCCACCCGACGCGGCGTTCTGGAGCAGCTCGGCCGTGCCGACGCTTCGATCACCGACCTTGCCGATAAGTTCCACATGACCCTCACCGGCATGAAGAAGCATGTCGGCGTCCTGGAGCAGGCCGGGCTCGTCACCACCGAGAAGCTCGGGCGCGTGCGGACCTGCAAGCTTGGCCTCAGCCGACTGGAGGAAGAGGCGGCGTGGATCGAGCGATACCGCCAGCTCTGGGACGCACGCTTCGACGCGCTGGACAAGGTTATCGAGGAACTGAAACGGAAGGAGACGGTCAATGAACGCAAGAGGAAGTGAGCCTACGAACCGCACGAAGGTGGAACGGAAGTCCGAGCGTGAGCTCGTCATTACGCGAACCTTCAACGGCCCGGCGCGCATCGTGTTCGAGGCGTGGACCAAGCCCGAGCTGCTCAAGCTTTGGTGGGCGCCGAAGTCGACAGGCCTGTCCCTGCTTTCCTGCGAGGCGGATGTTCGGGTCGGAGGCAGGTATCGTTTCGAGATCGGCCGCGCGGGCTCAAAGCCTATGGCGTTCTTCGGTCAGTACGTCGAGGTGACGCCGCACTCGCGCCTCGTCTGGACGAATGAGGAAAGCGACGACGGCGCCGTCACCACGGTGACCTTCGAGGAAAAAAGCGGCAAGACGCTCTTGGTCATGCGCGAACTTTATCCCTCGAAGGAAGCTCTCGACGCTTCTATCGCCGGGATGGAGGGTGGGATGCCCGAGACGTTCGCGCAATTGGACGAGCTTCTCATCACCCTGGGTGCGAGCACGTGACGGTCCCTTAGCCAGCCCGACGCCAGGGGTGAGCAGCTGCTCGATCTTGCCCACGACAAAGGTTGGCGCCAGGGCGAGCGACATCGCAGGTAAGCGGTTTGTGAAGGCCGCCGACATTTACTTTGCGCACGTTTCGCCGGACACTGGCGAATAAGAGATCGACCCGCCGGGTCGTCCGAAATTCCAAAATGGGGAAGGAAATGACCGACGAAGGCGCGACCCGGGTTGGACTTCTGCTCAAGCGCTCTCTCGGCGCCGCCGTCGGCTTGGCCGCGCTCGCAAGCGCGGCGCCCGCCTTTGCATCCTCGTGCGAGGATTTAGCTAGCCTCAAGCTTCCCGACACGACAATCGAGACGGCGCAAACGGTGCCAGCCGGCGACTACACGACGTCCGACAAGGTTGTCCGAAAGGGGATGCCCGCTTTCTGCCGTGTGATGGCTTCGGTGAAGGATGCGCCGGATTCCGACATTCGGGTCGAGATGTGGCTGCCCGCGGATCAGTGGAAAGGGGTTTTTCACGGCACGGGCAACGGGGGTTACGGCGGCGGTTTCGACCAAGGGTATAACGGCATGGAATATGGCGTTAAGCGCGGCTACGCCTCCGCGACGACAGACATGGGGACCGCGCCGGCGACGCCGCTCAATGGCGACCCGCTCATCGGTCATCCGCAGAAATGGAAAGACTGGGGAAGCCTTTCAACCCACGTGATGACCGCCGTCGGCAAAGACATCGCCAAGGCGTTCTACGGCAACGCGCCCAAGCGCTCCTATTACACGGGCTGCTCGACCGGCGGCCAGCAAGGGCTGATCGAAGCCGAGCATTACCCGGAAGATTATGACGGCGTACTCATCGGCGCGCCGGTCGTGAGCCGCACCTGGGGTCATGCCGCCGTCGTGTGGGACTATATCGCCGCCAACCGCGAGCCCGGACACAAGCTTTCGGACGCCAAGCTCGCCCTTCTCACCAAGTCCGCCATCGCCGCCTGTGGCGCGAAGAGCAATGGGCTCAAGACCGATCCATTCATCGCCGATCCCGCGGCCTGTGACTTCGACCCTGCTGCGCTCACATGCCAGAGCGGAGATTCCGCCGATTGCCTGACCTCCGCCGAGGTCGCGACGGCCAAGGCCTTCTATTCCGGCCCGACCGATCAGGCGGGCAAATCGACCTACTACGGCTGGGCGCCCGGCAGCGAGTCCGGTCCGTTCAACTGGGGTTTTCTCGAGGCGCCCGCCAATGCGCCGGGCGAGCCGTCGTTCGACGGCCTGTTCAAATGGGCGCTCGGCGCCGACTGGAACTGGCGGAATTTCGATTTCGATCGCGACATGCCGAAGGTCGACGCCGCGCTTGGCTCCGATCTGAATGGCGCCGCAACGGGAGACTTCGGCGCCTTCAAGGCGCGCGGCGGCAAGCTCCTCATCTTCCAAGGCTGGGCCGATCCGGTCGTCTCGCCCTATCAGACGATCGCCTTGTACAAAGGGCTCGCCGACAAGTTCGGCGGCGATGAGGAGACGCAGAAGTTCGCGAGGCTCTTCATGGCTCCAGGCGCCGGCCATTGCGGCTTCGGGGGCGGACTCAATGCCCTCGACTCCGCCGATTTCGGAGCGCCGACGCCCCCATCCACAGACGTGGACCACGACCTGTTCACAGCGCTCGCGCGATGGGTCGAAGAGGGCGGTGCGCCGCGCCATGTCATTGCGACGAGCTATGTCGGCAACGACCCCGGAAAGGGAATCGCGATGCAGCGCCCGCTTTGTCCCCACCCGCAAAAGGCGTGGTACAAGGGCGAGGGCGACACGAACGACGCAGCCAATTACACCTGCGCGGTCGAACACAAATAGCGCCGCGATCGGCGTCCGGAGGAAGCGGAATGACGTTCAGCAAATACCTGGCCGCAGTCTCCGCTGCGCTGCTCATCTCGCTTGCGCCCTTTGCGGCGCGCGCGGCGGATAAGGTCGTCATTGGCGATATCGACGACATGTCCGGGGTCTACGCGGACGTGAACGGCCCACGGGCGGTCGAAGGGATCAAGATGGCGATCGCCGACTTCGGCGGCAGCGCGCTTGGCCAGCCGATCGAATTCCTGACCGCGGACCACCAGAACAAGCCGGACATCGGCGGAAGCAAGTTTCGCGAATGGGCCGACACGAAGGGCCTGACGATGCTGCTCGGCGGCTCCAATACTGGCGTGAGTTTGGCAATGGCCCCCGTCGCCAAGGAAAAGAAGATCCCGTTCTTCGCGATCGGCGCGGGCGGGGCTTCGCTGACCGGCAAAGACTGCAACGCCTATATGATCCATTACGGTTACGACACGACGGCGCTCGCCAACGGCACGGCCAAGACGATCGTCGATCAGGGCGGCAAATCCTGGTTTTTCATCACCGCGGACTATGCGTTCGGCACGCAGCTCCAGGGGGCGGCGACCAAGGTCGTCGAGGCCTCCGGCGGCAAGGTCGTCGGATCGGTGAGAGTGCCGCTCTCAACATCGGACTTCTCGTCCTATCTGTTGCAGGCGCAGGGGTCGGGAGCGCAGGTGGTGGGCCTCGCCAACGCCGGCGCCGACTTCAGCAATTCCCTCAAGGCTGCGCATGAGTTCGGCCTCACCGAGACGATGAAGCCAGCGGCGCTGCTCGCCTTCATCACCGACATCCACGCGGTCGGCCTCGAGATGGCGCAGGGCCTTTTCCTGACCGACGCCTGGTATTGGGACCTGAACGACAAGAGCCGCGCCTTCGGCAAGCGCTTCCTCGACAAGACCGGCGCTATGCCGACCTACAATCAGGCTGCCTATTATTCAGCGACGACGACCTACCTCAATGCGGTCAAGGCGATCGGCTCGACGGACGCCGACAAGGTGATGGAGCAGCTGCGCAAGACCAAAGTCGACGACATGTTCACGAGCGACGGCATCATCCGCCCCGACGGATTGCTGCAACACTCGATGTTCGTGATGCAGGTCAAGACGCCCGCAGAATCGAAAGGGCCCTGGGACTATTACAAGCTCGTCCGAACAATGTCGGGCGAAGAGGCCTTCGGATCGCTTGCCGACTCGACCTGTCCCCTGGTCAAGAAATAGCGGGCGGGGACCGGGGCTCGGTTGGCGTCCAAATAAACGCTCATAAACGCCAATAAACGCGCTTAAACGCTAGTAAAAGTGCTAGCGTTTACTAGCGTTTATTTTTCTGAATCGTGACTTTTCAATGGGTTACGAGCGAGTGGAATAAAAAAGGGGCTGGCCTAGATAGGGGCAGAGTGAATTGAGTTGAGCCATGTTGTTAAGGTTGCGAGCAAGCGGTCTGCGGGGCGGTAGTTGAAGCGCCATTCGCATTCCTTGAGGTAGAGGGGGAAGTGCGCCCTCGGGATGCCATTGCAGCGGCGCAGATGGCGCTTGGCCTGGTTCCAGAAGTTCTCGATGCCGTTGACGTGGTTTCCCCTGTCGGCGAACTGCTCGCGATGGTTGATGCGCATGTGGCGGAACTCGGACACGTCGAGCACGTCGTAGGCCTGGAAACTGTCGCTATAGACCACGGCATCGGGCTTTATGCGCGCCCGGATGATCGGGAAGAGCGTTTTCGATCCAACGTTTGGGATGATCACCGTATGGACCTTGCCGCCCCGCTTGAGCAGTCCGAAGACGGGAACCTTGCCGCCAGCGCCGCGCCCCCGTTTGCCCTTGCGCCGCCCGCCGAAATAACTCTCATCGATCTCCACCTCGCCGCCAAGCAACTCGGGCGCTTTCCTCATTCAGGCGCAGAGCGATCACTTCCCGCAGTTTGCGGAAGAATAAGGTCGCCGTGTGCCGGTTGACGCCAGTCAAAAGGAGCCGCAGACCGCGCCGTCGCCCCGCCGACGAAAGATTTGATAAGCTCTTCCTGAAGTCTTGTCGGCAATCGGCTCCGAAACTATCAATGCCCTTCCAAGCGAAGCGCCTAAGTGCGCTTCGCCCGCAGCGACATTCCACTCACGGATAAACCGGTCTAAGGACCGAAGGCGTCGGCGATGAATGCGCTGCCACTGACCAGGAGAGCCAAAGGACCCTCAATTCGACATATTTGCAGGACCTTGAGGACAAGCGGCTCGCGCTGATATGAGCAGTTCGTACTCGAATTATTAACTATCGGCGTGATGGGACGGGCGGGAGCAGGAAATCTCTCGGGGGCGAGAGAAATCAGGCACGAGGACCTTAAGCCATGGAAGGCGCCCCAAGACGGCAAGTGAACGCGGAAGACATGCTCGCGGAGTTGAAGCGAGCACTGGAGTCGTCGACCCGTGCGCCTGACGCTCCGCGACCCTCCGCGTCGACGGCCCCCAAGTCTAGTTCCCTGGGCCGGGAGACTGGGCGATCGCAAATTGGCAACGGAAGCGGCCGTCCGGCTAAGGCGAACGCCCGCAAGTCGGCCGGGCAGCGGACTGACCTTCAAAAGTCGATCAGGCCCAGTTTCCGAAGCTGGAAATTGATCGGGTCCGGGCTCGCGCTCGCGGTCGTGGCCGCGATTTGTGTGAGCTTTGCATTCATGAGCAAACCGGAGCGCGAGCTCCCCGTCGCAGCCGCGGAAGGCCGGGTTGGCGCGCAAAACCAACAAACTCCGGAACCCTCAAGCTCCTCCCGAGCGCCGATGCAGGACAGCCAGCAGGCTGCGCCCGTGCAAGCCGGCAACATAGAGACGCGGCCAGGCGCAAAGACAGCTCCGGTTGTCGGCGGCTCGCTTTCAGCTGCGGAAAAAGCGGCAGTCGACCCGCCAAATCTTGCCTCTTCCGGCTTAGAATTGGCGCCCCCGGCATTCGCGCCGCTCCCGCTGAATCAACCCGCCACGCTGGTAGCGACGCACCGGATCGGGCCGGATGGGGCGCCGATTGCGACGGCGCCATCGACCCCCGCCTCGACCGATTCAGCGCATTCGGCCGTGACGCCAAAGCCTGCGGCCCAGACGGCCGCGCCGCAAATGGTCAAGCCGGATAAGGCGTCACTTGCGACCGCGCCGTCCACTCCCGTCTCGGCCGGTTCAGCGCCGCGCATGGCTGAGGCGCCAAAGCCGACGGCCCAGACGGCCGCCCCGCAGGCGTCAGTTGCGACGGCGCCGCCCACGCGGGCTACGAGCGATCCAGCGCCGCCTCTGGCTGAGGCGCTGAGGCCGGCCGCCCCGATAGCCGCCCCCCAATTGGTCAAGCCGGATAAGGCGTCAGTTGCAACGGCGCCGCCCACCCCGGCTCCGAGCGATCCAGCGCCGCCTCTGGCTCAGACATCGAAGCCGAACGCAACGCAGACAGCATCCGTGTCGAACGAACCGGCGGAGCCATCGAAGCCGAAGAGCGAGTCAAAGAAGAAACCGCCCGAGAAGATCTCGCAGCAAAAGCCTGCTAAGAGCGCGAAAGCCTCAGCAACACCCATTTCTGCTGAGCCACCACCGACTAGGCTCTCGCCGCCGAAAGAAGCGGAAAGCCCGCCCCACCCCGCGCAAGACGCCGCCAATCCGACTGCGGTGGCGCCGGCGACGAAGACGAGCGTCCAGCAGCGGGTGGCGGATGGAGTGACGCACGCCTTCGGCTACCTGATACATTTGCCAGGCGCGCTCGTTCCACACTTGGGCGGCCCAAATCCCGACGCGCGTTAAGAGGCGGGGACTGCGACCAGTTTGATAACGGCCGGCTTGCGGGGCTTTGCATAGCGAGCGAGATTGGCGCCGGTTTTTGCAAGGGGCCGTATCTGGCGGCTTGCACCAGCCACTCGCTTCTGTTCTGCGGGTTGGCGAGATTTTCGCCGCTGCTAGCTCATGCACACTCAGGAATTGGTAGAATTTACCGTCGGTTACGGCAATGAGTTCACGTTCAATCGAGAACCGCGGTTTGCCTCAGATCGACCGATCTGTCGCCAGCTCGTCCGCAGGTTATCTGAAGGACCAGGAGTCCGGCCGCCGATCCGCGTAATTGCCGTCCATTTTCAGGTGTCGGAGAAGCCGTCTCGTTGAAGTCCTGGGATGATGATCGCTGCCCTTCCCCTCGATCGTTCGTTTATTCGACAGCAGCGATCGGCGGTCGACGTCCTCCTGCGCTTGGTCCTAAAGCATCGCCGACGATTTCTTGGCGGAGAGGGAAGATCGTGCTAAATTTTTTTCTGTCGTCAGAGCAGAGGCCTTTATGACGGGGGGCCGAGAATAATAGGCGCGGCTCCGAGACGGAATAAGTCGGCGGAATTTTTTATTTGAATTGGCCGCAACCTATTGAGAAGTCTGTATTCGAAAAAACAAACGTTAGTCAACGCTAGCATTTTTATTAGCGTTTACTAACCTTTATTAGCGGTTACGGGCGCTTATTGGCGGGCGCTAGCGCTCGCAGCCTTAGGCGCCAGCCGTGGGCTTCCTCCCTTCGCCTGCTCGCGCGAGCGCCTCCAGCCCTTCGCGATAGGTTGGATAGGCGGGCGCAAATCCCAGCTCGGCTTTGGCCTTGGCGATCGAAACCCGCTTGTTGTCGGCGTAGAACTCCCGCGCCATCGGCGAGAGCGTGGCCTCGTCGAACGGCTCCTCGGGCGGCGCCTCAACCCCAAGCAGCGCCGCCGCATAAGCGATGACGTCCTGCGGCGGCGCTGGCTCGTCGTCGGCGACGTTCCAGATCTGGCCCTTAAGGCCACGCGTGAGGACAAGGCGTCGAAATCTCAGCGATGTCATCGACATGGGCGCGGTTGAACACCTGGCCTGGCTTGACGATCCGCCGCGCCTCGCCACGGCGCAGATTGACGAGCGCATTGCGTCCTGGCCCATAGATCCCGGCCAGGCGCAAGATATCGGCCTCGGCTCCGCGCTCCCTTGCCGCCGCCGTCCAGCGGGCCTCGTCCTCGAGCCGCGCCCAGTCCGCGCGCCGTGCGCGTCCGCGTCGCGCTTGTCTCGTCGACCCAAGCGCCGCCGTGGTCGCCATAAACCCCGATGGTCGAATAATAGACGATGCGCCGCAGCGCCGGCGCGGCGGCGATCGTGGGCCCGAAGCGATCGAGCGTCGCGCCTGCCCCGTCGCGCGGCGGGATGGAGACGACGATCGCCTCGGCCTTTCCAAGCGCCTGCTCCAGCCCCGGCTCCGCCTCGGCGCCGTCGAACCGATAGGCCTCGATCGCCCTCGCGACGCAGCGCGGCGACGGTCTCCGCGCGTCCGCGCCGTTCCGCTCGCCTCGATCCAGGGCTCGCGCTGAATGAGCCGCCGGGCGCAATAGCCGAGGCCGAAGAAGAAGACTCTCACGCGCACGGTGCTCCATGTTGGCGAGTTGCCTCACCCCCTTCTCCCTCGGGGAGAAGGTGTCGGGCGAAGCCCGACGGATGAGGGTTTCCGGCGGCGGTCGTTGTTTGGAGCCGGCGGGCGCCAAGCTCACGACGGGTCGCTTCGCTCACCCTCATCCGGCCCTTCGGGCCACCTTCCCCCGGAGGGGGAAGGGGTGGCAAGGCCTTACTTCTTCTTCGGCATATAGAGGTCGGTCAGCGTGCCGGCGAAGGCTTCGGCCGACATGGCGAAGGTCTCCGAGAGCGTCGGGTGGGGATGAATGGTGAGGCCGATGTCCTCGGCCTCGGCGCCCATCTCGATCGCCAGCGCCGCCTCCGAGATGAGGTCGCCGGCGTTCGGCCCGACGATGCCGCAGCCGATGAGACGCTGGGTCTCTTCGTCCCACAGGGTCTTGGTCAGGCCCTCGTCGCGGCCGAGCGAGAGCGACCGCCCGCTCGCCGCCCAGGGGAAGACGGCCTTGCCGTATTTGACGCCCTTCGCCTTGGCTTCGGTCTCGGTGACGCCCGCCCAGGCGACTTCCGGATCGGTGTAAGCAACCGAGGGTATCGCCTTGGCGTCAAACGAGGATTTGTGTCCGCTGGCGACTTCCGCCGCGACCTTGGCCTCGTGCGTCGCCTTATGCGCCAGCATCGGCTGTCCGACGATGTCGCCGATGGCGAAGATATGCGGCACATTGGTGCGCATCTGCCGGTCGACAGCGATATAGCCGCGCTCGTCGACGGCGACGCCCGCGGCGGCCGCGCCGATGCGCGCGCCGTTCGGACGCCGCCCGACGGAGACCAGGATCGCATCGAAGGTCTGGGTGTTCGCGCCGTCCGGGCCTTCGTAAGTGACCTTGAGCCCGTCCGGCTCCGCCTTGACGGCGGTCACCTTCGTCTTCAGCAGGATCTTCTCGTAGAGCCGGCCGATGCGCTTGGCGAGCGGGGCGACGATGTCCGGATCGGCGCCCGGCATCAGCTGGTCCATCATCTCGATCACGGTGATGCCGGCGCCGAGCGAATGGTAGACCGTCGCCATCTCGAGCCCGATGATCCCTCCGCCGAGCACCAGCATGCGCTTGGGGATGAAATTGATCTCGAGCGCCCCGGTCGAATCCCAGATGCGCGGGTCGGCGGGAATGAATCCCGGCGCGGCCGGTTCGGAGCCGGCGGCGATGATCGCCTTGTTGAAGCGCACGACCCGCGCGCCCTCCGCCGTTTCGACCCGCAGGGTGTTGGCCGAGGTGAACTTGCCCTCCCCGGTCACCGTCTTGACCTTGCGCTGCTTCGCGAGGCCGACGAGGCCGCCCGTCAGGCGCTTGACCACGCCGTCCTTCCAGCCGCGAATGGCCGCAGGGTCGAAGGTCGGCGCGCCGAAGCTCACGCCGTGCGAACCCATCGCCTTGGCGTCGTCGATGACCTTGGCGACATGCAGCAGCGCCTTGGACGGGATGCAGCCGACGTTGAGGCAGACGCCGCCGAGCGTCGGGCGCGCGTCGACCAGAACGACGTTCTGCCCCAGATCGGCGGCGCGGAAGGCGGCGGTGTAGCCGCCGGGACCGGCCCCCAAAACCAGGATATCGGCCTCGAAATCGGCCTGTCCGCCAGGGTCAGGCGCCGGCTTCGGCGGTGGACCTGCGGGCGCGGCGGCCTTTGGAGCGGGCTCCTGGATTTCGACGCCGCCGCCTTGGGCGCCGGCGGTCGGCGCGGCTTTGGGCGTCTGCGGCGCCGCGGCCTGCTTCGTCGCTCCGCGCGGCGAATAGGTCGCCAGCACGTCGCCCTGGGTGACCTTGTCGCCGACCTTGACGCGGATCTCGCCGATCACGCCATCCTCGGGCGCCGGCACGTCCATGCTCGCCTTGTCGCTTTCGAGCGTCAGGATCGTCTCGTCCTTGCGGACGCTCTGCCCGGGCGCGACGAGGATTTCGATGATCGGCACATCCTTGAAGTCGCCGATGTCGGGGAGTCGGATTTCTTTCGCCATGCCTGTCTCTCTATCGGACCGCGGTCACAGAATAATGCGCCGCATGTCCTCCAGGAGGCCCGCGAGATGGCGCATGAAGCGAGCGGCCGCAGCGCCGTCGATCACCCTGTGATCGTAAGATAGGCATAGCGGCAGCATGAGACGAGGCTGAAACGCCGTTCCGTCCCAAACCGGAGCCATCTTCGACCGCACGACGCCGAGAATCGCCACCTCGGGCGCGTTGACGATCGGGCGTGAAGGCGGTCCCCCCGATGCCGCCCAGCGAAGAGATGGTGAAGGTCGCGCCCTGCATTTCGGCCGGCGCGAGCTTGCCGGCGCGGGCTTTTTCCGAGAGCGCGCCGAGTTCGCGGGAAAGGTCGATGACGCCTTTCTGGTCGACGTCCTTGACGACCGCGACCACGAGGCCGTCGGGCGTGTCGACGGCGACGCCGATGTGCCAATAGCGTCGCAAAATCAAAGAGTCGCCGCCGGGACTGAGAGCGGCGTTGAAATTCGGGAAGGCTTTCAGCGTCGCGACCGCGGCCCGCATGAGAAGCGGCAGCAACGAGACGCGGTAAGGCTTTGACTTGTCTTTCTTCGCGTCTTCGTCGAGCGCCTTTCGGAAGGCGTCGAGATCGGTGATGTCCGCTTCGTCCGTATGCGTGACATGCGGAATGTTGACCCAGGAGGCATGCAGCCGCGGGCCGGAGATCTTCTTGATGCGCGAGAGCGGGACGGTCTCGATCGGACCGAATTTGGCGAAGTCGACCTGCGGAACCGCGGGCAGCGCGCCGCCGCCTGCTGCAGGCGTGGCCGTCCCCCTGGCGAGCGACGCCTTCACGTCCTCGCGGGTGATGCGGCCTTTCTCGCCCGTCCCCTTCAACTGATTGAGATCGAGGCCAAGCTCGCGCGCCAGCCGCCGAACCGCGGGGCCAGCGAAAACGCCGGAGAAATCGGGGAGCGCGGGGCCCGACCCTGCCTTCGGCGGCCGGGGCGGCAGATCGCTTGGCGCAACGGGCGAAGTGTCAGGCGCTTCGGCGGCGTCCTCTTCTTCCTTCGCATCCGCCTCGTCGTCCTGATCCGACGAAGCCTGCGCAGCTTGTCCGCTGGACTCGAGCTTCCCGACCACCGAGCCCATCGACACCTTGTCGCCGACCTTGACGACAATCTCCGTGATCTTGCCGGCCGCCGGCGACGGCACGTCCATGCTCGCCTTGTCGGATTCGAGCGTCACGATCGGCTGCTCCGCCTCGACCGTGTCGCCGACCTTCACGAGAATCTCGATGACCGGCACGTCCTTGAAGTCGCCGATGTCGGGGATTGTGATGTCGATCGTCGCGGCCTTCGCGGGCGCCGGCGATGCGGCCTTCGGGGCGGACGCAGCGGCCGCCTTTGCGGGTGCGGCTTTGGTCTTCTCCGGAGCGGCGGCCGCTGGCGCGGCGGCCTTGGCGGGAGCGGCTTCGGCCTTTCCGCCCTCGCCGGATTCGATGCGCGCGATCAGCGTCCCCATCGACACTTTGTCGCCGACCTTGGCCACAACCTCCGCGACCGTGCCCGCCACCGGCGAGGGCACGTCCATCGTCGCCTTGTCGGACTCGAGCGAGACCAGCGACTGCTCCGCCTTGACGACGTCGCCGGGCTTCACCAGCACCTCGATGACCGGCACGTCATTGAAGTCGCCGATATCGGGAACCTTCACGTCGACTTTCGCCACCGGCGCTCTCTCCTCAGCGGACAGTTAGTTTAAGGGGTCGACTTCAGCTTCGCGCCGGATTCGGCCCGTCCGGATCGATGCCGTATTTGGCGATCGCCTCGGCCACGCGCCGGTTGGGCAGCAATTGCTCTTCCGCCAGCGCCTTCAAACTGGCGACCGCGACGTGATAGCGGTCGACCTCAAAGAACGAGCGCAGACGACGGCGATAGTCGGAGCGTCCGAAGCCGTCCGTCCCCAGCGTCTTGTAGCGCGCCGGCACATAGGGCCGAATTCCGTCCGGCAGCGCCTTTATGTAGTCCGTCGACGCAATGACCGGCCCCTTCCCGCTCGACAGAGCCTGGGTGATGAACGGGACCTTCGCGTCGGCTTCAGGATGCAGCAGATTCCAGCGCTCGACATCGAGGCCCTCGCGGCGCAGCTCGGTGAAGCTGGTGACGCTCCAGATCTCGCTGCTGACGCCGTGCTCGTTTGCGAGCATCTCGGCCGCCGCCTCGACCTCGCGCAGGATCGCGCCAGCGCCCAGGAGGCGCACGTGGAGGCCCGGCTGATCGGCTTTGACCTCCCGCAGCTTGTAGGCGCCCTTGAGGATGCCCTCCTCCGCCCCTTCCGGCATGGCCGGATGGGGGTAATTCTCGTTCAGGGTCGTGATGTAATAAAAGACATCGTCCTGATCGACGAGCATGCGGTTCAGGCCCGCGTGGACGATCACCGCCACTTCGTAGGCGTAAGTCGGATCGTAGGTTACGCAATTCGGGATGGTCGACGCCAGAATATGGCTGTGGCCGTCCTCGTGCTGCAGGCCTTCGCCATTGAGGGTCGTGCGGCCGGAGGTGCCTCCGATCAGGAAGCCGCGCGTCCGCATGTCGCCCGCCGCCCAGGCGAGATCGCCGACGCGCTGGAAGCCGAACATCGAATAGTAGATGTAGAAGGGGATCATCGGCACATTGGAGGTCGAATAGGATGTGCCCGCGGCGATGAACGAGGCCATCGCGCCCGGCTCGTTGATGCCCTCCTGAAGGATCTGGCCTTTCGGATCCTCGCGGTAATACATGAGCTGATCGGCGTCCTGGGGCCGATAGAGCTGGCCGACCTGGCTGAAAATCCCGACCTGCCGGAACAGGCCCTCCATGCCGAAGGTGCGGCTCTCGTCGGGGACGATCGGAACCACGTGGGAGCCCAGATTCTTGTCGCGCAGGAGCGCGGTCAGAATCCGGACGAAGGCCATTGTGGTCGAGATTTCGCGGCCCTCTGCCGTCGCTTTCAGGAGCGCATCGAAAGTGGAAAGCGGAGGGACGACGAGCGATTCGCTCTTGCGCCGGCGCGACGGCAGATAGCCGCCAAGCGCCGCGCGGCGCTCGCGCAGATACTTCATTTCCTTGCTGCCCTCGGGGAAGCGCAGGAAGGGAACGGTGTCGAGATCGGTGTCCGAGACCGGGATTTGGAACCGGTCGCGGAAGGATTTGAGCGCCTCGTGGCCGAGCTTCTTGGCCTGATGCGCGATCATCTGCCCTTCGCCGGCCGAGCCCATGCCATAGCCTTTGACGGTTTTGGCGAGGATGACGGTCGGCTGGCCCTTGTGATCGACCGCCGCCTTGTAGGCGGCGTAGACCTTGACCGGATCGTGCCCGCCTCGGGTCAGCGCCCAGATCTCGGCGTCGGTCCAGTCCTCGACCATCGCCGCCGTCTCGGGATAGCGGCCGAAGAAGTTCTTGCGGATATAGGCGCCGTCCTTCGACTTGAAGTCCTGGTATTCGCCGTCGACGCATTCGACCATGAGCTGGCGCAGCTTGCCCTCATTATCCTTGGCGAGCAGCGCGTCCCAGCCGGAACCCCATAGGCACTTGATGACGTTCCAGCCCGCGCCACGGAAGTCGGCTTCCAGTTCCTGCACGATCTTGCCGTTGCCGCGCACCGGCCCGTCGAGCCGCTGGAGGTTGCAATTGATGACGAAGATGAGGTTGTCGAGCTTCTCGCGGCCGGCAAGCGAGATCGCGCCGAGCGATTCCGGCTCGTCCATCTCGCCGTCGCCGCAGAACACCCAGACCTTGCGCGGCGCGGTGTCGGCGAGCCCTCGCCCGTGCAGATAGCGCAGAAACCGGGCCTGATAGATCGCCATCAAGGGGCCGAGACCCATCGAGACGGTCGGGAACTGCCAGAAGTCCGGCATCAGCCAGGGATGGGGATAGGAGGCCAGACCCTTGCCGCCGACCTCCTGGCGGAAGTTCACCAGCTGATCGTCGCTGAGACGGCCCTCGAGATAGGCGCGGGCGTAAATGCCGGGCGAGCTATGGCCCTGGAAATAGATCAGGTCGCCGCCATGCGCTTCGTTGGAGGCATGCCAGAAATGCATGAACCCGGTGTCGTAAAGGGTCGCCGCCGACTGGAAGCTCGCAATGTGGCCGCCAAGCTCGGAGGATTCCTTGTTCGCCTTGACGACCATCGCCGCGGCGTTCCAGCGGACGTAGCGGCGGATGTGTTGCTCGAGCTCGCGGTCGCCTGGATGGGGCGGCTCGGTCTTCGGGCGAAATCGTGTTGACGTAGGCGGTGTTGGCGGCGAACGGCAGCTTCGCGCCCTTGCGACGGGCGGAGGTGACAACCGCATCCAGAATGTCGTCGACCTTGGCGATTCCCTCGAAGGCTTCGACGGAATCGAGCGCGTCGAGCCATTCGCCGGTTTCGTCGGATTGGTCCTTGACCCTGTCGTCCATCGGGCCGACCTCCCTATCACTTATACAAAAGTCGTAAGCGAGCTGGCGCAGTCTTCTCATGCGTCCGTGCAATTGGCAATTGCGACGGATGGCGTTGCAGCCATGTCAATCCTGCATGAAGAGAGCGCATTGGCCGACGTTCGTCCGTCGCGATAGAATAGCGATGGCGCGCTCCGCTAGCGGGCGTTTGAAGCGCTGAGGGAGCAGAATTTGGCTGGCCTTACGACCCATGTCCTCGACGTGAGCCGCGGCCGGCCGGCGGACGGCGTCCGAGTGGAGCTTTACGAGTTGGCGGGCGGATCAGACCGCAAGCTCATCGCCGATGTCGTGACCAATGCCGACGGCCGCACCGACAAGCCGCTGATGAGCGCCGACCAGGCGCGCGCCGGCCAGTTCGAGCTCATCTTCCATGCCGGGGACTATTTCCGCCGCCGGCGTGCGGAACTCGCCGACCCGCCGTTCCTCGACATCATTCCGATCCGCTTCGGCGTCGCCGATCCCCAGGCGCACTATCACGTGCCCCTGCTCGTCTCGCCGTGGAGCTATTCGACCTATCGCGGAAGCTGAGGGGCGCCGGCGCCTTCTCGGCGTAGGCCCGTCGCCTTGGAGCCGATCGGCCTAGTTTGGATTTTCTTGGTCCTCGCGCGGTTTCGGCTGCGAGAACCCCCGCTAAGACGTGTTGGATTTCCTTGGATTTCCTTGGATTCTCTCGTCCGAATCGAGACTTATCAATGGGTTACGCGGGATAAATCGCGAAAATTTTTCTTCGCCGCTTTTTCCCCGGAGTTCGAAGCTCGGCAAGAGGACACCTGCCGTTTTGGCGCGCCGAGATTGTTCATGGAGCGCAGCTTAATCTGATTTCTGATTTTCTGCAATGGCTTGTAACGACCTCCGCTCTTTCCGCTCGTGCGCGGACGCGCAGGAAACGGCTCGCTCCAGCGTCGTCTTGAGACCTCCAAGGCTTGGCTAACGTCCGTCAACAATTCCACAGGAGTTCTGTGCCCTTATCTGAGGCGAACTCCATCCGCGGCAGGTAGCGCAGGTGTTTTTTTGCACTGCACTCTTGAATAAGCCTGCTCACTATATTATAAGCATGCTTATGTTATCTCTTGCTCACAAATGGACCGTATCCCCCGCCCGCGAGCTGGGTTTCGCACTCCATGACGTCGCTCGCCTGCTCAGGACCTATTCCGACCAGCGCGCCCGCGAACTCGGCACGACCCGCGCGCAATGGGCGGTGCTCTCGCGCCTGCAGCGCTGCGAGGGCGCGAAGCAGAACGAACTGGCCGAGGCGCTCGACCTCGCGCCGATCACACTCGGGCGGCTGATCGACAAACTGACCGCCGCCGGCCTCGTCGAGCGTCGCGACGATGCGACCGACCGCCGCGCCAACCGTCTCTATCTCACTGAAAAGGCCGCGCCGGCTTTGAGGGATTTGGGGGCGCTCGCCGAGGACTTGATGGGCCGTGCGCTGGCGGGTGTCGACAAATCGACCACGCGCGCCATGCACGACGGCCTCATGACCATGAAAGCCAATATCAAGAACGAATTGATTGCTGGAGCCGAATCCAAGTGACCCAACCCAAGCCATCGTCCGCGCGCGATCCGGCGCAGGAGAACGATCCGCCCGCCGCGTCTCAACCGGCGCAGCCGCTGCCTTTCACGCCGTCGAAGGGAGCCGCCCCGCAGTCGGCTGCGCGCGAATCCGCGCCGCAAACGCCATCGGGGCAGCAGCCCTCACAGCCAATTCAGTTCACGCCGGCGCGAACGCCGGCGCCGAGCCCGCAAGCGCCGCAGGCGCCCGGAGCGCCACCCGCCGCGCAGACGCCAATCGTCGTCAAGCCGAAGCGCCGTATCAGCCGGTTCGTCATGCTCGTCGTCATTCCGCTCGTCGCGCTGGCGCTCGGTTTCAGCTGGTGGCTGAGCAGCGGCCGCTATGTCTCGACCGACAACGCCTATGTCGGCGCGAACAAGTCGCTCATCGCGCCGCAAGTCACCGGCTCGATCGCCGCCGTGCATGTTGTCGAGGGGCAGAAGGTCAAGGTCGGCGATCCGCTCTTCGACATCGATTCCAAGCCCTATGACATCGCCCTCGCCCTCGCGAAGGGCAAGCTGGAAGCGGCCAAGGTCGAATTCGCCAATCTCGGATCCGCCTATTCCAGCAACGTCGACCAGATCAAGATGGGCGAGGATGCGGTGAAGGTCCGTCAGGCCGACTTCGACCGCAAGAATGAACTCGCCATTTCGCGCTCAGGCACGACCGCCGACCGCGACACGTCGATGGCCAATCTCATTCAGGCCAAGCAGATCCTCGAATTCGTCAAATGGCAGCAGGCGACGGTCAAGGTGAAGCTGAGCGGCGGCCCGAATACGACCATCGACCAGTTCCCCGACTATATGCAGGCGAAAGCCGCGGTCGACGACGCGGAGCGCAACCTGCGCAACACCAAGGTGCTTGCGCCGATCGACGGCGTTGCGACGCAGGTGCCGGAGATCGAGCTCGGGCGCGTGTCGGCGGCTGGACAGCCGATTTTCGCGGTCGTCGCGAATACTGGCCTCTGGGTCGACGCCAATCCGAAGGAATCGGACTTGACCTATGTCCATGTCGGCCTGCCTGCCACGGTCAGCGTCGACACGTTTCCGGACAAGGAATGGAAAGGGACGATCTGCTCGATCGCGCCCGGCACCGGCGCTCAGTTCGCGATCCTGCCGCCGCAGAACGCGAGCGGCAACTGGGTCAAGGTCGTCCAGCGCGTGCCGCTCCGCTTCTGCTTCGATCCGAAGGAGGACACGACGGGCCTGCGGGCCGGGCATGAGCACGTATCTGACCGTCGACACGGGACGGGTGCGCACGCTCGCGGGCACGCTTGAAGGGCTCAAGCAGTGGGTGGTCGGCTATGTCGACACCCTCATGGGAGCGCGGACAGCCGTCATCCGATGAACGCCCAAGCGCCCGCTCCGCCGCTCTACGAGACGATCTCGCCGACGCTCAAGTGGCTGCTGACCGTCTGCATCATGATGGCGACCATCATGCAGGCGCTCGACACCACGATCGCCAACGTCGCCCTGCCCTACATGCAGGGTTCGCTGGCGACGACGCAGGATCAGATCAACTGGGTGCTGACGTCCTACATCGTCGCCGCCGCGATCATGACCTCGCCGCTCGGCTGGATGGCGACGCGCTTCGGCCGCAAGAAGCTCTTCATCGTCTGCACGGCCGGGTTCACGGTCGCGTCGATGCTGTGCGGCGTTGCGCTGTCGATCGAGCAGATGGTCGCCTACCGGCTGTTGCAGGGCGTGTTCGGCGCGGCGCTCGTGCCGTTGAGCCAGGCGGTGATGCTCGACATTTTCCCGCCCGCCAAGCGCGGCTCGGCGATGGCGATCTGGGGCATGGGCGTCATGCTCGGCCCGATCATGGGCCCGACGCTCGGCGGCTGGCTCACCAACTCGTATTCGTGGCGCTGGGTGTTCTTCGTCAATCTGCCGTTCGGCATCCTCACCACCGCCGGCCTTTGGGTCTTCATGAGCGAGACGCCGACGCGGCGCGACGTGCCGTTCTCCTGGTTCGGCTTCTTGAGCCTGTCGCTCGGCATCGGCTCGTTGCAGATGATGCTCGACCGCGGCGAGCAGCTCGGCTGGTTCGAATCGCCTGAAATCTGGATTGAGATGATCCTCGCGATCATCGGCTTCTACTTCTTCCTCGCCGACTGCCTGACGTCCGCGCGGCCGTTCATCAGCGTGCGCATCTTCAAGGACTGGAATTTCTCGATCGCGCTCGTCTTCATGTTCCTGGTCGGCATCATGCTGCTTGCGAGCATGGCGCTGGTGACGCCGTTCATTCAGAACCTGCTCAATTACCCGGTGTTCTCGAGCGGCGTTCTGCTCGGCACGCGCGGCATCGGCACATTCGTGGGGATGTTCGTGGTCGGCAGGCTGAGCGGCAGGATCGATAACTCGGATCATGATCCTCATCGGCCTCGTGCTCTCTTCTGTGTCGCTCTACCTCATGGTCGGTTGGAACCTCGACGTTTCAGCCAGGACGATCGTGATCAATTCGGTCGCCCAAGGGTTGGGCCTCGGCTTCATCTTCGTGCCTCTCAACACGATCGCCTTCGCAAGCCTGCCGGGCGAATTGCGCACGGAGGGCGCCGCGCTCTGGACGCTCATCCGCAACATCGGCTCGTCGGTCGGCATCTCGGTGGTCATCGCGCGCCTGACCAGCATGACGACCATGTTCCACAGCCAGCTCGTCGAGCACGCGACGCCGTTCAACGACGCGCTGAGACTGCCGAACGCTTCGATGGTCTGGGGCCACGGCCTCCCGAGCATGGCGATGCTCGAAGGGATGATCACCCAGCAAGCGGCGATCATGGCCTATTCCAACAGCTTCCTGTTCATGACCTTCGTCGCGCTCTGCGCCTTCCCGCTGCTTGCGCTCATCCGCTCGACAAAGTCTGCGGCGCCCGTTTCGCGCGAAGAGGCGGCGGCCCATGCGGTGATGGACTAACCCAACCTGACCTTGCGACGCTCAGCGCGGCTCGCAGGCTACGCCGGCCGCGCGATCTCAAGCACCAGGTCGGCGAGCCGCTCTGCGGCGTCCGGCGACGCCGATCGATTTCGCAGCCGTCGCCGCCGCCTGGAGATTGGCCGGCGCGGCGAGCGCGTCGCGTAAGATTGCGGCCAATCGCTCGGGCGTGAACTCGGTCTGCGGCACGACCGTCGCGCCGCCGACCTTGGCGAGCGCCGCTGCATTCGCCGCCTGATCCTGATCGAGCGCGTGCGGGAACGGCACGAGGACAGACGCGCGCCCGATGACCGCGAGCTCCGAGACGGTCGAAGCGCCGGCGCGGCCGATGATGAGATGGGCGGCGGCGATCCGCGCCGGCAAGTCCGGGAAAAATTCCGCGATCTCGACCGGAAAGTTCATTCGCGCGCACGCCGCCGCAACGCGCGCGCTATCCTCGCCGCGCGCCTGCTGGGTGAGGCGGATCCGTTGCCGCTCGTCCGGGTTCAGAAGCGCGAGCGCCGCAGGCACGACATCGGACATGACGCGGGCCCCCTGCGAGCCGCCGGTCACCAGAAGGTTCAGGCGCTGCCCGATAGGTTCGGGATAGGGAATCGCGGCGGCGGCGATGACCGACGGGCGAACTGGATTGCCGGTCACGCGGGTCTTGGCCTGGATCGACGCCCTTCAGGCCTGGAAAGCCGCAAGCGATCGCGTTGACGCGCGGGCTCAAGAAACGATTGGCGCGTCCCATCACCGCATTCTGCTCATGCAGGACGGTCGGAATCCTGAGGAGCCAGGCGGCGAGAAGCGGCGGCACGGTCGGATATCCGCCAAAGCCAACGACGACGCGCGGCTTGATGCGACTGAGCTTGACGGCGGCGGCCGCGAGGCCTGCGCCTAGAGTGAGCGAAGCGCGCGCCTTGGCGAGCGCGCCGGCCTCCGTCGTTGTCGCCGAGGGGAAGGCGTGAATCGCGCGGGCGGGAAAATCGCCGCCGAATTTGAGCGCCCGGCTGTCGGTCGCGAGCTCCACTTCGGCGCCCCGCTTGGCAAGGGCGGAAGCCAGCGCCGCCGCGGGAAAGAGATGTCCGCCCGTGCCGCCCGCCGCGAGCAGAATCGAGCGCGCCGAACTCATCCCTCCGTCGCCGCGGGATGGTCGAGATCGGCGGCCGGTCGTTTGCGCGTCATCGCGATGAGGAAGCCCATGCCGAGGCCGAGCGCGAGCAGAGACGAGCCGCCGTAGGAGATGAACGGCAAGGTCATGCCCTTGGCCGGCATGGCGCGCAGATTGACCGCCATGTTGATCCAGCTCTGCACGCCGAACATGACGGTCAGCCCAGCGGCCGCGAGGCGGCAGAACGGGTCCGGGTTGCGCGCGGCGAGCGTCAGCGCGCGCAGGACGATGAAGGCGAAGAAGGCGATCAGCGCCATGCAGGCGATCATGCCGAATTCTTCGCCGGTCACGGCGAAGACGAAGTCGGTGTGCGCGTCGGGCAGGATTCGCTTGTAGACACCCTCGCCCGGGCCCCGCCCAAGCCAGCCGCCGGAGAGAATGCTCTGCAACGCGGTGTCGACCTGAAACGTGTCGACCATGCCGCCGGTCGAGTCCGGATCGAGAAAGCGCAGAACGCGCTCGTGCACGTGCGGCGACAGTTTGAAAACGGCGAAGCCGCCGGCCATGCCCATGCCGCCGACGGCGACCACCCAGAACCAATGCAGACCGGCCAGGAAGAAGAGCGCCGTCCAGACGACCGCGACCAGCATCGTCTGACCGAAGTCCGGCTCGAGGATGAGCGGCACGATGGCGATCGGCAGCAGCAGGAAGGACAGAAGCTTCGCCGGAATCGCAGTCGGCCCGGTCCGCCCGCCTTCGGTGAAAGCCCAGGCGGCGAGAACGACGAACGCCGGCTTGATGAACTCCGAGGGTTGCAGGCCGAAGATCCAGCGCCTCGCCCCTTTGACCTCCGCGCCGAACATGAGCGCGAGAATGATGAGCGCGAACGACACGGCGAACGTCAGCAACGCCGCGCGCCGCACATGCCGCGGCGAGAGAAACGAGGTTGCGATCATCAGCGCCGCCGTCGGGAGCAGCATCAAGGCCTGGCGGTTGACGAAGTGGAAGGTCGAGAGATTGAGCCGCTCCGCGACCGCCGGACTTGCCGCCAGCGCCATCACGAGGCCGATCACCATCAGCGCGACGAACGACCCGATCAGCCACCGGTCGGCGGTGCGCATCCAATCGGCGACGGGGCCGCGTTCCACTCTCGAAACCATGCGCTCTATCTCCCCGTTTGCGCGCGCGTTCCGCGCCGCCGCGCGCTGCTCAAGCCATTTGGCGACGTGCGCCCGAAAAGCGTCGCCGCGCGCCTCGAAATTCGCGAACTGATCGAACGACGCGCAGGCCGGCGAAAGCAGCACGACGGGCTCGCGCGCCTGCGACTGCGCCGCATCCTCCGCCGCCGCCTCAACGGCCGCGTCCAAGGTCCCGTAGCGCTCGAAGGGAACAGCGCCGGCGAGCGTGCGCGCGAATTCATCGCTCGCCTCGCCGATCAGATAGGCCTTGGCGACGCGCGGAAAAAGCGGCCGCAGCGGCTCGACGCCGCCCGCCTTCGGCCTGCCGCCGAGAATCCAATGAATATCGTGGAACGACAGCAGCGCCTTCTCGGCGGCGTCGGCGTTGGTCGCTTTCGAATCGTTGATGAACAGCACCCGGCCAAGCCGGCCGACCTCTTCCATGCGATGCGCAAGGCCGGGAAACGTCTCGAACGCGCGCGCGATGCGATCGCGCTCGACGCCGAGCGCCCTCGCGGCGGCGTAGGCGAACGCCGCGTTCTGGCCGTTGTGAGCGCCGCGAAGCGCCCGGCGCCGCGCAAGATCGGCCGCAGGCGCGGCTTCTCCTCGCGCCATCACGCGATGCTCGCTGACCCAAACATCGGCGAGCGGCGACTCCACGCCCGAGACAGCAAGGGCGCGCGGCGCGCCGGCGCGCGCCTTCAACCGCGCATAGATGTCCCGGCAGGGCTCATCGTCGACGCCGACCAGCGCGATCTCGGCCTGCGCGACCAGCCGCTCCTTGATCGCGGCGTAGCGCGCGAGATCGCCATGCCGGTCGAGATGGTCGGGCGTGATGTTGATCAGGAGGCCGACGCTGGGGCTAAGCGAGGGCGCAAGATCGATCTGATAGGACGAACATTCGACGACATGCGTGCGTCCGGCGGCGGGCGGCGGCAGATCGAGGACCGGCACGCCGATGTTGCCGCCCATCGCGACTTCGCGCCCGGCCTCCTTGAGCACATGGGCGATCAGCGCCGTGGTCGTCGATTTGCCATTGGTGCCGGTGATCGCGACAAACGGCGCGTCCGGCGCCCTGACGCCGCGCTCGCGGACAAAGAGCTCGATGTCGCCGATGATTGGAACCCCCGCCTCGTCCGCGAGGTTCACGGTCCAATGCGGCTTCGGATGGGTCAGCGGCACGCCGGGCGCGAGCACGAACACCCGAAAATCGCGCCAGTCGGCTTGAGCGAGATCGACCAGCGCGATGCCCGCGGCTTCGGCGCGCTCCCGAGCGGCCGGGCTGTCGTCCCAGGCGGCCACCTCGGCGCCGCCGGCGACAAGCGCACGCGCCGTCGACAGCCCCGAGCCGCCAAGGCCGAAGAGAGCGACGCTCTGCCCGCGCAGGGTCTCGACCGGCGTCATCGTCACCTCAGTTTCAGCGAGGCGAGGCCGACCATCGCGAGCACGAAGGCGATGATCCAGAAGCGCATGACGATCTGCGGCTCCGACCAGCCGAGCTGCTCGAAATGATGATGAATGGGCGCCATGCGGAACACCCGCCTGCCGGTGAGCTTGAACGAGACCACCTGCACGACGACCGACGCCGCCTCCATCACGAACAGCCCGCCGATCACGGCCAGCACGACCTCGTGCTTGATCGCGACAGCGGTCGTGCCGAGCAGTCCGCCGAGCGCCAGCGACCCCGTGTCGCCCATGAAGATCTGGGCTGGGGGCGCGTTGAACCACAGGAAGCCGACCCCCGCGCCGATCAACGCGCCGCTGACCACCATGAGATCGCCGGCAAAAGGCACATGATTGATCAGAAGGTAGTGCGAGTAGACATAGTTGCCGGCGATATAGGCGATGAGCCCGAGCGTCGCGGCGGCGATCATCACCGGCACGATCGCGAGCCCGTCGAGCCCGTCGGTCAGGTTGACCGCATTGCCGAAAGCGACAATGACGAACGGGCCGAACAGCAGGAACGCCCAGCCGAAATCGAACACGAAGCCGCTCACGAACGGCACCGCGAGTCCGGTCGCGCCATTGGCGCCGACGCGCATCAGCGCATAGCAGGCGAGCGCGGCGATGACATATTCGCCGAACAGGCGCGCGCGACCCGAGAAGCCGCGCTCCGACTGCTTCGTCACTTTCAGATAGTCGTCGTAGAAGCCGATCACGGCGAAGCCCGCGGTGACGAACAGAACGATCCACACATACGGGCTTTCGAGATTGGCCCACAGCAAGGCCGAGACAAAGAGCCCGAACAGGATCATGAGGCCGCCCATGGTCGGCGTGCCCTTCTTGCTGAGAAGATGCGACGCCGGTCCATCGGCGCGGATCGGCTGCCCCTTGCCCTGTTTCAGACGCAACGCGGAGATGATCGTCGGACCGAAGAAGAAGACGAGAAAAAGCCCGGTGGCCGCGGCGCCCAGCGTGCGGAACGTGAGATATCGGAACAGGTGGAAGGCGCCTGGAAGCTCCGCGAGCCAGGTCAGCATGTCCTAGCCTCCCGCGCTCATGAGCGAAGCGATCGCGCAAAGCTGAGACGAGCGGGCCCATCCGACTGCCGTTCGAGCCTTTGATCATCGCGATGTCGCCGCCTCGTAAGGTCCGGGCGACTTCGTCCGTCAACTCGCTCGAGCGCTCGGTCCAAGCGGCCCGCATCGACGCTGGCGCCGCCTCGTAGAGCGCGCGCGTGAGCGGGCCCGCGCCGAACAAGAGATCCACCTTGTTGGCGCTAAGATCGGCTGCGAGTTCGGCATGCATCGCCGCCGCTTTCGGCCCAAGCTCGAGCATGTCGCCGATGACCGCGATGCGGCGCCCTTTCGGTCCGGGCTTGGCCGCGGCGAGCAGCGCCAGCGCCGCCCGCATCGAAGCGGGATTGGCGTTGTAGCTTTCGTCGATGATGGTCGCCGGACCATCCGGCGTCGGCACTGAGAAGCGCTCGCCCCTGCCCTTCTGCGGCGAGAAGCGGCGAAGCGCGGCGGCGCAGGCGTCAAGGTCAGCGCCAAGCGCTTCCACCGCCAAGAGCGCGCCAAGCGCGTTCTGCGCCATATGAACCCCTGGCGCGCCGAGTTCGAACGCCAATTCGTGGCCGAGAACGCGCGCCCTCACCCGCGAGCCGCCGTCGGTCGCCTCGACTTCGAGGAGTTGGGCGTCGCAATCGGCGCCGCGGCCAAAGCTCCAAACCCTCGCGCCGCGCGCTGCGGCCGCTGTCTTCAGCCGCTCGAATTGCGGCGCGTCGCGATTCAAGACCGCAGTTCCGTGAGGCTCGAGGCCGAGGAAGATCTCCGCCTTCGCGTCGGCGATCGCTTCGATCGAGCCGAGATGCTCGATGTGGACGGGGGCGATCGTCGTCACGAGGGCGACATGCGGCCGCGCCATGCGGGTGAGCGGCGCGATTTCGCCCGCGTGGTTCATGCCCATCTCGAACACGCCGAAGCGCGCATCCGCCGGCATTCGCGCGAGCGTCAGCGGCACGCCCCAGTGATTGTTGTAGGAAGCGGCCGAAGCGTGCGTTGGGCCGCAGGCCGTGAGCATCGCCCGCAGCATCTCCTTGGCCGTCGTCTTGCCGACCGAACCGGTCACCGCGACGATCTTCGCTTTCGAACGCGCGCGAGCGGCGACGCCCAGCCGCTCCATCGCCTTGCAGCGTGTCGTCGACCGCGAAGACAGGGCCGAGAGCCGCGAGCTTCCGCGCGCGCTCGCGCGACACGACAGCCGCCGCGGCGCCGGCTTCGAAAGCGCGCGCGACATGATCGTGACCGTCATGCGCGTCGCCCTTGATGGCGAAGAAAAGATCGCCCGCCTCGAGCGTCCGGCTGTCGATCGAGACGCCATTGACAGTCGCGCTCAGCGGCGCGCTCGGCGCGAGCGCCGAGCGCCGCGCTCAGTTCGGCCTGGGTCCACAGCGCAGTCATGCCGCCTCCTTGAGCGCCGCGCGCGCCTCATCGGCGTCGGAGAACGGCAGCGTCTTGTCGCCGACGATCTGCCCGGTTTCGTGACCCTTGCCGGCGATCAGAAGCGCATCGCCGTCGCGAAGCATCGCGACGCCCGCGCGAATGGCCGCCGCCCGGTCGCCGATCTCGATCGCCGAAGGCGCGGCGCCGAGGATCTGCGCTGCGGATCGCCGCGGGATTTTCGGAGCGCGGGTTGTCGTCGGTCACGATCGTCACGTCGGCTGAGCGCGCGGCGATCTCGCCCATGATCGGCCGCTTGCCCGGATCGCGGTCGCCGCCGCAACCGAACACCACGACGAGACGCCCGCGCACGAACGGCCGCAGCGCGCGCGATCGCCTTCTCGAGCGCGTCGGGCTTATGCGCGTAGTCGACAAAGACCGTCGCGCCGCGGACATCGCCAATGCGCTCGAGGCGTCCCGGCGCGCCTTCCAACGTTTGCAGCGCTTTGAAGACCGCGTCCGCCTCGCTGCCCGTGGCGATGCAAAGGCCGGCGGCGACCAGCGCGTTCGAGATCTGAAAGTCGCCGGCCAGCGGAAAGTTCACGCGCAAAGCTTCGTCCGCCGAACTGAAGATCGAGCGCCGAAGACAATCCGTCGCGCGCAGCTGAGTCGAGGCGGATCGTCTCGCCCTTCACGCCGACAGTGACGACCTTGAGCCCGCGCGCCTGCGCCGCCGCGATCACGCGCGGCGCGATGGCGCTGTCAGCGTCGATGACCGCCGGCGCGCCATCAGGCAGAAGATCCTGGAACAGCCTGAGCTTGGCCGCCAGATAATCCTCGACCGTCGCATGATAGTCCATGTGGTCGCGCGTCAGGTTGGTGAACGCGGCGGCGGCGAGCCGCACGCCGTCAAGCCGCTTCTGGTCGAGACCATGCGAGGAGGCCTCGATCGCAAGATTCGTGACGCCGTTCGAGGCAAGCCGGTCGAGAAGCTCATGCAGCGCGATCGGGTCCGGCGTCGTCAGCGATCCGTAAACGGTCAGCGGGCGCGACACGACGCCGATCGTCCCGATCGAAGCGGCCTCGCGCCCCAGCGCCTGCCAGATCTGGCGCACGAAGGCGGCGACCGAAGTCTTTCCGCTGGTGCCGGTGACCGCGACGATCGTTTCGGGCTGGCGCGGATAGAAGCGCGCGGCGGCGTGAGCGAGCGCGGCGCGGGCGTCGGCGACCTTGACGAAGGCGGCGTTGGGGGTTTCCGCCCAACGCTCGGCGACAATTGCGGCTGCGCCCTTCGCCACCGCTTCGCCCACATGCTTGAGGCCGTCGTCCTTCGCCCCGGCCAGCGCGAAGAAGACATCGCCCGGCGCCGTCTTTCGGCTGTCGAACGCAAGCCCGCAATCGCGCGCGACGCGAGCGCGCGATCGGCGTCCTTGAGCTCGAGGATGTCGCCAAGCCGTCTCATCGCCCTCGAGCTCACTCCTTGCCGGTCTTGTCGGCGTCGGCTCCATACCCCAGTCGGGCGATGATGGGGAATGGCTGCGTTGGCGCCTCCTTCATCGGCGGCACGCCCTCGAGCGGTTCGACCCGGCGGATCAGCGCGCCCGCGACTCGTCCGGCGTTGTAGGCGGCGGTATGGATATCCGTGATCCTCCGGCGCGGCCTGCGGATCGTCGTAGATTGTCAGATAAAGGTACTTCGGCTTGTCGGCCGGCGTGATCGCCATGAAGGTGGTGAAGACCTTGTTCTGCGAATAATGGCCGTGGATGATCTTGTCGGCGGTTCCCGTCTTGCCGCCGACGTAGTAGCCGGGAATGTTGGCGAAACTTGCGGACCCATGCGTCGCGTTGGAGCGCATCAGATAGCGCATCGACTCGGAGGTCTGCTCGCTGATCACGCGATGGCTGACCTTCGCCGCGTCCTCTTCGCTGCGCGGCAGAAAGGTCGGCGTCATCATCTCGCCGCCGTTGGCCAGCGCGCACACCGCCATCACCGCCTGAATGGGCGCGACATTGAGGCCCTGGCCGAAGGCGATGGTCATGGTGTTGAGAAGCGACCAATGCTTGGGCACCAGCGGCTCGGCGCTCTCCGGCAATTCGGTGCGCAACCGATCGAGCTGGCCCATCTTTCTCAAGAAGGCCTTATGGCCCTCAACGCCGACCATCAGCGCCAGCCGCGCGGCGCCGATGTTCGAGGAATGGGTGAACACTTCGGGCACCGTCAGCACGCGATGGGTGGCGTGAAAATCGTGAATCGTGAACCGCCCGTAGCGCAGGCTGTCGCGCGCGTCCACATGCGAGCCGAGATTGACCTTGCCGGATTCGAGCGCCATGGCGAGCGAAAGCGCCTTGAAGGTCGAGCCCATTTCGTAGACGCCGACATTGATGCGGTTGATCTTGGTCGGATCGCGCACGTCGCCCGGGTCGTTGGGATCGAAGTCGGGCAGGGATTCGAGCGCGATCACTTCGCCGGTGTTGACGTCGACGACCATGCCCGCCGCCGCCTTGGCGTGGAAGCGATCCAGCCCCTCGACCAGTTCGTCGCGCAGCGCATGCGTGGCCTTGAGATCGAGCGAGAGGCGGACCGGCTTCAGACTGTCCGGATCGACCGTGAAGCCCGCGACATGCGGATCGGTCAGGCTCTGCTGGTCGAGATATTTCTCCATGCCCGCGATGCCGACGTTGTCCTTGTCGACAAACCCGATCACGTGCGCGCCAATCGGGCCGTTGGGATAGACGCGCTTGTTCTCCGGCAGAAAGCCGACGCCCGGCAGGCCGAGGTGAAAGATTTCCGCCTGCTCCTTCGGCGTGATCTGCCGCTTGACCCAGATGAAGCCCTTTTTCGAGGCCAGCCGCTCGCGCAGCTGCTTCGCGTCGACGTCGGGAAGCACGGCGGTGATGAGCTCGACCGCCTCGTCCATGTCGATGATGCGGTTCGGCTCGGCGAACACCGACATGGTCTTGACGTCGGTGGCGAGGATCTCGCCGTTCCGGTCCAATAAATCGGGCCTCGCGCCGGAGACTGCGTCATCGGCCGCGGTCTTCAACGTCTGCGGCGGATCATGCGAGAGGCCAAGCACGAGCAGCTTCACGCCGATCCCGGCATAGGCGACGAACAGTCCAAGCGCGATGGTGCGCACGCGCGCGCTCGAACGGTCGAGCCGGGTCGAAAGAAGCTGGCGCGCGAAGGCCTTGAGCTTGGCTTTGTTTGCGCCCGCCGGCTGTGGGAGTCGCGCGCCTGGGCCCTCCAAATCGACGCCGAAATTCTTTGGCAGATAGCGACGAAGCCCTGCGATCGCGGCGTCAGCCAGCATATTCAGGGGATTGAACCGCAGCCGCGCGCGGGTCGTTGCTTTCGGTGTCGAGTCGGTCGGGTTCTCGGCCATGTCTCACCTCACCTGCGGAGTTGAGGCGGAGGCGGTGACGGCCGGGGTCGAATTGTCGGCGGTGAATCCCAGCGATTCGAGCGTGCGGCCGATCGAATCGGTCTTGGGCTGGGCGTCAGGCAACTCGTTGACGGTCGCAATCTGACTCAACGCCAGCGGCTGCAGACCGAGCTTCGAGTCGGCGAGCGTCTGCACACGGTCGGGCCGGGCGAGATGCGCATATTCGGCGCGCAGAAGATTGATCGCGTCCTTCTCCTTGTTGATGAGATGGCGCGTCTTCACCAGCTGCTCGGAGGCGTAGATCGTGCGGTACTTGACGCCGTAGACGTAAGCCGCCGACCCGATCAGCGCGGCAATGGCGAACGCGTGCAGAATACGCCACATCGAACCTATCTCCCCCTCCGCGCTGGCAGTCGCGCCAACGCCTCAATTGCCTCATCCCGTCCCCGCGGCGGCGCGCTCAAGCGAACGCCAAACCGCAATTTCGCCGAGCGCGAGCGCGGATTTGCGCTTATCTCCGCCTCGCTCGCTTCGATCGGCTGGCCGCGCGGAACCTCGAATGTCGGCTCGGCCTCGACCGGTTCGCCTGGCAAGCGACGCGAGGCGGCTCGTCCGCGGCCTGAGCGGCTGGCGAAGAACTGCTTGACGATCCGGTCCTCAAGCGAGTGAAACGTCACGACCACAAGGCGCCCGCCGGGCATGAGCAATCGCTCCGCGGCGCTGAGTCCGCGCGCGAGTTCGCCAAGCTCGTCGTTGACCGCGATGCGCAGAGCCTGAAAGGCGCGCGTCGCAGGATGGGTGAGCTCGCCGCGCCGCGCCGGCGCGACACGCGCGATCATTCCGGCGAGCTCCAGTGTCGAGGTGAACGGCTTTGTCTCGCGGTCGGCGACGATGGCGCGCGCGATCCGGCGCGAAGCCCGCTCCTCGCCGTAATGAAACAGAATGTCGGCGATCGTCGCCTCGTCTTCGTCGCGTAAGATTTCGGCGGCCGAGCGGCCGGCTCCGCCCATGCGCATGTCGAGAGGCGCGTCGAAGCGCAGCGAGAAGCCGCGCGCCGCCTCGTCGAGCTGCATCGACGAAACGCCGATATCGAGCACGACGCCGTCCACCGCCTCAACGCCGAGCCGTTTGACGACCTCGTCGAGTTCACCGAAGCGCGCCTCCACAAGCTCGTAAGCCGCCCGCCGGACGAAGCCTTGAGCTCTTCGCCGATGCGAATGGCCAAGGGGTCGCGATCGAGCGCGATCACGCGCGCGCCGCGGTCAAGAAGCGCGCGTGTGTAGCCGCCGGCGCCGAACGTGCCATCGACATAGAGCCCGCCCGCGCGAGGATCGAGCGCCTCCATGGCCTCCTTGAGCAGAACAGGAACATGGCCGGGCGCCGCCGGCGCAGCGCTCATCCCGGCGCACCGGGCGGCGCCTGCGCGTCGCGCTCCGCGCGCAAGCGCCGGACGCGCTCCCGCGCCTGATCGAGATGGACCTGAAAGCGCGTCGGCTCCCAGATCTGGAACTTGTGTCCCTGCCCCACGAACACCGCCTCGGAGCCGAGTCCCATCGCGATCTTGAGCCGTTCCTCGAAGAATACCCGGCCCTCCGCGTCCAGGCGCAGGACCTCGCTCATGCCCAGAAGCGCCGTCGCGAAGGCGTCGCGAGATTGCGAATAAGGCGGCATGGTCTGCAGAAGCGAATCGATTTCGGCGATCAGCGCGTTGCCGCCGCAGTCGAGCGCCGGCGCATCGAGCGATGGATAGGCGTAGACGCCGGCGAAGCCGTCCTTCGCCAGCACCTGACGGAACGAGGCCGGAATCGAGATCCGCCCCTTTGCGTCGAAGCGGTGGGTGAAGTTCGAAAGAAATCGATCCACCAGACAGCCCTTCGGCACGCAAGCAAGCCCGCCCCAGCCGCTGCTCTGCGGCGTTAGGCGACGGCGCAGGAGCGCAGTCGAATGGCGGGACAGCGTGGGATAGCATGGGACCCCATGGGTATCAACGCATTAGGGCCTCAAGGTTAATCTTCCGTTAGGACGGGAGCTTCCTGCGGATTATTTGCCCTCGCGTCCGCATCGCCCAGCGCGTGTTCCCGCGCGGCGCAGCGCCGAGCCCGCCCGCTGCTTGGCTTCCGCTATGGTTAACGAAGTGTGAGCAGCATCACGGCGCGCCGCCAGACGGGGGTCTACAACCACCCACGAGAACAGGACGATGACCTTCAACCGCCGATTTGCCTTTAACAATTTGTTACTTGCTTTCGTGCGGTAAGGTCGTAATCATCCTGTAAAAAGCAGGGGTCGAGGCGATGATCGCGGTCATGGTTCTTTGGGGCTTGAGTTTCGCCGGTTTGGGCTGGCTCGTCTTCAAAATCGCCGAGCGAATGTAACGGAACGGATCCGCCTTCCGATCCCAACGCAACCGAATTCCAAGAGGAAACTTCAGTGACGATCGTACTTGCCGGCGCCGCCGGCTGGCTCATTCTTTTGCTCATGTGCGCCTACGCGAAAGCGCGTGACCGACACTTCTAACCCACCTGTTCGACGGCAAGGCTGCCCGCGGGCAGCGGCTTCAGGATCGCCTTGGCTGAGATCGAGTGATCCAGCCAGGCGCTCCAATCCGCGCGATCGACTATGGCGATCTGCCGGTCGTGATAAGGCGCGATGTCGGGGCCGGGCGGCATCGTCAACATCGTGAAGGCCTCGCCGACTTGGGCATCGGGCCGCCAGATGCCTGCGACGCAAAACCACGGCTCGCCGGACTTGGTGAACAGCCACTTGTCCTTCCGCTTCTTCTTCGTGTCCGCCGGATCGGTGAACTCGTAGAAGCCGTCGGCGGGAATGAGGCACCGGCCCGAGGCAAATTCGCGGCCATCTGAACGGAAATTGTAGACCGGCTTGCGGTTCTGCCCGGGCCAGCTCCAGCGCCGTTGGACGAGGTCGCCAGCCTCCGGCTCGCCGTCGATCGCGCGAACGATCGGCGCCGATATCGGTGATCTTGATGTCCTCTCGCGCCTCGATGTTGGGCGTGCCCTCCGAAAAGCGGATCTTGATTCGGGTCTGAGAGAAGCCTTCGAAGAGCGTGGCTGCATCCGTCACCAGGCGATAGGCGTTGCACATGGATCAGATCTCACGGGAGGATTCGCGTTCGGGCCTGACATACACTGGCCGAAGCGTGAGTCGTATTCTAGCGTACTCAGCGGCGGCCCTGCTCTCGTCTGAACGCGTCCGCCCGGAGGAAGTATGAGTGAGCTCAGCGACATCATCGACGCCCTGAAACCCGTGTCGACCGCGACAATCACGACGGTCCTGCTCAAGCATGGATTGCGCCGGGTCTGGATGCGCGGAACGCGACCGATTCGTTCCGGGCAGCCGCGCATTGTCGGGCGCGCATTCACTTTGCGCTTCATCCCGGCGCGCGAGGATCTTGCGACGCCTGCTTCGTGGTCCTCCCCGCGCTCGACGAGAGCGGCGATTGAGGAGATGCCGCCAGGCTGCGTCGCGGTGGCCGACGCGATGGGCGTCACGGACGCCGGCATCTTCGGCGACATCCTCTGCGCGAGGATCAAGCAGCGCGGCGTGGCCGGCCTTGTCACCGACGGGGTCGTGCGCGACATGGCGGGCGTTCTCAAGACCGGCCTCTCCGTCTGGTGCCAGGGCGCAGCCGCTCCGCCCTCCGTCGCCGGTCTCACCTTCGTCAATTGGCAGGAGCCGATCGGTTGCGGCGGCGTCGCCGTCTATCCCGACGATCTTGTCGTCGTTGACGACGACGGCGCGGTCCTGATCCCAGCCGCGCTCATCGAGGACGTGGTTCGCGTCGCTCCGGAGCAGGAGCGCATGGAGACCTGGATCATGGATGAGGTCTCGAACGGAGCGAAGCTGCCGGGCCTCTACCCGCCGAACGAAGAGAACCTCAAACGGTACAAGGACTGGGCTTCCCGTTCTTAATCCGGGCCTTTCACGCGCTCGTGAGTTGCGGTTAACAGCCGTCTTGGGGCCCACTCACGGCAGGGGAGTCGGTAGTCACTCGCGGCTGTATGTGCCGCCTTCTAGCGACACGCCGCGCCCGGGCAGCGCAATTGATACACGAACATTTGTGAAAGAGAGGTAGATCAGGGTGACCTCTTTGGCTGCAACCTGCCCTATATTAGCTGTATCGATCAAATGACTTTGGCTTTTGGCGAAATAAAGCACCGAAATTGCATCGTTCTTTTCTGCAATGGATTGTACAGTTCGGTGAACGGACGCTAAAATCTTCGATGTCAAACTATCACCAATGGCCCATTTCATACAGAACACTCAGTCATTTTGCTTTTAGTATTCAAGATAACGTAGGAAGATAAATTCTCAACTGACACATATGTTGAGGAAGGGTGTGCATCCGACTATGACAAGTCAACACGCGCCAGGCATCACGATGTCGTGACTTGCCTCTCTCTGGACCTGACCACGGATTAACCATTGAGAGAACCAGGCGAGTTGAACTCACGGCACGGGGTCATCCCGACGCGCAACCGACGGAATTAGCCGAGCCGGTGCAGAGCGATAACCGACGCGACAGCCCCGGTTCGCCACTCAATGAATTTGACCGAACCCCGAGGCCAGCTGCCCTTTTGTGCTTTATCTCGAACGCGCCGGTTCGTTGTTCTGAGGACAACCCGCCGCGCAGCGGACACTCCGCGCGTGGCCGGGATTTGATTGGCTAGCTTAGGGACATTCTGGGTCAGGTGTCAGTGAAACGCGCCGCCGATTATGACTCCCTTATTTTCCGGAGTGCTACCCGCGTCAGCTTCTCCATGGCCTTGCTTCATGCGATCCGCGGATTTTAACGCCGGGACCACAGGCGAGGACCAGGCGACAAACGCAAAACGAAGGATAAATCAACCATTTTTGTTTGTCTTTATTGCTTCTCCAATTGAACAATATATTGTTGCTATTTGGAACCGAGTAGATCGAGGGGAAAAATGTTGAAACCGCTTGCCCTCGCCGCCACGCTGGCGCTCGCCGGGTCCGCGGAGGCGCATGACTACGGCGCCGATATAATCTGCCGGGTCACGGAAACTGACGGCAACCGAAGCGCCTGGTCGTTCGCTCCAAACACCGCGAGCGTCGATGGGCGCCCGTGTCGACGTTCGTCGAAACGTCCTATCTCGGACATGGCAAGTCCGTTGTGAGCCAACCCGGCTCGCGCCCGGTCTGGCTCATGACAGCGAACCCGGTCGGCGGCGTGACCTTGCTGCCGCGGAATAATCCCGGCTGGTCGCTCATCGTTTCGAAATCTTGCGCGCACTGCGACGAGCATCTCGGGCGGATACGCGACGCTCCTCCACAACGGCGTGTTGATGGGCGTCGGCCAATGCGCCCAGCGGACCCTTCCGACTGCGGCAACCGTCGGCGACGTCGCGCCGGAGTGACCTCAAAACGCTGTCCGAGCAGCCCTTGAGCCGGACGCCTTCGCGGCCCACCTCTCCAAACCCACGAGCCAGCGGATCGCCCGGGTCAAGAACGGATCAGCGGCGGAACAGATAGGTATCGCGCTCGTTAAGGTCTCGACGGGCGCCGACCCCAGCCCCCCAGCCCAAAGGCGCTCGTTAGCCCCGCGTCGGCCCTCCCGCGCGGGGCTTCGCTTGTCGACCATTACGCAAATTGGACAACCGGTGTTAGTCGTTCTGGGCGCAGGCGTATTCGAAGGCGTGCGCCCAAACGAGTTCTCCAGCCTCGAGGGCGCCCTTGATGTCGGGCGCGGCCGAACTCGTATGGCCTGGGGTGGTGAAATGAGTTCCGTTGTCGGTGAGGACGGTATGGACCTTGTAAGGGACGGCGGCGGTCAGGCGGCGCAGGAAGTCCCCTGCGGTGCGGCGCGCCACCTTCTCGTGCATCTCGACGAAGGCGAACTTCGACGTTCGGTCGATGGCGACGATGAGGGAGAGCTTGCCTTGCGCAGTTCGAACCTCGGCGATGTCGATATGGAAATAGCCGATCGGATAGGCCTTGAATTTGCGTTTGGCGGAGGCCTCGCCTTCGACCTGGGGCAACCGGGAGATCCCGTGGCGTTGCAGACACCGGTGAAGCGACGAGCGGGTCAGATGCGGGATGGTGGGCTGCAAGGCATAGAGGCAGTCGTCGAGCGGCAGCAAAGCATGCCTTCGGAAGGCAACGACGACGGCCTCTTCCTCTGCTGACAGGACTGTCGATCTGGGCTCCTTGGGTCCGGTCCGAAGATCAGAAACTGACTTCCGCGCCTTCCATTTGGCGATGGTCTTCGGATTGACGCCGTGGCGCTTGGCCAGAGCCCTCAGGCTCTCTTGACTATGTTGTATCGCTCGACGGACCGCCTCTGTCGTTGTGGCGCTCCCATGAAGAACCTGTCCCATAGCGCATCCTTCGAATCCCTCGATAAGAATGCCCCAGCAAAATCCGGGACGAAACACCTAGGCCAGCCCCTTTTTTATTCCAATCGACTGTAACCCATTGAAAAGTCCGGATTCGAAAAAATAAACGCTAGTAAACGCGAGCACTTTTACTAACGTTTATGCGCACTTAACTGACGTTTAATCGCTTTTATTGCGGGCGGCAGACAACCCTACATTGCAAAGCCGCCATCGACGATGAAGGCCTGACCGGTGGCGAAGGCGCTTTCGTCGGAGGCGAGGTAGACGGCGATCGCGGCGATCTCCTCCGGCTTGCCGAGCCGACCCATCGGCTGGCGGTCGACGAACGCCTGGCGCACGGCCTCGATCGCCTGGCCGCTCGTCTTGCTCAACGTCTCGATCCGCCCGTCGAGCGACGGGCTCTCGATCGTGCCCGGGCAGATGGCGTTGCAGCGCACGCCCTTGCGGATGTAGTCGGCCGCCACCGACTTGGTGAGGCCGATCACCGCGGCCTTCGAGGCGCCGTAGACGTAGCGGTTGGGGATGCCGCGCACCGATGAAGCGCCGGAGGCGATATTGACGATCGACCCCCTGCCCTTCTCCAGCATGCCCGGCAGAAAGGCGCGGATCGTGCGGTGCATCGACTTGACGTTGAGGTCGAACGAGAAATCCCAGTCGGCGTCGGAGGTGGTGAGGACCGTTCCGTGGTGAACGAAGCCGGCGCAATTGAAGAGGACGTCGATCGGCCCGACTTCGCGCGCGAGCGCTTCGACCGCCTCGGTCGAGCGGGCGTCGAGCTTGCGCTTGTCGGCGTCGAGGCCTGCGAGGCCGCCGAGGTCGATGTCCGTCGCGATGACGCGCGCGCCCTCGCGCGCAAAGGCCTCGGCAGTCCCGCGCCCGATGCCCGCCGCCGCCGCCGTCAACAACGCCACCTTACCCGTCAATCGTCCCGCCATGTGGGCCGCTCCTTCCGTCTTCTTTCCAGCGGCCGTCGGGGGCCGCGCCAAGTTTCTAGGCGACATCGCGGCGCGTTCCTAGTCGTCCGGCGCCGCGGTCGCTGTGTGTATTGCCAAGGAGGGGAAAACTGGCATACACAGCGACGCCATTCGAAGCCGGTGCCTGCACGGCGTCGCTCGACGGGGCCGCAATAGCTCAGCTGGTAGAGCACATCATTCGTAATGATGGGGTCGGGGGTTCGAATCCCTCTTGCGGCACCAGCACTTAGCTGGATTTAGGAACTTCAGCGCCAAGCGCAGGGACACACCGGGGACGCACCGGCCGGAGGCGCTTTCCCGCGAACGAGAGAAAGGCGTCAAAAACAAAAAGCCTCTACTTTCAACAGGATGTTTCTGATGAATGCTGCCTTCGCCAAAAATGATCTGGAGTATCCTATGCCGATGTCATACCGGACAAAAAGGTATAATAATTCTTTAGTGAGTTTAGTCTTTCAATAGCGTCACAAAGCATCTCGCCCATTTATTCTTATGGAGGCGGTATAGGTGGGGCTAAAAACCATCACACCGTCACGCCCTTGATATATGAAGAGTTTTTGTTCTTTTGAAATTAGGGGCTTAAGGCTTTTAAATTTGTGAAAGCACCTGAGTTTTCAATGGTGTGATGGGCGTGATGCCGATCAAGCGCGAAAACCCATCACCAATCGCTAAGGTCCGGCCACGACTGCCGCCATTTGCGCGGCCGGGCGTCCTCAGAAAGATCCGCGGCGCGGCGGGCTTCGCGCAAGGCGGCGATTGTCGCATGCCAGACTTTGAGCGAGGTCTTACCGGATAGGACGGAAGCCAATTTGTTGTGCAGTTTCTCAACCTCGTGCGGCGATAGACCAACGCGCAGATCTGAAAACGCGGTGGAGGCCCAGAGACGTGTGAGTTCGGCCGTATTGACGGTGTGGACGGCTCCATTGCTATCGAGAGCGGCCGCCAGGCGCCGTTCAGCTCTGCGCTGCGAGCGTTGAGCTTTAACCTGGGTTGTACGAAACTGCCGGTGGCGTGGCGGGGGAACGAGGCTGAAAGGTCGCGCGTGTGGATTCATTCCGCCTGGCCGGTCTTCGATCTCCATAGCTCCTCGACCTGCAACGCGCGCTTCACTTTCAGGAGCGCTGTCTCTTCGTCGTAGCGGCGGCTGAGGACCAGCGCGGCGGCCCACAGGCATTGGTCGAACGCCCGCGGCGTCAATGTGTCAGGCTCGACTTTGGCGACGTCGCGCAGCCACGCGCAAGCACGCGCCAGGTCGTGGCTTTCGAGGGCGATCGTCGAGCCTGAAAGCGTCGGGTCGATCTTCCACCACCACCGCAGCGCCCGCCGCTTGATTTTTGAGACTTGCGCTTCGAGCGCGGCGCGCTCGCGGACGTTGAAGAAACGGCGGCGGAGCTTGCGTTGCAACCATACGAGGCGGAGCTGGTCGATTTCGATCCGTTCGGCCCCACGGCAGTGGATGCTGCACTTGTCGGCGAATTTCAACGGAACCTTGCGGCACGGAGCGCCGGTCGTCATTGCAATCGCCGTGCAATGCAGTTTGGCCTTGCCGGCGTTCATGGCGGCGATCCAGCGAGCGATGTGGTCGGGATCGCGGCAGCCGAGACTGGAGCCGAGGTATGAGCCGGATCGAGGCATGGAGTTGTTTGTATCCCTCGCGTAGCGCCGGAAAGAATTACTGCTTCGCCGG
The DNA here is from genome assembly GCA_963770275.1 of uncultured Alphaproteobacteria bacterium. GTDB lineage: Bacteria > Pseudomonadota > Alphaproteobacteria > Rhizobiales > Beijerinckiaceae > Roseiarcus. The sequence goes on from CAVYPD010000060.1 coordinate 70,812, forward strand.
TGATGCGCCAAGAGGGGGAAGGTTGCGCTCAACTACACTAGGGAGGTCCTTCCGATCCTCTCCAACAGTCACGACGCGGCCTCCAGGCGGGCGCGGAGGTTGATGACCGAACGTGCCGTCCACTTGACTTAAGCGGCCCGGGCGCTTTCGGCATGGCCAGCCGCAATTGTCGCTCGCTGGCGATGTGCAGCACGCCGTCGTCGTTCTCGACCACGTAGCGCAAGGTCTTCAAGTTGCGCTTGACGAAAGCGGCCACGACCTCGCCTTCGAAGCGGCTGTCTTCGCCCTCCTTGACGACCCGCTGGCCGACGATGAATTTCATTAGGATTCGTTCGCTCATCAGGCTGTCTCCTGGCCGCGCCTGGCGTGCTTGGGTCCCGTCAGCATCGACTGCACTGATTTCGGATTGAAGGGTTTGCCGGCCGCGTTGAGATGGCCCTCGGCCGCCAGGGCGGACGAGATTTCACGTAGCGACATGGGCGCGCCCTTGGGCCGCTTGCGCCTCAGCGCCTTCGCCAGGGCCACCACGTCGGGCCGCTTCTCCATGTGGGACGGGCGGCCGCCGCACTTGCCGGTGAGGGCCTTCTTGCGGTCGCGCGACGCTTTGAGCTTGGCGACCAGGGTCGTCTTCTCGAACTCGGACACGCTGCCGAGGATCTGCCTCACCATGATCGCGGTCGGGGTGTCCTCGGTGAAGTGGGTCGGCGCGCTGGCGGCGATCAGCGTGAGGCCCTGGTCGGCCAGCAGCTTGTGGCCGAGCAGTTGCTGGGCGAGGTCGCGCGTGAACCTGTCAGGCGACTCGACGATGATCGTCCTCGCGCCGTTGGCTAAGAGCGCCGTGAGCATGCGGGCGAACTCCGGCCTGCCGGCGACCGGGTCGGCCCCGCTGACCGCCGCGTCATAGAACGCGCCGACGATCTCGTAGCCCGCCCGCTTGGCGAATGCGTTGATCGCGGCGAGCTGCCGCTTGTCGCTGTCCTTGTCGGGCCCGACGTTCGTCTTGCTTGAGGTCCGCAGGTACGCGACCGCCTTCGTGAGTTCCTTTGCCACTTTCCCTTACTCTTTCCTGGCCACTGCCCGAAATCGTGTATTCTATCCTTGAGGTAAGGTAACAGACAACGATATGCAATAGCCGTTTGCCGCCCCTGTCGAGCCGATCGGAGCCGGGGACCGAGGGTTGGTTATCGCGGAGACTGTCGAGCTTAGCGTTCGCCCCGTCACCCCGACTGAACTCTCGCCGGCTGCTCGACAAGGCGGCAAACGTTTGTCGCCTTGACTAGGCGCGTCAGCCGCAGTCCCGAGCTGCTTGATCCCAAGGTCGGCGATCGAAAATGGCATTGTTGAAGCGCGCTCGTCGCCGCTATCGTCAAACCGACCTAATTGCTCCGGTCCCCCTCCTGAAGCGGCGCTCGCACGGGCCACTTGCGCGCAGAAAAATTTTGCATTTCGCCAAAATGGCGCGGGAGACAATTTCGTCTTTCGCCTGAAATCGAGACTTGCGCCGACACGGCCGGATTGGTTGTCAGGCCGCGAAATGGCGGCGTCAGCGTCGGCTATTTCGTGTCCGGCATCCCCGGCGCAATCGCGGGTTGGCTGGCAATGATAACCCCGGCGCTGCTGATCATCCCGCTTGTCCATTTCGCGGGACGGCACATTGAGCGCCCAAGGGTAAAAGGGGCGCTGCAAGCGGTCGTGATTGCGAGCGCGGACCTGTTGTTGGCAGCCTCGATACCGCTGGCGCAAGCCGCGCTCACGGATTGGGTGACAATCGCGATTGCTAATGTCAGCCTTGTTCTTCTGCTGACAACCGAACTCGATACCCTTTGGATCATCCTCGGCGCGGCGCTCATCTCGCTGTCCGCCTCGTCGCTTGGCCTGATCGGGGTGTTGCAGAAATCTTATTTTCTGCGCCTGAGCAACGTTTCAGCAGTCGTTGAAATATCCTTGACGCCATCCCAACATTTCTATATTCGCTGAAATATGGAAAAACAAAATGCAGTCACGGCGCTGGCCGCTCTCGCCCAAGATAATCGTCTCGACATTTTCCGCCTGCTCGTTCAGGCGGGGCCGGAGGGCATGCAAGCCGGCGCAGTCGCCACGGCGCTTGATCTCGCACCGAACACGCTGACCTTTCATTTTGACCGGCTGCGCACGGCCGGCCTCGTCACCGGGCGCGACGGTCGTTCGATGATTTACGCCGCACAATACGAACAGATGAATGCGCTGCCTGGCTTCCTTACCGAAAACTGCTGCGCGGGCACACCGGCGACCTGCAAGCCTGCTGGCTCGAAGCGTAAGGCAAGGGAGAACGCATGAGCGAGCGCGTCGACGATCTTCCCGTCGCCGTTATTGGCAGCGGCCCTGTCGGCCTTGCGGCTGCCGCGCAGCTCGTCGCGCGCGGCTTGCCCATGCGGGTCTATGAGGCCGGGCGGAGACCGTCGCCGCGAATGTGCGAAGCTGGGGCCATGTGCGGCTGTTCTCGTTCTGGCGCTACAACATGGATGAGGTCGCCAAGGGACTCTTGCGCGAACACGGATGGCAAGAACCTCCAGAGGACGGCCTGCCGACGGGCCACGAGCTGTCGACGCTTATCTCGAACCCCTGTCGGAAATTCCCGCGATCGGCGACGCGATCGAAACCGAAACCCGCGTGCGGGCCATTACGCGGCATGGCATCGACAAGGTGACAAGCCGGAATCGGGCCAAGCACCCCTTCGCGCTCACGGTCGAGAACCAAAAGGGCGCACGTATCGATCTGGCGCGGGCAGTGATCGACGCATCCGGCACCTGGCAGAATCAGAATTCCCTCGGAGCGGCAGGCATCCCCGCAAAGGGCGAAGCGGGACAGAGCGCCATCGTTTACGGCATTCCCGATATTCTCGGCAGTGCCCGCGCTGACTATGTCGGCCAGAGAGTTTGGTGATCGGCGGTGGCCATTCGGCTGCGAATGCGCTGCTCGATCTCGCGCGGCTCGCCGAAACCGATCACAGCCTGCCAACTCACTTGGGCTGTCCGCAGCAGGAACCTTGCGCGCGTCTTCGGCGGCGGCGTTGACGACCAACTTCCCGCGCGCGGCAAGCTGGGCAGTGACCTCCGGCAGCTCGTGGATGGTGGTCGCCTCCACCTCGTCAAAGGCTTCCATGCCGAGGAAGTGACCAACGACCGCGGCGCGCTTGTCGTGACCGGGCGCGCGCTATCGGGACGGCTTATCCTCGGGCCGGTCGATCGCATCATCGTTGCGACCGGGCAGCGTCCCGATCTCGACATGACGCGCGAGCTGCGCCTCGATCTAGATCCATGGCTCGAAAGCTCGCGCGCCCTCGGTCCTTCGATCGATCCGAATCTGCATTCCTGCGGCTCCGTTCCGCCGCACGGATACCGCGAGCTGGCGCATCCCGATCCCGGCTATTTTTCGGTAGGCATCAAAAGCTACGGCCGCGCGCCGACATTTCTGCTGGCGACCGGCCACGAGCAGGTACGCTCGGTCGTGGCGCATCTCGCCGGCGATGAAGCCGCCGCGATCGATGTTCGGCTTACACTTCCTGAAACGGGCATTTGCTCAACCGATATCGACGGTACAGCAGAAGAATGCTCGGCGGCGGCCCCGCGCCTGCAAGCCAGAATGCCTGCTGCGCTCGCCGACGCAACCGCTAAGGCGGTTGGCAAAATCGGATGCGGGTGCGGATGATGACGTCACTTCCGCCGCAGCGCCTCGCGGCCGAAGCACTGGGAACCGGGTTGCTCGTCGCAACAGTGGTCGGCTCCGGCATCATGGCGGAGTCGCTGACGAAGGATGCTGCGCTCGCGTTGCTCGGCAACACGCTGCCGACAGGCGCGATGCTGGTGGTGCTGATTCCGATTTCTGGGGCCAATCTCCGGCGCGCATTTCAAGCCAGCGGTGTCGCTCGTCTTAGCGCTCAAACGCGATGTCTCGGCGCGTGAGGCGGCGCTTTATGCCGTCGCGCAGGTTGTCGGCGGCATTCTTGGTACGATCGCCGCGCATGTAATGTTCGCGCTACCGCTGCTCGACCCTTCCACGAAGGTGCGCACAGGCGGCGCGCAATGGTTCGCCGAATGGGTTGCTACCTTCGGCCTAGTCATCACAATCCTTGCCGGTATTCGCTTCGCACGTGCGGCCGTACCGTGGCTGGTCGGGCTCTACATCACCGCTGCCTACTGGTTCACGGCTTCAACCTCCTTTGCAAACCCCGCCGTCGCGATCGCGCGGGCCTTCACCAATACCTTTTCGGGTCTCCGTCCTATCGACCTGCCGGGCTTCATCACTCGCGCAACTGCTGGGGGCGCTATGCGCGCTTGCCTTTGCGGGTTGGCTCCTGCGCCAGGAAGAAGGCTCGGTCGAACCATTGAAAGCCGAGGCGCGACTATGACGGTTACGATCTATCACAACCCCGATTGCGGTACGTCGCGCAATACGCTGGCGATGATCCGCCAAAGCGGCGAAGACCCCGTCATCATCGAATATCTGAAGACCCCGCCGACGCGCGCCCAGCTCAAAGAGCTGATCGACGCTATGGGAATTGCTCTGTGCGGGCGCTGCTGCGCGAGAAGGGAACGCCCTATGCCGAGCTGGGGCTTGCCGATCCGAAATGGACCGCCGACGAGCTGCTGGATTTAATGATGGCGTATCCGATCCTGATCAATGCGACCGATCGTCGTCACTTCGAAGGGCGTCAGACTTTGCCGCCCTTCGGAAGCGGTTCTCGACATCCTGCCGAACCCCGATATCGGCCGGTTCGTTAAGGAGGATGGCGACGTCGTCACGTTCCCGCACGCACAGCCGGAATGAGCCGGCACGCCATCATAAGCGCGCTCGGCGTCACGCAGATTCTGGCGTGGGGCTCGTCCTATTACCTGCCTGCGGTTCTCGCCGCGCCGATCGCCCGCGATACAGGGTGGCCGCTGACATGGATTGTGGGCGGCCTCTCCTTTGGGTTGCTGGTGGCGGCGTTGGTCTCGCCGCACGTCGGGCGCGCGATCGAGCGGCGCGGCGGTCGGCAAGTGTTGGCGCTAAGCGCCATTGCAATTGGCGTAGGGCAGATCGGCCTTGCGACCGCGCCAACGCTTCCGCTCTATATCGCCGCTTGGCTGATTGTTGGACTGGGCATGGGAGCCGGTCTCTATGATGCCGCCTTCGGCACGCTGGGCCGCCTCTATGGCCGCGACGCGCGCGCGGCGATCACGACGCTGACCTTGTTCGGCGGCTTCGCCAGCACGACGTGCTGGCCGCTATCCGCCTTTCTGGTCTCGACGGTCGGTTGGCGGGGAGCCTGTCTCGCCTATGCAGCGATCCAGCTCTGTTTTTCGTTGCCGCTCTATCTGTTCGTTCTTCCCCGCGTTGCGCCGGCGGAACCTGGTCTCGGGTCAGCGACGCACGCGATCGACGCGCCCTCCAGTGCAAAGCCGTCGTTGGCGCTGCTGGTTACACTGGCCGTCACGCTAACCCTCGCAGCGACGATTTCATCTCTTTTGTCGGTCCACCTCCTGACGATTTTGCAGGCGGGGGGCATGGCGCTGGCGGCGGCGGTTGGTCTCGGCGCTCTCGTTGGCCCGGCGCAGGTGGCGGCCCGCACGATCGAGATGGCGATCGCCCGCTATCATCATCCGATCTGGACGAAGCTCGCCTCGGTTAGTTTCGTGGCGATCGGCGTGTCGGCGCTTTGGGCGGGGCTGCCGCTGATCCCGGTCGCGCTGGCTTTCTACGGCGCGGGCATCGGCCTCGAATCGATTGCGCGCGGAACCCTGCCGCTCGCGCTGTTCGGGGCGTCCGGCTATGCGACGCTCATGGGCAGGCTCGCCATGCCGAGCCTGCTCGCGCAGGCTGCGGCACCCTGGGTCGGCGCGGTGCTGCTCGAACGCATCGGTGCGCATGGGACGATGGCCGTCGTCGCATCCATCGCTGCGCTCAATGTTGCGCTGACGATCGGCCTCGGCTGGATGGTGGCACGGCATCGCTTCGTATTCGCCAAGCCGCGATTACAAAAATCTTGATTTTGTCCGGAATGAAAGCTCCCGGTCGATTTCACCGTCCGACAACGGCCCCAGCGAATGGCCATTATTTGCGCAGACCGGACAAATCGACTGAGCGGGCCGCGTTCTTCATCCGTTAGAAGCTACAGGACCATCAATTTGCCGGTGGGACGCCCCCGACGCCAACCTAGACGCGCGGCGGCGATCTTGTACGCCCAGTCGGTCAGCATGCCGAACTGGAAGCTGTCGAGCTTGCCCTCGTAGAGGCTCTCGGCGATCTCGCGCACGTCATTCGGGTGCAGCTCCTCGTGCGGCCCGAGCGCGCTGAGATCGAGCAGGTCGGCGAGCTGCAGGGCGAGTTGTTTGGTGAGCTTCATGGCCTAGGCTTTGCTGGTCGGCTCTGACGATTGGTGGAGCAGCTCTCAGGCTCAGCGGTTCGCGGGGCCTTAGCCGTGACGAAGCACAGTCCAGGGGCCGCCGTCGATGCGGCGATAGAGATCCTGCTGCTCTGCTTCAGTGTAAGGGCGGCCCCATCATGACGCCGCCGTCTTTAGTTACACATCGAACGACCATCTTAGTTCGCTTTTCGAAGCAGTTTGATCAGCTGATCGCGCTCGCGCTTGTTGAGCGCATGTGGTCGACATTGGAGCTGCTCGAAGCTTCACTGGTTTGACGCGCCGCTCACGTGCCGAGTAGGTACTACAATTATGCTACGGAGAGATTTTTGCAATGGCGGCCGCCGGAAGAAAGCGGGATATCGCCATCCGGGTGATGGTGACGGCGAAGGAGCAGGCCGAGATCAGGAAAGCGGCGAACAAGGCGGCGATGCCGATGTCGGTCTACGTCCGCGCCAAGGCGCTTGAGGCGAGCCGTGGCGCGAGGTGATCTGGCGACCGCGTTCCATGAAGCCGGCCACGTCGCCGCCGCATGGAGCCGCGGACTCAAGATCCACAGTGCGACGATCGATCCAACGCCGGGATTTCGCGGTCACACCCTGCACGCCAATCCCTTGCGGGGAATCCGCCTTAACTTGAGCTTGGCCCGCGTTCGCGACCGCGCAGAATCCGCGATCGTCGTATACCTTGCAGGCCCTGAAGCGCAGCGGCGGCATAATCCGCGCTCCTGGCGCGCCCATCATGGGGCTTCCGATTTCAAGCAGGCATTCGACGTGGCTATGGGGCTCAGCACCTCCGGCGAGGCGGCGCATGCCTATCTCGACTGGCTGACGGTCGTGGCCCGCGACGAGATCGAAGCGCTGTGGCCGCACGTCGAGACGGTCGCCCAGGCGCTCGTCGCCCAGCGAACCTTGACCGCGACGGAGGTCAAGGCCCTGCTGGCGCGCGCCTGTCATGATGGATAGCGAACGTTGTCACCGCCGTGTCTCAGGGTGTCTAGTCGGGCCGACGGCCGTCTTTATTCGTGGTGGGGGCCATCGCTGATTGTCGCCGAGATGCGCGCCGTGAGCTTGCTTCTGAGATCGGCCGCGTCGGTCCAGTCGATTGTATTGAACTGCCTCACGTCGAAGTGGAGATCGTCGCGGTCGTCGCCCTGCTGCCTGCAGGTGAAGATCACCGGGATCCCTAACCCCGTGGCGAAGCCGGCCTCGTAGTAGACGCCGCGGCTCTGGCCGGTGAAGTCGGCGACGACAAACCGCGCCCGGCGGATCTTCGCGATGATCTCGTCGCAAATCTTGTTGTTGTGCTCGGTCTCGTCGAGCCGGACCGGTTCATATCCCGCTTCCTCGATGGCCGGGCTCGAGAGCTTCGTCCCAAATCTCGTCCATCTGGGGGTCGAACCACATCGCGACGAAGCCTTGGCTCGACTCCCCTCTGGCTTTCCCTGAGCTGGTCGACTTCCGTGAAGCCGTCGCCTGTCAAAAACGTCTGGCCATTCCCGTCTCTGATGTACTGAACATACTTGCGATCGTGCAGGTATCTCAGAATGAATTCAGCGTTCGCGCCTTTGAAGGTTTCGGCGATCGCGAAAAACTCGGGATTACTGAACAATGGGATGGGCACGCCATAAATCCTTGTCTGTTTGGCGATGTGCATCAGCACCCTGTTTGCTCGTTCTCTGAAACGGCAGCGCTTTCAGGTTGCGCAGGAGCTCGATTTCGCGAGCCGCGAGCACTGGGACGGTTCCGAGCGCGCATTGATCGTGGATCCAGCGCGAGACGCGCGACTTCACCTCATCGTCGAGGCTTCGCAAGAGAGCTCTCCGTCCGCAAAGTCGACGACCTGATACCTTCCGCATTGCAGGCAGCGGATGTCATCGTACGTCCCCGATTTCAGATCGATGTCGGCATCCGTCGGACAGACCAAACATTTTTCCCGCACCATCGAGGCTCCGATCGTATTCTTTATTGGACTGACGCGACCGCGCCGTCTTCCTTTTCGCCCCTCGCCACGATCCGCAGCGCCTCATCCGGCAACGGCCGTTGCAGTTTCAGCGCCGCGATCGTCTCGCCTTCGAGCCACAGGTTGATCTCCTCCGGCGTCGTCAGGATGGTCGGCATCGCCTTCGGGTGAATCGGCGCGACGATCGCGTTCGCTTCGGTGGTCAGGAAGCCGAACAGCTCGTGCTCGCCGTCGACCGGGTTGCTCTTCGGTCCTCGCAGCCCACGCCAGCGCGTCCACAAGCCGGCGAAGGCGAACAGCGGCCTGTCCTCGTTCAGCGCGAACCAGGTCGGCGTCTTGCGCGGCTTGGTGTCGGCGTATTCGCAGAACGAGGTCGCCGGGACGATGCAGCGGCTTCCGACGCCGAGCCAGCCGCGCCAGTGCGGGCTCGCGACGTTGCGGATGTTGGTCACCGGCTGGCCGCCATATTGCGGCGGCCCCGGCATGCCCCAGCGCGCCATGACAAGCTCACGCTCGCCGTCCGCGCCGCTGCGAACGATCGGCGCGAACTGGTCGGGGAAGATCCCCGGAAACAACGGCAGGTTGCCGGTGCGGTCGTGGCCCGCGCGAAACCAGTCGCGGATCGCCGCCTGGCCTTTGGTCAAACTGTAAAGATTGCACATGGTCCCGACCATGCGGCCCCCTGCGGACATCCGCTAGCGGGGCAAAGGCGCTATCCACAAGGCGTGCGTATGCCGGCAGTTGATCGACGAATGGCGTGAAAACGCAGAAGACTGGCCGAAAAAAGCAAGCGCGGCCTATTGGTCCGGCTCATGAGTTCGGCGCGTCGCTGCGCGGGAGTTCGCGCAAAGCGACGCATGCAGGGCGCAGCGCCGGTGGCGTCCTTGCCGCCCGTTCCCAGCCCGTCCCCCGGGTAGGAACGGGCGGCAGACGCGCTGAGAACCGGCCCCAGCCCGGGAGACGGCGCAGGGCAAGCGCGCGCAGCACAACCCTATTCACCGCGGCATGAGAAGAGCCATTCAGCACAAATGGCGAGGCGCAAGCTCAGGCGCTGTCGCCACCTAGCGCAGCCGGTGGTCTGGCGACATATCCGAGGGTACGCTGCGCGGGCAAACCGGTCATACGTATGGACGGCTGAGCGGTGGAGCCATGACGATGCCGCACCGTTTTACGTTGGAGCCGACGAGGCAGGACGCATGATGGCCGAGGATACAACGCCGCTCATTGAGGCGCTGTTGTCGATTATCGACGCGGCGCGGGCTTATCTGCCGCCGGACGGGATCGGCAAGGACGAGTTCATCGCCCGGGTGCTTGAGGCGACCGACAATCCGCGGATCATCGCGGCGCTCGCCGCGCATGGTCATCCGGTCTCGGCGGTAGAGTGAGGGAGCCGCGCCGTGCCGACAATTAATCTCACCGACGACGAGCTCGCCGCGACAACAGCGGCAATCCGGCGCGCCATCGAAGACGACCGATTTCCCCACGCCCCGCGCCTCGATCCGCTGCGCGCGGCGCTGGGAAAGTTCGACGCGGCCGCAGAGCCAACCCCGCTCCCGAAGGCCCCGCCGCCGGCCAAGGCCGACAAGCGGACGCGGCGGTAGACTCGCAGCGCGGCGAGCGTCACCCGAAGCTCTCGATCCACTCGGTCAGCGCTGCGCCCCCCGGCCGAGCGCCGCGTCCATCGCCGCTTTGTATCCGCGCCTGGCGTGGTCGCTGGACACGACGCCTTTGGTCAGGGGGTTTAAGTCGAGGTCGGCGCGCAGGCCCGCCACAGCGTCGGTGAAGCCGCCCCTGTCGACGCAGATGAGCGCGCGCTGTTTTGCCCAGGACAGCTGTTCCTCACGGCTCTTCATGGAACCTCGTGGTCAAGATCGCCGCCGCTAAGGGGCGTGGGTAGCCTCGGCCTCGAAGCTTCGAGGGCCGGCTGCGTTCGGTCCAGATCCGCCACGGCCTGGCGAAGCCAAGCCTACGGCTCACAGCTGACGGATGTGGCTTGTGGCGGTTGTCATCGTTTACCGCACGCTCAGAGGATGGCCCGCGACGGCCCGCAGCCGCGGCTGGAGCAAGCCTCGGCACGGCGCAGCGAAACACGGGCTTTCGCCAGGTTGAAAAGCCGATGGCCGCCCTGCTCGTCACAACAATCTCTTGCCCCGATGCCTCGTCGAGCTGGATGACGGCTTTCGCTTTGACGCTCGCTGCAAGCAGCGCGAGGCGCGTAACTCATCGAGCGAGGCCACAGCGCGCCGAAATCCAGTGCAGCTCCCATGGCGTCCAGGCGCGACTAAATTGTCCGCGCCCGCGCGGGCTCGCCTTCAGATGTGCGGCTTGTTCGACGAGAGCGTCTGGTGGCAAGACTCGCACTGCATCGGCGGTCGGATTTACGGCCGATGGCCTAGGACATCGGCGGCCGTTCGCGCTGATAGTCGGGCATGCCTGGGCGTTGGCTCCCCGTATGCCAGGCGGGGCGGGTCGAGATCGTCTTGCCGCCGCATTGGCTGCAGCGGAGCCGTTTGCCGGTCTCGGGGACAGTCAGGGTCTCCGGCAGCAGGTCGACGTTGACGTCGGCCGAGCGGCCGCAATTGGCGCACGACGCGGTGACGGATGCGGACGCCGTTCTAAGCGCATGTTGGCGAGGGTCATGGGCTCGAAGCCGCGCATCAGAGTTCATCCTTGATTTCTGTGACCGAGACCGTCTCGACCCTGACGCCCTTGATCGTCCGCAGCGGGAGGTGCTGGGCGGCGTCCTGGACGGTCTCCGAGAGGTGCTTCTGGTAGTCCCGCACGATCGCGTCTGAGACATTTTCGCCGTCGACGAAGTCGATTTCGGTTACGAACTGCACCCTGAAGCGCCGCATTGTTTCCTCCTCCTCTGCAGGATCAGTTGATTATCGAAGTGCGCTGCCTCGCTTCGTCATCCTCAGGCTGGAGGCGTTACACGCTGGGATCGAGGTCGAATTGTTGTTGCAATCGAGCGACGACGTTGGTCACGTCGGCAAACTTGCTTTGCTCAGGTCCCATTTCCGGCTCGATCCTGTCCAGCTCCCATGTCCACCCTTGCGGGCCGCTGAACGGGCGAATCGTTACGGATTGAGTGTCATGCAGCGTGGGCAGCTTCTGCAGCTCGGCGAGCAGTTCCTCCTCGATTTCTGATGCGGCCAGTTTGCGGTCTCTCGTCCACCATAGGTCTTTCCTCCGGCTTTCGTGCGCGGTTATGCGCGCTTTTTTGCTGGCGCTGCGGGCTTGGCGGCGGCCTTTTTCGCCGGCTCTTGCGCTTTTTGGGCCGCGGCATCTTTTCGGCGGTGTCGCAAGGACCTCGGATCTGGGCGTCGTACCAGGCGCGCAGGACCTGGTTGATGAGGGTCTGGTAGCCTTTGCCCTGGGCGCGGAGCCAGTCGAGCAGGTCGCGGTCGAGCCGCAGGGTGATGATGTCCTTGCCGGGCGGAATGACGATGCTGGCCTTGTCCCAGTCGACGTCGAGGGGCGCGGCGTCTGGATCGTTGGCGACGGCTTTGGCGATGTCGTCGTCGGTCATCGCGTCGAGGCGCGCGTAGTCGGTTTCGTCCTTGAGACGGCGGGCCTCGTCACTCGTCACGCGCGTAGTATTTTCTTTGTTCTCGCGCATTGGCTTTCCTCGCGCTGATGATCCGACGGTCTGCGCCGCGCCAGGTGATGGTGACGACGAAGACTCGGCCCTCGATTTCGCCCAGGCAGTTGGTGCGGGTTTCGCCATAGTCGAAGCGGTCGTCGACGGCTTCGACCGTGGGACCGTCGAACAGTTCGGGCATTTGGCGGAAGTCGACTCCGTGCTTGACGAGGTTGGCTTGCCGCTTTTCCTCGTCCCACTCGAAGGCCATTGCCGATCAATGTGGCTGGACGGCCCGACCGTGTCAATACATTTGTAGTTGCGGCGGCCGCCCGCGCTGTCGCGGTTTGCTGCCTATCAGGTCAGGACAGCGCCCTCGCTCGCGCTCGATACGTGCGCCGCGTATTCAGCGAGAACCCCATCCTTGTAGCGGGGCTTCCGCGGCTTCCAAGAAGCACGCCGCCGCTTGATCTCTGCGCCGGTGACCCCCAGTTGAATCAGGCCCTTGTCCGAGTCGAGAGTGATTAGGTCGCCATTCTTCACCAGCGCGATCGTCCCGCCGACGGCAGCCTCGGGGGTCACATGCCCGACAAGCCAACCCCAAGAAGCACCGGAGAAGCGTGCGTCGGTAATCAGTGCGACCGATTCGAGCATTCCTTGCCCGATGAGAGCTGAGGTTGGTGTGAGCATCTCCGGCATGCCCGGGCCGCCCTTCGGACCTTCGTACCGGATAACGATGACTTCACCAACCTTGATCTTTTTGCCGAGGATCGCCTTGATGACATCCTGCTCAGAATCGAAGACCCGAGCTGGACCGGTGAAGCGCGGCTCTTTGATTCCCGAAGTTTTTGCAATGCAGCCTTCGGGCGCGAGATTGCCCTTGAGAACCTTGAGGTGCCCCGACGGGTACATTGGTTTCGACCAGGGGCGGATCACGTCTTGGCCGCTCAGGGGTTCCGATGGTACTTCCGATAACTCCTCCGCCATCGTGCGGCCGGTGATGGTCATGCACTCACCGTGCAGAACGCCATGGTCGAGCAACATTCGCAGCACCTGTTCCACGCCGCCAACGCGATGAAAATCCACCGCCATATAACGGCCCGATGGCTTTAGATCGCATAGAACGGGCACCTTCCGCCGAACGGCCTCGAAGTCGTCCAATGTCCATTTGACGCGAGCCGCTTTCGCAATGGCAAGAATGTGAAGTACTGCGTTGGTCGAGCCTTGAGTCGCCATGACTGTTGCGACCGCATTCCAAATGGACTTTCGCGTGACGATGTCGCGCGGCTTGAGATCCATCTCGATCGCATCCTTGAGCACGTGCGCGGATTTGACGACCGAGTCCAGCTTTTCCTGATCTTCTGCCGCCAGCAGCGGCGAGTTAATCAGACTCAAGCCAAGCGCGGCGATCGCGCAAGCCATAGTGTTCGCTGTATACTGCCCCCCACAGACGCCAACGCCCGGGCATGCGTTACGCTCGATGCCCTCGAAGTCTTCGCGCGACAGCCTTCCGGCACTGACCTCGCCGACAGACTGAAACGCGGAGGCAATGTCCTTGTCTTCGCCCTTCCACTTTCCGGGCTTGATCGTGCCGGCGTCGACGTAGATTGCAGGCACATTGGCAAAGAGCATCCCAATGACCGCACCTGGTTTATTCTTGTCGCATCCTGCGATGCAGAAGCCGCCGTCCATCTGATGACTGCCTACGCCGATTTGGTAGCTGCGAGAGATAGCTTCCCGCGATGGGAGCGAGAAACGCATTCCTTCGGTTCCCATTCCGATGGCGTCGCTTCCGGTCGGGCCGCCGACCGTTTGTGGCTTTGCGCCGATGGCCTCAAGCTCAGCAACTGCACGGTCGATCAGCGGTTGGATGCCGGCGTTGCATGGATTCATCGTCGAATGCAGATTGAGCACGCCTACGATCGGCTTGTCCCAGTCGCCATCTTTGAAGTTGACCGCACGGAGTTGAGCCCGTCTTGGCGCGCCAGCGTCACCATCGGTGATAACGCGCGAGCGTCTATTAAGTCCTTGGTTCAATTTCAGCTCCTTTGGTTCCTGCGGCGGACCGCTACGTCGGCAAGAGCGGCATTCGCACGGGCCAGGCGGCGGATCGCGTTCATGCCTCCGAAACCCCGGCCTTGCGCAGGCCGTCAATGATGCGCTCCCGTCCGGCGATCGCAATCGGATTGTCGCTCGGCGTACTGGCGCGAAATCGAGGGATGCTGAATGTCGGGTTGATCGCAAGTCCTGTCCGAGCCTCAGAGCACGCTTCAGGGAGCAGGCCCAGACGCGCTAAAGCGGCGGCCAGAAAGAAATGCGACATCGGATAATTCCTATTGGTTTCGATGGACCGGCGCAGCCAAGCTATCGCCGCCTCCTCCTCGCCAAGGTACAGTTTGGCCCTGCCGGCGATACTGCACCATTGGTAGGCAAACGCGTCGCGGGGACTGAGGCGAAGCGCCGCCTGGATGTGAGTCTCGGTATCCTTGGCCTGGCCGAGTTGAACCTTGGCCATGCCTATTTGTCCGTGCGCGTTGGCCAGATTTCGATCCAGTTCCAACGCCCGCTCGCATTCCCTGATGCCCTGAGAGGCGCGGTTGGTCCAGGTTTGGACGACGCCCAGGCACAGATGGGCGAACGCATTCTCGGGGGCGAGGGACAACGCCTTGGTCAGAGCCGTCTCAGCGGCGGCAAGCCGCGCGATCCGATCGTCGGCAACAAAAAGTACCGCGACTGCCGAATCCACGGCCGCAACGCCGACCAGCGCTCGGACGTTGGCGGGATCGAGCGCCAAGGCGCGCTCATACAAGTGGCGAGCGGTCGCAAGGTGGTTAGGCGTAATGCCCTTATTCCACCAGGACCGGCCCTGAAACCAAAGGTCCATCGAATCGGGATTTGGCGCTCGCTCCGCGCGCCGAGCCTCCGCGACCACCAGCTGCGAGTTGAGCGCGTTCGCCAGGCGCGCAACGATTTCGTCCTGCATGTCGAAGAGGTCGGCCAAGGGCTTGTCGAACCGCTCCGCCCAGAGATGATTGCCGCTCTCGGCGTCGATGAGCTGGACGTTGACGCGCATCCGGTTACCACCACGCTGAACGCTGCCCTCTAGGACATAGCGGACGTTCAACTCGCGGCCGATCTGCTTCAGATCGACGGGCTTGCCCTTGTAGGTAAAGGCAGTGTTGCGACCGATCACGAAGGAGCCGCTGATGCGCGAGAGATCGGTCGTCAGGCTCTCCGTCACGCCGTCGACGAAATGCTCCTGCTCCGGGTCGCCGCCGATATTGGCGAAGGGCAGGACGACAATCGAGAGGCGCGGCGGGGCGGATTTTTCGGGCGCCGGGGCCGGCGCGGGCTTCGCCTGCGCGGGACTGGCCGACTCAAGCGAATAGACCCGGATCGGCTCGGCGATGTTCTTGAGTTGCGTCGGGCCGAGATCGGGGACCGCGAGATCGAGCCGCCCCTTGACCTGCCGATAGGCGTCCTCGGAGAGACAGATCGCGCCGGGCTTGGCGATGCCCTCCAGCCGCGCGGCGATATTGACGCCGTCGCCCATCAGGTCGCCGTCGGCCTCCTCGACGACGTCGCCGAGATGGATGCCGATGCGAAACTCGATGCGGCGCTCGTCCGGCACGCCCGCGTTGCGTTCGACCATGCCGTTCTGCACCTCGATCGCGCAGCGCACGGCGTCGACCACGCTGCGGAACTCGATGATGGCTGCCGTCGCCGGTGCGCTTGACGATGCGCCCGTGATGCGCGGCGATGGCGGGATCGATCAGATCGCTACGCAGGCCCCGCAGCCGCGCCAGGGTGCGATCCTCGTCCGCGCCGGCGAGCCGGCTGTAGCCGACAACGTCGGCGACCAGGATTGCAGCGAGCTTGCGCGTTTCCCCCATGGCGCACCCTCTGGGCGTCACTCAGAATAGCACGAAAGCCAGCCCATAGCGGTGTTTATTCGTGCCTCACATGCGCGCCGGCCTCGATAGCCACCAACAGCGCCTGCGCCTCAGCGATCTCGGGCATTTCCGGCGTCGGCGAAAAGCCTTCGAGTGCAGGGGAGAGGACCGCGTGAGCGTCGACCAGGCGGTTGGTCGATTGGTAGAGCTTAGCGAGCGCAAGCGCCGTCTTTAGGCCGTGGCTGCGAGCGCCCTGCTGACGGGCGACGGCGATGGCGGTTTGAAAGGCTTCCTCGGCGGGAGCGGGATTGTTTGGATCGCGCTTGAGCAGAATGTCGCCGCGGAGGCGATGCAGGAAGGCGAGGTCCGAACGATGGTCGACTTGAAGCGCGAGGGCGAACGCTTCGTCGATGCGCGAAAGCGCGCTCTCCGCGCCCAGGGTCTCGGCTTCCAGTTCGGCGAGCAGTCCGGTGTAGAACCCCGCGCCGAGCCTGGCTCCGTGATTCGCGTAAGCTGTTAGCCCTTGTTGAAGTTCGGCCGCGCCTGCGATGGGGTTATTGAAGCGACCATGCGCCCAACCGGCGTTCAATTTGGACATGACGCCCCAAAAACTCATTCCCTGGTCTCGGCTGATAGCCTCTAGGGCCTCCGCCGCGGTCAATGCGGCGGAGGCGTCGCCCCGCAGGATTTCGAAGTAGGACTTCCAGTAGAGTGGCGTGGTCATCGACGGGCCGTGGCCGAATTCAGCCGCGCGCCGGTTTGCCGATTCAATCAACTCGCGCGCGCGTTCGACGTCCCCGAGTTGCCAGGCCGTCAAGGCAAGGAAGGACATCGCTACAGCGCTGATGCCGTCGCCAAAACGCTCCAGCACCTCCAGGTCCCACTCGGGCTCGCAGGCGGCGAGCGCCTGCTCGCAGTGGGACCCCGCCTCGGCGAAATCCCCGGAAAAGTAGGAGATCAAGGCAAGGCTGCGGTGAACGACGCAAGCTTCCATGACGCGCCCGGCCTCCTCCGCTTCCCGAAGGAACGTCAATGCCTGCTCGCGCGTCGCACGCAATTCACCGCGCACGGTTGCTAAGACCCATTGACCATGGGCGGCCACCAAACGCTCCAGAGAATGGTCGCCCCCTGCCGCTAGCTCCGTCGCGCGTGCAAAAGCGGCCTTAGTCTCTTCGCTCGCGAAGCCGGTGGACCACATCATCGCGTGACCATAAGCTGTCTGTAGGTGCAGCCGACGTTTCCTCTGCGCGACAGCGGCTTTGACCTCCTCCGTCTCCGCCAGCGTCGCGAGCAGCGCCTGCGCCTCGGCGATCTCGGGCATTTCCGGCGTCGGCGAAAAGCCTTCGAGCGCGGGCGCGAGGACGGCGTGGGCGTCGGCGGGGCGGCCGGTCGATTGGTAGAGCTTGGCGAGCGACAAGCGCCGCGCGCAGTTCGAAGCTGCGCGTGCCTTGCTGCTTCGCGACGGCGATGGCGGTCAGGAAGGCTTCTTCCGCGGGCGCGGGGTTGGCGGGGTCGCGCTTGAGCAGGATTTCGCCGCGCGCCCGATGCAGTTCGGCTTCGAACGCGCGATAGCCGATGCGGTCGCGCGTCGCCAGCGCTTCGTCGAGGATCGCGACGGCGCGGTCGGGATCGCCCGCCCGGGCTTCGGCCTCGGCCAGCGCGATCTTCAACAGCCCGTCGAACAACAGAACGTTCTGTTCGCGCAGCAGCTCGACGCCGCGGCGCATGTCCTCGAGCCCGCCGCCGAGCGCGCCGCTCGCAGCGCGTCGCCCAACCCTCGAGAAACACGCCGAACGCGCCGAAACATGGGCAGGTCATGCTCACGCGCGAGGCGGGCGAGCTCGAAGGCGTTCGGCGCGGCGCGCGCGTGGTCGCCGCGCATCAATTCGAACAAGGCCGCGATGCATTCTTCCAAACGCGAGCGTGCCGACATGGGTGAGGTCCGCGATCCGCGTCTGCATGCGGTCGATGAGCGAAAGCGCGCGATCGACCTCGCCGAGAGGCCACAACGCAATCGCCAGATAGGCCATCGCGGCGACGCCGGGGTCCTGTCCGAAGCGAAAGGCCAGATCGTCGTCGCGGCCGGGTTGGAACAAGGCGAGCGCGCGTTCGAAATGATCCCGCGCCTCGCGATACTCGCCGGCGAACCAGCAAGTGATCCCGGCGGCGCGATGGGCGACGCCGGCCTCGGGCGAATCGGGTCTCGCCTCGACGTCGCTGAGGAAGGCCGCTGCGTGCGCCCGCATCGACGGCAACTCGCCTCGCACGAAGCTGCCGACCCATAAGCCGTAGTCGGCCGCCAATCGCTCGGGCGCATCCTTGTCGCCAGACGCCGACTCGCGGGCTCTGGCGAAGGCTTCCGTCGTTTCCGGCGCGCCGTAGCCGCGCGCCGCAATGAGCGCGTTGCCGTAGGCGACGTGCAACTGCGTCAGTCGCTGCCGCTGCGCCGCTTCGGCCTTGACCTCGTCGGTCTCCGCCAGCGCCGCGAGCAGCGCCTGCGCCTCGGCGATCTCCGGCATTTCCGGCGTCGGCGCAAAGCCTTCGAGCGCGGGCGCGAGGACGGCGTGCGCGTCGGCGGGGCGGCCGGTCGATTGATAGAGCTTGGCGAGCGAGAGCGCCGCGCGCAGTTCGAAGCTGCGCGTGCCTTGCTGCTTCGCGACGGCGATGGCGGTCAGGAAGGCTTCTTCGGCCGGCGCAGGGTTGGCGGGATCGCGCTTGAGCAGGATTTCGCCGCGCGCCCGATGCAGTTCCGCTTCGAACGCGCGATAGCCGGTGCGGTCCGCCGTCGCCAGCGCTTCGTCGAGGATGCGCGAGGCGCGGTCGAGATCGCCCGCCCGGGCTTCGGCCTCGGCCAGCGCGATCTTCAAGAGCCCGTCGAACAATCAGGACGTTCTGCTCGCGCAGCAGCATCGACGCCGCGGCGCATGTCCTCGAGCCCGTCGCCGGGCGCGCCGCTCGCAGCGGTCGCCCAAGCCTTCGAGAAACGCGCCAAACGCGCGCGCACATGGTCAGCTCGTGCTCGCGCGCGAGGCGGGCGAGTTCGAACGCGTTCGGCGCGGCGCGCGCATGGTCGCCGCGCATCAATTCGAACAGGGCCGCATGCATTCTTCCAAACGCGAGCGTGCCGACATGGGTGAGGTCCGCGCATCCGCGTCTGCACCCGGTCAATGAGGGAAACCGCGCGATCGACCTCGCCGAGAGGCCACGAGGCGATCGCCAGATTGAGCCATCGCGGCGACGCCGGGGTCCAGTCCGAAGCGAAAGGCCAGATCGTCGTCGCGGCCGGGTTCGAACAGGGCCAGCGCGCGTTCCAGATGATCCCGCGCCTCGCGATACTCGCCGGCGAACCAGCAGGTGATCCCGGCGGTGCGATGGGCGACGCCGGCTTCGGGCGAATCGGGTTTCGCCGCGACGTCGTTGAGGAAGGCCGCTGCGTGCGCCCGCATCGACGGCAGTTCGCCTCGGACGTAGCTGCCGACCCATAGGCCGAAGTCGGCCACCAATCGCTCCGACGCGTCCTCATCGCCAGACGTCTGCTCGCGGGCCTGGCGAACGCTTCCGTCGTTTCCGGCGCGCCGCAGCCGCGCGCCGCGAAGAGCGCGATCGCCGTAGGCGACGTGCAATTGGGTCAGTCGCTGCCGCTGCGCTGCTTCGGCCTTGACCTCGTCCGTCTCCGCCAGCGCCGCGAGCAGCGCCTGCGCCTCGGCGATCTCGGGCATTTCCGGCGTCGGCGAAAAGCCTTCGAGCGCGGGCGCGAGGACGGCGTGGGCGTCGGCGGGGCGGCCGGTCGATTGGTAGAGCTTGGCGAGCGAGAGCGCCGCGCGCAGTTCGAAGCTGCGCGTGCCTTGCTGCTTCGCGACGGCGATGGCGGTCTGGAAGCGCTTCCTCGGCAGGCGCGGGGTTGGCGGGATCGCGCTTGAGCAGCATTTCGCCGCGCGACGCGATGCAGTTCGGCTTCGAACGCGCGATGGCCGGTCCGTTCGCACGTCGCCAGCGCTTCGTCGAGGATCGCGACGGCGCGGTCGACATCGCCGGCGCGGGCTTCGGCTTCGGCCAGCGCAATCTTGACGAGCCCGTCGAAGAACAGAACGTTCTGTTCGCGCAGAAGTTCGACGCCGCGACGCATGTCCTCGAGCCCGCCGCCGGCCACGCCGCTCTCAGCGCTCGCCAAGCCCTCGAGAAAGACCCCAAACGCTCGCCACATCGGCAGATCATGCTCACGCGCGAGTCGGGCGAGTTCGAACGGCGTTCAGCGCGGCGCGCGCGAGGTCGCCGCGCATCAGTTCGAACATGGCCGCGTGCATTCTCCCATATGCGCGCGTGCCGATATGGGCGAGGCCCGCGATCCGCGCCTCGGCGTCGCGAACGAGGGAAACCGCGCGCTCGACGTCGCCCAGCGGCCACAATGCGAGCGCGAGGTAAAGCATTGCCGCGACGCCGGCGTCCTGTCCGAAGCGAAAGGCCAGATCGTCGTCGCGGCCGGGTTGGAACAGGGCGAGCGCGCGTTCCAGATGCTCTCGCGCTTCGCGATACTCTCCGGCGAACCAATGGGTGGATCCCGCGGCGCGGTGAGCGACTCCGGCCTCGGGCGAATCGGGTCTCGCCTCGACGTCGCTGAGGAAGGCCTCGGCGTGCGCCCTCATCGCCGGCAGCTCGCCGCGCACGATAGCTGCCGACCCACAGGCCGTAGTCGGCCGCCAGTCGTTCGGGCGCGTCCTTGTCGCCAACCGCCGACTCGCGGGCTCTGGCGAAGGCTTCCGTCGTTTCCGGCGCGCCCGGCCCTCGCGCCGCGATGAGCGCGTTGCCGTAGGCGACGTGCAATGTGTCAGCCGCTGGCCCGAGACGCCCGCCGCCTTCCCGCCCGCCGCCTTGTCCGCCATCGCGATCGCCTTGCCGAGATGGGCGATCGCCTCCTGGAAGGCCGAGCGGCGCAGCGCCTGGTCGCCCGCCTTGCCCCACCATTCGATCGCGAGATCGTCGAGACCGGCTTCGGTGAAATGATGGGCGATCGACTTCGGGCTCGGCCGCGGCGCGCTCGGCTCGTCGCGCAGGATTTCGGCGGCGCGGCGGTGCAGCGCCTGCCGGCGGCTCTTGAGCAGGCTGTCGTAGGCGGCGTCCTGGATCAGCGCGTGCTTGAAGCGATAGTTGGCCTGCGGCGGCGCGCCCTCGACAAACAGGAGGTCGGCGTCGGCGAGCCGCTCCAACGATGCTTGCAGCGCCGGCTCGTCGAGCCTCTGCGACGTCGCGCAGCAGCGGATAGGCGAAATCGCGTCCAAGCACCGCGCCGATCTGCGCGACCTCGCGCGCCGGCCCAAGCCGATCGAGGCGCGCAGCAAGAGACTGCTGCAAGGTCGGCGGGATGGCTTGAACGCCGCCCTGCTCGCCGCGCTCAACAAGCAGGCGCGTCACCTCCTCGACGAACAGCGGCACGCCGCCGGTGCGCTCGCTGACCCCCTCGATCACTTCCTTGGAGAGCGCATGGCGGGCCGAGATCTCGCCGACCATGCGCGCGACGCCGGCGCGATCCAGCGGGGAGAGAGAGATCAAGCTGTGGTGCGAGCGCAGACTCCAGGGCGGGCGGAACTCAGGACGAGTCGTAGCCAAGAGGAGCAGCGGCGCTTGCGCGCCGCGCTCGGCGAGCGCGCGCAATAGGTCGAGCGACGTCGGGTCGGCCCAGTGCAGGTCCTCGAAGGCGAGGACGACCGGCTGAGACCGCGCCCCCGCCAGAACCCAGGCGGTCATCGCCGCCAGTTGCCTTCGCCGCAACTCTTCAGGCGGGAAGTTAGCCGCGCGGTCCGGCGGCAACGGAATGTCTACGAGCGGCGCGAGCAGGGGCGCGTGTTCGGCAGGGTCGAGGCCGATCAGCCGCAGCGTGTTCTCGAGGTCGGCGAGGCGCTGCTCGGCAGGAGCATCCACACCAAAGCGCTGCCGGCCCCATTCGGCGATTGGATGCAGCGGCGTGTTCTGCAGAAGCTGCGAGGCGCTCCATTCGACCCAGGTGTGCGGCGTCTCGCAAGCTGCGAATGGAACTCCTCGATGAGCCGCGACTTGCCGAGGCCGGGCTCGCCGACGATCAGCACGAGCTGGCCTTCGCCGCCCGCGCGCGCTCCCAGCGGCGCGCGAGCACGCCCAATTCCTCCTCGCGGCCAACGAAAGGCGTTAGCGTCCGCGCGCCGCCTCTTCGGCCGCCGCCGCTCGCGCGAACGATGCGAAAGAGCTCGACGGGCTCGGACACGCCCTTGAGTTCGCGCGCGCCCTGCTCCTCGACGACGAAGAGCCCCGCGACCTGGCGCTGAACGTTCAGGGTGATGAGCACCGAGCCGGGCTCGGCTGCAGCCTGCACCCGCGCGGCGACGTTCGGCGCGTCGCCGAACACTTCGCCGCTGGCTTCCACGACGACCGGCCCGGACTCAATGCCGATGCGCGCCGACAGCTCCGGCGCGCCGTTGGCGGCGTTTCTGGCGTTGAGGTCGGAAAGCGCGCGCTGGATCGCGAGCGCCGCGCGCACGGCGCGCTCGGCGTCGTTCTCCTGCGCGTGCGGATAGCCGAACAGCGCCATCAGCCCGTCGCCGAGCTTCTTCAGCACATGGCCGCCAAGCCCGGTCACCGCCGCCGAAGCTTCGTCGAGATAGGCGTTGACGAGGTTGCGCCAGTCCTCGGCGTCGAGCTTCGCGGCGAGGCTCGTCGAGCCGACGAGATCGCAGAACATGACTGTGATCGGACGGCGCTCGGCCGATGCCTGAAGGCCCTTGGATGGAGCAGACTTCGTCGGGGAAGCGGGAACGTCCGCAGGAGGACCTGCGCCGGCTATTACGGCGATCGCGTCGAGTAGCCGTCTTCGATCGCCAACAACAGAAACGCCAATGTCCTTGAGGTCGTCAACCGTCAGCCGCGGCAGCAGGTCCGCGTCGATCTTGTTGTCCCGGAACTTCTCCTCGTATTGGCCGAGCCCAAGACCGCGAAGCCACCCGCCGACATCCATCGCCGCGCCTCACTGGCTTGGCAGGATGATCGCTCAGACGCGGCGGCGTGTCCAGCAGCCCCGATCGGTACCGCTTGGCGCTGAAAACTGCCTGACCTAGGGCCTGCCGCGGCCCGCCTTCGGCGCATCGAATGACGTGCGGGACGCGCCGAGCCGAAGCCATTCGTCGAGCTTCGACCAGCGTCGCCGGCCCGAAACGTTGCGAACCGCGATCGCGATGGCCTTCTTCTGGCCGACGAGGACCACGAGCCGCTTGCCGCGGGTGACGCCGGTGTAGAGGAGGTTTCGCTGCAGCATGGCGTAGTGCTGGGTCAGGACAGGGATGATCACGGCGGGATATTCGGAGCCCTGGCTCTTGTGGATGGTGGCGGCATAGGCGGGAACCAGCGTGTCAAGCTCGCCGAAGCCGTAGGTCACCGACCGCCCGTCGAAGCTCGCCACGAGTTCGCCCGCCTCGGGATCGACGTCGACGATATAGCCGATGTCGCCGTTGTAGACTTCCTTGTCGTAGTCATTCTCGATCTGCATGACCTTGTCGCCGGGCGCAAAGGTCCAGCCGAAACGCTCGACCTTGCGTTCGCCGGCGGGGTTCAACGCCGCCTGCAATTCGATGTTGAGCGAACGCGCGCCAACGCCGCCGCGGTTCATCGGACAGAGCACCTGGATGTCGCGGATCGGGTTCAAGCCGAAGCGTTTGGGGATGCGGGTCTTCACCAATTCCACGATGCGTTGAACGGCGGTCTCGGGATCTTCGGCCGGAACGAAGTAGAAGTCGCTGTCGCCGGCAGGCGCGCTGAGATCGGGCATCGCGCCCTGATTGATGCGATGGGCGTTGATGATGATCCGGCTCGCGGCGGCTTGCCGGAACACCTCGGTCAGTCGCACCACGGGCACAGCGCCCGAGCCGATGATGTCGGCCAGCACCTGCCCAGGTCCGACGGAGGGCAGCTGGTCGATATCGCCGACGATCAGCAGCGCCGCGTTGTCTGGCGATCGCTTTCACGAGCGCCTGCATCAACATGACGTCGACCATCGACGCCTCGTCGACGACGAGCAGATCGCAATCGAGAGAATTGTCGGCGTTGCGTTTGAAGCCGCCGCTCTTGGGATCGACCTCCAGGAGCCGGTGGATCGTCTTGGCCTCGACGCCCGTCGCTTCGGTCATGCGCTTGGCCGCGCGGCCCGTGGGGGCGCAAAGCAATAATCGCACGCCTTTGGCGGCGAGGATCTTGAGGATCGAATTGACGATCGTCGTCTTGCCGACACCCGGCCCGCCGGTGATCACCAGCGCCTTCGCCGTCAGCGCCAGGCGGATCGCCGCCCTCTGGCTGTCAGCGAGCTGCAGACCGCTGCGCTTTTCGATCCAAGGCACGGCCTTCTCTTCGTCAATCCATGGCCAGGGCAGCCTGCCGTTCACGATGCGGATCAGCCGCTCGGCGATCGCTTGCTCCGCCCTGTAGAGGCCCGCCAGGAAAATGCAGGCGGTGTCGCCGACCTTGTCGGCGATCACGGCGCCCTCGGATCGTTCGAGTTCGAGGGCCGTCAGGATCAATTCCCTCGGCGCTTCGAGCAATTCTTCGGCGAGCGGGATCAATTGATCTGTCGGCAGTCCGCAATGACCCTCGTCCATCGCCTCGGTCAGCGCGTAGGATATTCCGGCGCGCAGCCGGATCATGGCGGTCTTTTCGATGCCGAGCTTCATTGCGATCGCATCGGCGCTCTTGAAACCAATCCCTCGGATGTCCCGGGCAAGCCGATAGGGGTTCTCGGTCATGACCTGCACGGCGTCCGCGCCGTAGGTCTTGAAGATGCGAACCGCCCGGGCGGTTCCGACCCCGTTGCTGTGAAGGAAGACCATGATCTCCCGGACGATCTTCTGCTCGGCCCAGGCGTCCGTGATCCGTTTGGCTCGAACCGCGCCGATGCCCGTCACCTCGCGAAGCCGATCGGGCTCGGCCTCGATGACGTCGAAGACCTTCTCCCCGAAGGCCTTGACCATCTTCTTGGCATAGACAGGCCCGATGCCCCGGATCATCCCGGAGCCGAGATATTTCTCGATCCCGTCGATTGAACTCGGCGCCGAGGTCTTGAGAAACCGCGCCTTGAACTGCTGACCGTGGGCGCGATCATTGATCCATTCGCCTGATGCGGTGATCCACTCGCCGGCGGAGATGATCGGCGGCATGGCCGACGACGGTCACCAGATCGCGGTGGCCGCGCGCCTTCGCCCTGAGCACGCAGAAGCCGTTCTCGGCGTTGTGGAAGGTGACGCGCTCGACGAGGCCGGCGAGCACTTCCTGGGTCGATGGTTGAAGATTGGACTTCATACGGATTGCAGGATCATCCGTTTTGTCTCTTGGCGCTACGTCTCTAGAGCCGCCCCGGCGGCGAATCGACAACGGGCGGATGGCGCTCGATGCCGAGCGAGAACTAACGCAATAGTCGGCCGTAAACCGGACATTGCGGTCGCGGCGATGAACGTCGCAGTTGGGCGGGTTGCGGTCGCAGACCGAAGGCCCGGTTCGGGATGGAGACCGGCCTGAGGCGCACCGGTACTGTTGCGTCAATTCACGCCGTTGCACGCACTGACGGGCGAAGGGCTGCCATCATGCCGTCGCGTATTAGCAAATATCAAATTCCCGTGGATGTTCCGCACATTTTGTGCTAACGATGTCAAAAAAACGACGATTTCGAGCTGGGAGGCCGCCGAAAAGGAGGAACCCATGTCGACACTACGAACGCGAACTGCGCTCATTGGTGTGACTTTCGTCGCTTTCGCGATGGCGAATGGTTCGGCCCTCGCGCAGCATAAGCATCACACACCGGAGGAGTTGATGGAGCTTCTCAAGGGCGCCGCTCCCGCTGCTGTTTTTGAGGACGCGACTGTCCTTGACATGAAGGAAGACGGCAGCATGGCCGTTTTGCGCAAGGGCGCGAACGGCTGGACCTGTATGGATCCGGGCGGCGCGCCAATGTGCGCCGACGCGAACGCGATGGAATGGCTTCACGCTCTCGTAAGCAAGGGGCCAGCCCCGCAGAAACTCGGTTTCGTCTACATGCTGCGTGGGGATAACGGCGCCAGCAACACTGATCCTTATGCGACCGAGGAGAAGCCTGACAACAATTGGGTCAAGACAGGTTCCCACGTGATGATGGTCGGCGCCGAGGCCAAGGCGTTGACCCAAACTTATCCGCGCGACTCGAAGCCCGATCCGCACAAACCCTACGTGATGTGGCCCGGCAGCCCGTACGAACACCTGATGTTGCCTGTCCAGTGACGTAAGCGCGTCAGGGGGCGTGCGACTGTTCCAACGGTCCGGCGCGCGGGCGATTCCTCGCGTCCGCCGCGTGCGCCCATGCCACCTTCGCGCCCCCCGATTTTCTCCACCCTGGGATGCTACGCCGGAAACAACGGTGAAACACAATCTTGGGGGACGCCTCCGCGGCCAGTTAGGACTTGCGTTATGTCCTCCCCGAAGTCGGCCTTGTATCGTATTCACATCCTATCGACAACGTTGCTGTTGTCGCTTGGGCTAGCAACATCGGCTCATGGTCACGCCAACCTTGTCAACGCAACGCCCGCCGCCAACAGTATGGCGATGCCGCCTCCGACGGAGCTTCGCCTCAAATTCTCAGAGGGGATCGAGATCAAATTCACCAAAGTGAAAGTGATCGGCCCTGACAAGGGGACCATAGAAGCCGGGGCGTTGAAGCTCGACCCCAACGACAACACCGTCGTGATCGTGCCGCTTATGTCTCCACTGCCCAACGGGAAGTACACCGTCGATTGGCAGGCTTTGTCCCTCGACGGCCACAAGACCAAAGGAAACTACAGCTTCGAGTCGATGCGATAGTCGGCGGTGGACGAGGCCCTTTTTCTTTGCCGCTTGCTGCAATTCGCATCGGCGATGCTGCTGTTTGGAATCAGCGTCTTCCAGTGGTCTGTCGCGCCTGTGGGCATGGCGCGTGCGCTCGACCAATCACTACGCCGGGCGTCGAAAGTCGCTGCGATTGTCCTCTTCGCAACAGCGATTGCCTGGCTTCTGCTTGCGGCGGGCGAAATGGGTCAAGGCTGGGCCGATGCCTGGAATCCTTCGGTCATCGGCTCCGTGATCCTCTACACAGATTTCGGCAGAGTTTGGCTGTGGCGACTAGGTGCCGTCGTCGTCCTCCTGGCTGTTTTGACCTTCACTCGCGACAATAGCTGGTTGATCGTCGCGATTTTGGCCGCAATCGCCCTTGGCAGCCTCGGCCTCGTCGGCCACGCTCTCATGCGATCGGGGGCCCTCGGCTGGCTCAACCGATTGAGTTTCATCGCGCATGTTCTGGCGGCTGGATTTTGGCTTGGCTCGTTGCCGCCGCTCATCGCCAGCCTCCGATTGGCGGCTGATCAGACTGGGCTCGCGATCAAGTTGATGGCCCTCAGACGCTTCTCTAGACTTGGTCACGCCGCTGTCGTGATTGTCCTTGCCACGGGCCTAGTCAACACCTGGCTGGTGCTGGGCATGTTGCCCTTGGACGCCTCGTCGTCCTACAAGACGCTACTGCTTGCAAAGATAGCACTGGTAACGGTCATGCTCGTTTTGGCGCTGCTGAATCGATATGTACTGATGCCTCGTCTTCAGAAATCGCCGAACTCCCTGCACAAGCTTCGTTGGAGCGCCGCCGTGGAGCTCATTGCAGGTTTGGGGGCTGTCGGACTGGTAAGCGCCATTGGAATACTGCCCCCTACCTAGTCGGTGGGCGACTAACGTCGAGTTGAGTTTTTCCGGTCCTTAATGGCCCCACCTCGGCGTCGATACGCCTCTACCCAGTGTTCGAATTGTTCCTCAAAGGACTGCTTTGCTGGCTTTGCGGTCGGACGACGGCCAGTCGTAAACTACCGTCCCGGATCGATTCCGGCTTCGACCGCCGGCCCGGCCGGGTACCAAGTGTCAGATTCCTTCACACGGCGTCGTCTAGGTGGCCTTCGCCGCGGGCTCGCCAGAGGCGGCGAGCGACGTTGTCGACCGCGGCGGTGGCGCGGTCGGTTGCGACTTCGCCGCGAAGAGCGTCGCCTCGATGCCGGCGGGCGTAGGTCACGGCGGAAGGCCGCCTGGGCGCGTCGGGCGGTTGTCTGCTGTCAGTCCGGACCCCTAGAAAGATAGCGTCGCCGCCCCCTTCTGGATCAGCGCGTGCATTGCGCTCGCGCCCTGTATTGTAACGCCCTCAATGAAATCGTCTTGCGTGTAGCCACGAGCCGTGACGCACGGCGGGCAGGCCCAAATCACACCACCACGCTTCAGAAAGTCTGCGACGAGAGCGCCCAGCGGATCGAGCGGTGGAACGTGAGTCAGATCAATCGCGCGCTTGCGAACGAGATCTACTGAAGCGCTGGTGAGGAACGCATAGACTTTGAGGCCAGCCGTAAGTCCGCCGTTCGCGATGGTAAACGCGACGGAGGACAGCTCGTGGTCTGTTCCTCTGGTCATTACGATGACAAGATCACGCGCGGTTTCTGTCATGGGGACCTCCCTCAAGGCAACATTTGCTGGCTGCTGCGCCGCCTAAGACGTAACGGTTGAGTTTAGCTTATGACGCGGGCTAAGCCAGCCGGTTTGCCATCGAGCGGCCGACGATGCCCAGACTTTCAGGATCGAGCCGGTGACGTATCATGGCGTTGAGAGCTGCGGTCTGGATAGAGGCAACGTCGCGCGCAACGGCAGCTTTTGCGCCCCTTGCGGTCGGACGACGGCCACTGCGAACTGCCGCTCAGGGTCGGTTTGACCCATTCGGCGTGCCCTTCGGCGATGGCCGCTATTTGCGCTTACCGACCGTTTATAGGGCCAGGCCGGAAAGTCGCCTTCGGGCGGGAAGCGCGCGTACAAGGGTCGCCTCGAGAAGGACCGGAGTCCCCGCCAAAGCCGCCATTCCATAGCGAGCACGAAATAGCCCTCACCGCCCAGAAGCGGTCACTGCCCGGGGACGAGGCAGTCTATATTTACTCGCACGCCGCTAGCATTCGTGAGGACATTGATTGATTCGGCTCTCGGAAGGCTCTGAATGTCGTTCTTGCGTGACCGCATGGCGCAAAATATGCGGCGAAAGCTCGCCTTGCGGCCACCTTCCCGACGACCGTCCGGTCATACGCCTACCGCGGATCGCCCTGCTAGCCGCTCTCCTTCCTTACTTTATCAGCTTAGAGAATGCATTTTCGTTCAACTCAAACTGTGCGAGCCGACGAACACCGAGGAGCTCGTGCAGTTCTTGGTCGGCGCGGCAAGACGCGCTGACCGTATGAGCGTTGAGACATTCGCCCGGAGGGAGGTGGTGCGGTCCAAAAGCGCGCGTTCCCTTCTCTCGCTCGGGAGGAGGGAACGCATGCACGCAGCGGCGAGGTCGCCCCGAAGGCGACCCACACGTCATACAATTCGAACCTTACGCGTAATCTGACCGTTGCTTTCCCAATAGGTCTTCTTGTTGGCGATAATCGGATCGTCCATCGCCGGCTGCACATTGCCGGCGGCGTCGATTGCGCGCGAGGTGATGCTGTGCTCGCCCGACGTGGCGGCCCAGTCGAGGTGCCAGAACCGCCAGGCGAATGGCGAATTGTCCGTCTCCGCCAGCGTCGCTTTCATCCAGGCACCATCGTCTATCTTCACTTCGACTGCGGCGATCGGCGTTGGTCCCCACGCCATACCCGCGATTCGGTAACCGCCGTCTGTGCGCGTGACCCTGGCCGGTGCGGACTTGAGCAAGACGCGACCGACGGATGTTTGCTCCACGACCGTTTCGCCGTCGCGCAATTCCTCGCGCACGGTGACATAGTCGCGGGCCATGAAGCGCCCCATGAAGCGCGTGTCGCGTACTTCGATCCGGCGCAGCCATTTGGCGTTGGCGATGCCGAACCATCCGGGCGCGATCAATCGCACGGGGGCGCCGCGCGCAGCCGTTAGAGGCTCGCCATTCATCTCATAGCACAGGATATTCGCGGCGCTCATTGCGTCCTCAATCGACATGCTGCGCGCGAAATGTTCGGAAATCTTAAGCTCGGATGGGGTGCCAGGACGCAGCACTTCATCGCCCCGGTCGGCGCCGAAGAACACCACTTCCTTCGCGCTCCCCTTGGCCTTCGCCGCCCCAAGAACGTCGGCGACCGAGGCGCCGGCCCATTTTGCGTTGCCGATCGCGCTGGTCAAGAACGGCAATCCATTATCGCCAGAACATTCCAGCGTGAATGTCACCTCTTGGCGTGGCCGGGCCTTGAGATCGTTCAGGGTATAGGTATGTGGCGAGTCGACTTGCCCGACGACATCGAGCCGCCATGTCGCCGCGTCGATCGCCGGCCACTCGTAGTGACCGACGCCGAAGAATTTGTCATTGGGCGTGATCCAGCTATCGAGGCTCTCCCAAGGCGTGAGCGTCTTCACCACCGCCTGCGCCGGCGGCGGCACCGGCGGCGGCTGGTCGGCCCAGGGGATAAGTTGCTCGCGGTTTTCCGCGGCCAAGGCAAATCCGCGACCCAGCAGTAGTGCGCCACTGGCGGCGCCGCTGCCCAGCAAGACTTCGCGACGGTCAATGTGTTCCATAGGCGCAGCCTCCTCCTCTTTTCCGGGTGTGACCCGGTTCCGGGCGGAGAGTTCGCCTGTTTAAATCAACCAGGCGCTTTCAAGTCCGCCCGCGAATTTTCGAATTATTGTTGTTTACGTCGAGTTTCGGTCGCGATCAAACCTATTTACGAGGAGGTAGGTTTTTCGAGCCCTTACCTAAGTTTTTGTCTCTTTCCGCAGCCCTGCCGCGCAAAATGCACGCGCTCGGATTGCATTTCGGATCGGTAGACCCCTGCATCCCTCCCGGGTCGTGCAAGGTCGTTCCGGCTCAATCCGTCTTCTTTTCGCCCTCCGGCAGGCCAGCTTTGCGCAGGCCTTCGACGATACGGGCGTATTGCTCGTTGAAGGTCGGATCGTCGCTCCAGTGGATGCCAGCTCAGCTCTGCACGGTGAAGTCAGGATAAAGTTTCCGCAACTGGGCGACGGTCTCCTTCGCCTCCGTGTCGTGGCCGGCCCAGGCGTTTGCAGCGGCGAGGTCGACATATGGGAACATAGCGTCGTTGCCGCTCGCAATCGACTTGCCGCCACTGCGCGAGATGGGTGTGGAGGTGGCACATTTCGAATTGCCACCACGCCACGTTTGGATCGCGCGGGCTCAGCCGAAGCGCCGTTTCAAGTCCGGCGAAACCGTCTTCGCTGTGGCCGAGAAACATGTTCCAGAAGCTGAGATTCGCGTGCGCGGACGCATTGTTTGGGTCGTCCGCAAGCGCGGCCTCAGCCTGCGCTATTGCCGCTTTCCATTGCCGTTTGGTGAAGAATACCTGCGCCTTCGCCATGTGGGCCCACGCATCGTCCGGCTGAAGGGCCAAGGCGAAGTCGGCGAGTTTCTCCGCCCGCGCGGTATCGCCCGCCGGGTCGTCGCTCCACAGATTGCCCGCTCGATCGTTCAAAGCAAACGACAAGCTGACCATCGCCCCCTCGTTTTGCGGGTCGAGAGCTAGCGCGCGTTCGTTGAGGCCTATGACGTCGCTATTGATCAACTTGCTGTCGCCGGCCGAGTTCGCTCCTGCCGCGGCGCGCATCGCGATATCGGCAGCATCGGGATTGTTGGGCCGTTCGCGCATCGAGCGCAAGGCCTCGGCCTTGACCAACTCCACGCCAAGCGAATTGGCGAGGCGCGAGACGAACTCCACCTGCAATTCCCCAAGTTTGCTGCGCTCACCGTCGAACCGATCTGCCCACACATGCGCGCCGGTCTTGGTCGAGATGAGCTGGGCGTTGATCTCAACTTTGTCTCCGAGGCGACGCACGCTGCCCTCGAGCAGATAGCGCACGCCGAGCTCGCGCCCGATCTGCTTCACGTCGGCGGGCTTGCCCTTGTAGGTAAACGCGGTGTTGCGGGCGATGACGAAGCTGCCACCGAGATGCGAGAGATCGGTGGTGAGATCGTCGGTGATGCCGTCGGCGAAATAGTCCTCATCCTTGTCGCCGCTCAGGTTTTCGAACGGCAGCACGACGATCGATAGGCGCGGCGCCTTGGCGAGCTTGTCGTCAACCGAAGCCGCCATGAAACGCGGCGCGTAGCCGGCGCGCCAGGCGAAGGCGCCAGCCGCAAGAAGCACGGGCGCAAGCGCCGCGGCGAGCGCTGGCCAACGCGCCCAGACGCCACGCGTCCTCGTCGCCGGCTGGGCCGCTTTTTGCGCCGCAGGCGCGCCCTGGCGTAGCAGGTAGGCGCGCACCGGCTCGGTGATGTTCTTGAGGCTTTGCGGCCCAAGGTCGGCCACCTGAAGCTCGAGCCGCGACTTGACTTGCCGGTAAGCGTCCTCGGACAAGGAGATCGCGCCGGGCGCGGCGATGCCCTCCAACCGCGCGGCGATGGTGACGCCGTCGCCCATGAGGTCGCCGTCGGCTTCCTCGACGACATCGCCGAGATGAATGCCGACGGGGAACTCGATGCGTCGCTCGGGCGGCAGCCGGCGCTACGCTCGATGAGGCCAATCTGCACCTTGATCGCGTAGCGCACGGCGTCGACCACGCTGCGGAACTCGATGATCGAGCCGTCGTCGGTCAGCTTGACGATGCGGCCGTGATGCAGGGCGATGGTCGGGTCGATGAGGTCGCTGCGCAGCGCCCGGAGCCACGCCAAGGTGCGATCTTCGTCCGTTCCAGCCAGCCGGCTGTAGCCTGCGATATCCGCGACCAGAATCGCCGCGATTTTACGCGTTCCCCCCATGGCGCACCCTCTGGGCGTCACTCAGAATAACACAAATGCCATAGCGGTGTTTATTCGTGCCTCACGTGCTCGCCGGCCTCGATAGCCATCAACAGCGCCTGCGCCTCGGCGATCTCGGGCATTTCGGGCGTCGGCGCAAAGCCTTCCAGCGCAGGCGCGAGTACGTCGTGCGCCTCGAGCAAGCTGCCGGTCGATTGGTAGAGCTTGGCGAGGGCAAACGCCGCGCGTAGGCCCCAGCTGCGCGCGCCTTGCTGCTGCGTGATGGCCAGGGCAGTTCGAAAGGCTTCCTCCGCGGAGGCGGCGTTTGACGGATTGCGCTTGAGAAAAAGTTCACCGCGAAGAAGATGGGGAAAGGCCAGGTTACAAAGATTTTCGCCCTGACGCGCGAGAGCCATGGCTCCTTCGATGCGCGCCAGGGCACTCTCCACGCCCAGCGTCTCCACCTCGAGCTCTGCGAGCAGCGCGAGATAGAACCATCCGTGGCCCATCCCGCCGCGATCGGCCGAAACCGCCAGCGCCCGTCGAAGCTCTTCCGCTCCGGCCGCGGCGTCATGGAGACGACCGCGCGCCCACCCCAAATTCAATTCGGCCCTGATAGCCCAAAAGGGCATCCCATGCTCCCGGGCGAGAGCCGCTAGCGCCTCGGCCGCGCTCACCGTGGCGGCGGCGTCACCACGCAGGATTTCGAGATGGGATTTCCATAGCAGCGGATGGACCATCGAGGGAGCGTGGCCGAGGTCTCTGGCGCGCCGGTTCGCCTGGTCGATCAATTCCCGCGCGCGATCGACCTCGCCCAATTGCCACGATGTTACAGCGAGACAGGACATCGCCAGGGTCCCGGTGTCGTCGCTGAAGCGTTCCCGCGTCTCCCTGTCGCGCTGAGGGTCGCAGACCTCGAGCGCGCGCTCGCAATGGGTCCGCGCCTCGAGGAAATCACCGGAAAAGAGACAGCTCAAAGCGAGGCCGCGACGGGCTACGCCCGCTTCCACGAGACGACCCGCGTCCTCCGCTTCCTGCAGGAACGGAAAAGCGAGCTCGCGCACCTGCCGCTGTTCGCCTTGCACGAGGGCCAAGGTCCATTGACCGTGGCAAGCTGCGAAGCGTTCCGCAAAATCGTTCGCTTTGGCAGCGAGCTGCGAGGCGTGCGTGAAGGCGGCCTTGGTTTCCTCGGCAGCGAACCCCTTGGCCATCATCATCGCTTGGCCGTAGGCCGTTTGCAGATGCAGCCGGCGTTGTCGTTGCCCCTCTGCGGACTTGACCTCCTCCATCTCGGTCAGCGCGGCGAGCAGCGCCTGAGCCTCGGCGATCTCCCGCATTTCTGGAGTCGGCGCAAAGCCATCGAGCGCCGGCGCGAGAACGGCGTGGGCGTCGGCAGGACGAGAGGTGGCTTGGTAAAGCCTCGCCAGCGAAAGAGACCCAAGCAGCTCATAACTGCGCGCGCCCTGCTGTTTTGCGACCCCGATTGCAACCCGATAGGCTTCTTCGGCGGGTGCGGGATCGTCGGGACTGCGCTTCAACAGGATGTCGCCGCGTAGCCTATGGAGGTAGGGGTCCGAGAAATGCTCGTCGGTCTCGCCCGCAATCGCCAAGCCTTGGTCGATCAGCGTCAGCGCGCT
This sequence comes from uncultured Alphaproteobacteria bacterium, assembly GCA_963770275.1. GTDB lineage: Bacteria > Pseudomonadota > Alphaproteobacteria > Rhizobiales > Beijerinckiaceae > Roseiarcus. The sequence continues at coordinate 104,992 of CAVYPD010000060.1, forward strand.
ATCGGGGCCCCGTGACACAACTTCAAGCTCGGCGAGCAACCCGTATAATGCCGGCGCGATCCATTTGTTGCCTTGATTTAGATAGCTCGCAAGCGCCTCCCGCAACTCCTCAGCCCAGACTGCGCATCGTAAAGTCGTCCGCGCGCCCACGAGGCAAAGGCCTGGCACGCTGCGACATATAGTTCCATTCCTCCCCCTCGAACCAGCGCAAGCAGCACTTCCGCCAAGCGAAGCGTTGCGCCAGGGTCGTCACGCCGGGTCTCAAGAAACATTTGGAGAGCATGCGCATTGGCGCTGGTCGGAAGGTGACCCAATTCGGCTGCTAATTGGACCGCCTGTTCGGCCAATCGCCGAGCGCGCTCCACCTCACCCAGGTGCCAAGCAGCAAGCGCGAGATACGCCGCCGCGGCTTCTCGCTGGATCGTGGCCGAAACGGAAGCGCGCCTGCGTGTCACGGGCGGGCACGTACTCCTCTAGCGCCCGTTCCAGGTAGGTTCGCGCCTGTATAAGATTGCCTCGAGCTAAGCAGGTTGAGCCCAAAGCGCGACGGGCAACGCTAGCTTCAGTGGCATACTCTCCCTCTTCGGCTTCCCGCAGGAAGGTTTCAGCTGTCGCTTGCGCCAGGCGATGTTCGCCCCGCATGTGGCTTCGCACCCACTGCGGATAGTAGGTTGCGAGTTTATGGGCGCCATTCTCCGTTTTGCCGCCTAGGTCGCCGGCCCGTGCAAAAGCCGCCTTGGTTTCCTCAGAGGCGTAGCCTCTCGACCACATTACCGCGAGAGCGTAATCGCTCTGCAACTTCGATCGCTCGCTTGAGCCGCCCAAGCCGCTGATCGATTGCTGTCTTCCCACATCAGCCGCCTTGTCCGCCATCTCGATCGCCTTGCCGAGATGGGCGATCGCCTCCTGGAACGCCGAGCGGCGCAAAGCCTGGTCGCCGGCCTTGCCCCACCATTCGATGGCGAGATCGTCGAGACCAGCCTCGGTGAAATGATGCGCGATCGCCTCAGGCTCGGCGTCGGTGCCGAGCTAGCGCGTCGGCAGCGCGGCGGTGCAGCGCCTGGCGGCGGCTCTTGAGCAAGCTCTCGTAGGCCGCGTCCTGGATCAGCGCGTGCTTGAAGCGATATTTAGCCTCAGGTGGCGCGCCCTCCACAAACAGCAGGTCGGCGTCGGCAAGCCGGTCCAATGACGCTTGCAGCGACGACTTCATCGATTTCGGCGACGTCGCGCAGCAGCGGGTAGGCGAAATCGCGTCCAAGCACCGCGCCGATCTGGGCGACCTCGCGCGCCGCGCCCTAGCCGATCGAGGCGCGCGGCGAGCGACTGCTGAAGCGTGGGAGGGACGGCCTGCGATCCGGTGTCGCCGCGCTCGAGCAAGCAGGCGCGTAACCTCCTCGACGAATAGCGGGACGCCGCCGGTGCGCTCGCTGACCCTCTCGACAACCTCTTGCGGTAGGGCGTGCTGCGCGGCGATCTCGCCGACCATGCGCCGAACCTCAGTCCGGTCGAGTGGCGCAAGCGCAACGACTGCATGGTGTGAACGCATCCCCCAGGGCGCGCGAAATTCGGGCCGTGTCGTGGCGACGACGAGTAGCGGCGCTTGCGCGCCGCGTTCGGCCAGCGCCTGGATGAGGTCGAGCGACGTCGGATCGGCCCAATGCAGATCCTCGAAGGCGAGCACCACAGGCTGGGTCCTAGCCCCGGCCAGAAGTAGGGCCACCATCGCCGCAAGTTGCCGCCGACGCAGCTCTTCGGGCCCGAATTTCGGGGCGCGTTCCACGGGCAGCGGAATATCGAGCAGCGGCGCAAGAAGTGTCGCCGTTTCCTGGACGTCGAGCTTTACCTGGGCGAGCGTCGTCTCGAGGTCGGCGAGCCGCTCTTTCGGCTGCAACGTCCTGGCCGCCAAAGCGAGCCCGGCCCCACTCCGCGACTGGGTGCAGGGGCGTATTCTGCAGAAGCTGGGACGAGTTCCATTCAACCCACGTGTGCGGCGTCTCACCGAGCCGGGAGTGGAACTCCTCGACGGAGCCGCGACTTTCCTAGCCCCGGTTCGCCGATGATCTGGACAAACTGGCCCTCGCCGGCGCGGACGCGGTCCCAGCGACGGAGCAGCGTCCCAATGTCCTCGTCACGCCCGACGAAGGACGTTAGAGCCCGCGCGCCGCCCCTTCGACCGCCGCCGCTGGCGCGAACGACTCGATAGAGCGACAGGGGCTGGGCGACACCCTTCAGCTCGTGCGCGCCCTTCTCCTCGACGACGAAGAGCCCGGCCACCTGGCGCTGCACGCTTCCCGTGACCAGGACCGACCCTGGCTCAGCAGCAGCTTGGACGCGCGCCGCAATGTTCGGCGCATCGCCGAACACCTCGCCGGTCGCGTCCACGACGACCAGGCCGGACTCGAGACCGATTCGCGCCGATAGCTCCGGCGCGCCTCTCGCGGCATTCCTCGCGTTGAGGTCGGCGAGCGCCCGCTGGATGGCCAGCGCAGCCCGCACGGCCCGCTCGGCGTCATTCTCCTGCGCCTGCGGGTAGCCGAAGAGCGCCATCAGCCCGTCGCCGAGCTTCTTCAGCACATGGCCGCCAAAATCGGTCACCGCCCTCGAAGCTTCGTCGAGATAGGCGTTGACGAGGTTGCGCCAGTCCTCGGCGTCCAGCTTCGCGGCTAGACTCGTCGAGCCGACGAGATCGCAGAACATGACCGTGATCGGACGGCGTTCGGCAGAGTGATTCGCGTGCGGTCGAGGGCAGCCGAGGATCGTCGGGAACGGCGGCGTGGGCAGATGGCGTCGACCCGATTGGCGCAATCGCGGCGAGCAGCTTGCGCCGATCTCCCACGGTCGCAACGCCGATTTCCTTCGAGGTCTTCAACGGTCAGGTCGAGGAAGTACTTGTCCGTCGATCGTCGCTTTCGCGAAACGCCGCCTCGTACTGCTCGAGACCGAGGCTTCGTAGCCAAGACCCAACGTCCATGGTCCTACACCCGTCCTCGAAACGGATGATCGTCGAGATTGGGAAGGGTGTCCAGCAAGGTTTGCTTTTGCCGCTTCATCCGCTCAGGGTCGTGGGCCGGCAGTTCCTCGTATGCTCGAGCGATGTCGAAGCCCGGTATGGGCATGGCGCGACGACAAGGCCAGACGATTTCAGGGCTTGAGGTCGAGACAGGCTTTCGAGCTACCGTCCATGTAGAAAGGCACCGAGCTGTGCGCGTGCATGATCTTCCATTTGCCATTTTCCTTGCGAAAACCGTTCGTTGTGCGGAACCAAAGTGACACTTCGGTGCCGTCGGTTTTCGCGCCGGTCATGTGCGTCAGAGACGTGGAGAAGGCGACGTTGTCGCCGGTCGTCACCACCAGATCGCGCTCTTCCAAGCCGATCGGGCCTTTCCAGGTTGCGAACCAGGCTTCGATTTCGCGCCGCGCTTCCTTCGGCGAGCCGCCCTTGTTCTGTAGCGGCGGCGCGAGGTCGAAGGAGAGGAAGCCCTCGCCGCCATGCGCGAGCAGCAGATCAACGTTCTTGGCGTGATGCGCCTTGGCGTGATCCGCGATGATTGATCGGATTTCCGCCTCGTCTTTGGTCATGTCGTTCTCCCGCTGTCGTTTCGATCGCGCCGGACGGTAGACCTGTGCCGCCATGCGGTATGCGCTCTGAGGCCGATTTCGCAGCGTCGAGAGGGCGGACGTCAAGCCCGGGCATGAGTATGGCGCGATTGAACCGGGTTCAGAAGAAGGAAACAGCGGCAGATTGCCACGAGTTCGAGTGCATTGCGACACACCGTCGCAAGATGACACACACGTCTACCTAAACATGGGCGATGCCAGTGACATCGTCTGCCCCTATTATTCTACGCTATTCCGTTTCGATCCGACCCTGGGTGCACGCGAAGCTGATCCGGCAGATTGTGGATAGCGATGTTCCGGAAACATGCGGCGTCATTCCATGATGCGGCATGGTCCGCCAGGGATGATCCTTGGGCACCGGCTGCGGAAACCATACGTCGCCTGCGTAGCCTGCGAGCTGGCCGCTTTCGAGGGCCCGAACGATTGCGTCGCGATCGCAAATCTTGCCGCGGGCGGTGTTCACGAGATAAGCCCCTCGCTTCATTTTCGAGAGCAGTTTGTCGTTGAAGAGGTTCTCCTCGTTGCCAGCTCTCGGCGGAGGTTTTCTCGAATTTCGGTTCCAGACACCCCCAGCTTTATCGCCTAATCGCGCAGGAACTCGCGCGCCGAGTACTCCAACTTGAAAGTCGCTCAATCGAGTGAGTGATCTTCCCGACCACGTCTTGCTTGCAGCACACGGGCGGTAACTCGACGCTCGAGTCCGACGAGGAGTGCAGCGGCAACAGCGTTATCTCCCACATCTCAGAAGGGCGGAAAGCGCGCCTACACAATTCGCCTCGTGAAGGACCGGAGTCCACGCCATAGCCCAAAGGGGCTTCACCGCCCATTCAGACGATGGCGACACGCTCGGCGACGGGCCACCCTCGCCGAGATATATTCGGCGATCCGTTCTAGCCACACGTCCTGTTTGGAAGTCCGCCCTGACTTCAGAGTGGCTTGCACTGCGGCAATGGTGAGCTTCTCGTCCCCAACAGGAGTTAGATCTTTCGTTCCAGCACCTGCATCACCTCGAAGACGAAACCGCCGGGCGACCGGAAGAAGGCAAGACGTCGTCTACCAAAAGCCGCCGATACTTCGGTTGGCTCGACAAGGACCTCGGCGCCGAGCGCGCTAATGCGTGCGTACTCGGCGTCGAGGTTGTCCACTTCGTAGACCGCATGGGTGAGGCCGGGCCGAACGCCACCGGAAACAAGTTTCTCGAACACGACCGTCTCGAAGAGGAGCATGCGGACGCCGCCGAGCATGAGGATTGCGTATTCTCGTTCCTCTCCCACCATCGAGACCCGTTCGCGCAAGACAAGCGACGCACCGACCTCTCGAAGGAAGGCCACCTCGCGATCGAGGTCGGTCACTTTAAGGCCGACGTTCTCATAGCTCTTTGATCATGGCGTTCACTCCGATTGTGCCAGTTCGCTGCTTTTCTCAACGCCTCTAGCTGGAGTTTCCGCAGTTCGCTGAGACGCCCCAAGCATGACCATCGACAATCAAAATGTTGGGCTTCGCCGTATCAGGCGGCCTCGGCCGACGTGGCCATCAGCAGGCTCCGCCGACGGGTCACACAATCTCCGCGCCTACCGTAACTCGAAGAACAGCAAGGGTTGAGCTTACACGTTCGCAATTGGTTCAGGAACGGTCGCTTCTGGCGCATCCTACCCTTAGCGCCTACGGCAACTTTCTGGCGCGCTCCGCCCGTACGGGGCCCACCTCGGGAACGCGTGCTTGGTCGAGAGCGGTCGGGGCCGGCGCGCGCGGTTCACGCCTTGGACAGCAGAAGGGCCGCGAGTGCGTCGGGCGCGGTGTAGTGCGGGTTGTGGCTAGCGTCGAGTGCGTGGAAGCTCCAGGCTGGATCGTCGCGGGTATCGATCGGCGAACTGCTTGAACGAGTTCCTGGCCGGTCTTTTTCGTGCAGTGAATGTAGCTGCGGGGGAATGTCGGGACTCCTCGATGGGCAACGCGAAGCTGCTGGCTAAAGCAGAGCGCGGACTGGTGCTGCTGCCGGGGCGTTGCCCAGGCGACATCCTCGGGCGATGTGTCGGGAGCCATCGGCCTCGGCGGCACGAGCCATCCTTCGACCGGACCGGCTTCCTGAGCGCCCGTCAGGTCATTCATCGACTGGCCGTCCGACGGCACGAACGCATCGAGATAGACCAGATGGCGCACCCGGTCGGGAAGCCGGTCGGCGACGCCCGTCGCCACCATGCCGCCGTAACTGTGACCAACGAGGATCACGTCCCGCCAATCCTCGTATTCGAGCACTGCTCGCACGTCTTGGATATGGGTCTCGAGATTGACCATCGGATGCGCGAGATGGGCGCGCTTGCCGAGGCCTGTGTAGGTGGGGGGCTACGAGCCGCGGCCGGCGGCCGCAGCAATGGCCTCATCTTCTTCCACGCCCAGCCTCCGCCCCAGGTGCCATGGCAAATCACATAAGCAGACAAGTCGTTTCCCTGGTCGGTTAGCTGGCTGTTAGGACCAAAGATTACCGAAAATTAAATGCTGGGTAAGGCCGCGAGGTCTCATCGCGTCTATGGACGGGCCGCCCGTTGCAACCCACACGCGACGGGTGGCGCCATTGATGGTCTAGACTGCACTGATGGCGTCGGCCCCGTCCACGTGTCTCCGTTGAGCGGGGCCACCTCCCCGTCGTGGCTCAGAAACCGTTTATCGTCGCGCGCGCTTGTTGCCTTAGCCTTGCTCAAAAGGGAGATCTGGAAGCGGTATTCTAAGGTTCGGCCCAGCCGCTGGTAGTAGACTACGCTTGAACCCGTCCTCTTCTTCCCTGATCGCGATTTCGAGGCCAAACTGGATACACTTGTCAACGAGACGTTGATTTTCGGCCTTGAGGCGTAGCACCTCGACCTCTAGTGCCCTGATCAATCCAGCTGGACGGCTCACTACGCCACTAGCCTCATTGTCGCGCCAACTCTGAGTATCCTTGATCCCGTCTGTCAACTCGTTAACAGGTTGTTAACATGCGCGCGGTGACGCGGATCACAGACCGATTTCGCGCTTTGATGGCTTAAGTTCCGGCGGTTGAAGCCGTGCTGGTCCGCCGGCAACAGATGTTGCCT
>CAVYPD010000061.1:0-39482 GCA_963770275.1 uncultured Alphaproteobacteria bacterium
GATGGGCGGCCGCGAAAGGATCGAGGGCCGTCGCCACTGTGCTCGCGATCGCCGAGGCGGGGTTGAACTGGCTCGAAGCATTGCCGCCGATGACGTGCGCGGTCACGTAACCACTGAACTTCACGCAGGTGTCGGAGCCCGGCAGCGTCCAGCCTGTGATGCCGCCGACGTTGCAAACTCTAACATATTCGACCGGCGCGCCTTCCTGGTGGGAAGATCGGCCGCCTGAGCGGTGGCGACGGCGACGATGCCGGCGGCAGAACCGAGCAGAAGGCTCTTGATGAGCGTCATTTGTGACCTCCAGTTCCGTTTTGGGCGTCGGTTCTCTTCTCGCCTTCGATTTCCACGGCCCGCCTGCGAACCGCATGACCCCGAAGCTGGTCAGCCCCCTCGTCCCGTTTGACTTCCTGATCGTGGCGCTTGCCCCGCAAAAGCCGCCGACCTCCGCGATCGGGAAATCTCCCGTTCACCTGGGTCACCATAGCTTCTCTAAATTTCGACACAATAAGTTTTCTTCATAAACTGGGTTTCAGACACCGTTTCCCTGACGATGTTGCATAATTGCCACGAGACTTTCCACGACCCGACCGCAATCAATTATCATAGTTTTATCAGCGGTTTATGGAAAAATATCGGAACTTCCGACGGCGATCGCGACGGCCGTCAAGGGAGTGGCGCCCCCGGCTCGCGGAACGTGCGGGAGGCACGCAACTTCTAAACCGGATGGTCAAAATTCGACCGTAGTCCGGCCTGATTTGCCGCCAACGAAGGCTTGGGAACGAAGGCTTGGGAACGAAGGCTCGAGACAAGGTCCGCGATTGCGACCTTCCCTGTGTTCGGCGGGCTGATTCGCGGGGCGAAAGTTCCACGGGCCGCCTCGGAAAGGTTCACCGGAATTATAACCAGAACTATAGGAGCGGCGATTGGCCCCTATTTCACGGACGCATTGCGCCTGGATAGTGAAAGGGGAGATCCAGTCGCTAATTTGTCATAAATAAGTATTCATAATGCATTTTTTAATAAGACAAGACTTTGGCAACAAGGTGACCAGGGTACAGTCAATCTTCTGGCAATATGATCACGAATATGTGTTCACCTGATCACGAATTTGTGTCTGTCTGCTCACGGCAATGTGTTGGTGGGTTCGAGCGATGACGTGATAACTTTTCACACGGCGCACCGAACAGGCCCGCGGGAAATCGCCAACTCGACAACTTCAACTCGGGGACAAATCGTGAAAGCTGACAGCTTATATGATTGGCGCCCACGTAGGCGCGTAAGTCCAAGTGAAGACGAATTCGACGCCAAAACGATGAATGACCATCTTTCATCTTCTGTAGACTTGGGTGTATTCAAAGGGGAACAGCCGAAGCCGGGAGGCGCCAGGCGCGTTCTTGTCATTCAGGACGATCACGAACTCGGGGAAGAAATTCGCCTGGACCTGGAGGCCGGCGGCCACACTGTCCAAGTCGCCGAAACATTGGCCGAGGGGCTTCGGGCGGCGCGTTCGGGCGACGCCAGCGTCCTCGTTGTCGACCGGCTCTTGGATGGCGAGAACGGACTTTCGATCATCGAGGCGTTGCGCGGGGAAGGAAAGTGGACGCCCGCCCTCGCCATCAGCGAGCTTACCTCCGTCGATGAACGGATCGCGGGGTTGAAAGCCGGCTGCGACGATTATTTGGTCAAACCGTTCGATGTTCGCGAACTGACCGCGCGGGTCGAGGCCCTCTTGCGCCGAGGCGGCGACATGGGCGTCATCCGGCTCCGAGTTGGCGATTTGGAAATGGACTTGATCGACCGAACCGTCAGGTACGAAGGCAGGCCGGTCGACTTGGTTCCGAGGGAATTCAAGCTGCTCGAATATTTTATGCGCCGTCCGGGCCAAACCGTGACTCGAGCGATGCTGCTCGAGGACGTCTGGAATTTCCAGCCCCCGGCGTACACCAACATCGTTGACGTACAGATCGGCAATTTGCGCCGCAAACTCGACCCGACCGGCGATCGACGCGTCATTGTCTCAGTCAGGTCGGTCGGTTTCAAATTGAACGCGGATCACTGAAAGCTTTCGACTGAGTCTCGACCAAAGCGCGCTTTAATTCGCTTGTATTAGCCCCGGCTGGCGCTTCGAGGCGTGCGTCCAGGCCGCATTTCAAGGGCAGATCGGCGGCCGGCATTTCTGCATTGGGCTCTTATTGGGTTCGCTGTCGGGCGCGGGAACGCGGATTGGAACTGCGGGACAAAAGAAGGCGTCATGTCCGGGCTTGTCCCGGCCACCCACGTGGTTCGGCGCCAACGAAGCGCGCCGCACGGCTGGAGCCTTGATCTGTAAGCCTGCTGCTGATTGCGGCGGTGTCGGAGACGGCGTTGCGTGGATGGCCGCGACAAGCCGGGCCATGACGGCAAGCGCTCGGGGAAGTCCCAGGACAAAGTTCACGCGCCAAGAGCCTGCGATTCCTTTTAGATAAATAGAAATATGTGATAGTATCTTCTCTCTGTCGGAATATGGTGCGGACCAGAGACGCAAGCAAAGTAAGGACGTCCAGGACCTTAAGTAAAAGCACAATCCGGGAGGCGAGTTTCAGGGTGCGGCGATTTTTTTATTTGGATTCGTCATAACCCGTTGAAAAGTCACGATTTGACCAAAAGGAATCCAAGGAAATCCAAGGACTTTTCCTTGGTTTTCCTTGGATTTCCTTGCACGAAACTCGACCTAGAGTTGTATTTTCGGCGTTTTCTAGTTCGGTCCAGCCCATAAAAAAACCCGGAGCTTTCGCTCCGGGGTCTCAGTTCAACGGATCGGGATGCGATCAGAAGTAACGCGTGATGCGGACACGGCCTTGGAAACCGCCGCTGTCGCCTTGCCAAGCGCCGGGCACAAACGCGCCGGTGTTGAAGACGGTTCCGATGTTCCCGCTCGGCGCATCCTGGGTCACGTGCTGATACATCAACTCGAGGTCGAAGTTGAGGTTGGTGACCGGATTCCAGCCAATATCCGCGCCAACGAGATAGGTGAAGGCATGCGGAGAGATCATGCCCGTGCCGGTGCAGCCGACGCCGACGGCGCAGAATTCCGCCACTCTGGCCGCTCCAGTTGATCCCGCCGACCGAACCTTCGAGATCGGTGTAGATGGTCGGCGTCCAATGGTGCTCGAGCAACCCGGACACGGACCAGGCGCGCGGCGTCGACCACGCATTGGTCAGCGGATTGAAGTAGGCGTCGGCCATATACATCGGCTGACCATTTCCGTTGACCTGCCCATTCTCGCCATTCTGGGCATCCGGCAGACCGGAGTACCAGACCGCATTCTGGGTGTAGGAGCCGGTGAACAAGATGTCGTCGCCGGCGGCGAAGATTCCATTCCAGCCTTGCAGGTTGACCTTCACGCCGGCGTCGACACCCCAGCCGACCTTGCTCTCGCTCGCGCCGCATGCGGCGAGGCCGGTAAGCCCGCAACTGTCCGTAGCGAAGAAGCCATAGTCCCTGACGTTGACGTTATGGATCACGCCGGAGACCTGGGCCTCGCCCCACCCCTGCTTGACATGCAGCGCACCGACGATGTCGGGCCAACGCTGGCCGCCAAAGGTCGTGGGACCTGTGACGCCGGCCGAATAAGCCCCGGTGCCCAGGTTGTTCACGCCATCGCTGTAGCTGCCGGTTATGTTGGTGCCGCCGCCGGAGGCGCCGTTGGTGCCCTGGCTTTGGGCCGCGAGAGTCGCCGTGAAGCCGCCGCCGAACGAGGCGGTGTAGGCAAACAGGATTGGCTCGTTGAAGCCCTTCTGGTCGGGCGAGAAGAAGTTGTTCCAGTTGTCGCCGCCGCCGACGAACGAATAGAACGATTGCGCCTTACCAGCCGTGATGCCCGCCCAGGTCACATAGCCTGTATTGACATAGGTGAAGGAGCCGCGCGGACTGTCCAGACCGCTCCCGAGGTCCGAATTGAAGTCCATGTGGCCAATCAAGGGGCCGTAGGCGGTGTTCGAAGCGAAGTCGAAGCCGAGATTGGCGCGGATGTTCCAACCCTGAGAGTTGCGGTTGAATGTCGCGTTCTGCTGATTCGGCAGCGTGATGCCAAGCGACTTGCCGGTGGCGGCGTTGAACACTGGCACCGCTTGATCGCCGCCCTGAACCATCAGCACTTGGGAGAGGTGAGAGGCTGCAAACGGGTTTATCGCGCCCGCGGCGAAGGTCGTCAGCGCCGAGGCGGAATTGTACTGGCTCGAAAGATTGCCGCCGATGTAGTGCCCGGTCATGTAACCGCTGATCTTCACGCAGGTGTCAGAGCCAGGCAGTGTCCAGCCTGTGATGCCGCCGACGTTACAAACTCTAACATACTCGACCGGCGCCGCCTTCCTGGTCGGAAGATCAGCCGCCTGGGCGCTGACAACGGCGACGAGCCCCGCCCCCGACCCCAGAAGAATGCTCTTAATGAGCGTCATTTGTGACCTCCAGTTCAATGTTGTGGGCGTCGGGTCGGTTTTTCGCCTGACTGCCAATTCATCCGGATGTCGGCGCATTGCCCCAGCAAGTCGTCGGACCCAGTTGCGATCGGGAATCGTCACGCTCGCATAGTTGACCATACGCAAATTCACTTGGTCCTCAACTCAGATTTGGCAATAAATCGCCAAACGACGGCCATTATTTCTACGGTGTTGCATAACTGGCACAAATAAATCGATGAAATTGTCTTTATATAGCCTAGTTTCATAAATTAATTTTCACAATTTGATTAGTCGCGCGGCATTAATACTTGAATAGGAGCTTATGATCTTTAGTTTATGAAATATCATTTATAGTCTTCCTATCTCCGGGATACCGGACTTCAATCGTCGCCCACCAATCTTGGCGCCGGGCGCAGCGCCGGCTCGGGCGCACTCCAATCGAGTTGCAGAAAAATGTGCGCAAAACCGCCCGCGGGAAGAATTGCCGCACCGTGGCGGGATCGCAGAGATTCGGCCTTTCGGTGAGGACTTGACGCGACCGAGCAGGCTGCATCTTGCGTTGACAATTCGTGAGCCCTCAGGCTAGCTCGGACATGTCAGTCGAAGACACTTCGCGGAAGAGTTCGGCTTAATCTTCGCCGGCGCCGACGGCGCAACCGCCCCGGAAACGCTCAGGCACTAGGGACCGCGCAAGTGATGACACTCTGGAAAGAGGCGCGCGCCGGGTAAGGCGTCCGTCCACCGACGGGGGCAACCGCATAAGAAGCGGGAAATCTCTCAGGTCACGGGACAGAGGGGGCGTCCGCGAGCGCTAAAGCCGCGATATTGCGGTTCGCGCGACTGCGGGCGCTTGTTCACGACCGGCGGCCCCATGACCGAAGCCACGAGCCTAGAAACACCGCTCCACGCTCTGCACGTCGAGCTCGGCGCGCGCATGTCGCCGTTCGCGGGCTACAAGATGCCGATCCAATATCCCGCGGGGGTCCTCGCCGAGCACCTCCATACTCGCAAAGCCGCCGGTCTGTTTGATGTTTCGCACATGGGTCAGGCGCTGATCGAGGGCGGCGACCACGCAGCCGTCGCGACTTTTCTTGAATCGCTCTGCCCTGCCGACCTTCTTAATCTCGCGCCAGGTCGCCAGCGTTATACCCAGTTGCTCAACGAAACTGGTGGCATCGTTGATGACCTTATGGTCACGAGGTCGCCCGGCGCAGAGGGTGCGCTGAGGCTCGTTGTCAACGCGTCGCGAAAAGAGGTCGACTTCGCGCTCATTCGCGAAAGCTTGCCATCAGGCGTTCGGCTGACGCCGCTTCCAGATTTAGCGCTGATTGCGCTCCAGGGCCCTTTCGCTGCTGCGACTTTGGCGGGGCTCGCTCCTGGAGAGGCGGTCGAGATCATGGCGTTCATGAGCGCGCGGCCGGCGCGGATCGCGGGATTCGAGACCTTCGTCTCACGCTCGGGCTACACGGGCGAAGACGGATATGAGATCTCTATCGCGTCGACGCAGGCGGAGCGCTTCGCCCGCATTCTGCTCGCCCGGCCTGATGTTGCCCCGATCGGCCTCGGTGCGCGCGACTCGCTAAGGCTCGAGGCGGGCCTTTGCCTTTACGGGCATGAGCTCGATGAGACAGTGGACCCGATCGAAGCCGCTCTCTCCTGGTCGATTTAGAAGCGCCGACGCGTCGACGGCGGCTTTCCCGGGGCCAAGCGGATCCAGTACGCACTCGCGAATGGCCCCGATCGTCAGCGCGTAGGCGTACGGCCGGACGGCCGTGCGCCGGCGCGCGAAGGAACCGAAATAGTTTCGGCCGAAGGGTTGCCGATCGGCGTCGTGACGTCCGGCGGGTTCGGGCCAAGCGTCAACGGGCCGATCGCGATGGGCTACGTCGCGCGCGCCCACGCGGCAGTCGGAACGCCAATCGATCTGATGGTGCGCGGCAAGCCCTTGAGCGCGCGTGTCGTCACGCTGCCTTTTCATCCCCACGCCTATTATCGCGGTTGAGCAAGGAGACGCATGATGTCGGAGATCCGCTATAGCAAGGACCACGAATACATCCGCGTCGAGGGCGGCGAAGGCGTCGTTGGCATCAGCGATTACGCGCAGCAGCAGTTGGGCGACGTAGTCTTTGCTGAGACGCCGCCGGTCGGCAAGACACTGAAAAAGGGCGACCCGGCAGCGGTGGTCGAAAGCGTCAAGGCGGCGAGCGACGTGTTCACGCCGGCTTCGGGCGAAGTTCTCGCCGTCAACTCCGAGGTCGAGTTCGACGCCGGGTCTCATCAACGAGGACGCGCTCGGCCGCGGTTGGCTCTTTCGCATTAAGCTCGCCAACGCCAGCGAATTGAGCGCCTTGATGGATGAGGCAGCTTACGCCGACTTCCTCAAGACTTTGGCTTAAAGCCATGCGCTATCTGCCGCTCGACGCACGAGAACGCGAGACGATGCTGTCCCGCATCGGGGTTCCCGATATCGAAGCGCTGTTCGCCGACATTCCGGCCGACAAACGGCTTCAAGGCCTTCTCGACATGCCGCTCGCGAAAAGTGAGATGGCGGTCGAACGCGCGATGAGCGCGATCGCCAATCGCAGCCTCGCGGCCGGATCAGTTCCGTTTTTTTTAGGCTCGGGCGCCTACCGGCGACACATTCCTGCGACAGTGGATCATCTCATCCAGCGGTCCGAATTCCTGACGAGTTATACACCGTACCAACCGGAGATCGCACAAGGCACGCTGCAAGTCCTATTCGAGTTTCAGACCCAGGTGGCGGCGCTAACCGGAATGGAGGTTGCGAACGCCTCAATGTACGACGGCTCGACCGCGTGTGGCGAGGCGATGTTGATGGCCCATCGTCTGACGCGTCGGAACAAGTCGGTGATTTCTGGCGGCCTGCATCCGCAGTACGTCGACGTCTGCGTAACGCTGGCGCATATGGCGGCCGACAAGATCGTCCGCTTGCCGCCTGACCTGACGGCGCGCGAAGACATTGCCGCGGCGATCGACAACGAGACGAGCTGCGTGATTGTTCAGTCGCCCGACTTCTTCGGTAATCCACGCGATCTGTCCCCCATCGCCGAGGCGGCGCACGCACACGGCGCTCTCCTGATTGCGGTCTTCACCGATCCGGTTGCTCTCGGCGCGTTGCGCTCCCCTGGCGAGATGAACGTCGACATTGCGGTCGGAGAAGGGCAGGGTCTCGGCAACGCACTCAATTTCGGCGGACCTTACGTCGGCCTGTTCGCGACGCGGGCCAAGAACGTGCGCCAGATGCCCGGACGTCTCGCTGGCGAGACGGTGGACGCTGAAGGGCGGCGAAGCTTCGTGCTCACGCTATCGACTCGCGAGCAACACATCCGTCGCGAGAAGGCGACCAGCAACATCTGCACCAACTCGGGACTGTGCGCGCTCGCGTTCTCGATCCATCTTACTCTACTTGGCAGCGTTGGGCTCGAACGCCTGGCGAAAGTCAATCACGCCAATGCGGTGCAGCTCGCAGAGCTGCTTTCAGCAATCCCGTCGGTCGAAATCGTCAATCCTCGTTTCTTCAACGAGTTCGTGGTGCGTACGCCTCGGCCTGCCGCGGAGCTGATCGAAGCTTTGGCGAAGCGGAGAGTGATCGGCGGATTGCCGGTATCGCGGCTATTGCCGGGGGCCGGGCTCGACGATTGCATCGTCGTCGCGAGCACGGAGACGAATTCGGACGACGACCGCGCGGCTTATGCGCACGCGCTCGCCGATTGCCTCCGCTAAGCCCGAACAGAGAGCGCTTTCCATGAACGTCCAAGGCCGCCCCACCCGCCCCGAAACGGCCGCCGCCCCGACGGGCGCGACCTTCACCGGCAACCGCGGCTTGAACATGGAAGAGGCGCTCATCTTCGAGAACGGGCGCTTCGATGCGACCGGCGTCGACATCGACGAGCCACCGACATTCGACTCGAAACTGGGCCCGCATGCGCGGCAAAGCGCGCTCGAATTGCCCGGCCTCAGTGAGCCGGAGGCGATCCGGCACTATGTGCGCTTGTCGCGCAACAACTATTCCATCGACGCTGGGCTTTATCCATTGGGCTCGTGCACGATGAAGCACAATCCGCGCCTGAACGAAAAGATGGCGCGCCTACCGGGATTCGCCGACGTGCATCCGCTGCAGCCGGTATCAACGGCGCAAGGGGCATTGGAAGTTATTGAAGCGCTCTCCAGTGCGTTGCTGACGATGACGGGAATGGACGCCATCGCGATGTCGCCGAAGGCCGGGGCGCATGGGGAGCTCTGCGGCATGATGGCGATCAAGGCGGCGACCGAGGCGCGGGGGGAAGGAGAGACGCGGCGAGTCGTGCTGGTTCCCGATTCCGCCCATGGCACGAATCCAGCCACTGCGGCCCTCATCGGCTATTCCGTTCGGTCCGTACCGGCGGGCAAGGACGGAATTGTTAACGTCGAAGCAATGCAAAGCGCGCTTGCGCCCGATGTCGCCGCGATCATGCTGACGAATCCGAACACTTGCGGGCTGTTCGAGCGAGAGATTGTCGGGATCGCGGACGCGGTCCACGAGGCGGGGGCCTACTTTTACTGCGATGGGGCAAATTTCAACGCTGTCGTCGGCAAGACGCGTCCGGGCGATCTCGGCGTCGACGCCATGCATATAAACCTGCACAAAACGTTTTCGACCCCGCACGGCGGCGGCGGCCCTGGCGCCGGTCCAGTCGTGCTCTCATCGCGGCTCGCGCCTTACGCGCCGGTTCCGTTCGTCAAGCGCGAAGGCGGTGCGCTTCGCTTGGTGGAGCACGCTGAAGGCGGCGAGTTCTTTTGGGAGGATGTGCGCCTTTCACGGGCAGATGGGAATGTTCGTGCGCGCACTCGCTTTCATTCTCTCGCACGGAGCGGACGGGCTGCGACAGGCGTCGGAAGACGCGGTGCTCTCCGCCAACTACATACGCGCCTCGCTCAACGATGTGATGAGCGCGCCTTTCGGCGATAAGGCCTGCATGCACGAGGCTTTGTTCGACGACCGCTGGCTGAAGGACACCGGTCTCACGACGCTCGACTTCGCCAAGGCCATGATCGACGAGGGCTATCACCCGATGACGGTCTATTTCCCGCTCATCGTTCACGGCGCGATGTTGATCGAGCCGACCGAATCCGAATCCAAGGCGAGCCTCGACCTCTTCATTATGACCATACGCGACCTGGCCCTTGCGGCGAAAGCTGGCGAGGGCGACCGGTTCCAGGCGGCGCCGGTCCACGCGCCGCGCCGGCGGCTCGACGAGACACGCGCTGCCCGACAGCCGGTGCTGCGTTGGACAAAACCCGAGCCGGCTTAACGGTCCGAGACGGACGTACTTCCCTATGACGGCCTTGTCGCTCTAAACTGGCGAACCAGATCTTCGCCCGCCCGCTCGCCAAAGGACTGAGCCGTTATGTCATCCGGTCTTATCCGTTTCTTTGTCGCAAGCTTTCTCGCTCTTGCGGCGGTCGTCCCCCATGCGAGCCTCGCTCAGCAGCAGGCGCCGGCCGGAGCTCCCTCAACGCCCGCGCCGACCAGCCAATCGCCGACACCCGCGATTCCGCCAGCGGTCCAGGCCCCGGCCGCTCCGTCACCCGTTCCCGCGAAGCCGGCCGAGGCGCCTTCCGCTACAAATCCTACACCCGCCGCTCCGGAAGGCGCCAACCCTGCCGGGCCCGCGACTTCGGGCGAGGGCTCAACCGGCGAAAACGTTGATCTCCCGGCGCGCCCGTTCGCCTATATCGAGGGCAAGGCGGACAAAGACGAGATCTACAGCGCCATTCTCAACTCGCTGAGTTCGGTCAAGCGCGACATGGAGAAGTCGAATCTCACGCCGTCCGGCCGCCCGCTCGCCGTCTTTGTCGAGTCCGACGACACTGGGTTCAAATTTCACGCGGGATATCCGCTTGCCGCGGCTCCCGAGGGCAAATCTAGCCTCTCTGAAACGGTCAAGATCGGACAAACGCCGAGCGGCAAAGCGATGCGCTTTGAGCATCAGGGTGCATACGGCGACATTGACGCCACCTATGATGCGATCACGGCCTATCTCGACGACAAGGGAATCGACGCGCAGGACACCTTCATCGAAGAATATGCGAACGACGTGAAGGATTCGGATGATCCGACGCTGCAAGTCAACATCTACGTGCTGCTGAAATAGCGCACACCGCGAGCCATAGCGCGAATACGGCGACAGGCCACAGATCCTTACAGCGCCGCTTCTGTGTCGGCTGTCAGCGCCGCGGCGCCGGTCTCGAATTGCAGCCGGGCCAGGCGCGAGTAGAGGCCGTTCGCCGCCATGAGTGAGGCGTGCGAGCCTTCCTCGACTACCCGCCCCGCTTCAATGACGAGGATGCGATCCGCATTGACGATCGTCGCCAGCCGATGAGCGATTACGAGAGTCGAACGGCCCTTCATCAGCGTTTCAAGCGCACCCTGAACCAGAGTTTCGCTCTCGGCGTCGAGGGCTGAGGTCGCCTCGTCCAACAGCAGCACCGGTGCATTTTTGAGGATCGCGCGGGCGATAGCGATCCGCTGACGCTCCCCGCCCGACAGTGTCACGCCCCGCTCGCCCAAGGGTGTATCGTAACCCTGTGGCATGGCAGAAATGAAACCGTCGGCGGCTGCCTGCTTCGCGGCAGCGACGAGCGCCTCATGGGTCGCGCCCGGCGCGCCGTAGGCAATGTTGTCGGCGACGGTGGCGCCGAAGATGAACGCGTCCTGGGGCACGAGCGCGATCTCGGCGCGCAAGTTGGCCGGGTCGAGCTTCGAGATGTCGACGCCGTCGAGCGTCACCGCCCCGCTCGAGGGATCGTAGAACCTGAGCGCCAGCTGAAACAACGTCGATTTGCCGGCGCCCGAGGGGCCGACGATGGCGACCGTCTCCCCGGGCGCGACGCGGAAGCTGACGTCGCGCAAGACCGCGTCGCCCTCACGTCTCGGATAGGCAAAGCAGACATCATTGAAAGCAAGCTCGCCACGGACGGGCTTCACGAGCTTCATCGGCTGCGCGGGCGCAACGATGCGCGGCTTGACCGCCATGATCTCGCCGATGCGGCCCGCCGCGCCTGCGGCTTGCGAGACCTCGTTCCACACTTCCGACAATTGTCCGAGCGCGCCGGCGCCGAACACGGCGAACAGCACGAACTGCGACAGCGTCCCGCCAGTCATCTTGCCGGCGACCACCTCCTGGGCGCCGAGCCAAAGCACGACGACGACGCTGCCGAAAGCAAGGAAAAGCGCGGCCGCGGTGACGATGGCGCGTGCTTGAGTCATGGTGCGCGCCGCCTCATAGGCACCGAAGGCAGCATCGCGATAGCGGCTAGCGGTGAATTTCTCCGCCAGGAACGACTGCATCACACGCACCGCCGAGAGGCTTTCGGTGGCGAAGGCGGTCGCGTCCGCGAGCCTGTCCTGAGCGCGGCGCGAGCGGTCGCGCACCGATCGTCCAGCCGCGTAGAGCGGCAGGACGATGATCGGAATCGCCGCCAGCACGAAGGCGGAGAGTTTCGGGCTGGTGAACACCATCATCGTGATCGCGCCGACGAACAGGAAGAGATTGCGTAGCGCCAGCGACGCTGAGGAGCCGAACGTCGCCTTGAGCTGCGTCGTGTCCGCGGAAAGGCGAGAAGCGATGTCGCCGGTCTTCTCTGCGTCGAAGAAACTCGGATCGAGGCGGGTCAGGTGGGAGAAGAGATCGGCGCGAAGGTCCGCAACCACCCGTTCGCCGAGCGTCATCACCAGGTAGTATCGCGCGCCGGACGCCAGCGCGAGCACGGCAACGACGCCGATCATGGCCAGAAAATA
Organism: uncultured Alphaproteobacteria bacterium; assembly: GCA_963770275.1. Classification (GTDB taxonomy): domain Bacteria; phylum Pseudomonadota; class Alphaproteobacteria; order Rhizobiales; family Beijerinckiaceae; genus Roseiarcus. The sequence goes on from CAVYPD010000061.1 coordinate 12,242, forward strand.
AGCTCGGATGAGGCCGGTGTTGGCGTCCGAGAACCCAAAGTCGATCATGCGTCGAACGGCGATGGGCACGACGAGCGTCGCAGCGGAAGCCATGGCGAGCGCGATCAGCGCCAGCACAATCCGCGTGCGGTGAGCGAAAGCGTAAGGCGCCAGCGGTTTGAGGGCGCCAAGCGAGACGCGGGATCTTTTGCTGCCGGCGTCGGCGGATGACATTCGCAAGCAGCTCCCGAAGCAATTCGCGGGTTACGGACTCCTTTTCCGCCTAAAAATCAAGGCGGCCGAGAGCGCCGGCGACTCACGCGTAGGATCGGCTTGCGTCCACGGGGCGCCCGCGTTATAACAGCGCCAACAAAAAGAGCCGCCGGACCTCCGGTCGGCTCTTTGCTTATTTTCACCCGAGACATGACGATGAAGTCCGATATCCATCCCAACTACCACATGATCAAGGTCGTCATGACCAATGGCGTCGAATTCATGACCCGCTCGACTTACGGCGAAGAGGGCGCGACGCTCAACCTGGACATCGATCCGAACACGCATCCGGCCTGGACCGGCGGATCGCAGCAGCTGCTCGATCGCGGCGGCCGATTGTCGCGCTTCAACACCCGCTTTGGCGGCATTGGCATCGGCGGCAAGAAGTAGCACGCAGGCGCTCCTAATCCTGCGCCGCTAGTCTGCGAACGCTCGTGACCGCGCCGCCGCCGCTGGCGGCAATTCTTTCGCGAACTTGAGCCAGCAACTCGCTCACCGTCTTCATATGCCAGCCGTTCGCGTGAAGCAGTGTGACGGGATCGCGCATGATCCCGACGTGGCCTTTCCAGAATATGAGATCGCCACGCGCAAGCGGCGAGGTTGGGTCGTCGATGGCGATCGGCTTGCCAAGGGATGCCTCCATCATATCGCTATCGCGCGGCGCTGCGATCCCGCTCGCCATGAGCGACGTCTGAACCAGACCCGAGCAGTCGATGCCTTCTGACGTTCGGCCGCCCCAGAGATAAGGCGTCTCGATAAAGCGCTCCGCGACCGCGACCCAGTCCGGTTCGTTCGCGCTGAGCTCAGCGACGCTGCGCGACCAGAGATAAAGCCCGTCCTCCGAGACCGAGAAATCGCCGTCCTGGCGCACGACCCTCAGCTGCGCGCCAAGCGACAACGCCATGCGCGGCGGCAGCTTGATCGCGGACCCCGGATAGGCGTGCGTCCGCAGCGTCGCAACCCGATGGGTCGGCTCAGCCGGCGCACCGAGCGCCGTGCTCGGGAGATAACCGACATACTGGTCACGCTCGAGCTGTGCCCAGGCCCAGCCCTCACCCTGATCATAGATCGTGACAATTTCCCCAAAGAGCGCCTCGGTCTCGAGCGGCGCGTCGGCTTGCGGAGAACGCCTAAGCGGCGCGCTTGCGACGATGATCCGCATCCCCTGCCCCTCCGCGTACCGTGGCGCATCGACGAGACCGCGCAGATGCTCGGCCGCGAGGTCGGCGCGGGCGGGGGTCAAGCGGCGGTCGAACGAGGTGACGGGCATGGCCGCCGGTTAGCACGCTCGCCGATTCGTGGCGACAGCGGGACCAGCGCGCTTTTGCCGATCTCCATGGGAAGGAGTAGCTTCAAGGAAAAGGGAGATGGCGAGCCATGAACGCCCTGGCCGACCGACGGGACAATTTTCGTGGGCCGCTCGACCCTTATGGGGCCGTTACGCACGAGGTCGTTAATCAGCCGGTCGAACTCGTCGACACCAACCTCTACGATTCCGACATTGCATTGAAGGGGGCGGTTCAGCGCGAAGGCGCGAGCTGGGCCACCGATGCGCTCGCAGCCTTCGGGGCTCGCGCCGGGTCGGCTGAATTCTTGGAGCTGGGAACGCTGGCGAACAAAAATCCGCCCGAACTCGACACCCACGATCGATACGGGAGGCGCGTCGATCTCATCCGCTTCCATCCGTCCTATCACGCCCTCATGAAAGCCTCGATCGAGGACGGCCTTCATTCGTCGCCCTGGACCGATCCGGGCGAAGGCGCGCATGTGGCGCGAGCCGCGCGCTCCTACATGCAGACCGAGGTCGAAGCCGGCCACGGCTGCCCTATCACCATGACCTTCGCCGCGACGCCCTGTCTCAAATTGCAGGGGGATCTCGCCGCGCAATGGCTGCCGAAGATCCAGGCGCGCGTTTACGATCCGCGCAATATTCCCGCCGATGAGAAGCAGCGGCGTGACGATCGGCATGGCGATGACCGAGAAGCAGGGCGGCTCGGACGTGCGCGCCAATACCACTCGCGCCATTTCCATCGGCGCGAGGGATCAGGTCGAGCCTACGAACTCGTTGGCCACAAGTTCTTCGTCTCGGGCGCCGATGTGCGACGCGTTTCTCGTGCTGGCCCAGGCGCCGGGCGGTCTCTCGTGTTTTCTTGTCCCGCGCTGGCGCCCCGACGGAACCAAGAACCCGCTGCAGATCATCCGTCTCAAGCGCAAGATGGGCAATGTCTCGAACGCCTCGAGCGAGACGGAGCTGCGCGGCGCGCTCGGCTGGATGGTCGGCGCGGAGGGCCGCGGCGTGCGCGACGATCATCGAGATGGTCGCCATGACCCGCTTCGACTGCATGATCGGCTCGTCCGCCGGCATGCGTATGGCGGTCTCGCAGGCCATCGACCATTGCCGGCAGCGGAAGGCGTTCGGCGCGTTCCTGATCGACCAGCCGCTCATGACCGCGGTGCTCGCCGACCTTGCGATCGAGGCCGAGGCGGCGCTCACGCTCACCATGCGCATCGCGCGCGCGCTCGATCATCGCGACGATGCCCACGAGGACGCGCTGGTGCGCCTGGGCTCCGCGATCGGCAAATACTGGATCTGCAAGCGGACGCCGGGCCACGCCTATGAAGCGCTCGAATGTCTCGGTGGCTCGGGAGTAATGGAGGACAGCCCGATGCCACGCCTCTATCGCGAGGCGCCGGTCAATGCGATCTGGGAGGGGAGCGGCAACGTGCAGTGCCTCGACATTGCCCGCGCAATCCAGCGCTCGCCGCAGACGCTCGAGGCCTACTTCGGCCGAGGTCTCCGCGGTGAAGGGCGAAAGCGCGACGCTCGACGCCCATGTGTCGGCGCTCAAGGACGATTTGCGCGATCTGACCGATTTCGACAGCCGCGCCCGCGATCTGTGCGACCGGCTCGCTGTCGGCCTTCAGGCGGCGGCTTTGTTCCGCGCCGCTTCTCCGCTCGCCGACGCCTTCTGCCGCTCGCGCATCGAGACGAAGGGCGCGCACAATTATGGCGCGCTTACCGGCGTTGATACGAAGACAATCGTGAAGCGCGCCGCGCCGCGGTAACCCTTCTCCCCTGGGGAGAAGGTGGTGCCGCAGGGCGTCGAAGGGATGCCCGTCCTTCGGCCGGGCTATGGCGCCGGATGAGGGCTATCTCCGCGAGGGTCTACGCCGCGAAGTTATTGTCGCCAGACGCCCTCATCCGGCCCTATCGGGCCACCTTCTCCCGAAGGTGACGAGGGCTCGCAGTTAGCGAGTCCGAATCGAGCCTTTCCAATGACTTGCGGCGCGATTAGCGAGTCACTCGGGCTTGGGCCTTCGAGCGCGAGCGGGCGCTCGACAGGCGGCGGGAGCCGGTGCGCCTCAGTTTCCTCGCGCGACCGCGGGACAGCGGCAAATCCGTGATAGCGGTCGAGCTCGCGGACGATCTTGACGACGCGATCGACGGCCTCGAAGTTCGTTCCCTCTGCGGGGTCGTGCATCGCGCTGAAAGACACGAGCAACGCTTCGTTGAGACGGCTGACCTGAAGGGCGAGGAATTCGGCTGGCGGCTGCGGCATACGCTCAGCGAGGATCTCGCGAACGACATTGCGCATCCGCTTGAGCGTAAGACCCTCGCTGGCCGCGATCTCCGGCACCGAAGCGCCGCGATTGAGGAGACCGACGATCCGCTCTTCGCGCCGGACCTTTTCGCGCCGCGTGGCTCTTCGTATCCCGATGACCCGCCCCGGCGAGCGGGAGGCGGTAGACGAAGATTTCGGGATTGGATTTCGGGACTCGACATGAGAACAAATATAGAACAAGACTGGCCGTTCGGCAAGAAAATGTCGTTCTAACTCCTGTCACGCCCGACGAAAGCGAGCATCTGGTGATGGCCTTCATCAAAGCTCGAATGCTTGCGCGGGAATGACAGAAATGGCTGGCTGCGCATCGCGCTCAGCGCCGCGCCCTCAGGCCAAATTGCCCTCGCTGCCGGGCTCTTCCACCAGTTCCTCCAATTCCGCCATCGTCTGTTCGACAGTCCGATGATGCGGCTCTTCGTACCAGACGGAAGCGACCCTCTCGATGTCGCTCGAGCTTACGCTGACGTAGGTGACATGCGGCCGCTCCGATTCCAGGAACTCATTGATGTCGTTCTCCAGCGACTGGATTGGCGTGGTCGCGGCCAAGGAAAATAGCTTTACCCGCATTGCTCAACTCCGATAGGGCCTGGCGCCTTGAGAGGCTCCCCTTTTCGCAGCAGAAGACGCGACCTCCAAGCCTGATCTCTGAGTTGAATTGTGGGAACGATTTGACGCCTCGCGCGTTTGGCGCGCTTCATGCTGGCGAGGATTGCTTCCATGAAATTGTTTCGCTGCCAGATTTGCGACAACATCATTTACTTCGAGAATCGAACGTGCGGCCGTTGCGGCCATCGGCTTGGCTATCTCCCCGAGCTCGAAATCATGGCCGCGCTTGAGCCCGCGGGCGGCGAGTCCTGGACGCCGCTGGTGGGCGAAAGCGGGCCGCGCCGCTTCTGCGCCAACGCGGACTATGACGTCTGCAATTGGCTGGCGACGGCCGAAGGCCAGGACCGTCTTTGTGTGGCCTGCCGCCACAACGATACGATTCCCGACATTTCTCAAGCCTCGCATCTGACCGCCTGGCGAGACATCGAGCTTGCCAAGCACCGGCTGTTCTACAGCCTGCTTCGCTGGAAGCTGCCGCTGAAGACCCGGGCCGAGGACCCGAACCACGGCCTGGCGTTCGAGTTCCTCGCCGATCCTCCCCACCCTTCCGGTCCCAAAGTGATGACGGGCCATGACGACGGCGTGGTGACCATCGCGCTCGCGGAAGCCGATAGCGCCGAGATCGAGAGGCGGCGCGCGGAATTGGCCGAGCCCTATCGCAGCCTGCTCGGCCATTTCCGGCACGAGGTCGGGCACCATTATTGGGATATCCTGGTTCGCGACGGCGGCAAGCTCGAACAATGTCGAGCTGTATTCGGTGACGATAAGCAGGACTACGAGGCCGCACTCAAGCGCCATTACGAGCAGGGCGCGCCCTCAGATTGGGCGGAGCGCTTCGTCTCGGCTTACGCGACCTCGCATCCATGGGAGGATTTCGCCGAAAGCTGGGCCCATTATCTGCATATCGTCGACACGCTCGAAACAGCCAACGCGTTTGGGCTCAGGATCGCGCCGGCTGTCGACAGAGAGGGCGCGCACTTCGCCAAGCTCAACTTCGACCCCTACGCGGAGGGTTCGATCGAACGGATTGTCGACGCCTGGGCGCCGTTTGTTGTCGCCATGAACAGCGTCAATCGTGCAATGGGCAGGTCCGACCTCTACCCGTTCGTCATCGCGCCAGCGGTCGTGCAGAAGCTGCGCTTCATTCATGACCTCGTGCGCGGCGCGTCGCGAGGCGCAGGGTCCGCGCCGGACCGAAAGCCGCTTGAGAGCGCCGTTTCGCGCTAAGGCGGGAAACGGCGCCATTTCCTTCCGCGAATTCTCGACATATCAATCGCTTGCGGCGCCATTTCCTTCCGGGCTCAGGTCGGGCGCGGCGAGCGTGAGAGGGATCGGCGCCGGCGCCGCGAGACGTCCCTGTTCCGCCCGCGACGGGCGCCCGACGCCGGCGAAGCCGTGATAGCGGTCGAGTTCGCGGACGATTTTGACCACGCGATCGACCGCCTCGAGATTCCCGCCGCCCATTGCGCCGTACGAAACAAGCAGCGCCTCGCTGAGTCGGCTGACCTGAAGGGCCAGGAACTCGGCCGGGGGCTGCGGCGCGCGCCGCGCCAGAATTTCCCCGACCATCATGCGCATGCGCCGGTGCGTCACCCCTTCGGACTGCGCGATTTCGGCGACCGACACGCCGGCGTTGAGGAGATTGACGATCCGCCGCTCGCGGGCCCCCTTCGCGGCGTGCGCTTTGCGGCGCCCTGCGAAGGATCGATCGCGGCGGGGCGGAGAGGGAGGGTGGTTGCTCGCAGAGTTAGTCACTGGAAGGTCCTCAAGAGGCGCAAACCAGGACTGTAGCATAATTTCCGATAATTAGAAATAGAAACCAATATTATTTTTGAAAACGAGGAACCTTCCTCTGGGAGCGGCCCCCTCACCGGTCCTCAACTCATCCCTCACCCCAACCCTCTCCCAAAGGGAGAGGGGAGGTTCGCCTTCGCGATTTTACTTGCCCAGCGCCTTGTCGGTGACCGCGGTCGTATAGGCGCCGGTCGGTTCCTTGGAAATGACCGGATCGGAGCCGCCGGTGAGAAGCGTTTTCACCGTGCGCTCGTAGTCGTCTTTGTCGAGCTTGCCGTCGGAGCCCGCTGTCAGCTTGTTGACCTCGCTCAACATCTGCGTCTGGTGGTGCTCGGTCTGGGCGCCGGTCGAGTCGTTGTCGAGCACGATCTTGACCACTTCCTCGGGATGGGCGCGGGCATAGTCCCAGCCCTTCATCGACGCCTTCACGAAGCGCGCCATCTTGTCGACGAAGGCCGGGTCCTTGAGCTTGTCCTCCATCACGTAGAGGCCGTCCTCGAGGGTCGCGACGCCTTCGTCGGTGTAGTTGAAGACGGTGAGCTGCTCGGGCTTGTAGCCGGCGTCGATGACCTGCCAGTATTCGTTGTAGGTCATGGTTGAAATGCAGTCGGCCTGCTTCTGCAGGAGCGGGTCGACATTGAAGCCCTGCTTCACCACCTTGACGCCATCGGCAGAGCCGTCGGTCTTGAATTTGAGTTTGCCCATCCAGTTGAGGAACGGATATTCGTTGCCGTAGAACCAGACCCCGAGCGTGCGGCCCTTGAGGTCTTCTGGCTTCTTGATGCCGGTGTCGGCGCGGCAAGTCAGCTCCAAGCCGGAGCGCTTGAACGGTTGCGCAATATTGACCATCGCGGCGCCCTTTTCCCGCGCCGCCAAGGCCGCCGGCAGCCAGTCGACCACGACGTCGGCGCCGCCGCCCGCCAACACTTGCTCGGGCGCGACGTCCGGTCCGCCGGGCTTGATGGTCACGTCGAGACCCTCGGCCTTGTAGAAGCCCTTGTCCTTGGCGGCGTAATAGCCGGCGAATTGGGCCTGAGTGACCCATTTGAGCTGCAGCGTGACCTTGTCGTCGGCCTGCGCCGCACCCGTGGCTAGCATCGCCGCCACGCTGGCGACTGCGAACATAATCCTCTTCATTTTTGCTCTCCCACCAGTTGAACCCGGACTCCCATCGCGGGCTTAATGACTATCGCATGCGGTGAAAAGCTCAAGCCTCTTTCGCACGATAGGAAGCGTGCCAGAACGTCACCCGGCGCTCGACGCCGGCGACCAGCGCGTAGAACAGCGATCCCGTAATCGCGGCGACGACGATCGTCGCCCAGACCATATCGATCTGGAGCCGGCCGACTTCGGTCGAGATGCGAAAGCCCATGCCGACGATCGGGGTGCCGAAGAACTCGGCGACGATGGCGCCGATCATGGCGAGCGTCGTGTTGATCTTGAGCGCGTTGAAGATGAAGGGCATCGCGACCGGCAGGCGCAAGGCGAGTAGGGTCTGCCAATAATTCGCGCCGTAAGTCTTCATCAGGTCGCGCTCGATCGCGCCGGCGCTCGAAAGCCCGGCGATCGTGTTGACCAGCATCGGGAAGAAGGTCATCACGACCACGACCGCGGCCTTCGATTGCCAATCGAAGCCGAACCACATCACCATGATCGGCGCGACGCCGACGATCGGCAGCGCGGACACGAGGTTGCCGATCGGCAGCAGGCCGCGTTGGAGAAACTGCGAGCGGTCGATCAGGATCGCGACGATGAACCCCGACAGCGAGCCGATGACGTAACCCGCGAGCACGCCCTGGATCGTTTGCCGGAAATCGGCCGCGAGCGTGGGGATGGAGGTGACGAAGCGCGTCGCGATCGCCGAGGGCGGAGGCAGGATGATCGCGGGCACATGGAGAAGCCTGACCCCCGCCTCCCAGATCGCGAGCACGGCAAGGCCGAAGGCGAGCGGCGGCAGAAACTCGCTGAGCCGTCTCAATGTCATGACAACGCCATGCGCCGCTGGGTTAGGCGCCCGGCGAAGCCGATCGCGCCGACCAGCGTCGCCGACAGCGCCGCGGCGGCGAACAAAGCCGCCCAGATCTGCACGGTTTGCCCATAGTAGGAGCCCGCGAGCAGCCGCGCGCCCAAGCCGCCGTCCTCGCTCTTGGTCACTTCGGCGACCACGGCGCCGACGAGCGCGGCGGCGGCGCCGATCTTCATGCTGGCGAAGAAGAACGGCGCACTGGCCGGCGCTCTCAGTTTCATGAAGGTCTGCGCGCGCGTCGCCGAATAGGTTCGCATGAGGTCGAGCTGCAATGGATCGGGCGAGCGGAACCCCTTGACCATGCCGACGGTCACCGGAAAGAACGAGAGATAGGCCGCGATCGCCGCCTTTGGCGCGATTCCGGTGATGTTGAACTGGTTGAGGATAACGACGATCATCGGAGCGAGCGCGATGATCGGCACGGTCTGCGACGCCACGATCCACGGCATCATCGAGCGCTCGAGCCAGCGCATGGAGACGATGAGAACAGCAAGGCCGATGCCCAACGCCGAGCCGACAGCGAAGCCGATCAGCGTCTCTTCAAGTGTGATCAAGCCATGGTAGACGAGGCTCCGCTTCGATGTCGGCGAGGTCGCGAAGACGAGCTTGTAGAGTTCGCTCGCGACCTGATGCGGCGCGGGCAGCTTCGGGCGCTCCATGTTGAGCGACGCGCCGACGAGGTCCTGGGTGGAGTAATCCGTCCGGCCCGCGTTGGCGAACTGGTCGCGCTGGAGGGACGCGTTCATGAGCGCCGCGGCGAGATACCAGACACCGATCAGGGAGAGGATGACGGTTGTGAGGGGAAGTATGGATTTCATTTCCCTCCCCTGCCCTCTTCTGGGCGACCCTCATCCGGCCGCGCTGCGCGCGTCCACCTTCTCCCCGAGGGAGAAGGGGCGCCCCTTCCCTTCTCCCTCGGGGAGAAGGTGGCGCGAAGCGCCGGATGAGGGCGTGCGCGAAGACTACCCGTCATAGGAATGTCCCTCGCGCAAGCCCTGCCTGACCCGGTTGGCGATCGCCAGGAACTCGGGCGTCTCGCGGATGTCCAGCGCGCGGTTGCGGGGAAAATTGCATTCGATAACGTCGTAGATGCGGCCCGGACGGGGAGACATGACGACGATGTGCGTCGACAGGAACACCGCTTCCGGAATCGAGTGCGTGACGAACAGCACCGTCTTGCCGGTCACGTCCCAGAGGCGCAGCAATTGCTGGTTCAGCATGTCGCGCACGATCTCGTCGAGCGCGCCGAACGGTTCGTCCATCAGCAGGAGATCGGGGTCGAACGACAAAGCTCGCGCAATCGACGCGCGCTGCTGCATGCCGCCCGACAATTGCCAGGGATATTTGCCGCCGAAGCCGGAAAGATTGACGAGCTCGAGCCCCTTGGCGATGCGCGCTTCCCGCTCCGCTTTGCTGAAGCCCATGATCTCGAGCGGCAGCGCGATATTGCGCGCGACGCTCCGCCACGGATAGAGCGCCGGCGCCTGGAACACGTAGCCATAGGCACGCTTGGCGCGCGCTTCGCGGGGGCTCATGCCGTTGACGCGGATTGAGCCGCTGGTCGGGTTTTCGAGATCGGCGACTGCGCGTAGAAGCGTCGTCTTGCCGCAGCCGGACGGTCCGATGAAGGAGACGAACTCGCCGCCGCCGATCCTCAAGCTGATGTCGCTCAGCGCCTGCACCGGCCCATCGCCGGTGTCGAAACGCAACGAAAGCCCGCTGATCTCGATCGCAGCGTCAGCGGCCGGCGGCGTCTTGCGGTCGTCCGGCTTGAGTTTGGCAGCCGCCGCTACGTCCATCGCCGATCCGTTCCCTCAGCGCGCAACGCCCGTCACCGCAGTGAACTCCTTATAGCGCTTGAGCGCGCGCGCGTCCGCAGGAAACGGCTCGCGCTTGATGAAGCGGCCGCGTCCGAGCTCGGCCTGCACCGAGCCGTCGCGATAGACGACTTCGCCGCGCGACAGCGTATAGCGCGGCAGGCCCGTCACCTTGGTTCCCTCGAACACGTTGTAGTCGATGACCGAAACCTGGGACCGGGCGGAGATTGTCTTGTTGGCTTTCGGATCCCAGACCGTCACGTCAGCGTCCGCTCCTGGCAGGATCGCGCCTTTGCGCGGATAGAGGTTCAAGATGCGAGCAATATTCGTCGAGGTCACGGCGACGAACTCGTTCATGGTCAGGCGTCCGGTTTCAACGCCGTAGGTCCACAAGACCGGCATGCGGTCTTCGAGCCCGCCGGTGCCGTTCGGGATCTTGGTGAAGTCGGTTAGGCCCAGCTCTTTCTGCTTGGTGGTGAAGGCGCAATGATCGGTCGCCACCACCTGCAGCGAGCCCGCCCGCAAGCCATTCCATAGATCGTCCTGATGGATCTTATCGCGGAACGGGGGCGACATGACGCGCCGCGCCGCGTGCTTCCAGTCCGGGTTGTAGTACTCGCTCTCGTCGAGCACGAGATGCTGGATCAAAGGCTCGCCATAGACGCGCTTGCCAAGAGCGCGAGCGCGGCGGATCGCCTCGTGCGCCTGGATGCAGGAGGTGTGCACGATGTAGAGCGGCGAACCCGCCTGATCGGCGAGCATGATCGCGCGATTGGCCGCTTCGCCCTCAACGTCGGGCGGACGCGACAGCGCGTGGCCCTCGGGGCCGGTTACGCCCTTGGCCATGTAATGCTTCTGCAGCGCGGCGACGATCTCGCCATTCTCGGCATGGACGAGCGGCATCGCGCCCAGTTCGGCGCAGCGCGTGAACGAGGCGAACATCTCCTCGTCGTTCACCATCAAGGCGCCCTTGTAGGCCATGAAGTGCTTGAAGGTCGTCACGCCGGCCTTGACCACCTTGGCCATATCCTCGCGCACGGCATCATTCCAGTAGGTGATGCACATATGGTAGGAATAGTCGGAAACGGCGTCCTTCGAGCGTTTCTGCCAATCGGCGAACGCCTCCATCAGCGGCTGGTTGCGGTTGGGGATGCAGAAGTCGACGACCATCGTCGTGCCGCCGGACAGACCCGCCTTGGTGCCGCTCTCGTAATTGTCGGCGGAGTTCGCACCCATGAACGGCATGTCGAGATGGGTATGCGGGTCGATGCCGCCCGGCATGACGAAGCAGTCTTTGGCGTCGAGCGTGCTGTCGCCTTTCAACCCTTCGCCGATCGCCTTGATGGTCTCGCCCTCGACCAGCACGTCGGCCTTGTAGGTGCGGTCCGCGGCGACGATTGTTCCGCCTTCGATGACGAGCGACATTTTATTCTCCCAAACCTTTGTTCGCGCGTGGGCGTGTCGCCGCTCGGCCGCCGCTGACCGTTACGAAACGATTTCGGCCTTCTCCAGCACCGCGTGCATCAGCACATTGGCGCCGGCGGTCGCCCAATCCGGCTTCATGTCCTCGCTTTCATTGTGGCTGATTCCGTCGACGCAGGGCGTGAACACCATCGACGTCGGCGCGACGCGCGCAAGATAACAGGCGTCGTGGCCCGCGCCCGACACGATGTCGCGATGCGAATAGCCCAAATGCTTGGCCGCGCGGCGCACCGCCTCAACGCAGCCCGGATCGAAGGGGACAGGAGCGTAGTAGAAGATCTGCTTCAAGTCGTAGGTCAGGCCGATCTTTTTGGCGATCAACTCGACCCCCTCGCGCAAGGCCGCATCCATTTCCGTCAAGGTGGCGTCGGCCGGATGCCGAAACTCGCAGGTCATGAACACTTCACCCGGAATGACATTGCGTGAGTTCGGGTAGGAGTTGAGCATGCCGACCGTCGAGACCCCGAGCGGCGCCTTCGAGAGGCCGATCGCGTTGACGAGGTCCACGATCCGCGCGGCGCCAAGCAGCGCGTCCTTCCGGCGCGGCATCGGCGTCGAGCCGGCGTGGCTCTCGAAGCCAGTCAAGCGAATTTCGTACCAGCGCTGCCCTTGACCATGGGTGACGACCCCGATGTCGATCGACTCGTCCTCCAGGATCGGGCCCTGCTCGATATGCAGCTCGAAGAAAGCATGCACGGGATGAGCGCCGACAGGCTCCTCGCCCTTGAAACCGATCCGCTCGAGTTCGTCGCCCAGCGCCTTGCTGTCGCCGTCCTTGCACGCATAGGCCAGTTCCTTGGTGTAAACGCCGGCGAACACCCCCGAGGCAATCATCGCTGGGGCGTAGCGCGACCCTTCCTCGTTGGTCCAGTTGGCGACTTCGATCGGCCGCCGGGTCCGGATGTTGAGATCGTTGAGCGAACGCACGATCTCGAGCGCGCCGATGACCCCAAGCGCGCCGTCGAACTTGCCGCCGGTCGGTTGGGTGTCGAGGTGGCTGCCCATCATCACGGGAGCGAGCGTATTGTCTTGGCCGGGGCGGCGCGCGAACATGTTGCCCATCTCGTCCACGGTGACCGAGCAACCGGCGGCTTCGCACCATTTCCGGAACAGGTTGCGCGACTGACCGTCGAGATCGGTCAACGTCAGGCGCTTGACGCCGCCCTTTGGCGTGGCGCCGATTTTCGCCATTTCCATGAGCGAATTCCCAGAGCCTTGTCCCGTCGACCCGCACATTCGACAAGTCAGCCATCAAAAGCTCCACGACACATTTGCAAACGCTATTCTAGCTTTGACCAAATGGTCAAATGGCGTAATGTTGCGCTGCAGCGCTCATCAATTCGGCGCGGCCGCCTCATGCCAAAGCGGCCCGCGGTTCCCAAACCGCGCGACGCCGGGACGACGGGAGGGCGCCGTCCGAGGAGCTTATGGCGCGTCGCAGACCGAGACCGACCGTCCGGGAGGAGAGCGAACGCGCGCTCCTCGAGGCCGCCGAATGGGTGTTCGCCGAGCAGGGATTCGCGGGCGCGACCACCGCTGCTATCGCCCAGCGCGCCGGCCTACCAAAGGCGAACCTGCACTATTATTTCGCGACCAAGGAGACGCTCTACCGTTCGGTGATCGAACGGGTGCTGACCGCCTGGCTCGCCGCCGCCTCGTCTTTCGACGCGAGCGAGGACCCGACGGTCGCCCTCTCCGCCTATATCGGCGCGAAAATGGACCTCGCGCGCGAGATGCCGCTCGCGACCCGCATCTGGTCGGCGGAGATCATGCGCGGCGCGCCGATGATTCAGGATTTCCTCGACACGACGCTAACCCAATGGGTCGTGTCGCGCGAACGGGTGGTGCGCCGCTGGATCGCCGCTGGCGAGCTGAGGCCGATCGAGCCGAAATTCCTTTTCTACATGATCTGGGCGATGACGCAGCAATACGCCAACGCCGCACATGAAATGGCGACCCTCAACGGGGGCCGCCCGCTCGACGACAAGGCCTTTGAACGCGCGAAAACAGAGGCGATCGAGATCATCCTGCGCGGCGTCGCCGCCGGACAGCTTACGAAAGGCAATTCCGTCACGCCGTCGTGAACGCCAAGTGCGTTTGCCCTCGCGAACATAAATTCGAGTTTCGATCTGCTCGCATTGGCGCGTCCCAACATATATCAGGACGCGGATTGGAATGAGGCGCTATTCGCGGCTGTGCGAGGCGCACAGGAGGCGCCCGATGAGACGAATAGACTGCCTGCGGATTGCGATTAGCGTCGCGCTGGCCGGCTCCGTCGCCGGATGCCAAACTGAGAGCCGAAACATTCCCCTCATGACAATCCAGCAGGCAAATCAGCTCCCCGCGAGCAAGGTGCCGAGGATATTCAGAGACCCGAGCAATCCGTACGGCTACCCGTATGACGTTCACGAGACGGACGGACTGAGCCGAAATCCGGACGATTGCAACCGTTGGGGCTGCATCGACACCGGCGGCAACAAGTGAGGCGAAATATAGAGCCATCGTGCGCGATGTCTGAGGCGCGCATCCGGCGCCGTGGCGCTGGCGTTTCGTCGATGAAGTAAGCGGAGGCATGAAGACGCCGCCGCTCGCCGGTGCAGTCGCAATCAGGCCGACAGCGCCTTCGTTCAATACACGATCATGAGGCGCAATACGTGTGTCTGCCGCAGCGTTCCTAGGGGAGCGATATATCCGTTGACATATAACGCTCTGCTGACCACGATCGGGTGAAAAGCAACTCGAAACGTCGCGGTTCGAACTCGGGGACGTCCATGAAAGCGTTTTGCCTCGCGGTTTTGGCGAGTGTCGGCCTCAGTGGTTTCGCGGACGCGGCCGACGTCCTGCCGACGACGAAGTCAGCCCCCGCGCCGGAAAATTGCTTCGCGAGTCTCTGGACTTATCTCAACTCGACCGCCGCTGATTGTCCGCTCTCCTACGGACCGTTCACCCTCTATGCGACGCTCGACGCCGGGCTCATGTACAACACCAACGGCGCGCCGTGGAGCCCCGCCTTTGTCAACGGCACCCAGGGGCTCATCAGCAAGCAGAGCCACGGCGTCAGGTGGCTATGGTCGCCGAACAACATCAATCAGTCCGTTATCGGCATCAAAATGTCGCAGCCGATTGCCAATGGTTGGTCGCTCATCGGCACGCTGGAGGCGGGTTTCGATCCCATTTCCGGCTATCTGTCCAACTCCCAGCGCGCGCAAGTGATGAACAACGGCAAGCCGCTCGTGCTCCAAAGCGCGAGCGGCAACTCTAGCCGCGCCGGACAGTGGGACAATTCGCAATTCTTCCTCGGCTTAAGCAATAAGACTTACGGCACGCTCACCGCAGGCCGTGTCAACGCCCTTTCGCTCGACGGTCTAATTGCTTACGATCCGATGGGCAGCTCTTACGCCTTCTCGCCGTTTGGTTTTACCGGCATGTACGCCGGTTTCAGCGACACTGAACTCGCGCGCTCGAATACGGCCATCAAATATCGCGGCGAGTTTGGAAACTTCCGCGTCGCGGGATTGGCGCAAGTCGGCGGTTACAATCAGGGCAACGGCTCTACGCAGATGTGGCAGGGCCAGGTCGGCGGAGACATCCACAACCTTTACGGCGGCACGCTGTCGCTCGACTTCGTCGGCTCCTACGCCGTCGATGGCGCCCTGACGTCGAATTTCACAACGCCGATCCCAAAATTCTACTCATCCAATGATCTGAAGGCGACGCTTTCCAACAACGTCGGCTATCTCGGCCTCGCGAAGTACACCTGGGGCCCGGCCCAATTGTTCGCTGGCTGGGAATATTTCCGTCAGGGCGATCCGACCGACGACTTCCCGAATGGGTTCAAGACCATCGCCAACTACAGCGTGCCGGGAAACATCCTCAACAGTAAGGCTTTCCCGACGGTCTGGGTCACCACCAACGCATTCGAGATTCAGCGCGTCTACAACACGATCTGGACCGGCTTCAAATATGCCGTCAACAACCGGCTCGACGTGATGGGAGCCGTCTACTACGCGTGGCAGAACAACTTCTCGACCACGCCCTGCAAAGGCCAGGGCATCCACATCTCGAGCTCTGCTTGTGCCGGAACGTTGGACACGTTCTCGCTCATGGTCGATTACCGGCCGGTTAAGCGCATCGACGTTTACGCGGGCGTGGCGCTGTCCAATGTCTACGCGGGTCTCGCAAATGGCTTCCAGGCAACCCAGAACATCGATCCTACCGTGGGCGTGCGGATCAAGTTCTAGCCGCCGCTCACGCGCGCGAATGTCGAGGCCAGCTTCGCCTCGAGCCCGGGCCGTGACCTCAGAAGTCCACCCGGACGCCGACCGTCGGCGCGAAGTTCACGCGATAGAGATAGCCGCTCGCCAAACCGCCGGTGACTTGCGACCACAAGAAGCCGCCGTAAGCCTCGACGCGCTTGGCTGGACGATAACTGATCATCGCGGAGAAGGCGTTGAGAGCGCCGCGGCAGCTTGATGCTGAAAGGCCGCCGTCCGTGCAAGGGGCGGTGTTATAGTCGTTCTGATAGTAGTGATAGTAGGCGCCGGCGATGTCGAGGTTATCCCGAAGCGCATATTTGACGCCTGTCCAGAACACCCTCAGGATCTTGTGTTCGGTATAAGCGGTTGAATTCACAAAGCCGGCCGGAACGGGATAGTTGCCGATCGAGGTAAACCCATTGGGATAGGCGTCGCTCGGATTGGCGAACAGGATGTATTCCCACCCAGAATAAAGGGCGGCGTTTCCGAACGTATATCTCACGCCAACAATTCCGCTGGCGTTGTTGGACAAGGTCGCTTTCAGCGCGTTTGCACTCACCCCAGGCGGAAGCGGAAATTGAGCGAAATTGGATAGCGAGACTGCGTCTTTTTTCGTCTCCCCTTCCACGCCGAAAGTGAGAGGGCCGAAGTCACCCGTCATCCCGAGGGAAAACGCTCCGTTCGAGGCGTTGCCCTGGTCGAAGCCGCCGAACTGATAAAGCCCCGCGAAATGAAATGGCCCGACGCCAATGCGATATTTGAGCGAAGTGTTGTAGCGCGCGGTCTCGGTGTCTCCGCCGCCCGCCGCGATATTGGAAACGCCAATCACGGAAAAGCTTGACGCCGCGCCCATCGGGTCAAAGCGGCTCGCGCCGTCGACGATAAGGGAGTTCTGCCGCCCCGCAAGCAGTTCACCGTAAGTCGGATTGCTCAACCCGATATAGGCCTCGGTATTGAAGAGCTGCCCTGCCCGGCTCGAGTCGCCGTTCGCGGTCTGCGCGTCGAGCGGCGTGGTGTTGTTCTGAACCAGCGATTTCGGCCCGTTGGCGCGCTGCAAGGTGTAGGGGTCAAAACCGTTCTCGAACTTGAAGAGCAGCGACCAATCCGAAACGATGCGCTCCTCGCCCTTGATTCCGACATGGGTCTGTCCGAGCCCGTTTGGCACAAGCGTGAAGCGGGCTCCATTGCTGTTCCTCGAAATCAGGGTTTCGACGCCGTTAGGATAATTGCCATTGAACGGAACGCCGTGCGAATCGTAGCCCGCGCCAGTGTCGAACCTTCCGTAAAGCCTGATGCCGTTCCAGGCGAGCGGACAATCGTCAGGATCCGCGATCACGAAATCGTAGAGGCTCGCGAAGCACGGGTTCGCTGCGGGCGGCGCGGGCTTGGCTGACGCTGCTTGCTGTTGGCTCGGCAAATCGGCCCCGTTCGCGTGACACGCCAAAAGAGCGGCGGACGCGAAAAACATCACGGCGTGACAGGATGGCTTGATCAATCGCACCCAAAACAGAGATTCGAGATGGCGCGTATTGTAGTCGCCGATGCGAATGCCGCCAGCAATAAGTCAAACCCGCGAGGGATGGGTGGCGCCCTTCCTCGGGCGATCATGATTGTATGAGTTGCTAAGGCCGACATTATACAGCTTGAGCATCACCAATCCGATCAGAAAATGACGGCGAGCTTGGGCCAAAGCGCCCTGGCCGTGAAGGCGGAAAACGGCGCTTGAAACGACATGAGGAGCGCGGTCACGATCGCATACAAGTATGGTTATCGACATGCGTGGCTAACGCCGATCCAGGCATGTTGGTTCACCGAGCATGGAAAGACTTCGCGTGCTATTCCGCGAGATAGGGCGCAAAGCCCGGTTTCGCAGGCGGTTCGGGCGGCACGGTCCAACCGCCGCCGAGCGCGAGCATCAGGCCGATATCGGCCACCAATTGGCGGGTGTGCAGCGCGATCGCCAGACGCTCATCTTCAAGGGCTGTGCTTTGGGCCGTCACCACGTCAAGATAGGACGACGCTCCGTCTCGGTAGAGAGTCAAGGACAGGTCGGCCGCCTTGCGCGCCGCTGTCGCCGCCGTTGTCGTCTCATTGTACTCCTGCGCTAGCCAGCGCAACGATGACAGCTCGTCCTGGACCTCCTTCATCGCGCGCAACACGGTGGACCGATAGTTCTCCGCCGCTTCGGTGAATTGGGCCTTGGCGATCGCCAGTTCCGCCTGGCGAAGGCCGGCGTCGAACAAGGGAAAGTCGATCGAAGGCCCGACGCTTCCGAACAGGTTGACGGCTTGGAACAGCCTGAAACTGGTGTCTTGCGTTCCTCCGAGAGCCAGGACCGTGAACTTGGGAAAGAAGTTGGCGCGAGACGCGCCGATCTGCTCGCTGGCGGCGGCGGTCAGCCGTTCGGTTTGCGCGACGTCCGGGCGGCGGCGGAGCACGTCCGCGGGCACCGCCCCTGGCGGTCTCGGCAGCGGAAGCCGGCTCGAAGATCGCTGAACCGAAAACGAGGCCGCGGCCTTGCCGACCAGAGCGGCGATGGAATTTTCGAGGGTGGCCCGATTGAGCGTCAGATCAGACAATTGCGCTTGGGCCGAACTCAGTTGTGCTTGCGCTCGGTCCACGTCGACCGGCGAGGCAATATTCGCCGCGAGCCGATCCTGAGTGAGCTTCAGGGCAGACCGGTAGACACCTATCGTATCGGAAAGAAGCTTGGCCTGATCGTCGAAGCCGCGCAGATTGACATAGTCGCGCGCGAGTTCGGCGTGCAGTTCCAGTCTCGCGTCGGCGAGCGCGTCTGCGCTCGCTTCGGCTGTCGCGTTCGCTGACGCGACGACATCGCGGACCCGTCCCCAGATGTCGATCTCGTAGGCCGTCTGGGCGCCGATGAGATTGTTTCCGTAATAGGTCGGCTGGTTGGCCGAGCGAAGCGGCCGATTGGCCGACTGCTTGTTGGCCAGAAAGTGAGGGTCCGCATCGACCTGCGGGTAGGCGGCGCTCAACGCGGCGTTCGCGCGCGCGACGGCGGCGTCATTGGCGGCGACGGCGGCGGCGAGATCCGGGTTCGCGGCATCCACCTGCGCTTGAAGAGCGTCGAGCGTCCGATCGTGGAAGCTGAGCCACCACTCGCCGCTGGCTGGAAGCGTTCCGCCGGCCGCCGTCTCATCCTTGAACTTCGACGGCGTCGCGACTGAGGGTGGGGCGTACCGAGGCGCAAAGTCGCATCCGCCGAGCGCGAGCGCGATCGGCGCCGCGAACCACGGCCTCCACTTCATTCCCCGTGTTCCCGCCCCGTTTGCGCTATCTCTTCAGCGCTCTTCCGACTCTCGCCCGCGGCTTGCGTGACCCGGACCTGCTCCCCGTCGCTGATCGAATCGGGAGGATTAATGACGATGCGCTCATCCTGGCCAAGCCCGGCCGCGATCTCGACCTCCGTGCCGAGGTCGCGCAAAATATGCACCTTCTTAAGGACAATGCGGTTGTCCAGGGCGATGGCCACTTGCGCTGAATTGTTGCGGAACATGATCGCGCTCGCAGGAACCCTGAACGCATTCGCGTCAGGCGGAAGGACAAAGTGTATCCGCGCGAACGCGCCCGGAGCAAGCAGGCCATCCTGGTTGTCAGCGATGAGTTCGACCAGCAGGGTGCGCGACTTCGGATCGATCGCGTGCGAGGTCGTGGCGATTGTCGCCTCGAAAATGCGGTCAGGGTACTCGGGGAGTTCGAGCGTCGCCTTCATGCCGTCCCGAAGTTGGGCTGCGTAGGTTTCTGGGACCGGAACGTAAATCCGCATCTGATGGATGTCGGCGACAGTGAAGAGTGGTTGGCCGTCGTTCTCGCCCGCCTTAACCAAGGACCCAACGTCGACGTTGCGCGCGGTGACGACTCCGTCGAACGGCGCCACAATGTTCGCGAACGCCTTGAGAGCTTTTAGCCGGTCGACGTTCGAGGCCGCGGCGTCGACCTGGGCGGCTTGCGCATGCTGGTCGCTGTCCTTTTCGTCCGCCGCCTGTTGAGACACCGCCGCCGATGCGCGCAACGAGTTCCACCGCGTCGCCGTCACTCTCGCCAGCGCTAAATTTGCCTTGGCCTTGGCGAGTTCGCTCTGAGCGACGGCGATACGCTCATCCAGTTCTGGTGTATTTATGACCGCGAGCACGTCGCCCTGATGGACTTGAGCGCCGATGTCTTTGCGCCACTCTTGAACGTAGCCCATCACCTGGCTGTGTATGGAGGCGGTATAGAAGGCGTCGACATTACCGGGCAGCACGAGTTCGCGGGTCTTCCCACTCCGTTTCAGCGTGACGACAGCGACCGGCGGAACCGCCCGCTCCTGTGTCCACTGGTTGAGTTTCTCGTCGTCCCGATGACGCCCGGAAATTCCGCTGTAGGCAAGCGCAATTGCCACCACCGCCAGGAGCAACAGCGCCCGTAGCGCTTTGACGGGCTTGCGTTGGTCGCGATCAGGCTGGGCGTGAACCTCCGAGCCGTCAGGCTGGGCGGCCGAGGTTGGAATGTACGGCGCCGCCAAGGCCTGCGCGCACGCTTCGGCTTGGTCCTGGCTCATACGGGTTTAGCCTCAGCGGGAAAGTGCGGCGCGTGCTCGTTGACATGGCTTGGCCGACGCTCATGAACAAGCCGGAAGACCGCCGGAACGAATAGCAGCGTCGCTATTGTCGAACAAACGAGGCCCCCGATCACGGCGCGCCCGAGCGGCGCGTTCAGCTCCGCGCTGAGCGCCATTGGCGCCATGCCGATGATCATGGCGAGCGCCGTCATTAGCACCGGGCGGAAGCGAGTAAATCCGGCGTCGATCGCTGCGGTCGCCGCGTCAGCGCCTTCCGCAAGCCGGTCGCGCGCGAAACTGACGACGAGAATGCTGTTGGCGGTCGCGACGCCCATGCACATGATCGCGCCCGTCAACGCGGGAACCGATAGAGTCGTGCGAGTGACAAACAGCATCCAAACGATTCCAGCCAATGCGGTCGGCAAAGCGGTGACGATGACAAAAGGATCGAGCCACGATTGGAAGTTGACGACGATCAACAGATAAATGAGGACGATCGCGAGCGCGATGCCGACGAACAGCTGCTGATAGGCGTAGGTCATGGTCTGTACCTGACCGCGCACGACGACCGTCGAGCCGGGGGGAGCCTCAGTGGCGGTCTCATCGAGGATCTTCTGGATGTCTGCTGCGACAGCGCCAAGATCGCGCTCATTGTTGGTCGCGAAAATATCGATGACAGGCTGAACGGCGTAATGTGACACGACGGCGTTGCTGACCCCGCGTTTGATCGTGGCCACGCCCCCGAGGATTTGTTTGTCCGAGCCCTGCGAGGCAGGAATGTTCTCGAGGTTGGAGAGTGAACTCACCCAATATTGCGGCGTTTGGGCGACGATCGGATAGGAGACGCCGTTGCGCGGATTGAGCCAGAACGTTGGCGCGGTCTGGATGCTGCCGGCTAAGGTGTCCTGTAAATTCTCAGCCACGTCACGTTCGCTAACCCCGACGATCTCGGCCCGGGTTCGATCGACGTCGACGTTGAAAGTGGGTGCGTTGAAGGCTTGCTGGATCCGCGGGTCGGCGATCCCGGGAATCCGAGCGATCCTTGGGAGGATCTTCTCCGCATAGGCGCGGTTGGCCTCCATCTTCGCGCCAATGACCTGCACGTCGATCGGCGCGGGGAGGCCGAAGTTGAGAATTTGAGTCACGATGTCGGCGGGTAGGAAGGCGAAGGTCGTGCCGGGAAACTGGTGCGGCAATGTTTCGCGCATCGTCTTGATGTAGTCGGGCGTCTCAGCCTCTCGGCCGTCGTTCAGCGTGATCAAAACGTCGGCATCGGACGCGCCGATTGATCCAGTGTTGGAGTAGGCCATGTTGATGCCGCTGATCGACAGGCCGATGTTGTCGACAATTGAGTGCAGCGAGTTCAGGCGGGATGATTGCGCGGATGGCCGCTTCAATTTTATCGACTTGGACACCGGTCTGCTCAATCCTGGTTCCCGTGGGCGCGCGTACGTGCAAAGCGATCTGCGGGCTCTCGACTGGCGGAAAGAAGTTGCGGCCGAGGTATGGCGCGAGCCCGAAAGAGCCGAGAACTGCGACCATGAAGCCGGCGACAAAGAGCCGCCGTCCGGCTAAAGCGGTTAGGAGCAGGCGTCGATAAAAAGCTCGCACCGCTTCGAAGCGTCGTTCGAATCCGCGCTGGAAGAGGGTGAGCGGATTGCGCGTCGGTTGGAGATGCGCCCCGTGACCGTGCGTCGCCTGGTGGGCGAGCAGGAAGCGCGCCATCGTGTTGACCAGCGTGCGCGAGAGCACATAGGAGCCGATCAGGGCGAAAACGACCGCCTTCGCCATCGGACGAAACAGAAAGCCGGCGACGCCGCCGAGGGTGAACATCGGCACGAAGACAATGCAGATACACAAAAGCGATACGGTGGCGGGAATGACGATCTGCCGCGCGCCGTCCATGATCGCGGTTTCAATGTCCTTACCCTGCTCCAAGTGGTAGTTGATGTTCTCGATCGTGACGGTCGCGTCGTCGACGAGAATACCGACCGCGAGCGCAAGACCGCCGAGGGTCATCACATTGATTGTTTCGCCGGTGGCGGCCAGGAGCGCGACCGACGCGAGAATCGCAAGCGGGATCGAGATCATGATGATGAGCGTCGAACGCCAGCTGCCGAGAAAGATCAGGATCATCAGGCCGGTCAACGCGGCCGCGACGACGCCTTCGAAAATAACCGACGACACGGCGGCAGCGACAAAGCGCGATTGGTCGCCGACCGCTTCGAGATGAAGACTGGATGGCAGGGTCTTGCGCAGTTTCGGCAGCAGCGCCTTCACTCCAGCGATGACATCGAGCGTCGAAGCCGAGCCTGACTTCAGAATGGTCATCAAGACGGCGTTGGAACCGTTCACCCGCACCATGTTGATCTGTGGCGGGCTGCCCTCGTGAACGTAGGCGACGTCGTGGATGTAGACTGGGACACCGTTGACCGTGCGTATGGGCAGGTCGTTCAGCTCCGAAATTCGGCTTGGGGCGTCGTTGAGCGAAACAACATATTCGAAATCGCCGACTTTCTCGGTTCCCACAGGCGTAATGACGTTCTGCCGCGCGATCGCGTCCACCACGTCCTGCGATGACAGGCCGTAGGCCTGCAATTTGTCTTGGTTCAAGTCGATTTGGACTTGCCGCACCTTGCCGCCGTAGGGCGAAGGGACGGCGGCTCCGGCGACCGTCGCCAATTGCGGGCGAATGAAATTCTGCCCGGCGTCGAATATTTCCGCCTGCGACAAAGTGTCGCTGGACAACGCCAGCTGAAGGATCGGCACGCTCGAAGCGTTGAAGCTCAGCACATAGGGCGGCGTAATGCCGGCAGGCAGCTGTTTGAGCACGGTTTGCGACGCCGCGGTGATCTGCGCCAGTGCGGCGTTGATGTCGACGTTGGGCTGGAAGAACACTTTGACCACGCCATAGCCGGCAAGCGACTGAGACTCGATGTGCTCGATGTCGTTGACCTGCGCGCTCAGCGTGCGCTCATAATAGTAGACAACCCGGCCAGACATGTCGTCCGGCGGCAAGCCATTGTAAGTCCACACGACGGCGACGACCGGGATGCCGATATTGGGGAAGATGTCGGTCGGCGTCCTGATCGCGGCCGTCACGCCGAAGATGACGATCAGCATCGCCATGACGACGAACGTGTAAGGTCTGTTCAGAGCGATGCGAACGACAGCGAGCATTGGTCACTTCTGAAGGCGCAGCGACGTTCGCCAACGCACGCGACGCCGTGCGACAAGATCTCGCCGCGACGGCGTCAGGCGTTAAATATGCAGGGGGCGATCTAAATCCCACTAAAATATAATTTCGTCATGTAGGAGGCCGACGCTTCGAGGACACGCGAACTCATCATGCTGTTTCTCGCGTCAGTCTTGTCGCCGGCGCGGACGATGTGGCGCGTAACTCGAAGCGCGCGCCGGGATTGTTATCCTCAACCGTCAGTTTAAAGCCGTGCAGATTGGCGATCGTCTCGGCGATGCTGAGGCCGAGTCCATGTCCCGGCGTTTGGCCGCTCTGCTCGCCACGATAGAATCGGTCGAAGATCTTTGCCCGCTCTTGCTTGGGGACGCCAACGCCCGTGTCGCTGACGAGCGCAAACGGCCGCCCCTCGGCCATCCGGGTCTCGATCCGGACCACGCCGCCGGCAGCGGTGAACTTGATCGCATTGTCGATGAGGTTCGAGAGGGCTTCGCGCATGAGGTCCTGGTCACCGCGAACCGGAACGGGCGTTGCGGCCTCGACAAAAATTTTCACGCCCTTCGATTCGGCGAGCGGCTCATAGAAATCAACGAGTTGCGCGCAAACCGCGGCAAGATCGAAGTCCTTGAACTGCTTCTCGCGGGCCCCCTGTTCCACGGCCGATATCCGCAAGATCGCCGAGATCGTCATGGACACCTTCTCGATCTGGACCAGCGTGGCCTCGAGCGCCTCCCGCAATTGCTCAGTCCCGCTCTCGTTGTCGAGCGCGCGCTCGAGCTTGGCGCGGGCTACTGCGAGCGGCGTGCGCAGATCGTGGGCGATATTGTCCCCCGCACTCTTGAGGTGGGCGAGCAGGCGGGCGATCTCGTCGAGCATCAGGTTCACGGCGCGCGCGATCTTGCCGATGTCATCCTCGCCGGCGAACGGCAGGCGCAAATCGAGATCGCCATTCATGATCCTGACAATGGCGTCGTGAACGCGCTTGAACCGTTGCGAGGCGCGATATGCAAACCAAGCGCCGATCGCCAGGATCAGCAAAATCGTAGGAAGGAGCGCGATCGCCAATGCGCGCAGCAACGTCTCCTGGAGGTCGTAGTCCTCCCGCAGGCTGCGCCCCAGGAGAAGAATGCCTCCGTCCGCGCGGCGACGTGCGACGAAAATGGCTGGGTCCTTGTCGCCGTGTGGATCCGGGAAGACGTCTTCATCGATGAAGTGCGCCTCCGCGTCGATCGGGATTCGTGGCAGGAAGGGCACGTTCCCGAAAATCAACTCGCCTTTCGGGTCGATCAGCGCGACAAAATCCAGGCGACGGATATCCCGTGTCAGGCGCAGCTCCAACGCCCGGTGCAGGTCTGCCTGACTCTCGTCGACGCTCTTGGCCGCCTCGTCGACGAGAATTGCACCGACCTGCTGCATGTCTGCGCTGGAGACTTGCAAATAGATGAACGTGAAGGCTGCGGCCGTCGCTACGGAGATCGTCAGGGCGAAGCCCAGCGCGAGGCGAAACGCCCGCGCCTTAAAGACCTCAAGCGTCCACATTCAGTTTGAAGCCGACGGCGCGGATATTGACAATGAAGCGTCGCGCGCCCGTAGGGTCGAGCTTGCGCCGCAGATTGCCGATCTGCACGTCGACGACATTCGTTTGCGCCATAAAGTTGAAATTCCAAACATCCTCGAGCAGCATCGCCCGGGTCACGACCTGCCCGGGTCGGCGCATGAAATATTCGAGCAGGGTGAATTCCCGCGGCAACAGATCAACCGGCTTGCCGTCGCACCGGACGCTCCGTTCAACGAGATCCATCTCCAGGGGGCCGACCTGGAGACGCGTGAGCCGCGCATCGCCGCCCCGGCGAAGGAGCGCTTCGACTCGCGCAGTGAGTTCGCGAATGTCGAACGGCTTGATCAGATAATCGTCGCCGCCGGCTTTCAATCCGTTGATCCGGTCGTCGACCGACGACAGCGCGCTGATCACCAGGGCGGGCGTGGCGTTGCCTTCGGCGCGCAGCGTCTCAATAATAGAAAGACCATCGCGGCCTTGCAGCATGCGGTCGATGACCAGCACCGCCGCTCCGAGGCGCGCCGCACGCAACCCGTCGTCTACTGTCTCAGTAAGTTGCACCGGATGGCCGCTCGCCTGCAATTGGAGGCGAATCTCCTCGGCAAGGTCGCGCTCGTCTTCAACGACCAGAACCGGAGCGCCCGCCGGCGTGTCCATCGGCGGATTGCTCACACTCTCGAAAGGCGGATTGATCACGGCTCGATTCCCAAACGCCACGGCGGGGACAGATCTATCTAGCCGTAAAGATGGCGCCATAATGTTGGATCGGCCACGCTGCCTCGAGCTTTGAAAGGCGCAAAAAACGCGCATCGCTTGGGGTCAAGGCGTCGAGATAGGCTTCGGGCCTGTTTGAATTGGCCAAATGATCGTCCGAAGACAGCGATTGGCATCGAGCGTAGCCGAAGCTTGCGCTTGACTAAAATTTTTTTGCTTTGTCTCGCCCCTTTGTCGCCAAGTTGTAACATTGGTGGGCTAGTCACGATTGCGTGAAATTGTGTCAGGTGGGGCTTTTTAACACCACCGCTCAATTTGCACCTGCGCGAGGCTATAGCCTGCGCTAGAAAGCTATTGTTTCGCTGCCTATAAGCATCGGCTGTGATCAATCTGCAACAACCTACAAAAAGTCGATAAGATAGCGAATTTATTGTTTGTCTGTGACGCCCCGCAGCGCTAACTTTCACAACGTGATTTACATTGGGGTTGAGACGAGTACCGAGCACGTGCCGGGAATACCAAGTCCTTTCGCGAGGTATTTGCGAACAACTTTCGGGCAACGGCTCGAATCAAGCGAATCGCACAGGGAGGGGACGCTGCTCGCGCTTAGGCGCGGGAAGCGGCGGGAGCGATTGGAAATTTGTCACGCGCGGGCCGATGGCGTGATCGGTCCCACGAGGAGGGGTTCTTAATGAGAAAGCTTGGAATCGGCTTGGCGATTGCGATCGCCTCCGTCGGCGCGGCTCGCGCCGCGGATTTGCCGACCAAAAAGGCGGTCGCCGCTCCGCCGTTCAACTGCTTTGCGAGTGTCTGGACCTGGCTGGATTCAACCGCAGCCGATTGTCCCCTGAGCTATGGGCCATTCACCGTTTACGGGACGTACGACATTGGTCTCGGCTATAACACCAATGGCGCGGCTTACAACGCGGCGTGGAACAACGGCGTCGATAGCTTCATCACCAACCAGAACAAAGGCGTCAAATGGCTGTGGACGCCGAATGGTATGAGCCAGTCGGTCATTGGCCTCAAGATGAGCCAGAGCCTGGCCCCGATCGGGCTGGCCGGCTGGTCGCTGATCGGCACGATCGAAACCGGATTCAATCCCTATTATGGCTACCTGGCCGACGCCCAGCAATCGCAAGTTCGGGAAAACGGCCTGCCGCTCGTTGTGAAGAGCGCGAATAATGATTCGAGCCGGACCGGGCAGTGGGACAACTCCCAGGGCTTCATCGGCATCAGCAACAAGACTTACGGCACCCTCACGGTTGGGCGCGTCAACACCCTGTCGCTCGACGCGATCAATTCCTATGACCCGATGGGCGGCTCCTACGCCTTCTCGCCGCTGGGCTTCTC
>CAVYPD010000062.1:0-36204 GCA_963770275.1 uncultured Alphaproteobacteria bacterium
GCGCGCGACGATCGTTTCTGCACTTCGGTTGCGCCTTCGTAATGCGCAAAGCGCGAATCTCGCGATACAGGCGTTCGACGATCTCACCGCGCGCACACCGAGTCCGCCAAAGAGCTGGACCGCGCTATCGATGACGCGCTGAGCATTTTCGGTCGCGACCATCTTGGCCATAGCGACCTCGCGCGTCGCCGCCTGTGCGCGCACATCGCGTAACCACGCCGCCTGATAGGTCAACAATGCCCCGGCTTCAAGGTCGGTGGCCATGTCAGCAATTCTGGCCTGGGTCATCTGCATATCGGCCAGCGTCGCGCCGAACATTGGCCGCCGCCGGGCATGCGTCAAAGACTCCTCAAAGGCGCGGCGGGCAAAACCGGTAGCCGCCGCCGCGACTGAGACGCGAAAGATATCCAGCGTTTGCATCGCAAGCTTAAAGCCGCTGCCCGCTACACCCAGGACGCTGGTATCAGGCACGCGGCACTCGTCGAAACGCAGCGTGGCCAGGGGATGGGGCGCGATGACCTCGATGCGTTCGGCGATCTGCAAACCGGGATCGTCGGGAACGACAAAAGCGGTGATTCCTCTCGCACCCGGCACATTCTCGCTGCGCGCGAAGACTGTGTAGAAATCAGCAATTCCGCCGTTCGAGATCCAGGTTTTCACGCCGTCCAGACAATAGCCGTTTCCC
Source organism: uncultured Alphaproteobacteria bacterium (assembly GCA_963770275.1). Lineage (GTDB taxonomy): Bacteria > Pseudomonadota > Alphaproteobacteria > Rhizobiales > Beijerinckiaceae > Roseiarcus. The sequence continues at coordinate 686 of CAVYPD010000062.1, forward strand.
TCCTCGCGCGCCGAGCGAGCCATCGCCGCGACGTCGGAGCCAGCCTCCGTCTCCGAGAGCGCGAAGGCGGCCAGCCACTCGCCACTGCGCACCCTGGGCAGTAGCGAGCCTGCGCTGCTCGTCGGTACCCGCGATCGCGACCGCGCCGCAGCCAAGGCCCTGCATGGCAAAGGCAAAATCGGCGAGCCCGTCGTGATAAGCGAGCGTCTCGCGAGCAAGACAGACGCTTCGCAAGTCTATTCCGGCCGCGTCGCCATCAGGAGATGCGACCGCCGCATCGAGCAGCCCCCCTTCGCCAAGCGCCCGCACGAGCTTGCGGCAGGTTCCGTCGATGTCCGCATGATCGATCGCGGCAATCGCGCCCGAGGCGACGAAACGATCGAGCGCGCCCGCGAAAGCGCGATGAGACTCGCCGAAGAATGGCCAGTCGAGCCAATCGCGCTTCATCTGAGGCGCGGGTGACACGACGTTCATCAATCCCCCTCGAAGACAGGTTTGCGCTTGGCTGCGAAGGCCTCGAACGCGCGCCGGAAGTCCTGCGTCGTCATGCAGATGGTCTGCGCCTGGGCTTCCGATTCGATGAGCTCGTCCAGTCCCATCGCCCATTCCTGGTTGAGCATCGTCTTGGTCATCCCGTGCGCAAACCAGGGGCCGTCGGCGAGCGAGCGGGCAAGCGCAAGCGCCTCCCGCTCGAGGTCGGCGCCCGGATGGAGGGCGTTGTAGAAGCCCCAGGCCGATCCTTCAGCGGCGCTCATTGTCCGACCGGTAAAGAGAAGTTCCGCCGCGCGGCCTTGGCCGATGATCCGCGGCAGGATTCCACACGCGCCCATGTCCGCGCCGGCGAGGCCAACGCGGGTGAAGAGAAATGCAGTCTTCGCTTCCGGCGTTGCGAGGCGCAAATCCGAAGCCATGGCGAGGATGGCCCCAGCGCCGGCGCAGATTCCGTCAACCGCGGCGATGATCGGCTGCGGGCATTTGCGCATCGCCTTGACGACATCGCCGGTCATTCGGGTGAACGCGAGTAGGTCCGGCGTGGTCATGCGCGTCAACGGCTCGATAATCTCGAACACGTCGCCGCCTGAGGAGAAGTTGCCGCCCGCGCCGGTGAGCACGATTGCGCGAACGTCTGATCCGTGAGCCAGATCCCGAAAGAGATCGCGAAGCTCGGCATAGCTGTCGAAGGTCAGTGGATTTTTGCGCTCGGGGCGGTTGAGCGCGACGGTCGCAACCCGCCCGTCTTCGCTCGCCGTGAAGCGAAAGTGCCGCGCGGCGTAATCGCGCAACGGACGGCGCAAGGCCTGCATCGCATTCGGCGTATTCATCCGACCATGACCTCCCCGCCGGCGACCACGATCGCCTGCCCGTTTATCGACGCCGCGCCCGGCGACGCCAGCCAAAGCACCGCATCGGCGACTTCCTCAGGCCGCACCAGGCGCCCCTGCGGATTGGACTTGATGAGCTCAGCCTTTGCCAGCTCTTCCGATCGGCCGGTCTTCGCGACGATGGTTTCGAGAGCGCGCGCGACAAGCGGCGTCTCGGTGAAGCCGGGGCAGACGGCGTTGACTGTGATTCCGGTCTTGGCGAGTTCGAGCGCCAACGCCCGTGTGAGGCCGATCAGGCCGTGCTTGGCGGCGCAGTAAGCGGCGACATAGGCGTAGCCGACGAGCCCCGCGGTCGACGCGATGTTGATGAGTCGCGCGCCCACGCCGCGCGCCTTCAAGTCGGAGAGAACCGCGCGTGACACGAGATAGGCGCCATTCAGGTTGACCGCGAGCACACGGGACCAGAGGCCGGGATCTGTCCTCTCGAATGGCGCACTCGGCGCTTCGCCCGCATTGTTGACGAGGATCGTTACCGGACCCAACGCCGCGCGCGCTCTTTCGAGCCCACCGGAGATCGCCGCTTCGGAGGTAACATCGAACGCATCGACGACCATGGCCGAACCCTGTGGCATACCACGGGCGATGTCTTCGAGCGGCGCGCGCCGGCGTCCTGCTAGGCTCACGCGCGCGCCAGCCCGAGCGAGAGCAAGCGCGGTCGCTGCGCCGATGCCGCTCCCCGCGCCCGTCACCAGCGCATGATGGCCGTCGAGCGGTTTGTCTGTCATGTCGCCGCGGCCTGCGCTGCTGCGGCCCTTGCGAGGTTGGCCTCATATTGCGCTTTGGCGGAATAATATTGCTTGGGCCACGCAATGTCCGCCACGCCGATTTTGGCGACCTCGTGCAGCGTCCAGGCGGGATCGGCGAGATGCGGCCGGGCGATCGCGCAAAGATCGGCTCGACCCGCCGCGACGATTGAATTGACGTGATCGGCCTCGGAAATGGCGCCCACCGCGATGGTGTCGACATGCGCCTCGTTGCGGATCTTGTCGGAGAACGGCGTCTGAAACATGCGGCCATAGACTGGCCGCTCGGCCTTCGAGACTTGACCCGACGAACAATCGACGAGATCGGCGCCGGCTTCCTTGAAGAGCTCGGCAAAGAATGTCGCGTCTTCCGGCATGTTTCCGCCCGGCGTCCAGTCGTGACAGGAGAGACGCACCGACATCGGGCGATCCGCGGGCCATGCGGCGCGCATCGCGCGGAACACCTCGAGCGGATAGCGCGCCCGGTTGAGGCGTTCTCCTCCGTACTCGTCATTACGCCAGTTCGAGAGGGGCGAAAGAAAGCTCGAGAGGAGGTAGCCGTGCGCGCAATGGAGCTCGAGCCAATCACATCCAGCCGCCGCCGCGCGTCGGGTCGCAGCGATAAAGTCGTCGCGCACCCGGTTCATATCGTCTCGCGTCATGGCCTTCGGGATCCGCCCGTTCGCCAGGTAGGACACAGCCGACGCCGAGATCAGCTCCCAACCGCCCGTCTCAAGCGGGTGATCAATGCCTTCCCAGGCGACTTTCGTCGAGCCCTTGCGGCCTGCGTGACCGAGTTGAATGCCAGCTTTCGCGCCGGCGCCGTGAATGAGATCGACGGCGCGCTTCCACTGCGCCTCCTGCTCGTCGCTCCAAAGGCCAAGGCAGCCCGGCGTGATGCGCGCATCGGGCGAGACGCAGGTCATCTCGGCGAACACGAGCCCGGCCCCGCCCAGAGCGCGCGCGCCTAAATGCGCGAGGTGGAAATCATCGATGAGGCCGTCGGTCGCCGAATACATAGCCATTGGCGAGACAACGACGCGATTCTTGAGCGTAAGACCCCGCACGCGATAGGGCGTCAGCATTGGCGGCGGCGCGCGTTCGTTGTCATTGAGCGAGACACCCGTCTTGCGAGCGAACCAGCGCTCGTAGCCTTCAAGCCAGACCTTGTCGCGCAGCCTTAAGTTCTCGTGGCTGATGCGCTGCGAGCGCGTCAGCATCGAATAGAAGAACTGCGGCGGCTCGAGCGAGTCGGCGTAGCGCCGGCCGACCACCTCGAACCATTCCATTGCGTTGCGCGCCGCGTTCTGGATGCGCGCGACATCGACGCGACGAATTTCCTCATAAGCCGCGAGCGTCTCCGGGATACGCTCGACCGCATGGCCTCGCGCGTCAAACTGGCGCGCAAGCTCGATGGCGTCATCCAGGGCAAGCTTGGTGCCCGAACCGATGGCGAAATGAGCCGTGTGAGCGGCGTCCCCCACCAGTACGACATGCGAGCGCCCGTTAAAGCAGCTCCATTGGCCGCAGATCAGCCGATTGAAATTGAGCCAGGCAGATCCCCGCATGTGGCGCGCATTGGTCATGAGCTTCGCGCCGTCGAGGGTCTCGGCAAAAAGCTTCTCGCAAAACGCGATCGAGGCATCCTGGTCGAGCTCGCCCAGCCCGTGCGCCTCGAAGGCCGCGTCGGTCGTCTCGACTATGAAGGTCGAAGTGTCGCGATCAAACTTATAAATGTGGGCCTGAAACCAGCCGTGCTCCGTCTTGCGGAAGTCGAAAGTGAACGCGTCGAACGCCTTGGCGACGCCGAGCCAGATGTAGCGATTGGGGCGGACGAGAAGATCGGGCCGGAACTGATCGGCGTATCGGTGACGGATCTTCGAATTGAAGCCATCGGACGCGACGATGAGGTCGGCTTCCGGGAATTCGATGTCGGAATCAACCTCGCGCTCGAATGCGAGCTCGACGCCAAGCGCCTCGCAACGTCGCTGCAAGATATTCAACAGCTGCTTGCGGCCGATGCCAATAAAGCCGTGACCGGTCGTGCGTTGCCGCGAGCCCTTGAACACGAGTTCGATGTCGTCCCAATGATTGAACGCGTCGGCGATCTCCGCCGCGCTCTCAGGGTCTGCGGCGCGCATCGCGCTCATCATCGCGTCCGAAAAGACGACGCCCCAGCCGAACGTGTCATAGGGCTTGTTGCGCTCGACCACGGTCACTGTGTGTTCTGGCCGGAACTTTTTCATCAAGAGCCCGAAATAGAGCCCGGCCGGGCCGCCGCCGATGCAGACGATGCGCATAGTGTCCTTGCCTCAGCGTTTCATCGCGCCAGCATTTTCGCCAGCATATAGCCCGACGCGGCACCCGTCCCTGCGCCCGGCCAAGTCGCAGCGCCGCAGAGATAGAGTCGCGGCGTCGGCGTTGCGTAACGCGAGTAGCCTGCAACCGGCCTGAAGACGAAGTTCTGATCGAGATGGTGACTTCCGGTCAGATTATCGCCGCCGATCAGGCATGGATTCTCGCGCTCAAGGTCGAGCGGCGACCAGACGGAGCGCGCAAGAATCTTGCCCCGCACACCCGGCGCATAAGTCTCGAGGATATCGAGCACGCGTTCAGCATATTCCTCCTTGGCCGCGTCCCAGTCCGTTGCGCCAATGCGGCCGAGCGCGTCGCCTGCGATTGTCGCGGGCAAGACCCGGACCTGGACCCACAACACATGTTTGCCCGGCGGCGCGCGGGTCGGATCAATTGCGGTCGGCTGACCGATCACCAGCACCGGCTCGGCCGGAAGAAGATCCGCCGCGGCTTCGGCAAAGGCGCGGCTCATCATCGCAAGATCAGGCGCGACATGAACATAGGCGAAGCGTTTGAGCTCAGGGCCGGCGCGCCAGTCGGGCAGCGAATCGAGCGCAAGGTGGATCATCATTGTGCCGGGGCCCGCTCGGATGCGGGCGACCTTCTCGTCGAAAGCCTTGCGCTTCGGGTCGGGGCCCATGAGCCGGCCGAACACGATCTGCGGATGGAGGTTCGCGATCACCGCCTTCTTCGCGACGATCCTCGTCCCGTCGGCAAGCATCACGCCGGTTGCGCCGCTCCCGTCGCTCTCGATCCCGGAGACAGGCGAATTCAGCCTGATCACGCCGCCCTTCACCTTGATGAGGCCGGTCATCGCGCGAATGATGACATCCGCGCCGCCTACGCCGATGACCATGCCGAAGGCCTGGTTCGCCATCGAACTCAAGATAGGGGAAAAGCGCGCCGCCTGCGGCCTCCGGCGGGAAATCGAGATGCATGCCCCAGGCGGCCATCATCGCCTTGACCTTTGGCGATTCGAAATGCGCGTCCAGGAAATCGCGCGGGCTCGCGAGCAGAAGGCGGCCAAGATCGAGAAGCGATTGTGTGCCTCTCGCGCGCCATGCGGACCATAAAGTCCGCGCGGTTGCGAACGACGGCATGGGCGATCCGAGCAGGCCGAAGATGTGCGGCGCCTCCTCGCCAAAGCGCGCCAGCATCGCCCGCCAAGCCGCGGAATCCTTCGCCGACAGCGCTGCGATCGCGGCTGCGGTCTTCTCGAGATCCTTGCTGACGCCGAGATAGGTGTGGTCGCGAAAGACGCTGGCGAAGCAGTCGGCGGCGGGCGCGAAAGCGAGACCCTGCGCAGTAAGCTCGTCTTTATGGGCGGCGAAGAATGGCGATCCTGCGAACAAGGAGAGGTTCATCGCGCAGAGGTCGTGGCGGAAGCCGGCTAAGGTGACTTCGCGGGTCTTGACCGCGCCGCCGGGCTCGCCCGCCTGCTCGATCACCGCGACCGACCAGCCGCGACTCAAGAGGTGGATTGCGGCGGCGAGGCCGTTGTGTCCCGCGCCGACGACGACGGCGTCGAAAGCGTCCATGCCGCGTTTTGGTCTCCGCCGATTAGCCGCCAGATGCATATATCCTGGGTGTGGCGGCGCAAAGGTACGTCCAATGCCTGTCCCGCGCAATGCTTGAACTGTGCGGGGACAGGCCGACGTCTCGTCTCCAGCGCACTCGCGCCGATTGCTTGCATCCGCATATTCCTCGGGTATTGTGGGCTCGCGTTCGCCCGCAATGAGTTCGACGGAACGCGAATGCCGCGAGGAAACTGTCCAGGAGCGATAGAGATGAGCACGAACACAGGTCCTTACGGATTTCGCCGCCGCCTTGCTGTCGGGGTCGGTCAAAATTGTCGACCTCACCGCTCCTCTCGGGCCCAATACGCCGGTTCTCTTTCTGCCGCCGCAGATCGGCAAGAACACGCCTGCGGTGAAAGTGCACGAGATCTCGCATTATGATCAGAACGGCCCGTTCTGGGCATGGAACTGGCTTGAACTCGGCGAGCACACCGGCACGCATTTCGACGCGCCCGTCCACTGGATTACCGGCAAGGACTACAAGGACGGCACGACCGACCGAATCCCGGTCAAGAATTTTGTTGCCCCGGTCTGCGTCATCGATCGCTCCAAGGAAGCCGCGAAAGATCCAGACTATGTGCTCACTCCCGACAGCGTGAAGGAATGGGAGCGCGAGCATGGCGGCATCGAGGCCGGCAGCTGGGTTGTGCTGCGCACCGACTGGTACAAGCGCAACGGTTCGGCTGAAACCTTCCTCAACGCCGACGACAAGGGTCCGCATTCGCCGGGCCCGACTGCGGAAGCGATCGAGTATCTGCTGACGAAAAACATCATCGGCTGGGGGTCGGAAACCGTCGGCACGGATGCAGGCTCGGCCGGGGGCATGAACCCGCCGTTCCCGGCGCACAACCTCGTCCATAAGGCGAATCGCTACGGCCTCGCGAGCCTCTGCAATCTCGATCAGCTGCCGCCCAAAGGCGCGATCCTGATCGCCGCGCCGCTCAAGTTCGTGGGCGGCACCGGCTCGCCGGTGCGCGCTCTCGCCATCGTCCCCTGACCTTTAGAGTCTGGCGGACCGCTGAAGCATGAAGCTCGCTCGCGAGAACGAGGCATGAGCGAATACGACTATGTGTTTGTTGGCGGCGGAATCAACGCGCTGGTCGCTGCCGCCATGCTCGGCAAGAAGGGGCGCACGACGCTCGTGCTCGAGCGCAATTCCGCGATTGGCGGCTGCCTGCGCACGGAAGAAGTGACCGCGCCGGGTTTTCTCCACGACGTCATGGCGACGACGCTCGTTCTCTTCCGGACCTCGCCGGCTTATCAGGCGCTCGGCAAGGATCTTGAAGCGCGCGGCTTCGCTTTCGCCGACACGAATTTGCCAACCGCGGTGCTTCGGCCGGACGGGTCGAGCGTCATTCTCTCGATGGATCGCGCGCTGAACATAAAGACGTTCGACGCGCTTGCCGAAGGCGACGGGCGCGCGTTTGCCGCCGAGATGGACGCGCTCGGGGCGGACGCATCGTTTCTCTTCGCCCTGTTGGGCGGCTCGCTGTGGTCGTCCGGAGTTGCCAAGACGATCATGCGCGAGCTTTGGCGCCGAGGCCCGCGCCGCTTGGCGGAATGGTTTGGCGAGGCGCTCGCACCCGCGCGGGGCTATCTCGAGGCGACCTACCAGTCGGACGCGGTCCGCGACCTTTGGGCGCCCTGGGTGCTGCACACCGGCCTCGGACCGGAGAGCGCCTATTCGGCGGCAATGGTGAAAGTCATCGCTTTCGCGATCGAGGCGGCGGGCTGTCCGATCGCGGTTGGCGGCGGCAAGGCGCTGCTCGCCGCGTTCGAGCGCCTGATCGTCGATCAGGGCGGCGCCGTGCGAGCGAGCGCGGACGTCGTGCGCATCATCCCCGGCGCCGGCTCACGCGCGAGCGGCGTCGAGCTTGCGAATGGCGAAAAGATCACGGCGGCGAAGGGCGTGATCTGCTCGACCGGACCCGAGCAGCTTTACAATGACTTGCTCAAGGATTGGCCCATACCCGCGCCTGCTGAGGTACGGCGAGGCTTGAAAGCTTTTCGGCATGGCAAAGGCGACATGCAGATCCATTATGCGCTCAAAGGTCAGCCTCGCTGGCGCGGTGATCCGGATCTTTCCAGGGTCGCGCTCATCCATCTGACGAGCGGACTGGACGGCGTTTCGCGCGCCGCGAACGAGGCGGAGCGCGGCCTCCTGCCGGCGGAGCCCACGATCTGCGTCGGCCAGCCAACCGCTCTCGATCCAAGCCGAGCGCCGCCGGGCGCGGCGATCCTTTGGCTGCAGATGCCCGAGGCTCCGCGCTTCGTGAAAGGCGACGCCGCCGGCGAGATTGAAACGCCTGCCGATGGCCGTTGGACGGAGGCGATGCGCGAGTTCTTACGCGGACCGGATCGAGGGGCGGCTCGCCGCGCATATCGAGAACTGGGCGGAGATCAAGCTCGCGCGCCGGGCGTACTCGCCGACGGACCTCGAGACGATGAACGTCAATCTCGTCGGCGGCGACCCTTACGGCGGCGCTTGCGCTCTCGACCAGTTTTTCCTCTGGCGGCCGTTCAAGTCGAGCGTCAATCACCGCACCTACGTGCCGAACGTCTACCACATCGGCGCTTCGACCCATCCAGGCCCTGGCCTGGGCGGCGTTTCCGGCTTCCTGCTCGCGTCGTCGCTTTAGCTGATGTCAGGCCGCATGGGATGAGCATGGAGCAGCGGTTTTCCGGCCAGATCATGCAGCGCGATGTCGATCCGGCCGCGCGTCAGGCGACGCTTGGCGAGATCGGCATCAATCAGTTCGCGCCCTACCTCATGAACCGCATCATGGAGCGCTGGAACGACAACCTCGCCGAAGCCCTGAAGCTCCACAACATGTCGACGACGATGATGAGGGCGCTTGCCGTGCTCAGCATTTCCTCGCCGGTGACGATCAACGAGCTTTCCGCCTATGCGGTGACCGAGCAGTCGACGATGAGCCGCACGCTCGACATTCTCGAGGCGCAAGGGCTTGTGCGGCGCCAGCGGCGCGCGGAGGACATGCGCATCCGCGACGTCTCGATCACCGAGGAGGGGCGAGCGGCGTTCGAGCGCGTGTGGCCGATGATGCACGCGCGGTTCCAGACCCTGTTCGACGGCGTCGAGGAGGAGGAATACCGCGCCTTCACCGCGACGCTGCTCCGGATCCTGCGCAACGTCGCGAAGCTGCCGGAGTAGGCGCGCGACGTCGGGAGGGAGCGGACCTGTGGGCGCCGTTCAGGGCGCTCAATCGCCCATTTCCTTGAGCAGCTTCACAATCTGCCGCCGCCGGGCTCGCACGTCTTTTATGTGCTGGTCGATGTGAGCGAGCTTGCTTCGCAACGCTTTGGCCATCGCGGCGTGTGACGGAAGATTTGGCGCGGCTTCGCTGAGGGCAGCGCGAATTTCGCTCAGCGAAAAACCCAATCGTTGCGCATTGTCGATCAACTCAAGGATTTTTAAAGCCGTATCCGGATATTTCCGATAGCCGTTCCCCTCCCGGATCGGTTTCGGAAGCACGTCGTGCCTCTCATAAAAACGAATGCGCGAGGTCGAGATCCCTGTCCTTCCGGAAAGCTGCCCGATACGCATGGATTGTCCTTGACCTTCAACCTAGGTTTAAGGTGTAGCATCCTCGGATCGGTCGGAGAACACTCACATGGCGCGCGTTTTGGTCACCGGAGGCACGGGATTCGTCGGCGCCCATTGCTTGATCCAGCTCCTGGCCGCGGGACACGAGACGCGGACGACTGTCCGGGATCTCAAGCGCGAGGGCGAGGCGCGCGCCATGCTGCGTCAAGGCGGCGCGGGCGACGTCGGCGAGCGCCTGACCTTTGTCCGCGCCGATCTGAGCGCCGATTCAGGCTGGGCCGAAGCCATACGCGGTTGCGACTATGTGCTGCATGTCGCCTCGCCCTTTCCGGTCACCGTCCCAAAGGATGAGAATGAGCTGATCGTCCCGGCGCGCGATGGGGCGCTGCGTGTGCTGAAGGCCGCGCGCGACGCCGGCGTCAAGCGCGTCGTGCTGACCTCGTCCTTTGTGGCCATCGGATACGGCGCCCCGAAAGACCGGACCGCAGTGTTCACGGAAAACGACTGGACGAACCTGAACGATCCGAGCGTGCAGCCGTATGGGAAATCAAAGACGATCGCCGAGCGCGCAGCCTGGGATTTCGTCGCGCGTGAGGGAGGTCAACTTGAACTCGCCGTGGTTAATCCGACTTTCATTTTTGGACCTGTCCTTGGATCGGATGTGTCGGCCTCAATCGTGCTCGTGAAGCGTCTGCTCGACGGCTCCCTGCCCGGTTGCCCGGATCTCTGGTTCGGCGTGGTGGATGTGCGAGACGTCGCTGATCTGCACATCAGGGCGATGACCGATCCAGCGGCTCGCGGCGAGCGGTTTCTCGCCGCCAGCGGAGATTTCGTGAACGTTCGCCAAATCGCTCAGACTGCTGAAGGACGGCATGGGTGAGCGCGCGCGCAAGGTTCCGACCCGCGCGCTGCCCAATTGGCTCATGCGCGCGCTCGGGCCGTTTGACCCTCAGGTCCGCGCGATTCTGCCCGAACTCGGCAAACGCAAGAACGGCTCGAACGAAAAGGCCCGTCGCCTGCTCGGCTGGGCGCCCAGAACCACGAAAGAGGCGGTCTTGGCAACCGCCCGCAGCCTGTCGGAGCTCGGGCTCTTGAAGGCCGCTTAACCGCCCCCAGCAAGCCTCCGCTCGGTCTCCTCAATCCAGTTTTTGAGCGGCGCAAGCAGCGGCCCTTGCGTGAGGCCGCCGCAACCGCGCCCATGCGCGGCCTGCGCCCAGGCGACAATGGCGATCGCGGCCGATCCGTCCGCCGACCAGATCGGAGCGCCGGAATCGCCGCTGCAGGCGCCGGCCGCCCTTCCGGTCGGATCGGCGGCCCAAATGAGAACGGTGGACGCCGGCTCGCGCACGGCAAGCGTGACGCTGCGCAGCTCCCCGCCTGACGACCAGTCGCCCTCGCGCGCCGCGCCATAGCCGGAGACGATCGCGGACGCGCCAATCGGCGGCGGACCGCCATCGGCGACCGCCGCGCCGGCGAAGCGAGAGGAAAGCGGCCGCACCGTCCGGATAAGAGCAAGATCAATGGACTGGACCCGCGCCTTAATCGCGTCGGCGCGATAGAGCGGATGGGCGATCGCCGCATCGACGGGAATGATGACCGCCCCATTCGCGGCGTCGCGATAATGAACCGCCATGTCCCGCAAGGGTCTCAGACAATGGGCGGCGGTCAGAAGAACGCGCGGGCTCAACACCAGGGCCGAGCAAAAGCCGGCCTTGTCGCCGCCCCGGATCAGCACCATCGCCACCCGGTCGGCGAAGCGGCTGTCGGGTTCGGCGCCGACGAGTGCGCGCGCCGGAGCGAGCGGCAGGGCCAGCGCCGCGGCAAACGTCAGCGACTGAAGGAAGCGGGAGAGCGGCGACGTCATTGAGCTGGCTTCATGCGCCAGAAGGCGCCGCGCATCAATCGCCCGCGCGAGAGGTCGCCGCTTTTCCGCCCGCTTTCGCGCGCGTCGTCTTTTCGGGCTTCAATCGCGCGCCTTGATCATTCACATTGCATTCAGCCGCCAGCGCCAACATGGGGCATCAGGTATTCTCAAGAGAGGCTTTGCCGTCATGGCGCTCGCCATGCTTTGCCGCGCCGTGGCTTGGTGGGCCCTCATGCGCTCGGCGGCTTACGCCGCTGGGGTGGGGTGCGCCTCTCTGGGATGCCCGGCGTCCAAGGCCGCCGAAGCAGAAGTGCACCTTGTCGCGGCGAAGCCGGCCTGTCTCAACGCCGCCGAGACGCGCGAGACAGTCAAATCGCGTCACCTGCTCGAGCCATTCGCGGCGCTCAAGTTCGCCAGCGCCCAACGCAAGGCCGAGGCGCTGTCGGCGAAGCTCTGTCGCACCGGAGACGATTTCATTTACGAGATCACTCTATTGCTTCGGGACGGGCGCCTCGTCCATGTCGATTTGGAGGCTGGAACGGGGAAAATCGGTTCGCGCCCGCCCCGTGAGCCGCACGAAGCTCATGAGCCGCGCGAACCCCACGAGCCGCACGAATCTCACGAGGCCCACGAGCCGCCCGCCAAGAATTGATTTCGGCGGGAATCAGGGATAGCAGGCGCCCATGCGGCTTTTGGTTGTCGAGGACGATCGGGATCTGAACCGTCAAGTGTCGGCTGCTCTTGAGGCTGCAGGCTATGCGGTCGACCGCGCGTTCGACGGCGAGGAGGGCTGGTTTCGCGGCGACACCGAGCCCTACGACGCGGTCGTGCTCGACATCGGCCTGCCGAAACGCGACGGAATCTCGGTCCTCGAAGCGTGGCGCAAGGGCGGACGCACGATGCCCGTGTTGATCCTGACCGCTCGCGATCGGTGGAGCGACAAGGTCCAGGGCATTGACGCCGGCGCCGACGACTATGTCGCGAAACCCTTCCACATGGAGGAGGTGCTGGCGCGCCTGCGGGCTTTGTTGCGCCGCGCCGCTGGCCACGCCTCCAGCGATCTGACCGTCGGTCCCGTCAGGCTCGACGCTCGCGCCGGGCGCGTCACGGTCAACAATGTGGCGATCAAGCTCACCAGCCACGAGTATCGCCTTCTGTCCTATCTCATGCACCACACCGGACGCATCATCTCGCGCGGCGAGATCGTCGAACATCTGTACGAGCAGGATTTCGACCGCGACTCGAACACGATCGAAGTGTTCATCGGGCGATTGCGCAAGAAGCTCGGCGTCGACATCATCAAGACCGCGCGCGGCCTCGGCTATGCGGTGGGCGTCGAGGAAGAGAGCCCCGCGGCGAAGTGAAGCGCGGGGGAGCGTAGCTAGCCGTTGCAATTGGATCAGCCGTTCGCACGAGACCTCGTCCTGAGGCGCCGCGTAGCGGCCTCGAAGGACGTTCCAGTGCGTGAGAGGGGTGACCACCCCGTCCTTCGAGACGCGCCTTCGGCGCTCCTCAGGACGAGGTCTGAGGAACGGACAAGACGCGGCCGATCGCGTCCACAGCGCTTCCTTGCTCAGTTCTTCCGCGCGGCGACGAAGCGCGCGGTCGCACGCAACATGTCGCCCTTGGCGCCCACTCCAGCCGCGTCGACCGCGGAGTTCGCCTCGTCCACCAGTCGGTCGAGTTCGCGTCGCGCATCCTCGAGCCCAAGCGCTCCGACCAGCGTGCCCTTGTTCTGGGCGGCGTCCTTGCCGGCGCGTTTGCCGAGCGTCGCTGCGTCGCTTTCGACGTCGAGAATGTCGTCGGCGATCTGAAACGCGGCCCCAATCGCGCGCCCGTAAACGCCAAGCGCCGTGCGGGCCGATGCGCTCGCACCCGCCAGGATCGCTCCGGCCTCGACACTGAATTTGAGCAGCGCGCCGGTCTTCATCGCCTGCAGGAGCCTGATCTCCTCAACCAAAAGCGGCGCCGTCGACTGCTCGGCGTCAATATCAAGCATCTGCCCGCCCACCATTCCCGCGAGGCCGGCGGCGCGCGCGAGGCCCAGGCAAAGCGCGACACGCACCTCCGCGCTTGCGTCGGTCGCTGGGTCGGCAAGGATCTCGAACGCCAGCGCCTGCAGTCCGTCTCCGGCGAGAATCGCCGTCGCCTCGTCGAAGGCGCGGTGGGTCGTCGGGCGTCCGCGCCTGCAGGTCATCGTCGTCCATCGCCGGCAGATCGTCGTGGATCAACGAATAGGCATGGATGCATTCGATGGCCGCGCCCGCACGTATCGGACCATTGTCCGTTCGCCCTAGCGCCCGCGCAGTCTCCACAGTCAGGAACGGCCTCAGCCGCTTGCCGCCGCCAAGCGTCGCATAGCGCATCGCCTCGATGAGGCGCTTGGGCCGCGCCGGCTCGCCGGGCTTCGGTTCGGGCTCAAGCAGGTTTTCGAGCTCGCGCTCGATTGAGCCTTGAGATTCGGCGAGCCTGGCCGCGAAGGCGCTGTCGTCCATTGGCGCGGCTTAAATCCTTACGCGCCGTAATCGGCTGGGTTGAAAGTTCGCTTGGTCGAGCAGAATTCGCACGTGACGCCGATCAGGCCGTCGTCGCCCACCATCTCCCTGACCTCTTCCGGCGGAAACGAGCGCAGCATCGCGTCGACCCCCTCGGCGGAACAACGGCAGACCGCGGCAAGCGGCGTCGGCGCATAGACGCGCACGCCGCGCTCGTTGAACAAGCGAAACAGGAGCCGCTCGCTTGACAGCGTCGGGTCGATCAGTTCGTGGGCTTCGGTCGTCGCCGCGCGCGTCTTGGCCTCGGTCCACGCATCGTCTTCAGTGATTGTATGCAGCTCGACGCCCTCGGGCGCGTCGCCTGGCGGGAAGTCCGCCTGCAGTCGTCGGCCGCCCTCATCCGGCAGATATTGGACAACAAGGCCGCCGGCCCGCCAAGCCGCGCCGCCGGTCGTGACGATCTCGCCGACCGCGAGCCGAACCAGCGTCGGGATCTGCTCCGATCGTTCGAAGTAATGATGCGCGGCCGCTTCCAGTCCCTGGCCCTCGAGCGCGATCACGCCCTGATAGCGGTTCATGTCGCCGCCCGGATCGATGGTGAAGGCCAGATGCCCATGGCCGAGCAGGTCGTCGCCGGCGTGCGACGCGGACTCGAGCTTTTCCCTGTCGAACCGAGCCAGCGCCCGCAAATGCGACGGGGCGTCGAAATCGACCAGCAGCATGGTGACGGGCCCGTCGCTTTTGGTCTGCAATTGAAAGCGGCCGCTCGTCTTCAGGGTAGAGCCGAGCAGCGCGGCCAGCGTCACCGCCTCCCCCACCAGTCTCGACACGGGCTCCGGATAGTCGTGGCGCTTGAGGAGGAGATCGATCGCCGGGCCCAGGCGCACAAGACGGCCGCGCGTGCTCAAGGACTCGACGGCGAAGGGCAGCACGACGTCGTCGACGAGCTCAGCCGAGGCCGCGCGTTCAAGCACGGTCATGGCGCCGCTCCGAGACACCAGGCGAGCACGCCTTTCTGCGCGTGCAGGCGGTTTTCCGCCTCGTCGAACACGACCGATTGTGGCCCGTCAATCACTTCGTCCGTCACCTCCTCGCCGCGATGGGCGGGCAGGCAATGCATGAAGATGGCGTCCGCCGCGGCGTGGCTCATGAGCTTGGCGTTGACCTGGTAGGGCGCGAGCAGGTTGTGGCGCCGGCCCTCGTCTTCGTCGCCCATCGACACCCAGCAATCCGAGATGATTGCAGCGGCGTCTTGCGCCGCAGCGACCGGATCGACCCCGATCGCGATGTTCGCTCCCGCCTTCCGCGCGGATTCGAGCCGCTGCTTGCCTGGCTGCAGTTCCGGCGGACAGGCGATTTCGAGCCGAAAGTCGAACTGCGCGGAAGCGTCGATCCAGGACGAGAGTACGTTGTTGTAGTCGCCGGACCAGGCGATCTTGCGGCCGCGAATTGACCCGCGCTTTTCTTCGAACGTCATGAGATCGGCCAGCACCTGGCAAGGATGCGATTGCTTGGTGAGGCCATTGATTACCGGAATCGTTGCACGCGCCGCCATTTCCTGCATGTCGTCGTGGCTGAGGATGCGAATGACGATCGCATCGACGTAGCGCGAGAGCACGCGCGCGGTGTCGGCGATCGTCTCGCCGCGGCCCAATTGCATTTCCGCGCCGGTCAGCATGATCGACTCGCCGCCGAGCTCGCGCATGCCGACATCGAACGAGACACGGGTGCGGGTCGACGGGCCGGTCGAAGATCATCGCCAAAGTCTTGCCGAGGAGCGGACGCGATGACGCCTCCGCGCCTTTGACCCGCGCCGCCTTGATCGCCGCGGCGCTGTCGAGGATGCCGCGGAGTTGCCCGGTGGAAAGCTCGAGCAGGTCGAGGAAATGCCTGGGCTGGGTCTGAACCGTCGCGTTCATGGCTCTTTCAGTTGACCGCCACAGCAAGGCGCTCTTTGACCGCTTCGCAAGCGGCGTCGAGCCGCCGCACGCCTTCGGCCAATTCCTCGTCGGTGACCACGAGCGGCGGCACAACGCGCACGACATTGTCGCCGGCGGGAATGAGGAGAAGCTTCTGCCCCAGCGCGGCGTCAGCGAAAGTGGCCGGAGGGACCTTGAGCTTGAGGCCGATCATCAACCCCTCGCCGCGGATCTCCTCAATGACCTCGTGGTGGTGATCCTTGAGCTCCGCCAGCCGCTGGCGCATGTCCAAGCCGAGCCTTGCGACCCGATCCAGAAAGCCCGGGGCGAGGATGATGTCGAGTGTGGCGTTGCCGACCGCCATCGCCAGCGGATTGCCGCCGAACGTGGTCCCGTGGACGCCGGAGGTCAGACCCCGAGCGGCGTCCGCGGTCGCGAGGCAGGCGGACATCGGAAAGCCCGCGCCGATGCCCTTGGCGGAGGTGAGAATATCGGGATGAATGCCGCAGTGCTCGTAGGCGTAGAACCGCCCCGTGCGGCCGACGCCGGTCTGCACTTCGTCGAAAATCAAAATGAGGTCGCGCCGGTCGCAGATCTCGCGCAAGCCGCGCAGGAACGCCGGCGGAACGACCCGCACCCCGCCCTCGCCCTGGATCGGCTCGATCATGATCATGCCCGTCTCCGGCCCGATCGCCGCCTCGACCGCCTTGAGATCGGTCAGCGGAATCTGGTCGAAGCCGTCGACCTTGGGCCCGAAGCCGTCGAGATATTTGGCCTGGCCGCCGGCCGCGATCATGGCCAGCGTGCGGCCATGGAACGCGCCTTCGAAGGTGAGGGTGCGGTAGCGCTCGGGATGGCCGTCAACGGAATGGCGCCGGCGCGCCATCTTGACTGCCGCCTCGTTGGCCTCGGCGCCCGAATTGGCGAAGAAAACAAGGTCGGCGAAAGTCGCCTCGGTGAGGCGCTTGGCATAAAGCTCGCCTTCGGGGTTCTGATAAAGGTTCGAAACGTGCCACAGCTTCGAGCCCTGATTCGTCAGCGCTTCGACGAGATGAGGATGGGCATGGCCGACCGAGGTCACGGCGATGCCGGCGCCAAAATCGAGGTAGCGCTCTCCATTTGTCGACACGAGCCAGCAGCCCTCGCCTCGCTCGAAAGCGACCTTGGCCCGGGCGTAGGTCGGAACCATAGCGGAAGTCGCGTCGGCGATGGTCACCGTCAACTCCTTGTGATGTCTCGAGAAACTAGCCTCCGAGATCGGCGTGCGGTCGGCCCAAATAAAAACGCCGCCCCGCTAGGGCGGCCGCCAAATGCGCCTTTACTATAACGGAAAGCGCGCGATGAGGTCAAATCGCGCGCTGGAGCGCGCTCCGCGACCGACGGAGCCGCCTAGGCTTTTCCGCCCAGGAAGCCCAACGCCCGCCGACGCTTCGCCGCGAGCCCGAGGCCCGCGAGGCCGAGCAGCATCATCGCCCAGGTCGAGAGCTCTGGAACGGCAAGGGTGGGCGGCGGGGGGTCGAGTATTGGCGGCGGGTCGATTATTGGCGGCGGCGGGTCGATGATGGGCGGCGGCGGTTCGACTATGGGAGCGGCGAGTATCGCGGGGTTGGAAAGGTCGCGCTTAACCTTGCCGGTAGCGCCGAGAAGAACTCCGGGCACATTACCAAAAAACACGTCGCCAAAGGAAACGTCGCCCGCGTTGAAGCCAGCCCACGTGCCCGACTGGGGCGCCGCAAACCACAACGCGAGCGTATCGCCAGCGCTGTTGGACGCGCCGATAACTCCGACCGATGGGCTGACGGACAGGGATACACCTTGGTTGAAGACGGGGCGTCCTTGCACACTGATCGTGATGGACTTCGTCGTTTCCTTGGCGAAGTCGTTGCTGAAGTCCAACTTGACCGTCCCGGTGAACGAGACCAGGGGGCCAGAGATGTTGCCGAAACTGCCGGACAGATGGAACAGCTCGACGACGTCGGCTTTCGCGCCCGGGGCCGCAAACAGCGCCAGCGCCGCAACCGCGGTTGTGGACGCGAGTCGGCTCACCCATGAAGGGAGCGACCTTCGTCCACCAGCCTCTGCGCCCAACTGCTTCATCAGTGCCCCAACCCAGCCCCTGAGTGGGCCGCCTTACGGTCCCTTTGCGCCTACACCATTAACCACCCGCCGACTACAACTAAACATCACGCGACGAAATTTTTTTGTGATATAGATCACACAACAGTCGCGCGCATCACGCAAGTTCGGCGCCGCCCGTGCGATCGGGACGTAAGGGTTTCCGGACAGTTTCAGAGGCTCCCAAGCCCGATGCGGCGTAGCGAGGCTGCTTGTCGCCCCTGTGATGGGCCGAAAAAGACCTCCTCACGCTGACCCAGGGGGCGCGCGCCTCAACTCGCGGAAACCAAGCGCGAGCCGATTGACGCGGTTCTTCGGCGAGAAAGGGGGTCCGCTGTCGCCTCGGCTTGGTGAGGCGCTAATGCGTTGATCCGACTCAGGCATTCGAAGGTCCGCACTGCAAAACAACGATCCGAAACGCGAAGAGTTGGGGAAAAGCGCCTTGAGCGACCCCCGAGGACTCTTGCGCGTGATTCAACGAGTAGTGTAGTTTTCACCTTGAGGCCCACGAGATGTCGTGGGGAGGGTTCCAAATCGAGTGTTGGTCAGCGTTAGGCCCGGCGGGCTCCTCGCCGGGCGACGGAGTGGGATTCTGCGTATTGCGCCGCCTTTGGCGAGGATTGACGAACGAGGCGACAAATGGCTTGGACGGACGAAATAGTCGAACAGCTCAAGCAGCATTGGATAGACGGCAAAAGCGCGAGCCAGATCGCGGGCTTGCTCGGCAACGGCGTGACGCGGAACGCCGTGATCGGAAAGGTGCATCGGCTGGGCCTGGCGGGCCGGGCTAAAACGCCGAGCACGAGCGTTCCACGTCCTCGGCGCCTGGCGCCCCCGCCGGTGCATCGGGTCGCGGGGCCGCGCCTCAGTTCCCCCGCCCCTCGAATGATGCGAGGGGCGACCGCGTTCGCGCTAGCGCCGCAGACGCTGTCAGAGCTTGAGACCCAAGAGGAATTCGAGAGCGTCGTTCTGCCGATGTCGCTCCGGGTGACGATCGTCGAGCTGAAAGAATCGATGTGCCGTTGGCCGCTGGGCGACCCGGCGACTTCCGAATTCCGCTATTGCGGCTCGCCCGCGGCGTCCGGCCCCTACTGCACCTACCATGGCGGCCTCGCCTACCAGCCGGCCCAGGACCGGCGCCGCGATCGCGATCGGTCTCGACGGGCTCTCCCGCGCTAAGCTGACCGCGCGGGAGGTTGATTTCGCTTAGGGCGACGTCCAATCGGCCGGCGTCGCGAAGCGGCGTCTCAAATGCAGGAAAGGGTGCCCGCCCTCCTCCTGGAGCCCCGAAGCAGGCGTCTCGAAGGACGCCAACGCCCGCGTGCCTCAGTCGCTTCCTTGATGGCCTAGCTTCGCCAAGGCCGCTTTCGGATTCAGCGCCGATGCGGCCATTCGGATCATAAACAATGGTCCTCGTAAGCGCCGCCAACGCTGGTGAGGGTCCCCGCCACGTCTGCTCGCCACAATACACGAACCGTCTTGGCGCACATCAAACCGTTGAAAATGAACATGCTCACGTTGGCGCCGCGTTGAGGCCAATCAGGAACAAAGTTCGCCCCGACGAGGTAGCCGATCAGCTTGTCCTGGCTGGTTCCGACGGGGAAGCGCTCGCGAAGTCGGGCGTCGAGTTCGCGCGAGAACTCGGATTCGTCGCCAGGCAGTGTCGCGACGATTTCCGGCATGATCCGAACGCCCAGCGTCATTCGCCCTGCGCCGAAAGATAGGGCCATGAGAATGAGCGTCGCCGCTGCCCAAGCCAGACGATGCATCCGTTCCATTCCTACGCCGCGAAGCCGGGCGAATGACCACGACAGTCGCAAAGCCACAAGCATTGTTCTCGAGGACCTTACCTTTATCGCCACGCGGCGGCGCCCTTGCGCCGATGCGCCTGCGAACATCAGCCCCGGAGAGCGACTTTGCTCAGGCATTCGTCCTTCCAGCCTGCGTTTTCTGATGACATCCAGACTGAGTTCACGTATTCGTGAAGAGCCGAAGGGGCTCGTTCATGGAACGCAAGCTCGCCGCCATCCTCGCCGCGGACGTCGCTGGTTACAGCCGCCTGATGGAGTTGGACGAGGCGGGAACCTTCGAGCGGCTCAGGACGCGCCGGACTGAGCTTGTCGAGCCGGCGATCACGGCCCATCGGGGCTTAATCTTCAAGCTCATGGGCGACGGCCTTCTCGCCGAGTTTGGGAGCGTGGTCGACGCGGTCGAATGCGCCGTCGAGATCCAGCGCGGCATGGCGGAGCGGAACGCCGGCCTCCCCGAGGATCACCGCATCGATCTGCGCATCGG
Organism: uncultured Alphaproteobacteria bacterium; assembly: GCA_963770275.1. Lineage (GTDB taxonomy): Bacteria > Pseudomonadota > Alphaproteobacteria > Rhizobiales > Beijerinckiaceae > Roseiarcus. The sequence goes on from CAVYPD010000062.1 coordinate 20,996, forward strand.
CGTCAATCTCGGCGAGGTGATTGTCGAGGGGACGGACCGGCACGGCGAGGGCGTCAACATCGCCGCGCGACTTGAGCAGCTTGCTGAGCCTGGGGCCATTTGCGTTTCCGGCAAGGTGGCGAACGAGGTTGAGAAAAAGTTGGCGTTCGGCTTCGAGCCGATGGGCGCGCAGAAGAGTCAAGAACATCACCGAGCCGATCCCGGTCTATCGGGTGAAGCTTGACGGCGTCAGCGCTCCGCCGCGTCGCAAGGCCGCGAATTCCCGCCTGCCGGCTTGGCCGAGGCTGATAGCGGCGGTGATGGTTCTCCTCGCCGGCCTCGCGGCCGTCGGTTGGTATGCTTTGCGCTCGCCGTCGCGTTCTGGTCGCCGCGAGCCATTTTCCGGCGATCGCCGTCTTGCCGTTCGACGATCTGAGCCCGGACAAGAGCCTCGGCTACCTCGGCGACGGGGTGAGCGAGGACATCATCGCCATGCTGTCGCGCTTTACCGATCTCTCGGTGACCGCGCGCAACTCGTCCTTCGTCTACAAAGGCAAACCGGTCGACATCCGCCAGGTCGGCCGTGACCTCAACGTCGACTATGCGCTCGAAGGCAGCGTCCGCAAGGAGGCCGACCAGATCCGCATCACGGCGCAGCTCGTCGACGCCAAGACCGGCGACCATGTTTGGGCGGAACACTACGATAAGGCGGGAAACGGACCCGCTCGGCGCTGCAGGACGAGGCGACGACAAAGATCGTCGGCGCGATAACCGGGGACGCTCGGCGTTATCAAAAAGGCCGAGTATCACGCCGCCTGGGCCAGGGATACCGGCGAGCCTCAGCGAATACGATTACTATCTTCGTAGCGCACGATCTTATCAACGAGCGCCGGTTCGAGAGAGGCGACCGATCGCGCCGCGCGGGCTGCTGAAGAGGGGCTGGCGAAATATCCCGATTCGAATCTGATCAAGATTCAGCTCGCATGGGCTCACTTCACGGCTGGCTGGAACGGTTTTAGCGACGACATTCCGGCCGATTTCCGCAAGACGGGGAGCTGACCAGGTCGGTCCTCGCACACGACAACCTGTCGCCTCAGGTGAAGAGGCTCGCGCATTGGCTTTTTGCCTGGGTGCTCGCCTCGGAAGGCGACTTCCTCCGGGCGCTCCGTGAGGCTGACACCGCGGTCGCTTTGCGCCCTTATGACGGCATAATGCACATCCAATTGTCGCAGCTGTTAATCACAGCCGGAGAAGTGAAAAAAGGAATGGAATGGAACGAGTTGGCGCACCCCGAGGACGCGGGCGGTTTGAAGTTTCAGAACTATAATAGGGGCTTGGGCCTCCGCTTGCTTGGGAAATACGAGGATTCGATCGCCGCGTTCAAGCAGTCGTACTACCCGGACGGGGACACTCCCCTCCACGTCGCCATCGCTCTCGTCCGCCTGGGCCGCCTCGATGAGGCCAAGGCGGAGGTGAAAGCTTGCGTTAAAGAACAATCCGAAATTCACCGGGGCCAAATTCAGCGCAACGCTACTTCTACAGCGATCCTTCGATCCCAGACCGCGAAGTCGCCGATCTCGCCAAGGCCGGCCTGCCGGAGAAGTGACGCGGCGGCGGATTGGGATGAACTCATTGTGGACGATGCGCCGGAGACCGACACCGCAATGGAAAGCGACCTCGGGAAAGACGAAATGCGCGCGGGTTTGCCAGTTTTGGCGTTCGCTGACGCTTGCGCATTCGACAGCTGGCTTGAGTTCTCACGGCCCGCTCGCGCCTGGTCTGTGGCTGAGGCTCGCGAAAAAGGGCGCGCCTGAGCGGACGCTGACCAAGTCAGAGGCGATCGACGCCGCTCTTTGTCATGGCTGGATCGACGGCCAGCTCGACACGTTCGACGACCACACCTGGCTCACTCGCTTCACGCCCCGCAAACCGCGAAGCAAGTGGTCAAAGCTCAATTGTACGCGCGCAACCGCGCTTCTCGCCGCAGGTCGGATGCGTCCCGCGGGCCTTGCCCAGATCGAGATGGCCAAGACGGACGGACGCTGGGACTTGGCTTACGCTCCCGCAAGCACCGCCGAGGCGCCGCCCGACCTTACCGCTGTGCTGGACGCCAATCCCAAAGCAGCCGCTTTCTTCGCCACGCTCACGGGAGCCAACCGCTACGCCATCCTCTACCGCATCGGCGCGGTGAAGACCCCCGAGGCGCGCGCTCGCAAGATCACTCAGTTCGTCGCCATGCTGGAGCGCGGCGAAACGATCCACGGCTGACCGGCAGGGCCGGCGGTGAGTTGAGGCGCTAGCGGATAATGCCGCGTCCTTCGGCCAGAATCTCGCCGCGAGCATGGGCGGCGGGCGACCTATCTTCACCTCCTATGCGGCGCAGCCGTGAGGCGCGTTTTGGGGAGGCAGCGAAATTGGGGATTTCTAAGAGAGGCGTGTTGAAGGTCCGCTCGAGGGCCTTTCCACCGATTTGCCCCTAAAATGCAACTGTATTGGGCGTAAGAGGCTGGCGCCGCGTCGGGTCCGTCCTGAGCTTCGCAGTGCCCGGCGCCTCGACGGCCCGACGCGCGCCGATAAGATTTTCCGGGGTGATTTCTTGCGGAAAAAACGAATCTATGATAAGTGTTTTTCTGCTGACCGGATATGGCCCGCGCCTCGCTCGTCCCACGAGCGCGAACGCAGGAACAAGAATCGCGATTTGTGATATTTCCGCCGCAGTGTGACAGGGAAAAAGAATTTTTTTACTTGGATTCGGTGTAACCCATTGAAAAGGCCAGATTCGGCCAAAGGAATCCAAGGAAATCCAAGCTTTTTTCCTTGGATTCCTTTGGTTTTTCTTGGTTTTATTTGGTGTCGGAGCCGAACTCGGCGGCGCGCGCGTCAGGGCCTCGTTGTCGGATGCAGCGGCACCGTGGCGACGAAGGAGGAGCCCTGATTGACACGGCTGGTGATGGTCAGCCTGCCCCGGTGGCGGGTCAGGATATGCTTGACGATGGCGAGGCCGAGACCGGTGCCGTTCTTGGCCCGGCTCTGGGTCGGATCGACCCGGTAGAATCGCTCGGTCAGCCGCGGCAGGTGCTCGGGCGCAATGCCGTGTCCGTAGTCGCGCACGGTCAAGGCGCCCTCCTTTTCCGTCGCCAGGACCGCGACGTCGACCACGCCGGCGGCCCCTGAATCGACGCGGACGCCGTATTTGATCGCGTTCTCGATCAGGTTCTCGGCTACGCGCAAGAGCTCGTCGCGGTCGCCCGCAACCAGCACCGGCTGCTCGGCGCTGAGACGGATCTCGACGCCGAGGTCGTTGGCCATCGGCGTCAGCGCATCGACGACGCCGCGGGTCGTCTGCGCCAGATCGACGACGTGTTCGGGCCTGAGGTGCTGCTTTTGTTCGATGCGCGAAAGCGACAGCAGGTCTTCGATCAGCCTGGCCATGCGTCGACCCTGCTCGCGCATGATGATGAGGAACCGGTCGCGCGCCTTCGCGTCATCGTGCGCCGAGCCCTGCAAGGTCTCGATGAAGCCGACCAGCGAAGCGAGCGGCGTGCGCAGCTCGTGGCTGGCGTTGGCGATGAAATCGACGCGCAGACGCTCGACGCGCCGCGCTTCCGTCTGATCGCGCAGGGTGATGAGCGTCGCCACGACTTCGCCCTCGGCCGTCGCGAGCGGCGCGACATAGACGTCGAACAGCCGTTCGACCGGCACGCGCTCGCTCCACTGCACCGTCTCGGCTTCGCCGCTCGCCATCACCCGGCGGCGCGCATCGATGACGTCGGGCGCGCGTAAGCCGAGCACGAACGGATCGCCGAACTCGGAGACCCGGCAACAGGGTGAGCGCCGGCTCGTTGGCCGCAACCGCGCGCTCGTCGGAACTCACAATGACGGCGGGCTCCGGCATGGCGGCGACCAGTTGCGCCGCGAACGGCGATCTGACGAGATCGACGAGTTTTTGCGCTTCCTTTTGGGCTTCGGGACTGCTCATCGCTCGCGCCCGCTAGTCGTCCGATCGCGCCGACATCGCTTCGCGCAGCGAACGCCAACGGCGCACCGCTTCGAGGCCGCCCAGCATCGCCATCGCGGCGATGAACGGAACGACGTAATAGACGCCGCGGAAGAGCAGGAGCGAAGCGAGCACGTCCTCATCGCCGCCGACTCCTTGGAGGATCGTCGCCTCGAACACGCCGAGGCCGCCTGGCGCGTGGCTTGCGATGCCAAGCATGGACGCGAACGAGTAGAGCGTCGCAAAAGCGGGGAAGCCGAAGCGGTTGTCCCGCGGCAGCAGGACATAAAGCGCGGCCGCCGCCGAGCAGATGTCAATGACGCCAAGCGCCATTTGCCCGAGCGTCAGCCGGGGGCCCGGCAGCCGTACGCCGAGAACCGAGGCGCCCCGCCATCGCATGAGGAAGACCCAGGCAAGATAGGCGATCAGCGCGCCGATGGCGCCCAAGCCGATCAACCGATTGGCGAGCGGATGGAAATGATCGATGTCAGCGATCGGATCGGACGCCGAGAGGAACCCGACACCGACCACCAGCGCCATGCCGAGCCAAAATGTGATTCCCGCGACGGCCGTGAGGCCTGCAATCTTTCCGGCGGAAAGCCCGGCCGGTCCATAAACCCAATAGCGAACCGCGGCCCCGGTCACCAAGGGAAAACCGAGCGTGAACGAAAAGGCGTAGCTCGTGAACGACGCGAGCGCCGTCAGCCGATAGGGAACCTTGATGCCCAGGTGGCGAAGCGCCAGGCCGTCATAGCCAGTGAGCGCAAGGTAGCTCAACGTGGTGAAAGCGAACGAGAGAAGGATCTGATCGCTGCCTGTTCCGGCGATCGCAGCCTTGAGCTTGCTCGGGTCGATGTGAGCGAGCGTGCGCACAAAGATCGTGAGCGCGCCGCCGATGATGAGGATACTCGCCGCGAGGCCCAACCTTCGAAGCGCAGAGCGGTGACGCGTAATGGCGTCGATCAGGCGATCGATGAATGTCGGCGGCTTTGGGGGCGGCGCTTCGACCGGCGCCCAGTTCGAAGCCGGGCGTCGTTTCTGGGCCTGCGCCATGCTGCCTTCCCGTTGAAGCCGCCGCCTATAGGACCATGCCGCTTGAGGCGCAAGCTGGATGGCCGCGCACACTGTCAACCCACGGCGATCCGTTGCTTTGTTTTCCAAGATCGGTAGGCCGCGTCGGCGAGCAGGAGCGCCTTGAGACCGTCTTCACCATCCGGATGAGGTTTCTTGCCTGCCTTCACGGCGCTGATGAACGTGTCGAGTTCATTGCGATAGGCGGCCTCATAGCGCTCAAGGAAGAAGTTAAGCGCCTTATCGCTGGTGAAGCCATGCGCGCCAGCAAACTCGACCGTCGTCTCACGCACATTCGCGGCATGAACCATGCCGTTCACGCCGTGCGCTTCGACCCGCTGATCATAGCCATACACGGCGCGCCGCGAATTAGAGATCTGCGCGACCTTGCCGGACGCGGTCTCCATGATGACGACCGCGGTGTCGATATCGCCAACGTCGCCGATCGCCTTGTCGACCAGCGCCGACCCCATCGCGCTCACCGCCACCGGCTCCTCGCCAAGGATAAACCGCGCCAAGTCGAAGTCATGGATCATCATGTCGCGAAACAGGCCGCCGGAGCGCTCGATATAGGAGATCGGGGGCGGCCCGGGGTCGCGCGAGGTGATCGAGACAATCTCGAGAGCGCCAATCGCGCCGTCCGCGACGCGCTTTCGCAGCGCGGAGAAATTGGGATCGAAGCGGCGGTTGAAGCCGACCATGAGCGTCGCGCCGGTTTGCCTGACGACTTCAAGACACGAGCGAACGCGATCGACGTCGAGATGAATCGGCTTCTCGCAGAAGATCGCCTTCTTGGCGCGCGCGGCGCGCTCGATGAGATCGGCGTGGGTGTCGGTTGGCGAGCAGATCGCGACCGCGTCAACGTCTTTGGAGGCGAGGATCGCGTCGATTTCGGCGCTCTTGCCGCCCGTCGCCTTTGCCAAGGCGGCGCCAGCCGCGGGGTCCGCATCGGCGACGAAGACCACTTGGCTGTCGGAGCGCGCCGCGACGTTGCCGCCGTGGATCTTGCCGATCCGACCCGCGCCGATAATTCCGAATTTCATGCGCTCCTCCTCCGAGGCGCCGATCCATCCTCAGCGCGCCCGCAAAAAGAATATACGTTCCATATTGACTTAGGAATAGAATTTTTGTTTCATTCTGGCGACCCGGAGCGGCGGCAAGCTGGTCATCCCCTGCGCGCTGTGTCCGGAAGCCTTAGGAGAAAACGCTCATGGCCAAGAGTTCCGCGCCTGCGGCCGGCGCGTCCGCGCGCCCGGCTTATCGGGGTCCGGGCCATTTGAGCGGCAAGGTCGCGATCGTCACCGGGGGCACCCAAGGCCTCGGCGAGGCCATCGCGCGGCTCTTTGGCGAGCGCGGCGCGGCGGGGATCGTTATCTGCGGCCGGAACGCCAAGGGAGGCGAGCGGGTCGCGAGCGAAATGTCGGCGGCTGGCTGCCCGACTGTCTTCGTCCAGGCGGATCTCGCGAAGGTCGCCGATTGCCGCAAGGTTGTCGCGAAGGCGGACGAGCGCTTCGGCCGGGTCGACGCGCTGGTGAACGCCGCCGCGCTGACCGACCGCGGCAATATTTTCGACACCACCGAGGAGCGCTACAACGAGATCTTCGACGTCAACGTACGCGGGCCGTTCTTCCTCATTCAGGAGAGCGTACGAATCATGCAGCGCGAAAAGATTGCGGGCTCCATCGTCAACATCCAGTCGATGTCGGCCCATGGCGGCCAGCCATTCAACACAGCCTATTGCGCCTCCAAGGGTGCGCTCGCCACCTTGACCCGCAACGTCGCCCATTCGCTGCTCAAATTCCGCATCCGTGTGAATGGGCTGAACATCGGCTGGATGTCGACGCCGGGCGAGGACCATATCCAGAAAACCTACCACGGCGCCAAGGACGGCTGGCTCGAGGAGGCTGTCCAGGCAAAACCTTTTGGTCGTTTGATTGATCCGAAGGAAGTGGCGCGTGCTTGCGCTTATCTCTGCTCCGACGAATCCGGGTTAATGACCGGCTCCAACATCGATTTTGACCAGAACGTTCTCGGAACCAGCGACCCGCCACTCGAACCTTGAGCCAGACCGCCATGGCGCTGAGTTCCCGCCTCGACGTCATCACCATCGGCCGCTCGTCGGTCGACCTCTATGGCGCGCAGGTCGGCGGCCGTTTGGAGGACATGGCAAGCTTCTCCAAGGCTGTCGGCGGTTGCCCGACGAACATCGCGATCGGCACCGCGCGGCTGGGTCTCAAAAGCGGCCTAATCACCCGCGTCGGCGACGAGCACATGGGCCGATTCATCCGCGAGCAATGCGCGCGCGAGGGCGTCGACGTCGAGGGGGTCAAGACCGATCCGGTCCGGCTCACCGCGCTTGTTCTTCTTGGCATTCGCGACGAGAAGACCTTTCCGCTCATTTTCTACCGCGAGAATTGCGCCGACAGCGCCCTCGACGAAGGCGACATCGATCCCCACTACATCGAAAGCGCCAAAGCGGTGCTCGTGAGCGGCACCCATTTCGCGCGGGCGAACACGGCCGCCGCGCAACGCAAGGCGATGCGGATCGCGCGCACCGCCGGGCGCAAAGTCGTCTTCGACATCGATTACCGGCCAAACCTATGGGGCCTCGCCGGCCATGGCGCGGGCGAGGAGCGCTACATCAAATCGGGCGAGGTCACGAAGAGCCTCAGCGACATCCTGCCGCAATGCGATCTCATCGTTGGTACTGAAGAGGAGATGATGATCGCAGGCGGAGCGGACGACCCGCTGGCCGCGCTGAAAGCCGTACGCGTCGTAAGCCAAGCGACGCTGGTGCTCAAACGCGGCCCGATGGGCTGCGTCGTCTTCCCCGACGCCATTCCCGAGTCGCTCGAGCAAGGCGTCAAGGGCCCGGGCTTTCCGGTCGAGGTCTATAATGTGCTCGGCGCTGGCGACGCCTTCATGTCCGGCTTTCTGCGCGGCTGGCTCCGCGACGAGCCGCTCGAGACCTGCTGCGCCTACGCCAACGCTAACGGCGCCTTCGCAGTCTCACGCCTCTTGTGCTCTGCCGAATATCCGACCTGGGCCGAACTCAGCCGCTTCCTCGAGCACGGCTCGCCCCACCGAGCGCTGCGCCGCGACGAGGCGCTCAATCACATTCACTGGGCGACGACGCGTCGCACCCAGCCCTCCACCATCATGGCGCTGGCGATCGACCATCGCGCGCAACTCGAGAAGATCGCCGACGCCGCGGGGACCCCTCGCGAGCGCATTAGTGACTTTAAACTGCTCGCGGTCGAGGCCGCCGCCAAAGTCGCGGCTGGCCGACCAGGCTATGGCATGCTGCTCGACGGCAAATACGGGCGCGAGGCGCTGTTTCGCGCGGTCGATCACAATTTCTGGATCGGCCGGCCAGTCGAGGAGCCCGGCTCACGCCCGCTCGAGTTCGAAACCGGCGGCTCGCTAGGCGCAAAGCTCGTGGAGTGGCCGGTCGCGCATACGATCAAGTGCCTGTGCTTCTACCACCCTGACGATTCCCCAGAGATGAAGGCGCGGCAGGAGCGCGAGCTGTTACGCCTGCACGACGCCACGCGACGGCTCGAGCGCGAATTGTTGGTTGAGATTATCGCCAGCAAGAACGGGCCGGTCGACGAAAGCACGGTCGCGCGCGTCATCGAGCGGCTTTATGAGATTGGAATTCAGCCGGACTGGTGGAAGCTGGAAGGCCAGACGAGCGAAGCGGCGTGGGACAACATCGCTCGCGCCATTGAGACCGGCGATCCCTTATGCCGCGGCGTGTTGCTGCTCGGGCTTGAGGCGCCGGAAAAGGATCTGGCGCAAGCCTTCGCGCTGGCGCACAATTGTCGCGTCGTTAAGGGCTTCGCTGTCGGGCGGACGATCTTCGCCGGGCCGGCGGTCGAGTGGTTCGCTGGCCGTATCGACGATCGCGAGGCGATCGACCGCATGGCCGCTGCGTTCGCGCGTTTGGGCGATCTCTGGCGCAAGGGCGCGGATGACCCGCGAGGCGGAGATTGAAACGCGGCCGACCGATAAACATTGATCGAAGCGGGGAAGCGCCATGACAACGATTCGATTGACCGCCGCGCAGGCGATGGTTCGCTTCCTGAGCGCCCAGCGGGTCGAGATGGACGGGCGCAAGCAACGCCTGTTCGAAGGCGTGTTCGCGATCTTCGGCCATGGCAATGTGGCTGGCATGGGTGAGGCGCTGTTCGCCTCGCGCGATTCTCTCCCCACCTACCGCGCCCACAACGAACAGGCCATGGCGCACGCTGCGATCGCCTTCGCCAAGTCTTCACGGCGCAAGCGGATGATGGCCTGCACGACCTCGATCGGCCCGGGCGCGACCAATATGGTCACCGCCGCCGCGGTCGCGCACGTTAATCGGCTGCCCGTGCTGCTGATCCCCGGCGACGTCTTCGCCAACCGCAGGCCCGACCCCGTTCTGCAACAGGTCGAGAGCTTCGGCGACGGAACGGTGAGCGCCAATGACTGCTTCCGTCCAGTGTCGCGCTATTTCGACCGCATCGCGCGCCCCGAGCAGATCGTGTCGGCGCTCAACTCGGGCAATCACGGTTCTGACCGATCCGGCCGAATGCGGGCCGGTTACGCTCGCCTTCTGCCAGGACGTGCAGACCGAGGCCTATGACTATCCGGCGAGCTTCTTCGACGAGCGCATGCATCACATGCGCCGCATCGCGCCCGATCCGCGCGAGATCGAGGAAGCGGCAGAGATCCTGAAGGCAGCCAAGAAGCCGTTCGTCGTGTGCGGCGGCGGCGTCCTTTACTCCGACGCCGAGCGGGAGCTAATCGACTTCTGCGCCAAGCGCGGCATTCCGGTCGGCGAGACGCAGGCTGGCAAGTCGGCGACGCCGGTCGATCATCCCCTGGCCATGGGCGCGGTGGGCGTAACAGGAACCGGCGCAGCCAACGCGCTCGCTTCGCAAGCCGACGTGATCGTCGGCGTCGGCACGCGGTTCGCAGACTTCACCACCGGCTCCTGGGCTCTGTTCAAGAACCCTGATCGGCAATTGATCAGCGTCAACGTCCAGCCCTTCGATGCGGCAAAACATCAGGCTTTGTCTGTCGTTGGCGACGCCCGGACAGCGCTTGCCGCGCTCGATGCCAAGCTCGGCGCGTGGAAGGCGCCACGCGCCTGGGGCGACGAGGCCGCCAAGGCCAAGGTCGAATGGGAAGAGACCGCCGCCCGCTACATCGCGCCGACCAACGCGCCAGCGCCAACCGACGCCGAAGTGCTCGGCGCGCTCATGCGCGCGGGCGAGAAGTCGGACGTGGTCGTCTGCGCCTCTGGCGGACTGCCGGGCGAATTGCACAAGCTGTGGCGAGCAGGCGCTCCACTCGGCTACCATCTCGAATATGGCTATTCCTGCATGGGCTACGAGATCGCCGGCGGGATCGGCGTCAAGATGGCTCTGCCGGACCGAGAAGTTGTCGTGGTGCTCGGCGACGGCTCGTATCTGATGATGAATTCGGAGATCGCCACGTCCGTGATGCTGGGGCAGAAACTCATTATCGTCGTCAACGACAACCGCGGCTTTGGCTGCATCAACCGCCTGCAACAGGCGACCGGAGGCGCGCCGTTCAACAATCTTCTGCGTGACGTGCGGCACGAGGCGATGCCGGAGGTCGATTTCGTCGCCCACGCCCGCGCTCTTGGTGCGGAATCGGTGAAGGTCAAGTCGATCGCGGACCTTGAGACGGCGTTCAAGGCGGCGCGCGCCGCAAAGTCTACCCAGGTCATCGTTATCGACACCGATCCCATGGGATCGACGGACGCGGGCGGCTTCTGGTGGGACGTCGCCGTGCCGGAGGTCTCCGAGCGCAAGGAGGTCGACACCGCGCGCCGCGGTTATGAGGAGGCCAAGACGTTGCAGCGGGTTGGAGATTAAGCATGAGCATTCGCATCGGCGCCAATCCGATCGGCTGGACCAACGACGACTTGCAGGAAATCGGCGGCGACACGCCGCTTGAGACCTGTCTCGCTCAAGCGAAAGAAGCGGGCGTCGTCGGCATGGAGAAGGGTCACAAGCTTCCCACCGACGGCGCGGCGCTGAAGGACAAGCTCGCCGAGTTTGGCCTGACCTTTGTCGGCGGCTGGTATTCGGCCGAATTGCTCAAGCGCTCGGCGCGCGACGAATTCGAGGCGGCGAAATCGCATATCGCCATGACCAAAGGCGCCGGAAGCAACGTTGTCATCGTGGCCGAGACTTCGAACTGCATCCATGGCGACCGGTCGAAGCCCTTATCCGAACGCCCGCGTCTGCATAAAGACGACTGGGCTGGGTATGGCGCCAAGATGACCGAGTTTGCCGAGCGACTGGCCGACGAGGGACTCAAGCTTTGCTATCATCATCACATGGGCACGATCATCCAGTCGGAACGCGACATCGACGCGCTCATGGCCCATACCAAGTCGCCGGTGCATTTGCTGCTCGACACCGGCCATGCGCGCTGGGGCGGCGCTGATCCGGCTGGACTGGCGCGCGCCTATCGCTCGCGCATTGGTCATGTGCACTGCAAGGACGTGCGCGAAGCGAAGATGCGCCAATCGAACGCCGGCGATTGGAGCTTCCTCGATTCGATTTTGGGGCAAGGCAAGGACCTCGGCGTCTATACCGTGCCGGGCGACGGCGCAATCGACTATGTGTCGGTGTTCAACGAGCTCAAGGGCTATTCAGGCTGGGTCGTCCTCGAAGCCGAGCAGGATCCGAAAAAAGCCCCTGCCCTGCCCTACGCCAAGAAGGGCGTGGCGCACATCCGCGCGGCAATGAAGGAAGCGGGTTTGGCCTAGGGGCCAAACCTTTGGGAGCGTACGCTATGGCGCAATCGAAACTGCTCGTGCATCCGCAAAAAGGCGCCGCCGACGGCGTCGGCCATCGCATTACGCCGGCCAGCGCCGGGTGGCGCTATGTCGGCTTCGAAACGCGAACGCTGAAGCAAGGCGCGAAGTCCAAGCTCGAGACGGGCGGCGACGAGATCTGTGTCGTCATTCTCTCAGGCAAGGCGCGCGTCAGCGCGGACGGCTTCGAATCCGGGACGATTGGTGAGCGAGAAAACGTGTTCGACGGGCTGCCCTGGTCGGTCTATCTGCCGCCGCATACCGTGGCGATCATCGAGGCGGCGTCGGATTGCCAAGTGGCTTTGTGCTCGGCGCCCGCGAGCGGCAAGTTTAAAGCGCGCGTTATCAAGCCGGGCGATGTCGGCACGCTCACCCGCGGAACCGGCTCGAACACGCGCCATGTCCGCAATGTTTTGCCGGAAGACGCCGAGGCGGAGAGCGTGCTCGTGGTCGAAGTCGTTACGCCCGGCGGCAACTGGTCGAGCTACCCGCCGCACAAACACGACCGCGACGCCCTGCCCGATGAATCCTATCTCGAGGAAACCTATTATCACCGGTTGAAGCCGGCCCAGGGCTTCGCTCTCCAGCGCATCTACACCGATGACCGCTCGCTTGACGAGACGCTGGCGGTCGGCGACGGCGACGTCGTGCTGGTGCCGAAGGGTTATCATCCGGTCGGCGCGCCGCACGGCTACGATCTCTACTATCTCAACGTCATGGCGGGACCGAAGCGTGTCTGGCGTTTTCATAACGATCCGGCGCACGAGTGGCTGATGAAGCAGCCCGCTGAGTGAAGACCGCGCCTTGACAGTCAGGAACTGAAGCAGCCCTATCCCCGCGAGCTCCCAAGCGGAGAGAAGCATTAATGAGCCAGGCGACGAATCCGAACGCCCTAAAGCCCCAGCGCGTGCTCGTCGTCGGCCTCGGCACGATGGGCATGAGCCATGCGCGCGCCTATGAGGCGATCGACGGCTTCGAGCTTCTGGGCTTGTGCACGCGCAACGCCGCGGCGCGATCCGATCTCGACAAGGCGTTCCCCGGCGTTCCGCGCTTTGACGGCCTGACCGAAGCCCTTTCTGCGCTCAAGCCCGATGCGGTCTCGATCAACACCTACACCGAACATCATGCGCCGATGGCCCTCGAAGCGCTCGCCGCGGGGGCGCATGTGTTCTGCGAAAAGCCGCTTGCGACCTCGCTCGAAGCGGCGGAAAAAGTGGTCGCAGCGGCGCGCAAAGCGAACAAGGCGCTTCTGGTCGGCTACATCTTGCGCGTCCATCCCTCATGGACGCGCTTCGTCGAGATCGGCCGCACGCTCGGCAAGCCGCTTGTCATGCGCATGAACCTCAATCAGCAATCGGCCGGCTCGCACTGGCAGGTGCACAAGAACCTGATGCGCTCGACCTCGCCGATCGTCGACTGCGGCGTGCATTATGTCGACATCATGTGCCAGGTGACGCGGGCAAAGCCGGTCTCCGTGCATGCTGTCGGCGCGCGGCTCACCGACGAGATCGCGTCGACGATGGTCAACTACGGCCATCTTCACCTCACCTTCGACGATGGCTCGGTCGGCTGGTATGAGGCCGCCTGGGGTCCCATGATCAGCGAGACCGCCTTCTTCGTGAAGGACATGATCGGGCCTAAGGGCAGCGTTTCGATTGTCTCCAAGGAGCAGACGAATGCGGAGGTCAAATCCTCCGATCATGACAATCACACCAAAACCAATGCGCTGCGCATTCATCATGCCGGGCTCAACGCCGATGGTACCTTCGCGCAGCCCGACGAGATCGAATCGACGAAGGACGAGCCCGGGCACCAGGAGCTTTGCGAACGCGAGCAGCGCCTGTTCCTCAAGGCGATCCGTGGTGAGATCGACCTCAACGAGCACCTCGAGGATGCGATCAACTCGCTTCGCATCGTCTTCGCCGCCGACGAGAGCATGCGGACGGGACAGGTGGTCAAGCTGTGACGGCCTCCAAAGAGACGCCGACGCTGACGTTCGCGACGGAGACGTCGCCAAGCGAAGCGACCATTCGCGCTATCGAATCGGGGCTGACTGCGCATGCGACGGGGCTCGGTTTGAGAACCGACTGGTCGCCGCGTTGGATCATCGGGCGCGACGGAGGCGAAGTCGTTCAGGCCGGAATTCGTTTCGTGCTGGCGTTCGAGTGGCTGTTCGTCAATTGGCTGTGGGTTGCGGATTCATATCGCAAGCATGGGGTCGGCTCGCAGCTCATGGGTGGCGCGGAAGCGGCCGCGCGAACGCAGGGTTGCCGCGCGGCTTATCTCGACACCTTCACATTCCAGGCGCCGAAGTTTTACGAGCGGCTCGGCTACCGGGAGTTCGGTCAACTCAATGATTTTCCACCCGGCCACGCGCGCATTTGGTTCTCGAAAGCGCTTCGGTGATTCATCGCCGACGACGCGCGGTGACGCTCATCCTCATGTCTCAAGGCGCCCGCGTCAGCGGGCCTCGAAGAATGCTCCAGTTTGAGCCCTGGACTGTCCTTCGAGACGCAGCGCTTCGCGCGGCCCTCAGGACGAGGCGGAGGGTGACCACGCAGGAACCCTAACCCCAATCCCTCTCCCGTAGGAGAGGGGCACGGCACCTCCGCGCAAGCTCCAGTCTAGCGCTACGCCGCATCCCTGCCCTTACGGCCTTCGGTCTCAGCGATGAAGGCGCCGACGGATCGTCCGATCGTCTCGGGATGATCCTCCTGAAGGAAGTGAATGCCGTCGCCGAGCTTGACGAACTGGCAATCCTTGAGCTTGCCGGCCAGCTCCTGCGCGAAAGCCGGCGGGACGAGCCCGCCAGGCTCGGCGGCAAACAGAAGCTTCGGATAGGTCGAGGCGGCGAGTGCCGCATGCGCGCGCTCCATCGTCGCATAGACGTCCGCAGGCTCGCCGGCGATCGGCAATTCGTTCGGGAAGCGCCAGGTCGGGCGCCGTGACTCGGGCGTCGGAAACGGCGCGCGATAGACCGCCATCTCGTCGTCCGTCAGCTTGTGTCGCATGCCCCCCGGCAGCACCCGTTCGACGAAAGCGTTCCCCTCGAGGATCAGTTTCTCTCCTTCGCCGGGCGTGCGGAACTTGCGGAAGACCTCGCGCGCTGGCGAGCCGCGCACGAACTCCTCCCAAGTTGGGACCGGCCAGATGAACTCCATGAACGCGAGGCCGCGCACGAAATCCGGGCGCCGCTCGGCGAGGTGAAAGGCGAGGCCCGTTCCCCAGTCCTGAGCGACGAGATAGGCCGAGCCGATCCCCATTTTTGCGAGGAACGCGTCAAGATAGCGCGCGTGATCCTCGAAACGATAGGCGATGTCGGGC
>CAVYPD010000063.1:0-14762 GCA_963770275.1 uncultured Alphaproteobacteria bacterium
TTCCAGCTCTGCCTCTGGCTGCTCCTACCCGGAGCCGCCTGCTCCGGCCCCACGCAGCAAGGCGCGCGCCCCGGCCGAGTGAAGCAACGCCTTCTCTGACGAAATTTGAGCGGCCTGCGGGCCGCTCTTTTTTGCCGGTCGGCGCCAAAGGCGCTCCGGCCTTGTCGAGGTCGGACTCCGCCCTATTCTGCGCGATAGAGCGAGCGGCAGGAGAGCGCCGTCGCTCGGGGGGTCACAGCGCGTGCAATCGCTGCTCGAAAAATGGGAAGCGCTCTGCTCGCAGTCATCGGCGCTGCGATTCGTCGACATCGGCTTGCGCGGTTTCGGCCAGGTCATGTTTCAGGACAATCCCCTGACCGGCCTCCTCTTTCTGGCGGCGATCGCGTGGGGTTCGGTTGTGGCGGGCGTTCCGCATGTGCTGCTCGCCGGCGTTCTTGGCGTCGTCGCTTCGACGCTGACCGCGATCTGGCTCAAGGCGGACAAGACGGCGCTGAGGGCCGGGCTTTACGGCTACAACGGCGTGCTTGTCGGGCTGGCGCTCGCGACCTTCGTCGCACAAGGCGCCGCGCTCTGGATCTATGTCGCGCTGGGCGCGGCGGTCTCGACGGTGGCGACGCTTGGAACGGCGAGCGCGCTCAAGCCGTTCGGCGCGCCTGCGCTCACAGCGCCGTTTGTTGCGGTCACCTGGATCATGCTGCTCGCGACTTACGGCTTCGCCGGTCTCTCGGGCGCCGCGCTGCCGGCCGCGGGGGTCGTCGCGCCTTTCGAGCCGGCTGCGTCCGTCTCGGTTGGGCTCGGAGCCTATCTCGCGGGGACGCTTCTATCGATCTCGCAGGTGTTTCTGAAAGCGAGCGTCGTCTCCGCGCTTCTCTTTCTCGCGGGTCTCGCCGTGAGCTCGGTCCCTGCCGCGCTGTTCGCGCTCGGCGGCGCGATGCTCGCGGTCGCCGTGGCGCACGCCTTCGGCGCGGAAAGCGATCTCGTGACCCAAGGCCTTCTCGGCTTCAGCCCGGTGCTGACGGCGATCGCGCTTGGCGTGACTTTCCGTAAGCCGAGCCTCAAGACGACGCTCTATGCCGCGCTCGGCGTCGTCTTCACGGTCGTCGCGCAGGCGGCGCTCAATGTCGCTCTGCGCCCCTTTGCGCTGCCGGCGCTGACGGCGCCGTTCGTTCTTGTCTCCTGGATGTTCTTGCTGCCCGGGGAGCATCCCGCCGACAGTTCGGAGTCCGGAGTGACGAGGCTTCACGCCTTCTGAGCGGCCTCGGCGTCGAGATCGTCGCGGTAGCCGAAGCCGGCTCTCAGCGCCACGATCACGGGCACGAGAAACGCGGCGACGATGCCGGCGGCGAACCCATTGTTATAGAGATTGAGGCCGGCGTGCAGCGGCCCCACCGTTAGCGCCGCGGTCGAGTGGATGAAGCCCGCGACAATTCCCCACCCGAAGCCGAAGCGGCCGGCGATGGGCGCGAGGCTCGTTCCAAACAGCGCCGCAAGCGTCAAGGAGGGGTCAGTAGGACTGGCGGAGCGCGCCAAAGCGCCGAGGAAAACGCCGATCATGATGGGCGCGATGTTGCGCGGATGCTTTCCGAACGCTGCGAAGCCGACGATCGTCAGGATCGCGCCGATTGACGGACCATTGAGATCCCCGCCCGTCGCCAACACGTAGGCGACGCCAATTGCCCCCGCGAGCCCCATGTTGGCGAGCGTCGCGCCAAAGCCGGCAAGCGCAATAAAATCCGTCGGAGATCGACCCGACGTCCTCAGAATGATCGACAAGACGTTCGAGCACAGCCCGGTCGAAAACCCAACCAACGACGACCATCGAGGCGAAGACGAAGCCGAGAAATACGCCGAGAACACCGTTCGCGCCCTTCGTCCAGATGAAGACGGGGTCGGGCACGTAGCCGAACGCCTTATACATCGCGACGACGATCGTGCCGACAATGCCCGCCGCGAACCCCATATTGTAGAGGCTGAAGCCCATGTGCGCACGGGAGAGGTGGGCAGCTGCGGGCGAAAGAATGAAGCCGACTGCAAGCCCCGTCGCGAGAGCGAGCGGGACACTGACCATCGGGGTGAGGTCCGTGGAGAACAGGATCTCGGAAAAAATCGGCGCGAGCGCGCCGCCGAAGAACGCCGTATTGATGTGCGCACGAAAGGGCTCGCCGCGGAACCGCGCGTAGAGCGCAACGCCCGCGACGATTGGCCAGACATTGAGAAGGTTCTTGCCGAACAGACCGAAGCCGAGCACGAGAAAGAGAGCCGCGACGGACGCGCCCGTCATCTTCGCGCCGGCGCGCCAATAGACGAGCGCCGCTGCAAGGGTCAGCAGCCCCGTGCTCACACATCCCCCACCGATTCCGCCGACGCCGAAATAGTCGGTGAGCAGCGCGTCCCGGGTGGTCAGGATCGCGCTTAAGCCCCGCAGAACGTCGGCCGGGGGTTGAACGAGGAAGCCGAACACGACAAAGGCGGCCGCGTAGGCTGCGACGACTCCCAGGATCAGATTGTCGGACGCCAGGCGAGGTTGCTGACGCTCGCTAGTCCCCGTCATGCTTCCTCCGCAGCGATCCGATCACTCGCCGCTGCCCTATCTGATTTTTCAGGCGCTTGGCCAGCGAGCGCTTACGTTGGTCGCAGTTTTTCATCGATCAAACGGCGCCAACGCCGCTACAGGCGCTGACACGACTGCGAGACGCTCGCCGCGTCAGGCGCGCGCGAGCACCTGCACGGCGCGGTCGAGCTGTGGGTCGCCGCCTGCTGCGTAGCGCGAGTCGAATGGGACTTCGATTGTCGGCGTGACGCCGACCCCTTCGAGGCGCTGACCGTCGACCAGCACGTCCTCGACTGCGAGCAAGAGCAGCCCGTCGTCGCCGATCAGGAATGCCGTCGCCGCCAGCACGGCGCCCTCGGTGCGATGGCCGACGAGTTCGCCGAGCCGGTATTCCTTGAACCCATAGGCGAGCACTTCTTTGCCGCTGCGGGTGCCTTCGTTGATCAGAGCGGCCACGGGCTTGCGCCACTTCACGCCGACGAAGCCTGTCTCGCCGTTGCGACCTGTGATCTTCATCGTAGGTGCGCGCGGATTGAAGAGGTCGAGATATTGCGGCTGCGCGCCGCCCCATCCGCCCCGCAGGTCCCAGACCAGCGCGTCGGCGTCCTTGAGCGGTCCGTCGGACATCAAGTCCTCGAGCGCGGACTGCATCCTGTGGCTCGCATAGGACCAGACGTGCACGTATCCAATTTTGGCCTTGTCTGTAGCGATGACCCGCGCGCTCTCTTTAAGGCCGCGCAGGAACATCTCGTTGGGGCGAAGATCGGCCGGCGATACGCTGATCGCGATCGGCGCGGCGCCGGAGGCGCGGCGGATCTCGAGCGAAACGGGCGATCCAACCTTGCCGCGGAAGGAGCCGACGGGGCGGAACGGACGATTGTCCGCCGATAGGATTTCGTCGCCGGTGAGAACCCCGGCCGCATGCGCCGGCGCGCCCTCGATGACTCCGGTTACGAAGGTGCGGCCCTGATTGTCGGCCTCGGTGAACACGCCAATTCCCGGATAGGATACTTCCCCTCTGGGGAAGACCCGCTCAAGGCCTCGATGCTCGAGGGCGAAGACGAAAATATCCGCGAGCTGGTAATAGGCCGGATCCTCAGGCGTGTAGTAGTGGGTGTGGGAGGCGCCAAGCTTCGCCAGCATCGCGTTGATGACCACCGCCGCTTCTTCCCGCGAGCGCGCGGATGCCGCGTCAGGGCGGAAGCGGACGCGCTGCTCCTGCCAGTCAAGGCCATTGAGGCGAGGATCGTAGAAGCGGTCGCGCACCAGTTCCCAGACCTGGTCGAAGTCCGCTTGATATGACGCGGCCGGGGCCTCGTCGGGCTGGCTCGCTGTCTCGGCGCTCGCTGGCCGCGCACCTAGCGCGCCGATCGCCGCAAGAGCCAAGATTTCCCTTCGTGTCGCTTTCATAGGTCTTCATAAGCTCCGGCTGGCGGATCGATTGCTCTTCCCGCTAGCGTCCAATCCCAACTCATCTATGGTTGTCTGGGGCGTTTGGCGGCGCTGCTGGGCACGAATGCGGGCCGCCCGCGAGGGGCGGAGCCACAAATTTCCGGGCGTCGCCTGCCCATTATGACAGTGAAAGGGGTTGACGCGCCGGAACCACTTGAATATGTTCTGCGCACTTTCGACAGGCCGTAGAGCTTCGCC
Organism: uncultured Alphaproteobacteria bacterium; assembly: GCA_963770275.1. Lineage (GTDB taxonomy): Bacteria > Pseudomonadota > Alphaproteobacteria > Rhizobiales > Beijerinckiaceae > Roseiarcus. The sequence goes on from CAVYPD010000063.1 coordinate 4,202, forward strand.
TGTGTTCGACGACACGTTGAGCACCCAACGGCTCTAAACGCTGACGATCCTACCGAAGACGAGCCATACCGGCCCTGAGGGGCCGGTTCTGTTTCGCACGATCGCGGTTCTTGCGCCGTGATCCTCTGCTTTTGGCGGCGCCCAAAGCCCATGCGGGTTTTAGCGGCGCTGTTGGTTTCGCGCGTTGCCTTGCCGGCTTCGCGTGAAAGTCGATGCGGCTGGAATTGGATTTTTGTGTTCGGTTTACCGCCGGACGTCTTGGGAAGCGAACTTAGGGCCGACATGCCGACGATTAGCCAATTGATCCGCAAGCCGCGGCAACCGAAGACCTACCGCGAGAAGGCCCGCCATCTTCAGGCGAGCCCGCAGAAGCGCGGCGTGTGCACGCGCGTCTATACGACGACGCCGAAGAAGCCGAATTCGGCGCTGCGCAAGGTCGCCAAGGTGCGGCTGACCAACGGCTTCGAGGTCATCGGCTATATCCCCGGCGAGGGCCACAACCTGCAAGAGCACTCGGTGGTCATGATCCGTGGCGGCCGCGTCAAGGATCTGCCCGGCGTCCGCTACCACATTCTGCGCGGCGTGCTGGACACCCAGGGCGTCAAGGACCGCAAGCAGCGCCGCTCGAAATACGGCGCCAAGCGTCCGAAGTGACGCGAAGCGCAGCGTAGCGTCATCCTAGGGCGAGCGAGAGCGAGGCCCGTGGATCCAGACAGAAGAATTTCACGGCCGATTCACTCGGCCAAGACGAAGAGAGAGTTGGGCGATGTCACGCCGTCACAGCGCTGAGAAACGCGAGATCATCCCGGACGCCAAATACGGCGACATGGTGGTCGCGAAGTTCATGAACACGATCATGTACGAGGGCAAGAAGTCGGTCGCCGAGGCGATCGTCTACGGCGCGCTGGATGGCGTCGAGGCTAAGGCCAAGACCGACCCGCTCGCTGTCTTCAAGCAGGCGCTGGAGAACGTAGCGCCGTCGGTCGAGGTTCGCTCGCGGCGCGTCGGCGGCGCGACCTATCAGGTTCCGGTCGAAGTGCGCACCGATCGCCGGCAGGCGCTGGCGATCCGCTGGATCATCACCGCGGCGCGCGACCGCAACGACAAGACCATGGTGGATCGTTTGTCGGCAGAACTGCTCGACGCCTCGAACAATCGGGGCGCCGCGGTCAAAAAGCGCGAGGACACGCACCGGATGGCTGAAGCCAACCGCGCCTTCGCCCACTACCGCTGGTAAGCGGCAGTCGGCCAGGCAATCGGGATTCAGGATCATGGCGCGCAGCCACCCTATCGAGGACTATCGTAACTTCGGCATCATGGCCCACATTGATGCTGGGAAGACGACGACCACTGAGCGCATCCTCTATTATTCCGGCAAGTCGCATAAGATCGGCGAAGTGCACGACGGCGCTGCGACCATGGACTGGATGGAGCAGGAGCAGGAGCGCGGCATCACCATCACGTCGGCCGCGACCACCACCATCTGGCAAGACAAACGCCTTAACATCATCGACACGCCCGGCCACGTCGACTTCACCATCGAAGTCGAGCGATCGCTCCGAGTCCTCGACGGCGCGGTATGCGTGCTCGACGGCAATCAGGGCGTCGAGCCGCAGACGGAAACCGTTTGGCGCCAGGCCGACAAATATAACGTGCCGCGCATCGTATTCGTCAACAAGATGGACAAGATCGGCGCCGACTTTTCCCGTTGCGTCGAAGAGATCAACACCAAGGTCGGCGGCCGCCCGATCTGTATCCAGCTGCCGATCGGCTCCGAGTTCGAACTTCAAGGGCGTCATCGACCTTCTGCGCATGAAGGCGGTCGTCTGGGAGGACGAAGGTCTCGGCGCCAAATATCACGACGAAGAGATTCCTGCCGACCTCAAGGCAAAGGCGGATGAGTATCGTCACATCATGATCGAAGCTGCGGTCGAGATGGACGACGATGTCATGAGCGCCTATCTCGATGGGCAAGAGCCAGACATTGACGCCCTGAAACGCTGCATTCGCAAGGCGGTGAAGCAGATTTCGTTTGTGCCGGTCCTCTGCGGTTCGGCCTTCAAGAACAAGGGCGTACAGCCGCTGCTCGACGCGGTCGTCGACTATCTGCCTTCCCCCGTCGATCGCGGCGGCATCAAGGGCCACGATGTCGATACGGGCAACGAAATCCTGCGCATGCCGAACGATAACGAGCCCTTCTCGATGCTCGGCTTCAAGATCATGGACGACCCGTTCGTCGGCACGATCACCTTCTGCCGTGTCTATTCGGGCAAGATCGAGTCGGGCACGACGGTTCTCAATTCGACGAAGGACAAGCGCGAACGTGTCGGCCGCATGCTGCTCATGCACGCCAACAATCGCGAGGACATCAAAGAGGCGTTCGCTGGCGACATCGTCGCGCTTGCTGGGCTCAAGGATACCCGTACGGGCGACACGCTCTGCGACATGCAGAAGCCGGTCATCCTCGAAAAGATGGAATTTCCAGAGCCGGTCATCGAGATCGCGATCGAGCCGAAGTCGAAGGCCGACCAGGAGAAGCTCGGCGTCGCGCTGGCGAAGCTCGCCGCCGAGGACCCGTCCTTCCGCGTCTCCACCGATCAGGAATCCGGCCAGACCATTCTGAAGGGAATGGGCGAACTTCACCTCGATATCAAAGTCGATATCCTCAGGCGCACCTACAAGGTCGATGCGAGCATCGGCGCGCCCCAGGTCGCCTATCGCGAAAGGCTGACGAAGAGGACCGAGATCAACTACACCCACAAGAAGCAGACCGGCGGCACGGGTCAGTTCGCCAAGGTCGTTCTGGTGTTCGAGCCGGCGGAAGCGGGCGCGGGGTCTTCGTTCGAATCCAAGATCATCGGCGGCTCGGTGCCGAAGGAATACATCCCCGGTGTCGAGAAAGGCATCAACAGCGTCATGGGGGCGGGCATACTGGCCGGCTTCCCGGTCGTCGATGTCAAGGCAACACTAATCGACGGCGCCTATCACGACGTCGACTCCTCGGCGCTCGCCTTCGAAATCGCCTCCCGCGCGGCATTCCGCGAGGGTCTGCAGAAGGGCGGTTCGGTTCTGCTCGAGCCGATCATGAAGGTTGAGGTCGTTACCCCCGAGGAGCACACCGGATTCGTAATGGGCGATCTTCTGTCCCGTCGCGGCCAGGTGCAGGGGCAGGACATGCGGGCCAATGCGGTGGTCATCAATGCGATGGTGCCGCTGTCCAACATGTTCGGCTACGTCAACCAGTTGCGGTCCGGCACGCAGGGCCGGGCGAATTTTACTATGCAGTTCGACCACTACGAACAGGTCCCGACGGGTATCGCCGCCGAGATCATCGAGAAATTCAAGTGAGGCGGCACCCCGCCTCTTGCGAATGACGGGCCACGAGAAGGAGTTCTGGCTATGGCCAAGGAAAAGTTTGCGCGTAACAAGCCCCATTGCAACATTGGCACGATCGGCCATGTCGACCATGGCAAGACGTCGTTGACGGCTGCGATCACCAAGGTTCTCGCGGAGACGGGCGGCGCGACCTTTACCGCCTACGACCAGATCGACAAGGCGCCGGAAGAGAAGGCTCGTGGCATCACGATCTCGACCGCGCATGTCGAGTACGAGACCAAGAAGCGCCACTACGCGCATGTCGACTGCCCTGGCCACGCCGACTATGTGAAGAACATGATCACCGGCGCCGCCCAGATGGACGGCGCGATCCTCGTCGTCTCGGCCGCCGACGGCCCGATGCCGCAGACTCGCGAGCATATCCTGCTCGCTCGCCAGGTCGGCGTGCCGGCGCTCGTCGTCTATCTCAACAAGGTCGATATGGTCGACGATCCGGAGCTGCTCGAGCTCGTCGAGCTCGAGGTCCGCGAGCTCCTGTCGCGTTACGAGTTCCCCGGCGACGACATTCCGATCATCAAGGGTTCGGCCCTGATGGCGCTTGAGAACAAGTCGCCTGAGCAGGGGCATGATTCCATCCTCAGGCTGATGGATGCGGTCGACGCGTACATCCCGCAGCCGGAGCGTCCGAAGGATCAGCCGTTCCTGATGCCGGTCGAAGACGTGTTCTCGATCTCGGGCCGCGGCACGGTGGTCACCGGCCGAATCGAGCGCGGCATTATCAAGGTCGGCGAGGAAGTCGAAATCGTGGGCCTCAAGCCCACCCTCAAGACGACCGTCACCGGCGTCGAGATGTTCCGCAAGCTGCTCGATCAGGGCGAAGCTGGCGACAACGTTGGCTGCCTCTTGCGTGGCACGAAGCGTGAAGAAGTCGAGCGCGGCCAAGTTTTGTGCAAGCCGGGCACGGTCAAGCCACACACCAAATTCAAGGCTGAGGCCTACATCCTCACCAAGGAAGAGGGCGGGCGGCACACGCCGTTCTTCACCAACTACCGACCGCAGTTCTATTTCCGCACGACTGACGTGACCGGCATCGTGGAGTTGCCGCAGGGCACCGAAATGGTGATGCCGGGCGACAATGTGACGATTGACGTCTCGCTTATCGTTCCGATCGCGATGGAGGAGAAACTTCGCTTCGCCATCCGTGAGGGCGGCCGCACAGTCGGCTCGGGCGTCGTCGTTTCGATCACCGAGTGAGGCGTTGCGGCCAGGGGTCAGGCGGGGTTTACACTCCGCCGCCCCGGCCGACAGGGATTTGACACATGAACACGCAAAACATCCGCATCCGTCTGAAAGCGTTCGATCACCGCGTGCTCGATGCTTCGACGAAGGAGATCGTGTCCACGGCCAAGCGCACCGGCGCCAGGGTCCGTGGTCCGATTCCCCTGCCGACCCGGATCGAGAAGTTCACTGTCAACCGATCGCCGCACGTCGACAAGAAGTCGCGCGAGCAGTTCGAAATTCGTACGCACAAGCGGGTGCTCGACATCGTCGACCCGACGCCGCAGACGGTCGATGCGCTGATGAAGCTCGATCTCGCCGCCGGCGTCGACGTCGAAATCAAGCTGTAAGGGGATTTGGCGAGCGTCTCTGAACCTTTCAAAGACGCTCACGAAGGATAAACGCCAATGCGTTCAGGCATTATAGCAAAGAAGCTGGGCATGTCCCGCGTCTTCACCGACGCAGGGGACCACGTGCCGGTCACCGTTCTCCAGGTCGAGAGCTGCCAGGTGGTCGCGCATCGCACCCAGGAAAAGAACGGCTACACCGCGCTTCAACTCGGCGTCGGCAAGGCCAAGGTCAAGAACGTGTCGAAGGCCGAGCGCGGCCGCTTCGCCGTCGCCCATGTCGAGCCGAAGATGCGGCTCGCCGAGTTCCGCGTCGAAGAGGACAAGATGATTCCGGTCGGAGCGGAGATCACCGCCGACCACTTCGCCGTTGGACAATATGTCGATGTCACTGGTGTGACGATCGGCAAGGGTTTCGCCGGCCCGATGAAGCGCTGGAACTTCCGCGGTTTGCGCGCCACCCATGGCGTGTCGGTCTCGCATCGTTCGCATGGCTCGACCGGCGGACGCCAGGATCCGGGCAAGACCTGGAAGAACAAGAAGATGGCCGGCCATATGGGAACTGACCGCGTGACGACGCAGAACCTTCGTGTCGTCCGCACCGACCCCGACCGCGGCCTCATTCTGGTCGAGGGCGCGGTGCCGGGGCACGCCGGAGGTTGGATCGCGGTGCGCGACGCGGTGAAGAAGCCGTTGCCGAAGGATGCGCCGCTACCCGGAAAGTTCCGCGTTCATGCCGAAGCGGGCGCGGGCGCCCCATCGGCCGAAGCGGCAAAGGGAGAGTGACGCCATGAAATTCGACATGACGTCACTCGACGGCTCGTCGGCTGGCTCGCTGGAGCTCAGCGATGACGTATTCGGGCTCGAGCCACGCGCGGACCTGATCGCCCGCATGGTGCGCTGGCAGCTCGCCAAGCGCCAGGCCGGGACGCACAAGACGCTGGGGCGCGCCGACATCCATCGCACCGGCAAGAAGATGTACAAGCAGAAGGGCACAGGCGGCGCCCGTCACGGCTCGGCGCGCGTGCCGCAGTTCCGAGGCGGCGGACGCGCGATGGGCCCGGTGTTGCGCAGCCACGCGCACGACTTGCCGAAAAAAGTGCGGGCGCTGGCGCTGCGGCACGCGCTCTCGGCCAAAGTTCGCGCGGGCGGACTTGTGGTGTGGGAAAGCGCTCAGCTCGAAGACGGCAAGACGAAGACGCTGCGCCTCTCATTCGAAAAGGCGGCGCTCAAGAATGCTCTCATCATCGACGGCGCCGAGCCGCAGGTGAAGTTCGCTGCCGCCGCGCGCAACCTGCCGGAGATCGATGTGCTGCCGGTTCAGGGCGTCAATGTCTATGACATCATGCGGCGCGAGAAGCTGGTCCTGACCAGGGCCGCGGTCGAAGCGCTGGAGGCGCGGTTCAAATGATCAAGGACGTGCGCCATTACGACGCGATCGTCGCTCCGGTGATTACGGAGAAGGCGACGATCGCCTCCGAGAACAACCAGTTCGTGTTCAAGGTCGCGCGCAACGCGACCAAGCCGCAGATCAAGGCGGCGATCGAGAAATTGTTCGACGTCAAGGTGACGGCGGTCAATACGCTGTTGCGCAAAGGCAAGAACAAGGCGTTTCGAGGCATTCGTGGACGCCAGCAGGACATGAAGAAAGCGATCGTCACGCTTGCGGACGGCCATCGCATCGACATGACCACCGGCCTGTGAGGAGCGATTAGTCATGGCGCTCAAGACATTTAAGCCGACCACCCCGAGCCTTCGACAGCTCGTCATCGTCGACCGAAGCGAGCTCTACAAGGGCAAGCCGGTGAAGGCGCTGACCGTTGGCAAGTCCGAGAAGGGTGGACGCAACAACACGGGCCGGACCACGGTGCGCTTCCGCGGCGGCGGTCACAAACAGACCTATCGCATCGTCGACTTCAAGCGGCGCAAGCTCGATGTCGTGGCCAAGGTCGAGCGTCTGGAATACGACCCCAACCGCACCAGCTTCATCGCGCTCGTTAAATATGCGGATGGTGAGCAGGCCTACATCATCGCCCCGCAACGTCTGTCTCCCGGAGACGAGGTGATCGCCGGCCTTCAGGTCGACGTGAAGCCCGGCAATGCGATGCCGCTCGCCAACATTCCCGTGGGCACGATCGTCCATAATGTCGAGATGAAGATCGGCAAGGGTGGCGCGATTGCCCGTTCAGCGGGTTCGTACGCGCAGATCGTGAGCCGCGATCAGGGCTACGTGTCGCTGCGTCTGAGCTCTGGCGAGCAGCGACTCATTCATGGCCAATGCTTCGCCTCGGTCGGCGCGGTGTCGAATCCCGACCACATGAATACCTCGATCAGCAAGGCCGGGCGCAGTCGCTGGCTCGGACGTCGTCCGCATAACCGCGGCGTCACCATGAACCCGGTCGATCATCCGCACGGCGGCGGCGAGGGTAAGACGTCCGGCGGCCGGCATCCGGTGAGCCCGTGGGGCAAGCCGACCAAGGGCAAGAAGACCCGGTCGAACAAGGCGACTGACAAATTCATCGTCGCATCGCGCCATGTGCGCAAGAAGAGAGGCTGAGCCATGACGCGATCGATCTGGAAGGGTCCGTTCGTGGACGGTTATCTGCTCAAGAAGGCCGATGTCGCGCGCACGTCAGGCCGCTCTGACGTCATCAAGATCTGGAGCCGGCGCTCGACGATTCTGCCGCAGTTCGTGGGTCTGACGTTCGGCGTCTACAACGGCCACAAGCACATTCCGGTCATGGTGTCGGAAGAGATGATCGGCCACAAGTTTGGGGAATTCGCCCCGACCCGCACTTTTCACGGCCATTCCGCCGACAAGAAGGCCAAGAGGGCCTAATCACCGATGTCCAAACCATCCAACCCGCGCCGTCAGGCGGAGAACGAAGCCAAGGCGACGACGCGCATGCTGCGTGTCAGCCCGCAGAAGCTCAACCTTGTCGCCCAGCTTATCCGGGGCAAGAAGGTCGCGACCGCGCTCGCCGATCTCGAATTCTCCAGAAAGAGGATTTCGGTCGAGGTCAAGAAGACGCTCGAATCCGCGATCGCCAACGCCGAGAACAACCATGATCTCGACGTCGACGATCTGGTCGTCGCCCAGGCCTGGGTCGGCAAGGACCTGGTGTTGAAGCGCTTCAGTCCCCGCGCACGTGGTCGGGCTGGGCGAATTGAAAAGCCGTTCGCCAACATCACGATCATCGTGCGCGAAGTCGCCGCAGCCGAAGCTAAAGCCGCTTAGAGAGAGTCGAGATGGGACAGAAAATCAATCCGATCGGGCTGCGCCTCGGCGTCAACCGAACCTGGGATTCGCGCTGGTTCGCCAGCAAGGGCGAATACGGCAAGCTGTTGCACGAGGACATGAAGATCCGCGAGTCGCTGACCAAGAGCCTCAAGCAGGCGGCGATATCGAAGATCGTCATCGAGCGTCCGCACAAGAAGGCGCGCATCAACATTCACTCCGCCCGTCCCGGCGTGGTCATCGGCAAGAAGGGCGCCGATATCGAAAAGCTGCGCAAGCAGGTGGCTAAGCTGACAAACTCGGAAGTGGCGATCAACATCGTCGAAGTCCGCAAGCCGGAAGTCGACGCGACCCTGGTCGCCGAATCCATCGCTCAACAGCTTGAGCGCCGGGTGGCGTTCCGGCGAGCGATGAAACGTGCGGTGCAGTCGGCGATGCGCCTCGGCGCAGAGGGCATCCGCATCAATTGCTCGGGCCGGCTGGGCGGCGCGGAGATCGCCCGTCTCGAATGGTATCGCGAGGGTCGCGTGCCGCTGCACACCTTGCGCGCCGACGTTGATTATGGCGTCGCCACCGCGCACACCGCCTATGGCACTTGCGGCATCAAGGTTTGGATCTTCAAGGGCGAAATCCTCGAGCACGATCCGATGGCGCAGGATAAGCGCCTGGCCGAAGCCGATCATTCCTCCACCCATCGCCCGCGCCGGGAACCGCGCGAGCGCGACGCCGTCTGACGGGCGCGCAGTCGAGAGTATGCCACTATGATGCAGCCTAAGAAAACCAAGTTCCGCAAAGCCTTTAAGGGCCGCATTCACGGCAATGCGAAGGGCGGGTTCGCGCTCAATTTCGGCGAGTTCGGGCTCAAGGCGATGGAGCCGGAGCGCGTCACCGCGCGCCAGATCGAGGCCGCGCGCCGTGCGCTGACCCGGCACATGAAGCGCGCGGGCCGCGTCTGGATCCGTGTGTTCCCCGATGTGCCAGTATCGAAGAAGCCGATCGAGGTGCGCATGGGCAAGGGCAAGGGCGCGCCGGAATTTTGGGTCGTGCGCGTTGCGCCGGGCCGCATCATGTTCGAGGTCGACGGCGTGCCGGAGCCGATCGCGCGCGAAGCGTTCGCGCTTGCGGCGGCGAAGCTGCCGATCAAGACGCGCTTCATTCAGCGCATCGCGGAATAGGAGACGTTTGAGCCATGAAAAACGCCAGCCGTCTTTCCGACATTCGCGTCATGACTGAGGATCAGCTCAACGACGAGGCGCTCAAGCTCAAGAAGGAGCAGTTCAACCTGCGCTTTCAGAAGGCGAGCGGGCAATTGCAGGACACCGCGCGGGTGCGCGTCGTACGCCGTGACATCGCTCGCGTCATGACCGTTGCCGCGCAGAAGCGCGCCACGGCGAAGGCCAAGGACTAAGACTATGCCGAAGAGAATTTTGCAGGGCGTCGTCGTCAGCGACAAGCAGGAAAAGACGCTGGTCATAAAGGTCGAGCGCCGTTTCACTCACCCACTCCTGAAAAAGACCGTGCGCAAGTCAAAGAACTACCACGCGCATGTCGAAAACAAGACCCAGAAGGTTGGCGACACCGTCTCAATCGAGGAGACGCGGCCGATCTCGAAACTCAAGCGCTGGATCGTCGTCGGCGAGACGGCGCCGAAGGCGTAATTCAAAAAGGCGGCTAGGCCATGATACAGATGCAGACCAATCTCGACGTCGCCGACAATTCGGGCGCGCGACGCGTGATGTGCATCAAAGTTTTGGGCGGATCGAAGCGTCGTTACGCGTCGATCGGCGACATCATTGTCGTTTCGATCAAGGAGGCGATCCCGCGCGGTCGCGTCAAGAAGGGCGACGTGATGAAGGCGGTTGTGGTGCGCACCGCCAAGGACATCCGCCGCGCCGACGGGTCGGTGATCCGGTTCGATTCGAACGCTGCGGTGCTAATCAACAATCAGTCCGAGCCGGTCGGAACCCGTATCTTTGGGCCGGTGCCGCGCGAGCTCAGGGCCAAGAATCACGTGAAGATTATCTCGCTTGCGCCAGAGGTGCTCTGATGGCCGCTAAGATCAAGAAAGGCGACCGGGTGATCGTCACCACTGGGCGCGACAAAGGCAAGCGGGGCGAGGTTCGCCAGGTGATGCCGGAGGACGGTCGCGCCATTGTCGCGGGCGTCAATCTCGTGCGTCGTCATACGCGCCAGACGGCGCAGACTGAGGGCGGGATCATCAGCAAGGAATCGACGATCCATTTGTCGAACCTCGCGATTCTCGATCCCAAGACGGGCAAGCCGACGCGTGTCGGTTTTAAGGTTCTCGACGACGGCCGGAAGGTGCGTGTCGCCAGAGGTTCCGGAGACTTGATCGATGGCT
>CAVYPD010000064.1:0-16143 GCA_963770275.1 uncultured Alphaproteobacteria bacterium
AGGCCTACGCGGCCCTGTTCCGCGGCTTGCCCGAGCTACTCATTGTCTATTTCGTCTATTTCGGCACGTCGAGCTTCCTGACGACAATCGCCAACGCGCTCGGTCACGAGGGCTTCGTCGGCGTGCCGTCCTTTGCGGCTGGCGCGCTCGCCGTCGGCGTCATCTCGGGCGCCTATCAGGCGGAGGTGTTCCGCGCCGCCTATCTCGCCATCTCGCGGGGCGAGCTCGAGGCGGCGCCATCAGCGTCGGCATAAATCGGTCGCTCCTGTTTCGCCGCATCATAGCGCCGCAGGGTCTGCGGTTTCGCGTTTCCCCTCGAACTGGCGATCTCTGGCAGGTCGCGCTCAAGGGATTCCTCGCTGATCTCGGTCACCGGCCTGACCGAGCTCATGCGGATCAGCCAGGTCGGCGCGGGCTCGACCCATCGGCCTTTCGCCTTTTACCTCGGCGGCGCCGCGCTCTATCTGATGATGACGCTCCACAACTCGCTTCTTTGACGTCGCCGAGGCGCGCGCCACGCGGGGCATGCGCAGGGCGACGGGTTGAGGCGGCGATGGACTTCGATTTCATCTCGAAGACCTTCGTCCGTCTCCTTGCGGCGTTGCCGCTCACGCTCTCGGTCTGGTTTCTGTCGGTCGTCCTGGGCGCGCTGATCGCCGCGGGGGTAACCTGGATGAGGGTGAGCGGCGTGAAGCCGTTGGAACTGTTTGCGCGCGCCTATGTCCTGGTCTTTCGCGGCACGCCGCTCCTGATCCAGCTCTTCGTCGTCTATTATGGCCTCGCTTCGCTGCCTGCGGTGCGCGCGAGCTTCGCATGGGGATTCCTGCGCGACGCGTTCAATTGCGCGGTGCTGGCGCTTGCGCTTTGCACCGCCGCCTACCAGGCCGAAATCTTTCGCGGCGCGCTTCTCGCCGTGCCACACGGACAGGTCGAAGCGGCGCGAGCCTGCGGCATGTCGAGGCTTCTCATGTTTCGGCGAATCTTCTTTCCAATCGCGCTCCGGCATGCGCTTCCGGCCTATTCGACCGAGATGATTTCGATGGTGAAGTCGACGGCGCTCGTCTCGCTCGTCACTTTATGGGACGTGATGAGCATTGCGCTGAAGATCCGCAACGACACCCTCGTCACTTATCTGCCGCTCATCCTTGCCGGCGCGATCTATTTCGTCGTCAACTACATCATCGGCGCCGGGTTCCTCGCGCTCGAGCGGCGCCTGTCGCCGCATCTCAGGCCCCGGCCAAGCTGAAGGACGCGCGCATGTCCGAGACGCCAGCGCTCACGGTCGACACAATGCACAAGAGCTTCGGCCAGCTCGAAGTGCTGCGAGGCGTATCGCTGACCGCCAACGACGGCGACGTGATCTCGATCTTGGGCTCCTCCGGCTCCGGCAAGAGCACGTTTCTGCGCTGCATTAATCTGCTCGAACTTCCGGACAAAGGCGTGGTGACGGTCGCGGGCGAGACCATCAAAATGCGGCAGCGGCGCGATGGGCGGGCCGAGCCCGCCGACAGGCTTCAGGTCGACCGCATCCGATCCGAACTCGGCATGGTGTTCCAGAGCTTCAACTTGTGGTCGCATCTGACGGTGCTGGAGAATCTCTTAGAGGCGCCTGTGCATGTGCAGAAGCGCTCGCGCACGGAGTGCGTTGAGGAAGCACGTGCGCTGCTGGCGAAAGTGGGCATGTCCGAGCGGGCGAACTACTACCCCGCGCATCTCTCCGGAGGTCAGCAGCAGCGCGCGGCGATCGCGCGCGCCCTCGCCATGCGCCCGAAGGTGATGCTGTTCGATGAGCCGACCTCGGCGCTCGATCCGGAACTCGTGGGCGAGGTGCTCCGCGTGATGCGTGCGCTCGCCGAGGAAGGTCGTACGATGCTTGTCGTGACCCACGAGATGAGCTTCGCGCGCGACGTCTCGACCCGCGTGATGTTCCTGCATCAAGGGCTGGTCGAGGCGGAGGGACCGCCGCACGAGCTCTTTTCCGGCTCGACCTCCGAGCGCTTCCGCCAGTTCATTTCCAAGGAGCGCGGGTAGGCGCGTCGATGCCTCGCCTGTTCACCGGCCTGGAACTGCCGGAGGTGGTCGTCGGCCAGCTCGCGCTCCTGCGCGGCGGGGTCGTCGGCGCGCGCTGGCTCGAGCCGGAGGACTACCACATTACGCTTCAGATTCATCGGCGATATCGACGCGCGCACCGCTCGCGACATCGGCGACGCCCTCAGCGACCTCCGCCGGCCGAGGGCGCCGGTGCGCTTCGAGGGACTGAGCTGGTTTGGCGGCGACAAGCCGCGCGCGATCGTGGCCAAGATAAAGCCAGAGCCGGCGTTGATGGATCTTCAGGCTGAACAGGAGCGGCGTCTGAGGCGCATCGGAATTGAACCGGAGACGCGCAAATATACGCCGCACGTGACGCTAGCGCGGTTGCGCGGAGCCGGGCAAGCGGCGATCGCCAGCTATCTCGCGGAGCGCGGCGCACTGATCGCGAACTCGTTCGCCGCTGAGCGCTTCGTCCTCTATTCCGCCCGCGCGGGGTCGGGCGGCGGACCCTACATGGTTGAGGCCGCCTATCCGCTGGGCTAAGGACAGGCATAGGCTATCGCGCTTGCGCGTGGCCCGGACGCCGCGCTATCGCGACTGGTCGCATTTTCACGGGCTTGAGGCGCTCTGAGTCGAATGGGTGTAAGGTCAACGCTTTGGACCTCGCGGGCCGCGGCCAAAAGCCCGTCGGTCAGCTGGCCAGCGCTTTTTCAGGATCGCTCCTCGGGCCGCAGCCTCGGCGCGGCGCGACCGTCATCCGGAATGCTGCGCCGATATCGTCGTTTTTTTGCGGTGGCTGCTTTTCTCGTGTTGGCGGCGCCGCTGGTGGCGGGGCTGGTCTACCCGGACGGCGCCGCGTCGATCCTCATGGAGGGGCGCACGCCAGCGCCGGCGCCGAGAGCGGCTGTCGACAGCGCCGACTGGTTCAGGCTTCCCAATCAGATCGACGCCTATCTGCAAGACCATATCGGCCTTCGTCAGGCATTACTCCACGCCCATCGGGAACTCTCCAAGCCGCTGTTCGGCAGCTACAAGGTCCTGATGGGCCGGGGCGGCCGTATGTTCTATCTGGGCAACGAGATGGTTGTCCAAAGCGCGGGGCTCGTTATGCGCGACCAGGCGGTGGCGAAAACGACCGATTTGCTCGCGCGTATGAACGAGGAGCTTCAAGCGCGCGGCATCCGTTTTCTGGTCGCGCCTCCGCCGAACGCCTCGAGCGTCTATACCGACGACCTACCGCTTCGGGCGCAAAATGCAGGCCGGACGACCGAATACGATCTACTTATGTCGAATCTCGCCGCCAAAGGCGTTCCGGCTGTCGATTTGCGGCCCGTCCTCAAGGCCGCTCGCCCAGGCGGCTCGCTCTTTTATATGCACGATACGCATTGGTCATTCCGCGGCGCGCTCGTCGCTTATAACGCAATTGTCGACGCGGACTCGCATCCCGATTGGCGTCTCGATTCGAATTCAGCGTTAGCGCCGGCCGTGCGCAAGGGGGGCGACATGGCGAAGATCCTCGGTCTCGCCGACAAGATTTCGGAACATACTGAGAATTTAGCGTTTCCGGGCGGGAGGAAAGTTCCGCTTCCTGACAATGATTTCATCGAGACGTTCGATAAACCGGGCCCGAAGATCCTGATTTTCGGCGATTCGCTGACCCTAGATTTTTTCCCTCCGATGCTCTTACAGCACGTCGGAAGTGTGATCTGGGTGCACCACGAATATTGTGGCTTTGACTGGCGGGTGATCGACGAACTTCGGCCTGATGAAGTTTGGTGGATGCCGGGCGAACGTATTTTTCTCTGCCAACACCGGCCTATTGGATTTCCCCAAGCGACGAAGGGGGTCGGGGAAGAAAAAGCGCCAAAGGGTCTCGCTCGGCCGGCGGATGCGTTGAAAGATCGGGCCACCGTTCGACAATGAATTCCCGGCGAAAACGACATTCCGCTCGTCGGCAAAAGCGTCTCAGCCTGGTGACTCTTCTCGCCCAAAAGTTTCGTGGGAAGGCGAGGCAGGAGGACGCGGTGATTGAGAACTGATGCTCCTGCGCCATCGGCGGATTTTCGCCCTCTTAGCTTTTTCTCTGCTCGCCGCGCCGCTCGTGGTCGGCCTCGTCGCGCCTGACAGTCCCGCGAGCGTTTTCAGGGAAGGGCGCTCCCTTGCGCCAGCGCCACGACTGCCCACGACCGGGGCGAGCTGGCTCGCACTGCCGGCGGTGGCCGACGCCTATCTCAAGGATCATTTCGGCTTGCGGCAGAAGCTGATCACAGCGCATCGGGAACTGACCAAGCCGATGCTCGGCTTCGGCAACGACTCGGTGCTTGTCGGGCGCAATGGCCGCATGTTCTTTCTCGGCGAGGAGACGGTGCGTCAAAGCGCGGGCCTTCTCGTTCGCGACGAGAGGGTGGCCGAGGCGACAGATATGCTCGTGCGGATGAACGACGAGCTTCTGGCGCGGGGAATCCGCTTCCTGGTCGCGATTCCGCCCAACGGGGCCACCATCTACCAGGATGAACTGCCTCTCTGGGCGCAAAATCCAGGCAAGCCGACTGAGTATGACATCCTTCTCGCCAACCTCGCTGCAAAGGGTGTGACAGCGGTCGATCTGCGCCCGGCAATCAAGAATGCGCGGACCCGAGGCCCGGTTTTCTATATGCACGATACGCATTGGACATACCGGGGTGCGCTCGCCGCCTATAACGCCATCGTCGGGGCGGACGCTCACGCGGATTGGCGGATCGAGCCCAACTCCGCCCTGGGGCCTATGACTCTGCGCAACGGCGGCGATCTGGCGCGGATGCTGGGGGTCGGCGACACAGTTTCAGAATATGCCGAGCCTCTGACGATCCCGTACGCAAAGAAAGTCCCTGAATCCTTTGATCCGGTCGGAGCCTTCACTGAAACGTCGGAAAAAACTGGCCCGACCATACTTATTCTCGGCAATTCCTTCACCGGCGTATTTTTCCCACCGATGGTTTTGCAACACGCCGGCCGCGTGGTTTGGATGAGTCATCTGGTTTGCGGTTTCGACTGGAACGATGTGGAGAAATATCGCCCAGACGAAGTCTGGTGGATGCCCACCGAACGTTTTCTGGTTTGCCTGCCGGGCGTGAAGCCAAAGGGGTTGCCGGAAAGCAAAACAGATTCGGCCCAAGGAAACATCCCGGCCGGGCTCGCGGCGCAGATGGGCGGGGACCGGAGTCGGGATGGCGCGCGCGAATGAGGCTCGAACGATCGCCCGCACTCTGCTCGTGCTTGGCGGCGCGCGTTCAGGAAAAAGTGCCTATGCGCAGAAGCTTGCCGAGGCCTACGGTCCCGAGCTGCTGTATCTCGCGACCGCGGCGCGGGGAGATGAGGAAATGGTCGCGCGGATCGCCCGCCATAGGGCCGACCGGGGCCAAGGGTGGACGACGCTCGAGGAGCCGATCGAAGTCTCAGCGGCCCTTTTGGCGCATGCGCAGCCAAGTAGGGTGGTGGTTGTCGATTGTCTGACGCTTTGGCTCAGCAATCTGATGCTGGCCGGCCGCAATCCTGGCCCTGCGCTCATGGCTCTCGCCGACGCCATGGGTAGACTTACCGGTCCGGCGATCCTTGTATCCAACGAAGTCGGCATGGGCATTGTACCGGATCACAAACTCGGCCGCGAGTTTCGCGACTGGCAGGGACGGGTGAACCGGGAAATCGCGGCCGCTTGCGACGTCGTGATCTTCGTCGCCGCCGGGCTCCCCATCCAGTTGAAGCCGGCTGCAACCCCGAGCGTGCAATTGGGCTGAAGCCACGCATTTTCCTCAACAAACCTCTGGCGACTCGGGGCATGGCTGGACTAGATTCGCGGCCGTGGAAGGGATTGTCGGCTGCAGGGGCCGTCGGCTCTCGCTTCAAGATGTTCGGGCTGGGGATTCGGCGGGATGCTGCGTCTTTTCCAACGCCATGCGCCGGAGCAGGCGGCGCATTTCGATATCGCGCATGACGGCGAGACTTATCGCGTCGCGCTGAAACGTGTCGCGACGTCACGACGTTTCACGTTGAGGGTTCGCACCCCGACGCGCGACGTGCTCCTGACGATGCCGACGCGCACGTCGCTCAAAGCGGCGCGCGAATTCGCCGAACGCCACGCCGCATGGATCGGTACGCGACTCGCGCGTCTGCCGGCGCCAGTCGCGTTCGAACCGCGCGCAATCATGCCGTTGCGCGGCGCCGATCATCGCATCGTGCACCGGCCCGGCGAGCGCGGCGGGGTCTGGCTTGAGTCGAGCGAGCGCGGACCGCTCATCTGCGTGTCCGGCGAGCGACCGCACGTGGCGCGCCGCGTCACCGATTTCCTTAAGCGCGAGGCGCGCAAGGATCTCGAGGCTGCGGTCGCCAGGCACTCGAAGCAACT
The DNA here is from genome assembly GCA_963770275.1 of uncultured Alphaproteobacteria bacterium. Taxonomy (GTDB): domain Bacteria; phylum Pseudomonadota; class Alphaproteobacteria; order Rhizobiales; family Beijerinckiaceae; genus Roseiarcus. Next base: position 6,413 of record CAVYPD010000064.1, read on the forward strand.
CGGCGTCAAGCCGCGCCGCATCGTGCTGCGCGACACGGTCAGCCGCTGGGGCTCGTGCTCGTCGACCGGTGGGCTTAATTTTTCCTGGCGCCTGATTCTCGCGCCGCCCTTTGTGCTCGATTACCTCGCCGCGCACGAGGTGGCGCATATCGTGCACATGAATCATTCGGCCCTATTCTGGAAGCTTGCGCGCCGTCTGCACCCCGGAACCGACCGCGCCGAAATCTGGCTCAAGGTTCACGGCGCGAGCCTGCATCGCTTTGGCGCGACGTGGGAGTGATATCACGCCATCCTTTCCAGCGCGTCGAACATTAACTGCAAGTCCTGCGGACGCGAAAGACGGTGATCGCCGTCCTTCACCAGCGTCAGCGTTGCCGGGTCGCCGCCGAAGCGCTGCATCAGCGCGAGCGCATGTGAAAACGGCACGTCTTCATCCCGCATGCCTTGCAGCACCGCGGTTGGCGCGCCGGTGCGGATCATGCCGCCGAGGAGAAGGTGTTTGCGCCCGTCCTCGATGAGGTCGCGCGTGAAGCAGTCGGGTTCGCTCGAATAGGCGGAAGGCCGCCGCCACGCGCCTTCATCCATGATCGCACGCCGCGCCTCGTCCGGCGCCTTGGCCCAGATGAGCGCTTCGGTGAAGTCGACCGCAGGCGCAATGAGAATGAGGCCTTTCACGCGCTCGGCTTCCCCTGCTTTGCTCAGCGCGCGGACGGCGAGCAGCGCCAGATATCCGCCCATGGACGAACCGACCATAATCTGCGGGCCCTCGGTGTGCGCCCGAACGAGCGCCAGCGTCTCTTCGAGCCAGCGGGAGATGGTCCCATCCTCGAGGCGCCCGTCGGATCGCCCATGGCCCGAATAGTCGAACCTAAGCAGGGCTAGACCGCGACGCTCGGCCTCCGCGTCGAGCGCGGTCGCCTTGGTCGAGTCCATGTCGGAGCGATAACCGCTGAGCCAAACAACGCCTGGGCTTTTGCCCCGCACTGGCGCGCGGCGCCGAAAGGCGATACGCCGTTGATTCGGGGCGTTTCCGACGATGAAGACCTGCGGCTGTTCGTCCGACACATTAGGCTCGCTTTTGGTGACGCCGTGCGCCGACCGCGCCTGGGTGAACCTCGGCATGGGCGCGCAGAGCGGCGCGGGCTTGGCCGAGCCCCCGCGGCGATGTCAACCGGCCGCCGGTCAAGCTCTCGTGTTTGAGACGGAAACCGCAGTGAGCCTGGACGCTCTCTCTCCTTTCCGGCGTGGGGCCAACGCGCCGCTCGCCGGCCGTACGATCCTCCAAATCGTCCCGCCACTCGCTGCGGGCGGCGACGAACGCGCGACACTCGCCGTAACGGCGGCGCTCGCGGAAACCGGCGCGCGGGCGCTGGTGGCCACCGATTCCGGCGGGCTCGCCGGCGAACTGCAGGCGATCGGCGGGCTCTTCGTCCGTTTCCCGGCGGCGACCAAGAACCCATTCACGATGGCGCTCAACATGCGACGTCTGCAGCGCATCATCGCTTCGGAGCGGGTCGACCTTGTCCACGTGCGCTCGCGTTGGGCCGCGTGGACGGCGGTCAAGGCCTGCCGCAAGGCGAAGCGCCCGCTGGTCACTTCGCTTCCGGTGGACGGCGTCCGCACGCGCCCGCGCTCCAACTTCGAGACCGCCGTCGCAGAGGGCGACACTGTCGTCGCGTCTTCGGAATTCGCCGCCGGGCGCGCGGAAACGCTCTTCCCAACACCTCCCAAGCGCCTCAGGATCGTTCGTCCGGGAATGGATCTTTCAAAACTTCAGCCGGAACGGGTGAGCGGGCGCCGGGTGTCAGATGTTCGCTCAAGCTGGGGTGTCGCGGCGCATGAGCGGGTCGTTCTGATGCCGGCGCGACTAGCTCCGGGCCGCGGCCAGCAAACGCTTATCGAAGCAGCGGCCCTCATCAAGGCTCAGGGCCTCGACGACGTTCGTTTCGTACTGGCGGGCGAAGCGACGAAGCCGGCTTTCGCGCGCGAGTTGGACGCACTCGCAATCAAGTGCGGCGTCCAATCCATGTTTATCCGCGTCGGCGCCGCGTCCGATCCGCCAGCTGCGTTCATCGGCGCCGCGGTCGTGGTTTTTCCCGCCACGGAAGTCGACGGCGTGACGCGCACTTCGATCGAGGCGGCCGCGATCGGGGCGCTTACCATCATCTCCGACCTCGGGTCGGCTCGTGAAATCGTGGCCGCCCCGCCGCACACGGACGCCGAGGCGCGCACCGGCTGGCTTGTTCCGCCTCGCGAACCGGCCGCGCTTGCCGAGGCGATCCATGCAGCGCTCTCGCTTGGCGCCTCTGCGCGCGAGACTGTGCGTCGCCGGTCGCGGGCGAAGATCGCCGAAGCCTACTCCCTTGAGCGCATGACGCGCGACACGCTCAGCGTCTACGCTGAGGCGCTCGCGCGCTGACGGGAAATCACGGGTTCTCCCTCTAAGACTGGCGCCGACGCTTCGGGCGTCTGCACGTGTTCGGGACGAATGCCGAGACCGATCAATCGCGCCGGTATGCGACGCAGAATCGGAAAGGCGCCGAACAGCTTCAACACGGAGGGCGGCTTCGGCCGGTGTTGGCTTGCGAGGACGCGGGTGATGATTTGCCGCTGGATGATAAGCTGCAGCCCTTGGGTAAAGCGCATGGGCAGAGTGCGGCGATCCTCGATCGCCTGAAGGTCCGCATCCGTCACCTTGCCTGTCCGGAGCGGTTCGGCAAGCCGGTTGGCTGCGGCGACCGCGTCCTGCACCGCCATGTTGATGCCCACCCCGCCGATCGGCGACATCGCATGGGCCGCATCGCCGATACAAATGAGTCCGGGCCGCCACCACTTTCGCAGCCGATCGACCGTGACGCTGAGCAGTTTGACGTCGTCCCAGGTTTTCAGTTCGCCGACGCGGTCGGACAGAAACGGGGACATCTCAACAACCTGCCCACGGAAGGCCTTAAGGCCCTCCGACTTCATGCGCTCAATCCCGCCCTTCGGAATGACATAGGCGCACTGCCAGTAATCGCCCCGATCGAACATGACCATCAGCTTGCCGGCTTCGATGTGGCCGAACGTGTCCACGCTGTCGCCGTCCTTGTGCGACACGCGAAACCACAGCACGTCCATTGGCGCCCCGTAGTCGTCGCTCTTGAGTCCAGCTTTCTCGCGCACCACGGAATGGCGTCCGTCGCAGCCAACGACCATGTCGGCGCGAATCGTGAGCGCGCCGTTCGACGTCGTGGTGTTCAAGCCGACAACGCGCCCATTCTCTTCGATCAGATCCGTCGCCTCAGCCTGCATGCGCAGGTCGAATGTTTTGTAGCGCCTGCCGCGCTCGGCGAGGAAGTTGAGGAAGTCCCATTGCGGCATCAGCGCAACGAATTTGCAGTGCGTTGGCAGGTGGCGGAAATCGATCAATTGAACGTGTTCGGCGCCAATCTGCGCTGACAGCGTTGCGACTTCCTGATGCGGCAGCTTCAAGAACTCGTCGATCAGGCCCAATTCAACCATCAACTCAAGAGTTGAAGGATGAACCGTGTCGCCTCGGAAATCACGGAAGAAATCAGCGTGCTTCTCTAGCACGACGACTTGAACGCCGGCGCGCGCCAGTAGAAATCCCAACATCATTCCAGCGGGACCACCGCCGGCGATGCAGCACTGCGTCGTGATCGTTGAGTTGGCCATGTTTGCTGGCTCCGCCGGGCGCACGCACCCGCTCTCACGATCGTAAAACGCGGAGATTAAAGCCGGGTTCCGGCCCGGCCTTAGATTTGAAGTGACGATTGCGGGTTCGGTTCGAGCCGCGGGATCGACGACTCGAATCGGTTTTCGTTAGTTCTTGATGAAGGCGCCGCTGCGCAAATCGCTGAGCGCCTGGCGGATCTGGTCCTGCGTGTTCATGACGATCGGCCCGTGCCAGGCGATCGGCTCGCGCAGGGGTCGACCCGAGACGAGGAGGAAGCGCACGCCTTCGTCGCCTGCCTGGACGACGACCTCGTCGCCCGCGCCGAACACGACCAGCGACCGGTTGCCGACCTTGTCGCGCACCAGGACCTCGTCGCCGTCGACCTCAGCTTCGCGCAGCACCCCGAAAGGTTCGGACGAGTCCGCGAACAAGGCCGAGCCCTCGAAAATATAGGCGAACGCCTGACGGAAATCCTCGACCTTGAGGCGCTTCTTCTTTCCCGCGGGCACAGTCACATCGAGATAGCGCGGCTCGGCGGCGACGCCATCGACCGGACCGGACTTGCCCCAGAACTCGCCGCAGATGACGCGCACACGCGTGCCGTCATCATCGATCACCTCGGGGATATCGGTTGCCGGAACATCCTGGTAGCGCGGCTTGGTCATCTTGAGGTGCGCGGGCAGGTTCGCCCACAGTTGGAAGCCGTGCATGCGGCCCTTGGCGTCGCCGGTCGGCATTTCCTGATGCAGGATGCCACTGCCGGCGGTCATCCACTGGACGTCGCCCGAGCCGAGCTTGCCGCGATTGCCGAGGCTGTCGCCGTGATCGACTTCGCCGGCCAGCACATAGGTGATCGTCTCGATGCCGCGATGGGGATGCCACGGAAAGCCGGCGAGATAATCCTCGGGCCGATCGCCGCGGAAATCATCCATCATAAGGAACGGGTCGAAATCGGACGTGTCGCCGAAACCGAAGGCGCGACGCAGCTTGACGCCCGCCCCCTCCATGGTCGGAACGGACTGGCTGACGCGCTTGACGGGACGAATGGACATTAAGCCCTCCTTGTCGAACTGATAGGTCTTGGCTTCCGAATTACTGCCGCTCTTCCAGTTCTGCGGCTGCAGAAGTTTGCTGAACTGCCTAATCGGAAACCGTGTTGAGGCGAAGATAGGTATAGAGCGCCGACGCCACAAGTCTATCGAAAGAAGTGATCGTAACTATCAGTCGGGATGAACGCTCGCCCCTTTCGGCCTGCCGCCGATGATTGCTGAAGCGGCGGCGCCGGCCGCGGCGGCGCGCTCGAGCGCGGACTGGATGTCCGCGCCGGACAGCCGTGTGGCAAGAAAGGCGGCGACGAAGGCGTCGCCCGCGCCCGTCGTGTCGATCGCCTCGATCTTCGGCGCGTTGACACGCCAGCGCTTTTCGCCCGCAGCCGCCTCGGCGCCGGCCGCGCCGCGCTTGATGACGACCAGCGGGTAGCGGGCGGCGAGCCGCACACATTGAGTTTCGGGATCGTCCGACCTCGCGAGAATCGCGGCTTCCTCTTCGTTGGGGAACAGGATTGCCGCGCCTCGCGTCCACGCGAGGAAATTATCGGCGCCCACTTCGCGCAAGAATTCCGCCGAGGCCGGATCGATGCTGATGGGTTTGTCGGCCGCGCGCCGCATGACACCGAGGACGGCCGCGCGTGGGGAGGAGGCGAAGAACGAATAGCCGGAGAGATGGATGAGCGCCGCGCCTTCGATGAGCGGGTCCGGGATGTCGCGCGCCTCGAGCGCTTCGTTGGCGCCGCGATCGGTGAGGAAGCTGCGTTCGCCGTCCGGGTCGATAAGGGCGATCAACCTCCCGGTCTCATGGGTTCGATCGCCGACGAGATGCGGTGTGACGCCGATCGCCTTGAAGCGCGCTGTCTCGCTTTCGACGTCAGCGGCGCCGACGCGGGCGACGAAGTCGACCTTCACGCCGAACGAGGCCAGCCACGCCGCCTGATTGGCTGCGGAACCGCCAGGCTGAACCGTGATCGACGCGCGTCGGTCCGAGCCGCGCGCCAGCGGCCCTTCGGGGCGAACGATGACGTCGGTCATGACGTCGCCGATGACCAGGATGGAAGATCTCGATCAGGCAAACGACTTGCCGATCTACTCTCCAGCGGCGGCCGCCAACGCTTGCACGACTGCGATATTTGGCACGAGATTTTCCGGCAAACCGTGTCGCTCTTTCAGGTACTCCGGGCTATTGTAGGAGATCCAAACCTTTCCGTCTGAATCTTCCGCAACCAAAATCTTCAACGGCAGGTCGAGCGCCGCGCTCGGCGTCGCCAGCATCAGCGGCGTGCCGCCCTTCGGATTGCCAAAGATCAGGAGTTTGGTCGTTGGCATCTTCATCCCCACCTTTTCAGCTTCGCCGCTGTGATCGACCAGCGCGAACAGCGTCACGCCTTTCGATTTGAGAATGGTCTTGAGCTTGTCGACCGTCTCGTCCACGGAATGATGGCTCGGAATTTTGACAATTCCTTCTTCTTTCTGCATGGGCCAAAAGCCTCCGACGCCAAGAGAATGAAAACCGCGAACATCAGGGCAGGCCGCCAATATTTCATTGCGCCTTCTCCCGCCGCGTCACATGCGAACAACCGAGCTTAACGGGGAGCACCAATGGCGGACAAGCAAAACATCTCGGCTGATGAAGTTGTGGTGCGGGATTTGATCGAAGCGTGGGCGGATGCCGTGCGGCGGAAGGATTACGACGGAATCCTCCGAAGCCATGCCGCCGATTTCGTGATGTTCGATGTTCCGCCGCCCTTCAAAAGCGTTGGGCTTGACGCTTACAGGAAGAGCTGGGACCTTTTCTTTTCCTGGTCGAGCGGTCCGGTTCGCTTTGACATTCAAGAGATGGACGTGACGGCCGGCGCGGATGTCGCCTTCGCTTTTGCGAGCATGCGCTGCGAGGGACCCGGGTCCGACGGCAAGCCTGAGGCGCTGGATTTTCGTCTGACAATGTGCCTTCGACAGGTCGACGGGCGCTGGATGATCGCGCACGAACACCATTCGGTCCCGGCCGTGGATTAGGCCGGCGTTGATAATTTCATGAGCTCCACCGCCGCCTGCGCGGCGAGCATGGCGTTGTTCTTGATCAGCGCGATATTGGCCTCGAGGCTTTGTCCGCCAGAGAGTTCGAAGACGCGCTTGAGCAGAAACGGCGTCGCCTCTTTCTTGCCGACGCCTTGCGTCTTGGCTTCGGCGACGGCTTCGGCGATGCGCGCCTCGATTGCCGCCTCTTCCAAAGCGTGATCATGAGGAATTGGATTGGCGATCAGGAGGCCGCCGGGACCAATGTCGCGCTGCAAGCGGATCATTCGGGCGAGATCGTGGAAGTCCATCGCAGCGATGTTCGAGCTTGAAGCCGGACGAGCGGGCGTAGAAGGCTGGGAACTCGTCGGTGCGGTAGCCGACGACCGCGACCCCTTGGGTCTCGAGGAACTCGAGCGTCTTGCCGATGTCGAGGATCGATTTGGCGCCGGCGCAAACGACGGCGACGCGGGTGCGCGAGAGCTCGACCAGATCGGCCGAAATGTCGAACGTTTCTTCCGCGCCTCGGTGAACGCCGCCGATGCCGCCGGTGGCGAAGATTTCGATGCCGGCGAGCTCAGCAATGAACATCGTCGCTGCGACCGTCGTGCCCGCCGAGCCTTTGCGCGCGGCGACCAGCGCCAGATCGCGCCGCGAGGCCTTGACGACGCCGCCGGTGAGTTGGCCGAGCCGGTCGATCTCTTGATCGTCGAGGCCGACTCTGAAGCGACCTTCGATGACCGCGATCGTCGCCGGAACGGCGCCCATCTCGCGCGCCGCGTGCTCGACGGCGAGCGCTGTCTCGACATTGCGCGGGTAGGGCATGCCATGGGTGATGATCGTCGATTCAAGCGCGACGATCGGTTTCTTGGTCGAGCGCGCCTCGGCGACAGCGGGGGAAAAATCGATAAGATCTGCGGCGCTCATCGCTCGTTACCTTCGTCGGGGGCGCAATCGGCCGGCGAGGTTATCGGCAATCTCCGTTCCATGATCAATGGCGTCAATTTGCGCCGAAACCTCGCGGCGTCACAGACAGCTTGCGGTCCAGCGGATTCACGCTACCCTCATCTCCGAGAGCGCGGACAATACGAGTTCGATGGACGACAAGCCTCAGAACGTCCCGGTCGAGCCGGACCTCGTCGCCTCGATCCGGCAGGCTCGGGTCGAGAACGCCGAGCGCGCCGATGCGATCGCGGAGGTGCGCGAGCTTGAGATTGTCCGCCTCAAAGCGCTTGAGAGCGCGTTGGAGCCGGTCGTCGACCAGGCGCCTCAAGGCGTCGATCTGTTTGATTTGGCGCTGACGCAGAGCGAGCATCCGCGCCTCTTCCTCGACATGATCGCGTTTGTCGACATGGCGCACGATAAGCGCACCTACCGATTCTTCCAGGACACGCGCCAAGGTCGTGTGCTGATGGCCGAAAGCCAATCGCTCGATACGATCGTCGCTGCCGTCGCCGATTATGTCGCGCGCCGTTTGGTCGAGCGCGAGCGCGCGGTGACCGTCGACTTACGCTTGGCCGAGGGGCCGCGGCAGCAACCCGCGGAAGGGAACGGGCCGGCGACCTGGCCGATCGCGAGGCCGCGGCCGCGCACCTTGCACTTTCCACCTCCTGCCGCGAGCGAGCCCCTTGCCGTCGCCGAACAGCCAAGAGCGCGACCCAAGCGCGGGATCGTGCGACGGCTCGGCGATGCGCTGAGCCTGTTCCTGATGCTTGTGGGGTCGATCACTCTCGCGCTTCTGCTAGGGGTCGGCGTCTACTGGGTGTGGATCACGCGTCTACGGGACCTTTGGGCGCACTGGTTCGGCGCGCCGCCGTTCTAAGCGGCCATTTGCATGAGCTGGGAGAGCCAGGACTTGCGCGCAAGGAGGAACGCACGCAAGCGCGTGGCATAGTCGGGGGCGGCCGCGACTTCGACCGAGGGGCGCTCGCGCAAAGCCTGCCGCCACTTTATCGTCTTCGGCTTGCGCTCCAGGATTCCAAAGTCTGCGATCGTTTCAAAGACGTCGAAATAGCGAAAGACAGGCGCGAAGGCGGCATCGACCAGCGAGAATCTTCGAACTCGGCGAAATATGGGCCTTCGGACAGGCGGCCCTCGACGCAGCCAAACTTCTCCTTGAGCGCTTTGGTCTTTGCCGCGAGCACATCCGGCGTCGCGGCGGCGTAGAAACCCGCGATGTCATTCAGGATCGACGAGCTGACCTCGATCCATGCGCGGTGATCGGCGCGATCGAGCGGATCGGTGGGATGTAGTGGCGGCGAACGCGTATCCTCGAGATATTCGAGGATCACCGCGCTTTCGAAAATCGCCGTGTCTCCGACCTTGAGAACCGGTGTCTTCCCGAGCGGCGAGATCGCAAGGAACCAATCCGGTTTGGCGGCGAGATCGATGTCGATGCGCGTGAAGGGCAGAGATTTTTCGGCGAGCGCGATCGCCACGCGCTGCACGTAGGGGCAGAGTTTATGGCTGATCAGCGTGAGCTTCGTTGAAGGTTCGCTTGCCATCGAGGCGGTTCCAATATAGATGCAACTGCATCTAATTAGTCCATCTCAAACGCGCTGTCAATATGCATGCAGTTGCATTAATCTCAGCAGGCGAAGCGATTCGGACGTGACGGAAAGACCTTCCAAACAGGTGGCGTTGGCCTGGGCGCGGCTTCTCAAAGCCGAACGGCTCGCACTTGCGCGCGTCGAGGCGGCGCTAAAGCAGGCAGGACTGCCGCCGCTTGCTTGGTATGACGTCCTGCTCGAGCTCGAACGGGCGAGCGAGACTGGCCTGCGGCCGTACGAGCTTGAGCGCGCGCTTCTGCTTGCGCAGTACAATCTCTCGCGGCTTCTCGATCGAATCGAGCGCGAGGGGCTCATCGAGCGAGCGCCGTGCCCTCAAGACGGGCGGGGCCACGTTTTGCGCCTCAGCGCGCGCGGACGGTCGATGCGCGACGCGATGTGGCCGGTCTATGCGCAGGCGATCGAGGCGGCGGTGGGAAGCTG
>CAVYPD010000065.1:0-12771 GCA_963770275.1 uncultured Alphaproteobacteria bacterium
GCATTTCGAGCGTGTTCCAGGAGCTGACCTTGGTGCGTGCGCTGAGCGTCGAGCGCAATCTCCTGCTCACCTCCGCGCCGACACACGCCTGGGGCAGTATCTCCCGAAAGCGCGCCCGCCAAACAACGGAGGAGATTCTCGCTCGCCATCGCCTCGACGTCGACCTGGGCGCGAGCGTTGGCGATCTTCCGCTCGGCCAGCAGCAGATGCTCGAGATCGTGCGCGCCGTCGAGCGCAAGCCTCGCGTTCTCTTGCTCGACGAAGCGACCTCGGCGCTGGGAGACAACGAGGTCGCCTGGCTCGCCGAGCTCATCGCAGGCCTGCGCAACTCGGGCGCGATCGTCCTCTTCATCTCGCACCGCTGGGACGAAATCGTCCGCTTCTGCAATCGCGTCGCCATATTGAGGAACGGCGCGCTCGTATCGATCGCCGACACCGAGGCGGTCTCGGAGGACGAAGCAGTCCGGCTGATGACCGGGCAGGAAGCCGCCGAGTCGTCCTTTCCTGACAAGCTTCATTCCAACGACAAAGTGCTGCTCTCCGCGTCCGGCCTGCGCAGCCCGGCGCTGCGCGGGGTCAGCGTCGAGATCAGGAAGGGCGAAATCCTGGGCCTCGGCGGCCTGGTCGGGCAGGGCCAGGGCAGCATGCTCGAAGCCCTGTTTGGCGCCCACGCTCTCACCGCCGGCGCGATCGAGATTGACGGCGCGCCCTTCGAGCGTCGAACGCCCCGCGCCGCGATCTCCGCCGGGCTCGCCTACGTGCCCCAGGAGCGCAAGAGCGAAGGGCTCCTGCTCGCCAAAAGCGTGGCCGACAACATTACGTACGCCCTTCTCCGACAATTGCGGTCGTTCTTCGGTGTTCTCGATCCTCGTTACGAGAGCGAATTGGTCCGCGGCGCGATCGCGCGGGCGAAAATCCACACTCGCGGCGGCGCTGAGCCGATCGCCAACCTCAGCGGCGGAAACCAACAGAAGGCGCTGCTGGAGAAGTGGCTCCTGACCAAGCCGTCGATCCTCCTTCTCAACGATGTCACACGCGGCGTCGACATCGGCACCAAGCGTCTCATCTACGCCCTGATCGCAGACATCGCCCGTAATGGCGTCGCCGTCATCTGGTATTCCACCGATGCACGCGAGCTGGTCGGCGTCGTCCATCGCGTCCTGGTCATGCTGCAAGGCCGCATCAACGAGGAGCTCACCGGCGACAACATTACCGTCGATCGGATCGTGCGTGCTTCGGTCGTCGGCGCCTCGCTTGTGCAGGGAGGTGTGGATGCCGGCGCCGCGCGTTAGCCGCTTCCAGCTCGGCGACAATTGGCCGGTGCTGGTCTTCGTCGGTCTTCTCGCCGTTCTCATCGGGCTCAAGGGCCGCTTCACCGGATTCGACGCGCACTCGCTCAGCGTGAATGCGATGCCGCTGACGTTGATCGCGCTCGGTCAATTCCTGGTCGTGCTAACGCGCGGCGTCGATCTGTCGCTGGGGCCGGTCGCAAGCGTCGCCGGAGCGGTGATGGCGCTGACCATAACGCGATCATCCTTTCCTCGGCCTCGCCGCCCCGACGCTGATCGGGCTCGCGGCCGGCCTGGTCAACGGGCTCTTCATCGCGCGTCTTGAACTGCCGCCGATCATCGTCACGCTGGCCACCATGTCCGTCTGGCAGGGGGTCGCCCTGATCGTGCTGCCCAATCCGGGCGGCAGCGTGCCGACGGCGTTTCAGGCGACAATAACCGGCGGGTTTTCCTCGCCGGTCGCAGGCCTTGCCGGCGTCCTGCTTTGCATCATCGGCGGGACGTGGCTGCTTAGCACGCGCTTCGGGCTGCATCTTCGCGCGGTCGGTGGCGACGAGCACGCCGCCCGCATGAGCGGGGTCCGGGTAGAGCACGTGAAGGCCGTCGCCTATGTGCTCGCGGGTCTGCTCGCGGCTCTCGGCGGTATGTACCTTACAACCGTCACCGCCAGCGGTTCGCCGACCGCCGGCGACGGCTACATTCTGACCTCGATCGCCGCAGTGGTGATCGGAGGCGTGCCGCTTTCCGGTGGCCGCGGCACGGCCGTCGGCGTCGCCATGGGCGCCTTGATCCTGACCATCACCGGCAGCCTGCTCTATTTCGCCGATATCTCGTCGTTCTATCAAAGCGTCATCGACGGCCTGATCCTGCTTGCTGTCGTCGGGAGCGGCGCGACCCGCGAATGGCTGCACTCGATTGCGAGGGTGCGCGCTTGACCGTCTCCGAGGAACGCAGCCCGATGAACGCGCTCCGTCCCGCCGCCGGGGGTCGCCGTCTCCGGGCAGCCGCGCCCGCTCTGCTGATCGTCTTCTCGCTGCTTCTTGTTTTCGTCGGCGAGCGGCTGGCGCCGGGCTTCGCCACCGTCGCCAATATGCTTCAGCTAGCGAAGCTCGCCTCGTTCCTTGGCCTAGCCGCCATCGGCCAGACCATCGTCATGCTCACCGGCGGCATCGACCTGTCGATCGCCTGGGTGCTGACTGCGTCTGCCGTCGTCTTCACCGGCGTCTGCGACGGGCAGGACGCCAATATCGCGCCCGCCGCGATGGCCGCGATCAGCGTCGGGCTAGTCACCGGGCTCCTAAACGGTTTCGGCATCGTCAAGCTGCGCATCTCGCCGATCGTGATGACGCTCGCCATGAACAATATCATGCTCGGCGCCACGCTCATCTATACCGGCGGCACGCCGAGCGGCTCATCGAGCCCACTGGTGCGCGCCCTCGCCACCGGCAACATCGGCTTCGTCCCGGCGATGGTCATCCTCTGGTGCCTTCTCGCGGTCGTCGCAATCATGGCGATCCGCTATACGAGGGGCGGCCGCATGCTGCTCGGGGTCGGCGAGAACCCGCGCGTCAGCTATCTCACCGGCATCCGCAATGACCGGGTGATCATCAGCGCTTACGTCGTCTGCGGCCTGACGACTTCGATCACCGGCATATTGTTCGCCGCCTTCTCCGGCGCGAGCTTCCTCGGCATGGGGGACCAGTTTGTCCTGCCCACGGTCGCGGCGGTGGTGCTCGGCGGGACGTCGATGTTCGGCGGCCGCGGCGGCTACGGCGGCACGATGGTCGCCGTGCTCTTCACCACGATCCTGACCACGGTGCTGGTCATCGGCGCTATTCCGCAAGGTGTGCGCAGCATTGTCTTCGGTGTCGCCGTGCTCGCCGCCATTTCGGCGCAGCGCTTCCTCACCCGCCGCGACGACCGCGACTGAAAGGGACGCCGATGACCAAGCGCAAGATCGTCGACGCCCACCACCACCTCTGGGACCTCGGCCGAGGCTACAACTATCCCTGGCTCCAGGACACGCCGTCCGGCGAGGGCATGCTCGGCAATCTTGCCCCGATCGCGCGCGATTACCTTCTCCGGGACTATCGCGCAGACACCGCGAATTACGACGTCGTCGGCTCGGTGCACATCGAGGCCGTGCCGGCCGATGCATTCGTCGAGACCCGCTGGCTGCAGAAGACGACGAGCAGCGAAGGACTTCCCAGCGGCATCGTCGCCCGCGTCGAGCTTCACAAGCCGGACGCTGAAAAAGTCATCGCCGAGCATCTGGGCTTTCCGAAAGTCCGGGGCGTCCGCCACATCGTGAATTGGCACGAAAATCCAAATTACACCTTCACCGACCACGACTTTCTAACCGACGACGCCTGGCTCGAGGGCTTCCGCCTGCTCCGCAAATATAGACTTTCGTTCGATCTCCAACTTTATCCTGCGCAGATGGGCGACGCGGTCGAACTTGCCCGCCGCAATCCTGAGACTCTGATCATCGTCAACCATACCGGCATGCCGATCGAGCGTGACGGCGCCGGCCTTGCTCGTTGGCGTGACGGCATGATGCGCCTTGGCGCCGAGCCGAACGTCGTCGCCAAGATCTCTGGCCTCGGCATGGTCGACTGGCGGTGGAGCGAGGCGAGCATCCGGCCGTTCGTTCTGGGCGTCATCGACCGATTTGGTGTCGACCGAGTCATGTTCGGCAGCAACTTTCCGGTCGACAAGCTCTATGGCTCCTTCGATACGCTCTACGGTTCTTTCGAGAGCATCGTTGCTTCCTTCTCCGAGAGTGAGAAGGACCAGCTTTTCCGCGACAACGCGCTCCGCCACTACCGGCTCCGAGCCGACGCATAGGATAGCCATGACCCGGTTTCGCCTGCTCACGCCGGATGCGCAATATGCCGACGATGGCGTCATCGAGCGCCAGACAGCCGGCGGCGATGTTGATTGGGACATCCGCCGCGCGCACTCGCTCGGCGAGCTCTCGGACGAATCCCTCGGCGCGTGCGACGCCTTGGTCGCATGGCACGAGATGAAGATCGACGCCGCCTTTGTTTCCGCTTTGAGGCGTTGCCGCATCATCGTCCGCGCGGGCGTTGGCTTCGACCATATCGATCTCGCGGCGGCGGCCGCCGCCGGTATCCCCGTTTGCAATACGCCCGACTACGGCACCAGCGAGGTCGCTGACCACGCGATCGGTTTGATGCTGGCTCTCCGTCGCGGCATCGTCAGCTATCACCAGAATCTCGGTCGCCGATCCGGTCGGCGGCTTCGACTACACGCGCGCTCCTCTGGTCCGACGGCTGCGCGGACGTACCTTTGGCGTGGTCGGCCTTGGGCGCATCGGCGTCGCTGCCGCCATCCGCGCCAAGGCCTTCGGCATGAACGTCGTCGCCTACGACCCTTACGTGTCGCGCGGCTCCGAGATCGCCGTCGGCGTCGATCGAGTCGAGAGCCTGAAGGATCTGCTGGGCGTCAGCGACGTGGTCAGCTTGCATTGCCCGTTGACCGACGAAACGCGCGAAATGATCAACGCCGCAACCATCGCGCAGATGAAACGCGACGCGATCCTCATCAACACGGCGCGCGGCGCCATCGTCGACATTCGGGCGCTCCTGTCGACGCGCTCCGCAACGGCGACATCGCCGGCGCCGGCATCGATGTGCTGCCGATAGAACCGCCGCCGCGAGACGATGTATTGGCAATCGCCTATCGCAACCGAGCCGATCCGATCGTCGGCGAACGCCTGATCGTGACGCCCCACGCCGCCTGGTCCAGCCCCGAGAGCGTCAGCGACGCTCGGCGACTGTCGGTGGAAACGGCGATGCTCTATCTGCGCGAGGGTAAGCTACGCAATCTCGTCAACGCTCCGTTGTGAGCAGTCGGGCTCTGTCACGCGAACGTTAGCGCGCATCCGGTTGTCGGGTAAGATGGCGCATGACGATCTCGTTTGTCCGCCATCAGCTCCAACCTGCGGTCATCCGGCACCCCATTTGGCTGTATATGCGTTTCACGCTCAGCTATCGCGACGCGAAGATCTGCTTGTAGAGCGCGGTCTGGATATCTCCTACGAAACGGTATCACGATGGGTATTGAAGTTCGGGCCGTTGTTCGCCCGAGAACTTTGCGGCAGACGCCCCCGGCCAACCTCGCGGTGGTGCGGGCCGGCAGTTCTGGCTTGGGCGCGCGGTTGACGACGAAGGCGAGGTTCTCGACCTGCTCGTGCAACGGAGGCGCGATAAAGCTGCAGTGGTGAAACTGATGCGCAAGCTGCTCGAGAAACAAGGCTTCGCGCCCGATGTGCTAGACTAGTGACGGACAAGCTGCGCTCTTACGGCACAGAAAAGTCCGAAATCGGATTGTCGGCTCGCCACGACCAGGGCTTGATCGTTACACGACGGCGCGAGCGCAAGATGCAGCATTCCAAATCGCCCGGATCAGCTCAACGCTTCTTGCCCATTTACGCCGTCGTCCAAAACACTTTCAACGTCCAGCGCCATCTCACATCCCGCCGTACGCTCTTCGTCTTCCGAGAAGAAGCTTTCCAGAGGTGGCGAGCTGCGACAGCCGCATGAACCTGAGTTGGGACGTCCAATCTTCCCGCGGGGCCAAATTTGGTTCGCGTGACAACGCCCCACAAACAGAGACGCGGGGCCGCGTTGGCGGAGTGGCGCACTCTTGCCGCGTAAACCGCGAGTGGGGGATTGGCGAAGCGCACTGCGCGTGGACGATACGTCGTTACGTTGACAACGCCGAACCTCGCCTTCATCGTCAACACGCCCCAGAGCCAGAACTGCCACCCGCAATCGTTACGGTTATCTCATCGAGATGCCAATGCGATGTTGGCGATGGCGTCGACGGCGAAGTTCTCGGGCGAACAACGGTCCGAACTTCAAGGCCCATTGCCGCACCGTTTGGTAGGAGACATCCAAACCCCGTTCAGCGAGCAGATCTTCGGCGTCGCGATAGCTGAGCGTGAAACGCACATGGAACCAAACGGCGTGCCTGAGAATTGCAGACAGAAACCGATGGCGGGCAAACGAGATCGTCATGCGCCATCTCACCCATCGAATGGAAACGGACCATCGTTGCCGTGACAACGCCTCCTCGAGCATGGCGATGGCTGTCGCAGATCGCGCTCGACCATGCGGACGTTTTATAAGGTCGCGGGATTTCGGAGCCCGGGAACCACCGCCGCTGGCTTGGACTTCGTGGTGGGGCGCGAGGAAAGCGAGCGACAGGGTCGAACTTGACCCGATCAGCGCCCGTTCGTCAAAAGCTTGACCGCTAAGGGAAGATGGACTGATCAGACGGGCGCGCCGTAGACCGGTGCGTCCAAGCCTTCCATCCGCGCCTTGATCTGAAGTGCGACAAATTTGGAGAAGAAGCGTGATAGGGCGAGGTTGCCCCCCTGAATCCAAAGATTCGCCTGCGCGACGGGTTTGTACATGTTGCGCGGTTCGCCTTGCCAGGGCCCCGGATCGTTGCGCGTTCCGGAGCCGAGCCCCCAGCATCGTCCGATACGCTCGCCAACCTCTCGGGACACGATCTGGCCGATCACTTCGTGCATCGATCGAAAGCCGGTCGCCTGAATGATGACATCGGCCGCGATCTCGCTGCCATCGACGAACCGAATTCCCCGCTCAGTCAGCGCCGCGATATCGACGCCGCTTTTGACCTTGATGTCGCCGTCGATGATGAGCTGTGAGCCGCCCGACGTCGATGTAATAGCCAGATCCGGTTCGATAGGCCTTCATCATCAGGCCGGTTTCGTCCGGGCCGAAGTCGAGAGAAAGCCGGTCGCGCGCAGATCGTCGTAAAAGGCCGGCGTCGCGCGCCTTGATCTTGTCGTAGAGCGCACGCTGAAGGGGAGGTTGGAGCGCGAACGGAGTCGCCATGCTCAACATGTCGGCCGTGTCGACGTCTATGCCCTTCGCGACCGCCTGCTCGGAATAGAGCTCGAATGCGAGTTCCATCAGCGTTTCGGAGCGAACGACGGTGGTCGGCGATCGCTGCACGATCGTCACCTCGGCGCCGGCCTCCCAGAGATCGACCGCGACATCGTGGCCTGAGCTCGCGGCGCCGATAACGACGCAGTGCTTTCCCTTGTATGCGCTCGCCATCGCTGTACGCGCTTGAATGCAGGATCTCGCCGCGGAAGACCTCCGCGCCGGGCAGCGCGATGGTGTTGGGCGGACCGTAGGCGCCGGTGGCGAAGACGAATTGCGCGGGTTCCAGCGTGACAGAGCGCCCTTGGCGAATGACATCGACCGCCCATCGCTTTCGAACAGCGTCGAAGCGCGCCGATTTGACCTCGGTTGACCCCCAATAGTTCAGCTCCATGCGCGGACACATAGGACTCGAGCCAGTCACCCATTTTGTCCTTCGGCGTGAAGACCGGCCAGTTGTCCGGGAAACGGCATATAGGGAAGATGGTCGTACCAGACCGGATCGTGCAGAACGAGCGAGCGATAGCGGTTGCGCCAGGAAGTCGCCCGCCCGTGCGTTCTTCTCGGCGATGATCGTCGGCACGCCCAGTTGCCTCAGGCGCGCGCCGAGCATGATGCCGGCTTGGCCACCGCCAATGATCAAGACAATAAGGCTGCTCGGTCGTCCCCAAGCGCTTCGCGTTCGGCGACCAGGCGTTCGGTCCAGTTGATCCTTCCGCGCGTGGCCGCACGCTCTGCGCCGAGCGGACGCGCGAAGCCGACCTTTCTTCGATGTCCGGACAGGGACTGCAGCGTCGTCAGAATGGTGCGGCACTTGCCTTCCTCCAGACGAAAGATGCCTCGCCCTGGCCGTCTCGGGTCGCGAAGGCGAACCACGCCTCGGTCCCGCCCTCGGTCTGGTCGGCCTTTTCGATCGACCAATCCGAAGGCGAGGTCTCGTCCAGCGTGGCGTCGAGCATCGCTGCAATCGCGGGCTTACCCTCGATCGTCTTGATGTTCCACGTGAAGCTTAGAAAGTCGCGCCAGTAGCAATCGTCGACGAAGAGAGCGAGCGCCGCTGTTACATCGCCGCTTGCAAGCGCCCTATCGAGCTCTGCGAGCCAAGCACCCGCTTTCGTCGTTGCCGCTTCGTCCATGCTCACAGTCTTCCGCCTTTTTAACGGGGAACCAACCGCCCGGGTTTCCGAGCGCCATCGCTCTGGCCGCAAGCGGCATAGGTAATTTTACCTACCCTGAGCCCACCGCATTCCACGCCATCCCCTCTCGTAATCTTGCGTTCGAAGTCATCGGAGACGCTCGTGGCACAAGACGGATATTGGGAAGTCATAAGCATCGCAAGGTCATCAGCGACGACGCGCCGGCAAATGAGCAGCGAGCATTGAATTCAGGCGCTACGGCCAAAATCCGGGCGCTTCGTCGCCTTGACAGCGGGTGCCGGTTGGTTAGTCTTCGCGAGGTTCCTCGAGTTTCCTGCGCATGGGTACAATGTTTGCGGCCGCGCGTTCAGGTCCGAAGCTCCAAATTGTCAACGCCGCTAAGGTCTACAACACACGTTCCGGCGATCTGCTCGCGATCGACAGATGTTCGCTCGACATCAGGGCCGGGGAAATCATATCGATTGTCGGACCATCGGGCTGCGGCAAGACCACTCTTCTGTGGTCCATGTCCGGCCTGCATCGGCTGACCGGCGGGAGATGTTCTGCTCGATGATCGCCCTGTGCGCGGACCCAGCCGCCAGATTGGGCTTGTTTTCCAGGAAGCGAACCTGCTTCCTTGGCGCGACATCGACGCGAACATAAACTTTCCGTTCGAGATCAGGGGAACGAAAGCCGGATCGCGTCTGGATCGATGAACTCCTGAACAGGGTGGGCCTCGAGGGATTCGGCGGGCGGTTCCCGCGAGAATTGTCAGGCGGCATGCAGCAACGCGCGGCGCTTGTGCGCGCGCTGTCGTTCAAGCCTTCAGTGCTCCTGATGGACGAGCCCTTCGGAGCGCTCGACGCTTTCACGCGCGAGGAGATGAACCGCCTGGTCGAAGAGATCTGGCTCTCCGCGCCCACGACAATGGTGCTGATCACACACTCGATCGAGGAGGCGATCTTCCTGTCCGATAGGATCGTCGTGATGAGTCCGCGGCCGGGTCGCGTCGCCAACATCCATCAGGTTCCCTACCCCCGTCCTCGATCCCTTGAGATTATGTCGACGAAGGAGGTCTTCGACCTCTTCAATCGGATCAAGCAGGAAATCATTGGCGATCGTCAGCGGCCACGAGTTGACCAAGCGCGTTTGCAGGCGAGTCGGGGCCGAGGCGTGAGGGATCCCGACGCGATCCCCGAATTCAAGACAGGCTCCGGCGGTGAGAACCAAATCGGCGTCTCGGCGATTTCGTCCGCACTTGCGGGCGGCTCCGGGGCGAAATCAGCGCGCGAGATCCTGGCGATCGTGCTGGTGGCGATCGTCATCATCGGCGGCATGCAAGCTCTGCTGACAGCTCTCAAGGTTCCCCAATACGTCTTTCCTAAACCGAGCGAGATCGGCGTGGCGCTGATCAAGGACTTCCCGCTGATCGCGCCGCATCTCTTCTATACCCTCGTCGAGCTTGCTGGGTGGCTTCACAATCGGTTCTGTCGTGGGCTCGTGATGGCTGCGATCATCACTCAATTCCCGTTCGTTGAAAAAGTCGTCACGCCTTACATTCTCGTGCTTGTCACAACACCGATGCTGGCGCTGGTGCCGTTACTGATCTTGCGCTTTGGCTTTGGCTACACCCCTCGCATCATCGCTGTCGCTCTCGCCTCAGGTCCGATGGTCATGATCAACGCCGCCACGGGGTTTCGGCGTGTTGACGGGGGCAAAATTGCGCTTGCCCGATCCTACGGCGCTTCGACCTTGCAGGTGTTCTGGAAGATCCGAGCTCCCATGGCTCTGCCGATGATCTTTGTTGGCCTCATGGTTGGCTCCATCTTCGGCCTGTCTGACCGCGGTCGGCGCGGAGATGGTCGGCGGCGGCTTTGGCCTCGGCAATCGCCTGACCTCCTACTCGTCAATGATCCAGATGCCGCAGTTCTTCGCCGTGATCCTGATCCTCTCGATCCTTGGCATCCTCATTTATGTGCTCTTCTTTCTTTTGGCGAAGCGCTTCGCCAGTTGGGAGGTTTGAGGCGGGGCGCCGACGCGTGTCTGGCGGCTCCGCGGGTTGGGAGGCTCGTCGCGTCTGCGACTGAGGAGGAGGACGTAAAAAATGCACAAGCTCTCGTTTTCGGGAAACATCAGCCGCCGCACGTTACTGCAGGTTTCGGCGGCGGGCGTCGTAACAGCCACCGTGATTGGCCGTGCGCCAAGCGGCCGAGCCGACCTCTATTCCCAGTTCACCTGGATCTCGCCTCGCGGAACCCTCGAAGTGCTGGACGACTTCCCATATTGGTCGGCGAAGAAAATGGGATATTTCGACGGGCTCGGCGTCAAGACCGAGATGCAGCCCGGGCCCTCGGACGGCACCGCGACGGTGAAGTTCGTTGATGTCGGACAGGCGGATATGGGCTTTCCGTCTCCGGGCGTATTTTCCTTCGCCCTGCAGAACGGCATGAAGCTCAAGTCGGTCTTCCACATGGGCGCCCTCGACACATTCAGCCTGGCGTTTCGCCCCGGCGAGGGTTTCAATGATCTCAAGAAGATTGAGGGCAAAACGGTCCTTCTCGGATCGGCGGCCTGGCAGGCGATCGTCGATCCGATGCTGTTCGTGCAGGGCGTCGACGTCTCGAAGGTCAAATATGTGGAAGCCGGCTGGCCGACCTGGGCGACGGCGCTCAAGGCGGGCCAAGGAGACGCCGCGCTTTCATGGGAAGGGTTGCGGGCGGAATGGATCGGCAAAGGCCTTGAATTCGAGTATTGGCTCGGCGTTCAGAAGTCGCCCCTGTTCGCCAACACGTTCGTCGTGCGCGCCGCGGATCTCGATGATCCGGACAAGAAGGCTTTCCTCGAAAAATATCTGCGCGGCTGGGCGATGGGCCTCGAATTCGGATACGAGAACCCGCGCGCAGCGGTCGAGGCCGTCTTCGAGCAATTTCCGTCTCTGGCCAGCAATCTTGGGCCGAAGCTCGGCACGACTTCGTGCCTTCAGCAGACAAACGTGTTCCGCGGCGACATGTCCAAGCGCGCTGGCTGGGGGGATCACAACATGCAGGCCTGGCAGTTGTTCTTCGACAAGATTTATCAACTCAAGCAGATCACGAAGCCGGTGAAAGCAGAGGACGTCTGCACCAATGTGCTGATCGCCGGCGCCAATGCCTTCGACCATGCGAAGGTCAAGGCTGACGCAGCCACCTACAAACTGTCGCAGCCCTTCGCCGAACTCGATCTTGATAACATCAAGGCGCATCTCTTCGATCAGGCGGTGCCCGCCAATCGGTGAACCAACTGGGGCGGCCTCGCGCCGCCCCGTCAATGACGAACAGCGTTAGGGAGTGACGATGGCGCCCGTTAAGGTTCTAGTGGTTGGCTTGGGCAACATGGGTCGGTCGCATGCGAGCGCCTACCATCGTAACCCGGGCTTCGAGATCGTCGGTCTCATGAGCCGTTCGATCCGGTCGAAGCCTGTGCCGGATGAACTCAAATATAAGCTCTTCGAGAATTTCGATGAAGCGCTTGCGGCGACCAAGCCGGACGCGGTGTCGATCAACACGTGGCCCAACACGCACGCGGAATACGCGATCAAGGCGATGGAATCGGGCGCCCACGTGTTTCTGGAGAAACCGATCGCCACGAACATCGAGGACGCCGAGAAAGTCGTCGCGACTGCGAGAGCGACGAACAGAAAATTGGTGCTCGGCTACATTCTTCGCGTCCATCCAAGTTGGGTCAAGTTCATCGAACTCGGCAAGACGCTAGGCAAGCCGCTCGTCATGCGGCTCAACCTAAACCAGCAGAGCAGCGGAAAGGCCTGGGAGTGGCATAAGAACCTGATCGACTCGCTCATCCCCATCGTCGACTGCGGTGTGCACTACGTCGACGTGATGTGCCAGCTGACCGGCGCCAAACCGGTGCGCGTCCACGGTATCGGAGTCAAACTGTGGGCGGAGGCGGAAAAGCAGAACTATGGTCATCTTCACGTGACCTTCGATGACGGCTCCGTGGGCTGGTACGAAGCCGGCTGGGGCCCGATGATGAGCGAAGTTGCGTTCTTCGTGAAGGACGTCGTCGGCCCACGCGGCGCCGTATCGTTGGTTCCTGCTCACTCAGAGGGAAAGGACCAACTGAGCAACGTTTCCGACTCGGCAGACATCGACCGACATACCAAGACTGATCTCATTCAGTATCACCACGCGGCGGTGGGGTCGGACAAGAACTTCGTGAAAAGAGACGATTTCATTTCGACAGAAGACGAGCCGACCCATCAAGCTCTCTGCGACCGTGAGCAGGCTTTCTTTCTTGAGGCGATCACTAAGGATCTCGATCTTTCAGAGTCTATGGACGCCGCCGTCAATAGCCTCAGGATCGTTCTGGCTGCCGAGCAGAGCATCAACGAGGGTCGAGCGATCGAAC
>CAVYPD010000066.1:0-14121 GCA_963770275.1 uncultured Alphaproteobacteria bacterium
CCCAGCCCGCACTTCCCGATGGCTCGCTTCACTCATGGCGCTGCTCTCTTAGAGCATGATCGCCGGACGTGCGAGGAGCGTGATCAGCAATTTTTTTTGTTAGTTGGCTGCGAGCCTCTGGAATAACGACACTGTGAATAAATGGGTTGGCTGACGGTTCCTAGCCTCCTTGATCCACGTTACAATGATCGGTATCACCAAGCTGCGGCGGGCACGATCACGGCCATAGCCGCGGCGTCGGTGCTTGTCATTCTCGGCCTGCTGCTCGCGCGCGCCTTTGGCAGGCTCTTAAGGGACCCGCTCGGCCTGCTCACGGGAGATGCTAAGTTCCTTCCACCTGCCAGCCCACCAATTGGATCAGAGTCCGCCGCGATTTTACCGTCTCTATTCAGCCTTCTCGCGGCAAACATAAATCCTATCTGCTGCTTTCCGGGAAAGACCTCCTCAGCTATTTGTCGAGCCGCTCTATTTACTTAGAGACTCTGCAATCCACTCGGTGGCGCTATTCCGGCAATCCAGCTAGCCGCAAGCCGTCAGACAAGATGGTGAGATATTCAGGACGGTGGAATTGAAGCCAATCCCTGAGATTGGAAAGGCGAAGGGCTGGATCCAGCTGCCGCAGATTCTGAATTGCTCGCTGCGCTTCGTTCGTTCGGCCGCCGAACGCATGGCTAGCCGCAATTATGCAGGCCGCGATGAGAAAGCTCGGCAGGTCTCTCAACGACTTCTCGGCCCAAGGCGCGGCGTCGTTGAAGCGGCCGGCGAACAAGTGCGCAAGCGCCGTTCCGCATTGCATTCGGTACATTTCGGAATCGAGGGGACTCAAGCGCATGGCGTAAGCCAGTCGCTCAATCGCATTGTCTGGTTCGCCCCGCATGATTTGCACGAAGCCGCCGAGGAACCAAGCCCCCGCGAGGTTTGGATTGAGAAGTAACGCCCTATCGATCAGGGCGATGCCGCTATCGAGGTCTCCGACGAAATTTGCCAGTGCATGTCCGCCTCGAGCGAGAGCGACAGCGTCATCCTTGCCAAGCTCTATTGCGCGATGGGCCAATCTCGCGCCTTCAGACGTCACTTGGGAGCGATCAGCGATCCAGCCGTTGAATTTGCTCCAGAATAGGCAGGCCGCCGCCATCGCATAAGCCGATGCGAAACCGGGATCGCGCTCAATCGCCTGATAGAGCAGCGGGAGCGCCTCGGTCATGCCCTCTCGGTTTCCCTGGTGAAAGCTCGCCATACCGCGCAAGTAATAGTCATACGCGTCGAGCTTCTCGGTCGTTTTGTGTTTCGCGCGCTGGATCTCCGCACGCTCGAGCTGCGGAGCAATCGCGCCCACGACGCTCGTCGCCAGTTCATCATGCAGATCGAAGATGTCATCGAGGCTGCTGTCGAAACGGTCGGCCCAAAGATGCGCGCCCGCTGTCGCATCGATGAGCTGCCCGGTGACGCGCACCCGGTTCCCCGCCTTGCGGACGCTGCCTTCGAGCACATAGCGCACGCCTAACTCCCGCCCGACCTGCTTCACGTCGACTGCACGGCCTTTGTACGTGAAGCTTGAATTGCGCGCGATGACAAAGAGCCATCGCATGCGCGACAACGCTCCGATGATGTCCTCGACCACCCCGTCAGCGAAATAGTCCTGATCTGGATCGCCGCTCAAGTTAAGGAACGGCAAGACGGCGACCGAGGGTTGGTCGGGTAGCGCTAGCGGACCCAAAGGGGTCCCAGTCTCAGCTACACTTGATGTCGCCGCGCTCCGCGGTGGCGCCTCACGCACGTCCCCAACGAATCGAAACCCTTTGCGCGAGATTGTCCGGATCAGGCGCTGTTCCTCACCGGTGTCGCCGATCGCCCTGCGCGCGAAATTGACATGACTTGTCAAGGTTGACTCGGAGATTGTCCTACCGCGCCAAATGACATCGAACAGTTCGTCCTTGCTGACGACGCGATCTCGGTTCTCGATCAAGTGGATGAGCAGGTCGAAGACTTGCGGCCCGACCGCGACTGCCTCGCCGCCGCGTGAGAGCTCTCGTCGGCTGGTATCGAGCACACATTCGCCGAACACGAATTGCACGCGCCACTCCGTCGCGCCCGGGCGATGGCGGCCTGTGCGGCCTTCAATCCAGTCCCCGTTAGATAGCGTGCCGGCACTTTGGACGGAATTTCAAGCTAAGCTCAAGCCAAATTCGAGCTCGTTTCAAGGACGTTGAGGCGACTTTCAGTCACCTTCCACCCATCGCTTGCGCGTCGCGCTTTTGGCCCAAGGAAGGTGGAACCCATGAAAATCATCGTGATCGGCGGCACTGGACTGATCGGCTCGAAAACCGTCGCCATTCTGCGCCAGCGCGGCCATCAGGTGGTCGCGGCCTCCCCCCAGAGCGGGGTCAACACGCTCACCGGAGAGGGGCTCGACGAAGCCCTGACGGGAGCGCAGGTCGTCGTGGATCTCGCAAATTCGCCTTCGTTCGAAGACAAAGCCGTGCTGGATTTTTTCAAAACTTCCGAGGGCAACCTTCTCCCGGCGGAGGAGGCAGCGGGCGTCCAGCACCACGTCGCACTCTCAATCGTGGCAATCGATCGGACCGACAACGGCTATTTCCGCGCCAAGGTCGCCCAAGAGAAGCTGATTCAGGCATCCGGCATCCCCTACACTATTGTTCGCTCAACCCAGTTCATGGAATTTCTCGGCGGAATCGTCGATTCGGCTGCGAACGGAAACATCGTCAAGCTGCCACCGGCCCTGTTCCAGCCGATCGCGGCGGACGACGTCGCTGCCTTCGTTGCCGAGGCGGCCCTCGCAGACCCAAGAAATGGCGTCATAGAGATCGCTGGCCCCGAACGGGAGCCAGTTCAACGAAATCGTGGCCCGCTACTTGAAGGGTATCGGGGACCCACGTGAGGTCGTGAGCGATCCCGAGGCCCGATACTGGTGCGCCCGGATCGAGGAGCACTCGCTCGTGCCGTTGGGCGAAGCGCGTCTCGGTCGCATCGATCTCGACCAATGGCTGCGCCGCTCAAAGGCCGCAGCCTGATCCCCATTTCTCTCCTTATCACGAGCGGAGATAGCCATGTCGCCCCTTCGGATTCTTGGAACGACGCTTGTTCTCGCGTTCAGCGTTCAACTCATGCCGAACGCGCAGGCAGCACCACCGCAGCCGGTTGTTGTCCCCGTCATGCAGAAGGATCTCGCTGACGTACCCGGCAAGGAGATGGTGATGCTCACCGTCGAATATCCACCCGGCGCTGTGGAGCACATCCATCGGCACGACGCGTACGCCTTCGTCTACGTGCTGGAGGGGACAATCGTCGAGCAGGTTAGGGGCGGCAAGGAGGTCACTCTGAAACCCGGGCAAACCTTCTACGAAGGGCCCGACGACGTGCACGCGGTGGGACGCAATGCGAGTGCGACGAAGCCAGCAAAATTCCTTGTCGTGATGCTGAAGAAGAAGGGCGTCGACGCTGTATTGCCCGCCGAGTGATTCTGCCACAAAGCGATCACGGCGGAAGCACCATGAAAATCTTTACGCCTGCGCAAACGGCGCTTCGAGCCGGAGAAGCCGGAGCGACTTTGGGTTCCGTCCGTGAAGCATCGGACTGACCGGCACGTTGGCCATTTAAGGCTCGCCAAGGTCCGGCGGGATACTCAGATGATGGAACAGGAAGGACAGCGCTGTGGCGAAAATCTATAGGGAAATCGTGATTGAGCAGATGGTTCTGACCGTCGAAGAAGCGATGAGTTGCGTTATCGACTGGTGGGGAGACTTACCACCGTCAATGAAAGAAGCGATCGACGAGTTTCGCGCTCAAGTTGGAGCGGCAATTGACTCCGTCGAGTTTGTCAAGAGAGCGCTCGACACCCCTGCCCCGGAACCTGAATGCGAGGAAGGTTTCGTTGAGGTTGTCGAGATGGATCGCTCGCAACTTTGACGAAGGAACCTGACTTCCGAATCCGGGCTGGCCGCGCCGGCAGAGGGCGCGCAACGTCTTTAGCCGCTCGGAGCCGGCGCTCGCGGTTCGCCATCGCCTACACGAGTTCAACTCGAGGTGTTATCAAATGGAACGCGCAGCGCGCATTCACAGGTATGGTCCTCCCGAGGCATTGACAATCGAACCTATTGAGACACCGACGCCGGGGCTTGGGCAGGCGCTGATACGGCACACAGCGATTGGCCTCAATTTCGTCGAAGTGTATTTCCGTCGCGGCACGTTCCAAGTTCCGGCTCTTCCGGCAGTGTTAGGCAACGAAGGGGCGGGCGTCGTCGAGGCGGTTGGGCCCGGCGTCAACGATGTCTCCATAGGCGATCGGGTCGTTTATGCTGACGGCCCGCTCGGCGCCTATGCCACGGCGCGCGTCTATCCGGCGGATCGTCTCGTCCGCATACCCGATGGCGTCAGCGACGCGCAGGCCGCCGCCTCCTTTCTGCGTGGCGTCACCGCACGCATGCTGCTGAAGGAAGTCGTACCCCTGCAGCGCGGCGATCATGGTTCTATTCCACGCCGCGGCGGGCGGAGTCGGGCTCCTATTCGCGCAATGGGCGAAGGCGCTTGGCGTTCGCGTCATCGGTACCGTGTCGAGCGACGCGAAGGCCACGGCTGCGCGGCAGGCCGGCTGCGTTGATGTTATCGATTACACGAAAGAGGACGTCGTAACCCGAGTGCATGATCTTACCGGCGGCGAGGGCGTGGCCGCGGTTTTCGATTCCATCGGCCGCGACACGTTCCTGAAATCGTTGGAGGTGCTGCGGCCGCGGGGCACGCTGGCCGTATTCGGCCAGGCGTCAGGCAGTCCGCCGGCGTTCGATCCGTTCCTCCTAGCGCCCAAGGCGCTGCACATCACCTGGCCCGGGCGGCACATCTACACGGCAAGCCGAGAGCAACTCGAGACGAGCGCCGCTGATCTGTTCGCCGCCATCCGCGACGGCATTCTGGATGTTGGTCCGACCCGCACCTATGCGCTCGACGACATCGTGTCGGCGCATCGCGATCTCGAAAGCCGCCGGATTATTGGAGCAGCCATAATAGAGCCCTAAGGTGACCCGCCCCCACCGTTCGCGCCGAGACCGGCGAGCATCGTCGCGCTCGTCAGAAAACTCCGCGATAACCTACGTGCGGCTGTATCCGGGCAATCGAGCGGCTAAAGGGGCAACCTATCCCGCCGCTTCCCTCAACCTCGCCGCTGCAACCTCAGGGGTGACATCCCGTTGCGGAGAGCCCAGCATTTCGAACCCGACCATGAACTTCCGGATGGTCGCCGAGCGAAGCAGCGGCGGGTAGAAATGCGCGTGCATCTGCCATTCGGCGTGCAGGGCGCCGTCGGTCGGCTTCTGGTGGAAGCCCATCGAATAAGGGAATGGCGCATCGAACAGGCTGTCGTAACGCTTGGTCAGCTGGGATAAAACCTGGGCAAGCGAGGCTTTTTCCCCCGCGCTCATCTCGTCAAATCCGCCGATGCGGCGGCGCGGCAGGATCATCGTCTCGAACGGCCAGATCGCCCAAAACGGCACCAGAACGCAAAAATCGTCGTTGCCGAGTACGACGCGCTCGCCGTGCTGAAGTTCCTGCGCGAGATAGTCGAGGAGCAGCGGACGGCCCCGGTGCAGAAGATATTCGCTCTGGCGATGGGTCTCTTTTTCCAGTTCGTTCGGCAGATGACGCGTCGCCCAGATCTGGCCGTGCGGATGAGGATTCGACGCCCCCATCATCTCGCCCCGATTTTCAAAAATCTGCACCGAGGCGATGTCGGGCAGACTGCCGAGCGCGATCGTCTCCTCGACCCAGACGTCGACCACGCGCTCAATGTCGGCGACCGCCATGCCGGCGAGCGTCAGGTCGTGACGCGGGGAAAAGCACAAAACGCGACACCGCCCCGATTCGCCTTCGGCGATGAGCAGACCGTCGCTTTCCACATGGGTCGGCGCACCAGCCTGCAGCGCCTGAAAATCATTGTCGAACACGAAGGTATGCGGGTAGTCAGGATTGCGGGCGCCGCCCACCCGCAGGTTGCCCGGACAGAGATAGCAGCTGGGGTCATGGGCGAGCGCAGCGGGCGCCGCTTTCGGCTCGCGTTGGCCTTGCCAGGGGCGTTGTGCGCGATGAGGCGACACCAAGACCCATTCGCCGGTCAGCGGATTGAAACGGCGGTGCGATGCGCCGCGAAGCGGCTCTATGCTCGCCATGTGCCGCCCCTCAAACCGGGATCAGACTGCGCGCCGTCGGATGGCGCGCACACGTAGATGTCCACATCCCGGCCCATTCCGATACGATAGCCGTCGGTCAGAAGCTGCGACGCCTTGTCGACCGCGGAGTCTTCGACGAGACTGATCGTGCAACCGCCAAAGCCGCCCCCTGTCATGCGCGAACCGTAGACGCCCTTAACGCTCTGGGCCAGTCCGGCCAGCATATCGACCTCGGGACAGGTGATTTCAAAGTCGTCGCGCATGGAGATGTGGGAAGCGTTCATCGCACGCCCACAGGCGAGGAAATCGCCGCTTCCAAGCGCGTGCTCAGCTTCGAGCACGCGGGCGTTCTCGGTGACGATGTGGCGACAGCGGCGGTAGATGAGTTCGGGCAGCTTGCGGCGTTTGGATTCGAGCTGCTGGGGCGTCACGTCGCGTAGCGCCTGAATTGGCCCGAGATAGCGGCTGAGCAGCCTCACCCCTTCCTCGCAAGCCTCGCGCCGCAGATTGTACTCCCCGCCCGCATGCTGGTGCCGGACCCTGCTGTTGGCGATGAGCAGCCTCAAGTTTGGCGCGATGGCGACATGGCGCGACTCGAGACTGCGGCAATCGATCAGGAGCGCATGCCCGGCGACGCCGCAGCACGAAATATACTGGTCCATCACCCCGCAGCGCATACCGACGAAGTCATTTTCGGCCCGCTGACAGAGTTGGGCGATTTCGATCGGATCGAACGGCAGGCCGCTTTCGGTCAGGAGCGCATGCGCGCACGAGACTTCGAGCGCGGCGGACGAACTCAAGCCCGCGCCGATCGGAACATCGCTCCAGACAATGAGATCGGCGCCGGCAAGATTGCGCCCGCTCCTCTCCAGCATCAGCGCGACCCCGACGATGTAGTCCGACCAGTCGCCGATCGGGCCTTGAGGCGGAGAATTGAGGTCAAACTCGCGCGTCTCGTCCATGATCATGGAATAGACTTGGAGCCGCCTGTCCGGCCGCTGCGAGGCTGCGGTCAGCGTGGCGAATTCGAGCGCCGCCGGCATGACGAAGCCATCGTTGTAGTCCGTATGCTCGCCGATCAGATTGACGCGGCCTGGCGCGCGACTGACCGTCGGCGTGCGACCGAACCGGTAGGCGAACTCGACCGCGAGGTCGCGCGCCTGAACGCTCATTTGAAGTCCTCCCAGAGGCGAAGAACAGGAGGCTCTGCTGGCCCCTGGGTCAAGCGAGTTTGGAGGCGATTCATCCAGGCGACATCGCGGAATGGTTAAGCGGCATGGCGGAGCTCGCGAGGTTCATGGGGCAAGCCGAAGGATGCGCCGCGCCCGCCTGACGAGGGTCGCCGGCATGGCGTGAGTGAGCCAAAGCCCGAAGCCCAGGGCAGGAAAATAGACCGCAGCCCCGATCACGGTCAGCGCAGCGAAGCGCGCCTCGCGAGCGAAGCTCGGGAGATGCGCCACGAGCGCGATGAGCGGCCCGTCAAACACCGTGAGCGCGAGCGCGAGCGCGCCAGCCGCAAACAGCGTCGCTGCGCCGGTCGCGAGCAGACGCGAGTCAGGAGCCGTCCAGCCGCGCCTGCGGGCGAGCGCAAAGACGCCGACGACCTTGATCCAAAGGCCGGCCGCGGTCGCAAGCGCCAAGCCCGGTGCGCCGAGAGGCCGGAACAGCACGATCTTGAGCGCCACGTTGACGGCGACGCCGACCAGCGTGACCTTGAGCGGCGTCGCCGTATCGCCGCGGGACAAAAAGCTCGCCGTGGTGATTCGGTCGACCAGCAACGCCGGCATGCCAATCGCGTAGGCCGCAAGCACGCCTGCGGCTTGCTGGGTCGCATTGGCCTTGAAGGCGCCGTGCTCGAAGGCGACCGCGACGATGAGATCGGGAATGAGAAGAAAGACGACGATGAAGGGAGCGCCGAGCGCCAGCGTCAGCGAAGCGGCCCGGTTCTGAGCGGCCATCGCGCCCCGGACGTCGCCAAGCGCCACGAGGGCCGACATTTCCCTGAGCAGCACCGAGCCGGTGGCGATGACGATGACCCCGCCGGGCAATTGATAAAGCCGGTCGGCGTAGCTGATGGCGGAGAGGCCGCCGGTCGGTAAGAGCGAGCCGACAATCTGGTCGGCGAGCGCCCCAATCTGGTAGCTCGCCGAAATGCCGATCGCCGGCCCCAGCATCCAAAGGAATTTGCGGATCTCAGGCGTCCAACGGGGCCAGGTCAACCGCTCCAAAAGCCCGCGCCGTCGCGCATCGATCATGACGATGACGAGTTGGGTCACGCCGGAGGCGAGAAATCCCCAGCTCGCCATGCTGGCCACGCCCGGCGAAATCTTCGGAAAAAATGCGGCGAAGGCGAGAAACGCGATCATGCACACATTGGCCGCAGCGGGCGCGAAAGCCGGCGCCCCCCAGGCGTTGTTGGCGTTCAGCGTTCCCTGATGCAGCGCGAAGACGGCAATGAAGGCGATATAGGGGAACATGATGCGCGACATCGCCACCGCTTGCGCAAACTTGTCGGGTTGGCTGACGAAGCCCGGCGACGTCAGGCGCACGAGCAGGGGCATGTCGAGATAGACGAGGCCTAGCAGAGCGATCTGCGACAGGATGAGCAACGTGAAGATGTGGCTCGCGAATTTGTCTGCTTCCTCCCGGCCTCCCGCCTTCAGCACCCGGGTGTAGGTTGGCAGATAGGCGGCGTTGAACGACCCCTCGCCGAAGATCTGGCGGAACTGGTTGGGCAGCTTGATCGCTGCGACATAGGCGTCGTTGAGTGCGCCCCCGCCCATGAGCGCGGCGAGCGCCATGTCGCGCAGAAAGCCAGTCAGTCGCGAGGCGACCGTCCAGCCGCCGACCAGGAAGATATTGCGGTACATTGCGCCCGTGTAGCTGGATTCGCCCCGCGGCCGAAATCGGGGCCCTCAGGCCGATCCGCTCAGAGCCGGTCGATATCGCGCCAGAGGTCCTCAATGTCTTCGATTCCGGCGGATAGCCGCAGCAGGTCAGGCGGACAAGGCGAGTTCGCGCCCTCGATGGAAGCGCGATGCTCGATCAGCGACTCGACCCCGCCAAGCGAGGTCGCTCGCTTCCACACCCGCACGCGGGCGGCGGTCGCGATTGCCGCCTCTGCGCCCTCGCGGACGCGGATCGACAGCATGCCGCCAAAACCGCCCTGCATCTGACGGCGCGCGACATCATGGCCCGGGTGATGCGGAAGTCCCGGATAGAGCACCGCCGAGACGGAAGCATGATTGGAGAGGCGGTTCGCGATCTCCATCGCGTTCGCCGCCGCCGCCCGCACCCGCACGTCGAGGGTGCGCAAACCCCGGATCAGGAGGAACGCCTCGAACGGATGCAAGATCATTCCGTGCGACTGGCGAATTGTCCGCGCGCGCATGCAAAGGGCGTCGTCGCCCGCGAAGCAGAGCGCACCCGCCAAAACGTCGGAGTGTCCGTTGAGATATTTGGTCGCCGAGTGCATGACCACGTCGGCGCCGAGCGCGATCGGCCGCGTGAAGACGGGCGTGGCGCAGGTGGAATCCACAGCGAGGACGGCGCCCGCCGCATGAGCCGCGCGCGCCGCGCCTTCGATGTCGCTCACGCCCCACAATGGATTGCTTGGCGTCTCGAGCCAGACGAGCTTCGTCGTTCCCGGCTTCAGCGCCGCGGCAAGCGCCTGCAAATCCTCGGCATCGACGAAATCGACGCTGAGCCCAAAGGCCGGCGCCTCGTTGGTAAGCCAGGCGCGGAGCGCCCAGTACATGCCATTAGGCGCGACGACGTGCGCGCCCGGCCCGAGACTTAAAAAGAGAGCGATCGCGGCCGACATGCCCGATCCGAGAACGAGCGTAGCGGCGGCGCCTTCCAGGGCGCCGATGACAGCCTCCGCCTCGCGCACGGTTTCGTTGTCGGGGCGGCCGTAGGAATTGCCGCTGCGATAAAGGTTGTCGGGGTCGCGCTCGAAGGTGGTGGCGAGATGGATCGGCGGCACGATCGCGCGGGTGCGTTCGTCGATCGTCCCCAAGGCCTGAGCGGCCAGTGTGCGCGGGCTTAGAGTAGGCGGCTTGTTCATAGCGCGAGACCCCGAAGCAGCTTGGGCGCGCCGCTCCCCGCGCCGCCCGCTTCCGCGATCAGCATGTCCTTGAGCGGTGGCGCGCGATCAACGATGCGAAGCCCCAGATCGCGCACGAAGCGCAGAGGGGCCAGATCGTTGGAGAACAGGCGATTGAGCGCGTCGAGACCGAGGCCGCTGGCCGCGACGTCGAAGCGACGCTGACGCTGATAAGCCGCGAGCGGCCCGGGCGCGCCGGGATCAAGACCGAGCCGCATCTCGCCCACGATCGTCTCGGCGAGCGCCGCGACGTCGCGCAACCCGAGGTTCAAACCCTGCCCCGCCACGGGATGCACGACGTGGGCCGCGTCGCCGACGAGCGCGAGTTGCCCGGCGACGAAGCGCCGCGCGATCTGGAAGCGGAACGGAAAGCCTTCGATGCGTGAGGCAAGGCTGATCGCGCCGAGTTTCGGCGTGAACCGATATTCAAGCTGGCGCGTCAGATCGTCGGGATCGAGCGCCAGCAGCGCCTCGGCGTCGGCGCGACGCTCGTTCCAGACGATGCTCGATTGGCGACCCGGAAGCGGCAGTAGAGCGAACGGGCCGGCCGGCAGGAAATGCTGCTCCGCCCGGCCTTCGTGGTCGCGCTCGTGCGCGACCGTGGCGACGATGCCGGTCTGATCATAGTCCCAGCCGATGGTCTGAATGTCCGCGAGCCGACTGAGTTTCGAGCGCGCGCCGTCGGCGGCGACCACGAGCCGCGCGCGCAACACGCGGCCATCGGAGAGCCCAAGCTCGCCGATATGCTTGCCCGAAGCCCAATGCGCAACGGACGCTTTGATGCGCTGAACCCCGAGTTGATCGCAGAGTGCGGAAAGGGCGCCGACGACATCGTCATTGAAGACCATATGGGCGAGCGCTTGGTCTTTCGCGGCGAACTTCAGATGGGGCAGGCGCACGGCGTCGCGCACCTCCCCGTCCATGATCGCCATCGACAGGATCGGTTGCGCTTTCGGCGCGATCGCCGCCCAGGCGCCGATATGTTCAAGCAGGCGCCGGGGCCCATCGGCGATCGCGACCGTGCGCAACGGGCTTGCGCTTGGCCCGGCCGGCGGCCCCGGATCGACGACGGCGACGGATGCCCCTTGCCCCATCGCCTGCTTGATCGCGGCTGCGAGCGCGAGCCCAGACGCGCCGCCGCCGGCGATGACGACGTCGAAGACGGGAGCGGGTTCGGCCATTGCGGACGCCTCCTTCCGGCCCATTGTCGGACGGACGACAAGTCCATACCGGCTCTTGGGACGTGGCGCCATTTCCTTCCGCGGATTCCGTGTTTTCAATGGCTTGCGGCGCCATGTCAAGAATTTTGCGTTCTCCTGCAATTTCAGATGGTTAGCCTGACCGCAAGAGGGTTCGTGGCCCAGCATCGCAACGCTGTCGCAACATTCGCTATGCAGTGCTCCGCCAGTCGGACGGATCACGAACGGATGCGTGAAATTGTGGATTTCCCGCCACCCGGCAGCTCGCGGCTAAGGCTACGCCAAAACCGACCGCCCGCTTCGCGCGGGATATTGTTGAAAAACTTGAGTTCGGTTTAGACGAAGCCCGTGAGACGTTGTAATTGCAATGGCTCGGTGATTTGAGGGCCAGCGTCCCACCCCGCAATCGCGTCTTGGGCTACGTTCCGGGCTACAAAGTACCCGCCATCTCTGGCCATATCCGGCCCGTCCCGGCGCCTTGAATTACCGATGGTCGATAAATCCGCCCGGATCGGCCGCTATCCGGCCCCGCCAACGCGATAGGGAAGGCCACAGGCGGGCTTGGGCGGCATCCGGGCCTGACTGCCGCCCAGCCGGATCAAGGTCTGTAGGCGGCCAGCCCAGCCCCGGCATCCCGGACCCGGCCCTGTCGATTGGCCCCGCCGCGAGGGCATCCGCGCCGTGGTTGGGGCGGTCAAGCGGCCCGGATGGTTCGTCGGGCGGCGCAGGGTCAGCGTGATGAGCGCGCTCGCCGTCGATCATGGGGCGATGTCGATCAGCGGCGCGGATCGTAGTCGAGCGGGCATCGTACTCTTTCGCCGCATCCGTACCAGTTCGCGAGTTCATCGGCCCGTCGCCGCTTGGCCGGATCGGGTTCGATGAAGATGTAGGCTTCGACGGCCTGAAATAGTTCGCGGTCATCGCGGAA
Organism: uncultured Alphaproteobacteria bacterium; assembly: GCA_963770275.1. Lineage (GTDB taxonomy): Bacteria > Pseudomonadota > Alphaproteobacteria > Rhizobiales > Beijerinckiaceae > Roseiarcus. The sequence continues at coordinate 12,409 of CAVYPD010000066.1, forward strand.
GTTGCCCGCCCAAGGCAAGGCCGCAATATCTTCGGGTTCTCTAATCATCGGTTGATCCATTGCTTGCGGGGCCGCCCCGATGGCCGCCCCGGTGGATCATGTGTTGGCCGACCACGTTCGAATTGGGCAGGCTCGCTTATCATTTTTTATGCGGCTTGCTTCGGCCCGATGGAGGGTCGCTCGGCGCGATGCCTTATCATTGATGGCTCGGCAGCGCGGCGTGGCAGAAAAAAGCAGCACATTGGCGCGCTGCGACAGGCGCGAACCGCAGGCAGCGGCTATCGCGGAGCCATGACCTCCCTCATCATCCTCGTCGCTGCGCCCGCTCTCGCTTGGTTCGTCGGGATGCCCCGGTGCTGGTCGCGCTTGTTTGGGTGGTCGCGTTCCTCGTCATGCTCGTCATCTGGGGATCGAAGTCCATCCCGCGCGCCATCGTGTTCGTCATCGTGTTCCCGATTGCCCTCTGCATCGCCCTCGCCGCGCTGATGGTGTTCGACGAGAACGCCAACAGCGAGCGACCGCGCCACGTCGAGAGGGCCACGCGATGAGCTGGTGCGGTGCCGTTGCGAGAGGCTGGCTGGGTGAGATTAAGAGCACCCTCGCGAAGAAGCTGCTCCTGAAATCTGCTCACTACATCGACCTTAACAACGTCACGATACCCACGCCCAGAGGCACCACACAGATCGATCACGTGATTGTCTCTCGCTACGGGATTTTCGTAGTGGAGAGCAAGAACATGAGCGGCTGGATATTCGGCAGCGAAGACAATCCCGAGTGGACGAAGATAAACCGAGGGCATAGGCTTAAGTTCCAGAACCCTCTGCACCAGAACTACGGTCACGTGAGGTCACTGTCGAAGCTGCTTGGCGTCCATCAGGACAGAATGCACTCCGTCGTGGTCTTCTGGGGTAATTGCAGCCTCAGAACCGCAATGCCTCCGAATGTTCTGACCGGCGGTTATACCAACTACGTCAGGAGCAAGACCCGAGTGTTGCTCGACGACGCAGACGTGCAGCGGATCGTGGCCGCAATAAGGGCCGGAATGCTGCCCAAGACTAGCGCCACTCGCCGTGGCCATGTGGGTCAGCTCAAGGAGCGCTTCGGCAGCACGACAACCTGTGCGTGGTGCGGAAGCCCGCTGGTGTTGCGGGTGGCTAAGTCGGGCAGCAAGGCTGGGAACGAGTTCTTCGGCTGTAGCCGTTATCCAAGGTGCCGGTATGTGAGGAAGGCGGATCGGCTGACCTCTGCCTGAGCTAGTGAGCGCTTCCTGACTGCTAGCTCACCTTGCGCGCCACGGGGTGCAGCCGCCCGCGCAGTCCGGGTAGCGGGAGGTGACCTCTGCCTCGTCAGCCGCCCCGACGATTGGCAGAAAAAGACAACACATTGGCGCGCTGCGACAGGCGCGAACCGCAGCAGCAACTATCGTCGCCTCCATGCCATTCCAGCAGGAGCAACTGTCGATGAAAGTATCACTATTCGCTGCCGCCATTCTCGCCGGGATCGCAGGCCCAGCGTTGGCGGACGCAAAGTTCAACTTGCTAACAATGACGCGACCCGCGTTCGAGGATCAATGGTTCAAGGTCGCTCTTGCTGCGACGGCGAGCGCGCCGCCGACCCTCAAGACATCTTGTGGCACGAGCAACAAAGGCCGATGGTGCGTCACGGATTATGTCACTGGGGAGCAAGACGAAACTGAACCAAGCACGCACAACA
>CAVYPD010000067.1:0-19035 GCA_963770275.1 uncultured Alphaproteobacteria bacterium
CGCAGATCGACGGCCTGCAGTTCATGGACATCGATCTCGCGATGGCCGCCGATCGGGTGATCCTGACCACCGAGCGGATCATTTCCAACGATCAGATCAGGCGCGCGCCGGATCAAACGAAGATTCCATTTTTCTGCGTTGACGCGGTTGTTGAGGTTCCCTTCGGGGCGGCCCCGCACGAGTGCTTCGGCGTCTACGAGCCGATGATGCGCCACATGGAGGCTTATGTGGCGAAGGTGAACGCCGAGCCGGTCGAAGGCATGCGCGACTATCTTGAGCGACACGTGTACGGGCCGAAGACGTGGACAGACTTTCTGTCGCTGATCGGCCTGGACAACCTGCTCGAGGCCGCCAACAGAGGGCGCAGCATCTACAATGACTGAAAGCCAGCGCCACACTTCCTCTGAAATGCTGGCGATCCTGAGCGCGCGACAGCTCAAGGACGGACAGGTCGTGTTCGCCGGCGTCGGCGTCCCGCTGCTCGCCGCGACGCTGGCTCAGAGACTGCATTGCCCTGGCCTCACCATCCTTTTTGAGGGCGGCGTCATCGGCGCGTTCGTCGAGCCCGGGAAGCTTCCGCCGTCCACCAACGACCAGCGATGCACCAAGCGCGCCAACATGGTGCTCGGCAGCGCCGACGTCTTGCTGCTGCTGCAACGCGGTTATGTCGACGTGGGGTTCATGGGCGGCGCGCAGATCGACCAATACGGGAATCTCAACTCCTCTTTTATCGGAACGCCCGCCGCGCCGAAGACGCGCTTGCCGGGGACGGGAGGGGGAAATGACATCGCAAGTCTCACCAACATGATTGTCGCGATGAAGCATGAGAAGAGGCGCTTTGTGGAGAAGGTCGACTTCATCACAAGCCCCGGCTTCATCCGCGGAGGTAAGACGCGCGCCGAGAGCGGACTGCCCGCCGGCGGCATGTTCCGTGTGATTACGGAACTCGCCGTGTTCGGTTTCGACGACGAAACACGACGCATGAAAGTGCTCGCCCTCAATCCCGGCGTCGACCGGGCGCAGGTTCAAGACAACACGGGTTTCGAACTCCTCTTCGACGAAGGGCTTTCGATGACCGAGCCTCCAACCGGCCGCGAGCTTGAAACGCTGAGGGAGCTCGATCCCGACCGTCTGTTCACGGCCTGACGAATCCGCTCCGGAGGAATACCGATGAAGAGTTCTCGCCAAGACGTTTGGCGTCGCTGCGCGCAATTTCACCGCCTATCCGGAAATGCCCAGCGCGAAGGAGCTTGTCGAGTATGGCGTCCGCGTCGAGGAGCTCGGCTACGACTCGGTCTGGGTATGGGACCACATCTTGCTTGGCGTGGAGCCCAATTTCCCGATCATCGATTCGCTTACAGCGCTGACTGGGATCGCTGCGCGCACGAGCCGCTTGAAGATCGGCACCGGCGTCCTCGTCCTGCCTCTGCGCAATCCCGTGACGCTCGCCAAACAGCTCTCTAGCATCGACCAGCTCTCCGAAGGGCGCCTCATCATGGGCATGGCCTCGGGCTGGTACAAGCGCGAATTCGACGCGGTCGGCATTCCATTCGACAAGCGCGGCAAGCTCATGGACGAGAATCTTCGAGATCTTGAAGCGCCTGTGGACGGAGCCGAAAGTCGACGGGAAATATATGAACCACAACATCTCCGCCGCGGTGATGTATCCTAAGCCCTACCAGAAGCCGCGCATGCCGATCTTGATCGGGGGCTACGTGGACAAGGTGCTGCAGCGTGCAGCAACGGCTGGGGACGGCTGGCTGACGTATTTCTACCGCCCGGCCGACTTCAAGAAATCGTGGGACAAGATCCGTGGTTTTGCCAAAGAGGCTGGAAAGGACCCAGAACTCGCTCCTCAACGCCGCGCAACTTCCGATCATGGTCGGGGCGTCCAAGGAGGCCGTACGCGAAGACATGATGGACTGGCTGAACAAGGAGTGGGACTTTCCCGCACATAGCGACTGCTCGCGCGAGAGCGCAATCATGGGCACGGTCGACGATTGCGTGGCGCAACTGCGGGAGCAACTCGCCGTTGGCGTGCAGAAGATTATCTTCGTTCCCTATAAATACCGCGCGGATCAGGTCGAAACGATTGCGCGCGAGATCATCCCGCGATTGAAATCGCTCTGATCGACACGGGGCGAGCAGCAAGAAAGGCGGCGAAATGACCGATCCCAACCATCAGAAAATCCTCGACAAGGTCGACGCCAGCCGGGACCAGGCGATCGATTTTTTGCAGAAGATGATCGCCATTCCGAGCGTTACGGGGGATGAGGCGAAGATTCAAAAGTTCGTCTCGAACGCCATGAGCGAGATTGGCCTCAAGGTCGATATGTGGGAGACCGACTGGGAAGCGCTCAAGAAGCACCCCGGCTATCGCCCGGTCCAGCGTGGCTATGAGGGGCGACCCAACATCGTCGGCATATTGAAGGGCACGGGCGGTGGCCGGTCGCTCCTGCTCAATGGCCACACCGACGTCATTCCGGTGGGCGGCGGCGAGGGCTGGAGCGACGATCCGTGGTCAGCGCGCATCAAGAACGGACGCATATATGGGCGCGGCTCCTGCGACATGAAGAGCGGCGTCGCCAGTCACATCCTCGCCGTCCAGTACCTTAAGGAACTTGGCCTTACCCCTAAAGGCGACGTCATGATCAACGTCGTCATCGACGAGGAGGTGAGCGGCCACGGCACGCTCGACACCGTGATCCGAGGCTACAAAGCCGACGCCGGCATTTCGGGCGAGACCAGCGATCTCGCCGTGCAGCCCGCCTGCATCGGCCGCATCTGGTTCGAGATCGAGATTCAAGGCAAGCCGGCCGGCATCCAGAAACGCTACGAGGGCATCAGCGGTATCGATCTCGGCAACAAGATCGCCAAGGCGGTCGCTGATCTCGAGGCCAAACGAGTGGCGACCGTGACCCATCCGCTCTATCCAAGCGCGATCGATTCGCTACCTTGCATCGTCGGCAGTTTTCAGGCGGGCGGCTATCCGAGCGCTTTCCCGGCGAACTGCTTGCTGAAAGGGAGCATCGGCACGGTTCCAGGCGAGGACCATGAAGGCGTCAAGCAAAGCCTCGTCGATCAGGTGGCCGGCGCCGCGGCTGCGGATCCTTGGATGAAGGATCACCCGCCGAAGGTCCGATTCGTCGGCTATGACGCCCAGGCTTCGGAGATCCCGCGCGATCATCCGATCGTCGACACGGTGTCGCGAGCGTATACCGAGATTACAGGCAAAGCTCCCGTGATCAGCGGCCGACAGGGAGCGGCGGATACGCGCTTCCTCAATCTGTACGGCGATACGCCGACAGTCATTTTCGGGCCCGGCTCGACAGCTGTCATGCACGCAGACGACGAGTATGTCTCGATTGACGACTACCTCACATCGATCAAGGTGATGGCGCTCGCGATTTACGACTGGTGCAACGCCGAGCCGATCCGTCGAAGCGCGTGAGGCGATCGCTGTCGCTGGTTGAACGACGCCTCTCGCCCGATTTGGAGGCGAGCCATACGAGCTTGTCGGGGGTCGCAGCTCAGGAAGGTCAGGAGATGGGCGATCAGGGCGTAGGCGCCTCAGTTACGCGCAAGGAGGACGACCGCTTCCTGCGCGGGCGCGGCCAGTTTGTCGGCGATATCCGCCTCGCGGGCATGAAGGACGTCGCCTTCGTTCGCTCGTCGCTCGCCCACGCAAAGCTGCGCGCCGTCCACATTCCCGACGAGCATCGCGGCAAGGCCTTCGCCGCCGCAGATCTCGTCGGCGTGAAGCCGATCGTCGCCGTGTCCGGCCTGCCGGGATTCAAGGCGTCCGAGCAACCGGTGCTCGCGAGCCAGAAGGTGCGGCAGGTCGGCGAGCTCATTGCAATGTGCGTTGGCCGGACGCGGGCCGAGGCTGAGGATATCGCCGCGAGCGTCGAGGTCGATCTGGAGGAACTCCCGGCTGTGCACGATATGCTGGCGGCGCGATTGCCGAACGCGCCGCTCCTGCACGAGCACTGGGGCGACAACACGTTCCTGGAGACATTCGTCGACATCAATATCGAAGCCGCGTTCGACGCCCCGATCAAGATTACGCGCGAGATTTCCACCGCCCGCCAATGCATGGCTCCGATGGAGGGACGCGGCACGGTCGCCTATTGGGACAGCCGCATGGACCAGCTCGTTTTGTATACGGGCAGCCAGATGCCGCATATTGTGCGCACCGGCCTCGCCGAATGTTTGGGACTGATGCAAACCCAGGTGCGCATCGTCTCCCCGGATGTCGGCGGCGGCTTCGGCTACAAAGGCATCCTTTTGCCGGAGGACGTCTGCCTCGGCTGGCTGGCGATGCGCTGCGGCCATCCGCTGCGTTGGCTCGAGGACCGGCGCGAACACCTGACCGCCGGCGCCAATTGCCGGGAGCATCATTACAGCATCACCGCCTACGCGGACCGAGACGGAACGCTGCGCGGAATCGACTGTGAGGCGACGGTCGATTCGGGCGCTTATTCCTCCTATCCCTTCTCAGCCTGCCTTGAGGCGGCGCAGGTCGCGAGCATCCTGCCCGGCCCTTATGATTTCCAATCCTATCGCTGCCGCACCTGGTCGGTCGCGACCAACAAATGTCCGATCCTTCCCTATCGGGGCGTCGCGCGGACGGGCGTTTGCTACGCGCTTGAACTCATGCTCGACCTCGTCGCGCGGGAGGCGGGCCTCGAGCCCTTCGAGGTGCGGATGAAGAACCTCGTCCGACCCGAGCAGATGCCGTTCGACAACATCACGAAAAAGCATTTCGACAGCGGCGACTATCCCGAAGCTTTGCGCCGCGCTCTGGACGCGGTCGACCTCAAGAGTGTCCGCGAGCGCCAGAAGCGTGGCGAGCCGGATGGGCGCCTCATCGGCATCGGCCTTTCGGTCTATTGCGAGCAAGGCGCGCATGGCACGTCGGTTTACGCCGGTTGGGGCATTCCGATGGTGCCGGGGCATGAGCAGGCGACGGCGCGCATGACGCCAGATGGCGGGTTAGAGCTCAGGGTCGGTGTCCATTCGCACGGGCAAAGCATGGAGACGACCCTGGCGCAGGTGGCGAATGAGATTCTCGGAATCGAGGTCGCCAAGATCAAACTTGTCCACGGCGATACGGAATACACGCCTTACTCGACCGGCAGCTGGGGTTCGCGCAGCGCAGTAATGGCGGGCGGAGCGGTCGCGACTGCGACGCGGGAAGTGGCGCGTTTTGCAAAGGCGATCGGTGCGCATCTGTTGCAGACGGCCGCCGAATCCGTGGTGCTGCGCGATGGCGCAGTCCATGGACCATCTGGCAGCGTCACGCTCGCGGAGATTGCTCACACCTGGTATCGGCGACCGCAGGATCTCCCGGCTTCGGTCGACCCGCGCGGTCTCGAGGCGACGATTGGCTATAAGCCGGGACGCGACTCGGGCACTTTCAGTTATGCCGCCCATATCGCGACTGTCGCAGTCGACCCTGAGACCGGCGACATTGAGATCCTCGATTACGTCATCGTTGAGGATGGCGGCAAGCTCATCAATCCTATGGTGGTGGACGGGCAGATTTACGGCGGGTTCGCACAGGGCGTCGGCACCGCGCTTTACGAAGAAATGAACTTCGATTCTTCGGGCCAGCCGCTCGCGTCAACCTTCGCCGACTATCTTCTGCCGGGTCCAACCGAGGTTCCCGCGCCTCGCGTGCGCCATATGGAGACGCTTGCGCCCTATACCGAGTTTGGCGTGAAGGGGCTTGGTGAGGGCGGCGCCATCGCGCCACCGGGGGCGATCGGCAATGCCATCAACGACGCCTTGCGGCCGCTCGGAGCCGAAGTCTTCCACTCGCCGACGACGCCGCGCCGCGTGCTCGAAGCGATTGGGGCTGCAAAGCGCGCGAAAGCGCCGGTCTAAGTTCGAGGAAATGGCGGGGTGAAGCCAGTCAATTTCGATTACGCTCGGCCGAAAGACGTAGACGCGTCTCTCTCGCTGCTCACTGAGGACGGACGTTCCGTCAAAGTTGTAGCGGGTAGCCAATCTCTCGGGCCCATGCTCAACATGCGCCTGGTCCAACCCGATCTTCTGGTCGATATCACGGGCATCGACGAACTTCGGCAGGTCAAAGAGGATGCGGACGGCGTCGTCATTGGCGCCTGCGTCACGCACTCCGATATTGAGGACCGCCGTGTTCCGGATGTGACCGGGGGCGCGATGCCGAGTGTCGCCCATGGCATCGCCTATCGCGCTGTGCGGAACCGAGGCACGATCGGCGGCAGCCTGACCCATGCCGACCCCTCGGCGGACTGGATTTCGATTCTCGCGGCGCTCGGCGCGTCGGTCACATTGCGCGGCCCGCAGGGCGCGCGAACAATCCCGGTTGAGGATTACATGCTGGGCGCGCTCGAGGCGGATCTCCGACCGGGAGAACTGCTCGTTTCCGTGAAGGCGCCGCGGCTCGGTCGCACGGCCCGCTGGGGCTATCATAAGATCTGCCGCAAGACAGGCGAATTCGCCCATGCGATCGGAGCTTTCGTCGTCGATCCGGAACGCGGCGTTTGCCGCGCGGTCATCGGCGCGACGGAGACGCGTCCAATCGTCATCGCCGACGCCCGCCGCGTTATCGCCGACGGCGCCCCGGAACACTTCGATGCCCAGGCGGCTGACGAGTTGGCGAGCTCAGCCGGCATGAATGATCCGCTGGAACGCCAGACGCATGTCGTCGCCCTGCGGCGCGCCTTGGAGCGGGCTGCGGCCTGATGACCAAGGTCAGCCTAACGGTCAACGGCAGCGTACTGAGCGCCGAGGTCGAGCCGCGCACGCATCTTGCTGACCTGCTGCGCGAGACGCACAACCTGACCGGCACCCATATCGGCTGCGAGCATGGCGTCTGCGGCGCCTGCACCCTCCTCGTCGACGACGTGCCGATACGCTCTTGCATCACCTTCGCGGTCGCTTGCGAAAATGCCAAAGTCACCACCATCGAAGGCCTGGACGAGGACGAAATTGCGCGCGAGCTGAGGGCGGCTTTCACGGCTCATCATGCCTTGCAATGCGGTTATTGCACGCCCGGCATGATTGTTTCAGCGCGCGACATCGTGCTGCGCATGGACGCGCCGACCGAGCATGACATCCGCGTCGCGATGAGCGGTAATCTCTGCCGATGCACAGGTTATGTCGGCATCGTGCGCGCGGTGCAGAGCGTCCTTTCCGACCGGCGGGCGCGCGGGGTCGAGGCCGTCCCCGGAGGCGGCCGCGAGCGATTGGGGCCGGCCGGATCTGGGCGCGCCGGCGAAATGCGCGCGGGCGCCACATCGACCCTTGCTCCCACAGGCGTTCGGGCCGCCCCACGTGTCACCACGGCAGCGGCAGCCGCGCGGGTCGAAACCGATTGGAAGCCGCAAGTCGAGTTCCGGCAGAGCTTCGTGATCGCTCATCCGGTCGATGAGGTGTGGGCCTTCTTCGGCCGTGTCGAAGATGTTGCGGAATGTCTGCCCGGCGCGTCGCTCGATGGCGGCGAAAAGGACGGCGTGGTCAACGGCAAGATGAAGGTCAAGGTTGGCCCGATCTCAGCGGAATTCAGCGGCGTTGCACAGATCACTCGCGATGAGGCGGCCCATCGCGGCGCGATCGTAGGTTCAGGTCGTGACGCGCGCAGCAACTCAGCGACGCGCGGCGTCGTGGCATACTCCGTTAAGCCGGATGAGGGCGGTGCGGGCGCCCGCGTGGACGTCGATGTTGGCTACACCCTTACCGGGATGCTGGCGCAATTCGGTCGCTCGGGCCTGGTCCAGGATATTGCAGGCCGCTTGACGGCGGCCTTTGCGAAAAACCTTGAGGCGCGCCTTTCCGCCGGGGACGACGCCGCTGCGCCCCCTTTGGTACGAGAACTCAACGCAGGTTCGCTGATCACCACGGTGCTGCTCGGCAGGGTGAGGGACTTCATCAGAAGGATCTTCGGCCGCGGCTGAGACGGTCACGTCGCGCACGGCTCGCCGAGACGCATTAGCAAACTGGAATGCTCGTCCTGCCTGTCGTATGGAGACGCACCCATGGGGAAATTTTCCGCAATATACGACCGCAGCCGCATGCCGCTTTATCTTCAGGTCGCGTCGGTGATGCGCCAGCGCATCAATTCCGGCCACTGGGCCGAAGGCGAGCAGATATCGACTCTCGAAGAGCTGGAGGAGGAATTCAGCCTGGCGCGGGTGACGATCCGTCAAGCGATCGAACTCTTGCGCGCTGAGGGCCTCCTACAGGCGCAACAAGGCAGGGGCACTTTCGTTTCGGGCAGAGCGGTGAACAATCGTTGGCTCGACCTTGCGACGGATTTCGATTCTTTGGTCGAGTCGATCCGAAACAACGTGCTGAAGCGCGTCTTCATTCAGCGCGACGCCGAGCCGCCGGTCCTCATCCCCGGCGAGGGGAATCCAGCGAACGCCTACACCTTTCTTAGAAGCGTCCAGTTCAATAGCGGCAAGCCTTTTTCGGTCGTCAACCTGCACCTCGATCAGAAGCTGTTCTTGCGGGACAGCAAGCGCTTCACACGCTCAGCCGCGCTGCCGAAGATCGTCGAGATGGAGGACGTGGTTATCACCCACGCCTATCAAAGATTCACGATCGGCGTCGCTGATCCCGAAACGGCTGACCTGCTTGAGATCGGACTTGGCGAGCCGACCGCCGACTGCCAACTCACAGTCGTTGACGACAAGGACGTTGCGATCTACGTCGCGGACATCCACTACCTCAAGAATTGCTTTGTTTTGCGCAGCGACCTGCTTAAGCACAGCCCGCCGCATCAAGTTGCGGGGGCAAAGGCGCGCGCCGCCTCCGCGGCCGCCATACCCGAACCCCGGCCTCTGGTCGCGCCAGACCCCGCAGATTCGTAGCGGCGCCTTCGTTCGCCCTGCGTAGGACGCGTTTTGGCAAGGCGGCGAGAGAAGAGAATTTCTTCAAAAATCGATCGGACCGCTCGGCGGAGTAGCCGCTGCGCCGAAGCCATTTGCTATTGATCGGTCGAAAAATTTGGATGATAGTGGTACTAAGGATAGCAAGATAGTGTGACTTGCGGGAACGCTGGAGTTTCTGGCCGCCCCTAGGGCCGAGTCGAGCGACGACGTGAAAGAGCAAGGTTTTTGCAGGACAGCGCGTAGCGAGCCGTCAGGCGAGAATAAAAAAGGAAGGGAGAGGATCGATGCACCGGATTTTTCTTAAGGCGCTGCTCTACGGGGCCGGCGCTATCGTGTTGGCGGGCGCCGCTTCGGCCGAGGACGCCGTCAAGATCGGCGTCACGCAGCCTCTCACGGGCGCCTTCGCCGCCGACGGCAATTATGTAGCGCAGGGCGCCAAGCTCGCCGCCGAGGCGATCAACAAGGCAGGCGGGGTGGACGGCAAGCAGATCGAGCTCGTCGTTGAGGACAACAAGTCGAACCCGACAGAGGCGGCTGCTACAGCCGAGCGGTTGATCGTCCAGGACAAAGTACCGGTCATGCTGGGCGCCTGGGGGTCGTCGCTCACACTCGCTGTGATGCCGAAGCTTCAAGAATATAAGGTGCCGATGGTGGTCGAGACGTCCTCATCGGGCAAGATCACCACTTCGGGCAACCCTTTCATCTTCCGCATCAGTCCCACTTCGGAGATGGAGGCCAAGGCCTTCGCCCCGCTGATCAAGACCATGGGCATCAAGAAGGCCGACTTCCTCGCGACCAATGATGATTTCGGCAAGGGCTCCATGACGGAGTTCACAAAGATGCTAAAGGCGAACGGGGTGGCGATCGGCGCTTCCGAGACCATGGGCGAAGACGCGACCGACCTGTCGGCGCAACTCGCTAAGATCAAGGCCTCCGGCGGCGATACGATCTTCGTCACCACCGACGTCAAGCAACTGACCTTGATCCTCAAGCAGGCCAAGGATCAGCAAGTGACCGCACGCATTATCACGACAGGCGGTTCCGTCTCGCCTGACCAGCTCATCGAGCAGGCTGGCGACGCCGCCAACGGCTCCTACCACCTGGTCTTCTTCACGCCCTGGTTTCCGGACGCGGTGAAGAATCCCGAAGCCGCCAAAGCATTCATGGAAGCATGGAAAGCCGCCAAATACGATGTCGGGGGCCTGACGGAAGGCTTCCGTGGATGGGACGGAGTGAACACCATCGCGGCGGCGATCAAAGACGCCGGCGGCAAGGCGGACGCGGAATCGATCGCCAAGGCGCTATGGGGCGTCCATGTGAAGGGCGTCAATGGCGACATTGCATTTATCAAGCAGGGGCCGGCGGGCAAGGAGAGCGGCCAGAGCGTGCCCGGCGTCTATCTGGTGAAGATCGACGGCGGCAAGGTCGTGAAGCAATAGCGGCTGCTTTACCGTTAAACGCAGGCGCCGCGAGGCCTGACCAAGCCTCGCGGCGAGCTGCTGGCTCCGCGCGAAGCATCGCGAAGGCCTGCGCGCCGACCACGAACGGCCGCCGATCAAGTTGCAGTTCTGAGTGATGCCGGCGTGGACGAATTCTTCCAACATTGTGTAAACGCCCTCATGCTGGGCGGCATTTACGCATTGCTCGGCATCGGCTTGACGTTGATCTTCGGCATCATGCGGGTGGTGAATTTCACCCATGGCGAGCTCTATAGCTTCGGCGCCTACATGATGTTCGCCTTCGTGATGCTGTTGCATCTCAATTTCTTTCTGTCATTGGCGCTGGCGATGGCGCTCGGCGTTGCGCTTGGCGCCGTGATCGAGTTTGTCCTGCTGCGCAAGCTGCGCGGCGCGGACATCGACACGACGATGCTCGTAATGATCGGCGCGTGGATCGCCATGCAGAACCTTGAGCAGCTTGCTTGGTCCGGCGTCGCCAAATCGATCAAGACCCCGTTCCCTTCGACGCCGCTCGTGCTCGGAGGGCTTTCCGTCGCCTGGAGCCGGCTGTTCGTGTTCGTCGTCGCCCTGGCGCTGATCGCGAGCACTTATGCGCTCGTCGACCGCACCCGTCTCGGCCGCGCCATGCGCGCGACCTTTCAGGACAGCGACGCCGCCAAGCTGATGGGGGTCGACATTGACAGGGTCTACCTGTCGACTTTCGCGCTCGGCTCGGGACTCGCCGCCGCCGCCGGAGCGCTTCTTGGCCCCATCTTCGTCGTGACGCCAGGCATGGGCGATCTCGCCGCGCTTAAAGCCTTCGCCGTGGTCATTCTCGGCGGACTGGGAAGCATCGCCGGCGCCACGATCGGTGGTTTTCTGCTTGCCTTCATCGAGGAGATGGGCGCCGGTTATGTGTCATCCGGCTATCGCGACGCCATGGGCTTCCTCCTCATCATTCTTGTCCTGATCGTGCGCCCGACGGGATTGTTCAGCCGCAAGGAACGGATCGGATGAAGCGCCTCGCGACAGCGGCGTTTCTGGCCCTCCTCGGCTCGATCCCGCTGTGGGTCAGCAACCTGTACGTATTGCACGTGCTGATCATCACGGGCATTTTCACAATCGCCGCGATGAGCCTCAACTTGCTGCTCGGCTACACCGGCCAGCTCAGCCTCGGCCACGTCGCTTTCTTCGGCATCGGCGCCTATGTGTCGTCGCTGGTGTCGCTCGGCTTCGCAGTCCATGTCACGCCCGACTGGCTGGTGACGCTGGACCCACAACCCGTCTGGCTCGCGATGCTCTGGGCGATCGCGATCTCCGGCTTCTGCGGCTGGGCGATCGGCCGGATCTCCTTCAAGGTGCGCGGGGCCTATTTCGTGATCGTCACCATCAGCTTCGCAGAAGTCGTGCGGCTCGTCGCGTTGAACTGGGACGAGCTCACTCAGGGGCCGATGGCGCTCAACAATATACCGCCGCTAACCCTATCGTTTCCTGGCCTGTTTGAGTTTTCCTTCGTCGGCAAGGTCCCCAATTACTATCTCGTCTTTGCGGCGGCGATCGTCGCTTATGTCGTCATTGCTCGGATTGTCCATTCGCGAGCCGGGCGCGCAATGATCGCGCTACGGGAGAACGAGCCCCTGGCCACCTCGGTCGGGATCGAGGTGACGCGGTATCTTGTGCTGTCGGCCGTGGTCTCGGCGGCGATTGCGGGAATGGCGGGCGCGCTCTACGCGCAATACATCCAGATCATCGATCCGAACATATTCCTGTTCATCTATACCGTGACGATGGTGATCATGGTGGTTGTGGGCGGCAAGGGAACGCTTGCGGGTCCAATCGTCGGCGGCTTGATTTTCGGGCTCCTGCCGGAAGCGCTGCGCTCGTTGCAGATCCGGCCCGAGTTGCAATGGGTCGCCTACGGCGTGCTGATGATCGTGATTGTCTCGATCCTGCCAAGCGGGATCGTCCCGGCGCTTGCGCGCTGGTGGAGCGACCGCAGCCGCGCGGGCGCCGGCGCGGGACAGTCCACGCGATGAACGGAATTCCGACCGTGGCGCTCTCGGTCGATCAATTGTCGATCCGCTTCGGCGGCGTGACTGCCGTCGAGAGCATGACCTTCGATGTTCGGGAAGGCGAGACGCTCTCCCTGATTGGTCCGAACGGCGCCGGCAAGACTTCAGCTTTCAACGCCATCACCGGCTATCTGCCAGCCGCCGCAGGCGACATCGTCTATCGCGGCGCGCGCCTCAATGGCCTCAAGCCAAGCCGCATCGCGGCGCTCGGCGTCGTGCGCACCTTCCAGAAAACCAGCGTTTTCGCCGGGCAGTCGGTGCTCGACAACATTCTTATCGGCCTGCATTTACAGTCGCGGGAGCATCCGCTCGCCATCATCCTCGGCCTGCCCTCGGTCGCTCGCGAGGAAAGGCGCCTGGTCGAGAAAGCCAGCGAGGTGCTGAATTTCGTTGGAATTGAATCGCGCAAGCACGAGCTTGCTTCCTCCCTGGCCTATGGCGAGTTGCGATTGCTCGAAGTCGCGATAGCGCTGGCTGCCGAACCGAGGCTGCTTCTCCTGGACGAGCCGGTGGCGGGCATGAACGCGGTCGAGACGGCGGGCTTCATGGAGACGCTTGCGCGCATCAGCGCCCGCGGCATCACGGTTCTTCTCGTAGAGCATGACATGAAGATGGTGATGCGTATTTCGGACCGCGTCCTGTGTCTTAATCAGGGCCGCATCATCGCCGACGGCGCGCCCGCCGAAATTCAGCGCCATCCGGACGTCATCCGTGCTTATCTAGGCGAAAGGCGCGCTCGTGTTGACGGTTGAAGGCCTGACTTGCCGCTACGGGAAGGTAACCGCGGTCAGCGACCTTTCGCTCGAAGTTCACAAAGGCGAACTCGTCACTCTGATCGGCGCCAACGGCGCGGGCAAGACCACGACGCTGAAAGCGATCTCGGGGCTTGTAACGCCGGCCGGCGGCCGGCTCATCTTCGAGGGGGAGGACATCACGACCGCCTCTGCCCGTCGCATTCTGCAGCTTGGCATCGCCCATTGTCCCGAGGGTCGGCGCGTCTTCCCCCACATGACCGTGATCGAGAATTTGCAGATGGGCTGCCATCTGCGCCGCGATTCGCGCGACGTCGCAACCGACATGACCAATTTCTTCGACCGCTTTCCGATCCTCTATGACCGCCGGACGCAAGCGGCCGGCACGCTGTCAGGAGGCGAGCAACAGATGTTGGCGATTGCGCGAGCGCTCATGTCCCGCCCAAAGCTCGTTATGTTTGACGAGCCCTCGCTGGGCCTCGCGCCGAACATCATCGATCGCGTCTTCGAGGTGATCAAAGGCATCCAGGCCGCGGGCGTCACGGTCATCATGGTCGAGCAGAACGCCTTCGCCGCCTTGGAATTGTCGGACAGGTCTTATGTGATCGAGCAGGGGCGCTTGGCGTTGACCGGAACCTCTAGGGATCTGCTCGAAAATCCGCAGGTGAAGGCAGCCTATCTTGGCGCCTGATTCCGCTCCTCCCCGGCTTGCCTGCCAGCCGTTTGACGCCAAGCAGACAGCGGACGCCGCTCTCGTCGTTTACGCGCAGGAGAAGGTCGCCAGCGTTCGGCGGTTGCACCGGCTGCGACGCCCGCATGGCGGTTTTGAGCGCGCGCGGGCAGATGGCGGAGGGCGACGTCTATTGCGCCCGGTCATCATTGGCTCGAAGTTCGTCTGCCGGATCGCCCGGCCAACCACGATCGGTGGCCGAGCCAGCCATTGTTCCGCCTGTTTCCGGCAGGGTCTGGATTACCGGCGTCAACCAGTATATGCTCCACCTCGGCCGATCCATGGCCTTCGGGCTATCGGCTTACGGACGCATGGCCGCGTATTAGGGAGGCAATTTGAGCGTTTTGCGCGGCGCGCGCGGCTCGATTGACATTAAAATGGCTCTAAAACACTCACTTCACGACCTTTTGTCGTCTCGAAAACCCGATTTTAAAAATTTTGTCCGAGGGCTGGCGTAAGTATGGACTCGGACGCGTTGGTGGATCGGGAACGGGCGGAAGGACAGGAAGTCGTGCAGCCGACGGACGTCGCGGACCCGAGTTATTTCCACAAAGTGGTCGATTGTCAGTGGGCGTGCCCGGCGCACACCCCGGTCCCCGAATACATCCGCAAGATCGCGGCGGGGGACTATAACGCGGCGTACATGATCAATTGGAAGTCGAATGTGTTCCCCGGAATTCTCGGGCGCACATGCGATCGTCCGTGCGAGCCTGCCTGCCGCAGGGGACGCCTTGAGGAACAGCCGGTCGCGATCTGCCGGCTCAAGCGCGTCGCCGCCGATCATAAGCACGACATTGCCGCGCTCCTGCCGGGCCGGCCTGCGAAGCGAAACGGCAAGCGCGTCGCCTGCATCGGCGCGGGCCCAGCGTCGCTGACCGTCGCGCGCGATCTTTCCGCGGTCGGCTACGAGGTCGTCGTGTTTGATTCCGACACGCGCGCCGGCGGCATGATGCGGAGCCAGATTCCCAAGTTTCGGCTGCCCGACGAAGTGATCGACGAGGAGGTCGGCTACGCTTTGTCCACTGGCGGGCAATTTGTCGCCGAACGGCGCGTCGACAGCCTTAAGGGCCTCATGGGCGAAGGCTACGACGCGATTTTCGTCGGCTGCGGCGCGCCGCGCGGGCGCAACCTCGACATCCCCGGGCGCCGCGAAGCGGCAAGCAACATTCATATTGGCATCGACTGGCTGGCGAGCGTTTCGTTTGGCCATGTCTCGTCGATCGGCCGGCGCGTGGTCGTATTGGGCGGCGGCAACACGGCGATGGACTGCTGCCGGACGGCGCGTCGTCTCGGCGGCGCCGAGGTCAAGGTCGTCGTGCGCTCCGGCTTTGCCGAGATGAAGGCCTCGCCGTGGGAAAAGGAAGACGCGATCCGAGAGGGCGTCGAGATCCTGAATTTCCTCGCGCCCAAGGAATTCACGCATGAAAAGGGCCGACTGACCGGCGTCGTGTTCGAGAAAATGGCGGCCGCGAAAGACCAGCGCGGGCGTCGCGTACTCGCGCCCACGGGCGAGCCAGACGTTGTCATCGAATGCGATGATGTGCTGATTGCAGTTGGCCAGGAGAACGCATTTCCCTGGATCGAAAACGATATTGGCCTCGCCTTTGGCCGCGACGGCCTGCCCACCGTCGATCCCGTGACGTTCCAGTCGAGCCTGCCCAAGGTCTTCTTCGGCGGCGATTCCGCTTTTGGCCCCAAAAACATCATCACCGCGGTCGCGCACGGCCATGAGGCCGCGATCTCGATCGACGCCTTCTGCCGTGACGAGGACCCGCGCGAGCGGCCCGATCCTTTGACCAACCTCGTGAGCCAGAAGATGGGCATCCACGAATGGTCATACGACAACGCGATCACGCTCGATCGCCGGTTTAAGGTTCCTCACGTCGAGAACGCGCTGGCGCTCAAGAACATTCAGACCGAAGTCGAGCTCGGCTTCGATCTGAAGCAGGCTTTGGGCGAAGCGCAGCGCTGCCTGAACTGCGACGTGCAGACCGTCTTTTCCGCCCCGCTATGCATCGAGTGCGATGCCTGCGTCGATGTGTGCCCGATCGACTGCATCTCGTTCGTGCCCAACGCGCCCGAGGACGAGTTGCGGCGATCCCTTATCATGCCCGCGCTCAATCTCTCCCAGGCGATCTATGTCTCGGAGCCGGTCAAGACCCGGCGGGTGATGGTCAAGGACGAGGATCTCTGCCTGCACTGCGGTCTCTGCGCCGAACGCTGCCCGACCGGCGCCTGGGACATGACGAAGTTCACCATCGAGATGGCGCAAGCCGGACACACATGCCGATCGCAGCTGTAAACGACTTCGTCATTCGCTTCGCCAACGTCAACGGCTCGGGATCGGCAAGCGCCAATCTCCTGTTCGCACGTTCGATCCTGCGCATGGGCGTGCCGATCGGGCCGCGCAACATCTTCCCCTCGAACATCCAGGGCCTGCCGACCTGGTATGAAGTGCGGGTGAGCGAAGCAGGCTTCTTAGGCGCGCGCGGCGGCGCCGACATCCTGGTCGCCATGAACCCGCAGACGTTCGTGCAGGATCTGGCCGCGATCGAACCCGGCGGCTACCTCTTCTATGATTCGACCCGGCCCATTGCGCACCTGTTGACTCGCGATGACATCGCGGTCCTTGGCATGCCCCTGACCGAGATCTGCACCGCGCAATATTCAGACCTCAAACAGCGCCAGCTGTACAAGAACATCGTCTATGTCGGCGCGCTCGCGGCTCTGCTCGACATCGAGCTTGGCGTCATCGAGACGCTGCTGCGCGAGCGGTTCAAGGGCAAGGACAAGCTGATCGACGCCAACTTGAAGGCACTCAAGGTCGGTCACGACGACGCGCAGTCGCGCTTCCAATGTCCGCTTGGCGTTCGCGTCCGCCGCAGCGACGCCGCCGGCGACCGCATTCTTGTCGAGGGCAATTTCGCGGCGGGTTTAGGCGCGGTCTATGGCGGGGCCACGGTCTGCGCCTGGTATCCGATCACGCCCTCAACCTCGCTGGCCGAAGCGTTCGAGAGCAATTGCGCGCGCTATCGCGTCGATCCGGCGACAAAGAAAAAGAATTACGCCATCGTCCAGGCCGAGGATGAGATCGCCGCGATCGGCGTTGCGGTCGGCGCTGGCTGGAACGGCGCGCGCGCCTTCACCGCCACCTCTGGTCCTGGCATTTCGTTGATGCAGGAGTTCTTCGGCCTTGCCTATTTCGCCGAAGTTCCGGTGGTGTTGTTCGACGTGCAGCGCGGCGGCCCGTCCACGGGCATGCCAACGCGCACCCAGCAGTCGGACCTTCTCGCTGCAGCCTTCGCGTCGCACGGCGACACCAAGCATGTGCTCCTGATCCCCGATGGGCCAGGCGAGGCGTTCGAATTTGGCGCGAGCGCGTTTGATTTCGCTGAGCGGCTGCAGACGCTGGTGTTTGTTATGCTCGATCTCGATATCGGGATGAATGCGCATCTCACCGCGCCGTTCCGATGGGACGATGCGCGCGCCTACGACCGCGGCAAAGTGCTCAGCGGCGAGGACCTCGAAACGGCGCGCGAATTCGGCCGCTATAATGACGTTGACGGCGACGGCATTCCTTACCGTACCTTGCCCGGCACGCATCCGACGCGCGGCGCCTATTTCACCCGGGGCACCAGCCGCGACCGCTTCGCCCGCTACACCGAGGAATCGGGCCCCTATGTCGACAATATGGAACGTCTGCTGCGCAAGTTTGAGACCGCGCGTAGCCTCCTGCCCCGTCCGGTGCTGAAGCCAGCGGCGGAGCCTGCTCGCGTCGGCGTCATTCACTTCGGATCGACCGCGCCGGCGATGGACGAGGCGCAGGCGCTTCTCGCGCGCGACGGCCTTCATGTCGACACCTTGCGCATTCGCGCTTTCCCGCTTGCGCTTGAGGTCGCCGAATTTGTTCGCGACCATGAGCACGTGTTCGTCGTCGAGCAGAACCGCGACGCCCAGATGCGCACGCTCGTAACCACCGATCTCGAGCTCGCGCCGTCGCAGCTCACCTCGATCCTTCATTTCGGCGGAATGCCGATCACCGCCCGTTTCATTGTCCGGGAAATCGCCAGCCGATTGCGGCGCCCGGCTTCGGCGCAAACGTTGGAGCGCGTTTCGTGACTTATCTCGGCAAGCCGAAGTTTCATCACCCCTCAACCGCGGTCAACGAGCTTGGCTACACCCGCCGCGACTACGAAGGGTCGATGTCAACTCTCTGCGCCGGCTGCGGGCATGATGCGATCAGCGCAGCGATCATTCACGCCTGCTTCGAATTGAGCCTGCCGCCGCATCGCATCGCCAAATTGAGCGGCATCGGCTGCTCCTCCAAGACGCCGACCTACATGCTCGGCCAGAGCCACGGTTTCAACTCGGTGCACGGGCGCATGCCCTCGGTGCTGACGGGCGCCAATCTCGCCAACCGCGACCTCATCTATCTCGGCGTTTCCGGCGACGGCGACACCGCGTCGATCGGGCTCGGCCAGTTTGCCCATTCCATGCGGCGGGGCGTCAACATGGTCTATATCGTCGAGAATAACGGCGTGTACGGGCTGACCAAGGGACAGTTCTCGGCGACCGCCGACCGCGGGTCAAAGAGCAAGAAGGGCGCGGGCGCGCTCGATCAGCCGATCGATCTTGTCGGCATGGCGATCGGGCTCGGCGCCTCGTTCGTCGGGCGCAGCTTTTCCGGCGACAAGGCGCAACTCGTGCCGCTCATCAAAGCGGCGTTCGAGCATAAGGGCGCAGCCTTCATCGACGTCCTTTCGCCTTGCGTCACGTTCAACAATCACGCCGGTTCGACCAAGAGCTTCGACTACGTGCGCGAGCATAATATCGCCGTCAACGCGCTCGACGTCATCACCGGACGGGAGCCGATCGAGGTGGACTATGCCGAGGGCGGAAGCCAGCCGGTCATGATGCACGATGGCTCGACGATCGTCTTGCGCAAGCTCGACGCCAATCACGATTGCCGCAACCGGTCGGCGGCGCTCGCCACGCTCGAGCGCGCCCGCGTCGCCGGCGAGATCGCCACCGGCCTCATTTACATCGAGGACGAGGCCAACGAACTGCACGAGGTTCTCGGCACGACCGACCGGCCGCTCAACGAGCTCTCTGAGCGCGAATTGTGCCCGGGATCGAAGACGCTGGACGCAATCAACGTGT
>CAVYPD010000068.1:0-29941 GCA_963770275.1 uncultured Alphaproteobacteria bacterium
AATGCTGAGGAGATCGTGCGGCTCGGCAAGGCGAAAGTTGGCATCTGCCATTGCGCGGCGTCGAACATGGTGCTTGCATCCGGAATCCCGAGGACTTGCGGCAGCTCGAGGCTGCCGGTTCGCCGTTGGGCCTCGGCGTCGACGGCTCGGCCTCCAACAATTCCTCCAACATGATGGAGGCGATCCGGCATGCGCTGATGATCGGGCGCCTCCGCTACGGCGCGGACAAGGTGACGCACCGCGATGTGCTGCGCTGGGCGACGCAAGGCTCGGCCCGTTGTCTCGGGCGTTCGGACATCGGCCGGATCGCGGAGGGTTACGAGGCGGACCTCGCCTTGTTCAAACTCGATGAGCCCGCGTTCCTCGGGCGCGCATGATCCGCTCGCGGCGCTCGTTCTCTGCGGCGCGCATCGCGCGGACCGGGTTATGATCGCAGGCGATTGGCGGGTGGCGGATGGAGAGCCGATCGGGCTCGATCTCGAACGTCTAATTGCCGAGCACAAGCGCGCGGCGCTAGATTTCGCCTGACGCGCGGGACTTCTTAGAGGGAAACCGCGTGCGGCCCGAGGCGGCGCGACATTTGCGGCTCCCGCGGAGGCCAAACGCACCGGGAGGGGAATATGATTTGCAACGTGCGGATAATTCAATTGGCGTCCGCGGCCATCGCCGCCTGCGGCCTGCTTGCGGGCGCGCCGGCCTCAGCGCAGGGCGTCAAGATCGGCATCCTCAACGATCAGTCCGGAACCTATGCCGACTACGGCGGCAAGGGGTCGATCGAAGCGGCGAAAATGGCGATCGAGGATTTCGGCGGCAGCGTGCTCGGCCAGACGATCGAGCATGGTGACCGCCGATCACCAGAACAAGCCCGATCTCGCCGGCAACATCGCCCGCCGATGGTACGACGTCGAAGGCGTCGACATGATCACCGATCTCACGACGTCCTCGGTCGCGCTTGCGGTGCAGGGGATCGCCGCCGAGAAGAAGAAGATCGACATCGTGGTCGGCGCGGCGACATCGGCGATCACCGGCTCGGCCTGCACGCCCTACGGCTTCCACTGGGCGTTCGACACCCACGCGCTTGCGGTCTCGACGGGCGGCGCGCTGGTGAAGACCGGCGGCGACACCTGGTACTTCGTCACCGTGGATTACGCTTTCGGTCATGCGCTCGAGAAGGACACGAGCGCCGTCATCGAAGCTGACGGCGGCAAGGTGCTGGGCCATGTGCTCTATCCCCTCAACGCCCCCGACTTCTCGTCCTTCCTCTTGCAGGCGCAAAGCTCGAAGGCGAAAATCATCGGTCTCGCCAACGGCGGCACAGACACTGTGAATTCGATCAAGCAGGCGGCGGAGTTCGGCATCGTCGCCGGCGGCCAGCGGCTTGCGGCGCTCTTGTTGACCGTGGCGGATCTTCATGGGCTCGGACTGCAAGCGGCGCAGGGACTAGTGCTGACCGAGAGCTACTATTGGGACCTCAACGACCGGACGCGCGAATTCGGCGAGCGCTTCTTCAAACGCACCGGGCGGATGCCGAACATGGTTCAGGCAGGCACGTATTCGGCGACCTTGCAATATCTCAAAGCGGTAAAGGCCGCCGGGACGAAGGACTCGGACGCGGTGGCGAAGAAGCTCAAGGAGCTGCCGGTCGACGACGCCTTCACGTCGCATGGGCATGTGCAGGCCAATGGCCGCATGGTGTCGGACCTCTATCTGTTTCAGGTCAAGAAGCCCTCGGAGAGCAAGCGCGACTGGGACTATTACAATCTGCTCGCGACGGTGCCCGGCGACACCGCCTATCCGACCGCCGCCAACAGCGGCTGCCCATTGACAAAGTGAGCGGAACAAGCGGACGCCCCTCGGGGTGTTGGTTGGCGTTTGGGTGCGCCGCGCGGGAGCTCGCGTGTTAGAAACCGTCTGCGAATGACCGCCCTCATGGTCCTCTTCATCGCCGCGATGTGGGCGGGGGTGCAGAATGCGCTCGCCGGCGGCGGCTCGTTCGTCACCCTTCCGTCGCTGATGCTGACCGGCATGGACGCACGCGCGGCCAACATCACCTCGACCGTCGCGCTGTTTCCCGCGCAGCTCGTCACCGGCTTCACCGGTCGGGCGGACGCGGCAAGCCCGACCGGGCTGACGATGCGAAGGCTGTTCGTCATCAGCCTCATCGGCGGTGGGCTTGGCGCGCTCATTCTCCTCGCCACGCCGCCGTCGATTTTTGCTCACCTCGTGCCATGGCTGGTGCTGTTCGCGACCGCGCTCTTCGCCTGGGGCAGTTTTTTTCGTAAAGCCCCGCCGCCTGGGGAAGCGCATTTGTCGCCTCGCGCCGCGAGCGTGTCACAGTTTTTCATCGCGGTTTACGGCGGCTATTTCGGCGGCGGCATCGGCTTCTTGATGATGGCCGCGCTGACCATGATGGGCTTGGCGGTGCGCAATGCTGGCGCGGCAAAGAACATTCTTGCTGGCGTAATCAACGCCTCCGCGGTCGCGATCTTCGTTTTTTCCAAGGACGTGCATTGGCTGCAGGCGCTCATCACCGCGATCGGCGCCTCCTTCGGAGGCTGGGCGGGCGCATTGATGCTGAGACGCGTCAACGAGAAGCTCTTGAAGCTCGCTGTCGTCGCCCTGGGCGTTGCACTCACGATCGGGCTGTTCTGGACCGCGCCTTAGGGCTAAGGATGCGCGAGCGGAGCAACGAGACATGAACATCGAACTCTTCACGGCTTTTCTCCTGATCACGGTCGTCCTGATCATCGTGCCCGGGCCGATCGTCACGCTTATTATCTCGACCGGCGCCACGCGCGGCGTGCGCGCCGCGATGACCACGGTGGCGGGAACGACGCTTGGCAATGCCTTGCTGCTGGCGGCGATCGCTCTGGGACTCAACTGGGTCCACGCGCACGCGGACGTGTTGTTCATTGCGCTGCGTTGGACTGGCGCGGCCTATCTGATTTGGCTTGGGGTGCAGGCGTGGCGGCACGCAGGGGAGGGTGGCGAAGAGATCCGCGAGACCGGCCGCACGCGCTTCGTTCGCGGCGTGCTTGTCGCCCTGTCCAATCCCAAGACGATCGTCTTCTTCACCGCCTTCCTGCCGCAGTTCATTGACCCGCGTCTGCCGGCGGGACCCCAGCTTGCCGCGATGTGCGTCGCCTCGGTGCTGATCGCCGGCGCCTCGGATTGCGCCTGGGCGGTCGCGGCCGGCATGGGACGCGCGTGGTTCATGAAGCCGTCGCGCGTGAAATTGCTTGGACGTCTCTCGGGAACAGTCCTCATCGGCGGGGGTTTGTGGCTGTCGCTGGCTCGACGGACGAGCTGACTGGACACTCAGGATCTGACGCTCCCGCAATGCCGAACCTGACGACGATCCTTTCGGTCGCGGGCGCCTCGTTCGCCGCCTCTTTCGTCGAGGCGGTCGAAGCGCTGACCGTCGTGCTCGCTGTCGGACTCGCGCGTGGCTGGCGCCCGGCGCTCACCGGCGCCGCCGCTGCGCTCGTCGCGCTTGCACTGATCGTCGCCATCCTTGGGCCGTTGATGAGCGTCGTTCCCATCCGAGGGTTGCAGTTCGTTGTCGGCGTGCTCACGCTCTTGTTCGGCTTGCGCTGGCTGCGCAAGGCGATCCTGCGCGCGGTCGGGATCATCGCCTTGCATGACGAGGACGCCGCCTTCGCGCGCGAAACGCGCGAACTGAGCGAAGCCGGGCGGCGAGAGCCGCATGGGTTCGACTGGGTCGGCGGCGCGACCGCGTTCAAGATCGTGCTCATGGAAGGGATCGAGGTCGCGTTCATCGTCATCGCCGTCGGCGCCGGGCGCGGCCTTCTCGGACTGGCGAGCGCAGGCGCTTTGGCCGCCTGCGTCGTGGTGGCCGCCATTGGCGCGGCGATCCACCGCCCGCTTGCGCGGGTGCCGGAGAACGCGCTCAAATTCGCGGTCGGGGTGATGCTCTCGTCCTTCGGCCTGTTCTGGACTGGCGAGAGTCTCGGAGTCGGGTGGCCGGGCGGCGACGCGGCGATCCTGGCCTTTATCGCCCTGTTTCTCGTCGTTGCGTTCGGGCTGGTCGCGCTTCTCAAGCCACGAGCAGCGGCGCTCGCATGATTGGCGCAGCTGTCAAGGAACTGATCGGTCTCTTCGTCGACGACGAGCTTCTGGCCGCGGCCATCCTTTGTGTGGTCGGCTTCATCAGCGTGGTGACGCTTTCCGGCGTAGCGCCGGGCTGGCTTGCCGGCCTCCTGTTGACGCTGGCGCTGCCAGCGGCCCTAGCGGCGAGCGTATTGCGCAGCGCGCGCCGGGCGACACGGAGCGAATAGTCGCTGCACGGCGCAGGCGCGCAAGGAAAGGCAGAAGGAACGCATGGCTCGACGCTTCATCGACATTTCGGCGCCGCTGCGAAACGACGTCGTGTCCGACCCGCCGGGGCATAATCCGAAGATCGAGTACATCGATCATCAGCAGAGCCTGCCGCAAATCTTGCCGTTCTTTGCAGGCCTCAAGAAGGAGGATTTGCCGGATGGGCAGGGATGGGCGATCGAGCGTGTGCAGCTGACAACTCACAACGGCACGCATCTCGACGCGCCCTGGCATTACCATCCGACGATGAATGAGGGTGAGCGCGCATGGACGATCGACGAAGTGCCGCTCGAATGGTGCTTTCAGTCGGGCGTGAAACTCGACTTTCGCCATTTTCCTGACGGCTATGTCGCGACCGCCGCCGACATCGACGAGGAGCTCGAGCGCATTGGTTATGCGCTGAAGCCGCTCGATATCGTGGTCGTCAACACCAGCGCCGGCGCCAAATACGGACGGCCCGATTATGTCGCCTCAGGCTGCGGAATGGGCGCCGAGGGGACTTTGCATCTGCTGAAACAGGGCGTGCGGGTGACGGGAACCGACGGCTGGAGCTGGGACGCGCCCTTCATCCATACCGCCAAGCGCTACGGCGAGACGCATGACGCCTCGCTAATCTGGGAGGGGCACAAGGCCGGCCGTCACATCGGCTATTGCCATATCGAGAAATTGCACAATCTCGAGGCGCTGCCATCGACCGGCTTCACCGTCTCCTGCTTCCCAACCAAGATCGAGGGCGCCTCGGCAGGTTGGACGCGGGCGGTGGCGATCATCGACGAGTGAACGACCCGTAGAGTGTCGACCTTGAGATTGTCGCTTTCTC
This sequence comes from uncultured Alphaproteobacteria bacterium, assembly GCA_963770275.1. Taxonomy (GTDB): domain Bacteria; phylum Pseudomonadota; class Alphaproteobacteria; order Rhizobiales; family Beijerinckiaceae; genus Roseiarcus. Next base: position 5,159 of record CAVYPD010000068.1, read on the forward strand.
CGGTCAAGTGGATCAGGCTCCTCGTTTTGGGGTCCAGTTCATGAAAGTGTTCCCGTTGCCGCGGGAGGTCGCATCGCACCATCCCGGGCTGCGCACGATTCACTGGCTGATGGCGGCTCTTATCTTTGTCACGCTTCCGCTCGGCGCCTGGGCGTCGTTCTTGCCCGGCGGGAGCGGAGCGCGCATCGAAATTCTGTTCTTCCATAAGTCGATCGGCGTAACTGTCCTCGGACTGATCGCGCTTCGGATCGTCTGGCGTCTCATCGCCGGCGCGCCGGCCTATGCCGAGCCGCTCGGCAAGCTGACCCAGGTGGCGTCTCGCGCCGGGCATCTCGCGCTATACGCGCTCATGATCGCGATGCCGGTCAGCGGTTATCTGGGGTCGACCGCGGGCGGCCGGGCGGTTTCATGGTTCGGGCTGTTCGAGCTTCCGAGGCTCGTGGCCAAGGATAGGGTCGCTCGCCGTGGCGGCGAGCTGGGCGCACCTGGCGTTCGCCTGGATGCTCGCGTTCGCGCTGGCCGCGCATCTCGGCGCCGTCGTCTGGCACGCAATGATCAAGCGCGATTCCGTGCTGACGCGAATGTGGCCGAGCTTTCGGCCGGCGTCGAGCGGCGGCGCATCATGATCGGGCCTTGATGTTCAGGAGCCGGCGAAGGCGTGGGCTGCTCTGACCGGCCAGGCGAGGGCGCTGGGCAGCGCCTGAATCACATGGTCCGCCAACGCTGACGCGGTCTCGCGTATCCCACGTGGATCGAATCGTCGGCGAAAGGACGACGCCGACGCCGACCAGGTAAATGATGACAATTATCGCGAGCAGGAAGCGCATCTTTGTCTATCCACCGTCCTTCAGCCTACCACGACGCAACATAACTTTGTGCGGCAAGGTGTGTTCCATGCCCCGCGACACGCACGGTTTTGTTATACATCGAATTCCGCTCGTCTTACACCACGAGGCAGGCCAGCACTTGGAACCATTTTTCTGAGCGCGCGTTTCTCCCCGTCTCTTGAGGGAATCGAGGAGAAAATCATGCGCAGTATGATCATAGGACTTTCAGCATTGGCCATCACGGCCTTGCCGGGCCTCGCTCTTGCTGACGGCGACGGCGTTGTGACTGGCGCGGCTGGCGGCGCGGTCGCGGGCGCGGTCGTGGGTGGCCCAGTTGGTGCTGCGGTCGGCGGCGTCGCAGGCGGCGTCATTGGCGGCGCGGCGTCGCAACCCAGGCCGGTGGTTGTAGCCCCAGGCCCAGGCGCGCCGTGCAACAGCCGGACCACGACGACCACAAACAACAATACGGGGGCGAGCGTCACGCAGCAGTCAACCGATTGCCCCGAATAGCGCAGACAAGCGGCCCTAAATTTGCCTTTGAGATAGTCCCAGCGTACAGGCCCAGCCCGGCTTCGCCCGGGTTGGGGCTTGTGCTAAGCTGCCCCAAGCCAAGTCGAGTTTGGGAGTTTTGTCATGGCGCAGAGTTTGACCGCTCGGGTCGTCGGGATCGCTGGCGCCGATCCACTGTTTGCTCGCATCCGTCAGGAGGCGGAAGAGGCGGTGCGGCGCGAGCCGGAACTCGCGCTGTTCCTCTCCGTGAACGTTCTCAATCACCATACGCTCGAAGGCGCGGTGTCTCATCGCGTCGCCTCACGGCTCGACCATCGCGATCTTCCCGCAGCGCTGATCCGACAGACCTTCGAGGAAGCGATCGATCGCGATCCATCGATCGGGGAAGCGTTCCATGCCGACATCATGGCGGTCGCGGATCGCGATCCCGCGTGCCTGCGAATGATGGAGCCGCTGCTCTATTTCAAAGGCTTCCAGGCGCTGCAGGCCTACCGGCTGTCCCACTGGCTTTTGAAAGCGGGCAGGCGCGATTTTGCGCTGAGTCTGCAGAGCCTCGCGTCGGCGGTGTTCGGGGTCGACATCAACCCCGCGGCGCGCATCGGCAAGGGCCTGTTCCTCGATCACGCCACCAGCCTCGTGATCGGGGAGACGACGGTGATCGAGGATAATGTTTCGATTCTGCAGGGCGTGACCCTTGGGGGCACCGGCAAGGAGACCGGTGACCGGCATCCCAAGATCCGCCATGGGGTGTTGATCGGAGCGGGAGCGAAGATCCTCGGCAATATCGAAATTGGCTATTGCGCGCGGGTGGCCTCGGGGTCCGTGGTGCTTCACCCGGTCCCGCATAACAAGACGGTCGCCGGCGTGCCCGCACGGATCGTCGGTGAGGCCGGCTGCGCCGAGCCGTCGCGCGACATGAACCAGATCCTCGCCGAAAAGGCGTTCGAAGCGTAGAGCGCTCCGCCATCGGAAGCGGCGGCAATCAATTGGGGCGCCCCTAAGCCATCCTTGTTGAAAAATGAGGATTGGCGTTCATTTCACGTATTGCAACGCCGCGTCTCTTCGTGGCAAGCCTCGCGGCTCGCGAGCCGGAGAGGGGCCATGGACAAAGCCGAGATCGTGAAACTGCGTGAGTTCCTGCGTCGCTCCTTCGGCGCGCCCACGCTTCAGGTCGCGCCGAATTCAAAATCCGGCGAGGCGGCCGACGTGTCGCTCGGCGAACGCAAGCTGGGCACGATCACGGTCGATGACGAGGACGGCGATCGCTCGTTTGCGTTCGAAATGAAGGTGCCGGTCGGCCGTCCGGTGCTGCAGGATTATCTGCGCCGTCTGTTCGAGAATGACAAGTTGACGATCGCCGGGCGGCTCAACAAAAAGGACTCGGTCGAACTCAATAATGGTCCCGATTTTCTCGGCGTCGTCTCCGCCGACGATCCCGAGGCTTCCAGCTACACCTTGCAGATGGCGATCCTCGACGTCGATCTCGACGGTGAGGAATAGGCTGACGCTTCCACCCGGGCGCGAGGGCGCCCTTCGTTCCCACCGCATGGAGACCGTGCGCCATGCCGCTCTATTCGCTCGATGGCCGTCGGCCAACGCTGCCGCCTGATGGCTTCTTCTGGATCGCGCCCAATGCCAGCGTGATCGGCGATGTCGTGGTTGGGCTCGATGTCGGCATCTGGTTCGGCGCCGTTCTGCGCGGCGACAATGAGCCGATCAACATCGGCGCGCGCACCAATATTCAGGAATCCTGCACTCTCCACACCGACATGGGGTTTCCGCTTTCGATCGGCGAGGACTGCACGATCGGCCACAATGCCATTCTGCACGGCTGCGCCATCGGCGAAGGCTCGCTGATCGGCATGGGCGCGATCGTGCTCAACGGCGCGAGGATCGGGCGTGGCTGCCTGGTCGGCGCTGGCGCGCTTGTGACCGAGGGCAAGACCTTCGACGATCATTCTCTCATCGTGGGGTCGCCTGCCAAAGCGATCCGTACGCTGAACCAGGAGGCGGTTGCGAAGCTGCGTCAGGCCGCCGCGGACTATGTCGGCAATTGGCGTCGGTTCGCAATGGGGATGAAGCCGATCGACCCGGTCGAATGACGGACAGCTCGCGGACCGCTTAAATCAGATCGTCGTGCTTTCGCCGAATTCCTCGGCGGGCAGGGGACTGAGGAATTCAACCGCGATGCCGCAATTGACGTGACGCACGACCTCCGCCGGCGTCGCGCCAACAACGACGCGTGCGCCGATCGGCGGCTCACAATCGACGTTGAGCGCCGCCCCCGACATCGAAATGTCGATCAGGGTCGCGGTGTACTCGCGTCCGTTGGGGAGCTGCAGGATCGTATACCGGTCGCGTGGCGCGATGCGCTCATGGCGGCGGTCTTGGGGCAGCCCAAGCGCCTGGCGCTTCGCGAGCCACGCCAATTGGGTGGCCAGCTTGTCGCGCTTGGCGGGCGGCACATTCATCCGGATTGCAAATCCTCCGGGGAAGATCCGCGCGACCCGTCCCTCGACTCGTCCGATCTGGTTGAGGTAGGCGACGATGCGTTCGCCGTGCTGAACTCCGGCGTCAGAGGAGAAAGCGACGCCATTCGGAGAGGCATCGATCAATTCGCAATCGAACTCCTGGCGATCCGAACGCATGAATCGTCCCAGAAGGCAGACCTCGACGCGCTGGTCGTGCCGCCGCTCCGCTTCCGCCGGGTCCGGGAGTTTCCATGCCAATGCGCCCATGGCGGCGTGCTCCTTGGATTCTCTGACGCCGACCGGATGCAACCCTTGAGCCTCTCAGGAATCGCACACGCGGCGGCCGATGCACGCTCACCATGAACCTTAGGGATTAAGGCGCTCTTACGCGCTTCGCTTGTACGAAACGTCAGGTCGCGGGTCGATCGCCGGAATAGACGAACAAATGTTTGTAGCGCCTAGGCATGTCGCGAAGCGTGAACTCGACAGGCGCCGCGTCCTCCGGCTTGAGCCCCTCCCGCGTCGGCGGATCGAGCGCGCGCAGCGAGGTGAGCGTAATTGGTCCCGCGCCGCTCAGACCCATCCATGCAGGCGCGGCGTGAACCGCAAGGCCGCCGAGGACGCGGGCATGGGTCAGCCCATGATGACGGAGGGGCATTAGAATGATTTCGATGTCCGCTGCGTCGAGGCTGGGCAGCCTGGCCTCGGCGCCGATGAGGAATGCCTGCGCCTCGTCGGCGACACAATGAAGAATCGAATCGAGTTCTTCGCGGTCGGCGCCGCGCCACAGGTCCAAAAACGAAAAGCCTCTCAGCTCCTTGACGAACAGTGCGTTGGCCCTCGAGCCTGCAATTCGGAATGGAAAGCCACGCCGGGCGTCGAAATCGAGCACGAACGTGTCGGCCAGCACGCCACGGATCGCGCCGGGATCGACATCGTTGCGCTCGGGCGCGCTCCGCGCCCCCCGCAATCGGTTCCAGTAGGCATAGAGTTCGATCGTGGCAGCGAGCTTCACTCTGGATTCTCCGCGACCGATCCCGCACTCCGTCCCGGAATGGGACGCAATTGATCTTTCGGCTTGGGCTTGCATGGGATGAGGCAGGGACCATGCCATTTCGTATCGGAAGGGCGGCGCCAAGCGTCACGGGACGCGCGCGCTCAGGGTTACCCTTTGGCAACCCTCGAATTGTAACGGCCAGTCCAGAATCGGCACACGCACGGAACGTGAGACGAGGCGATCAGAACGAGAGATCCCGGTTCACGCCAACGCTTCGCGCCGTCGCCTTGATCAACGCCCAGGCCTCGTCCGAGAGCGGCACGCCGCTTTGCGCGCGTTTTGCGCGGCTCGCGCGCTCGGGTTCGCCGGGCGTCAGGATCGCTTCGCCCGGGATGGCCTTCCCTTGCTGGAACCAATCGAGATAGCGCGTCATGTCGGCGTCGAAGACGTGCGCGGGATCGATTTGGCTAGGGTCGAGGTAGAGCGAGAACATGCCGTTGGCGAATTTGCGATCCGGTTCAGTTGCCCCGTTGCCGGTGAGCGAGCCGCCCAGGAGTTCGCAGAGCAGCGCAAGGCCGGAGCCTTTGTGCTCGCCGAAGGCCCGCATTGCGCCGGCGCCGCGGGTGTGGTCGCGCGTCCCCTCCGAGGTCAGGGGCCCATAGATCAGCGCGGGATCGCCGGAGAACGTGCCGTCGGGGCCGATCAAGGCGTCGGGCGGCAGCGGCTTGCCGCCGTGGCTTGCGACATTGACCTTGCCTTCCGCGACCAGCGAGGTTGCGAAATCGAGCACGATTGGCGGGGCGCCCTCGCGGGGAACGCCAACGCAAAACGGCGCCGTCGACAGCCGCCGCTCGAGGCCCCCGAACGGTGCGACCAGAATCGAGCCGGCGGCGTTGACGAAATGGATCGAGATCAATCCAGCCGCCGCGGCGCGCTCGGCCCACTCGCCGACACGGCCGATGTGGCCGGAATTGCGCAGCGAGATTGCGGAAAGGCCGGTCGCCTTCGCTTTCTCCACCCCAATGTCGACCGCCATCGGCGCCATCGTCTGGCCGAAGCCGAAGCGGCCGTCGACGACGCCGATCACCGGAGTGTCGACCAGACGTTCGAGCGACTGATTGGGAATGAGGTCGCCGCTGCGCACCCAATCAACATAACGCGGAACACGGATGACGCCGTGGCTGTCGTGGCCTGTGAGATTGGAGTCGACGAGCGAAGCGGAGACGCGGCCCGCTTCTTGAGGCTCACAGCCGGCGCAGGCGAAAATGTCAGCGCAGAAGTCTGTTAACGCGTCGGCGGGAATATAAATCGTCATGGCGAGCGCGATTAACCGCATTCCGTTCGACGAGCAACAGCGTCGTTTGCCACTGACGCCGTCCTTCCACGGGTCGTCGGACCAAAATTCGCCAAAGCCACGGCGCGGGTTTAAAGACTTGTCTCGTGGCGGGTATCCAGGAGCGGAGCATCCTGCTCCTGCGTCGGTCCCGGCTTCGGCAAGCGGGGCGTCGGAGTTGGCGACCAAGAGGCTGAAACGGGTATGAGCGCAAACGAACGGCGCCGGATCGCGCGCCGCGCCGAACCGATGTTCAATGCGCCCATCGTGGTCCTTGGCCTCGTCGCCGTTCTGATCGGCATCTATGCGGCCTTCAACTGGGCTCCGGTGGCGATCCAGGACCGGGTCATCCGGGATTACGCATTCATTCCGGGCCGGCTGACCATCGCCATCTGGCCGGACCGGTTGATCGATCTGCTCAAACGGGTGAACACCGACCCGGCCGCGCTCCAGCAGGCTCGACAGATCCGGGAATTGCAGGTGCTGGGTGGCGGCGCCAAGCCGTGGACGGTGCTGACCTATGCCTTCATGCACGGGTCGTGGACTCATGTGTTCCTGAATTGCGTGTGGCTGGTCGCGTTCGGACCGCCGATCGCGCGCCGGTTTGGCTCTGCGAGGTTTCTTCTGTTCATGGCGGCGACCGCAATCGCGAGCGCGCTCGCCCACTGGATCATCTCGCCCATGGATTTCTCCCCGCTCATCGGCGCGTCGGGAGCGGATTCCGGCCTTATGGGCGCGGCGACCCGGTTCATGTTTCAACCGGGAGCGCCGCTTGGGGCGTTCGGCTCGACCAGTCGTCCCCAAATCGAGACGGTTCCGGCTGCGAGCCTCAGCGGCGTCTTTACGGAGCGTCGGTCGCTCATCTTCATTTTGATCTGGTTCGGAACGAATTTAATTTTCGGCGCCGGAGCCCAAACGCTGGGCTTCTCCGAAATGCCGGTCGCCTGGATCGCTCATCTCGGCGGCTTTATCGCCGGACTCGTGCTGTTTCCGCTGTTCGATCGCCCGTTCCGCGCGCCGCCAATGGCCGGCGAGCTTGCGCCGGACCCGCGCTCCATGGAGGCTTGACCGCATTTCGCGCCCGCGCTTCGGCGGGCCTGCTTTGAGTTCAGCAGGAGGCGGCGGGGCGCTCAGACGTTGGGGGAAACAATGATTCTGCCGACCATCGATCCGCTGATCGCCGGGGGAGTCGTGGTGACGACGGCGTTCACCGACGCCGTCTATGTGCAATTCAACGCCGCCGTTTCCGCACGCCGCCGGTTCGCGGCGGCGAGCTGGAGCAGCGTCTGGTATCTGCTCGCCGCCTTCGCCGTCATCAGCTACACGTCGAATTGGGTCTATGTACTGTTTGCGGCGGTGGGCTCATGGATCGGCGGGTTCCTGTCGATCACTGCGCTCAATCGCACGCAGCCGCTGCGCAAGGATTGAGGGCGCGACAGGACCCGGCGCCCAGCGGGTGAGGATGGCCATGGGTTCGGTCATCCGAAAAAGCGCCTTCCTCGTAAAATACTATATTGAGATGTTTAATAGGCTCGAGCACCGCCTTCTGCTCCATACGCCGTCCGGCGCGGGCGGAAGGAAATGGCGCCGCAACGCTTTGGAATCGCTCAAAACGCGACCCTAAATGGCAGCCAGCCCGCGGCCTGCCGGCGGCCCGGCGAAACAATCCCTCAGGCCGCGTTCGGCTGCGCCGCCGCGTTCTGCTGGGCCGCCGCGTTCGGCAGGCGAGCGAGCATCGCGATCAGCGCCCGGTCGTTGAGGACGGCGAGCCGTTCGCGTGAGTTGAGCCAGGCGCGGGCGTCTTCAAGCGTCTGAGCGTCATTGAGCTTCGCCGCCGCGACCGCGGTCTCGACATCGACGTCGCCGCGGCGCCGGCGGGGCGTCTCGGCGAGGAAGGATTCGTGCGCGGCCCGCAATGCCGGGTCCGCCCAGATCGCTTGCAACGCGTCGTCATGATCCCCCCCGGTTAAGGCAAGTTCCGCGGCAAGCGCGTTGGAGCGCTCGACCACAGCGGGCGGCGAGGTCTCTTCCGGAGTGCGCAGAAGTCCGATCCGGCGCATCCCGAGGCCGAGCGACAAATTGCCGCTCGCCCAGGAGAGCGGAATGGAAAAGATCAGGCCGAAGATCGTCGGCGACATCCAGATGACCAGGGAGGGCGAGATCAGCATCGCCGCGAAAAGCGTGATCAGGCCTAATGCCGTATGCGCGCGATGGCGGCGCGCAATGCTTCTAAGCGGGATCGAACCGTCGTCGCGCCGCTGCGGATTCCAGCCGGTGTCCCGTCCCGACAGGATTTGCGCAACGGATCCGGACTGGATCAGCATCATGATCGCCGCGAAGGCCGCGGAGATGATGATCTCGACGATTGTCGAGGCGATGAGCGCCAGAGCGCCGCCTGAGCCGCGGCGCGTCTTCGGCTCGATGAGCGCAATCAGGAGGCCAAGAAACTTGGGCGCAAGCAGGACGCCGATCGTCACTTCGAAGAGCCGCAGCGCGCGCTCATAATCGAAGCGTGGCCACGCCGGAAACAGGGAGAAGTCCCTGGTGAAATATTCGGGCCGGATGTAGTGGGACTGCAGCACCAGCACGATGCCGACCAGCAATTGGGCCATCCAGAGCGGCGAGGCGAGATAGCCCATGATGCCATTGGCGAGATGCTGCCGCGTCGCCACCCTGAAGCCCCTGGCGCCGATGATGCGCGCGTGCTGCAGATTGCCCTGGCACCATCTGCGGTCACGCGCCGCAAGATCGATGAGCGAGGGCGGGCTCTCTTCGTAGGAGCCGCCAAGATTGGGCAGCATGTAGACGGTGTATCCGGCGCGAAGCATGAGCCCTGCCTCGACAAAGTCGTGGCTGAGGATGTGGCCGCCAAACGGCGGTCTGCCGCGCAGGTCCGGCAATCCGCAATGATCGGCGAACGCGCGCGTGCGGATGATCGCGTTATGGCCCCAGTAATTGCCTTCATGTCCCATCCAGGCGCTCAAGCCTGCGGCGATGACAGGGCCGGTGATCCGAGCGGCGAACTGCTGCAGGCGCGCGAACATGGTGTTGCGATTAACAATGAGCGGCAGAGTTTGAATGATCCCGGCGTCAGGATCCGCCTCCATCGCCGCCGTCAGGCCTACAATCGCGTCCCCCGTCATCAGGCTGTCGGCGTCAAGCACGACCATGTGCGGGTAGTGGCCGCCCCAACTGGTGACAAAATCGGAGATATTGCCGGCCTTGCGGGCCCAGTTCTTGCGCCGCCGCCGATAATACAGGCGCGCCTGCGGCAGTCGCGCGCGCATCGACAGAAACGCGCGCTCCTCCGCGATCCAGACGTTGGCGTCGGTGGTGTCGGAGACGAAGAAGAAGTCGAACGCATGCGCCTGGCCTGTGCGTTCGACGTCCTCGAAGATGGCCTGCATGGCGCCGAACACGCGCGACGGCGCCTCGTTGTAGATCGGCATCACGACCGCGGTTCGCTCACGCAGGCACGGCGGGACTTCGGCGGGCCGGCGATGAGCGAGGAGCCAGACAAAGCCGACGATGCCGGACGTGAACGAGAGCGCGATCCAGGAGAAGGTGATGACGAACAACGCCGCGATCACCCCTTCAAGCGGCGTGACCGGGCCGATCGAGACGACCTTGAACATCTCGTAGGCGCCATAGGCGGTGAGCGCCACAGCGCCGCCGAATACGGCGATGCGGGTCAAAATCGGCGACCGGGCGAGGCTCGGCGCAACCAGTGCCCGTCGGCCGCGGCGTGAGAATCGTTTGAACGACTGCGCCGGCATGGCGAGCGGCGCAAAGCCGGGCATTGAGGCGCCAAGCGACGAGCCGGTGTCCTCTGGCCCGACGTCGGAGGCCGTGAGCGTCAGGCTGTCCAACGGTAGAGCCATGTCTCGCTCGCCGGTTGGTTGTCGACCTTGAGCGTCAGCCGCAGCTCCGAAACAGTTTCCGATCCCGGGTCAAGATCGAACACCACGCGCACGGAATGCCTGTCCTTATAGGGGAAAACCAACACAAATAGGATCTTGCCAGGAGAAGCTTGAACGTCCGCAGTCACTGCCGCCGCCTTCACCGGGTCGGCGAACATGTCCCCGGCCATCTCGATTGCGAAGCGCTGATGGTTGCCGACTTTGCCGCGTCGCGACGACACGCAGGAGGCAAGCGGCGGCTTCGATGGTGGCGACCAGCACCAGAACTGCCGGAAGGCTATCGACAGGGTGGCGCCGGCGTTTATGCCCGTTTTCGGGCGCCACTGGACGATCACGTTCTCATTGGCCTCCGAGTCGGCCGGGATTTCGAGAAGACGGAGATCGCCCTCCGCCCAATCGCCGATCGGCTCAATCCACAACGAAGGCTTCAATTCCCAATGCGTCTCGTCGTCGTAGAACGCATCGAAGGAGCGGCTGCGCTGTAAAAGACCGAAGCCGCGTGGGTTCACGTCAGTAAAGGCCGAGATCTGTAAGGTCTCTCGATTGGAGACCGGCCGCCACAGCCACTCGCCTTTTCCGGTCAGGATTTGCAATCCAGTCGACTCATAGGCCGCCGCGCGCACGTCGTCGGGACGCCGATGATCGAGCGGGCTGAAAAGATAGGCCGCGGCCATAGCCCCGAGCCCCAGTCTGTCGGTCGCCGCCCGGGCGATCAGCGTCATCTCGGTGTCAATGATGGTGGTGTCAGCAGGACGGATTGTGAAGCGAAAGGCGCCGGTGACGCTCGCGGAATCGAGCAAGGCCTGAACGGTGAGCGTATTCGCCGCCGGATTGGGCTTTTCGATCCAGAACTCGCGGAAAAGCGGAAATTCTTCGCCTGGGTCGTCGCCGGTCCGAACCGCAAGGCCGCGTGCCGTCAGACCGAAGGGCTGGGCGTGGGCTCTCGCGCGGTAAAAGGTCGCGCCCTGGAAGATCGCCACATCTTCGAAGCCTTGGTCCGAGGACTTGAGAATGCGCAAACCGGAAAAGCCAAGGTCGCCGAGCGGAGCCGGAGGCTTCAACGGCCCGAAGTCGAAATTGGCGGCGTCGTAAATCACCTTCTCCGCCATGCCGTTCTCGACGATGTTGATCCCGATCGGCGTCGTGTAAACGAAGCCACGATGCAGCGGCTCGAGGGAAAAGCCAAGTTTCTGATCGCTCCAGATCGCGGTCCCCGGAACGCGTCGGATCGCCGCGTATTGCTCGAAAGTGAGCCCTGAAAAGACGCTCGGCAGCGGCGGCGCCTCGGGCGCCTTGAAAGGCTTCGACGCCAGTTCCGACGGCCATTTTCAGCACCGTGTCGCCGGCGAAGGGAACAGGCTGGGCTAGCGGCTCGGCGACGACCGGCGTTGAGCTCGACGGCGTCAGCGAAGCCGCAAGCGCGCCCCCGACGGCCAGCTGTAAGAATTCGCGACGCTGCCTGTCCGTCATCGTATTCGTCATTCGTTCGCCGGAACTAGGCCGCGCATGGACGACCCGACACGACGTTGCTCCCAGCCAAAATGAAAAATAAGCCCGTAAGGAAAACAACGCACCGCAACTAAGCACGTTCCGTTCCAGGCCCCCGAGTTGTATATCGTTTTTTGCGGCGCAGCGAGACGCTTTTTGTCGCCATCGTAAAATCGCGTCGATGCAGGTGGCGTTGGGGCTGGAAACCGGGCTCGCCCGCGGCGATAGTGGCGCTCCGAGCGAGCTAAGGGATTCGCAGCCGCCGAGCTTCCTTTCGCCAACGCCCGTCGACGGAGAACAGACGTCCCCATGAGCGCCAACGCCCGCCGCTGTCTGACCATTGTGCTTGCCGCCGGCGAGGGTGTCCGCATGCGCTCGGCCCGGCCCAAAGTACTGCACGAGCTTGCGGGCCGCTCGATGCTCGCCCACGTCCTTTCAACCGTCCGCGAGGGGGCGACGGGCGACGTCGCGGTCGTCGTCGGACCGAACTGCTGACCGGGTCGCAGCGGAAGCTTTGAGAGCCGCGCCGGACGCGAAAATCGCCGTCCAGCATGAGCGTCGGGGCACCGCCGACGCCGTTCTGGCGGCGCGTTATCAGATTGAGCGCGGTTATGACGACATTCTCGTCCTCTATGCCGACACGCCGCTGATCGAGGCCTCGACGCTGGGGGCGATGCGGGCAGCGCTCGCTTCGGGCGCGGACGTTGTGGCGCTGGGATTCGAGGCCGCCGATCCAACCGGCTACGGCCGCCTCATTGAGCGTGACGGGCGCTTGATCGCAATCCGGGAGCACAAGGATGCGAGCGCCGAAGAGCGCGGCTCACGCTTATGCAACGCCGGGCCGATCGCCTTTGGCGGCGCTGAAGCGCTGAGCCTTCTCGACGCGGTCAAGCCGACAAACGCGCAGAACGAATATTACCTCACCGACATCGTCGAAATCGCCCACGCCCGGGGCCTCGTGGCTAAGGCGCTGCTCGCAAAAGAGACGGAGGTCATGGGCGTCAACGACCGGGCGCAGCTCGCCGCCGCCGAAGCGGCGCTACAGGATCGGCCTGCGCCGGCGCGCCATGGCCGCGGGCGCGACGCTGACTGCCCCCGAAACCGTGTTTCTGTCGTTTGACGCCAGGATTGGCCGCGACGTTCTCATCGAGCCCCATGTCGTGATCGGGCCCGGATGCAGCATCGAAGATGGCGCGGTGATCCGCGCCTTCTCACATCTCGAGGGGGCGCGGGTGGCGGGCGGCGCGATCATCGGGCCGTACGCGCGCCTCAGGCCGGGAGCGGACATCGCGGTCAACGCCAGAATCGGCAATTTCGTTGAGATCAAGCAGTCGACGATCGAGGAGGGCGCCAAGGTCAACCATTTGACCTATATCGGCGATGCGCGCGTCGGCGCGAAGGCGAACATCGGCGCCGGAACCATCACCTGCAATTACGACGGCTTCGCCAAGAATCGGACCGACATCGGCGCGGGCGCCTTCATAGGCTCGAACTCCGCTCTCGTCGCGCCAGTGACGATCGGGGACGGCGCTTATATCGGCTCCGGGTCGGTGATCACCAAGTCGGTCGAGGCCGACGCGCTTGCAGTCGCGCGCGGCCGCCAGGAGGTCAGGCCCGGATGGGGGAAGGCGTTTCGGAACCGACACAAGAAAGGGTGACGCGCGTTAAAAGCGGCGCTCGATTGTTTTGGATCACCTTTTCGTCAACTGACGTTGACGATCGAACAATGGCGTCCAACTGAAGGGATAATCGCTTCTTATTGATTTTGCTGGCGCCATTGGCGGCATAGTCTTCCTTTCGTGGACAATGAGTCATGTTTCGCTGGACTTTGCGCATTCTTGCACCTTTGGCGCTCTTGGCGCCTCTAGCCGGTAGCGCCGAGGCGGGCGTCGGCGATAGCGGCGGCGGCGCTCTTTCCTCATTCGGCCGTTCATCGCTCGTCCAAACAGTCCAGTACGGCGGCGATTGCTGGTACGACAATGGCTCGAACGGCCCGGGCTACTATCCGTGCGGCAATGAGTGGAACAATGGCCTGGGCTTTGTGGGCCCGGTCCGCCCCTGCGCTCCGGCGCAATCATCGCCACGCCGTCATCGTTACGCATCCCCGGGCGCCAAAACCCTATTTATCCCGGCGCGCCGTCCCGCCGCCTCGGCGTCGGCGTCCCGTCCCCCGGTCTGCGCGGTGGTGTGGGCGCTCCGGCCGTCGGCGGCGGTCCACGGTTTCGTCAATTTGGCGCAGCCGGCGTTCGCACGTCGCCCGGTCTCCACGCCGGCGCCGCGACCGTCTCCCCCGGGTTTGCCGGCGGCGGATTCCATGGCGGCCTTGGGGGCGGGAATTTTCATCAGTTTCACGGCTCCGGAGTTCCCCACATCGGCGCGCCTGTCTCGCCCGGCTTTGCTGGAGGCGGTGGTTTGCATGGGCTTGGCGGGGCCACCGGTGTCCACATCGGCGCGCCAGCCTCCCCAGGTTTTGCCGGCGTCGGAACCTTCCATGCCGGCGGCGGGACGGGAGCCCCACACATCGGCGCGCCTGCCTCCCCAGGTTTTGCGGGCGTCGGGACCTTCCATGCCGGCGGCGGGATGGGAGCCCCGCACATCGGCGCGCCAGCGTCGCCAGGTTTTGCTGGGGGAGGGTTTCATGGCGTTGGAGGGGGCGGGGCTTTCCAAGGCGGGGCGGCCTTCGGGCAAGGCGGCATCGGACATCGCTGAACGCGCAGGGCGATATCCGTTGTCTGTAAGTTTTTGGCCGCCTCCTAGGTCGTCGTCAGACCCAGAAACACTTTCGTAGCCGCCCACACGCCCTTCAGATCGTACTGGCCCTGATAGACATCCGGAGGGGCGGGACCGCGCTTGAGCAGGCGATAAATCGCTTCCCAGGCCGTGCGCGTGGAGTATTCAAACGTGAACGCGATGTCCCGTTCAAGCTCGACGTACTGACCCAGGAGGCCCAAGATTGGTCACGCCCTCCGGAACCACGGGCGGCCTGTCGCCACGCTTGCGGGGCAGCCAGATGTTGTTCACGTAGGGCATGTTGCAGGGAATGCAGATCGACGTGCGTACGATCTCTTCCGTCTTCGACTCCCCTTTCTTCAGACCGAGATGTTGCAGCAATTCCCTCAGTATCTCCTCGCCTGTGCATTGATACATGGGCTTTGGATAGAGGTTGCCTGCTTTCTCCGGAAAGAGCCCATAGCCCCACCAGACAAATGTACCTGGCGGCTGGCTGAGGACTTCAGGCTGCTCGAAGATCGACAGCGAGATCACCCAGTTCGAATCCTTCAAAGTCAGGAGCCCGCCGCTTCCCGGGCCGCTGTGGGTCAGGTTGGTGATCTCATCGAGGAATTCCGTGCCGGTCGTGGTCACGGTGAACGTCACCCAGCGCGAATCGGCGATCCGGTCGTCGCCAAAGAATGCATCCGGATTGCCGAAGCCTTTGTGCTTCTCGGCCAACTTCTTCCACAGCGCCCATGACCGCCCGGGGTTAGGCGGCGGCCCCGGTGGCGTGTCCATCGTTCCAGCCGAGAGATCGGCGGCTTGCGAGCCGGTGGTCACGAACACGATGTCGTTCGAGGCGACGTCGACCGACGTCGAAGCGCCTCCGCGTTCGTATTTAAGTCGATTGACGGTCATGCGGCCAGGTGATTCGGTGAACTCGATGTCGCTGACGAAGGCGCCCTTCACGAAGTTCACCTGCTTCCCTTCAAGCCAAGCGACCAGCGGTTCGACGAAGGCTTCATGCTGGTTGAATTGCGAACGCAGAACATTTGCCATGGTCGACAGGTCGGGAAACAAATAGACGAAGCGGTTCAGGTACCGCCGGAACTCGATGATGGTGTGCTGTGGCAGCGAACCCATCAGCGTCGACCAGAGCAACCAAAATTCCGTCTGCGAAGAACCTTGGGGAAAACCAGTCTTTAATGAGCTGACCGTCCAACGACGCTTCGCGGGTGAGCGAAAGCTTCGCGAGACGGAGGCCGTCGCCAAGGTTCAGCCCATACCGCTGGTCATGCATGCGGCGGAGGTTCCGATCGACGATATGGGTTTGGTCGACAAACGGGTGTTCTTTATTGAAAGTGAGGAATTGCTCTGCAACATTGATATTGGAGTAAGCTTGAGTGGGGATCTTTCCGAGCAGATCCAGAGCGCAGCGGAACTCCCTATCGAAGATCGAGCCAGGCAGGTTGTAGCCGCTCTTCGCATCGCCATCCAAAAAGAACCCGCCGCCAAGCTTCTCGTCTGCCTCGTAGATCGTAATGTCCGGACCGGACATGTCAGCGTTCCGGATGAGTAACGCCGCCGCCGCCAGTCCCGCAAATCCGCCGCCGACAATATGCGCCTTCATCCGCCCCTCCCGTCCGCACCCGCGAAGTCCCCGCCTGTCGTCGCCCCCAGCTCAAGCGCCAACGCATTTAGCTCTCCTAATGTACCACTATGCGGTTAGCGCGGAGGGAATAGTGATCGCGATCACACGACATCAGAGTTGTGGGGATAAAAGAGTTCAGGCGAACCCAGGATTCTGAGGCCGCAGACGTTCGCAGCACAATGGGGTTTCTTCCTACCGCCCTTCAGATCACCGCGGATGCTGCGAGGCACGGCTGGCGCCTGGCTTCACGCTGGATCGAAGAGCGCAAACACGCTGACCAGCGCGATGACGATGCAGCCGAGTGCGATTTCGGCGAGGCTCGTGGCGCGCAGTGTGGCGAGTGCGTTGGCGCTCGCCTTGAGTCGCGGCGCGAGAACAAAGCGATTGAAGAGCGCGAGCAGGATCATGGTCGCGACGATGACGAGTTTGGCGACCAGTAGCGCGCGGTAGGGCGTTGTCGGCGGGAGCGGGGGGTGATGAGACGTCAACGCGATATTGACGACGCCTGTGAGCACGATCGCCGCGACGATGAGTTGGCCCCAGAAGGAAAAGCCAGCCATCGCCCGCACCGCGTCTTTGCGCAGATCGTCGCGCTCATAAGCGCGAAGGCACATCACGAACGGAACGAGGCCGCCGATCCACGCGCCCGCGGCCATGAGATGGACAGCGTGGTTCGCGCGATGCAAGAGCGCCCTCGGCGCCGGTCTGCATCGCGGCGTGGCCGACGAGGCCGAGGCTCGCCAGCAGCGCCGCAGACACGAGCGACGTCGCAGCCCATCGGGCGCTCGGGCCGAAGGCGACGACAGCAACCAGCGCGGCCGCCAGGACGAGATGCGCCGCCCACAGCATGGCCGAAGGCGGTGTCGGTGAGCACCGCGCCGATCGCGCCCGGATCGATCGCGGCGCTCCAGTCGTCGGCCATCGAGGCGGACTCGAGCGCAAGCCATGCGATCGCACGTGATGAGCGCGACGAGGCTGGCGACGAGCGCAAGGCGGCGCACGACCGGTGAGAGCGAAAGCCTCAGCCGTTCCGGCGCATACGCCCAAAGATACGCGCTCATGCCGAACGCCAGCATGGCCGCCAGGAAGTGGGCGAAGCGGCAGACGGCGAGCGGGATCATGGGCGCCCTCAGTCGCTCGCAGCCGCACGCGACCTCACATTTTCATGCCTTTCATGGCGCCGCTGCTTCCACCCGTTCCCGAGGCGCCAATCCCCATGACGCTGAACTCGACTTCGATCGCGCCAGCATGTTCGAAATTGAGCGTCGCTTTGACGCTCTCGCCCTTCGTCAAGGGGTGAGTCAGATGGGTGAACATGAAGTGATAGCCGCCAGGTGAAAGTTCGACCGAACCCTTGGCCGGAATGTTCAGTCCGTCCTTAAGTTCGCGCATCTGCGACACGCCGTTCTCGGACGACATCTGATGGATCTCGACGGTCGCGAAATCCGCCGTTCCTCCGGTCAGCCGGTCGGGCTCCGCGCCCTTGTTTTGGATCGTCAAATAGCCGCTGCCCACCTCAGCCCCTTTCGGCGTCGCGCGCGCCCACGGCTTTTCAATCACGATATCGCCGGCCTTGAATTCCTGCGCCAGCGCGGGCGCGGCGCTGAGGGCGAGCGCCAGCGCCAAAGTGAAAAGAGAATGTCTCATTGTCTGTCCTTTGTTGCCGTTGGCCTCGAGGCGGCGGTCATGGCTTCACGGTGAATTCAAAGGTTCCCTGGGTGTGATGCGTGTCGACCGAGACGGCCTGCCAGTGCACTTTATAAGCGCCAGCCGACAAGGGTTTGGAGATCGGCACGATCAGGACGGCCTGATTGCCGGATTCCGTTTTCGCCGCCCCGAGAGGCACGGCGCCGTCGGGACCGGTCAGCGAGACCTTCGAAAATTTCGGCTCGACGCCCTCGCTGAAATTGAGACGAATCTCGCTCGCCGAGGCGACCGTGCCGCCGACGGGCGGCGTCGCCTTCTCGAGCTGGGCGTGGGCGAAGGCGGTTGTCGCCGCGCAGATCAGCGCGAGCGAAGCGGCGATCGTCGTCATCGAAATGCGGGTCATTATCGCGCTCCTGTGAACATCGGCAGGGTTTGCGGGAAGATTGGTTTGCCGATCGAGTTGGGGAAGATATCGTCAAGGAAGAGATCGAGGCTGGCCACGACGCCAGCGCCGTGACCGCTCGCGCCGTTGACCGGGATCACGGCTTCAACGGCGATCTGCCATTTGTCCGCCATGTAGACGACGCCCGGCTGGATCGTTCCGGTCGTCCCCCAGGTCCCTTCTTCGGCGTGGGCAGTCGGGGTGGAGAAAGCGAACTCGACGGTTGGAATGAGATGCTTGAAGAAGTCGGCGCCAATCTCGCCGACGTTCGCATTGTAATAGGGCAGGCTGTATTGCAGTGAGAAACCCCAGTTGAACGTTGTGGGGAACATTTCCTCGCCCCACGCCGCTTGTCCCGGCGTCGTCGTGCTGACCTCCCCAGTGACCGCGAAAGGCCGAAGGAAGTTCATGCTCGTGGGCAGGGCGCCGAAGCCCAGGCCGACATCGAGCACCGGCGAATACATGTTGGGCTCACCGACCTGCGAGCCTGTCGCGCTCCCGCCCCACTCGACGTCGAAGCCCGCCGAGGCCATGAGCTCGAGCTGCGGAATGCACATGAACTGATATTTCGCTTCCGTGTCGAGCGCGTCCCAGCCATAGCCGCCAGGGTGTAGCCAGGTTGAGCCACCGCCGGCCGAAATCGCGAAGTTGGGAAAGATGGTCTTCGCCCATTCCGCGCCAATATCGAGTTCCTGCACGCCGTCCGAGTTCTTCGGCAGCCAAGTGACCGAGGGGAGGGTGAGTTCATCGGTGACGCCAGGATCATCGATCGCCTGCGTTGAAGGAAAGATGCGGTTGCCGCAGACGGCGTGAGGATAGGCAGGTGTGAGCCACACGACTGCGGCCGCGCCCGCAAGGGCGCCCGCGGTCGAAGGGATTTTAAGGGTTGGCATAAGGAATTCTCGAGTCTGAAGGAATGCGAGCGCGCGCCGGAAGGAGCGCGTGGCGGATAACCGTCAGACTGCGAGGGGAGGGGCTCGGGCCGGATTTGGCTGGGCGGGATATGCGGGGAGACCGTGCTGACCAGGCGGCGCGCCGATGGCGTGCGCGTCGGTCGGGAGCCGCTCCGGCAGGGCGGACAGATCAGGCGAAACAAACGCTACCGCTTGCGCGGCAAAGCGGCAGAGCGGGCACTGATCGCAGCAATGGCTGGACGGCGCGTGCTTGGCCGGAGCCTTGTCGTCGTTGACTTGGACGCAGAGTTGGGCGGTATCGCCAAAGAGCGCCTTAAGCTCGGCGGCGATCGCCGCGTCATCGGCGCCGGCGAAAGCGGGCGCGGCTATCGCCGGCGGTGTCGCAGCGGCGAAAAGCTGAACGACAAGCGAAAGCGCGACGAGAAACGCGGTCCAGGGCGAGCGCCGTCCGATCGCGCCCCGTCTCCCGCGCCGCGTCCCAAGCGCAAATTTCCGGCGGCCGAGGCCCACCAAAACATCCCTCCGATGCGCTTATTCGGTAACCGAAGGCGTGAGGGAACGCAATTCATCGCCATTCCTGAGAAGCGCGAGTGATAACGACCATGGGCGAAGTGAGCTTTGATCACTTTTTGTTCTAAGCACATTTGCGTATTGTCAGCGACGCTTCGGCCGCCTAATGTATTTATGTAGTTTATTTTCCGGATTGTTCAGAGATGTTGACTAGTAAGCCAGACTGATCATGATATTCATCGTAATTGAGGAACCTATTTGGTCTAATATCGCTAAATTATGTGTTAAAATTGGGAGTTTGTGTAATAATTATCTATATGACGCGAGATATTTGGCAATAATCTCTATTATAGCTTCGGACCGTCAATTTTGGTGCGACCTTCAATTGCATCTGGCAGGCATCTTGGCGAGATTGGCTTATGGTAGGTCTGACGTTACACTCGTCTCTTCTCGATGAAGGAATCGAGCCCGAAGAATCGACCATAGCCGAAGGCTTTGGTGAGGTGCTCGCTCGTCTCGAGCTTGAATACGACTTACCGCCGGACGTTTGGTCCGTGGCCGAAGACGTTCTCCAGGCGTTGAAGGCAAGGAACGCGAATTGGACGCCGAGCGAGCGGTCAAGGAATTAGTCCAAGCTCCCGCAGAACGCGCGACCGTTCAATAAAGCCGGAGCCATGAAGTCCAGCCTAGAGCGGCTCTCTTAGAGCGATTGGCGGAATGACGCCTTGCGCAAGCGCTATAGCGACTGCGTTTGTCAAATTGGTCCCGTGGAGCTTATGGCGCGCGATATCCAAATGACTTCTGACACTATAATAACTTAGAGCCGTTATTTCGCCGATTTCCTCGTATGTTTTTCCTCGCGCCGCCCATATAAGACACTGCTCTTCGCGAAGCGAAAGATTGACATCTGAAATCTCCGGGAGCTTGGAGCCGGTCATCGCCGCTGAATCAATCAATGCAGATGCGTGACAAAGCTGACCTAGGTTTATGCTTTTGAACTCCTGCCAGTCTTCTTTGGCCATGTCGCTCGTAAATGATATGATGGCGTAGCTATTTTTCCGATTTCGAACAAGAATCGAAATTCCGTTGCTGCCCACCTTGTGTCTAGCGGCGTCGAAGAAAAAGTCTCTGATGGCGGGACTTCCCTCGTCTACATCCGCCCAGTCGAAATGATCTAACGGCGTATTCATTCCATATCGTAGGATAGGATCCGTCAAAAAGTACTGCTTAAGGAAATATCGCCGCTGCCACTCCTTAGGGTACGTAACATAGGACGCAAAAAGGCTGGAGTCCAAGCTCTTATTCGATCCCATACGAACATAAGCGATATGATCAACGCCAATCTCGAGGGCAAATTGCCTCAGTATTTCGAGTAGATCACCGGTCTTGTGGCCGATGATCTTGTAGGTTAGTTTCATTGCTGCGGAATCGGCGCCAACACATTCCATTCACGGAACTTAGAGCGGACCCATTTTTGCCGCAACGGGCGTAGACGCGGGCGCGACGAGAAAAAGGCCGCCATCACGCGAACCTGAAGCAATTGGCGCCAACGGAATTTGCTAAACAGGAACGATTGGACCACGCCACGGGTTCAGCAGGGCCAAGTCAGGGCGGCAAGTCAGGGCAGGAGGACCTTCATGCGCAAAATCAACGAGAGCGAACGTCCGATGCCGGAGATCGATCTGGCAAAAGTGTGCTTCATCATTGAAAAATCACGCGAATATGTGGGCGAAGAGGTCGGCGCCGAGGCGGACAACTCGAACCCCGCGGACGACGACGAGCGGGTGATGCTGACCGAGACTGCTGGTCCCTCGATCCGCCGCGAACTGATCGAGTTCATCAAGGATCTGGACGTCGACGAAGCGGCGGCGGTCGTCGCGCTCGCCTGGATCGGACGGGACGATTTCCAGCCCGAGGAATGGAAAATCGCCGTCGCGCAAGCAAAGGAGCGAGCCGAGGGCCCGACCTGGAAATACCTCCTCGAGATGGAGTTCTTGCCGGACTACCTGGAGGATGCGCTTTCCGCCTTCGGCCGTTCCTGCGAGGGCCTCGGATCCGCGGACGAAGGGTGAAGGGTTCCGGCCGCGAATCGACGAATGCAATGTCCTTCCTAAAAAGGGAAATCCATGCTATATATGTTTCTGCTCGACCCTCTTTACAAAAAGCAAGGCGGCCGGCGCTGGGCGAGGAGAAGGACGGGGATTGGCGCGAGGCGAGTCGCAGACGGCGGGAAACGGTAGAATTTTTTAGTTGAATCGCTCGTAACCCATTGAAAAGTCCCGATTCGGAAAAATAAACGCTAGTAAACGCTAGCTATTTTACTAACGTTTATTCGCCTTTATTGGCATTTATTGGCGTTTATTAGCTCTTATCGAGCTCCTCGAAGGGCGCGCAAGCGCCCGCTTGGCATTTGTCTTGCAACCGCACAGGCGAGTCGGCATCCTGTCGATGCGCAACGCGCTGAGATCCCCGTGACCGATCCTTTCCCGCCGCCGTTCCACCGTTCCTTCAGCCAGCGGCTTCGCTCCTGGTTCTTCACCGGGCTCATCGTGTTCGGTCCGATCGCGGTCACCGCCTATATCGCCTGGTGGGTCGTCGATACGATCGACAACTGGGTGAGGCCCTGGCTGCCGAACATCCTGTCTCCGGACGGCTATCTGCCGTTCCATGTCCCAGGCTTTGGCGTCCTCATTGCGATTGTCGGGCTCACTTTGCTCGGGTTCCTGACCGCCAATTTCATCGGCCGTTGGCTGGTGCGGCTTGGCGAAGCGATTCTTGATCGCACGCCGCTGGTTCGCGGCGTCCACAAGGGCTTGAAGCAGGTCTTCGAAACCATCTTCAGCCAGTCCGGCAGCCAGTTCCGCAAGGTCGGGCTGGTCCAATTTCCGGTTCCCGGCAGCTGGTCAATCGTCTTCATCTCTTCGGCTCCGCCCGAGATCGTCGCCAGCGCGTTGCCGGAGAGGAAGCCGATGATCTCCGCCTTCATGCCCTGCACGCCCAATCCCACCACTGGATACTTCTTCTATATCCCGGCCGACCAGGTCATCGAGTTGCCGATTTCCGCCGACGAGGCCGCGAAACTGATCATGTCGGCGGGACTGATCCAGCCTCAAGGCCAGGCTGCGCTCGCCGCAATGGCGGAAGCGGCGAAGCTCGCCAAGCCGACGTTAGTGACGGAGCCGTCCGGCGCCGCGCCCTAGGCAGGTTGACGCCGGCGTAGAACTTCCCGGTAGTCTTGTTAGGGCGCCGATGATATCGCGCCCTTCTTTGGACGCTGTTAGTGAGATAAAGCTATGGTAAGGGGGCGACGGGCGAACACTGTCGCAAACTCGCTTTAGGCCGTCTTGTTCGCCCCGCGCGGCGGCCTTCTAGTTCGTGTGATGGAAATGGCGCAACTGCCTCAATTCGACCTGGCCGAAGTCAAACGCCGCATGCAGGTGGCGCACGCGTCGCTCAAGCATGAATTGGGCGGCCTGCGCACTGGCCGGGCCAGCGCGAGCCTACTTGAGCCTGTGCAAGTGGAGGCTTACGGCCAGCGGCAACCGATCAATCAGGTTGCCTCAATCACTGTACCCGAGTCGCGTGCGCTCTCGGTCTCGGTATGGGACAAGAGCATGGTGCAGGCGGTCGACAAGGCGATCCGGGACGCCAACCTTGGTCTCAGTCCGACGATCGAGGGCTCCGTTCTGCGCATTCGCATTCCTGAACTGAACGAGCAGCGGCGCAAAGAGATGGCCAAAATCGCCCACAAATATAGCGAGGACGCGCGTGTCGCGGTCCGGCATGTGCGTCGGGACGGAATTGATATCCTCAAGAAGCTGTTGAAGGAGCACGCCATTAGCGAGGACGATGAAAAGCGCCATGCGGCGGAGGTGCAGAAGGCGACCGATCAAGCGATTGAGGAGATCGAACTCCTCTCTGGCCGCGAAAGAAAAGGAGATCATGCAGGTCTAGGCGATCGCCGTCTTTGTCCGAGGCCATCATGCATCACCATCGCTCCCCTCCCTGTTCGGCTCGGACACCGGCCCATGTCGCCATCATCATGGACGGCAACGGCCGTTGGGCTCAGTCGCGCGGTCTGCCGCGCTTCGAGGGTCATCGGCGCGGGGTCGAGGCGGTGCGCCGGGTCGTTCGCTCGGCCATCGAGCGCGGCGTGCAGTTCCTGACGGTCTATAGCTTTTCCTCGGAGAACTGGAGCCGCCCTCCGGAGGAGGTGGCGATGCTGATGGGTCTCCTCAAGCGCTTCATTCGCGAGGATCTCGCGGAACTCAACGCCAATGGGGTTAGGGTCAGGGTCATAGGCCAACGCGATAATCTCAAGCCCGACATTATCGCCCTCATTGTCGAGGCCGAAATGCTCACCGCCGACAATCGCGGGCTCACGCTGACTGTGGCTTTCAACTACGGCGGACGCCAGGAAATCTTCGACGCGGCGCGTCGTTTGGCCATCGACGTTCGCGATGGGCGTCTCGACGCGCGGTCGATCGGCCCGGACGAATTGGCCGAGCGGCTCGACACGGCTGGCCTACCCGATCCCGATCTCATCATTCGCACCTCAGGCGAGATGCGGCTTTCGAACTTCTTGCTCTGGCAGGCGGCCTACGCTGAACTCGTGTTCCTGCCCGTCCTGTGGCCTGATTTCGATGACGCGGCCTTCCTCTCCGCGCTCGACCAATACGCGGCGCGGGAACGTCGTTTTGGCGCTGTTATCGAACCCGCCGCGGTCAAGTCGGCGTCGTGAGGACGGGCGCGTGGCGGTAAGCGGTGGGGATCCGGCGGTTCGAGCGGCGCCGCGGAGGCGCTTCGGTCCGGATTTGAAGCCGCGCGTTGCCGCCGCTGTGGCTATGGGAGGATTGGCGCTCGCGACCGCATGGATCGGCGGCTTCATTTTCGCCGCTTTCTGGTGGCTTGCAGCCGTGGTCGTCCTGTGGGAGTGGCAACGCCTGATCGGCGGCGCTCGGCTCGCCGAGCGGGTGGCGCTCGGTGGTCTTTTTATCGCGCTGGCTGCGTTGTTCGCGCTGCACAATTCCATTCTGGGCGTGATCGCGGGGCTCATTCTCGGCGCGGCCGCCGTCGGCTGGCTGGCTGGACGGGGGACCGGGACGTGGGCGGGGATCGGCGTGCTCTATGCCGGCGCGCTCGTCGCTAGCGTCACGCTGCTGAGAATCAGTCCAAGCTACGGCTTGGCCGCGATTTTATGGATCTTCGCAGTCGTTTGGGGAGCGGATGTCGCGGCCTATTTTGCTGGGCGGTCGATTGGAGGGCCTAGGCTTTGGCCGAGTGTTTCACCTGGCAAGACTTGGTCCGGCGCGATCGTCGGCGCCTTCGCTGGCGCGGTTCTTGGCCTCATGCTGAGTGCCT